>NZ_BCYP01000023.1 GCF_001598255.1 Mitsuaria chitosanitabida ATCC BAA-476 = NBRC 102408
CCCAGCCCCAGCCCCAGCCTCAGCCTCAGCCTCAGCCTCAGCCTCAGCCTCAGCCTCAGCCTCAGCCTCAGCCTCAGCCTCAGCCTCAGCCCCGGCCCCGGCCTGGGCCTGGGCCTGGGCCTGAGCCAAGCTGAGCCGCCCCCGCCGAGCCCGGAGCCCGCGCCCATCACGAGCGCGTGAAGGCGGGCGGACTTCCGTCACGACTCGTCGACGGGCACGAAACGCCCGCCGGTGATTCGATGAATAAGGCGCATCCGGGCGTGGATCGCCCATCGCCTTCGGGCGGGCGCTCGACTACTCTGCGCGGATGGCCGCGTTCATCGACACATGCATCATCTGGGTGGTGGGATACCGCCTGGACGGGCGCGACCGCCAGTGGGTCCGCGCGCTGCCGCCCTCGGCGGAGGCGCCGGTCCGCACCATGCTCCTGGAGGAGCTCGACGAGCTCTATGGCGCGCGCGCCGAGCTCGTCTGGCTGCGTCGCGCGACCGACGAGGAGCGCCAGACCTTCCTGGCCGGCGGGCAGCCCTTCTGCCCGGTGACCGCGCCGGTCGCGTCGCCCACGCCGCCGGCACCCGCCGCCTGACCCGCGACGCTCGATCTCCTGATCGCTGGATCGCTGGATCGCTGGATCGCTGAATCGCTGAATCGCTGAATCGCCGCGCGCGGTGGCGCCGGCGCGACATATCGCCGGCCCTTCGCCCCGTGATCTCGTTGTCATCGCGGTTTCATCGCGGTTACGCGGTCCGCCGCGGAATCGCCACGTGAGAATCCGCCGCCATGTCGTCCGCGTCGCTCTCGTCCCCATCCGCTCCCGCCGCCGCCGCGCCCCCCGCGCCGCGACTGTTCTCGCTGGCCTGGCCGCTGTTCCTGGAGCTGTGCCTGGGCATCGCCGTCGGCGTGATCGGGACCATGATGGCGGCGCGGATCTCCGACCCCGCCGGCGCCGCCTTCGCGCTGGCCAACCAGCTGGCGGCGACGCTCTTCATCCTCTTCCGCATCATCGGCGCCGGCATCAGCGTGGTGATCACGCAGGCCCTGGGCGGCGGCCGCCGCGCGGTGGCCGACGCCACCGCCCGCGCCGCGCTGGGCGCCAGCAGCTGGCTGGGCGGCTTCACCGCGCTGATGGCCTTGCTCTTCGCGGGGCCGCTGCTGCGCCTCATGAACGCGCCGGCCGAGGTGCTGCCGCTGTCGCAGCCCTTCCTGATGGCGCTGGCGCCGGCCATGATGCTGGACGCCTGGAATGCCTCGATGGCCAGCGTCATGCGCGCCCACCTGCGCAGCCGCGACACGCTGATGGTGCTGGTGGCGATGCAGATCGCGCAGCTGCTGCTGTCCACGCTGCTGATGCCGCTGCTGGGCCTGCCGGGCTTCGCGGTGGCGCTGGCGATCAGCCGCGCCTTCGGCCTGGGCCTGCACGTCTGGCTGTGGCGCGAACGGCTGGGCCTGCGCCCGCGGGCCTCGGACTGGTGGCGCCTGCCGCGCGCGGAGCTGGCGGCGGTGCTGCACATCGGGCTGCCGGGCGCGGCCGAGAACATCGCCTACCGGCTGGCCTACATGGTCAGCGTCGCCATCGCGGGCCACCTGGGCGCGTCGGCGCTGGCGGCGCACAGCTATGCCTCCCAGCTGATGTACTTCGTGCTGCTGCCCGGCCTGGCGACCGGCTTCGCGGCGGAGATCGTCGTCGGCCACCTGATCGGTGCCGGCCAGTTGCACGAGGCGCACCGGCTCGTGCGCCGCGCGCTGGCACGGGGCCTGGCGATCAGCGTCGCGGTGGCGGCGCTGGCGGCGGCCGCCTCGCCCTGGCTGCTGACGATGTTCACGCACGACGCGCGCATCCTCGCCAGCGCCGTCGTGCTGATGTGGATCACGGTGGTCCTGGAGCCGGGCCGCACCTTCAACCTCGTCGTCATCAACGCGCTGCGCGCGGCGGGCGACGCCAGGTACCCGGTGATGGTGGGCGCGGGATCGATGCTGCTGGTGCTGGCCGGCGGCAGCTGGCTGCTGGGCGAAGTGCTCGGACTCGGCCTGGTGGGGTTGTGGATCGCCTACGCGGCCGACGAGTGGATCCGCGGCCTGCTGATGTGGCGCCGCTGGGCGCGCCTGGGCTGGGTGCCGAAGGCGCGGGCGGTGCACCGCCGGTTGAAGCTGGTCGCGCGGTCGCATTGACGGGCCTCCCGTGTCGATCCCGTGGCGGCCGCGTCAGTCGCCCGTGAGGGCGCGCGAACCCGCTGGGCATCGGGGCTGTCGGCGGATTTGACACTTCGCCGCGAACGTCCTGGCCTGTCCCCGAAAACGTCAATCGCCACCGGGAGTTGCCGATGTGGCCCGAGGTTTGCTCGCTTGTGTTCGCTGGCGAACATAGACGCGCCGGCAAGAAACAGGGAGGGTTCTCGACGACCCGCGAGCGACGCGCGGCAGCCGCGCGGCTCGAGGAGGAGCTAGCCATGCCCGTTCTTGCCTCGCTCGTGCTGGCCGCCGCGGCCAGTGCCCATCCCGCGCCCACCGCACCTGCTTCGGCCGCCGCCGCCTTGTGCGCGCCGGCCAGGCCCACGCAGCTGCAGTCCGACCTGGCGCCCGTCACCGGCCTCGATCGCTACACCGACCTGAGCCCCGAGGTCCGCATGGCGCTGTCCGAGCGGATCGCCCGGCTGCGCGTGGACGACGTCGTGACGCTCGGATCCTCCGGGGTTGTCGGGCAGTACCGCTATGACGGCGAGATCCGCCATGCGCTGACCCAGGGCCAGCTCTGCGACCGGCTCGACCTGTCGGCCTGGAAGTCCGACATCCGCGTGCGCGCGCTGGTCTATTGCGAGGGCGACGCCTGTGTCGCGGTGACGGTCGACAGCCATGTGATGGCCCGCTTGACGCGGCACAAGCCGGACGCGCTGGACGCGCTCGCGCAGGCGCTGCGGGTGCGGCCGGGCGGGCCGCAACAGGAGCTGCTGCTGCCGCCGCCGGCCGCCGGCGCGCCCGCCAACGGCTGGGCGCGGCAGCGGCTGCTGGTGCAGACGCGCGCGGGGCTGTCCGACAAGGATCTGGCCAAGATCCTGTCCTCGCATGGCGGCGGCAAGGCGCGGCGCATCGGACGCTCCCAGCTGGCCGTGGTGGACCTGCCGGCCAACGCGTCCGAGACCGCCATCGCGATGCTGCTGGCCCACCATCCGCAGCTCAAGTCGGCCGAGCTCGACATGCGCGTCGCGCCGGCGCTCACGCCCAACGACCCCTATCTGGGCAGCGAGTGGCACATCAACCGCATCGGCGCGCCCGCGGCCTGGGACAGCGCGCAGGGCAGCGGCGTCCGCGTCGCCATCCTGGACACCGGCATCGACGGCACGCACCCGGACCTCGTGGGGCGCATGGTCCCGGGCTGGAATTTCTACGACGGCAACTCGGACACGAGCGACGTGAACGGCCACGGCACGGCGGTGGCGGGCGCGGCGGCGGCCTCGACCAACAACGCCACCGGCGTCGCGGGCGTGGCGGGCCAGGCGCAGCTGATGCCGGTGCGCATCGCCGATCCCAATGCCTATGCCTACTGGAGCACGGTCGCGCAGGGGCTGACCTGGGCGGCCGACCAGGGCGCGAAGGTGGCCAACATTAGCTACAGCGGCGTGGCCGGCAGCGCGACGGTGCAGAGCGCCGCCAGCTACATGCGCAGCAAGGGCGGGCTGGTGGTGGTCGCGGCCGGCAACAACGGCATCGACGAGGGCATCACGCCGACGACGACGATGATCCCGGTCTCCGCGGTCGACGACACGGACACGATCACCAGCTGGTCCAGCTACGGCAGCTTCGTGGCGATCTCCGCGCCGGGCCTGAACATCTGGACCACCACGCGCGGCGGCGGCTACGGCGCCTGGTGGGGCACGTCGCTGGCCAGCCCGGTGGTGGCGGGGACCGTGGCGATGCTGATGTCGGCTCGGCCGGCGCTGCCCAACACCACGATCGAGAGCCTGCTCTACGGCACCTCGGTCGATCTGGGCGCGGCGGGCCGCGATCCCAAGTACGGCTACGGCCGGGTCAACGCGGCGGCCGCGATGCAGGCCGTGCTGGCGGCGGCCACCCCCGACACCCAGGCGCCGACGGTCTCGTTGAACGCGCCGCTGGCCGGGGCGCTGGTCAGCGGGCTGGTGGCCATCGACGTGGGCGCGACGGACAACGTCGGCGTGGTGCGGGTGGACCTGTCGGTCAACGGGACCAAGGTCGCCTCGGACACGGCGGCGCCGTACGGCTTCAGCTGGGACTCGACGACCGTGGGCAACGGCAGCGTGACGCTGACCGCCACGGCGGTCGACGCGGCCGGCAATGCCGCCACGAGCCGCGCGGTGACCTTGTCCGTGTCCAATGCCGGATCCGCCACGATCGTCGACTCGACGCCGCCGCAGCTGACGATCAACAGTCCGGTGAACGGCGCGCGGGTCAGCGGCAACACGGTGACCGTCTCCACGTCCGCCAGCGACAACGCCGGCGCGTCGGGGATCCGGCAGACCCTGTACATCGACGGCCAGCAGGTCGCCTCCGGCAGCGGGGCCAACCTGAGCTACAGCTGGAACGTGAAGAAGGCCTCGAGCGGGGCGCACACCATCCAGGCCGTGGCGCGCGACGCGGCCGGCAACACGACGACGACGACCTCGCAGGTCACCAAGTAGCGCCCACGCGCGCCGCTCCCCCCGGGACGGTGTCCGTCCCGGCCGACAGCCCGGCGATCGATGGATCGGCCGGGCCGTCGGCGCCTGGGGACTGTCGGATTCCTTGACATCGGGGCTCGCCGGAGGGGCGCGGGTCGACGGACGGCGTCACCGGCCAGGACAAAGTCAGGCCAAGAGAAAAGCCAGGCCAAGAGAAAGGCCCGCCGAAGCGGGCCTTGCGTGCGCGGTGGCGAGACGCCGAGTCGAGGGACGAGGACGCTCAGCCGCGCCGCGCGCCCAGGAAGCGCCGCGACAGGCCGGCCGCCAGTGCGCCGATTGCGATCAGCGCGAGGATGTCGGGCTCCGGCACGTCGCCGCCGCCGCCGCCGGCACCACCGCCACCACCACCCCCACCACCGCCGCCGCAGCCCTGGGTGTTCAGGATGCAGCCGGCGAACTCGAAGGACTGGCCGCTGCGTCCGACGTCCTGGAACTTGATGCCGTAGGGATCAGAGAACTGGATCCCGCTGGTCATGAAGTTGCCGCCGGTCGTCAGCATCAGGTTGAAGCTGGCGGATGCCCCTTCGCCCAGGCCGTTGTTGATGTTGCCGCCGGAGCAGTTGTTGCTGTCCCAGATGCACAGGCTGACGGTCTGGAAGGACGGCAGGTTCTGATTGACGCCGGCGCTCCAGGACGCGTTGTTGGTCGAGGCGCCGGAGAGCATGGGTGTCACCATGCCGATGCCGAAGGACATCAGCCGGTTGGTGCCCGGCCCGGAGGACATGTTGCTGACGATGGTCGAGAACGTGGCCGTGGTCGCGGTCCAGCTCGTCAAGGTGAATTGCACGGAGGCGTTGAGCGAGGCGCCGTCCTGCGTGGCGACGAAGGACAAGGTGGAGGTCTGGTTCAGTCCCGTGAACGTGACCGGCACGGCTTGCGCCTGCGAGGCGAGTGTCAAGGCCGCGGCGAGCGCGACCCAACGGATGCTTGGCTTCATGATCGGTCCCTCTCCGGGCGATGCACGTGGCTTATGGGCTCCCTGTGCCCGCGGGCATGCATATTGCGCGCCAGCCCGCCAAGCCATTGATTTCTCAATCAATTCGATAAATGTGATTCCTTGACTGTAAAAAATGGCGACACCGTATGGTAGTGGAGTGCAAATCAGTCGCACCACAGCGGCAGGGACTGCCAGTCGCGCGGGAAGCCGGCAGAGCGCGGGCTGAGGCCGCCGTCGGCGGGAAAGGAATCCATCAGCGCCTTCAATTGCCGATGCCATGCCGATTGCGGAGAGATCACCTTGAGCATCCATTGCATGCAGCAGAGGGCGCCGAAGAGGCGTGTCCGCGCGTGCTTGTCGTCGTGGAGGAATGACAGGTTGGGGTGAAGGTCACGCGATGGCAGGAGCGGAATCTTGGTCGTGGTGCGGTTCCACAGACGGGCGTGATGCGCGGCGCGATTGCGGATGACATTGAACATGTGGAGCCATGAGCACAGGACGCCGGCATGTCCGACCTTGAAGCTCTTGGCGATCGACTCGCGGTCCCGGCTTTGGAGCCCGGCGACAAACCGCGACAGCAGTCCGAAATCGAGCACCTCCATGGCGGCCCAGACGGGCAATCTGCCGTCGTAGCGGCGCCGATGATGCTCGATGAAGTCTTCCTTGGATCGAGCGCAAAGTTCGTCGAAGCGACGACGCCACGCTTCGTAGGCGGATACGCCGCTGGCGGGATCGATCAGGGTGAACTTGCGGTCGAGCAGCCGTTCGTTGCGATGAGCCTCCACGTCGAGGTGACCGATGCGCGCAGAAACGGCCGCACGAATGGCGAGCTCGATCGCCTCGAGTCCACCGAGGACCGCGGCGCGTAGCGCCTCATCGAACTGGATCAGTCCCTCGATGGTGTCGAAAGAGGCGTCACGGCGAAACGTTTCCGAATCGTCGAGCGGGGACGCGCGCGACTTGAGCGAGTGGGCGTAGCCGGAAAATCGAAAGTAACCGATTCGTCGAAGCACTGCGCGGGCGTGCTGCTCGTCGCTGATGGCAAGGCCTCTTGATCGCAGCAGTTCGATCTGCTCGGGAATCGATGTGAAGCGCTTCAGGGGACGAGGCGAGTCGTCCGAAGCCATGGGGGAAAAGAAGTCCCCCACATGCCGATCCGCGCTTTCGCCGGGGACAGAGGTGGGGGAGCTATTGCCGCGAATCATATCGAGCCTCCAGCGGGTCGAAAGCACACAAATGAGTAGAGATCCGGCTGAGCGCTTGCAAGCGTCGCGTCGGCATCGATGAGCGCGAGAGCTTCGATCCACGGTGCGCGCACAGCAATCGCAAACTCCAGTGTTCTTGCGGCGGGCGTGGCGTCCACGCCTATGATCCCGCCCGCCATGACCTATCTCCTCAAGCGCCTGGCGGTCCTGGGGCTGACGCTGCTGGCCGCCTCGGCGCTGATCTTCGGCGCGCTGGAGTGGCTGCCCGGCAACGCCGCCCAACTGATCATGGGTCCCGAGGCCCCGCCCGAGGCCGTCGCCGCCTTGGCCGCCCAGCTCGGCCTCGATCAGCCCGCCTGGCATCGCTACCTCGACTGGCTCGCCGGCCTCGCGCGCGGCGACCTCGGTCTGTCCTACGCCTATGGCGCGCCCGTCGTCGACCTGATCCGCGAGCGCCTCGCCCTCACGCTGCCACTCGCGCTGCTCGCGATGACCCTGACCGTCGCCCTCGCGCTCGCCGCGGGCTGGTGGGCGGCGAGCCAGCAGGGGCGGCTCGGCGACCACCTGGTCATGGGGCTGACCCAGCTCGGGCTCGCCGTGCCGAGCTTCTGGCTCGGCATGCTGCTGGTGCTGCTCTTCGCGGTGAAGCTGCAGTGGGTCGACGCGGGCGGCTTCCCCGGCTGGGACGCGGAGCTCGGCGGCGGCTGGTGGCCCGGACTGCGCGCGCTGCTGCTGCCGGCGGTCGCGCTGGCGCTGGTGCAGGCGGCGATCCTGGCCCGCATCGCGCGCTCCGCGCTGCTCGACATCGCCCGCGAGGACTTCATGCGCAGCGCCCGCGCCAAGGGGCTGTCGCGCCGCGGCGCCCTGTGGCGCCACGGCCTGCGTCATGCGGCGATCCCGCTGCTGACGCTGGGTGGCTTGCAGTTCGCCAACCTGCTGGCCGGCACCATCGTCATCGAGAACGTCTTCACGCTGCCCGGCCTGGGCCGTCTGATGGCGCAGGCCATCGCCAACCGCGACCTCATCGTGGTGCGCAACGGCGTGATGCTGCTGGCCGCGCTGGTGCTGCTGATCAACTTCGCCGTGGACCTGCTGCACGGCTGGATCGACCCGCGTCTGCGCACGCGGACCCAGGCATGAGGCGCGCCGGCTTCCACCTCGGCGCGGTGCTCACCGCGCTGCTGATGGCGACGGCGCTGCTGTCGCTGATCTGGACGCCCTGGCCGCCCGAGCAGATCGACATGGCGCGCCGCTTCGCCGCCGCCGATGCGTCGCACTGGCTGGGCTGCGACCAACTGGGGCGCGACGTGCTCAGCCGCCTGATGGCCGGCGCGCGCAGCGCCTGGCTGGTGGGCATCGTCGCCGTCGGGATCGGGCTGATCGCCGGCACCGCGCTGGGTTTGCTGGCCGCCGCGCGCCAGGGCTGGGTCGAGGGCCTGGTGCTGCGCGCCGCCGACCTCGGTTACGCCTTCCCCGCGTTGCTGCTGGCGATCCTGCTGGCCGCGGCGCTGGGGCCCGGCATGACGATCGCGATGGTCGCCATCGGCTTGCACGCCGTCCCGTCCTTCGCGCGCCTGGTCAACGGCAGCGCCAAGAGCTGGTGGACGCGCGATTTCGTCCAGGCGGCGCGCGTCGCGGGCCAGGGCCGCGCGGGGATCACCTGGCGCCATGTGCTGCCGCAGCTGATGCCGCTGTTGATCGTGCAAGGCACGACGAGCTTCGCGCTGGCCATCCTGGCCGAGGCCGGGCTGTCCTACCTGGGCCTGGGCACGCAGCCGCCGCAGGCGAGCTGGGGCCGCTTGCTGGCCGAGGCGCAGACGCTGATGCTCGAGGCGCCACAGCTCGCCCTGGCGCCGGGCGTGGCGATCACGCTGGCGGTGCTGGGCCTGAACCTGCTCGGCGACGGGCTGCGCGACCGGCTCGATCCCAAGGAGCAACCGAGATGACGGCCGCGACCGGGACCCTCGAGCCCACCGGCGCGATCGGCACGGCGGACCGGACGCGGGCGACCGCCTCGACGTCTGGCGCGCCGCTGCTGGCTGTTCGCGATCTCCACGTGCGTCTGCCCGGCCGCGGCGGCGCGAGCCTGCACGCGCTGCGCGGTCTGGACTTCGACGTCGACCGCGGCGAGAGCCTCGCCCTCATCGGCGAATCCGGCAGCGGCAAGACGCTCACCGCGCTGGCCGTGATGGGCTTGTTGCCCGAGGGGGCGACGGTCGAGGGCCAGGTCTTGCTCGAGGGCCGTGATCTGCTGGGGCTGGACGAGGACGACTGGTGCGGCCTGCGCGGCCGTCGCGTCGCGATGGTCTTCCAGGAGCCGCTGACCGCGCTGAACCCCTTGCAACGCGTGATCGCGCAAGTGATGGAGCCGATCCGGTTGCATCGCCTCGCGTCGGAGCGGGCGGTGGCTCGGGCACGCGCGATGGCGCTGCTGTCGCGGGTGGGCCTCGACGAGCGCCAGGCCCAGGCCTATCCGCATGAGCTCTCGGGCGGCCAGCGCCAGCGCGCGCTGATCGCGATGGCGCTCGCCGCCGAGCCCGACCTGCTGATCGCCGACGAGCCCACCACCGCGCTCGATGCCCGGCTGCGTGTGCAGGTGCTGGAGCTGCTCAACGAGCTGGTCGCCGAGCGTCGCATGGGCCTGCTGCTGATCTCGCACGACCTGGCGCTGACGGCCCGCCGCGTGGACCGCATGGCCATCCTCTACGGCGGTCGCGTGATGGAGCAGGGCGGCGCGCGGGACCTGCTCGAGCATCCGCGGCACCCCTACACCCAGGCGCTCTGGGCCGCGCGTCCACGGCTCGGCGCCGGACGCGATCAGCCCCTGCACCCGCTGCCCGGCAACGTGCCGGCGCTGACCCAGCTCGGCGCGGGCTGCCCCTTCGCGCCGCGTTGCCCGCTCGCGACCGCGCGATGCGCCGCGGAGCCGCCCGTCTTCGACGGCCGCGTCGCCTGCTGGGAGGTCGGCCCATGAGCGCGTCCTCGTCGACGAGCGCCGCTGGGCAGGTCGCCTCCGCCGCCCACCCCGGCGCGGCCGGTACCGGATCGACGCCGCCCCTGGGCGGCGCGCCGCTGCTCCAGGTCGACGCGCTCGGCCAGCGCTATGGCGGACGCGAGGTGCTGCGCGGCGTGTCGTTCTCGCTGGCGGCGGGCGAGTCGCTCGGGGTCATCGGTGAATCCGGCGCGGGCAAGAGCACGCTCGCCCGGCTGGTGATGGCGCTCGAGCGGCCGCACGCCGGCACGGTCCGCTGGTCCGGCGAGGACGTGAACGCGATGTCCTCGACCGCCCGGCGCGCGCGGCGACCCGCCGTGCAGATGGTGTTCCAGGATCCCTATGGCTCGCTCGATCCGCGCTGGCGTGTCGGGCGCAGCGTCATGGAGCCGCTCGCCGCGCTGGCGATGGACGAGCCCCGCCGGCGCGCGCGGCTGGGCGAGGTGCTGGCCGCCGTCGGCCTGGAGGCCGACGCCGCGGAGCGCTATCCGCATCAGTTCTCCGGCGGACAGCGGCAGCGGCTCGCCATCGCGCGGGCCCTGTCGACGCGACCCCGGCTGATCGTGGCCGACGAGCCGCTCTCGGCCCTGGACGTGTCGGTGCAGGCCCAGATCCTGGCCCTGCTGCGCGAGCTGCAACGGCGCGAGGGCATCAGCCTGGTGCTGGTGAGCCACGATCTCGCGGCGGTCGAGGTGCTGTGCGACCACGCGCTGGTGCTGCGCGGTGGCGAGGTCGCCGAGCAGGGCCCCGCCGCGCGCGTGCTGGGCGAACCGCGTCACCCCTATACCCGGGAGCTGCTGGCCGCTTTGGCATGATCCGCGCCATGGATCGACGCCACTTCAATCGCCTGGCCGGCGGTGCGCTCGCGAGCGCCGCCTCGACGCCTCTTGCCACGACCACCGCGGCCTCCGCCGTGATCGGCCTGGGCGCCGCGGCCTTGCCGGCACGCGCGCAGGGGGCGGCCGGCAAGCCGCTGGTGATGGGCATGACGCTGGAGCCGCCCGGCCTGGATCCGACCGCGGGCGCCGCGTCGGCCATCGGCGAGATCGTGCTCTACAACGTGCTGGAACCGCTGACCAAGGTGGCCGAGGATGGCAGCGCGCAGCCCTTGCTGGCCCTGCGCTGGAGCGCCTCCGCAGACCAGCGCGCCTGGACCTTCACGCTGCGCCCGGGCGTGCGCTTCCACAACGGCGAGGCCTTCGACGCCCGCGCGGTGAAATTCAGCTTCGAGCGCGCCGCCGCGGCCGGCAGTCTGAACAAGGATCGGCGCGTCTTCGAGAACATCGCCGCCATCGCGACGCCCGATCCGCTGACCGTGGTGCTGACGCTCAAGAACCCCGAGCCGCTGTTGCCCGAGCTGCTCGGCCAGTCGACCGCGGTGATCGTCGAGCCCAGGAGCGCCGCCGGCAACGCGCAGAACCCGATCGGCACGGGGCCCTATCGCGTGGCCCAGTGGCAGCGCGGCGCCAGCCTGAGCGTCATCGCCTGGCCAGGCTATCGCGACGCCGCGAGGATCCGCATCCCGCGCGTGCAGTTCCGCTTCATCGGGGAACCCGCCGCGCAGGTCGCCGCGCTGCTGGCCGGCGATGTCGACGTCTTCCCTCGCGTGGCCGCGGCGCGCGCGCTGGCCCAGTTCAAGGCGCAACCCAAGCGCTTCCAGGTGCTCACCGCGTCCTCGCGCGCCAAGACCATCCTGGCCATCAACAACGCCCGCCCGCCGCTGAACGATGCGCGCGTGCGCCGCGCCATCGCCATGGCGATCGACCGCAAGGCGGTGGTGCAGGCCAGCGCCGACGGCTTCGGCGTGCCCATCGGCAGCTACGTCACGCCGGACACGCCGGGCTATGTCGACTGCACCGCGATCAACGCCTACGACCCCGCGGCCGCCAAGGCCCTGCTGGCGCAGGCCAAGGTCGCCGGCCTGTCCCTGTCGCTGAAGCTGCCGCCGGTCCCCTACGCCCGCCAGGGCGGCGAGCTGATCGCCGCCCAGCTCGGCGCCATCGGCATCCAGGTCAGGATCGAGCACATCGAGTGGGCCCAATGGCTGTCGGGTGTCTACGGCAACAAGGCCTACGACCTGACCTTGATCTCGCATGTGGAGCCGCACGACTTCGGCAACTTCGCCCGGGCGGACTACTACTGGGGCTACCGCAGCGAGGCCTTCAACGCGCTGTATGCCCGCATGCAGGCCAGCGCCGATCCGGCCCGGCGCCTGCAGCTCTTCGGGGAGGCGCAACGGCTGGTGGCCCAGGACGCGGTCGCGGCCTTCCTCTACCAGCCCCAATGGATCACCGTGGCCCGCGCCGGGCTCCAGGGCCTGTGGGCGCGCACGCCGCTGTTCGCCAACGATCTCGCGGCGCTGAACTGGTCCTGAGCCCGGCACCTTCGATCGGCCGGTCCCGATCGGGCCGATCGAGCCGGTCGAGCCGCGCGGTCCGAACCCGGTCCTTCCCCCTCGGATGCGGGGTGGCCTGTGGCGCCGCGACCTCAAAGCCGGGGCGGTCGGCGGCGGCTCGTCGGCTGTCATCCACCGGCCATCCGCGCAGAGGGCTTTTCCTCTACAGTGGCGCCCCCGGCCGGTGTAGCGTGCCCGGTTCGGAGGAGTCGGAGGAAGCATGCCGTTTGATTTGCCAGAGACCCTGCAGCCATTCCTGTTGCCGCTGCTGATCGCCATCCCGCTGGCCATCGTGATCATCATCATCACGGTCCGCCGCGGTGATCACCGCGACGTCGGCGCGCCGCCTCCGCCCCCCCGTCCGCAGCCCGCGCCGCCACGCCCGGCTCCCGCCGTCGCCCACGCTCCGGCCACGCCCCCAGTGGCACCCGCCGCGCCCGCGCAGCGCCTGCCGCTGCTGGTGGTGGACGACTCCGCCGTGGTGCGCGCCAAGCTGCTCAAGCTGTTCAGCGAGGCCGGCCATGAGGTCGTCGCCGCGCGCGACGGCGTCGAGGCGCTGGAGCTGCTGGGCCAGACCCGCTTCGGCGTGCTGATCACCGACCTCGAGATGCCCAACATGGACGGCTTCGAGCTGATCCGCGCGGTGCAGGGCGCGCTCGAGACCGAGGACCTGCCCATCATCGCCATCAGCGGCCACGAGGAGCTGCACGCCCGCCTGCATCAGGTGCAGGGCCTGTACGGCATGTTCCAGAAGCCCTGGAACGACCGCGAGCTGATCAAGCGCGTCGAGGCGCTGGCCCAGCTCCGCCAGCCGGCCAAGACATGAGCACTGCGGGTCGCTGGTTCAAGCGGGGACTGATCTCGCTGGCGGTGCTGGTCGCCGTCGGCGCGGCCGGTGTCACCTGGCATGTGCGCGCCAAGCTGCCGCAGCGCGACGGCGAGCTCACCCTCACGGGCCTGAGCGCCCCGGTGCAGGTCCGCTACGACGAATGGGGCGTGCCCCACATCGACGCCCGCAACGAGGCCGACCTCTATCGCGCGCTCGGCTACCTGCATGCGCAGGACCGGCTGTTCCAGATGGAGATGCTGCGCCGGCTGGCGCGCGGCGAGCTGTCCGAGGTGCTCGGTCCCAAGCTGGTCGAGACCGACCGGCTCTTCCGCACCCTGGGCATCCGCGCGAGGGCCGACGAGATCGCGGCGCAGGTCGCCAGGCAGAACCCCGATTCGGCCTCGCTGCGCGCGCTGCGGGCCTACCTGGACGGCGTCAACCAGTACCAGGCGACGCGTCCCGCGCCGCTGGAGTTCGAGGTGCTGGGCATCCCCAAGCGCCCGTTCACCGAGGCCGACACCCTGAGCGTCGCCGGCTACCTGGCCTACAGCTTCGCCGCGGCCTTCCGCACCGAGCCCGCGCTGACCGCCGTGCGCGACCAGCTGGGCCCCGATTACCTGCGCATCTTCGATCTCGACTGGCATCCGCAGGGCATGCTGCAGCCGCAGGCGGCGGGGACGCTGGGCAGCGCCGGTCCGATGCTGATGCGCATCGCCGCGGCCAGCGACCGCGCGGCCGAGCTCGCCGGCCTGCCGCAGTTCGAAGGCAGCAATGCCTGGGTCGTGTCGGGCAGCCGCACCGCGAGCGGCAAGCCGTTGCTGGCGGGGGATCCGCACATCGCGTACTCGACGCCGGCGGTCTGGTGGGAGGCGCATCTGCGCACGCCGGACTTCGAGCTCTACGGCCATCACCTCGCGCTCAACCCGATGGCGCTGCTGGGACACAACCAGCGCTTCGGCTGGAGCCTGACGATGTTCCAGAACGACGACGTCGACCTGATCGCCGAGAAGATCAACCCGGCCAATCCCAACGAGGTCTGGGTGCATGGGCAGTGGGTGCCGATGACGTCGCGCCAAGAGGTGCTTAAGGTCAAGGGCCAGCCGGACCAGATCCTGACGCTGCGCCGCTCGCCGCACGGCCCGATCATCAACGACGCCGTGCCCGGCGACAAAGGCGAGCGCCCGATCGCGATGTGGTGGGCCTTCCTCGAGACCGAGAACCCGGTGCTCGACGCCTTCTATCAACTGGGCCGCGCGGACACGCTCGACAAGGCGCGCCAGGCGGCGAGCCTGGTCCACGCGCCCGGCCTGAACATCGTCTGGGCCAACGCGGCCGGAGACATCGGCTGGTGGGCCTCGGCCAAGCTGCCGCAGCGCCCCGAGGGCGTGAACCCGACCTTCATCCTGGATGGCACGCAGCCGGAGTCGGACAAGCTCGGCTTCCTGCCGTTCTCGTCCAACCCGCAGGAGGAGAACCCGGCGCGCGGCTACATCGTGTCGGCCAACTTCCAGCCGGTGTCCGGGACGCCGGTGCCCGGCTACTACAACCTGGCCGAGCGCGGCCGGCGCCTGGACGGGCTGATCAGCCAGGGCAAGCGCTGGGACACGCAGAACAGCCAGGCGCTGCAGCTGGACGTGCAGACCGACTACGGCCCGCAGGTGCTGCGGCCGCTGATCCCCGAGCTGCGCGGCGCGGCCTCGATCGAGGAGCAGTCGCTGGTCGAGGCGCTGGTGCGCTGGAACGGCGCCTACAAGGCCGATGGCCTGGCCCCCGTGCTGTTCCAGCAGTTCATCGCCGAGCTGCTGCGCGCGACGATGAAGGACGAGCTGGGCGACGCCCAGTTCGAGAACTTGCGCCGCACGCGGGCGCTGGACCATGCGCTGCCGCGGCTGGTGGCGGACGAGAACTCGCCCTGGTGGGACGACCGCACGACGCCGCAGCGCGAGACGCGCGCCGACATCGTGCGCCGGGCCTGGAAGGCGGCGCTCGCGCATCTGCAGGTCACGCTGGGGCCGGACAGCGGCCAATGGCGCTGGGACCGCGCGCACACGCTGACGCACGAGCACCCGCTGGGCAAGCAGAAGCCGCTGGACAAGATCTTCAACGTCGGCCCGTTCCCGGTGCCCGGTGGTCACGAGGTGCCCAACAACCTGGCGCAGCGCAACGGCGACGGGCCCTGGGCGGTGACCTACGGCCCGTCCACGCGCCGGCTGATCGACTTCGCCAAACCGCAGGAGGCCCTGGGCGTGAACCCGGTGGGCCAGAGCGGCGTGTGGCCGGATCCGCATTACGACGACCAGGCGCCGCTGCTCGCCAAGGGCCAGTACCGGCGCGAGTGGCTCTCAGAGGCCGATGTCCAGGCGCACGCGCGCGGCCTGCTGGTGCTGAAGCCGCGATGACGGGCACCACGCGATCGGTGGCTCGGTCGACGGCGCTGTCGATGGCGCTTCGGATCGGCGCCGCGATCGCCACCGGGACCGCCGCCGGCGCGGCAGGCGCCGTCGAGCTGCCCACGCCCGCGGCGGCGCGCGAGCAGCTCGCCCAGGACGCCGTGCCGACCGAGGTCGTCACCGTGCTGGAACCGCATCTGGCGCGGAAGGGCCGGATGCCGGAGGTCCGCTATGTCGGCTTCCCGGCCGACGCGGCGCTGGCCAAGCTGCTCGGTCCCGACTGGAACGCCGCGGGACGGGAGCTGGAGTTCCGTGCGCTCGACGGCTTCGTGTCGCGCATTCCAGTGGAGCGTTTCGCGCAGCATCGCGCCTGGCTGGTGATCGCGCGAGAGGACGGCCGGCCCTTCCAGGTCGACAACCATCTGCAGGGCGAGCAGCAGGTGCCGCTGGGACCGTTCTACCTGGTGTGGGACAACCGGCGCTCGAAGGCGCTTCAGGCCGAAGGCGGCGCGCTGTGGCCCTACCAGGTGGGCGCGGTGAGCAGCGGCCCCTCGTCGACGCGCGCGCTCTTGCCGGGCGGCCTGGCCCGTCGCTACGGCGCCGCGGCCGATCTCGCCCGCACGAACTGCCTGAGCTGCCACCGCATCCGCGGCTACGGCGGCGACAAGATGCCGCTGGACCTCGATGTCGCGGTGAAGGGATTCGACGCGGCGGCCTGGCGGCGATGGCTGCTCACGCCGTCGGCGGTGCGGCCCGGCACGACGATGCCGCCGCTCGCCGAGGGCCGGTCGGAGGCCGATCGCGCCGCCATGGCGCAACAGCTCTACGACTACCTGCGCGCCTTGCCGGCGCGCTGAGCGCGTCCGGCGCTCAAGCGGCCGGGCGGCTCCGGCCGGTGCCGCTGTCCCGGCTCAATACCAGGGCTTCGGCAGCTTCTCGGTCTCGGCCGTCCTGATCAGCGCGGGGCGCTGCGCCATGCGCTCGAGGAAAGCGCCCAGTGCCGGGCGGCTGCGCGCCGGATCGCTGAAGTTGCGCGTCCAGCGGCACAGCATGAACGCGAACGGATCCAGCACCGAGAACTGCTCGCCCAGCAGGAAGGGGCCGCCATGGCGCTCGAACTCCGCGGCCAGCAGGTCCAGCTGCGCGGCGGCGCGGACCTGGGCCTGGGCCTTCACCTCGGCGCTGCCGGCGGTGTTGCCCGGCGCGACGAAGCGGTCCGGGTAGTAGTAGGTGATGACGGTGGGCTGCAGCGTGTTGGTCAGCCACATCAGCCACTTGTAGGCCGCGGCGCGGGCGGGCGTGCCCAGCGCGGGCATCAGGCCGGCCTCGGGATGGGTGTCGGCCAGGTGCAGCAGGATCGCGGCGGTCTCGAACAGCACCAGCCCGTCCTGGCCGGGCCGGGTGTCGCGCAGCGCGGGCAGCAGGCCGTTGGGATTGATCGCGAGGAAGGCGGGGCTCTTGTGCTCGTCCTGATCGCGGTCGACCAGGGTCAGCTGGAAGGGGACGCCCAGCTCGTTCAGGACCACGTGGGGCGCGAAGCTGGCGTTGCTGGGGAAGTAATAGAGCTCGATCATGGCGGCGGCAGGGTGGCTGCTGGGACGGAAGGGGCTGTACGCCGCGGCCGGGTGCGGCCCGCGACGGCGCGCATCATCGCCGATGGCGCCGGCGTGTCCGTTCGGTCACGGGCGAGCGTGGCTTCGCGCGCGGCGGTGCGAGGACCCGCGCGAAGCAATGGTTCTTTACCCCGGCGAAACCCCCTCCCGTAGACGCCCCCGGAGCAGGCGGCGTTGAATGGACTCCTGACTTCCTGCGCCGTTGGCGGAGATCCATCATGAGCAAGCTTCGTTGGCTGATCCCTCTCGCGCTGGCCCTGGGCACCGGGCTGGCATCCGCGCAACACCACGGCGGCCCCGGCCCGCGGGTCGACATCGGCCTGCACTTCGACGCCCGCTATCACCACGACCACTACTACCCCGCGACCGGCTACGTCGCCCGCGGCCTGCCGACCGGCGCGGTCTTCGTGGGCGGGCGCTACTGGTACCACGGCGGGGTCTGGTACCAGCCCTGGGGCCCGAGCTTCCGGGTCATCGTCCCCCCAGTGGGCATCATCGTCCCCGTGCTGCCGTCGGCCTACGTGAGCCTGCGCATCGGCGGCTATCCGTACTACTACGCCAACGGCGTCTACTACCAGACCGCCGTCGCGGGTCCGGGCTACGTGGTCGTCGCACCGCCGCCGGGTGCGGACACGGCGACACCGGCACCCGTCGCGCCGCCCCGGCCGGATCCCATCATCTATCCGCGCAACGGCCAGTCCCCGGAGCAGACCGAGGCCGATCGCCAGGCGTGCAATCGCTGGGCGACCTCGCAGCCCTCGGCGATGAACGACGCCGGCGTGTTCAACCGCGCCGTCGAGGCCTGCATGGACGGACGCGGCTACAGCATGCGATGAGCCGCGGGGAGGGGCGGGCTCACAGCACGCAGCCCGCCTCGCCCGCGCCGCCGGGCACGGCGGTGCTGCCGAGCTTCACCCCGTAGCGCTCCGCCGTCATGTGCGCCAGGATCGCCAGCGCGATCTCCGGCGGCGTGCGGGCGCCGATGTGCAGGCCCACCGGGCCGTGCAGCCGATCCAGCTGCGCGTCGGTCAGGTCGAAGTGCTCCTTCAGGCGCGCGCGCCGCCTGGCCTGATTCACCCGCGAGCCGATCGCGCCCACGTAGAACGCCGGGCCGCGCAGCGCCTCCATCAGCGCCAGGTCATCGAGCTTGGGATCGTGTGTCAACGCCACGATCGCCGTGTGCCCGTCGGGCTGGAGCCGCTGCACCACGTCGTCCGGCATCTCGCGCGTCAGCGGCGCGGCGAGCAGGGTCCAGGGGTAGTCGTCCCGCGGATCGCAGACCTGCACCTGGTAATCGAGCGCCAAGGCCATCTGCGCCAGGTACTGGCTCATCTGTCCGGCACCGATGATCAGCAGCCGCCACTGCGGACCGTGATGCGTCTCCAGCCGGGTCTCGCTCAGCTGCAGCCGATCGGCGCCGCCGAGCGCATGCGCGGGCGGCTCCGACAGCGTCACCGATCCCGTCGCCAGGTCCAGCGTCCGCAGGACCCGCTCGCCGCGGGACAGGCGGGCCAGCAGCTCGGCGATCGCGGAGTCGGGGCCGACCGGCTCCAGCATCAACTCCAGCGTGCCGCCGCACGGCAGGCCGAACCGCTGCGCGGCTTCCGCGCCGACGCCGTAGCGGATCAGCTCCGGGGATCGCAGCGTCAGCGCGCCCTCGCGCACCTTGGCGACCAGGTCGTCCTCGATGCAGCCGCCCGAGACCGATCCGGCGATCAGGCCATCCCCCCGCACCGCGACGATGGATCCCACCGGCCGGGGCGCCGAGCCCCAGGTCCGCGTGATCGTCCCGAGCACGACGCGCTGGTCGGCGTCCAGCCATTGCTGCACCTGGCGCAGCACCTGCAGGTCCATGTTGTCCATCCGCGCACCATAGCGAAATTCGATGCGGTCCGCCTCGGGCCGTCCGCGCCAGCCACAATCCGGCGCATGCCCACCCTCGCCCTGAACGACGACCTCGTCCTGCCCGTGGCGCAGTCCACCGTCTGGAAGGCCCTGCACGACCTGGCCCTGGTCGGCGACGCGCTGCCCGACGGCGCCTCGCTGGCCGCCGCCGACGCGGCGCGCGCCTTCACCCTGGCGATGCCGGGCTTCGACGGCCGCGTGCTGCTGCTCGACCTCGACGCGCCGAGCCGGCTGCGCCTGAGCTTCGACGGGCAGGGGCCCGACACCGGCGGCGTCAGCGGCCAGATGCAGCTCCGGCTGGAGACGCTCGGCCCCGACCGCACGCTGATGCACGTGGCCCTGGTCCTCCAGGCCGAACGCGTCGTCCCGTCCAAGATCGCCGGCCTCCAGAGGCTGCGTCAACGGCTCGCCGCCTTCGAGCGCGCCGTCGAGCAACGCCATCCCTCCGATTGCCCCAAGCCGGTGCCGGCCGCGCCCAAGCCCTGGCCGCAACGCCTGCTCGACTGGTACCTCGGCTGGTTCGCCGCGATGTTCAACGGGACGCTGTTCCCGCCGCCGAAGCCGCGTCCGCGGCGCCACCGCGGGCCGCACTGAAGCGCTCCCGCGCCTCTCGGAACGCCGGTCGGCTGGCGCCCCCGGCGCGCCCATCCGGGCGTCATGCGTTCGTCACGCCACCTGTACGCGAACGTAACTTGTTGATTCGCATATAGAATCTCGTTCGTCTGACGGCCACCTCACGGTGGCCGTTGCCTTTGGCGCTCTCCCTATGGCTTCCCGTCTGCTCCCGCTGGACGCGCTGCGCGCGGTCGCGGCGCAATTGATCGTCCTGCACCATCTGTCCGTCTACGGCCCCATCGCCGAGGCGATGCATGGCCTGTTCCCGCTGCTGACGGGCTGGCTGTACGACTACGGCCGCATGGCGGTGCAGGTCTTCCTGGTGCTGGGCGGCTACCTGAGCGCCCGCGCGCTCTCGGCGCAGGAAGCGCAGCTGCGGCAGTTGGCCCCGGCGCTGCTGGCCCAGCGCTACTGGCGCCTGGTGCCGCCCTTCATGGCCGCCGTGGGCATGACGCTGCTGACCTCCTGGCTGGTCGCGCCGCTGCTGCCGGAGCTGGTGCCCGGCGATATCCACCTGACGCAGATCCTGGCCCACGCGCTGCTGCTGCACGACCTGATGGACGTCGAGGCCCTGACCGTCGGCGCCTGGTACGTGGCCATCGACTTCCAGCTCTTCGCGTTGCTGCTGCTGCTGATGTGGGGCCTGCGCTGCCTGCCGCTCAAGCGTGGCGTGCGCGCCGTGCTGGCGCCGGTGCTGGTGGGCCTGCTCTGCGCGGCCTCGCTGCTCAAGTTCAACCGCATGGCGGGCCTGGACGCCTACGCCATCTATTTCTTCGGCGCCTACGGTCTGGGCGTGTTGCTGTACTGGTGCCAGGGCTGGTCGGCGGGCGCGCGTCGCGCGGGCCTGATCGCCCTGGGCGCGTTGATGGCGGCGGCCCTGGTGCTGCAGTTCCGCGAGCGCCTGGTCGTGGCCGCGCTGACGGCCCTGGTCATCGTGCTGTGGCGCGGTGGCGCCGGTCCGCGCTGGCTGCAGGACGGTCTGCAGGGCATGGCGCGCCATGCCTATGCGCTGTTCCTGATCCACTTCCCGATGTGCCTGCTGGTCAACGCGCTGTACGAGCACCGCGCCGAGAGCCCGGCGCCGATGCTGGACGCGCTGGCCCCGCTGGCGCTGGTGGCCGCCTGGGCGCTGAGCAACATGGCCGCCGTGCCCTTCCACCGCTGGATCGAGGCGCCGCTGCTGCGCTGGCGTCCGGCCGCCACCGCGCTGCCGCGCGTGGCGATCCGCTGATCGACCGGCCGGTCGTCCGGTCCTGCCGGGCCCCGATAACCGTCGCCCGGCGGGGCCGCCTCAGGCCCAGTTCTCGCGCGCGTTCTCGCGGCGCTGCAGATCGGCCAGCGTCTTGCCGGGCTCGTCCCGGAAACGCTCCTCCATCACCTCCAGCTGCTGCACGCGGTCCACGCGGAAGCTGCGGAAGTCCTCGCGCAGCTCGCACCAGGCGGAGAAGGTCCACACCGGCCCCCAGAAGAAGCAGGCCAGCGGCCGCACTAGGCGGGTGCTGGTCTGGTCGCTCAGGTCCAGGTAGTGCAGGCGCAGCTTGGTGCGGGACTCGGTGGCCTGGCGGAGCTGGGTGAGCCGCTCCCGCGTGACGTCGTCCAGGCCGCGCTGCGGCGCGTAGACGGTCAGGCTCTCGGCCGCCGCGCGGGCGGTGCCCGGCAGCACCGCGAAGATCTTGCCCAGCGCCTCCTCGGCGCGCTGGCCCAGCACCGCGTCCAGCTGCGGCTGCGCCAGCCGCACCGCGGCGACCAGCGATTGCGCCTCCTCCGCGCTGAACATCAGCGGCGGCAGCTCGAAGCCCACCCGCATGCGGTAGCCGACGCCGGCCTCGCCGTCGATGGGCACGCCCTGCTGCTGCAGCGCCGCCACGTCGCGATAGACGGTGCGGATCGAGACTTCCAGGCGCTGGGCCAGGAATTCGGCGGTCGTGAGGCGGCGTCCACGGATGAGCTGGACGATCTGGAACAGGCGGTCGGCGCGTCGCATCGGGCGATTGTCAGCCATCGGATTGACACATCCGGGTCGTCATCCCCGCTAGGATGTGCTGCATGGATGCCGACCCTGCCGCCCCCTCCGCCTCGCCCGCCACATCCGCTTCTTCCGTGCCCCATGTGGTGATCGTCGGCTGCGGCTTCGGCGGCCTCGAAGCGACCAAGGTTCTCGACGGCGCGCCGGTGCGCATCACCCTGATCGACCGCAGCAACCACCACCTCTTCCAGCCGCTGCTCTACCAGGTGGCCACGGCCGGTCTGTCGGCCCCGGCGATCGCCTCGCCGATCCGGCACATGCGCCGCCACCAGCGCAACCTGACGGTGCTGATGGCCGAGGTCCAGGCCATCGACAAGGCGCGCCGCGAGGTCCGGCTCACCGACGGCCAGCACATCCCCTACGACGTCCTCATCGTCGCCGCCGGCGCGACGCACAGCTACTTCGGCAACGACCAGTGGCAGGCGCACGCGCCCGGCCTGAAGACCCTGGCCGACGCCTTCAAGCTGCGCGCGCGGCTGCTGAGCGCCTTCGAGCGCGCCGAGACCCTGCCCGATCCCGCGGCCCGCGACCCGTGGCTGACCTTCGTCGTGATCGGTGGCGGACCGACCGGCGTCGAGATGGCCGGCACGCTGGCCGAGATCGCCCGCCACACGCTGCGCGACGAGTTCCGCCGCATCGACCCGAGCCGCGCGCATGTGCTGCTGGTCGAGGGCTCGGACCGGGTGCTGGCCGCCTTCCAGCCCAAGCAGTCGGCGCAGGCGCGGGCCCAGCTGGAGAAGCTGGGCGTGCAGGTGCGCACCGGATGCCGCGTCGTCGGCATCGACGAGGAGGGCGTGGACTTGCAGACGGCCGACGGCAGGACCGAGCGCATCGCCTCCAAGACCAAGGTCTGGGCGGCGGGCGTGGCCGCCTCGCCGCTGGCGCGCACGCTCGACGTGCCGCTGGACCGCGCGGGCCGCGTCGTCGTCGACGAGCACCTGAACATCCCCGGCCATCCCGAGGTCTATGTCGTCGGCGACATGGCCGCGGCGACCAGCCTCCAGAAGGACGGCAGCCGCAAGCCGGTGCCCGGCGTGAGCCCCGGCGCCAAGCAGGCGGGGCGGCACGCGGCGCGTCAGATCCTGGCGCGCCTGCAAGGGCGGTCGATCGCGCCCTTCCACTACAACGACTACGGCAACCTGGCCACCATCGGCCGCAAGGCCGCGATCGCGGACCTGGGCTCGATCCAGTTCAGCGGCCTGTCCGCATGGCTGTTCTGGCTGTTCGTCCACGTCTACTTCCTGATCGGCTTCCGCAACCGCGTCCGCGTCTTCGCCGATTGGGCCTGGGCCTACTTCACCTTCCAGCGCCACGCGCGCATCGTGGTCGAGGCCCAACCCCACGACCACCAAGACGCCTGACGCGCCCGAGCGGCGCGCGCAGGGGCGGGCACTCGTCGTTGCGAATGCTCGCCGTAGCCCCGCTACGGCTGTGCTTCGCGCCTAGATTGCCCACCCCTGCACGCGCCGCTCGGACGCGTCAGGGGGAGCGGATCGGGGATCAGATCGGGGTGCAGATCTCGACGAGCGTGCCGTCGGGGCAGCGGACGTAGGCGACGACCTGGCCCCAGGGCTTGGTCGTGGGCGGGGTCAGGCCTTGCGCGCCGGCGGCCAGCGCCTTGGCGTAGGCGGTCGGGACGTCCTGTGTCGACAGACCGATCTCCATGCCCAGCGGGGAACCGTCCTCCGCCCGGCGGTAGTCCTGACCGAGGTTGCCGCGGGCGATGTCGTGGCGGGCGAAGGACAAGGTGGTGGAACCGGTCTCCAGCTCCCCGTAGGCGCCGGACTCGTGCAGGAAGCGGCGCTGCAGGCCGAAGGCCCGCTCGAAGAAGTCCAGCGAGGCCGGCACGTCCGCGACGTAGACGATGGTGTAGGCGAAGCGCATGCTCATGAAGACTCCCTGCCGGTCCGCCCGGCGTGTGTGAGGCGTGTGAAAGGGTCCTGGAGGCGCCGCGGCTGTCCCTCGCCCGTGGGGCAAGCCTTCCTCGACGTCGCGATCGCTCGTAGGACGATGTCGCGCCGATGATGCGGACCCGCTGCTGACAGCGGATTGGCAGCTACGATCACGCCCCATGAGCGCTCCCAGCCCCGAGATTCAACGTCTCCCGAACGGCCTGCTCTGGCTGGCGCGGCCCGCTCCCGGCGCGCTGGCGACGGTGCGTGTCGTCTACCGCTGCGGCGGGCGCGACGATCCCACCGGCCGCAGCGGCTTGTCGCACCTGACGCTGCGCCTGATCGCCGGCGCCAGCCGCTACCTCGAGCCCGGCCAGTTCAATCGCCTCATCGCCTCCGCCGGCGGCCGCGGCGTGATCGAGATCGACGAGGACTACGCCGCCCTGCAGACACGCGTGCCCGCGCATCAGCTCGAACGCCTGCTCTGGGCCGAGGCCGAGCGCATGAGCAACCCGCGCATCGATGCCGACACGCTGGCCTCGGCGCGCCTGCAGCTGCGCCAGGCGGTGCAGGCGCCGCAGCTCAATCCCTATGCGCGTCTGGACCTCGCGGTCGAGCGCCACGGCTATCTGACGCATCCCTACCAGCGGGGCGCGCTCGGCGATCCGGAGCAACTGCGCGATCTCGAGGTCGACGCGGTGCGGATGTTCCACGCCGCCAACTTCCGCTGCGACCGCGCGCTGGTCATCGTGACCGGCGCTTTCGACGAGGGCGCCGTGGCGCGCTGGATGCTGCACTACTTCGGATCGATCCGGCCGCCGATGCTGGTCGGCGCGGCGCGCGAACTCCCCGCGACTTCGACCGCGAGCGCCTCCGGCGCGTCTGGGCCGTCCGCCGCCGTCAGCGCATCGGGTCCCTCCGCCGCCGCCGCGAGCGGATCGTCGACCGCGGCCAGCGCCGGCAGCGCGCCGGCGTCCGGCCCGCCGAGTCCCGCGGTCTCGCCGAGCGCCTCTCCCATCATCCCGTCGGCGCCCCTCGTCGCCCAGCCGGCCGAGCTGCGCGAATCGCGCCGCCCGCAAAGCCAGACGCTGAAGCTGTCGCTCTCGCAGGCGCCGCTGCCGGCCGCCGCGCTGGTGTGGCAGGTGCCGCGCGCCGACGACGCCTCGACGCCGGTCTGGCAGCTCGCCCAGGCCTTGCTGGGCCTGGGCCGGTCGGGCCGGCTGACCGACACGCTGGTCGACGAGAAGGCGCTCGCGCATCAACTCGGCCTGCGGCTGCTGCAGCACCGCGAGGCGGGACTGCTGGTGGCGCAGGCACTGGCCGCGCATGGACAGACGGCGTCGCCGGTCGCTCAAGCCTTGCAGCAGGAAGTCCTGCGGCTGGCCGATGAGCCGATCACCGATGAGGAACTCGACAAGGCCAAGGCGATGCTGCGACGCGAGACCCAATCGCTCGAATGGACCGCGGAGCGCTGGGCCCGCGCCTTGGGGGAGGCCTGGGCGGTGCGGGGCGACGTGAACGCCGCCGCCAAGGACGCGGCCATCCGCGCCAAGCTGACCGCCGCCGAGGTGCAGCAGCTCTGGCGCAAGCACATCGTGCAGGCGCCGGTGCTGACGCTGCTCGCGGACATCGGCACGGCAGCGGGAGTGGCGGCATGACACGCGATCCGATCGTCACTCTGGGTGCGGCTTCCGCCGCCACATCGGTCGTCTCGTCGTCGCCCGTCGTCGCCGAGGGGCCGGGCGCGCCCCGCGAGGGCGGCCTGGGTCCGCCTCGGCTGAACCGGCGTGAGCTGATGCTCGGCGGCATGCTGGCCACGGGGGCGACGGCGGTGCCGGCGCTCGCGCAGGACGGCTTCGAGCGTCCGCCCGAAGCGCCTGCCGCGGCGGCGGTGTCCGCGCTGCCGCTCGAGCAGGCCAAGCTGCCCAATGGCCTGCGCATCCTGCTGCTGCCCCGGCCCGGCGTGCCGCGCACCGCGATCCGGCTGATCGGCGACGGGGGCTGGGTGCGTGACCCCTCGGGCAAGGAAGGCCTGGCGGAGGTGGCGCTGTCGATGCTCGCGCAGGGCGCGAAGCGGGACGGCGAGGCCATGGACTCGGCCGACATCGCCTACGCGGGCGATCTGCTGGGGCTGCCCTTGGCCCTGGAGCTGAACGCGCTCTCGGCGGAGATCGCACTCGAGGCCTTGCCCGACCAATGCGACGACGCCGTCAACCTGATGGCCGACCTGACGCAGCGGCCCGCGCTGGCCTTCGAGTCGCTGGAGCACATCCGCAGCCGCGCGCAGGACGCGCTGGTGCTGCGCCGGGCCGACGCCCTGCTGCTGGGCCTCTGGGCCGCGCGCCGCGCGTTCTGGGGTCGCTTGCAGCCGGTGCAGACCTCCAGCAGTCTCAAGCGGCTCAAGCGCGAGGACGTGCAGGCCTTCCACCGCCAAGTCTGGCGGCCGGAGCGGAGCACGCTGCTGTTCGTCGGCGAGTTGTCGATGGAGACGGCCAAGGGCCTGGCCACCGACTTCATGGCCGACTGGCGCCCCCCCAAGGCCGCCGCGGCCGCGCCGAACGCGGCCGCGGCGCTGGCGACGGCCGTGCCGGGTCCGGGGTCCGCGCAGTTCCTGCAGTTGCCGCAAGGGCAGGGCTGCCGGCTGATCGTGCAGTCGCCGATCCCGCGTGGCACGCCCCCCGTGCTGCGCGTGCTGGCGCGTGAGCTGATGCATCTGCGCCTGGCCGCCAGACTGCCCTGGCCCTGGGAGAGCGAGATCGAATCGCTGGGCGGCGCCTCGCGCTGGAGCTTCAGCGTGACCCTGCCGGTGGCGGCGGTGCCGGAGCAACTCGCGCTGCTGCGCGAGCAGCTCCCGCTGCTGGCGGCCGAGCCGGTCACGGCCGAGGATCTGTCGACCGCGCAGGCCCTGGCGCTGGGTGACTGGCAGGGCGCGCTGGCGGAGGAACCGGATGCCCTGATCGCGCGCGCGCTGGCGCGGGGCGAGCTCGACGACTGCGTGCAATGGCCGCAGCGCCTGAAGGCGGTGAGCGCGCCGGTGCTGCAGCTGCTGATGGGCGCGAGCTGGCGCGACAACCGCACGCAATTGCTGCTTTTGGGCGATGCCGGGCCGCCGGAACCCGCGCAGCGGGCATGGCCGGGATTGAACCTGGCTACAATTCGCGCCGTCATTGGGGAGTAGCCGCTGCACCCCGCCCGTCGCCCGACGGGCTCATTCAGCAGACCCGCGTCAACAGACTTGAGCTTCGGCTCATGGCGCGAGGTAGCCAGGAACCTTCGTGTTCCCAGCCTGGCGAGACCTTTGACCACGCTCCCGGGTTGCGGCCGGCGGAGGCGTGGTCATTGGTGCGTCTCGGCCGCTGAGTGCTATTCATGGAAGCCTTCCTCATCTCCACCGGGCTCGTGGCCCTGGCCGAAATCGGCGACAAGACCCAGTTGCTGGCCTTCATCCTGGCCGCGCGTTTCCGCAAGCCGGGACCGATCGTGCTGGGCATCCTGATCGCGACGCTGGTGAATCACGCCTGCGCGGGCGCGGTCGGCAGCTGGATCACGACGCAAGTCTCGCCGCACACGCTGCGCTGGGTGTTGGGCGTGGGCTTCATCGCGATGGCGGTGTGGACGCTGATCCCCGACAAGATCGACGACGCCGAGACCGGCGGCAAGTTCAAGCTGGGCGTGCTGGGCACGACCATCGTGGCCTTCTTCCTGGCGGAGATGGGCGACAAGACGCAGATCGCGACCGTGGCGCTGGCCGCGCGTTTCAATGACCTGTGGCCGGTGGTGGCGGGCACGACGCTGGGGATGATGATCGCCAACGTGCCGGCGGTGCTGGTGGGCGACAAGCTGGCGCACAAGCTGCCGGTGCGACTCGTTCATGGGATCGCCGCGGCCATCTTCGCCGTGCTGGGCGTGCTGACGCTGCTGGGGGCGGGCGAGGCGATGGGGATCTGATCCACGAGGGTCATGCCCGCCGACCGGGCCGCGGCCCGGTCGAACGTCATGGTTCTGGCGCAGCCAGCGCCGAAGCATCGACGCTCGACCAGGTAGTCCTGCAGGCTGGCGCGGCCTTCGACGAAACGGGCCACCGCCTCGGCCACCTCATCCTCATGCTCGATTCGCAAGTGCGGAGAGGCCAGAAGCCGTCGGACGGTGCGGACCAGTCCGATCTTCTCCATGTCGTACCTGCCTCCCAGCACCCACCAGAGTTCCAGAAGCGCGACGGTGGACACGTAGCCGGGGTTCTCCGGGGTGAGGGATTCCAGAAAGCGGCGGGCCACCTCCGTCTGCGCGGCGTCGTCGTCCGCAAAGTAGCGGACGAGGATGTTGGTGTCGATGCCGGTCATATCGTGTGCCCTCCGCGTGCGCGGATGGCGCGATTCATGTCCTTGATCGTCACCTTGCGCCTGGGCTTGCCGATCATCCCCTGCATGCTCAGCGGATGCTCGGCGGAGTAGATCAGGTACTCGTGCGGTGCCAGCCTCAGGAACTCGACGCGATCGCCCGGATTCAGGCGGAGCTCGTCGCGGACGGCATCGGGAATGTTGAGCATCTGACCTTCGCCATAGATGCCCATCTTGATGAACTCATCGAACTTGGTCGCCATGGGGCCTCTCCGTTGTGGAAGCCCGTCACTCTATGGATGCCGCCGGTCCTCCGCACTTCCTCAAATCAGTCATTGAGGGGGGAGAGACCCGACCCCCTGACGGGGGAGGCGCGTGATCGCCCTTCGCGAGGCGGGGCGCCTCAACGCGCCGAGGCCTGCCGCACCGCGCGCTCCCACTGCGACATCAGCTCCTGCGCGCGATCGCGCGGCATGGTCGGGCGGAACACGCGTTCCGTCCGCCAGTTGCGGCCGATGTCCTCGAGGTTGCCGTACACGCCGGCCGTGAGGCCCGCGAGGTAGGCGGCGCCCAGCGCCGTGGTCTCGATCACCTTCGGTCGAACGACCGGGATGCCCAGCAAGTCCGCCTGGAATTGCATCAGCAGATCGTTCACGCAGGCGCCGCCGTCGACGCGCAGCTCGCTCACCGGCGCGCCGCCCGCGGCGACCGCGTCCCGGCTCATGGCCTGCAGCAGCGCCGCGCTCTGGAACGCGATGCTCTCCAGCGCCGCGCGCGCGATGTGCGCCACGGTCGAGCCCCGCGTCAGGCCCACGATCGCGCCGCGCGCCTCCGCGTCCCAGTAGGGCGCGCCCAGTCCGGTGAAGGCCGGCACGAACATCACGCCGCCCGCGTCGGGCACGCTCTCCGCCAGACCCTGCACCTCGCCGCTCGCCTTGATCGCGTTCAGCCCGTCGCGCAGCCACTGCACGACCGCGCCGCCGATGAAGACGCTGCCCTCCAGCGCGTACTGCGGCGCCGCGTCGATCTGCGCGGCGCTCGTCGTGATCAGTCCGTTCCCGCTGGTCTGGAAGCGCGGCCCCGTGTGCATCAGCATGAAGCAGCCGGTGCCGTAGGTGTTCTTCGCCATGCCCGCCTCGAAGCAGGCCTGGCCGAACAGCGCGCTCTGCTGGTCGCCGGCGATGCCACCGATCAGGAGTTCGGCGCCCAGGTGTTCCGCCGCCGCGCGGCCGAAGTCCGAGGCCGAGGGCTGCACCCGCGGCAGCACCGACGGGGGGATGTCCAGCAGCGCCAGCAGTTCCTCGTCCCAGCGGTTCTCGCGCACGTTGAACAGCATCGTCCGCGAGGCGTTGCTCACGTCGGTGACGTGCACCTCGCCGTTCGTGAGCTTCCAGATCAGCCAGCTGTCGATGGTGCCGAAGGCGAGCTCGCCGCGCTCCGCCTGCTCGCGCGCGCCGGGGACGCTCTCCAGGATCCACTGCAGCTTGGTCCCCGAGAAGTAGGCGTCGACGACCAGGCCCGTCTTGCGCTGGATCAGGGGCCCATGGCCCTGCTCGCGCAATCGGGCGCAGCGCGGCTCCGCGCGGCGGTCCTGCCACACGATCGCGTGATGGACGGGCCGCCCGGTCTTGCGGTTCCACACCACGGTCGTCTCGCGCTGGTTCGTGATGCCCAGCGCCTTGACGTCGGCGGCCTTCAGCGCCGCCTTGGACAGCACCTCGCGCGCCACCGCCAGCTGCGAGTCCCAGATTTCATCGGCGTCATGCTCGACCCAGCCCGGCTGGGGGTAGATCTGGCGGAACTCCCGCTGCGACATCGCGACGATGCGCCCCTGCGCGTCGAAGACGATGGCGCGGGAGCTGGAGGTGCCCTGGTCCAGGGCCAGCAGGTAGGTCATGGCTTGTCTCGCTCGTGTCGCGGCGTCATCGCCGCGGGATGATGGCGTCGTTGTCGTCGCGGCCTCGTCCGGGCCGCTGTCGTCGTGGATCGTGCCGTTCAGTCGGCCACCACCAGCTCCACGCCCGCGTCGCTCATCAACGCGGGGAAGGGCTCGGGCGGCGGCTCGTCGGTGAACAGCGCGTCGATCTGGGGCAATCGAGCCACCTCGGCCATCGCGGGCCGGTTGAATTTCGTCGCGTCGGCGGCGACCCAGACCTCGCGCGAATGCTCGACGATGGTCCGCGCCACCATCACCTCGCGGTAATCGAAGTCGCGCAGGCTGCCGTCGGACTCGATGCCCGAGATGCCGATCAAGCCGATGTCCACCTTGAACTGCCGGATGAAGTCGACCGCCGCCTCGCCGACGATGCCGCGGTCGCGGTGTCGCACCGAGCCGCCCACCATCACCAGCTCGCAGTCCGGGTTGTCGCTCAGGATCATCGCCACATTCAGGTTGTTCGTGATGACCCGCAGGCCCTTGTGGTGCAGCAGCGCGTGCGCCACCGCCTCGGTGGTCGTGCCCAGGTTCAGGATCAGCGAGCAGCCGGCCGGGATGCGCGCCGCGATGGCGCGCGCGATGCGCGCCTTGCCGTCGGCCTGCATGGCCTGGCGCTGGCGGTAGGCGATGTTCTCGGTGGTCGAGGCGGGCACGCGCACGCCGCCGTGGAAGCGCTGCACCAGGCCGGCCTCGGCCAGGCGCTGCACGTCGCGGCGGACGGTCTGCAGCGTCACGCCGAACTGCTCGGCCAGCGACTCCACGCTCACCGAGCCGCGTGCGCGCACCTCCTGCAGCAGGTCGTTCTGGCGGGGATTGGGATTCATGGCGCGCAGGCTAAAGGAACCGAAACGAACAATTGACCGGGTTAACCCTGGTCTTAAACGCGCGTAATCGCGCTAAAAAGAAAAAAGAAGAACAGAACTGCGAACTTCAGCGGCGCGCGATCCCAGGCGCCGGCCGATGTCCCGGGCCCCCGGCCGGACCGGTCCGCCGCATCGTCCTGAAGCCGCTCCAAGGAGACCTCGCCCTTGACCACCGCCTCGACCTCAGCGCCAGCGGCCGCCACTGCGGCGACCACCGCCCCCGACGGCTGCGACGTGCTCGTCGTCGGCGGCGGCATCAATGGCGCCGGCATCGCGCGCGACCTCGCCGGCCGCGGCTGGAAGGTCGTGCTCGCGGAGGCCTCGGACTTCGCGTCCCACACGTCCTCCTCCTCGACCAAGCTGATCCATGGGGGCCTGCGCTACCTGGAGTACTACGAGTTCTCGCTGGTCCGCAAGGCGCTCCAGGAGCGCGAGGTGCTGCTGCGCAGCGCGCCGCACATCATGTGGCCGCTGCGTTTCGTGATGCCGCATGACGCGGCCATGCGCCCGGCCTGGATGATCCGCATCGGCCTCTTCCTCTACGACCACCTGGCGCGCCGCGAGGTGCTGCCCGGCTCCGAGGGCGTGGACCTGCGCGGCTCGCCCTACGGGGCGCCGCTCAAGCGCACGTACACCAAGGGTTTCGTCTACTCGGACGGTTGGGTGGACGACGCGCGGCTGGTGCTGCTCAACGCGCTGGACGCGCGCGAGCACGGCGCCGTGCTGCACACCCGCACGACCGTCACCGCCGCGCAGCGCCACGCCGACCACTGGACGGCCACGCTGCGCTGCGCCGACGGCGAGCGCCCGCTGCACGCCCGCGCGCTGGTCAACGCCGCGGGGCCCTGGGCCGAGGGCTTCCTGCGCCAGGTCGCGCGGCCCGCGCACGGCGAGACCATCGCCACCAAGAGCCTGCGTCTGGTGAAGGGCAGCCACATCATCGTGCGCAAGCGCTTCGACCACGACCACGCCTACATCTTCCAGAACCCCGACAAGCGCATCATCTTCGCCATCCCCTACGAGGACGACTTCACCCTGATCGGCACGACCGACGTGGAGCTGCCCGCCGACGCGCTGGCCGGCTTTGCGAAGGCCCGTATCGACGAGGGCGAGATCGCCTATCTCTGCGAGCAGGCCAGCCGCTACTTCGCGGATCCGGTGACGCCGGCCGACGTGGTCTGGACTTACGCCGGCGTGCGGCCCTTGCTGGACGACGCTTCCGGCGACCCGTCCGCGGTGACGCGCGATTACCTGCTGGAGACGCATGCCGACTCCGGGGCGCCGCTGCTCAGCGTGTGGGGCGGGAAGATCACGACGTTCCGCAAGCTGGCGGAGGACGCGGCCGATCTGCTGGGCGACATGCTCGGCGATCGGCGGCGGGCCTGGACCGAGCATGCGCATCTGCCGGGCGGCGATCTGCGCGACTGGATCGGCGCGCCGCAGCGGCCCGACACCGACTTCCAGCGCCTGCTCGTGGCCATCGGCCAGCGCCATCCCTGGCTGCCGCCCTCGCTGGCGCGGCGTCTGGCGCGGGCTTATGGGGCACGGGTCGATCGGGTCTTGCACGGGGCCGACTCGCTGGCCGATCTCGGTCCGGAAATTGCCCCGGGGCTGCATCAGGCGGAGCTGGAGTACCTGGTGCGTGAGGAATGGGCTCGCGCCGCGGACGACGTGCTGTGGCGGCGCTCCAAGTTGGGACTGCATTACACGGAGGCGCAGCGGCTGGCGGTGCTGCGCTGGTTCGAGGAACGCGAGCATCTGTGGGTGAGGCCGCCGGGGGTGTCGGCATGAGCTGACCCCGGAAGACCCTCACCCCCGCCCTCTCCCGCCAGCGGGAGAGGGAGTAAGAGCGAGCGACAGCAAGAAGATCCGCTGACTCTCTCGAGGGAACTCACCGGGGACTCCCTCTCCCGCTAGCGGCACAGCGCTGGCGACTCCCTCTCCCGCTGGCGGGAGAGGGCAGGGGAGAGGGTCTTCGGGCTCTCCCTCCGGCGACTCCCTCTCCCGCTTGCGGGAGAGGGTGGGGGTGAGGGTCTTCGGGCTCCAAGACAACGGCACAACAACAACCGGAGAGACAAGCGATGGAGTTGAGCGAATGGAGCTGAGCCTGCGCGGCGTGAGCCACAAGGTGGGCGCGCAGCAGCACCTGTACCCGATGGACCTTCGGCTGGCGCCGAACGCGGTCACCGTGCTGCTGGGCGCGACGCAAGCCGGCAAGACGACGCTCATGCGTCTGATGGCGGGCCTGGACAAGCCCAGCGAGGGCACGATCACCGTCGACGCCGTCGACGTCACCGGCTGGCCGGTGCGCAAGCGCGACGTCGCGATGGTCTACCAGCAGTTCATCAACTACCCGTCGATGAGCGTGCGCGACAACATCGCCTCGCCGCTGAAGCTGCGCGGCCAGCTGGACCGCGACGCCATCCGCCGCCGCGTGGACGAGCTCGCCGCCAAGCTCCACATCGAGATGCATCTGGACAAGCTGCCCGCGCAGCTCTCCGGCGGCCAGCAGCAGCGCGTCGCGCTGGCACGCGCGCTGGCCAAGCAGGCACCGCTGATGCTGCTCGACGAGCCGCTGGTGAACCTCGACTACAAGCTGCGCGAGGAGCTGCGCGAGGAGCTCGGCCAGCTCTTCGCCGCCGGCGAGTCCACCGTGGTCTACGCCACCACCGAGCCGGCCGAGGCGCTGCAGCTGGGCGGCTACACCGCGGTGATGGACGCGGGCGAGCTGCTCCAGTACGGCCCCACCGCCGAGGTCTTCCACCGTCCCGCATCGCTGCGCGTGGCGCGCGCCTTCAGCGATCCGCCGATGAACCTGCTGATCGCGCAAGGGCAGGGCGACCGGCTCCAGCTGCGGCCGGGCCTGGAGCTCGCGCTGCCGGGTCAGGGCGGCGTGACCGTCGGCGTGCGCGCCGGCGCGCTGCGCGTCAGCGCGCAGCCGGGCGACATCGCGATCCAGGGCGAGGTCGAGCTGGCCGAGATCTCCGGCTCCGACACCTTCGTCCACGCGCGCACCGAGCTGGGCAGCCTGGTGGCGCAGCTCACCGGCGTGCACAACTTCGAGCTCGGCGTCCCGCTGACGCTGTATCTGAACGCGGCCCATGTCCACGTCTTCGACGCGGCCGGCCTGCTGACGCGCGCCCCCGAGCGCCGGGGAGGCCGCTGATGGCTCGCATCGACCTGGACCTGGCCCATGCCTACCGGCCCGATCCGAAAGAGGACAGCGACTACGCGCTGCTGCCGCTGAAGATGACGTTCGAGGACGGCGGCGCCTACGCGCTGCTGGGCCCCTCGGGCTGTGGCAAGACGACGCTGCTCAACATCGTGTCGGGCCTGCTTCAGCCCTCGCAGGGCTCGGTGCGCTTCGACGGCCGCGAGGTCACCGCGCTGTCGCCGCAGCAACGCAACATCGCGCAGGTGTTCCAGTTCCCCGTCATCTACGACACGATGACCGTGGCCGAGAACCTCGCCTTCCCGCTGCGCAACCGTGGCGTCGCGCCCGACCGCATCAAGGCGCGCGTGGGCCGCATCGCCGAGATGCTGGAGCTCAACGCCCAGCTCGACCGACGCGCCTCGGGCCTGTCGGCGGACGCCAAGCAGAAGATCTCGCTGGGCCGCGGCCTGGTGCGGGAGGATGTGTCGGCGGTGCTCTTCGACGAGCCGCTGACCGTCATCGATCCGCATCTGAAATGGCAGCTGCGGCGCAAGCTCAAGCAGATCCATCACGAGCTCAAGCTCACGCTGATCTACGTCACCCATGACCAGGTGGAGGCGCTGACCTTCGCCGACCGCATCGTCGTCATGACGCGCGGCCGAGCGGTACAGGTGGGTACGGCGGGCGAGCTCTTCGAGCGGCCCAGCCACCGCTTCGTCGGCCACTTCATCGGCTCGCCGGGCATGAACTTCCTGCCGGCGGCGCTGGAGGGCGACGGCGGTCTGAGCGTCGCGGGGCAGCCGGTGGCGGGATCGGTCGATCCCGGCGCGGGCGCGGCCTTGTCGCGCGCCGAGCCCTTCATGCTGGGCGTGCGGCCCGAATACATCCAGGTCGACGACATCGGCGACGGCGACGAGCGCCTGCCGGGCGCGATCACCGGCGTGGTCAGTCAGGTGCAGGACATCGGCACCTACTGGCTGCTGACCGCCAAGGTCGGCGAGCACACCTTGAAGGCGCGCCTGTCCGCGCATGCGCGTCCGCCGGCGCCCGGCGCGACGGTGGCGCTGCGGGTGCTCAATCCCCACACCTGCTTCTACGGCGCCGACGAGCGCCTGATCGCCACCCCCGCGGCGGTGGCCCGCGCCCAGGAGGGCCTCGCATGAAACCGATCAACCAGAAAGCCTGGTTCCTCGTCCTGCCCGTGTTCCTGTGCGTGGCCTTCTCGGCCATCCTGCCGCTGATGACGGTGGTGAACTACTCGGTGCAGGACATCATCTCGCCCGAGCGGCGCGTCTTCGTCGGTACCGAGTGGTTCGCGGCCGTCATGCGCGACGAGGAGCTGCACGGCGCGCTGCTGCGCCAGCTGGGCTTCTCGCTGGCGGTGCTGTTGGTGGAGATCCCGCTGGGCATCGCGCTGGCGTTGTCCATGCCGGCGCAGGGCTGGAAGGCTTCGGCGGTGCTGGTGCTGGTGGCCCTGTCGCTGCTCATTCCCTGGAACGTCGTCGGCACCATCTGGCAGATTTACGGCCGCGCCGACATCGGGCTGCTGGGCGCCGCGCTGCAGGCGCTGGGCGTGGACTACAACTACACCGGCAACGCGACCGATGCCTGGCTGACCGTGCTCATCATGGACGTGTGGCACTGGACGCCGCTGGTGGCGCTGCTGTGCTTCGCCGGGCTGCGCTCCATCCCCGATGCCTACTACCAGGCGGCGCGCATCGACGGGGCCAGCAAGTTCGCGGTGTTCCGCTTCATCCAGCTGCCCAAGATGCGGGGCGTGCTGATGATCGCGGTGCTGCTGCGCTTCATGGACAGCTTCATGATCTACACCGAGCCCTTCGTCCTGACGGGCGGCGGGCCGGGCAACGCGACCACCTTCCTCAGCCAGTACCTGACGCAGAAGGCGGTCGGCCAGTTCGACCTGGGCCCGGCGGCGGCGTTCTCGCTGATCTACTTCCTGATCATCCTGCTGCTGTGCTTCATCCTCTACAACTGGATGCAGGCGCTCGGGACCCAAGAGAAAGCGGAGGCCGCCCATGGATGAGCGCCGTTTCAAGAAGCGATCGATCTTCCTGATCGCGTACCTGATCTTCGCGCTGCTGCCCATCTACTGGATGGTCAACATGAGCTTCCGCAGCAACGAGGAGATCCTGTCCAGCTTCAGCCTGTGGCCGCAGCACTTCACGCTCGCGAGCTACAAGACCATCTTCACTGACCCCAGCTGGTACGACGGCTACATCAACAGCCTGATCTACGTGGCGATCAACACGGTGATCTCGGTCAGCGTGGCGCTGCCGGCGGCCTACGCCTTCAGCCGCTACTCGTTCCTGGGCGACAAGCACGTCTTCTTCTGGCTGCTGACCAACCGCATGACGCCGCCGGCGGTGTTCCTGCTGCCGTTCTTCCAGCTGTACACGACGCTGGGCCTGATGGACACGCACATCGCCGTCGCGCTGGCGCATCTGCTGTTCAACGTGCCGCTGGCGGTGTGGATCCTCGAGGGCTTCATGAGCGGCATCCCGCGCGAGATCGACGAGACCGCCTACATCGACGGCTACGGCTTCCCGCGCTTCTTCCTGACCATCTTCCTGCCGCTGATCAAGGCCGGCGTGGGCGTGGCGGCCTTCTTCTGCTTCATGTTCTCGTGGGTGGAGCTGCTGCTGGCGCGCACGCTGACCAGCGTCAACGCCAAGCCCATCGTCGCGACGATGACGCGCACGGTGAGCGCCTCGGGGATGGACTGGGCGACGCTGGCCGCGGCCGGCACGCTGACCATCGTGCCGGGCGCGATCGTGATCTGGTTTGTCCGTCACTACATCGCGAAGGGTTTCGCGATGGGCCGCGTCTAAGGAGATCGCGATGTTCGACTGGATGGTGTGGACCACCCCCGTGGCCGTGTTCTTCACCTGCATCGTGCTGATGCTGATCGGCATGACGGTGTGGGAGATCAAGTCCCCGACGACCCTGCGCAAGGGGTGGCTGCCGATGCGCACGACGCGCGGCGATCGCCTGTTCATCGGGCTTCTGACGGCCGCGTACATCAACCTGGCCTTCGTCGGCCTGGGCGGTCGGATGGCCGAGTGGTTCCAGCTCGAGGCCGAGCCCAGCGTCTGGATCAGCTTCGTCGCCTCGATGCTGGTGCTGGCGCTGATCCTGCGCAAGGGCTGACCCCGCGCGGCATCGACCGCTGACGTTGAAGGTTCAAGGAATTCGGCTTCCCGTTCCCCCGGAGCCGCGATTCGTCCTCAAGCAGGGGGAGATCGACGACAAGAGGAGACAAGCGTGAACAAGAGCAAGTATTCCGCGCTGGCCGTGGCGGCGCTGCTGGCGCTGGGCGCCCATTCGGCGTGGGCCGGCGAGGCCGAGGCCAAGAAGTGGGTCGACAGCGAGTTCCAGCCCTCGACGCTGAGCAAGGACAAGCAGCTGGCGGAGATGAAGTGGTTCATCGACGCGGCCAAGAAGCTGCAGGCCAAGGGCGTGAAGGAGATCTCCGTGGTGTCGGAGACGCTCACCGTGCATGAGTACGAGAGCAAGGTGCTGGCCAAGGCCTTCGAGGAGATCACCGGCATCAAGGTCAAGCACGACATCATCCAGGAGGGCGACGTCGTCGAGAAGCTGCAGACCTCGATGCAATCGGGCAAGAGCATCTATGACGGCTGGATCTCGGACTCGGACCTGATCGGCACGCATTACCGCTACGGCAAGATCATGAACCTCACCGACTACATGGGCGGTGCGGGCAAGGAGTGGACCAATCCGGGCCTCGACCTGAAGGACTTCATCGGCACCAGCTTCACCACGGCGCCGGACGGCAAGCTCTACCAGCTGCCCGACCAGCAGTTCGCCAACCTCTACTGGTTCCGCGCCGACCTGTTCGCGCGCAAGGACCTGCAGGACAAGTTCAAGGCCAAGTACGGCTATGAGCTGGGCGTCCCGCTGAACTGGAGCGCCTACGAGGACATCGCCGAGTTCTTCTCGACCGACGTGAAGACCATCGACGGCAAGCCGATCTACGGCCACATGGACTACGGCAAGAAGGACCCGTCGCTGGGCTGGCGCTTTACCGATGCGTGGCTGTCGATGGCGGGCGCGGCGGACAAGGGCATTCCCAACGGCATGCCGGTCGACGAATGGGGCATCCGCGTGGCCGACGACAAGTGCACGCCGGTGGGCGCGTCGATGGCCCGCGGCGGTGCGACCAACTCGCCGGCGGCGGTCTACGCGCTGACCAAGTACGTCGACTGGATGAAGAAGTACGCGCCCAAGGAGGCGACGGGCATGACCTTCGGCGAGGCCGGTCCCGTCCCGGCGCAAGGTCAGATCGCGCAGCAGATCTTCTGGTACACGGCCTTCACCGCGGACATGGTCAAGCCGGGCCTCCCGGTGGTGAACGCCGACGGCACGCCCAAGTGGCGCATGGCGCCGGGCCCCAACGGTCCGTACTGGAAGGCGGGCATGCAGAACGGCTACCAGGACGTGGGCAGCTGGACCTTCTTCGCCAACACCGACCCGAGCCGCACGGCGGCGGCCTGGCTGTACGCGCAGTTCGTGACCGCCAAGACGGTCAGCCTGAAGAAGAGCATCCAGGGCCTGACCTTCATCCGCGACAGCGACATCCGCAGCGACTACTTCACCAAGAACGCCAACAAGTACGGCGGCCTGATCGAGTTCTACCGCTCGCCCGCGCGCGTGGCCTGGACGCCGACGGGCACGAACGTGCCGGACTACCCGAAGCTGGCGCAGCTGTGGTGGAAGAACGTGGCGCAGGCGGTGACGGGCGAGAAGACGCCGCAGGCCGCGATGGACAACCTGGCCGACGAGATGGACGCGGTGATGGCGCGTCTGGAGCGGGCGGGCATGGCGCGCTGCGCGCCCAAGCTCAACAAGAAGGAAGACCCGAAGAAGTGGCTGTCGGACAAGGGCGCTCCGTGGGCCAAGCTGGCCAACGAGAAACCCAAGGGCGAGACCATCGCCTACGACAAGCTGCTGACGGCGTGGAAGGAAGGCCGGGTGCGCTGATCGCGTCCGAATCCGCCCCTGCCGCATGAACAAGGCCGCGTCCTCGGACGCGGCCTTTGTCCTTGTGGGGACGATGGCTGGCGGGTTTAAGACCGACGTAAGCCCCGATCCCACGACCGTGCCACCATGGGCCCCATGTTCAAGTCGCTCATGGATTTCATCGACGGACTCGCGCCGCTGGACGGCGCCGCGGCCGCGCGCAAGCCCTCGATCCAGCTCGCGGCCGCGGTGCTGCTGGTCGAGGTCATGCGCGCGGACGCCGATTACTCGCAGCTCGAGCGCGCCGCCGTGCGTCGCGCGCTGATCGAGCTCTTCCCCCAGTCCGACAGCGAGGCCGACGTGCTCATGACGCAGGCCGAGTCGTCCTCCCGCATGGCCAGCGACCTGTTCGCGTTCACCTCGCCGATCGACGAGCTCTGGGACATGCCCGCCAAGCTGAGGCTGGTCGAGCTGATGTGGGGCGTGGCCTACGCGGACGGCCGACTCAGCGAGATCGAGCGCCACACGATGTTGCGCATCGTCTATCTGCTGCACATTCCCCCCGGGGCCCAAGTCCATGCCCGCATGCGGGCGAAGGCGGCGGCGGGACTCGATCACGAGGACTGACGCGCCGCCTCCGCCGAAGCCCCCTTCGCCTGCCGCGGCGGCGGGGCACCGACCAGAAGAAAGGCCCTCGACAGAGGGCCTTTTGCATGCGGAGGAGGCGCTCAGCGCGGGTTCTGCAGCGCGACGCGCTCGGCCAGCTCGCGCGGCGCGACCGGCGTGCGCTGGATCTGGTCCAGCACCTGGGCGGCGCGTTCGCAGGACACGGGCGCGGCACCGGCGCGGCCGTCCGTCCACAGGCGGGAGAACGCGCCCGAGGCCGTCGCGCCGACCGTGCGGGTCACGACCTCCATCTCCAGCGCCGTCGGCGTGAGCGAGCGGGTGCGGCTCTGCGGCGGATCGTCGGCCGACTCGATCAGCCAGCTGGTCTCCCAGGCCATGGACTCCGCGGACAGCAGGCGCCGCGCCGCGGGCGAGCCCGACAACCAGGCCTGGCAGGTCGGGGCGCCCAGCGTCTGCGCGGCGGCAAGCTGCACGCGCACCACCTGCAGGTAGCGGCGGCGCAGGTCGGGCGAGCCGTTGAGCAGCAGCTCGCGCACCATCGGCGCGAGCACGCTCTGCGCCGCCATCTGCGCGGCGTCCACTTCCTGCGGGGTGCCGGCCAGCGACTCGCGGGCGGTGCGCATCGCGGCGGCGGCGGCGTCGATCAGGCCGGGGAAGCGCTGGTCCAGCCGGAACCAGGCCTCGCTGGCGCGCAGCGCGTTGACGTAGTCGGTGAGCGGCGCCGGCACGCCGGGCTTGTCCGGCTCGGGCAGGGCGACGTCCAGCGTCTTGGGCGGGACCATGATCAGCGCGTGCCGCACCAGCTCGTCGCTGGTCGGGTACCACATGCGATGCGGCGGGGTGCTGAGCGTCTGCTTGATGAATTCCTCGGGCAGGTCCATGCGCCGGTAGGTCCGGGCGAGCTGCTGGTTGGCGAGCTCGTCGAAGGCCGGGTTGAAGGTGCCGGTGGAGGCGCGGTGGAAGCCCAGCTGCGCGCCGGGCATCAGCTGGCGCTTGGCGCCGGCCAGGAAGACCAGGGTGCAGGCGCTCTGGCAATTGCCGATGGCGCGGGTGCTGCCGCCGCGCTCGCGCACCAGCTCCACGATGCGTTCGGCCTCGACGACGCGGCCGCCGGGCGAGGCCAGTTCGAACATGCGCACGGCGGGGGCGGTGTCCAGCAGCGCGCCCAGGCGGCGGGCGTCCCCCATGCCGATCGGGCCGTTGAGCTGCATCGTGCGGCCGTCGGCGCTGAGCTCCAGCCGGACCTGGCCGATGGGGTCGATGCCGCGGGCCATCTTCCAGTAGTTGCCGAACTGCGGGATCAGGCCGAGGCAGAGCGAGGCGAGGATCTGCGCCGCCGACAGCATGAGCAGCACGCGGGCCAGGAAGCCGATGAAGGCGGAGCCCTCGTCGTCGCGATAGCCGCGCACCGCGCGCCAGGCGCCGACGACGCCCCAGGTCTCGAGCACCAGCACCAGGGGCCAGCCGATCAGGATGGCGATGGCGCCGCCCTGCAGGCCGTCGCCCTTGGTGGCGATCCAGGTCATCAGGCCGTAGACGCCCGCGACCAGCGGCGTCATCAGCAGCACGTGATTGAGCCAGTAGCTGCGGGCCAGGCCCTGCTCGCCGCGCCAGTGGGAGCCGATGTAGTCGACCAGCAGGCCCTGGCCGTCGGCGGGGGCGGGGCGGCTGCGCAGCACCGCGGTGCGGGCGATGCGGTCGTGCCAGGCGCGGCCTTCGGCGTCGACGCGGGCCCACAGGAAGCCGGCGAAGAGCGGGATCGCGGACACCAGGTAGCCGATCCAGCGCAGCAGGGCCTGGAGCGGGGACGGGCGGCGGCCGGTCCTGGCGTCGACGACCTTGATGCCGACGAAGAGCTTGCCGGGCGTGGCGCCCTGCCAGCTCCAGAACACGACGCAGGCGATCAGCGGCAGCAGCCAGTTGATGACGATGCTGCCGGGACGCAGGTCGTCCCATTTGGCGATCGGTTGGCCGTAGGTGGCCCACATGAGCAGGGCGCTCAGGCTGGCCATCAACACCCCGTCGATGACCATGGCCAAGGCGCGTGGCGCCAGGCCGGCGGATTGATTCGACATCCTCTTCTCTCCCTCGTGGGCGGGGAGTGTAGGGAGCGTTCACGACCTCCACACACCGTCGCCCCCGAGGGGCGAGGGCGCTGTATTGATTACGTCACAGCTGACACACGGGCTTCCCCCTTTGGGAGGAGTGCTCTAACCGCCGAATGACCTGCCATCGCGCAGCAGGGACACCGCTTCTGCCGAACTCACGATACGCATGTGCCGGAAGGAACCGAGCTTGACCAAGTGCTCATCGCCCGAAACGATCAGGTGAGCTCGACAGGCGAGCGCAGTCGCCAGCACCACATCATCGTCCGGGCATCTGGGACAGTCCTGGGAATCGACGGCGGGACGACGGTTCGGACACGGTCCGCGTACTCGGCCAGCAGCCTCTCCGCCGTCCAGCCCTTGAGCGCGAGTTGCTTGCTGAACTTCTGACGAGTGATGACGTTGCGCAGTTCCGTGTGCAACGGATCGCTGCTGAAAAGGTCGACCGTCAAGATGTTCTTCATCGCGATCGCGATGAGGTCCGACGGGGGACCGTTCCACAGGTAGCCGGATACGACGGTGTTGGTGTCAAGAACCAGACGGACGACGCCTGCTCGCGCGGTACGCATCGATCTCGGCCTGGATCTCTTCGGACGTCATGGGCGGTTCCGAGGGCGGACCCGATCGTGACTCATGTTCGAGGCGGAACGTCTCGAGGCGAAGGTGCTTGCGCAGGATCTGCGCAATCTGATCGGAATCGAAAAGACCGGCGAGCCTGGCCTCGCGCGCCAGGCCTTCGGGCAAAAGAATCTCCACGGACGTCATGCGTTCATCCCCTTCATCACCGCCCGACCGGGCGTTGTCGTCATCGGGAATCGTCACAGCGTCAGCCCTCCATTTCAATTGCTCAGATGAGGATCAATCCCACAAGAATCGGCGGTCCGGATACACGACGCTCTGCGAGGTGCGGGCCACCCGGTGGTCCTTGAAGTGCACGTTGAAGCGCAGCATGTAGCCGTTCATCTCGGGCGCGACGTTCCAGTCCCAGACGTCCTCGCCGCTGAGCTGGAAGAACACCCGCGAGCGCTCCCGGCCCAGCATGCGCAGCACCTGCTCCTCGGTCATGCCGGGCTCGACGCGGAAGCGGTTCTTCTCCGTCAGCCCGTCCACCACGCCGACCAGCCGGTCCTGCGCGTCCAGCCGCACCATGTAGCAGGTCTGCCCGAAGGGCTGGGTCGCGTACTCCAGCGTGCGGCCGCCATCGGTCTCCGGCCAGATGCGCGACGGCGCGCCGTAGTACTGCTGGACCTCCGCGCCGGTGCTCACGCCCGGACGCATCCGCTCGTCCTTCACGGGCGTCGCGCAGCCGCTCAACGCCACCATCACGACCATCGCCATCGTGGCGCCGGTCATCGTCAACCACTCGCGCATCGGAACCTCCTGGGATGCTGATCGGCCATTGTGCTGCGCCGTCGCCGCCGCGCCACGGCCGGAGGTCATCTCCCTGCCGACAGCGCACAATCCGCCCCCATCATGCCGAGCCGTACCCTGTCCGCCATCGTCGCCCCTTCTCCGCGCGTCCGTCGTCGCCCGCGCGGGGCGATCCGGGCCGTGGTCATGACCTTGGCGTCCGTGCTCGGCGTCGGCGCGCTCGCGCAGTCGAACAGCTCACCGGGCGCGGCGGTCGCGCCGCCGACGTCCTCGGCCCGGCCCGCGTCCTCTCCCCCGACGCTCCCGTCGGCGGCCCCCGCCGGGGTGACGCCGGTCGCCAGTGCCCAGCCCGGCCCGGTGGCCGGCGCGCCATGCGTGCTGCTCTTCGGCCAGGGCCGCAACTTCGATCCGCAGCGGCAGGACCGCAACCGCTACTGGGACGACGCCAACACCGCGTTCAACCTCGCGGTGCGGGAGCCGCTCGCCACCGCCGGCCTGCCGGTGATCAACGTGGTGCTGCCGGTCTCCGCCACCGACGTGCCGGCCAACCTGCGCGGCCTGATGGACGAGATCCGCCGGCGCGGCTGCAGCCGGGTGCTGGAGTCGACGGTGTTCTCCGACCCGTCGGCCCGCCTGCTGATCGCGCGGCTGAGGCTCTATCCGGTGGTGGGGCTGCTCGGGCCGCAGGCGCCTGACAGCCAGCCGCGCATCGGCGCGCCGTCGTACACGCAGCAACGCGAGTTCGCGCTGGACAGCCGCACCGTCGAGCGCATCAACCCGAGCCTGATCGGCCGCCTGATGGGCGAGGAGGCGATCGCCGCGCTGCGACCGCGCTGAGGTCGCGTTGCCGGGCCACGGCCCGCGCGCGAGGCGCCGGTTCATCTGCGCGTCCGACCTCGGAGCTCGGTCCCCGGACCTCCCGCACGACGCCGAGAGGCAAGGGTGCGCGCGCTCAGTGGTTCTTCGCGAGCCCCAGCACCGGCGAGAACAGGTACTCGACGATGCGGCGCTGTTCCAGCACCAGGTCGGCCTGCAGCGTCATGCCGGCGCGCAGCGAGGGCGCCTCGCCCGCCAGGCCCGGGAGGCCCTGGTCGAGCGACACCAGCACCCGGTACACCGGGCCCTGCGCGAGCAGGCCCATCGGCAGTTCGCGCGCGTCGACGGCCGCGCGCGACACGCTGATCACGCGCCCGCGGCCGACGCCGAACTTCTGATACGGGAAGGCGTCGTAGCGCAGCCGCACCTCGTCGCCCGGCTTGACGAAGCCGATCGCGCGGCTGGGCGCGAAGAGCTCGGCCCGCAGCGCGCCGTCGGCGGGCAGCAGGTCGGCCACCAGCGTGCCGGCCTTCACCGCCGCGCCGGGCTCCACCCGCACGTTGGCCACGCGGGCGGCGATCGGTGCCACCAGCACGACCTTGCCGCGCCGCGTCGCCTCCGCGCTGCGCTGATCCAGCGCGGCGATCTTCTCGCCCACCTCGGCCAGCGCGACATCGCGATCGTGGCCCACGCCGGCCAGCTCATGCCGCGTGCTGCCCAGCGTCGTGTCGCGCGCCAGCATGTCCTGCTTCACCGATTCGCGCTGCTCCGTGACCGCCAGCACCGCGTCCTCCAGCCGGTCCGCGTCGCGCCGCGAGATGTAGCCCTGCTTCGCCAGGTCCGCCTGATCACGCACCTGACGCTGCGCCAGCTCGGCGCGGCGCTCCAGCGTCTCCAGCTGTCGGCGGTACTGCGCGATCTCGGCCTCGAGGTTGCGGACCTCGCCGCGCAGCCGCGTCTCGCGCAGCTCGTAGCGCGAGCGCACCGCATCGCGCTGCTGCTCCAGCTGCTCGCGTTCGCGCGCCAGGTCGACCAGCAGCCGGCCCGACAGGCTCTGCCCCTGGTCGAGCTGCCCATCCAGCCGCAGTGTCGCGAGCTCCGCGCCGCGCGCGACCGCGTCGCCCTCCGACGCATGCAGCGCCTCGATGACGCCGTCGCTCTGCGCCTCGACGCGAATCACGCCGCGCTCGGGCCGCAGCCAGCCGCCGACCGTTTCCTTGCGCGCGTAGGTGCCGAGGAACAGGAAGCCCAGCAGCAGCGCGAAGACCAGCACCACCAGCGCCGTCACCCAGCGCGCGCTCGCGGGCACGTGCAGCAGCACCTCGCCGAGCAGGCGCTGGCCGCGATGCTCGATGGCCTCCTTGCGGAACAGGTTCGGTCTCATGGGCGGCGCTCCTCGTGGGAGGCCTCGGGGGCGGCCGGGGTGCGGGACGCGGCCGCCGCGGCGGCTTCGGCATCCAGCGGTTCGAGCTCCTGCGGCGCCGACGGCGCCGCGCCCTTGCGGCGGCGCTCGACGAGGCGGCCCTGCACCAGCTCCAGCACGCGATCGGCGCGGTCGACCAGCTCGGGCCGGTGCGCGACGACGATGCGCGTGATGGGCATGTCCTGCACGAGGTCGGCGATGCGGCGCTCGGCGCCGGGGTCGAGGTTGGCGGTGCCCTCGTCGAGGAAGAGCACGGCGGGCTTGCGGTACAGCGCGCGGGCCAGCAGCACGCGCTGGCGCTGGCCGCCGGAGAGCGTGGAGCCCATGTCGCCGACCATGCTGAGGTAGCCCATGGGCATGGCCTGGATCTCGTCGTGGACGGAGGCGGCCTGGGCGCTCTCGACGACGCGGGCCATGTCGACCTGCGGGTCGAAGAAGGCGATGTTGTCGGCGATGGTGCCCATGAGCAGGCCGTCGTCCTGCTGCACGACGCCGATGGACTGGCGCCAGGCGCGCACGCCGAAGGATTGCAGCGGCATGCCGTCGATGAGGATGTCGCCGCTGGTCGGGGGGAGCAGGCTGAGCATCAGCTTGAGCAGCGTGGTCTTGCCGCCTCCGGAGCTGCCGACGATGGCGACGTACTCGCCGGGCGCGATGTCCAGCGAGATCGACTGCAGCAGCAAGGGCTCGTTCTGCGCGTAGCGGAAGGCGACGTCGCGCAGGCTGAGCGCGCCGCGCGGGGTGCGTTCGGGCAGCGCGGCGGAGGATTCGAGCCCGGCTTCGCGCGGCGTGGTCACGATGTCGGCCAGGCGCTCCATGTGCAGGCGCAGGAGGCGGAACTGCACGACCTGGCGCAGCAGCGCCTCGGCGCGGTCGCCGAACTGGTTGCGGTAGAGCAGGATCGCGAACAGCATGCCCGCGCTGAGCGAGCTCTCCATCACCATCAGCGAGCCGAAGTAGACGACGAGCACCAGCTGCAGGTTGAAGATCAGGCTGCGCGCGAACTGGGTGCCGACCTCGACCTGGCCGGTGCCGAGCGCGGCGTTGACGACCTGGCCGAAGTGGTTGCGCCAGACGACCTCGCGCTGCGACTCGCGGCCGTAGAGCTTCACGGTCTTGGAGGCGCGGATCGATTCGATGAGGTAGGTCTGGGCCTCGGCCTGGGCGATGAGCTGTTCCTCCTCGCGGCGGCGGCGCAGCGGGTAGAGGCCCAGGACGAAGGCCGCGTAGATCACGAGCGAGACCAGCACGATGCCGCCGAGCGCGGGGCTGTAGATCATCAGCAGCACGGCGGTGGCGATCATCATGACGCCGTCGATGAGGGCGGTGACGGCGGACTGGGTGAGGGCTTCCTGGATGGGCCGCACGGCGCCCATGCGGGAGAGGATGTCGCCGACGATGCGTTTCTCGAAGAACTCGGCGGGCAGCCGCAGCAGGTGGCGCAGCACGTTGCCGGAGAGCTGGAAGCTCATGGCCTGGCCGAGCTGCAGCACGGTCCAGCCGCGCAGCGCCTCGGTGAGGGACTGCAGGAGGTACATCGCGCCGAAGGCGAGCGCGAGCACGAGCAGGAAGTTCTGGTCGAGGCGGGCGACGGCGTCGTCCATGGCGAGCTGCAGGAAGGCCGGGGCGGCCATCGTGAACAGCTGCAGCATCACGGACAGCACGAGGGTCTGGAGCAGCGGGCCCTGCCAGCCGCGCACGCGGGTCCAGAGGTCGCGCATGCGGGCGCGGATGCGGACCTCGCGGGGTTGGAACGACGCGGTGGGGGTGAGCTCGAGGGCGACGCCGGTGAAGCTCTTGGCCATCTGGCGCGGCGAGATGCGGCGCACGCCGAGGGCGGGGTCGTGAATGATGGCGTCCTCGCCGCGGAGTTCCTTGAGGACGACGAAGTGGTTCATGTCCCAGTGCAGGATGCACGGGAGCTGGAGCTTGCCCAGATGGGAGGGTTCGAGACGCAGCGGGCGGCAGCCGAAGTCCATGCCGTCGGCGATGCGCATGAGGTCGGAGAGGGTGGCGCCCTTGAGCGAGAGCGCGTAGCGCTGGCGCAGGCCGTTGAGGTCGACGTGATGCCCGTGATACGCCGCGATCATGGCGAACGACGCGAGGCCGCATTCAGCGACCTCGGACTGATGGAACATCGGCAGCTCGCGCCGGCCGCGCAGCCAATCGAAGGGGTTCAACGGGATTCCCGATTCAAGGTTGGACCGGCGGTATTGTGCCGAGGGAGCAGGGGGATGCGAGGGGGAAAACGGGGGGAGGAAGAGGGAATGAAAAAAGGGCCGCGATGCGGCCCTTGGGATGCCGATCCGGGGGGATCAGCCGATGCCGTCGTTGGTGACTTGCGGGCCGCCGGCGATGGCGGACAGGTCATCGTTGGCGATCAGCGACGGACCATCGTTGACGACCTGGGGGCCACCAGCGACGGCGGACAGATCGTCTTGGGCGATGAGCGTGGGTAGGTCATTGACGACCTGCGGGCCGCCGGAGATGGTGGACAGGTCGTCTGGGTTGACGAGAGTCGGCCAGTCATTGATCACCTGCGGTCCGCCGGTAGTGGCGAGGACCTCTTCGGCAGTCATTTCACGCAGTTCGACGATGTCGACCTGTGGAGGCGTCTTCTTCTGGTTCATTTGCTTCTCCCTGGATGATTCAGGTCGGCGGACCGTCATTGACGACCTGCGGACCGCCGGAAACGGCAGCGAGGTCTTCGGTCGCGATGAGGGCTGGACCGTCGTTGAGGACTTGGGGTCCGCCGGAGGTGGCCAGGACTTCCTCCGAAGTCAGGTCCCGGACTTCGATCACGTCGTCTTGCGATTGAGGTTGTTGTTTCTGATTCATGGTGGAGACTCAATACGGGGGGCCGTCGTTCTGGACCTCGGGACCACCAGCGACTTCCAACAGTTCCTCGGAAGTCAGCTCGCGGAACTCCGCAAGATCGAGATCCTTCTCATTGATTTCGTACGTGACGTTCAAGTGGAGCTCCTGGCGTTAGACCGGTGCATCGTTGATGACCTGAGGGCCACCGGCGACCGTGGCGATCACCTCATCGGCCGTCAAGGCGCGAGGCTCGATGGACTCGGCCAGAGGCTGCAGCGATTGGATTTGATTCATTGCACTTCTCCCTGTGAGATTAGGTCGGTGGACCGTCGTTGAGGACTTCGGGGCCGCCGGCGACTGCTGCCACTTCCTCATCGGTGAGCACGGTAGTGTCATTAATGACCTGCGGACCGCCTGCAATCGCATGCGTCTCTTCGGCAGTCATTTCGCGAAGCCGCTGAGCTTCAATGTCTTGGGTCTTCTTGCTCATGACGTCTACCAGTTCAACCCGGCCAGTCATTCGTGACTTGCGGCCCACCCGCGACCTCGAGGATCTCCTCAAAGGTCAACTGGCGTGGCTCGACCAGATCGGCCTGCTCGATCTGGAGATCCAACATCTCGTTCATATGAATCTCCATGATCAGCTCGGCCAGTCATTGGTGACTTGCGGGCCACCGGCGATGACGAGGAGTTCGTCAAGAGTGAGCTCGCGAGGCTCAACGATGTCGAGCTCCTGAGGCAAATGCGCTTCTTGCATGTCGTTCATTGATTCCTCTCCCACGTGAATGGATGCGATCGCGAACACCTTTGTCCGCGCGGCTGATTCTGCTGGTCAGATACGTCGCCGACAAGAGGAAACGCGAACGTACTTTCTTACGTGCGGAGTTGAAGAAGGAGAACAGTGGTACGGCCTCCCTTTCCTCACCACCATGGCTGTCATCGGTAGCCAACTGAGACGAGAGGTGGCAGCCGTACATCGTCGAGCAAGAGCGCCGAGGATGACGATGCAAGAAAAAAAGGAGTCGCATAGCGACTCCTTCTTGTGAACGCGCGACCGCGCGATCAAGCGCGGAACATCACAGGCCAGGCGCGTCGTTCGTGATCTGCGGATCGCTGCTGGGGTACAGGCCCTCGACAGTGCCACGCGTCGAGAACAGCAGGACAACGCCCTTGGTCACGGTCGTGCTGGTCGGCATGGTGATGCTGACAACGTTCTCGTCATCGGCCGGAGCGAAGTTGCTCAGGTTCATGCCAGGCGTGGCACCGATCGTCTTGAACGTTGCGCCGATGAGCATCAGATCCGATTCATTGGCCGGAGCGAATTGGCACTCACCAGTGGTGGGCGAAACGTGAAGGGATGAGCTGTCAATTGGCTCTTTGCGAGCTTGATCCCGGAAGTACTGGCACGAGGCAAAGTTTCCATCCGGGCTGATCGAGGCAGCGACATAGAAAGTGGTGGTCGGCATTGGATTCTCCTTGAGCGGGTGTCGTTGATGGGTCATGAAGGCTGACCGGCACGTTCGCTGGCAAGCCATCCTTCGGCCGCCTTCACGCTATCTCGGTTCCCCCTGCCCAAGCAGGATTGGGCCTCAACCCAGGCGCGTGTAATCTGCTGATGAACCATGAGGAGCCCACCCTTCTTCTCAATCTTGTCAATAACGTCGAGGCAGAGGGCCTCGCGTCGAGCGATGGAGTTCGGAGCTGAGGTTCCTCGCAATAGATCCATTTGCGCCAGTCGTGCCATGGTCCAGGATGCAAGTTGCCGCAGGTCCGCGGGGAAGCCCTTTGCGGCTTGATTTGGATCCGGAATCGTTTCGGCCAAGAGTCGATCCGCCCCGGCCGTATCGCCGATATCGTTGAGCGCTTTCGCATACAGCGCTGCCCATCGGAATCGAACGTCGTTGGTCCGAATCACTCCGGCCGGAGAGAGTTTCTTGACATAGTCGTCGATGCGGACGCCGATCTCGCGTAGTTGTGCTGCACGCATAGACGACGGGGTATCGCTCCAGCGAATTTCCGAATCGATCACTTCGCTATGGAGTCCATTCACGCGCCATTGCGTGTTTGCCGGATCTTTCGCGATGAGAGCCTTGATCTGCTCAAGGGAGCGGCGGGATTCATCCACTGCGGCGGCATGATCTCCCTGCTTCTGAAGAGATTCCGCATGCCAGCGCCTGAGGATCGCTTCCCGGTACGCCCATCCATCGTCCAATGGTGCGGCTTTGCGGACATCTGAAACGAGTCCGACGCTTTCTGCAAAGTTTGCCGTCGCGGCGGTCGCCATGCCTTGCCAGAGAAGCGATGTACCAAGCCAACTAAGGCTGTCAGCCAACTCCATGCGCGCGGTGGCTTGATCTGGTGCCTTGCTGCCCTCAAGCGCCTTTCGTTTGAGATCGATAGAACGCTTGAAGTAGTCCGAAGCGCCACGCAGGTCCGACGTATCCAAGCGCAGGCTTCCAAGGCTGTTGTATGCATAGGAAAGCTCGAGCAAGGCCTCTTGGCTGTCCGGCTCGGCATCAAGCCAAGCTTGTTCGGCATCCCGATAGGCAAGAATCGCCTCGGTCGCTTGCTCAAAGGCACTCTGTCGATAGTGCGCTTGACCGAGCCAGAACGCGGCGGCGCCTTGCGCCTTGCGCCAGTCCCCAGTGGCGATTGATGTTGGTACCGATCCTGCAAGCAGCCGCTGAGCGGCCATCAAAGGCTCGATGGCTTCCTTGAGACTCCGCTTCGTCACCCGCACCTCACCAATGACGGTCAACGCCTTCGCGCGCTGAAGCCGTTCCTGCGGTGATGCCTTGTCATCCTGCGCCAGATACGTCAGCGCCTTGCTCCCCACGCTGTCCAGCAGCTCCAATCGCCCGACCGGCCGCAGCTTGTCCGCGAACTCCCCGAGCATGTAGCTCAGCAAGTCATCGGCCTGCTGCCTCCGCTCCTGCGCCTGATGCTCCGCCATCGACGCCCTTCGCGCCTGCAACACGCTCACCGTCGTCAACCCCACCAGCACCATCACCGCCGCGCTGCCCGCCGCCACGCTCCACCGGTGCCGGCGCACGAAGCGCCCCATCACATACAGCCGCGTGTCCGGCCTCGCCGTGATCGGCTCATGCGCCAGCCAGTGCCGCAGGTCGACGGCCATCGACTCCGCATTCGCGTAGCGCTCCGCCGGGATCTTCTTCAGCGCCTTCCCGACGATCGTGTCCAGATCCCCCCGCAACAGCTTCGACTGCCGCGCCACCACCGGATCCAGCTGGTTCTCCGCCACGTCCGACAGCCGCTTGGGGACCAGCTCCACCACGGCCTTGAGCCGTTCCAGGTGCTGCTGCGTGTCGTCCGCCGTCGGGTGCCGGCCGCCGAGCAGCTGATAGAGCAGCACGCCCAGCGCGTACACGTCGGTCGCCGTCGTCACGTCGCCTTGCTGGACCTGCTCCGGCGCCGCGTACTGCGGCGTGAACGCGCTGCCCGCGCGCTGCGTGAGCTCCGTCGCCGCGCCCGATTGCGTCGCGTCGTCGAGCAGCTTCGCGATGCCGAAGTCGAGCAGCTTCACCTGTCCGTCATGCGTGACCAGGATGTTGCTGGGCTTGAGGTCCCGATGCAGGATCAGCCGTTGATGCGCGTGCGCCACCGCCGCCAGCACGTCGAGGAACAGCTTCACCCGCGCCTCGACATCCAGCCCGTTCACCTGGCAGTAGCGGTCGATGGGCAGGCCGTCGACGTACTCCAGCACCAGATAGGCCTGATGCCCGTGATGCAGCCCCGCGTCCAGCAGCCGCGCGATGTGCGGGTGCGAAAGCCGAGCGAGGATCTGCCCCTCGCGCTCGAAGCGGCCGCTGTCGCCCTTGCCGAACAGCCCCGACTTCAGGAACTTGACCGCGACCTCGCCCTCGAAGCGGCCGTCGGCGCGGCGGGCCAGCCACACGGCGCCCATGCCGCCTTGCCCGAGCTCCCGATCCAGCACGTAGGGCCCGATCGATTCCCCGGTGAAGTCCGGCCCCTCCGGCGCGAAGCCCAGCGGCGCCGGCGTGCCTTGCAGCGCCTCCGCGGCCGGTTGCTCCAGGAAGCGCTCCTGCCCCAGCGCGGCATCGCGCGCGAGCAGCGCCTCCAGGTGCTCCCCCATCGCCGCATCGGCGGCGCGGATCTCCGCCAGGCGCGCCGAGCGCCGGGGCTCCTCCAGGTCCAGCAGCTCGTCGAGCAGCGGGCTCAGCGCGATCCAGCGCTGTTTGTCGAGTGCGTCCATCTTCCTCGCGTGGGCGTCTTGTCGAGATGCGGGATTCTGACCGGGGTCAGGTCTTGAGACTCATCGAAAGCAGGATGCGGGCCTTCTGCCAGTCGCGCTGGACCGTGCGCTCGGTCACGCCGAGCGCCTCCGCGATCTCCGTCTCCAGCAGCCCGCCGAAGTAGCGCATCTCCACCACCTGCGCCAGCCGCTGGTCCACCGCCGCCAGTTCCTCCAGCGCCTCGTGCACCCGCAGGATGTCCTCGTCGGTCTGCGGCGTCTGCTCCGCCACCGCGGTGTTCAGCGTCACCGCCGGCTGGTCGCCGCCCCGCCGCTCCGCCTGGCGCGCGCGCACCAGGTCGATCACGACGTGCCGCATCACCCGCGCCGCATAGGCCAGGAAGTAGCGCCGATCCGGAAAGCTCTTGCCCTGCGCGCCGGCCAGCCGCAGCCAGGCCTCGTGCACCAGCGCCGTGGTGTCCAGCAGCGTCATCTCGCCCGCCGCCCGGATGCGCTGGCGCGCCAACCGCTGCAGCTCGCCGTACAGCTCCGCCACCACCTGGTCGGCGGCGGCACGGTCGCCTTGGCCGGCGGCCTGCAGCAGTTGAGTGATCTCCGTCATGGGCGGCACTCTAGCGGCCTCGTATGACCTTGTTACATCCGCCGGGCGACAGACCGGTCAAACCTGACCCTCCTGGCGTCATTTCAAGGGTTTCCACCTAGAAGATTTTTGTTAGCGAATGTCGGGAGCGCCGGCGGGATTCCGTTCTGTATTGATGAGAGCGCGATTCGGTCATGTGGCAAGGGAGGCCGGCATGGACGGGCTGCTTCAGCAGGGTCGCGCTCTCACCCCATTCGAACGCGTCCCCGTGACGGCCCAGGCGGCCGGCGGCGGGCGCGACATCCAGAAGTCCGCAGGGAGTCGCGCATGAGCTTGTCCACCGTCACCGCCACGTCCGGCGATGGGTCCGCGCCCGCGGAGACAGCCCGGATGGACCGCGCCAAACCTGCCCGCCACACCCCGGCCCTGTGGGTCCCCCGCGTGGATGCGCTGGCCGAGTTCGGCCTGATGATCTCGCGCCACCTGACGCAATGCCGCCGCTACGGCGGGCACCTCGCGGTGCTGTGGCTGGAGGCCGCGCCGCTGGCGCGCGAGGGCCAGTCCTGGCCCCACGACGCCCAGGACGCGCTGATGCTGGCCGTGGGTCGCCGCCTGCGCAGCCGCGTGCGCGGGACCGACATGGTCCTGCAGGTCGGCGAGTCCAGCTTCGCGGTGATGCTGCTGGACGCGGGAACGCCCGAGGCCAACCTCGTGCAGCAACGCCTGATGCAGGTGCTGAACGGGCCCTACAACGTCGACGAGCACACCATGCACGTCGGCCTGAGCATGGGCGCGGCCGCCTTCCCCGAAGGCGGAGTGCGCGGGGCCGACCTGGCCGAGAGCGCCCGCGCCGACCTGCGCCGCCGCCAGGGCTGAGCGCCCGCTTGACGCGTCAGACGTCGCGTCCGTAGACGATGAAGCCCTGATGCTGGGCCACGCGGTCGTAGAGCGCGCGGCCGGTCGCGTTGGTCTCGTGCGTCTGCCAGTAGAGCCGCTCGCTGCCCTGCGCCTTCGCCGCCGCGGCGGTGGCCTCGATCAGCGCCCGTCCGACGCCCTTGCCGCGCAGCGCCGGCGCGGTGAACAGGTCCTGCAGGTAGCAGACCCCGCCCGGCCGCGTGGTGCTGAGGTGGAAGAGGTAGTGCGACAAGCCCACCACCTGACCGTCGAGCTCCGCCACCAGCGCGTGCATCGGTACCTGCTCGTCGAAGAAGCGCTCCCACAGGATGCGGGTGCGTTCTTCCGGAAGGGCGGTCTCGCCCGCGCGTCCGTAGAAGGCGTTGTAGCCGTCCCAGAGCGGCCGCCAGGCGGCGAGGTCGGAGGAACGGATCGGGCGGATGACGAGATCGGTGGGCATGCGCGCGTGAGGTGAGGGGTCGAGCGGGACCCGGGCGAGACGCCCGTGCACCGCGGGGGTGGAAGGAGCCCGGATCATCCGTGCTGGCCCGCCCCCGATCAATCGTCACCCTGGGGGACTCAGCGCGCCGGACCCTCGATCACCCGCCGCACCTCGCTCCACGGCACCAGTTTGAAGTTCTGGCGTCCCATCGGCCAGCGCTTGTGGCCGTCCTGCACGACGAGCAGGCCTTCGCCGTACTCGCCGCCCAGCGACACCGAGGTCACGTCCAGACCGTCCGTCTCCGACGTGCCGTCGATGCCCCGGGCCGTGTTCAGGCCGATGCGGAAGCGACCCTTGACCGCGTATGGCGCGTCGGCGTCCAGCACCACGTAGCTGTCGTTGCCCTGCGAGGACACCACCAGCCACGCGCCGCGCGGCCCGCGATGCACCGCCATGCCTTCGACGTCCGCGTGCAGCATCTCGCCGATCGGCAGGATCAGCCGGGACTCGCCCAGCTTGCCGTCGGCGTCCAGCGCCACGCGCCACAGGCCGCGCTTCTCCTCCCCGACGAAGAACTGATGCCCCGCCTCGTCCGCCACGCATCCTTCCGGTTGCGTGGCCAGCTTGAGCGTGGCCACCGTGGTCGAGGTCCACGCGCCGCGCTCGCGCGCCACGCGCATCTGGATCAGGCGGCCGTCCTTGTCGTTGACGAACACGTCGAGGCCGCCGCCCGGGTGGCGCGCGCTGCAGATGCCGTAGACCTCCTCGAGGCCCGTCGGCAGCTCGGCCAGCGTCGAGAGCCGGCCCTGCGCGTCGATGTCGAACAGCACCACCGACTTCCGGTCCCGCTGCGTCGCCACCGCCAGGTCCCGGTCACGGCCGTCGTAGCGCAGGCGCTGACGGACGTCCACGTTGTTGACCCGGCCGACCGGCAGGAACTGCGTCTCGCGGCCCTGCAGGTCGTAGACGCCCAGGCCGCGCTTCTTGTCCGTGCCGAGGATGCGGCTGCGCGCCGGCGCCGCGGTGTCGATCCAGATCGCCGGATCGTCGGCCGCGTCACCCCCGCCGCGCACCGGCTCGGTCTGCGCGCTGGGCACCGCCACCGGGATCACCGGCAGCGGCTGCGAGGCATGCGCGTCCAGCCACAGCGACAGGTCGGCCGGCGCCAGGCCCGGCGCGACCAGCGCGCGGCCGGCTCGCTCGGGATCGGTGTTGAACGACCACAGCCCCACGTCCGCCTCGGCGACGTACAGCCGGCCCTCGTCGTCGCGCACCGCGCAGGCCTTGGCGTCCGGCACGGTCGCGAGTTGGCGCAAGACCTGGCCCTCTCGGGCGACGGGCGCCGAGGCGGAACGTGTCGTGGCCGGCGATGTCGCGGTCCGTCCGTGGGTCGATCGCGCCATCGCGCCGGGCGCGGAGGGGCCGGCTTCGTTCAGCAACCATTGCTCGGTCAGCCCGTCGCCGCCGAGGAGGAAGGCCTGCAGCGTCTGCTGGCGCGGCTCGAGGTAGAGGCAGACCGCCTCCACGTCGTAGGCCGGGCCCGCCCAGTGCGCGCGCTCGCGCAGCTTGCCGTCGCGGACCTCCAGCAGGCGCAGCGCGCCGTTGTCGGCGTCCTGGAGCAGCGCCACGGTCGTGCCGTCGGCCAGCACGCGGCGGTCCCAGCGCTTGGCGCGCAGCCCGAACTCGTCGAGCGTCCGCCCCTGCGCGTCCAGCAGCGTCAGGCCGTGCTTGCCGAGCGCCAGGATCGGCGCCGTCGAGGCCGTCGCCTTCGCCGTCTCCGTCGCCGCGATCGCGGACGGCGCGAACGTGCCCAAGGCCGCCATCGCGCCCGCCGCGAGCAGCGTCCCGCGACAGGTCCGGCCAGCCGCTCGGATCGTCCCGATCGCTGCCCTCGCCGCAGTCGCCGCCGTCGTCGCTGCTGTCGAGACCGTCGTCATCGCGCGCGCCGTTCCCGTCGTCGTGGTGGTGGCCGTCGTGTTCGTGCTCGTCGTCGTGGCCGACATCGTCTTCGCGTTCATCGTCGTCATGCCTCGTCGCCTCAGAACATCGCCAGCTTCAGGCTGACCTTGTAGGCGCGGCCGTACTGCTCGTACTGGACGTTGCGGGACTTGAGGTCCTGATAGACGTAGTAGCGCTCGTTGCTGAGGTTCAGCGCCTCGAGCTGCAGCTGCAGACCCTTGGTGAGCTGCACCCGCATCGACGCGTCGATCTGGTTCTGCGTGTCGACCTTGCGATCCTGCGAGGCGTCGAAGACGTCACCGACCTCCAGCAGGTAGGGCGACTTGTGGTTCAGCGCGACGCGCGCGCCGAAGGCCGGTGACTCCCATCCCAGGCTCAGGTTGAGGCTCCGGTCCGACTGGCTGGGCAGCGCGATGCGGCGCGTCACGAGCTTGCCGTCCGCGTAGCCGCCGATGGTCGCGCGCGACTTCACGAAGCTGCCGTTGGCGCCCACCACCAGGCCGTTCCACGGCGCGGGCAGCGTGCTCAGCGCCTGGCTCCAGGCCAGCTCGAGTCCGCGCACCGTCGCGTCGCCGCCGTTGGCGTAGGTCGTCACGTGGCTGAAGTCCTCCCAGCCCTTGGTCCCGGCCAGATCGGTCTGGAAGGCGAAATCGCGGATCTTCTTGTGGAAGACATAGGCCGACACCGCGCCGTCGCGACCCAGGCGGCGCTCGACGCCCAGGTCCAGGTTGCGCGAGCGCAGCGGCTTGAGCAGCGGGTTGCCGACCGTCGCCTCGTCACCATCGACGGTCAGGCCGGGCGTCAGCTGACCGAAGGCCGGCCGCACCACCGAGTTCGTGAGCGCCGCCCGCAACGCCGTGTCCGCGCCCAGCTGCTGCTTGAGCAGCAGCGCCGGCAGCCAATGGCGGCTGCTGCTCTCGGCATGCACCGGCGCGACCTTGCCGTCGGTGGAGGAGGTGCCGTCCGCGGTGAAGCGCACGCGCTCGTGGCGCAGGCCCACCAGCCACTGCGTGCCGCCTTGCTCGACCTGCGCCTGCAGGTAGCCGGCGTCGACGCGCTCCTTCATGCCGAAGTCGTTGACCACCGAGGCCACCGCATCGCGGAAGCCGTTCAGGTCGTAGGGGGCGAACAGGCCGCGCAGCTTGCCGGTGTCGATGCCGGGACCGAACGAGGTCCACGGGTAGTCGACGGCCTCGCCCGACACGACGTTCGCCAGGCCCAGCTGCGAGGACGTCAGGTTGTAGGGCGCCTTCTTGAGCGCCTTCGCGCTGGGCGCGTAGGTCTCCTGCTCGTTGTCCTTGTCGCGGCGCGAGGCCTTCAGGCCGGCCTTGAGGTCCAGGTCCCAGCCGGCGACCTCCAGCTCGCGCTGCACGTCGGCCTTCAGGTGGCGCACGCGGTCGGTGGCCAGGCTCTTCTCGATCTTGGCCTTGTTGAACGCGTACTTGGACGCGTCGTTCAGACCCGGGGCCGCGGTGGGCAGCGGCTTCATCGTGTCGCCGTAGCCCAGGCCGGTGAGGTCGGCGGTGAAGGCCGACGAGCTCAGCGTGTCGGGCTTGTCCTCGCTGGCGCGGCCCAGGCCGCCCTCGGCCCAGAACTTCCAGGGACCGCGCGTCAGTTCCGTGCCCAGCACGGCGGCCTTGGACTCGTTGATCTCGCGGCGTTCCTTCAGGCCGCGGCTGACGGTGCCCGCGCCGACCTCGCCGGGCGATTGCGGCTTCGCGAAGGCGACCTTCAGCGACTGGCGGTTCTCATGGTCGGTGAAGCGGCTGCCGAAGCTGCGCAGGTAGAAGAGCGAGCCTTCCTCCGGCTTCCAGTCCAGGTTGAGCGCGCCACCCAGGCGCTCGCGGGTGATCGTGTAGCGGCGCAGCTCGAAGCTGGCCAGCTTGGCGCCGTCCCAGTCCCCACCGGTCTCGACGTTGTCGCTCGCGAAACGGCGCTGGTCGGCCGACAGCGCCACCGCCACGCCCAGCGTGCCGCCCGCGAAGCGGTCCGCGAAGGCGACCGAGCCACGGGGTCGGGTCTTGCCCGCATTGGCGTCGACGTTGCCGCCCAGCTCCAGCGTGAACAGCCGGCCCGGCTGATCGAAGGCGCTCAGCGTGCGCACGGTGACGGTGCCGCCCAGCGAGTTGGCGTCCTGGTCCGGCGTCAGCGTCTTCTGCACCTCCAGCGCGCGGATCAGACCGGCGGGCACCAGGTCCAGCGCGGGCGCGCGGCGGTCGGACTCGGAGGCCGGGGTCAGCGCGCCGTTGATGTTCACGGCGTTGTAGTCGGGGCCCAGGCCGCGCACGCGGATGAAGCGGCCTTCGCCCTGATCGCGCTCGACGGACACGCCCGGCAGCCGGGCCAGCGCCTCGGCGGCGTTGTTGTCGGGCAGCTGCCCGATGCCGTCGGCATGCACCACGTTGACGATGCCCTGGGCGGCGGTCTGCTTGTCCAGCGCGGAACGCAGCGCGGCGGCCTGGCCCACGGTCACGACGGTGTCGAGCTGGCGGGCCTCGGGGGTCGCCGGCGCGGCCGCTCGCGCGGCGGGTTGGGTCTCGGGCTTGGCCGCCGCCTTCGGGTCGGCCGGGGCGCCGGACTTGGCATCGGCCTTCGCGTCGGTCGGGGTCTGCTGGGCCAGCGCCGGCATCGCGGCGAAGGCGCCGGACAGGCACAGCGCGAGCAGGGTGGGGCGGGGGAGGGAACGGATCGGCGTGCGCATGGCAGGAGGTCGGTGAGTCACGGATGGCGGCGCACGTTAGGAATCGCGGATGGCGGGTCCGTGACAGCGTGGCATTCTCGACGCGGTGCTGCGCGGACGGCTCCGGCGACCGGTCCGCGTGAGCCGATCCGACCCCCGTCCGCGTCCATGACAGCCGCGTCACACAGGCCGCCTAGCATCGCGCTCCATGAAACTCGTGCTGCCCCGTCCGCCGCTGGTGCTCGCGCCCGTCGCGGGCTCGCGCCACTTCGGCCATGCGTTGCTGCTCGCGATGGCGGGCATCACCTGGCTCTTCGCGTACTGGGCCGTGGCCAAGCCGGTCGCGATCTGGCGCTTCATCGACATCGTCAGCGAGGGCGCCATCGTCGCCATGCTCGCCACCTGGCTGGTGCAGCTGCGCGCCAGCCGGCCTGCCGGCCGCGTCACGACCTGGCTGTGCCTGGGCCTGTCCGGGATGCTGCTGGGCGGCTGGGCCGACCTGATGGACGAGTTCTGGAAGTTCCCACGCCACTACACGCTGCTGCTGGGGATGGAGTCGACCTTCCACGTGGTCGGCATGGTCGGGCTGACCTTCGGCCTGCACCTGTGGCGGCAGGAGCAGCTGGCACTCAACACCTTGCGCGCCGGCCGCGAGCGCGGCTATCGCGAGCACGCGCAGATCGACGGCCTCACCCAGCTGGGCGACGGCGCCTACCTGCTCGACCAGATCCGGCTGCAACAGGAGGCCCAGCGTCGCGACGAGCGGGAGGGCCACGAGACCCGGCCCGCGACGCTGGTGATGCTGGGCTGGCAGGACCTGGCCCCCCTGGCGCGGCAGCACGGGCTGGCGGAGTCGGAGCGGCTGCTGCAGGCCACCGGCCCGCTGTTGCTGCTCCAGCTGCGGCCCGGCGATCTGCTGTGCCGTTACGCGGCCGACCGCTTCGTCGCGCTGCTGCCCGGCGCCGATCCGGCGCTGGCGGGTGATCTGCTGGCGGCGCTGTCCTCGCACGTCCATCCCTGCGCCGACGGACGCACCCGGATGCGGCTGGACGCCCGCATGGCCAGCGTGACGCTGGACGCCGGCGAGGATGCCGAGGCGCAGCTGCTGCGCTTGCTGGAGCGGCTGCGGTGAGCGCCGGCCGCGGGCCCGTCGCTGGCGCGAGTGCCTCGTCGATGGCGGCATCGTCCGCGACGACCGCGACGACCGCGACGGCCATGACGAAGGCGATGCCCGCATCACCCGTGTTGTCGGCGTCCGGGCTGCAGGGCGAGATGCTGGCGGGCAGTCCGTCCGACGATGCGCTCGCTGCGTTGCGCCTGGCGCTGCCGACGCGCGACGTGCCGCACTACGGCGCCGATCACGCTTTCCTCCCCTGGGCCTACCAGGGCGCGCTGCTGGCCGAGTTCGCCCGCAGCCGGTCCATCGCGCCGGAGGAGTGGCTCGCGCGCTGCGGTGTGACGCCGGGGCAGATGCTGTCGACGCGGCAACTGCTGGGGATGTTGGCGGCGTTGCAGCCGCTGGCGCGCGACGTCGGTTTCGTCGTCGGCCAGCTGAGCCTGCCCGGCCATTACGGCCTGGCCAGCCAGGCCTTGCAGCAGGCCGGCGACCTGCGGCAGGCGCTGCGCACGCTGTGCGCGTGGCCGGCCCGGCTCACGCCGCTGCTGACGCCGCGCCTGGTCGAGACCGCCGACGAGCTGCTGCTCGTGTGGACCGAGTCCTGCGGCGCGCCGCCGACGCTGCAGCCGCTGCTGGTGGACATGCAGATGAGCGCGGTGGTCGCGATGGCGCACTGGCTGGGTGGCGCGGCCCCTGGCGGCCGGCCGCTGCCCTGGACCTTCAGCTTCAACCGCACCCGGCCACGCGAGCTCTCCCAGCACGCGGCCTACCTGGGCGCGGACCTGCACTTCGGCTGCCAGGTCGACGCGATGCGGCTGCCGCTGGCCGCGGCGACGCAGCCCTGGCCCGCGGCGGCCACGGGACGTCCCGCGATGGCGCTGGGCGCGCTGGAGCAGGGCGCCGATCCCGAGGCCGGCTGGCGCGGGCAGCTCGCCGCGCTCTACGACCACCTGCTGGCCGAGGTCGGCGGCGATGCCTCGCTGGAGCGCAGCGCCCAGCGTTTCGGCGTCAGTCCGGCCACGCTCAAGCGCCAGCTGGCGCAGCTGGGCACGCACCACCAGGCGCAGCTGGACCAGGTGCGCGCGCACGCGGCGCTCTACCTGATGACGCTGCGCGGCCAGCGCGGCGAGGCGGTGGCGCGCTCGCTGGGCTTCAACGACAAGAGCAATTTCCGGCGCTCGTTCCGCCGCTGGACCGGGATGACGCCGGGGATGCTGTGAACGTCCGCGCCTGGGAGGCCGCCCGGGCATAGACTCCCGGCCATGTCGCCGTTCGAGCATCCCGAGGACCAGGCCCAGTACCGCCGCCCCGCGCATCGCGCGGGCGTCGAGCTGTACCACGCCCACATCCTGCGGCACAGCTTCGATCCGCACACCCACGAGGCCTACGGCCTGGGCGCGATCACCCAGGGCGTCGGCCGCTTCCGCTGGCGCGGCGGCGAGCATCTGGCCCCGCGCGCCACGCTGATGCTGATGAATCCCGAGGACATCCACACCGGCGAGGCCGCCACCGAGGACGCCTGGGGCTACCGCATGGTCTACCTGGACGAGGCGGTGCTGTCGGCGCTCTACGGCGGGCCGGCCTGGCGCTTCGACGCCGCGGTCGCCCACGACGCGGAGGCGGCCTCGCGCGCGGCCGCGCTGATGGCCACGCTGTGGCGGGCGCGCGAGCC
>NZ_BCYP01000024.1 GCF_001598255.1 Mitsuaria chitosanitabida ATCC BAA-476 = NBRC 102408
GCGGGCGCGCGAGCCGCTGGCCTTCGACAGCGCGCTGCTGGAGCTGGTCCAGGGCCTGAGCCGCCATGCGCATCGCGCGCCCACGCTGCGCGACGGCGCGGCCCCGCGCTTCGCGCCGGTGCTGGACTACATGCGGGCCCATCTCGACGAGTCGCTGGACACCGAGCGCCTGGCCGCCGTCGCCGGCCTCAGCCCCTTCCACTTCCTGCGCAGCTTCAAGGCGCAGCACCACGCCACGCCGCAGCAGGCGCTGATGGCATTGCGGCTGCACGAGGCCAAACGCCAGCTGGCCGCGGGTCAGGCGCCCGCGCAGGTCGCCGCGGCCGTCGGACTGACCGACCAGTCGCACCTGACGCGCAGCTTCGCGCGCCGCTACGGCGTCACCCCGGCGCGCTACCAGCAGCAACTCGGTACAAGACCCCGGGGCTGACGCGGCGCGACACTGCCGCATGCTGTCCGGATTCCTGTTCGCGCTCGCCGCCGGCCTCATGTGGGGCCTGGTCTTCGTCACGCCCCTGCTGCTGCCCGAGTACCCGGCCGCCATGCTGGTGGCCGGCCGCTACCTGGCCTTCGGCCTGCTGGCCGTGCCGCTGGCCCTGATCGACCGGCGCGAGCTCAAGCGCCTCAGCCGCCAGGACTGGACGGACGCGGTCAAGCTCAGCGCGATCGGCAACTTCCTCTACTACCTGACGCTGGCCGCGGCCATCCAACGCGCCGGCGGTCCGCTGCCCACGATGATCATCGGCACGCTGCCCGTGGTGATCGCGATCTGCTCCAACCGCCGCAACGCGGCGCGCGACGGCCACTACCGCTGGCGCGACCTGGCGCCGGCCCTGCTGCTGATCGCCGCCGGCATCGCCTGCGTCAACCAGGTCGAGCAGGCCGGGGTCGCGCCCCAGGCGATGGGCCGCTATCTCCAGGGCGCCGGGCTCGCGATCGTGGCGCTGGCCTGCTGGACCTGGTATCCGATCCGCAATGCCGACTGGCTGCGCGCCCATGCCGACCGCAGTCCCCGCGCCTGGGCCACCGCGCAGGGCCTGGTGACGCTGCCGATGGCGCTGCTGGCCTTCGGCGTGGTGGCGCTGTCGCAGGCGGCGGGCCTGCCGCTGCTGCCGACTGGCTTCGACTTCCCGACCGGACCGCGCTTCTGGGCCTATGCCGGGCTGATGATGGCCGTCGGCCTGTTCGCCTCCTGGCTGGGCACGCTGTGCTGGAACGAGGCCAGCCAGCGCCTGCCCACCACGCTGGTCGGCCAGCTGATCGTGTTCGAGACCCTGGCCGCGCTGGTCTACGCCCAGCTGCACCGCGGCGGCTGGCCGTCGGGGCTCGCGGTGGCGGGCGTGCTGCTGCTGGTCGGCGGCGTATGCTGGGCCCTGCGTCTCAAACCCGTAGCGCCCGGGCAGGAACGGCATCTGCCCGCCTCGTCGACATGACCCTGCGATCCGACGACTCCACCCGCCGCGCGCTCCTGAAGCGCGCCTCCCTGTTCTCGCTGGCCTCCGCGACGGCCGCTGCCGGCGCCGGGCTCGGCCTCAGCCTGCCCGCCCGCGCGAAGGACACGCCACCGGGCGGCACGCCGGCCGGCGTCTCGCCCGGCGCTTCGAAAGGCCCTGCGCCAGCGGCCGGACCCACCCGATCGCAAGGCGGATCGCCGGAGGTGTCGCAAGGCGTCTGGCGCGACCAGACCCGGCTGCGCGACATCCCCTGGCGCCTGCGCTTGCCCGAGGGCGACCGACCGGTGGCGTTGGTGGTGTTCTCGCATGGTCTGGGCGGCAGCCTGGACGGCGGGACCGAATGGGGCCAGGCGTGGGCCGAGGCCGGCATCGCGACGCTGCATCTGCAGCACGCGGGCAGCGACCGCGCGATCTGGCGCGAAGGGCTGCAGGCGGTGAAGGCGGCGGCGAGCGTCGAGCAACTGGTCGATCGCGGCCACGACGTGCAGTTCGCCGTCGAGCAGCTGCTCAAGCGCCAGAAGGACGCGGCCACGCCCTGGGCGCGGGTGAAGGTCGATGCCCTGGGCATGTCGGGCCATTCCTTCGGCGCGCAGACCACGCTGGCGGTCGCCGGCCGCGACTACCAGCTGCGCAGCGCGCCGGACCTGTCGGAATCCCACTTCAAGGCCTTCGCGGCCTTCAGTCCGTCGGCGGGGCACTTTCCCGGCGGCATCAAGGGCATCACGCGGCCGATGCTGTGCCTGACCGGCAGCCTCGACGGCAACCCCATCGGCCAGGAGCGCGACGGCCAGTACCGCCGCGTGGTCTACGACACGCTGCCGGCGGGCGCCAAGGCCATGCTCTGGCTGGAGGGCGCCGATCACATGAGCTTCGGGGGCGGTGGCGAGGCGGGCGCGGGATTCGCGCAGCGACTGCTCGGCCGGCGCCGCGAGGGGCCGCCGGAGAAGCTGGCCCCGCATCACGAGGCGCTCATCAAGGCGGTGTCGACGGATTGGTGGCGCTGGCGATTGCTCGGCGACGAGGCCGCCATCGCGCGCTTGAAGACGCTCAAGGGACTGGCTTCCGGCGACGAATGGCTTCAGGGCTGAGGTCCGACCTGCCCGGCCGGTTGGCCGCGGCCGCCCCGCCCGTCAGGCGGCGAGCTCCCCATCCCGGGGAGTCGCCAGCAGGGCCTTCGCGAGCGAGCCGATCCGGCGCAACGCGCGCGGATGCTCCGGGCCCCACTTGCCGCCGACGCCCAGGCGCACGCAGTGCCTGAACCGCGGGCTCGCCGAGAACATCAGCCCCGGCGCGATGACGATGTTCTCCGCGAGGCAGGCCTCGTAGAGCTGCGCCGCGTCCAGCGACTCCGGCAGCTCGACCCACAGGATGAAGCCGCCCGCCGGATCCGACACGCGCGTGCCCTTGGGGAAGCTCTCGGCGATCAGCTGGCGCGCCTGGTCCACGCGGGTGGCGATGGTCGCGCGCAGGTTCCTCAGCGCCGCGCCACCGCCCGCCTGCGTCAGCAGGTCGGCCAGCGCCAGCTCCAGCACGCTGGTCTGCGCGCCCGACTGCACCGCCTTCATCTGGCGCAAGGTCGGTCCCCAACGGCCCGCCTCCACCCAGCCCATGCGCAACCCCGGCGCGATGGTCTTGGAGAACGAGCCGCAGATCATCACGTGCCCCGTCGTGTCGAAGGACTTCACCGCGCGGCGCTTGTCCTCCTGCTCGGCGAGGTCGTTGTAGAGCACGTCCTCGACCAGCGCCACGTCGTGCCGCGACAGCATCGCCGCCAGCCGGCGCCGCTCCGGCACCGGCATGCAGGCGCCCAAGGGATTGGACAGCGTCGGCACCGACAGCACCGCCTTGACCTGCTGCGTCTCGAAGGCCAGCTGCAGCGCGTCCAGCGACATGCCGTGGCGCGGATGCGTGGGGATCTCCAGCGCGCGCAGGTGCAGGCTCTGCAGGATCTCGAGGAAGCCGTAGTACGTGGGCGATTCCAGCGCCACCACGTCGCCCGGCTTGCACACGGTGCGCAGGCACAGGCTGATGGCCTCCAGCGCGCTGTTGGTCATGACGACCTGGTCCGGATTGAGCACGCAACCCAGCCCCAGCGCATGGCGCGCGACGGCGCGCCGCGTCTCCTCCATCCCGGGGCCGATGGGATAGGTGCACAGCAGGTCGCGGTGGCGCATCACGGCGCGCGCCATCGCGCGGCGCACGCGGTCCTGGTCGAAGAGCTCCGGTCCCGGACAGGCCGCGCCGAAGGAGACGAAATCCGGGTCGTGCGACAGCGCCATCACCTGCGCGCCCAACTGGTCCAGCTGCACCATGCGCGAGGCGGTGTCGGGCCGCGAGACCTGCGGCTCCGGCAGCCGTGGCGGACGTGCCGCGACGAAGTAGCCCGAGCGCGGCCGGGCCTCGATCAGCCGGGCGTCCTCCAGCCATCGGTAGGCCTGGACAGCGGTGGACAGCGACACGCCGTGCTGGCTGGCCAGTTCCCGGACCGAAGGCAGCCGATCGCCGCGCTTGAGGGTGCCGGCCCGCACCGACCGCGCCATCCGATCGGCGAGTTGCATATACAGCGGCAGCAGCGGCGAGTCCATGCGCTGATTCTGTGTGTTGTCACCCCGCGGTAACCGATACAGATCAGCGGGAAGCCGGCCAGCACAGGCCGCGCGCGGGCGAGGGCTGTGCGGGTGAGGCCGGTCGGCGCCTGTGGATGGCGCGCCACAGCCGCGATTTTTATCGTGAGCACATGAAACCGCAGTTCCACCCCCGCCGCGCCCAGCGCCACCTGCTCGCCCGCTCGCCCGCCGCGACGCCCGAGCTCGCCCTGCCCGCCGACGGCAGCCCCGTGACCTTGCGCCTGCGGGGCCCCGCCCGCCTGAGCGTCGAGGGCGGTCGCGCCTGGATCACCCGCGCCGGCTGGCCGGACGATCACTGGCTCATCCCCGGCCAGACCCTGGACCTGCCGCGCCCGTCGGGTTGGCTGGCCGGTTGGTTCGGATGGCGGGTGTCCGTCAGCGGCGAAGGTGTGGCGCCGGTCACTCTGAAGGCGGAAGCGCTGCGCTGACCCGCGCCTTGTCCCCGGTTTCCCGCTATAACTCCGCCTCGAAAGATTGCCGGCTGGTGTCGAGCCATGTCGCCGGCGCTACAAGACCAGGGGTCGGATGACCCGGAAGAGGGAGTTGCGATGAATCGATCCGCCATCCAGCGGAAGGCGCGTCTGGCGGTGGCCGGCGCGGTCGGGGCGATGTTGCTGCAGGCCTGCGGCGGTGGCGGCAGCCAGGGCGGGACGCCCGTCCTCGGCGGCACCGCCCCCAGCACCGGCGGCGGGACGATCATCATCGGCGGCGGCAACGCGGCCCTGCAGCCCAGTTCCACCTTCGCGCAGCAGTGCGCCGCGGGCAACACCGAGGCCGCGCCCAACCTGCGCACCGCCAGCCTCACGACGGAGAAGAGCTGGGTCCGCTCCTACATGGACGAGGCTTATCTGTGGCGCGAGGAGGTGCCCACGGTCGACGCGACCGCCGCCGCCTACAGCGGCAGCGACGTGGGCGTGGCGCTCGAGAACTACTTCAAGGCGCTCAAGTCCACGGCCCTGACGTCCAGCGGCAAGCCGCGCGACCAGTTCAGCTTCGTGATGAGCACCCGCGAATGGAATGCGTTGTCGTCCGGCGGCGTGGCGCTGGGCTACGGCATCGAATGGACCATGGCCTCGCCGACGCCGCCGCGCAACATCCGCGTGGCCTATGTCGAGCCGGGCAGCGTCGCCGCCAATGCCGGCGTGCAGCGCGGCGACACGCTGGTGACGGCCGACGGGACGGCCGCCGACGCGGGTGACTCGGCCGGCGTCGCGGCGCTGAACGCGGCGCTGTATCCCGGCGCCCTGGGCCAGAACCACAACTTCGTGTTCACGCCCAACGGCGGCGGGTCGCGCTCGGTCTCGCTGGCCAGCGCCAACGTCACCAAGACGCCGGTGCCGACCAGCCAGGTGCTGACCGGCGCCGACGGCGCGCGCGTGGGCTACATGGTCTTCAACGACCACATCGCCCCGGCCGAGGCGCAGCTGATCAGCGCGGTGCGCAACTTCAGCACCGCCGGCGTCACCGACCTGGTCGTGGACCTGCGCTACAACGGCGGCGGCTACCTGTTCATCGCCAGCGAGCTGGCCTACATGATCGCGGGCAGCGCGCCCACCTCGGGCAAGACCTTCGAGCAGCTGCGCTACAACAGCCTGCGCAGCGCCGAGACCAACAGCAGCGACGCGCGCACGCCGTTCTACAACCAGTCCTGCGTGCTGGTGGGGAACAACTGCACCTCGCAGCAGCCGCTGCCGGCGCTGAACCTCAAGCGGGTGTTCATCCTCGCGCAGAGCGGCACCTGCTCCGCGAGCGAGGCGCTGATCAACGGCCTGCGCGGCGTGGACATCGACGTGGTGCTGATCGGCGGCACGACCTGTGGCAAGCCCTACGGCTTCACGGCCAAGGACAACTGCGGCTACAGCTACTTCCCGATCGAGTTCGTCGGCGCCAACAACAAGGGCTTCGGCGACTATGCCGACGGCTTCGTCCCGGCCGGCACCGGCGCGACCGGCGTCAAGGGCTGCCGCGTGACGGACGACCTGGACCACGCGCTGGGCGACACGGGCGAGCGCATGCTCGCCGCGGCCATGCAGTACCGCCTCACCGGCAGCTGCCCGGTGACCGCGTCCGAGGCGCCCCGCGCCACCGCGCTGGGCGTGCGCGAGGCGGGCGCCGACGCGGTCGCGCTCTCGCTCCAGAAGCTCGCCGCCCGCAGCAACCGGATCGCCGGCGGCCGCCACTGACCGGCGCCTCCAGCAACGACAAGGCCACCCGAGGGTGGCCTTTTTCATGGGGGCTTGCGAGCCTTACAGCTTCGGGATTCGGATGCGGCTGATCATGAGCGATCCGGAGATCGCGAACATCAGCACCAGCGGATGCAGCGTGAAGCCCAGCAGCTTGAGCTCGCCCCCCCACAGCGCGGCGCCGGTCGCGCCTTGCCACGCCGCCACCCACAGGATGATCACCAGCAGCAGCGAGGTCGGGATGGGCGTGCCCTCGAAGTAGCTCACCTTGCCGGTGCCGGCGCTCAGTTCCTCGGCGGTGATGTTGTAGCGGGCCAGTCGCGACACGCCGGCCGCGACGAAGAAGCCCAGCACCACCCGGTCCCACAGGCCCTGCATGCCGCAGCCGTAGGCGATCACCGCCGGCGCGACGCCGAAGGAGATCACGTCCGCCAGCGAGTCCAGTTCCCGGCCCATGGCCGAGCTCTTCTGGCGCCAGCGCGCGATGCGGCCGTCCAGCACGTCGAAGACCAGCGCGGCGGGGATCAGCGCGCAGGCGTAGTACAGGTGCAGCACCAGCCCGGTCTGCAGGTAGGTCATCACGGAGAACAGCGCGCCCACCCCGCAGAAGGCGTTGCCCAGGGTGAACCAGTCCGCCAGATGGAACTCGCGGATCATGGAGAAAGGCTTGGGTCGGTTCATGGGGAGGGAGCATAAGCGATGGCCCCGCGCCATCGCGGCAAGGAGCGCACCCGCCGTACACCCGCGGCATGGCGCATGGCCCCCAGCAGGCCGGCGTCCCGTTCAGCCCTGCGCGGGTGGCTTGGCGTCCGGGGCGCCGGTGCGGGTGTCCGGCGACGGCGGGGGCGCGGTCAGGCGGCCCCAGGCCTTGCGGCCCAGGTGCAGCGCCAGCAGCCCGAAGGGCATGCGCAGCCAGTGCGAGCGCACGTACAGGCCGAGCTCCGCCAGCGCGTGGCCCGGCAGGCGGCAGCTCTCGTGCGCGGGACGCAGCGCGCGGCGGTAGCAGGCGTCGAGCAGCCGGCGCGCCAGCGGCCCCGGCGGCGGGCCCAGCTCGTCCGGCAGTGTGTCGGGGTAGGGCGTGTCCAGCATCGCGCGGGTGTAGCGCAGCGCCAGCCACAGCGGCCGTGTCAGACCGATCGCGCGGGCGCGGGCGGTCAGCCGGGGCCAGAAGCCGTCGAGCGTGCCGAACTCGCGCAGCAGCGCATCCAGGTCGAACAGGTCACGCAGGCCGTTGGGCAACTCGCCCTCGTGGAAGAGGTGCGCGGCGCTGTGCAGCAGCATGTCCTCGGGCGGCAGCACGAACACGCCCGGCCGGCCCGGCAGCGGGCGCGGGGCGTCGAACAGGCGCTGGCTGTCCAGCGGCGTGCGCGCGGTCGGCGGCAGCAGCGTGTGGTGGACGTCCAGCGAGGTGCCGCGGCGGATGTGGTGCAACGGCGGCAGCTCGTGCATCCACTCGCGGTAGTAGCGCTGGTCGTAGGCGTCCAGTTCGTCGTCGAAAGCCCAGCCGTGCACCAGCAGCGCGGTCTCGCAGCGCGGCAGCTGCGCGGGCGGGATCAGCAGGTCGATGTCGCTGAACATGCGGCCCGGCGCTGGCGCGTGGCCGCCCAGCGCGTAGGCTGCGCCCTTGAGCAGGATCATCGGGCCGGGCAGCTCCGACAGCGTGGCCGCCAGCAGCTCGACCTCGCGGCCCAGCATCTGGCTCTGTCGCCGCGACAGCAGCAGCGCGGAGCGCAGGTGCGGCTGCACCGGCGCCGGCAGCTCGTCGAGCCAGCCGCCGGCCGCCATCTCGTGGGCCAGCCGACCGGCGAGGTTGGCGCGCCGCGCCTGGCGCAGCAGCAGGTCCCAGTCGGTCAGGCTCAGCCCGACGGCGATCGCCGGCCTCAGCAGCACGCGCACCAGCAGCGGCCGGCGCCGGTCCTCGCCGAAGGGATGGCCGGGGGCGTGGCGGGGCGCGCTCATGCCGGGGCTCCCGAGGTCGCGGGGCGGCCGGACAGGCCGGGGGCGGCGGCCTCGCCGGCCGGCGACGCGGCCAGGGCCTCGAACAGCGCGAGCGCCTCGTCCAGTCGGCTGTACTCGAAGCGGTAGCAGCCGCAGGCGTCCACCAGCCGGCCCAGCGCCTGGAAGCCGGCGCGGCCGTGCAGGTCGTAATTGAAGGACTGTTCCGCCAGGTCCATGAAGGCGCGGGCGCGCTCGATCGGCGCGAGCTGGGCCGGCGCGTCCGCCCGCCAGCTGGGCAGCACGACCCAGGCCGGCCGCGCGGGTCGCAGCCGCGCGGCGATCGCGTCGTCGGGCGCGCGTACCAGCGCCACCGTGCCCTTGGTCGTGTTGGGCATGGACGCGCTGAAGCGCGCCTCGGGCAGGAAGCCCTGGATCAGCGGGATCGAGGCGTTCTTGAGATTGATCGGCCGCGCCATCCCGTGGATCAGGCCGGTCGTCATGTCCAGCAGACCGAGCTCGTCGGACAGCAGGCGCCAGCCGCGGTGCGCCAGCGCGGCGCACAGGGTGCTCTTGCCCGAGCCCGGCGGCGCCGGCATCACCAGCGCGCGCCCGTCGCGCTCCAGCACCGCGGCGTGGATCAGCAGGAACTGGTGGGCATGCGCGGCGATGCACCAGTTGATGCCCCATTCGAGCATCGCCAGCGCCTGGGCCGCGGGCAGCGGCGTGAACGAGCGCTGGCCGTCGAACCAGAACTCCGCGCGGCCGCGCAGGCGGCTCAACCAGTGGGGGCTGCGCAGCACGGCGACGTGGAAGTCGACGAACTCGTCCTCGGCGGCGAGCTCGAAGTCCTCGTACATCGCGGCGATGTCGTCGGCCAGGTGCGGGATGTCGGAGCGCACGCGCACGACGAAGGGCGCCAGCTTCAGCGTGACGCCGTCGCCACGAAGCCGCTCGCGCAAGCCGCCGGAACTGAGCGCCTGGAGCTTCAAGCCACGGGCTCCCGGGTCAGCAGGTGGATGTCGGCCAGGCGCTGCAGGTGCAGGTCCAGCAGCTCGGCCAGCGCGTCGGGCGCGGGGGGCTCGTCCCACTCGACCTCGGTGGCCAGGCGCGCCAGCAGCTGCGCGCGGGTCAGCGGCTCGGCGGCCAGCCATTCGGCCAGCTGCGCGCCGAGCGCGGCGATCAGGTGGGTGTCCCCGGCGACGGGGTCGAAAAAGACAGCGTGCTGCTCACCCTCCCAGGCGAGCAGCACGTCGGACAGCGGGTGCGGACAGCGCCACGCCGGACTGGTCATCAGGAAATGAGCCAGTTGTCTTTGAGGTAGTTGTAGAAGTCGGTCGAGGTCCAGGCGGCGCCGCTCGAGTTGTTCGGCTTGAACACGTTCGGGCCTTGCGAGGCCATCTTGATCAGCATGTCCTCGCCGGTGGACGAAACCACGCACTGCGCGACGTTGTGGCCGGCGAACAGCGTGTTCAGGCGGGCCACCAGCATCATCGTGGCGTAGCTCGACGAGCTCTGGGCGAACAGGTCGGCGACCTTGGCGGTCGGGGACACGTTCTTCAGGCCGCCCGGGTACACCTTGGCGACGGTCAGGTTGTTCTTGCAGTAGCTGTAGGACTTGCCGCTGAACCAGTAGGCCGCGACGAAGGACCAGGGCGCCGAGCTCGACACCTGGCTGCGCACCGTGTTGCCGACCCAGTTCGAGATGGTCCAGCACTCGGTGTTGCTCAGCACGGCGTTGTCGGCGCGCGCCTGCACGCTGGCGCCGCCGTTGCGCAGCACCGCGGAACCCCAGGCCGAGGTCGTGTTGCAGTGCCAGGCCATGACCGGGCGGCTGGCCAGCGTCAGGCCGACGGGCACCACGCCCGCCTGGATGAAGCGGCGACGGCGCTGCGAGACAACGGCTCCGGCGACGGGCGTCGGGGTGGCCGAGGGCTGCTGGGAGGTGTCGCTGCTGTGATCCATAAACTCAGCTTTCGTGGTGCATGGGCCCGGAAATAGGGCGGACGCTCATGCCGATCGGAACTTGTCCGACCTGCGAGCGCAGTGTTCCATACAAGCCTGCCCCCGCAAAGCCCGCCCAACCCCTTGAACGGGTGGCGTGCGGCGTCCATCAAACGGTGGATAAGTCAGCGCCGGCTTACGTTGAAACCGTTGCCGCGCAATGAGATCAAGGCATCGTGAAACCGGCATGTCGCCGGATGCCGGTTCATCGATGGCTCATTCGGCCTCGTCGTGAACGAAGTCGCGATCCGCCGACCCCTCCGTGTTGCGCCGGCGCCTCGCCGCGGCCTCGCCGGGGTCTGGCGCATCGGCATCGGTCTCGTCCTGGTCGTCCTCGACCAGGAAGCCCCCGCTCTGGTGCGCCCACAGCTTGGCGTACAGGCCGCCCTGCGCCAGCAGCGAGGCGTGGTCGCCCTGCTCGACGATGCGGCCCTGGTCCATCACGATCAGCCGGTCCATGGCCGCGATCGTGGACAGGCGGTGCGCGATCGCCACCACGGTCTTGCCCTCCATCAGCCGGTACAGGCTGCGCTGGATGGCGGCCTCGACCTCGGAGTCCAGCGCGCTGGTCGCCTCGTCCAGCAGCAGGATGGGCGCGTCCTTGAGCATGACCCGCGCGATGGCGATGCGCTGGCGCTGGCCGCCGGACAGCTTCACGCCGCGTTCGCCGACGTGGGCGTCGTAGCCCTGGCGGCCCTTGGGATCGGTCAGGCCGTCGATGAAGTCCTGGGCCTCGGCGCGCTCGGCGGCGGCGCGCATCTGGTCCTCGCTGGCCTCGGGCCGGCCGTACATCAGGTTGTCCCGCACCGAGCGGTGCAGCAGGCTGGTGTCCTGCGTGACCATGCCGACCTGCGAGCGCAGGCTGTCCTGGGTGACCCGGGCGATGTCCTGGCCGTCGATCAGCACCCGGCCCTTGTCGATGTCGTGGAAGCGCAGCAGCAGGTTGACCAGCGTGGACTTGCCCGCGCCGGAGCGGCCCACCACGCCGATCTTCTCGCCGGGGCGGATGGTCAGGGTCAGGTCGTGCAGCACGGTCTTGCGGCCGCCGTAGCTGAAGTCCACCTGCTCGAAGCGGACCTCGCCACGGCTGACCTCCAGCCGCGCGGCCTCGGGCGCGTCCTGGATGGCGATGGTGCGCGACAGCGTGGTGATACCGTCCTGCACCGTGCCGATGTTCTCGAACAGGCTGGCCATCTCCCACATGATCCAGTGCGAGATGCCGTTCAGGCGCAGCGCCATCGCCGTGGCCGCGGCGACCGCGCCGGCGCCGACCTCGCCCTGGGTCCAGAGCCACAGCGTCATGCCGGCGGTGCTGGCGATCAGGCCCATGGAGAGCGCGTGGTTGACGATCTCGAAGCCGCTGATCAGGCGCATCTGCCGGTAGGCGGTGCCCAGGAAGTCCTGCATCGCGCCGCGCGCGAAGCCGGCCTCGCGGTTGGAGTGCGAGAACAGCTTGACCGTGCTGATGTTGGTGTAGGCGTCGGTGATGCGGCCCGTCATCAGGCTGCGCGCGTCCGCCTGCTGCGCGGCGGCCTTGCCCAGTCGCGGGACGAAGAAGGTCAGCGCCACGACGTAGCAGGCCAGCCAGCCCAGGAAGGGGAGCAGCAGCTTGGCGTCGAAGCTGCCGACCACGCCCAGCATGGTCAGGAAATAGATCGTGATGAAGACCAGGATGTCGACGACGATCATCCAGCACTCGCGCACCGCCAACGCCGTCTGCATCAGCTTGGCCGAGACGCGGCCGGCGAACTCGTCCTGGTAGAAGCTCATGCTCTGCGCCAGCAGATGGCGGTGGAAGTTCCACCGCAGGCGCATCGGGAAGTTGCTCGACAGGCCCTGGTACTTGCACATCGCCTGGATGGCGATGAGCAGCGGACTCGCCAGCAGCACGCCCGCCAGCATCAGCAGCTTGTCCTCCTGCGTGGACCACCACTGCGCGGGCGGCACCTTGGCCAGCCAGTCGACGATCGAGCCCAGCATCGAGAACAGCAGGGCCTCGAAGGCGCCGATCGCGGCGGTCAGGAAGGTCAGGATCAGGATCAGCCCGCGCATCCCCTGGGAGCCGGCCCAGATGAAGGCGAAGAAGCCGGCGGGCGGTTGCGGCGCCGGGCTTTGCGGGAACGGATCGACGAGCTTTTCAAACCACCTGAACACGGCGGACTCCCTGTCACTTCTGCGAGACCGCAGAGCCTAACGGAGTCGTGTGGCCGGAGGCTATCCACCCTGGGCGGGTGGGCTCTGGGTGGGGCGAACGGCGGGATCCGCCGTTCGGGTGGCGTGGCCCGGCTTACTTCGCCGGCAGCGGCAGCAGCTTGCCCTGGGCCTGGCGGGGCGCGGGGACGTGCAGGATCGCCGACAGCGTGGGCGCCAGGTCGATGATCTCGACGCGCTGCTCGATGCGGCCCTGGCCGACCCACTTCGGGCCCCAGGTCAGCAGCGGGACGTGGGTGTCGTTCTCGTAGGGGCTGCCATGCGTCGTGCCCATCACGCGCGAACCGAACATCCAGCCCGGCTTCGGGATCACCTGCAGCGGCGCGGCGATGCCCGGGTACCAGGAGTGGCGCATCTGCGCGAGGTTAGGCGTCGTGGTGTCGGTGCCGGCCAGCTGCGCGCGCGTGAACGCGGTCTGCACGCCGTCGACCTGCACGACCAGCGCCTTCGCGGCCTCGTAGACCTCGTCCTGCTTCAGGCCGCGCTGCTGGATCAGCGGCTCGTCGAAGATGAAGCCGGTGCCGGACATGCCGATCACCCAGCGGCCCTCGCCGAACTGCCTGGCCAGGCCCGCGTTGACGAAGCCCACCGCCTGCGCCGGCACGATGCGGCCCGCGTCGCGGCCTTGCGACTTCGCCCATTCGGGCGTGTCGGTGAAGCCGTGGTCGGCGGTCAGCACGGCGACGTAGTTGTCACGGCCGACCTTGGCGTCCAGATACTTGAACCAGTCCTGCAGGTAGGCGTCCAGGTGGAGGAAGTGGTCGTGCGAGAGGCGCGACTCCGGCCCGAAGGCGTGGTTGATGTAATCGTGGCTGGACAGGCTCACCGACAGGATGTCGGTCTGGTCGTCCGCGCCCAGCTGCTCGCCCTCGACCGCGGCGCGCGCGAAGGCCAGGGTCAGTTCGTCGCCGAAGGGCGAGGGCAGGATGTTCCCGTAGAAGCGCGGGCCCGGGCCGTCCATGCCGGCGCCCAGCACGGCGGGCAGCTTGTTGCCGTTGCCGCTGTTGGCCTGCCAGGGCTGGCCGTCCGGCACGCTGCGCGCGTAGGCGGACTCGGGCAGCATCGGCGCCCAGGTCTTGCCGAAGAACTGGTCGGCGGGCTTGCCGGCGTTGAAGGCGTCCACCCAGGCCGGGTGCTTGTCCATGTAATAGGTGCTCGACGCGAACTGGCCCGAGCTGCCCATGAACATGTAGGCCGTGCCCTTGTGGCCGGAGGGCAGGATCGCGCCGCGGTCCTTGCCCGAGATGCCGATCATCTTGGACCCGGGCTGCAGGGTGCGCAGCACGTCGCCGACGGTCTCGACCTTGTAGTTCTCGGGGCTGGTGCCGGCCAGCGGCTCGGTCTTGTTGCCGATGTAGTGATAGCGCGGATCGGCGGTGTTGTACTGCGGCGCGCCGGTCATCGGATCGCGCCACTCGTTGCCGATGATGCCGCTGCGTTCCGGATAGGCGCCGCTCAGCATGATGGAGTGACCCGCCGCGGTGACCGTGTAGCCGTGACCGTAATAGGCGTTGGCGAACCACGCGCCGCGATCGAGGAAGCGCTTGAAGCCGTCGGGCTGCAACTGGTCGCGGTAGCCCAGCACCTGGCGGATCGGCAGGCCGTCCACCACCATGAAGACGATCAGCTTGGGCGGCTTGGCGGCGGCGAAGGGCGTGACGGCCGGCGTCGAGCCGGGCGTCGCGGATGCGGCGCCGGCGGTGCTCGAGGACGGAGCCGAGGTGTTGGCGCAGGCGGCCAGCGCGGCCAGCACGGGCACCAGCAGCCAGGTGCGACGGGTCATGGTCATGGCGGGGAGGCTTCGCGCGGAAGCGTCGTGAAGGGGATGTGACAGCGGAGTATCTCTGTCGCCCCGCTCGGACGGGGCCTCTTTCGGGCGCATGACGCGCCGCCAGGCCGCGCGCGCGACGCTCAGCGCACTGGTGTTCCGAATGGCCCGTCCGGGCCTCAGGGTTCACCCCAGGAGGGCGCCGGCGCGGCCCCAATGAAGAAAGGCCGGTCATCACGCGATGACCGGCCTGCCTTGCTTTCTGGTTGGATCGCTTGCGCGCTCCCCTCCTGTTATGGGAGGCGATTGTGGAGGCCGCAGGTAATGGGCATGCCCGGGTTTGCCCGAGGCGGGCGATTGGTGTGAGAACTCCTCCTCAAGTGGGAAGGGTTTGAGCGCGGTCTGACGCGAGAAAGCGACGACTTGCCGTCGGTTCGGGGCCGGATTGACGCGGATCAAGACCTGGCCCGGCGTCGCCGCGGCCGGGCCGGCTCACTGTCCGAGCGCCTCGTCCAGCACCTCGATCCAGTGACGCACCGGGGTGGCGGTGCCGGCCTGCAGATGCTGGATGCAGCCGATGTTGGCCGAGACGATGGCGTCGGCCCGCAGCGGCGCCAGCGCCTCGAGCTTGCGCTCGCGCAGCTGCTTGGACAGCACCGGCTGCAGCACCGAGTAGGTGCCCGCCGAGCCGCAGCACAGGTGGCTCTCGCTGGGCGCGACGGCGATCGGGAAGCCCAGCTCGCGCATGAGGCTCTCGACGCCGCCGCGCAGCTGCTGCCCGTGCTGGAGCGTGCAGGGCGGGTGGTAGGCCAGCGTCGGCCGGGCGCCGCCCTGGCCGAGCCGGGCGCGCAGCGCCGGGGCGAGCGCGGGCAGGAATTCGCTCAGGTCTCGGGTGAGCGCGGAGACGCGGCGGGCCTTGTCCGCATAGTCGGGGTCGTGCGCCAGCAGCCGGCCGTAGTCCTTGACCTGCACGCCGCAGCCGGAGGCGTTCATCACGATGGCCTCGACCTGCGTGCCATGCCCGTCGACCATGGGCCACCAGGCGTCGATGTTGCGGCGCGCATCGTCCAGGCCGCCGTGGTGGTCGTTCAGGTGCGCGCGGATCGCGCCGCAGCAGCCGGCCTCGTCGCCGACCAGGGTCTGCACGCCGGCGGCGTCCAGCACGCGGGCGGTCGCCGCGTTGATGTTGGGCATCATCGCGGGCTGCACGCAGCCCAGCAGCATCAGCACCTTGCGCGGATGCGCGCGCTGCGGCCACTGGTGGGCGCGCGCATCGGGGCGCGGCGGCACCTTGTCCTTGAGCGCGCCCGGCACCAGCGGCCGCAGCGCCTGGCCCAGCCGCAGCGCGGGCTTGAACAGGGGCGAGGTGAGGCCCTCCTTCAGCAACCAGCGCTTGAGGCGCTCCTCGCGCGGGCGCTCGACCTTGGTCTCGACCACCTGCCGGCCGATCTCCACCAGCTGCCCGTACTGGACGCCCGACGGGCAGGTGCTCTCGCAGTTGCGGCAGGTCAGGCAGCGGTCCAGGTGCTGCTGGGTCGCGGCGGTCGGGGGCTCGCCCTCCAGCACCTGCTTGATCAGGTAGATGCGGCCACGCGGGCCGTCGAGCTCGTCGCCCAGGAGTTGGTAGGTGGGGCAGGTGGCGGTGCAGAAACCGCAGTGCACGCAGCGGCGCAGGATCGCCTCGGCGGCACTCCCTTCCGGGGTGCCTTGGAACTCGGGGGCGAGGTGGGTTTGCATCGTGGGGCTGGCGGTCGGCGGAGGTCGATCGGCGGGCGGCAGGGGCCGGGCTCAGAGGTCCGGATACAGCCGGCCCGGGTTGAACATTCCCGTCGGATCGAACTGCTGCTTGAGCGAATGGTGGATGCGCGTGAGCTGCGGCCCCAGCGGGGAGAAGGCGCCGGCCGACTTGTCGTTCGCGTAGAACTGGGTCGCGTGGCCGCCGGCCGCGGCGACCAGCTCGCGCAGCTGCGCCGGCGCCATCGGCGTGACGACCCAGCGCTGCGCGCCGCCCCACTCGATCAGCTGCTCGCCGTGCAGGGCCATGGCGGGCGTCGTCGCCGGCACGGCGATGCGCCACATCGACGCGCCGCCGTGCACCGCCCGACGGGCGCCGAGGAAGAACTCGTCGCTCTGATCCCGCAGGCCACGCCAGAAGGGCGCCGCCATGTCCTCCGGGATCACGTCGCCGCCCAGCCGCCGCATCGCCGACACGACCGCGGCCTCGGCGCCGGACAGCCGCAGCACCAGCGCGCCGTCCCACCAGGCCGTCGCCGACACCGGCAGCGGCTGCCCGCCCCAGCCGTTCATGCGGACCAGCGCCTCGTCCTGCGCGGACTCGAAGCGCAAGGTCGCGGAGGCCACCGGGATCGGCAGCACCTTGAGCGTCACCTGCGTGATCAGGCCCAGCACGCCCAGCGCGCCGGCCATCAGCCGCGAGACGTCGTAGCCCGCCACGTTCTTCATGACCGTGCCGCCGAAGTGCAGCAGCTCGGCGCGGCCGTTGAGCAGGGACAGGCCGAGCACGTGATCGCGCACCGCGCCCGCGGTCGCGCGCGCCGGGCCGGAGAGCCCGGTCGCCACCATGCCGCCCACGGTCCCCGCGCCGCCGGACGCGGCGCCCACGAAGCGCGGCGGCTCGAAGGCCAGCTGTTGTCCGTGCGCGGCGAGCAGCGCCTCGACCTCCGCCAGCGGGGTGCCCGCCAGCGCGGTGAGGTAGAGCTCGCTGGGCTCGTAGGCCAGCACGCCGCTGAGCGCCGTCGTCGACAGCTCCGGCAGCGGTCCGGCCGCGCCGGGCGGCGTCAGCGGACCGCCGTAGAAGTCCTTGCTGCCGTGGCCGACGATGCGCAGCGGCCCGCCCTCGCGGATGCGGGCCTGGAGCTCGCGCAGGGCCGCGGACTGCGCCGCGTCCAGCCGCGGCAGGTCCGCGCCCAGGGTCTCCTCTGCTTGCACCGTCATCAGAATCGCTCCAGTTCAGGGAAGGCCAGCGCGCCTCGCCTCACGTGCATGCGGCCGTACTCGGCGCAGCGCTGCAGCGTGGGGATGACCTTGCCGGGGTTCAGCAGCCCTTGCGGGTCGAAGGCGCGCTTCAGGGCCAGCATCTGCTCGCGCTCCTCGGGCGAGAACTGCACGCACATGCTGTTGAGCTTCTCGACGCCGACGCCGTGCTCCCCCGTCACCGTGCCGCCCATGGCGACGCTGGTCTCCAGGATGTCGGCGCCGAAGCGCTCGCAGCGGTGCAGCTGGTCGGGGTCGTTCGCGTCGAACAGGATCAGCGGATGCAGGTTGCCGTCGCCCGCGTGGAAGACGTTGGCGCAGCGCAGCTGGTACTTCTTCTCCATCTCCTGGATGGCCAGCAGGATGTCGGCCAGGCGCTTGCGCGGGATGGTCGAGTCCATGCACATGTAGTCCGGGCTGATGCGGCCCGAGGCCGGGAACGCGTTCTTGCGGCCGCTCCAGAAGCGCAGGCGCTGCGCCTCGTCCTCGCTGACCTCGATGCCGGTCGCGCCGCTGGCGCGCAGCACCGCGCTCATGCGCGCGATCTCCTCCTCGACCTCCTCCGGCGTGCCATCGCTCTCGCACAGCAGGATGGCCTCGGCCTCCAGGTCGTAGCCGGCGTGGACGAAGTCCTCGACCGCCGCGGTCATGGGCTTGTCCATCATCTCCAGACCGGCCGGGATGATGCCGGCGGCGATGATCGCCGCCACCGCGTCGCCGGCGCGGCGCAGGTCGTCGAAGCTGGCCATGATGCAGCGCGCCAGCTGCGGCTTGGGCGTGAGCTTGACGACGACCTCGGTGATCACCGCCAGCATGCCCTCGCTGCCGATCACGACGCTCAACAGGTCCAGCCCCGCCGCGTCCAGGGCCTCGGAACCGAAGGTCACCGGTTCGCCCTCGACGGTGAAGCCGCGCACCTGGAGCACGTTGTGCAGCGTCAGGCCGTACTTCAGGCAGTGCACGCCGCCGGAGTTCTCCGCCACGTTGCCGCCGATGGTGCAGGCGATCTGGCTGCTGGGGTCGGGCGCGTAGTAGAGCCCGTGCGCCGCGGCCGCCTCCGAGATCGCCAGGTTGCGCACGCCGCACTGCACGCGCGCGGTCCGCGCCTGCGGATCGATCGCGACGATGCGGTTGAACTTGGCCAGCGCCAGGGTCAGGCCCTCGGCATGCGGCATCGCGCCGCCGGACAGGCCGGTGCCCGCGCCGCGCGCCACCACGGGGACGCCCAGCGCATGGCAGGCCTTGAGCACACCGGCGACCTGGGCCTCGGTCTCCGGCAGCGCGACGGCCAGCGGCCGCTCGCGGTACGCGGTCAGGCCGTCGCATTCGTAGGGGCGGGTCTGCTCGTCCTGCCACAGCATCGCGTGGGCGGGCAGCACGGTGCGCAGCGCGTCGACCAGCGCCGCCCGGCGCCGCGCGCGGTAGGCGATCAGCTCCTCCGCGCCGCCCGCGCGGGGGCCGGACGGCGGACCGCCGGGATCGCCGGAAGCGCGGGGATCGGAGGTGGGGAGCGCGGCTGTCATGGCGTCGAACTGTAGCCCCGGGGGCTGACCTCGTCCTGAACGCCCGGGCAGGACTGCCCTGCGCGGCAGGTCGGAATCACTGGAGCGGCCACCCCGGCGCCTCGCGACTCGGCGGCTGCGACGGATCGCGCAGGCGCGGCACGCGGCGGCGCACCGTCAGGACGCCAGGAAGACCGTCAGCACGCCGGTGTAGCCGTGCACCCGCGCATGGGCGATCTCGCCGTTGGCGAAGAAGCCGGCCAGCGGCACGTCGCCCAGCGCGTGCTGCACCCATTGCAGCTCCGCCGACGGCGCGCCGAAGTGCGGACCGCCGCGGCCGGTGCAGCTGATGTAGAGCGCGCCCGCCATGCGGGTGCCCAGCTCCTCGGCCTCGGCGCGGATCTCGGTGCAGATGCGCACCAGGTCGCGCCGCGCGGCGTCGGGATGCCGCTCGCAGAAGCTCAGCAGTTCGCCCTCGCGGACCTGCTCGGCCACCGCCACGCCGCGGCGCGTCGGATCCAGGCCGACCAGGTGGCGCACGCGCACCTCGGGACCGTACTCGCGGCGCGCGCCGGGCTCGTCGTTCAGGCCGACCAGGGTCTTGCGGAACAGCGGCATCGCCTGCCGCAGCGAGGACGACTCGCCGGTGTAGGCCGGCAGCTTCAGATCCTCGAGCAGCGCGTCGAGCGCGGGCTGCCCGTCCAGCCCGGTGACCAGCGGCCCGTCGCAGGCGGTGACGCGGCGCTCGCGGCCCAGCGGCTGGCAGCCCTGGCTGACGCGCGAGATCCACCGGACGTCGGAGCCCAGCGACAGCCCGGAGAGTCCGCCCTCGAAGACCCCGTCGGCGAACTGCACCGCGCCGGGACCGCCGCTGACCAGGCCGCCGAACAGGTAGCCGCTGCTGCAGCGCTGGGCCAGCTCGCCCACCAGCTCCTGCAGGTCGGGCGTGGCGCCGTCGGCATGCAGCATCAGGCTGCGCGCGTCGCAGTCGTGGGGCAGCGGCTGGCGGCCGGAGAAGATCCGCCACTGGTCCGCGGGCAGGTCGCAGAGCATCACGACCAGCGCCGGCTCGTCGAAGTACTCGACGCCCGCCGCGCTGACCGCGAGCGCCGACGCGCCCACCCAGCCGCAGCCGGGCCAGCGCTGGCGGACCTCGTCCAGCAGAGCCTGGGCCTGCGCGACATAGGCGGCGGTGACGTACAGGAAGCCCAGCGTCGGCGTCATGCCGGCGCGCTGGCCTTCCAGCTGGGCGCCGGCCAGGGCCAGCGCCATGTGGGGATCGGGATGGGTGGCGTGAGCCTGGATGAAGCGAGGCATGTACGGCCCTCGGGGGGACTGCGGGAGGCTCAGGAGGATTTGCGCGGGGCGGCTGGCTTGCGCGTCGATGTCGTCTTGGCGCCGGTGGCCTTCGCGGCCGGCTTGGCCCGGGCGCCGCCGGTCGATCCCGTGGACCCGGGCGATCCGCCGGAGCGGGTGGCCCCGGTGGACTTCCCGGCTGCTTTGGGTGCCGCGCCGGAGGAGGTCTTGGCGGCGGTGCGGGCTGCCGGCTTGGGCGGGGCGGCATGGGCCGTGGCGGCGGCCGTGGCCGCGCTGGTCGCCGCGGCCGCGGTCTGTGCGGTCTTCATCGCGTTGGCCGCGACCTGGGTGAATTGCTGGGTGAGGGCGTTCCACCACTGCATCGGATCGGCTCCGGCAGGCTTGGCGCCGTCCGACGTCCCGCCCGCCTCGGCTGCAGATGCCTGGCCCGGCGTCTTGCCCGAAGCATCGCTCGCTGCCTTGTCCGACGTACCGCCCGCGGCCTTGCCCCATGCCGAGCCCGACTCGCTGCCGGGGCCCGGGGTGGCCCCCTCGCCCGCTTGCGGGAGAGGGTGGGGGTGAGGGTCTTCCGCGGCCTTCGCCCTCTCCGCCGTCCTCTCCGCGTGCCACGGCGCCGGTGGCGGCGACGCCTCCGGCGGCTGCGGCATCGCCGTCTTCAGCACCTCCTTGAGGTCGGCCATCGGCACGTTCATCGCATGCAGCGTCGACAGCGTCATCCGCTGCACCTCCAGGGCCTGGATGGTGGCGGCGAGCATGCGGGCGTTCTGCTCCAGCCAGAACTGCACGGTGCGCAGCTCGTCGATGCGCTTGTCCAGCTCCTGCGGGTTGAGCGTCGGCGCGACCCACTGGTTGAAGCCCGGGATCGCGGCCCCGGCGTTCTTCACCAGCCCTTGCAGGAAGTCGAAGCCGGGGACGAATCGGGTGAAGTCGGTGTCCGCCATGGTGTCTCCTCGCATTCGTCGAAAGCGCCGTCGCGGGCCCGGACGCGCCAGGCGGTCCGCGGGGAGCGGGGTGTCAGGCCGGGATGTGGTTCAGGTCCGCCCAGCCGGTCCACAGGATCTGGATGCCGATGCACAGCAGCACGAAGGCCATCAGCCGCATCATGACCAGCGTGCCGACGTCGCCCATGCGCATCAGCAGCCGGCCGCCGTTGCGGTAGACCAGGTAGACGACGCCCGCGGTGAAGGCCGCGCCGATCGCGGCGATGCCGGCGCCCATCACGTAGGGGATCGGGGAGCGCGGGATCTGCGCGCCCAGTGCGATCGCCGCCGCGATGCAGCCCGGGCCCGTGGTCAGCGGGAAGGTGACCGGGAAGAAGCTGCGCCGCACGATCTCGGCCTCGGTCAGGTCGCTGGACGAGGTCTGCGCGACGGCGGTCTGCACGTCGTCGGTCTCGTTGCGGGTCAGCATGACCCAGGCGCTGTAGGCCACCAGCAGGCCGCCGCCCACCCGCACCACCGGGAGCGAGATGCCGAACATGTCCAGCACGTAGGTGCCCACCAGCAAGGACACCATGATCACGACCCAGCCGTTGATGGCCACCTGGCGCGACAGCCGTTTGAGGACCTTGTCGTCCCCCCCGGCCGCGCCGATGACGATGGGCGCGACGCCGACGGGATTGATGATGGGCAGCAAGGTCAGCGGGACCAGGAACAGCTGTTGGAAAAACGACGGCAGGGCGTCCAAGATCAGGGCTCCGGAGAGAGAGGCTTCAGAGCGGGTCAGTGTGCCGCAAGTCCGTCACCGCGACGGCGACCGCGGCATCAGGGTTACCTCGAAGCCGCGTTGGCGCAACAGCACCGGCAAGGCATGGGGACCGGTCATGTGCATGGCGCCCACCGCCACCAGCAGGGTCTGCCCGGCCTGGTGCAATTCCGAGACCCGGTCCGCCAGATGGGGGTTGCGGCTGTCGTTGATCCGCTGCAGCGTCGCGCGGTCGTTGGCGTCGGACACGCAGTCGCACCAGTCGGCATAGCGGTCCAGCCGCTGGAGGTCGCCCCGGTCCCAGACGGTGACCATCTGGTCCAGCGTGCGCAGCAGCGACTTGGGGCGCTCCAGCTGGCGCAGGTTGGCTTGCAGCTCCTTGCCGGCCGCCGCCGGATCGGCGGGCAGCAGCGCGTCGAGCTGGCCCTGCAGCGTCTCCAGCGCCAGCACCGGCAGCTTGCGGTCGCGCGCCCACTGGCTCAGCAGCATCTCCTGGCCGTAGCGCACGTCCAGCCCCAGGCCGCGGGCGCGCAGCAGCATGTAGGTGCTGGTCTGCAGCAGCGGATGCAGGCTGGCCAGCGCCCGTGGCGGCAGGCAGACGGCGGCGGCCTGCGTGTCCAGCCGGCGCTGGGTGGCGGCGTCCAGCGGCAGCTCGGGCATGGGCGGCATCCGCCAGGCGTCGCGGTCCAGCGGGTCGAGCTCCAGCGCGACGGCGTCCACCCGGTCCAGCGCCGCCAGCAGGCGCGGTCCCGGCGCGGCCCAGGCCGGCTTGCCGACGTGCAGGCTGGCGTAGAGGTAGGAGGTGCGGCCGTCGCGCGTCAGCGACCACATCAGGCCGCGGTCGCGGGCCTGCGCGCGGAGCTTCTCGGCGGAGAGCGGGGCCGGTTCCGGCGGGCAGGACGCGGCCGGCGCGGCGAGCGCGGGACCCAGCAGGCCCCAGGAGATCAGCAGGGCGCCGAACGCGCGCAGCGCGCGTCGGGCCAGGGGAGCGGGGAGGGCGGCGATCAGCATGGGCGGGACGATGCCACAGAACGGGTGGCCGCCCGGGTCAGGTCTCGCCCGCGCGGAAGCCCATCGGGCGGCGCTGGCGGACGTCCGGCTTCACGCGGTGCTCGGCCTCGAGCAGGATCAGGAACTCGTCCGGCGACAGCGCCTCGCCCAGGACCTCGGCCTGTTGCCGCACCGCGGCGAAGTCGCCCGGGGTGAGGGCGTCCAGCGCGGCCAGCCGGTCCGCGGCCGCGGCGTCGGGCGGCGCGCCGACCTCGCGCTCGAACATCAGGCGGCGCTGGTCCGGACGCAAGGGCTTGAAGCGGATCTTGAAGCCGAAGCGTCGCAGCGCCGCCTCGTCCAGGTCGTCGAAGGCATTGGTGGTGCAGATGAACAGGCCCGCGAAGCGCTCCATGCCGGCCAGCATCTCGTTGACCTCGCTCACCTCGTAATGGCGCTCGGCCATGCGGCGGCTGCGCAGGAAGCTGTCGGCCTCGTCCAGCAGCAGCACGGCGTTCTCCGCGGCGGCGGCCTCGAACATGCGGGCCATGTTCTGCTCGGTCTCGCCGACGTACTTGGACATCAGGTCGCTGGCGAGCTTCACCATCAGCGGCCGCTGCAGCTCCGCGGCGATGTGCTCGGCCAGCGCGGTCTTGCCGCTCCCCGGCGGACCATGGAAGCACAGCGTGCCCATGCCGCGGCGGCGCAGCGCCTCGATCAGGCGCGGCAGCGGGAAGCGCGACTCGCAATGGATCAGCTCCAGCGCGTAGCGGGTGACGGCGGGCCGCGCGGCGGTCGGCTCGTCGCCCTGGCCCAGCGCCTTGTCCGCGTGGGCGAGCTGGCGGCAGACCAGGCGCTCATGGGCGTCGGCGTCGCTGTCGGCCCCGGCGGCCAGGCGGGCGAAGCGGACGGCGGTGCGGACCTGCGCGGGCGTCAGGCCGCGGCGCTCGGACAGGCGCTCGGCGAAGCCCTCGGGCACGTCGAGCTCCGCCAGCGCCTTGCGCACCAACCCCAGCCGCGCGCCGGGCGGCGGCGACTTGAGCTCCAGGTGGTACTGGAAGCGGCGCCGGAAGGCGGGGTCGATGTGCTCGATGCGGTTGGTGATCCAGAGCACCGGGACGGGGTTGCTCTCCAGGATCTGGTTGACCCAGGCCTTCCCGTTGACGGCCATGGGCGCGGGCATCTCCAGCGCGGCGTCCAGGCGCGCCATCAGGTGGGCGGCGTCGCCGCTCAGGTGCGGGAAGACGTCCTCGACCTCGTCGAACAGCAGGGCCACGTCGCGGCTGGCCTTCAGGAAGACCTGGCTGATCTGCAGCGAGCGGTAGCGGTCGCGCCCGGTCAGCGCGTTGCCCTCGCGGTCGGCGTACTCGACCTCGTAGAGCGACAGGCCGGCCTCGCGGGCCACGACCTTGGCCAGCTCGGTCTTGCCGGTGCCCGGCGGGCCGTAGACCAGCACGTTCACGCCGGGCAGGCCTTGCGACACGGCATTGCGCAGCAGGGTCGCGAGCAGCTCGAAGTCCTCGGCGACGAAGTCGAAATCGGCGCGTTGCAGCGGGCTGGGCGACACGGGCCGGGTGAAGACGGCCATCAGGTCCTGCGGGCCGTCGTAGGCGCGCATGAGCACCGGGGGCAGCTGCTCGCTGACCTTCATCAGGTCGGACAGGTCGGTGATGTTGTGCTCGGCGATCAGGTTCTCCACCATGCCGACGCGCTCCAGCCGCGAGCCGGCGCGCAGCGCCTCGGCCACCTCGTGGGCGTCGACGCCCGCGACCTCGGCGATCGCGGCGAAGGCCTCCTGGGCGGTGTTGACCTTGAACTCGACCAGCGCGCCGCGCAGCTCGCGCTGGTAGCGGGCCAGGGTGCCGTAGAGCAGCAGGGCGCGCTCGGCGGCGTTGAGCTGCAGCAGGCGGCCGAGGATGTCGATGTTCTGCTCGACCAGCGTGGACTGGCGCCGGAGCTGGCGATCCAGCGCCTCGCAGGTGCAGGACAGCAGCGCGAGCAGGTCCTTGGGCGCGTCCTTGATGTACTCGTCGAGGTAGAAGAAGACGGTGGCTTCGGCGAAGGGGCCGCGCCAGAGTCCGTGGCGGGCGAGGAAGGCGGCGTCGCTCAGCTTCTCATGGCCGGCCCAGAGCGCATGGCCCTGGCAGCGCCGCGCCAGATAGACACGCACCCGGGTCAGGACCGCGGGCGGCCACACCAGGTGGCGCGCGGTCAGCGCGAGCAGGCCGCTGAGGTCTCGGCGGGGATTGAAGCGGTTGGCGTGGCGGACCGTCAGTGTCAGCACGAAGTGCGAGCACATGCGGTCCAGCACCGGGCTGTCGGCGAGTCCGGGGGACGACAGCGGGGGCTGTGCGCGCTTGCCCATGGTGCGGGCGATCTTGGCGCACGTGGCGATCCAGGACAAGCCCCGGCCCCGGGTGACGCGATGTCGGAGGGCGGGGGTGACGGCGCCGTCGATGCGGCGCGGCAGATCAGTGCATCACGACCGGTTGGTGGCCGAGGTTGGCGTACTGGGCGATGAAGGCGTCCAGGTCATCGACGTCCGGGCCCTGCTCGATCAGGGCCTCCACCCCTTCCTGGAAGGTCTGCGCGAGGGCGCCTTCGATGAAGATCTCCTTGCGTGAGACCTTGTCGACGATCTCGAAGCCGTCCCGCTGCAGCGCGGGCGGATCGACGTCGCTGCGCGCCGCGTGGGCGGTGTCGCCGGCGGAAGGAGCGACCGGCACATCGAACTGGACGACGATGTAGCTCGGCGAGTCGTAGAGCATGTACATAGAGACTCCTTTGCGTCAGGAGTTATGGCCTGCCGCGCCGGAATCAAGTCCCGTCGCTCCCAACCAGACCATGACCCCATGGTGGCAGAACTTGTGGCGCCCGACCTGCTTCCCCCCACGCCCGAGTGGTGCCAACCGCACGGACGCCGCGCACTCGATCACGCGACGCCCCGTGTTCGAGGGGCATCGGCCGCGGTCCGACCGCTCACTCCAGCAAACGGAGGGCCCACTGCTCGTCGTCGTCCAGGCTGAAGCGCAGATCCACCGGCAGGAAACCGCGCGAGCCGTCCAGCCAGACCGCCCATTGCAGCGCGGGACGGCCGGCGCCGCGCTGCAACGCGCGACGCAGCAGCCAGCGGTCGCCCTCGCGGGCGGCGACTTCGAAATCCCAGACATGGATCCCCTGCGCACCGGCGACGGGCACGCGCAGCACCAGGCCGAGGCGCCGGTCCGGCTCGGCGGCCATCATGGCCGAGAGCTGGAGCCACCAGGAGAGCCGGTCCTGCGTGCCCGGCGGCAAGGGCCAGGCGCGCGGGCCGGCCAGCAGCGCCGGTCCGGCGGGACCCCGGTCGCGGTCGAAGAGCAGCAATTCCCGGTCCCGGCCGTTGCGGCGAACGGTGTGCCGGTCCGGCATCAGACCCTGCGGACCGGTGCGGCCCTCGCTGCGCCACACGGGCAACTCGCGGTCGCCGGCGCGGCGCTCCAGCGTCAGCTCGTAATGGCCGTCGGCGATGCGGAAGCTCAGGGCGGCCTCGCCGGGTTGGCCGTTGATCGTGAAGGCGTAGACCTTCGCGCCGTCACCCTGCAAGGGGAGGGCGAGGAGGGCGGGGGTGGGGCGGGCTTCGATCCTGTGGGCGACCGAGCAGTCGCCCGCCTGAGCCGGCGCCCCCGCTCGCTCATGCGCCCCCACCGCGCCGCAGGGCGACGCGGTCTCCGCAAATCGCTCGGAGGGCGCCGGCTCAGGCGGGCTCCGCCACGATCCGCTGTCGGCCGCGGGAATGGAAGCCGCGTCCGCGACGCCCTCGGTCGCCACCGGCATCTCCGTGTCCACTCCCTTCGCCGGCGCGGTGGCGCGGGGGACGCCAGGTGAGGGGCCCTGGGGAGGCGGGCTCGGGCTTGGCGCCGGCGTCGACGTTGGGGGCGAATCCGGTCGGTTACGGGGTGTGGGCGGCGGGGCGGACGGCGGTGACGCGACGTCGATCCGGGTGGTGAGCGGGACGGGCGCGACCGCACGGGGCGGGGTCTCCCGGGCGAGACCGGCCAGCACCCCGGCGTGCAGGGCGACGGCCGCCGCGACGGCCAGCGCGAGGGCGGGCGACTGCGGGGCGCCCGAGGCGTTCCGGTCCATCCGATCCTGAGGTGACAATGCCGGAGACGACTGCACGACGATGACTGCCCGACGACAACAATGAAACTCGCTACCTACCGCGACGGCTCCCGCGACGGCCAGTTGGTGGTCGTGTCGCGCGACCTGAGCCAGGCATGCTATGCCAACGGCATCGCGACGCGCCTGCAACAGGTGCTCGACGACTGGAACTTCATGGCCCCTCAGCTCGAGGTGCTGTCCCAGTCGCTGAACCAGGGCCGGGCCCGCCACGCCTTCGCCTTCGACCCGAGGCAATGCCTGGCCCCGCTGCCGCGGCTCTCCGCCTGGATCGCGGGCGAGGGCTATCCCGACCACGGCCGCGCGCTGCGCGAGCGCGGCATCCCCTGGCCCGAACGGCTCAGCGCGCCGCTGCTGCGCGCCGGGGGCGCGGAGGCGTTGCTCGGTCCGTCGGAGACGCCCGCGCTGCGCGGCATGCCGGGTCTGGAGCCCGAGGCCCAGCTGGCGGTGCTGACCGCCGACATCCCGCAGGGCGCCGTGCCCTCGCAGGCGCTGGAAGCGGTGCGGCTGCTGATGCTGGTGAACGACTGGGTACTGCGCCCGGTGCAGCAGGAGGAACTCGCCGGCGGTCTGCCCGCGATGCACAGCCGGCCGGCGCTGCAGTTCGCGCCGGTGGCCGTGACCCCAGACGAGCTGACCGGCGCCTGGTACCTCGGTCGCGCGGCGCTGCAGCTTCAGCTGATGCGCAACGGACGCAAGCAGGCGGTGCTCGACGCCAAGGCCGGGATGCAGTGGTCCTTCGGCGACCTGCTGGCCGAGGCGGCCCGCAACCGGCCGCTGCGCGCCGGGACGCTGGTCGGCGCGGGCATGCCCGGCGGCGGCAAGCCGGTGACGCTGGAGGCGGGCGACAGCCTGCGCATCGAATTCAAGCTCGGCGACGGCCCGGGTCCGTTCGGGGCCATCGACATGGACCTGGCCGAGCCCGATCATGACGCCGGCGCGGACGACGACGAACCGCCGCTGGACGACGCGGACGACGCGGACGACGCGGGCGAGGGCGCGGCGATCGCCGAGGCTCCGGCCGGGACCGAGACCATCGACACCGTCGACGCGGCGGACCTGGCCGCCACCACCGACGACTCGAAGGGCGCCTGAACCGCGCCTCATGCACATCACGAAGGAGACTCCGATGCGGACCCTCAAGCTGTCGTCGCTGGCGCGACGTGACCTCATCGCGCTGCTGGGCGCGGGCCTGGCCTCGCCCTGGGCGCTGGCCCTGAACCTCACCGAGACCGACGCCGCCTCCGGCGTGCGGGCGGCGCTGGAGCGGGGCGCCTCGGCGGCGCTGGCCAACCTGGGCCGCACCGACGGCTTCCTCGGCAATCCGCAGGTGCGCATCGAGCTGCCGGGGGCGCTCAAGGATGCCGCGCGCCTGCTGCGCTCGACCGGCCAGGGCAAGCGGATCGACGACTTGGTCACCTCGATGAACCGCGCCGCCGAGCAGGCCATGCCCGAGGCGCGTCAGCTGCTGGTCAACACGGTGCGCAACATCAGCGTCGAGGACGCGGTGAAGATCGTGCGCGGCGGCGACGACGCGGTGACGCGCTTCTTCGAGGACAAGACCCGCAGCCCGCTCACCACCAAGTTCCTGCCCATCGTCACCCAGGCCACCGAGCGCCAGTCGCTGAGCGAGAAGTACAACGCGGTCGCCGGCAAGGCGGCGGGCTTCGGCCTGGTGCGCAAGGAAGACGCCAACCTCCAGTCCTACGTCACCGACAAGGCGCTGGACGGCCTGTACTTCATGATCGGCCAGGAGGAGGAGAAGATCCGCCAGGACCCGGTCGGCACCGGCAGCGCCATCCTCAAGAAGGTCTTCGGAGGATGAGCGCCCGGGACGCCTCGCTCGAAGGGGACGACGCGTCCCCGACATCCGTACCGACTCCGGGCCTGGACGCCGCCGCCCTGGCGACGTCGCCCGGCGTCGACGCGCCCTGGCTCGATCGTGCCCACGATCTCTCGACGCTGGACGCGCTGCGCGGCGTGTATCCGGCGCCGACCGCGCCGGCCACGCTGGACAAGGAGTGCGACCACGTCCACCCGCTGTACCGGCCCTTCATCGAGGCCTCGCCCTTCGCGATCCTGGCCACGCGCGGGCCGCACGGGCTGGACACCTCGCCGCGCGGCGACGGCCCGGGCTTCGTCGAGATCGCCGATCCCAGGACGCTGCTGCTGCCCGATCGCCGCGGCAACCATCGCATCGACAGCCTGCGCAATGTCGTGAGCGACCCGGCGGTCGCGCTGCTGTTCCTGATCCCCGGCATCGGCGAGTGCCTGCGCGTGAACGGCCATGCCCGCATCAGCGCGGCGCCGGCGCTGCTGGAGCGCTTCGTCGTCGAGGGCCAGTCGCCGAAGTCGGTGCTGGTGATCGAGGTCCACAAGGTCTTCTTCCAGTGCGCGCGGGCGGTCAAGCGTTCGGAGCTCTGGAATCCGGCCCGCCATGTCGAGCGCACGTCGCTGCCCTCCACCGGCTCCATCCTGGCGGGACTCAGCCCGCGGGTGGACGGCGCCGCCTACGACGCGGAACTTGAGGAGCGGCAGCGCCGCACGATGTACTGATCGCGCCGCGGCCCCGGGCCGCGCGCCGATCGCCATCGAGATCGCCACGATCGCCACCGGCCCGGGGGGCGGTCCGGCGGTCAGCCTTTGCGTGCGGTGATGCCGCGGGCGACGCGTCGCGAAGGCCATGCGGTGCGGGGGGCCGGGCGGGGCTTCCTACAATCACGCCCCATGAACGCCCCGACTTCCGCTCGTCCCGCCATCCGCTACACCCGCGGTGCCGCGCTGCCCGACATCCTGGCCCGCCGCATCGCCGTCCTGGACGGGGCGATGGGCACGATGATCCAGCGCTACAAGCTGACCGAGGAAGACTTCCGCGGCGCGCGCTTCGCCGACCATCCCAAGGACCTCAAGGGCAACAACGACCTGCTCGTGCTGACCAAGCCGCAGGTCATCTCCGAGATCCATCGCCAGTACCTGGACGCCGGCGCGGACATCATCGAGACCAACACCTTCGGCACGACCTCGGTCGCCCAGGAGGACTACGGCCTCGAGGCCCATGCCTACGAGATGAACGTGGCCGCCGCCCGACTGGCGCGCGAGGCCTGCGACGCCTTCAGCACGCCCGACAAGCCGCGTTTCGCGGCCGGCGCGCTCGGCCCGACACCGCGCACCGCGTCCATCAGCCCGGACGTCAACGACCCCGGCGCCCGCAACATCGACTTCGACACGCTGCGCGCCGCGTACTACGAGCAGGCCAAGGGGCTGCTGGAGGGCGGGGTGGACCTGTTCCTGGTCGAGACCATCTTCGACACGCTCAACGCCAAGGCGGCGATCTTCGCGCTCGACGAGCTGATGGAGGACACCGGCGAGCGCCTGCCGGTGATCATCTCCGGCACGGTGACCGACGCCTCGGGCCGCATCCTGTCGGGCCAGACGGTGACCGCGTTCTGGCACTCGGTGCGCCACGCGCGCCCGCTGGCCATCGGCCTGAACTGCGCGCTGGGCGCGGCGCTGATGCGGCCCTACATCGAGGAGCTGTGCAAGGCCGCCGAGGACACGGCGATCTCCTGCTACCCGAATGCGGGTCTGCCCAATCCGATGAGCGAGACCGGCTTCGACGAGACGCCGGACGTGACCGGCCGCCTGGTCGGCGAGTTCGCCTCGGCGGGCTTCCTGAACATCGCCGGCGGCTGCTGCGGCACCACGCCCGACCACATCCGCGCGATCGCGCAGAAGGTCTCGACCTACCAGCCGCGCCGCTGGGGCAGCAAACTCTTCAGCGACCTGGTCGAGGACGCGGCGGCCTGATCGGTCACGCGGTCACCTGATCACCTGATCGCCCGACTGCCCGGTGACCCAGTGAACCGGCCCCTGACGGCCGGTAGGCCCGCCCGGCGGGCCGCGGAGGCCGAAGCGCTGTCAGGCCGAGGCGCCGCGGAGCGCCGCTCAGTACAGCTTCAGCATCGCGTCCATGTGGATCCGCAGGCGGATCTCGTGCGGCGCGAGGCTGGCCGAGATGGCCTGCGCCGGGAGGCGTGTGTCGCGCAGCACGGGCGCCGTCAGCGGCGTGCCGCTGCGGCCGACCAGCGCGGCCACCATCGGCTCGTTGGCGCTGTGGCCGCGCTTGAGCACCATGCCTTCCTCGCCGCTGCCCAGCCGCACCAGCGATCCCGGTGGATACAGCCCGATCGCCTTGATCAGCGCGGCGCCGGCCTCGTCGGGTTGCTGCGACTCGTCCAGATAGACCGCGCGGGCCGCCTGCGCCGCCGACAGCGCGCGCCGGTTGCGGCGCGGGCTGATGCGCGCGCCATAGATGTCGACGCGGCGCAGCAGGCGCGCCATCAGCTCGCCGTCCGAGCGCCCGGCCAGCGGCCCGGGACCGGCATCGTGGTGCAGGCGCACCGCGGACAGCCAGGCCTCGTCCTCGACGCCGATCGCCAGCAGTTGCGTCGCGGCGCGGTCGCCGTGACCGGCGAGCTGCTCGCGCTGCTCGGCCGAGAGCGGCTCCGCGCGCAAGGCGTGCTCGTCCTGCTGTCGCGTGATGCCGAGGTTCATCGTCAGCGCGGCCAGGCCCAGCGCGCGGCGCCGGCCGTCGGACCAGCCGAGCTGGCGCGTGGTCAGCTCGCACAGGGCCAGCGAGAGCAGGGCGTGCCGGGCGCTGTAGTCCAGCGGTTCCTGGCCGGCGTCGTGGATCAGCAGCGCCAGCGAGGCGTCGGGTTGCTGGTCCAGCCGCGACAGCGTGGTGTCCAGCAACTGCGTCAGCCGGACCAGGAAGTCCGGCCGCGTCGGATCGCGCAGCACCTGCTGCGCGTGCCATTGCAGATCGGCCCAGATCGCGCTGTGCGCGGGGCCGGCGCGCAGCGGCAGCTTGGCCGGTTCGGCCAGGCGAAAATCGGGCTTGGCCTTGGCCAGCTCCGACATCGACGCGCCCTGCAGCACCATCGTGTCGAGCTTGTGCGCCAGGGCGCGCTGGTACTCGCGCGTCTCGTGGGCGAAGACGAAGGGGCCGCGGGCGATCAGGTCGCGGACCTGCGGCGTGTCGGGCAGCGGATGACCGGAGGCGAACAGCAGATGCCCCGCCGCGTCGCGCAGCGAGAAGCTCAGCACCTGTCCCACGCGCAGGCTGTGAGGGGGAAGTTGGACGAGTTCCACGTCGTTCTGTCGTTATCGGAGTGTCGAACGGCGCGGGCGAGCATACGCGCGGGCCCGCGTGCGGACGGCATTCCGGCACGAACAAAGCAGGGCCGGACCGGTAGAATGCACGCCGTTCCCGCCCCCCGCAATGCCCCTCAGGCCTCGCGTGGCCGGCGGTGGTTTCCGAGGAGCGTTGCGACAGGTCCCGTCACCCGGGTGCCCGCCAGGCTCGGAACGGCGGCGCGGCATTCCGGCGCTCGCCCACAACGACGCTCACCCGCCCCGTGTTCTGCACCGGGGTCGCGGTGAGTTGCGCGGCCCCGTCTCTCGATCCGTTGAAGTCCGAGGCCCCGATGTCCGCCCAATCGCCGTCCGCATCCGCCGCTCCCGCCGTCCCCCCGATGAAGCTCTCGGGCCTGGAGCCCGTCGCCATCGGCGCCGGCACGCTCTTCGTCAACGTCGGCGAGCGCACCAACGTCACGGGCTCCAAGGCCTTCGCCCGGATGATCCTGAACGGCGACTTCGAGCAGGCGCTCAGCGTCGCCCGCCAGCAGGTCGAGAACGGCGCCCAGGTCATCGACATCAACATGGACGAGGCCATGCTCGACAGCAAGGCCGCGATGGTGCGCTTCCTCAACCTGATCGCCTCGGAGCCCGAGATCGCGCGCGTGCCGATCATGATCGACTCGTCCAAGTGGGACGTGATCGAGGCCGGCCTGAAGTGCATCCAGGGCAAGGGCATCGTCAACTCGATCTCGATGAAGGAAGGGGTGGACGAGTTCCGCCGCCAGGCCCGGCTGATCCGCCGCTACGGCGCGGCCACCGTGGTGATGGCCTTCGACGAGACCGGCCAGGCGGACACCTACCAGCGCAAGATCGAGATCTGCGAGCGCGCCTACCGGATCCTGGTCGATGAGGTCGGCTTCCCGCCCGAGGACATCATCTTCGACCCCAACATCTTCGCGATCGCCACCGGCATCGAGGAGCACGACAACTACGCGGTCGACTTCATCGAGGCCACGCGCTGGATCAAGCAGCATCTGCCCGGCGCCAAGGTCAGCGGCGGCGTGTCCAACGTGTCCTTCAGCTTCCGCGGCAACGAGCCGGTGCGCGAGGCCATCCACACCGTCTTCCTGTATCACGCGATCCAGGCCGGCATGGACATGGGCATCGTCAACGCCGGCATGGTCGGCGTCTACGACGAGATCCCGGCCGACCTGCGCGAACGCGTCGAGGACGTGGTCCTGAACCGCCGACCGGATTCGACCGAGCGGCTGCTCGAGATCGCCGAGTCGGTCAAGGGTGCGGCCAAGGACGACAGCGCGAAGCTGGCCTGGCGCGTCAACGACGTCGAGACCCGGCTGTCCCATGCGCTGATCCACGGCATCACCGACTTCATCGTCGAGGACACGGAAGAGGCCTGGCAGGGCATCCGCGCCAAGGGCGGCCGTCCGCTGCACGTGATCGAGGGCCCGCTGATGGCCGGCATGAACGTGGTGGGCGACCTGTTCGGCGCGGGCAAGATGTTCCTCCCCCAGGTGGTCAAGAGCGCGCGGGTCATGAAGTCCGCCGTCGCGCACCTGGTGCCCTACATCGAGGAAGAGAAGCGCCAGATGGCGGCCGCGGGCGCGGACGTGCGTTCCAAGGGCAAGATCGTCATCGCCACCGTGAAGGGCGACGTGCACGACATCGGCAAGAACATCGTCACGGTGGTCCTGCAGTGCAACAACTTCGAGGTCGTCAACATGGGGGTGATGGTCCCCTGCCAGGACATCCTCGCCAAGGCCAAGGTCGAGGGCGCCGACATCATCGGCCTGTCCGGCCTGATCACGCCCAGCCTGGAAGAGATGCAGCACGTCGCCGCCGAGATGCAGCGCGACGACTACTTCCGCATCAAGAAGATCCCGCTGCTGATCGGCGGCGCGACCACCAGCCGCGTGCACACCGCCGTGAAGATCTCTCCGCACTACGAGGGCCCGGTGGTCTACGTGCCGGACGCGTCGCGCTCGGTGGGCGTGTGCTCGGACCTGCTGTCGGACGAGCGCGCCACGCGCTTCATCGACGACCTGAAGTCGGACTACGAGCAGGTCCGGCAGCTCCACGCCAACAAGAAGCAGACGCCGCTGGTCACGCTGGCCCAGGCCCGCGAGAACAAGCACCGCGTCGACTTCACGCGCTACGTGCCTCCCGTGCCGCGCTTCCTCGGCAAGCGCCAGTTCCGCAACTACGACCTGGCCGAGCTGGCGCAGTGCATCGACTGGGGCCCGTTCTTCCAGACCTGGGACCTGGCGGGCCCGTTCCCGGCCATCCTGAAGGACGAGGTGGTCGGCACCGAGGCGCAACGCGTCTTCAGCGACGGCAAGCGCATGCTGCAGCGACTGATCGAAGGTCGGTGGCTGACGGCCAGCGGCGTGATGGGGATGTTCCCCGCCGCCCAGGTCAACGATGACGACATCGAGATCTACAGCGACGAGTCGCGCAGCCAGGTGCTCATGACCTGGCGCGGCCTGCGCATGCAGTCCGAGCGTCCGGTGGTCGACGGCGTGCGTCGTCCCAATCGCGCGCTGGCCGACTACATCGCCGCCAAGGGCACGGTGCCGGACTACATCGGCCTGTTCGCGGTCACCGCGGGCCTGGGCGTCGACAAGAAGGAGCAGCAGTTCATCGACGACCTGGACGACTACTCCGCGATCATGCTCAAGGCGCTGGCCGACCGCCTGGCGGAGGCCTTCGCCGAGCGCCTGCATCAACGCGTCCGCCAGGAGTTCTGGCACTACGCGCCGGACGAGGCGCTCAGCAACGAGCAGTTGATCGCCGAGGCCTATCGCGGCATCCGTCCGGCACCGGGCTACCCGGCCTGCCCGGATCACCTGGTCAAGCGCGACTTGTTCCGCGTGCTCCAGGCCGAGGACATCGGCATGGCGCTGACCGAGGGCATGGCGATGACGCCGGCGGCCAGCGTGAGCGGCTTCTACTTCTCTCACCCGGAGTCGAGCTACTTCAATGTCGGCCGGATCGGCGACGACCAGCTCGTCGACTGGGCCGCCCGCATGGCGATGGACGAGGCGGAAGCCCGCCGGGCACTGGCACCGCAACTGGGCTGAGTCGCCGGTCCTGACGACCCCGCGGGAGGGCCGCCAGCGCGCGGCCGAATGCCGTCCCGAGTCCGTCCGAAACGCCCCGGCCCCGAGGCGTTTCTCCTGGGGGAACGACGCGCCCGAGCAACGAAAACCGCGTGTCGCGGCCTTGTCCTACAGCTCCCGTTTCAGCTGTTTACAAAGCGAACACTTTCGGCGTGCCCGGACTTGTAACAGCGTGGCATTCTTCGCCCCATCTCCCCGCCCTAGGGGAAAACCATAAGAGGTGAATCATGGCGTTGACTACCAATCACAAGATCGCGGCCGGTGCCGTTGGGGCGGCCGTTCTGGTCGTGGCGGCGTTCTTCGCGGGCCGCCATCAGTCGGCCCCGTCGGTGCCCGACGCGCCCTTGTCGGCGATGACGCAGCCCGAGGACGGCAAGGCCAACGTGGTGGACCGCAACGGCGCGAACTCGGCCGACGAAGCCCGCGCTGCCAAGCGCGCCGCCAACGAGGCGGTGGAGCGCCGCCAGGTGGCGCAGCGCTCGCGGGACGACTCCGGCGCGGCCGGCAACGGCGCCGGCTATGGCGACGGCTCGTCGGGCGTGGCGCGCGAGGAATCGCGTCTGTGCTCGAGCTGCGCGACGGTGCTGTCGGTCCGCACCGAGGCCCGTGAAGGCCAGGGTTCCGGCATCGGCGTCGTGGGTGGCGCGGTGGTGGGTGGCCTGCTGGGCAGCGCCATCGGCGGCGGCACGGGTCGCAAGATCGCCACGGTGGGTGGCGCGGTGGCGGGCGGCTACGCCGGCAACGAGATCGAGAAGCGCCAGCGCAGCACCACGGTCTGGGTGGTGAAGATGCGCAACGCCGACCAGAGCAACCGCACGATGACCTTCAGCCACGACCCGGGCGTGCAGAACGGCGACATCGTCCGCGTGAGCGACGGTCAGCTGATCCGCCAGTGATGGCCTGAGAGGTCCGCGGTCTCCGCGGACGAGCGGCCGCGGAGGGGATCGCCATCCGATCCCGGTTCGAGAGAAAAGCGCCAGCATCGACTGGCGCTTTTCTTTGGGCGTCGGTCTTGGCCGCTGCCAGCGCAAGGATGCGGGGACGGCGGCGGAGGGGCGATGCCGTCGCGGCGCTGTCAGCCGCCCTGGCCGGGAAGCGCGCGGCGCCACTGGATCGCCTCGCCGACATGGGTGGCCAGGATGGTGTCGCTGCCCGCCAGATCGGCGATGGTGCGCGCGATGCGCAGCACGCGATGGAAGCTGCGCCCGGACCACGCCAGCCGCGCGGAGGCCAGATGCAGCAGGGTCTGCGCCTCCGGCGCCATCAGGACATGCTCGTCCAGCTGCGCGGCCATGAGCCGTCCGTTCTCGCAGCCTTGGCGGTCCACGGCGCGCTGCCGGGCCACCGCGACACGCGCCGCGACGGCCGCGCTGGTCTCGCCATCCGCCGCGGCCGACAGGATGGCCGTCGGAAGCACGGGCACGTCCACCGTCAGGTCGATGCGGTCGAGCAGCGGCCCCGACAGCCGTCCCTGATAGCGCGAGATCTCCGCCGGCGAGCAGCGACAGGCCTTGTGCGGGTTGCCCAGATGGCCGCAGGGACAGGGATTCATCGCGGCGACGAGCTGGAAGCGGGCCGGGAAGTCCGCCTGATGCGCGGAGCGCGAGATGTGCACCCGGCCCGTCTCCAGCGGCTCGCGCAGGGCTTCCAGCGAGGGGCGCTGAAACTCTGGCAGTTCGTCCAGGAAGAGCACCCCATGCTGGGCGAGCGTGATCTCGCCCGGGCGGGGCGGTGACCCCCCGCCGATCAAGGCCGCCGCCGAGGCGGAATGGTGCGGGGCGCGGAAGCTGCGCCGGGCCCATTGCTCCGGCCGGAACTGCCCGTTGGCGCTGAGCAGCGCGGCGGATTCGAGCGCTTCGGCCTCCGTCAACGGCGGCAGCAGCGCGGGCAGCCGCTGCGCCAGCATCGACTTGCCGGTGCCTGGCGGACCGACCAGCAGCAAGCTCAAGCCGCCCGCCGCGGCGATCTCCAGCGCCCGCTTGGGTCCGGTCTGACCCTTGATGTCGCGCAGGTCCAGCGCGGTGTCGCTCGGCGGTGGAGGATCCCGGCGCACGCGTGTGAGCGGGGCCTCGGACTTGTCCTGCAGGGCGTTGACGAGGTCCAGCAGATGACCGGCCTCCTTGACCACCAGGCCCTGCACGAGCGCCGCCTCGTCGGCGCAACCGCGCGGCAGGATCAGCTCGCGATCGAGCTTCGCGGCGCGCAGCGCGAGCGCCATCGCCAGCGCGCCCTTCACCGGCCGCAGCTCGCCGGAAAGCCCCAGCTCGCCCGCGCACTCGACGTGGGTCAGCAGCGCCTGGTCGATCTGGCCGCTGGCGGCCAGCAGCCCCAGCGCGATGGGCAGGTCGAAGCGGGCGCCCTCCTTGGGCAGATCGGCCGGAGACAGGTTCACCGTGATCCGCTTGTTGGCGGGGAACTCGAGTCCGCTGCTCTGCAGCGCGGCGCGCACCCGCTCGCGGGACTCCTTCACCTCCAGATCGGCGAGCCCCACCAGCGTGAAGCTCGGCAGCCCATTGGCCAGGTGGACCTCGACGTCGACCGCCGCGGCCGACAAGCCGTCGAGCGCGCGGCTGTGGATGATGGAGAGGAGGGACATTGGGGCGAGTGAGCCAGCGCCTGGGGTGGGGCGTCAGCGCTTGTTCACGCCGTTCAGAACGGTCGTGAAAGCCTCGGTCACTGCCTTCAGCAGCTCAACCCCGGGAAGCCCGGGACCGCCCGAGGAAGCGGTGCCCTCGGCGCTCGGAGATCTGTCGAAGTTCACTCGCATGCCGAACGTTGCCCTGATCAAGCCGATGTCGAGCACCACGTCGGCGACCAGGAGCACCGTGATGATCGCCACCAAGGCGCTGGGCCATTTGCTGACCTGAGTCACAGGCTTCGCTGATTCCGCTGACTCCGCGGTAGCACGGGTCAGCGCTGCCGATATGACATCAACCGATTCCGCCGGTGTGGCACGCAAGCGGTCGACCAAGGCCATCGTGACGGTGTTCAGACAGGCCGAGACCAGTAGCAGAACGAATGCCGCGAGGCAGAGCGACAACGTGGGGAAGCACAGCCGGGCGCGTGCTTCGGTGGCATCCCGTGCGAGGTCTTCCTTCGTGGGTTGGGAAAGCGTTCCCACGGAACGGGTTACGGCTGGGGATGGCGTGCGAGACATGGGGGCTCCTCGACTGCAGGACCAGCGGCATCAGCGGCTCTCGGCCAGCAACTGTGCATAGCGGTAATTGAGCACCGACATCGACACGCCAAGCGTTCTCTCGATCTGGGTGGCATTCCTCATCCATCCGCTCGTCACGCACCACCGCAGGTCCTCCCTCGGCACCAGCAGGCTGGCGGCGAAACGGGCCGGAGGTTGGTCGGGTGTTTCCACCGGCTCGATCGAGGTGCGTTCAAACAGTTCCCACGGGCGGGAGGGCGGGCGTAGCTGACGCAGGACGATCTGTCCGAGGGCGTGGGCAACCGCGAACCGCTGCTCGTACACGTGGATCGACAGGTCCACCAGGATCCATGGCGTCCCGTCCGGGTCGATCGTCACGGAGCCCAGGGGCTGGACCGTCAGTTCACCGAGCTTCACACCCAGTCGCTGCGCGATGTGCTCCGGCTTGATCGGCATGACTCGGTCCCCGTACTGCGCCACCAGCCACTCGGCCGCATCCTCGGGTTGCATATGAGACAGGTCCACCGGCCACTTCACGACCGGGCCGCTCAGCGCCTCATTTCCTTCCATTCCCGCTCCTTCGCGTCCATCCCGGACGCCCGGCCGCCAGTGTCCCGATCGCCCCATCCCACGCCTAGCACCCGGTTGGGGCATTTGTCGGGGGTGTCTCTCCCCCACCCGTGCATGGTTTTGGTGCGCATGGGGGCTTGACGGGGCATCGGGCGCAACGATTGGTCGCCCGGTGGGCCGCTTTGGGGCCCCGGGGGCTCTGTGCGCCCTGGCACAAAAGCTGCAAAGCCTGCCGTGATCGCAGTACGCCCCCAACCTCCAGGAGCCCTCGCGCATGAAAGCCCACGACGTCCGAGTCACTGTCCGCGCCGCCGCCATGGCCGCCGCGCTCGCCGCCATCGCCCTCCCGGCGATGGCCGAAGAGACCAACCCGCTGTCCTTCAACCTCAGCGTCACCTCGGACTACCGCTACCGCGGCATTTCCCAGACGCGCCTGAAGCCGGCGCTGCAGGGCGGCGTCGACTACGCCCACTCGTCGGGCTTCTACATCGGCGCCTGGGCGTCGACCATCAAGTGGATCAAGGACAGCGGCGGCGACGCCGACGTCGAGATCGACACCTATGCCGGCTACAAGACCGAAGTCGGCGGCGGTGTCACCGTCGACGTGGGCTTCCTGCGCTACAACTACCCCAGCAACAAGCTGCCCACCAGCGCCAACACCAACGAGCTCTACGGCGCGGTCAGCTATGGCCCGGCCACGCTGAAGTACTCGCACAGCGTCAGCAACCTGTTCGGCTTCGCCGATTCCAAGAACTCCGGCTACCTGGACCTGAGCGCGACCTTCGACGTGGGCAACGGCTTCACCGTCACCCCGCACGTGGGCCACCAGTGGGTCAAGAACAACGACGCCTCGAGCTACACCGATTACTCGCTGACGGTGAACAAGGACTGGTACGGCCTGACCTTCGGCGCGGGCTTCGTGGCCACCAGCACCGACGCCTACATCGGCGGCAAGGGCAAGGACCTCGGCAAGAACGGCGTGGTCGTCTCGGTCAAGAAGGTCTTCTGAATCTGAAACCCGCCGGTCGCGCCCAGGCGCGGCCGAGCCGTCCGCCCGTCGAGGAGAAATCGCCATGAAACTGATCACCGCCGTCATCAAGCCCTTCAAGCTGGATGAAGTGCGCGAAGCCCTGAGCGCCATCGGCGTGCAGGGCCTCACCGTCACCGAGGTCAAGGGCTTCGGCCGCCAGAAGGGCCACACCGAGCTCTATCGCGGCGCCGAGTACGTCGTCGACTTCCTGCCCAAGGTCAAGATCGAGGCCGCCGTCGCCGACGGCGTCGTCGAGCAGGTGATCGAGGCCATCGAGAACGCCGCCCGCACCGGCAAGATCGGCGACGGCAAGATCTTCGTCTCGCCGCTGGACCAGGTCATCCGCATCCGCACCGGCGAGACCGGCCAGGACGCGCTCTGATCGCCGCGCCCTGAGCGCGACGCCCTGATCCACGCCCACCGTTTTCGAGTCTCCGCGGTCCTCGAGGGAACCGCGCCCGCCGATCCCCAAGATCCAACGAAGAGAGTCCCGACCATGAAGAAACTACTCGCCTGCCTGGCCCTGGCCGCGGCAGCCTTCACCGGAGCGGCCCCCGCGGCCATGGCCCAGGACGCGGCCTCCGCGCCCGCGGCCGCCACCAGCGAAGCCGCCGCGCCCGCCAGCGCCGCGCCGGTCGCCGCCCCCGTGGCCGCCGCCGCCTCCGCCCCCGCGGAAGCCGCCTCGGCCGCCGCCGCGCCGGCCCCGGTCCCCAACAAGGGCGACACCACCTGGATGATGGTCTCCACCCTGCTGGTGATCATGATGACCATCCCCGGCCTGGCCCTGTTCTACGGCGGCCTGGTCCGCAGCAAGAACATGCTGTCGGTGCTGATGCAGGTGATGGTGACCTTCTCGCTGATCGTCGTGCTGTGGGCCATCTACGGCTACAGCCTGGCCTTCACCGAGGGCAACAAGTTCATCGGCGGTTTCGACCGGCTGTTCATGAAGGGCATCTGGGACAACGTCGCCGGCACCTTCGTCAACGGCGCGACCTTCAGCAAGGGCGTCGTGATCCCCGAGATCGTCTTCGCCGCCTTCCAGGCCACCTTCGCCGGCATCACCTGCGCGCTGATCGTGGGCGCCTTCGCCGAGCGCATCAAGTTCGCCGCGGTGCTGATGTTCATGGTGATCTGGTTCACCTTCAGCTACGCGCCGATGGCCCACATGGTCTGGTTCTGGATGGGTCCGGACGCCTACACCTCGGCCGCCGTCGTCGATGAGATGAACAGCAAGGCCGGTCTGCTGTGGCAGTGGGGCGCGCTGGACTTCGCCGGCGGCACCGTGGTGCACATCAACGCCGCCGTCGCTGGTCTGGTCGGCGCCTTCATGGTCGGCAAGCGCATCGGCTACGGCAAGGAAGCCTTCACGCCGCACAGCCTGACGCTGACGATGGTCGGTTCCGCGCTGCTGTGGGTGGGCTGGTTCGGCTTCAACGCCGGCTCCGCGCTGGAAGCCAACGGCTTCGCCGCCCTGGCCTTCATCAACACGCTGTTCGCCACCGCCGCCGCGGTGCTGGCCTGGTGCGTGGGCGAGGCGCTGCTCAAGGGCAAGGCCTCGATGCTGGGCGCCGCCTCGGGCGCGGTGGCCGGTCTGGTCGCCATCACCCCGGCCGCCGGCAACGTCGGCATCGGCGGTGGCCTGGTGATCGGCCTGATCGCCGGCTTCGCCTGCCTGTGGGGCGTGTCCGGCCTGAAGAAGCTGCTGGGCGCGGACGACTCGCTGGACGTCTTCGGCGTGCACGGCGTGGGCGGCATCATCGGCGCGCTGCTGACCGGTGTCTTCAACTCGCCCAACCTGGGCGGCCCGTCGGCCGTCGGCGACTGGGTCACGGCCGCCGCGATCGCGCCGGACGCCTACTCGATCGCCTCGCAGGTGCTGACGCAGGCCAAGGCCGTGCTGCTGACCGTCGTGTGGTCGGGCGTGGTCTCGGTGGTCGCCTTCAAGATCGTCGACCTGGTCATCGGTCTGCGCGTCTCCGAAGAGGAAGAGCGCGAGGGCCTGGACATCACGTCGCACGGCGAGACCGCGTATCACAAGTAAGACGAGCGCTCCTGCAATCGCTCAAGCCGCCCCTCGGGGCGGCTTTTTTCATTCGCCGGCCCGCTGCCCATAATCCGCCGCCATGAACCTCCGCTTTGTCGAAGCCTTCCACTGGGCCGCGTCGCTGCGCAGCGTGACGCGCGCGGCGCAGAAGCTGCACATCACGCAGTCCGCGCTCTCCAGCCGCATCGCCTCGCTGGAGGAGGAACTGGGCGTGGTGCTGCTGGATCGGCGCGACAAGCAGTTCCGGCTCACCGTCGCGGGCCAGCGCTTCCACACGCTGGCGCAGCGGCTGCTGGACGTGCAGCGCCAGGTGAAGGAGGAGATGGGCGGCGCCGGCGGGGCCGGGCGGCCGGTGACGCTGCGCATCGGCGCGATCGAGTCGGTGGTGCACAGCTGGCTGACCGGCTGGCTGCAGGAGATGCGCGCCGGAAACCCCGATTTCGAGCTGGAGCTCACCGTCGAGACCTCGCCCGTGCTCGTCGACCAGGTGCGGCGCGGCGCGCAGGACCTGGTCTTCGCCGCCATCCCGGCGGCCGACGCCGGTGGCGTGCGCACCCGCGCGATGGCCTCGATGCCCATGGGCTTCGTCGGCCGATCGGATCTGCACACCAAGCGCCGCTACGGCCTGTCCGATCTGGCGGGGCACGACCTGCTGACCTTCCAGCGCGGCTCGCAGCCGCATCAGGCGCTGCTGCAGATGTTCCAGGAGTCCGGGCTGCCGTTGCCGCGCGTGCATGCGATCTCGTCGATCTCCGCGATGGTGCAGCTGGTGGAGGGCGGCTTCGGCATCGCGACGCTGCCGGTGGCGGTGGCCGAGCAGCTCGCCAGGCGGACGTCGCTGCGCGTGCTGCGCAGCGACACCGACCTGGTGCCGCTGCCCATCCACGCGAGCTACCGCGAGGATCCGAGCTCGCAGCTCACCGAGTCGGTGCTGCAGTCGGCGCTGGACCACGTCGCGCGTCAGAAGCCGTCCGGGAAAGTCCGCATGGCTTCGGGGAAGTCCGCCCGCTAAGCGGAAGCGCTGCTGGACTCATCGAAAAAATCGATGAGAGCACGGGGAAAATTTGCGTTGGATCGGGAGCCGGGTGGGCTCCCACAATGCGTCGCATCGAGCAGCACACCCCCGCGACCCGACATGAACGCCTCTCTCGCCAGCCGGGCTTCGGCCCGCCCGCCCGCCGCTTCCCGCGAGTCCTCCAGCGGGACCTCCGGCGACCTCGCCATCGATGCCGTCGCTGACGTCGCCGACGCCGTTCTCGACGCCGCGTCGAGCGCGCTGGCGGTCCGCCGTGCCGCCCGCAGCGGACGCTTCACCGGCCACACCAGCGGCCTGGCCGCCGAGTACGTGCAGGCCAATCTCGCGATCCTGCCGGCCGCGCAGGCCGAGGACTTCCGCCGCTTCTGCGCGCTGAATCCACAAGCCTGTCCGCTGCTGGGCGTGAGCGAACCCGGCGACCCCACGCTGGCCGCGCTGGGCGCCGATCTGGACCTCCGCCGCGACGTGCCGCGCTATCGCGTGTGGCGGGACGGCGAGCTGGTCGACGAGCCCACCGACGTGAGCGCCTGGTGGCGCGACGACCTGGTCACCTTCGCGATCGGCTGCTCGTTCTCCTTCGAGCACGCGCTGCTGGCCGAGGGCATCCCGCTGCGCCACGTCGAGCAGGGCCGCAACGTCGCGATGTACCGCACCAGCATCGAGACGCAGGCCGCGGGCCTGTTCCGCGGACCGACGGTGGTGTCGATGCGGCCGCTCAACGCGGCCGACGCGATCCGCGCGGTGCAGATCACCTCGCGACTGCCGCGCGTGCATGGCGCGCCGCTGCATCTGGGCGACCCCTCGCGCATCGGCATCCGCGACATCGCGACGCCCGATTACGGCGACGCCGTCGAGATCCGCGACGGCGAGCTGCCCGTGTTCTGGGCCTGCGGCGTGACGCCGCAATCGGCGATCGCCACGGCCCGTCCGCCCTTCTGCATCACCCATGCGCCGGGCTACATGCTGGTGACCGACCTGCTGAACCGGGACCTCGTCGAGGTCTGATCGCGGCGCGTCCGGCCCGCCGCGCTCCCGTCCCGTCCCCGCATCCGGGTCCGAAACCTTCCGCAGTCCTCGCAGTACCGTCCCGGCCGCCGCCCGCCCGCGCCATCGAGCGCCACGAGACCAGGGCAAGCAATGACGGCGGCCGTCTCCGTCCCCACGCCGGACCTCCCCCCGGCACGACAAGAAAGACGCTGACACCATGTGGCTCCGAGACACCACGCCCGCCGAGCGGCGCACGCTGACCGCGACCTTCGCCGGCTATGCCGTCGACGGCTTCGACTACATGATCTACACCTTCCTCATCCCGACGCTGATCGCGGCCTGGGGCATGAGCAAGGGCCAAGCGGGCGCCATCGCCACCGGCGCGCTGCTGACCTCCGCGATCGGCGGCTGGGCGGCGGGCGTGCTGTCCGACCGCTTCGGCCGCGTGCGGGTGCTTCAGTGGACGGTGCTCTGGTTCGCGATCTTCACCTTCCTGAGCGGCTTCACCAGCTCCTTCGAGCAGCTGTTCTTCACCCGCGCGATGCAGGGCTTCGGCATGGGCGGCGAATGGGCGGTGGGCTCGGTCCTGATCGCCGAGACCATCAGCGCCAGGCACCGCGGCAAGGCGGCCGGCCTGGTGCAGAGCAGCTGGGCGATCGGCTGGGCGGCGTCGGCGCTCGCGTTCTGGGGGCTGTACTCGGTGCTGCCTCCGGAGACGGCGTGGAAGGTGCTGTTCTGGATCGGCATCCTGCCCGCGCTGCTGATCCTCTACATCCGCCGCAACCTGGGCGAGCCGGCCGTGTTCCTCGCCGAGCAGGCGCGTGCCCAGGCCCGGGGCGAGCGCGGCAACTTCCTGCGCATCTTCTCCCCAGAGCTGCTGCGCAACACGGTGCTCGCCAGCCTGCTGGCCACCGGCATGCAGGGCGCGTACTACTCGGTCACGACCTGGCTGCCCACCTTCCTCAAGACCGAGCGCCAGCTCTCGGTGCTGGGCACCAGCGGCTACCTGCTGGTGCTGATCGCGGGCTCCTTTGCCGGCTACCTGACCAGCGCCTGGCTGTGCGACGCGATCGGCCGGCGCCGCTGCTTCATCCTCTTCGCCGTCATGGGCGGCGTGCTGGTGCTGGCCTACACGCAGATGCCCATCACCGACGGCCTGATGCTGGTGCTGGGCTTCCCGCTGGGCTTCTTCCTGTCGGGCATCTTCTCCGGCATGGGCGCCTTCCTCTCCGAGCTCTTCCCCAGCGACGTGCGCGGCTCCGGCCAGGGCTTTTGCTACAACATCGGCCGGGCGCTGGGCGCCGCGTGCCCCGCGCTGATCGGCCACTTCAGCACCACGCATCCGCTGGGACAGACCCTGGGCTGGATGGCGGCGCTGTGCTACGGGCTGGTGGTCATCGCGGCACTCGCCTTGCCCGAAACTCGGGGCCGTGAACTGGCCCCCGCCGCGGCCTGATCGTCCCCGGCCTTCCTCACGTCCTCTCCCACGACCTCATCGCGCTTCACCCCGTCATCGCGCCCCGACGCGTCCCCCGCGCTCGACGCCATTGATGCTTCAACGACTTCTGGACCTCACGATGCAAGCCACTCCTGTCCCCGATCGCTGGCAGTTCTGGATCGACCGCGGCGGCACCTTCACCGACCTGGTGGGCCGCGCGCCGGACGGCACGCTGCGCACGCTCAAGCTGCTCTCCGAGAACCCCGAGCACTACCGCGACGCCGCGGTCGAGGGCATCCGGCGCCTGCTCGACCTGAAGCCCGGCGAGCCCATCACCGCCGACCGCGTCGACTGCGTGAAGATGGGCACGACGGTCGCGACCAACGCGCTGCTGGAGCGCCGCGGCGACCGCACGCTGCTGGTGACCACACGCGGCTTCCGCGACGCGCTGCGCATCGCGACGCAGGCCCGGCCCAAGCTCTTCGAGCGCCACATCCAGCTGCCCGAGCTGCTCTACGAGCGCGTGATCGAGGCGAACGAGCGCGTCGACGCGCAAGGCGTCGAACTGGAGCCGCTGGACGAGTCCGCGCTCCGCGCCGAGTTGCAGTCGGCCTTCGACGCCGGCCTGCGCGCCTGCGCCATCGTCTTCCTGCACGGCTGGCGCGCGCCCGCGCACGAGCTGGCCGCCAAGCGGCTGGCCGAGGCGGTGGGCTTCACGCAGATCTCGGTGTCGCACGAGGTCAGCCCGCTGATGAAGCTGATCCCGCGCGGCGACACCACCGTGGTCGATGCCTACCTCAGCCCCATCCTGCGTCGCTACGTCGACCAGGTCGCGGGTGAGATGCCCGGCGTGCGGCTGTTCTTCATGCAGAGCTCCGGCGGCCTGACCGAGGCGCGCCGCTTCCAGGGCAAGGACGCGATCCTGAGCGGACCGGCCGGCGGCATCGTCGGCATGGTGCGCACGGCGCAGGCGGCCGGCCACGACAAGGTCATCGGCTTCGACATGGGCGGCACCTCGACCGACGTCAGCCACTTCGCCGGCGAGTTCGAACGCGCCTTCGACACCGAGGTCGCCGGCGTGCGCATGCGCGCGCCGATGATGAGCATCCACACGGTGGCGGCGGGCGGCGGCTCGGTGATCGCCTTCGACGGCGCGCGGCTGCGCGTGGGGCCGGCCTCGGCCGGCGCGAATCCGGGCCCGGCGAGCTACCGCCGCGGCGGTCCGCTCGCCACCACCGATGCCAACGTGATGCTGGGCCGCATCCAGCCGGACCACTTCCCGCGTGTCTTCGGTCCGGGCGCCGATCAGCCGCTGGACGGCGAGGTGGTGAAGCAGCGCTTCGCCGCGCTGGCCGATCAGATGTCGGCGGCGGGCAAGGCCACCAGCGCCGAGGAGGTCGCGGCCGGCGCGCTGCAGATCGCCGTCGGCGCGATGGCCAACGCGATCAAGCGGATCTCGGTCGCGCGCGGCTACGACGTCACCGGCTACACGCTGCAGTGCTTTGGCGGCGCGGGCGGCCAGGCGGCCTGCCTGGTCGCGGACGCGCTGGGCATGACGCGCATCCTGGCCCACCCCTTCGCCGGCGTGCTCAGCGCCTACGGCATGGGGCTGGCCGACCAGACCGCGATGCGTGAGGCCTCGATCGAGCGACCGCTGGACGCCGCCGGCCTGCAAGCGGCGCGCGAGGCGGCCGAGGCGCTGGGCGCGCAGGCCTCGGGCGAACTGGTCGAGCAGGGCGTGGAGGCGCAGGCGCTGCGCACTGTCGCCCGCGCGCAGCTGCGCTATCAAGGGACCGACACCGCGCTGACCTGCCTGCTGCCGCTGCACGAGCCGGCCACGTCCGCCATCGCCGCGATGCGCGAGGCCTTCGAGGCCGCCTACCGCCAGCGCTTCGCCTTCCTGATGCCGGACCGGGCGCTGATCGTGGAGGCGGTCTCGGTGGAATGCCTGGCCGCGGGCGCGGCGCTGGATGCCTCGGCCGACGCCGGCATCGCCAGCGCCCATGCGCCCGAGCCGCTGGCCCGCGTGCGCATGTACTGCCTGGCCGACGAGCAGCCCGCCGGCTGGCGCGAGGCCTCGTTGCACCAGCGCGAGCAGCTGCGCCCCGGCGCCCGCATCGACGGCCCGGCCATCGTGGCCGAGCGCAACGCCACCACGGTCGTGGACGCCGGCTGGCGCGCCGAGCTCCAGGGCAACGGGGACCTGCTGCTGACACGCGTCCGCGAGCGCGTGCGCGGCCACGCGCTGGGCACCGAAGCCGATCCGGTGGTGCTGGAGGTCTTCAACAACCTCTTCATGAACATTGCCGAGCAGATGGGGCTGCGGCTCCAGAACACGGCCTACTCGGTCAACATCAAGGAGCGGCTGGACTTCAGCTGCGCGCTCTTCGACCGCGAGGGTCAGCTGATCGCCAACGCGCCGCACATGCCGGTGCACCTGGGCTCGATGAGCGAGTCCATCCGCTCGGTGATCGATCGCAACCCGGGCATGCGGCCGGGCGACGTCTACGTGCTCAACGACCCGTACCACGGCGGCACCCATCTGCCCGACATCACCGTGGTCACGCCGGTGTTCCTGGAGGCGGACGCGGGGCCGGACGCCGCGCCGGGCTTCTTCGTCGCCAGCCGCGGCCACCACGCCGACATCGGAGGCATCACGCCGGGCTCGATGCCGCCGTTCTCCAAGGACATCACCGAGGAGGGCGTGCTGATCGACAACTTCAAGCTGGTCGAGCAGGGCCGGCTGCGCGAGGCCGAGCTCCACGCGCTGCTGACCGGCGGCCCATACCCCAGCCGCAATCCGGCGCAGAACCTGGCCGACCTGCGCGCCCAGGTCGCCGCCAACGAGAAGGGCGTGCAGGAGCTGCGCGCGATGGTGGCGCAGTTCGGCCGCGCGACGGTCGAGGCCTACATGCGCCACGTGCAGGACAACGCCGAGGAGTCGGTGCGGCGCGTGATCTCGGTGCTGAAGGACGGCGCGTTCACGCTGCCGCTGGACAACGGCGCGCGCATCCAGGTGGCGGTGCGGGTGGACGCGGCGAATCGCCGCGCCACGGTGGACTTCTGCGGCACCAGCGCGCAGCAGCCCAACAACTTCAACGCGCCCAAGTCGATCACGATGGCGGCGGTGCTCTACGTGTTCCGCACGCTGGTGGACGACGCGATCCCGCTGAACGCGGGCTGCCTCAAGCCCATCGACGTGATCGTGCCCGAGGGCTGCATGCTCAATCCGCGCCATCCGGCGGCGGTGGTGGCGGGCAACGTCGAGACCTCGCAGTGCGTGACCAACGCGCTCTACGGGGCGCTCGGGGTGATGGCGGCCGGGCCCTGCACGATGAACAACTTCACCTTCGGCGACGCGACCCACCAGTACTACGAGACCATTTCCGGCGGCTCCGGCGCGGGGCCGGGCTTCGACGGGACCTCGGTCGTGCAGACCCACATGACCAACTCGCGGCTGACCGATCCGGAGGTGCTGGAGTTCCGCTTCCCGGTGCGGCTGGACGGGTATGCCATTCGTCAGGGCTCGGCCGGCGCGGGGCGCTGGCAGGGCGGGGAGGGCGGCGAGCGCCGCATCCGGTTCCTGACGCCGATGACGGCCTCCATCCTCAGCAACGGCCGCACGGCCGGCGCCTTCGGCATGGCCGGCGGGCAGGCGGGGGCGGTGGGGGAGAACCTCGTCGAGCGGGCCGACGGCCGGATCGAGACGCTGGGCCACATCGGCCAGGTGGAGATGGCGCCCGGGGACGTCTTCGTCATTCGCACGCCCGGCGGGGGAGGGTACGGCACCCCGTGCGGGACCCCTTGAGATGTGGGAGAAGACCCCAATGTGCGCGTGCCTAGAATCAGAAGACCCGCCCCTCCCAGGCTGTCCAGGCGTCGCTCATCATGGTCCCTCACCTCATCACCGCCCTGACCGGGCCCATCAATGAACTGGAGCAGCGCGTGCTCGAGTCCATGCCGGCGATCGAGCGCTGGTTCCGGCTCGAGTGGATGGAGCACACGCCCCCGTTCTACAGCTCGGTGGACCTGCGCAACGCCGGCTTCAAGCTGGCGCCCGTCGACACCAACCTGTTCCCGGGCGGCTTCAACAACCTGACGCCCGAGATGCTGCCGCTGGCGGTGCAGGCGGCCATGGCGGCGATCGAGAAGATCTGCCCCGAGGCCAAGAACCTGCTGCTGGTCCCGGAAGCGAAGAACCGCGGTAGCTTCTATCTCTCGAATCTGTCGACGCTGGTGCGCATCTTCTCGATGGCCGGCCTGAACGTGCGGCTGGGTACCTGGGACGAGTCGGTCAAGGAGCCCACCACGCTGAACCTGCCCGACGCCACGTCGCTGACGCTGGAGCCGCTGGTGCGCAACCGCTCGCGGCTGGGCCTGAAGGATTTCGACCCCTGCACCATCCTGCTGAACGACGACCTGTCGGCCGGCATCCCGGATCAGCTCAAGCACCTGCACGAGCAGTACCTGCTCCCCCCGCTGCACGCCGGCTGGGCGCAGCGCCGCAAGAGCCAGCACTTCCGCGCCTATGAGGAGGTGGCCAAGAAGTTCGCCAAGCTGCTGGGCATGGACCCGTGGCTGATCTATCCGCACTCGGTGGCGGTGGACGGGCTGGACTTCAGCACCGGCCAGGGGCTGGACGCGCTGCAGGCGCAGGTCGACGCCACGCTGACCCGCACGCGCCGCAAGTACAAGGAATACGGCATCCAGGAGAAGCCCTTCGTCGTCGTCAAGCCGGACGCCGGCACGCACGGCCTGGGCGTCATGACCATCCGCGACGCCAAGGATCTGGACGCGCTGGCCATCAAGGCGCGCGACAAGCTGGCCAAGCTGGAAGGCGTGCCGGCGCTGTCGCGGGTGCTGGTGCAGGAAGGCGTCGCCACGCACGAGCGCATCCACGAGGCGGTGGCCGAGCCGGTCGTCTACATGATGGACCGCTACGTGGTGGGCGGCTTCTACCGCGTGCACGCGGACCGGGCCGAGGACGAGAACCTCAACGCGCCGGGCTCCAGCTTCGTGCCGCTGGCCTTCGCGCACTCCTCGCACCTGCCCGCCCCGGGCGAGAAGCCGGGCGCCAGCGCGCCCAACCGCTTCTACATGTACGGCGTGATCGGCCGGCTGGCCATGCTCGCGGCCAGCTACGAGCTGGAGACCACGGACCCGGACGCCGAGGACTACGCCTGAGCGACGGCGGCTGGATCCGCCGCCGTTCCCGGTGCGGCAGGTCCGGCCGGGAGGCCGGTGGCGCCGGCCTCAGCCGATCTGGATGTCCTCGGACCGGGCGACCTCGCCCAGCACCTGGACGAAGCGCTCCAGCGCCTCGCCCTGGGCGTCGGGCAGATGCCAGGCCGAGGTCGGGCCCAGCCCCAGGTCCACGACGTGCGGCAGGATCACCACCGTGCCGCGCTTGGCCGCGGCCATGGCCAGGTCGTGCGGCATCACCGCCACCAGCGGCATCTCGCGCATCAGGCTGACGGACAGCATCGCGTCGCCGCTCTCGATCAGGTCGGTCGGGGCCGGCAGGCCCATCTGTTCCCAGAAGCGGTCCATCAGCATCCGCGTGCGGGTGCCCGGCAGGTGCCAGATCCAGCGCTGAACGCCCAGCACCTCCCAACCCAGCCGCGGCGTGCGCGCCAGCGGGTGGTGGGCGCTCATGGTCAGCACCTCGGGCTGGGCGGCCAGCGGATGGCGCACCACGCCCAGCGGCTCGTCCTGCGGCATCGCGCGGGCCACGATCAGGTCCAGCGTGCCCGCCTGCAGCTCGCCGAACAGCGAGCGCAGCGCGTGCGTGCGCACGCTCAGCGTCACATGCGGATGCTCGAGCTTCATCACCGTGATGGCCTGCGGGAGCAGCTTGGTCAGCGCCGCGTTGGTGGCGCCGATCCGCAGTTCGCCCGACGCGCCGCGCACCAGCGCGGCCACGTCGCCGGCCGCGCGTTGCAGGTCGGCATCCAGCTTCCGGGCCAGTTCCAGCAGGCGCCGACCCACCGGCGTGGCCTGCATGTTGCGTCCACGCCGCAGGAACAGGGTTTGTCCTAGGCCTTGCTCCAACTCGGCCAGCGTCTTGCTCACCGCGGGCTGGCTCACATGGAGCAGATCCGCGGCCTGACTGACGTTGCCCGTGTCGTGAAGGGCCAAAAGCACCCGTGCATGGCGAAGACTCATCCGCCGCATCACGAAATGTTCGGCGCCCTCTGGGGAGGTCGATAACGCATTCATAACCAAAGGTTCATACAAGGATCACAAAGCTTCATAACGGGTCGGAAACACATCTTTACCGTGACTGGTATCGGCTGGTGTCTATGCATCAGCCTCGATACCCAAGCCTCCCCAGAGATTTGTCACAGGAGTGATTTCCAACATGGTTCGTCGTCCCTCTTTCAGCCCGCACCGTCTGTGCTGGGCCGCTGTTGCCGCCATCGCCGCCATCGGTCACGCCCAGGCGCAGCAAGCCGCTCCCGCCGAAGATTCGAAGAAGCTCGAGCGCGTGGAGATCACCGGTTCGCTGATCAAGCGCACGGACAAGGAGACGCCGTCCGTCGTCCAAAGTATCTCGCGTGAAGAGATCCGTAACTCCGGTTATGCGAACGTCGAAGAGCTGCTGCGTGCGAATTCCGCCGTCGACCTGGGTTCGATCGGTGACGGCGCGGCCTCCGGCTTCGTCGGCGGCATCTCGACCATCTCGCTGCGCGGCTTCGGCTCGCAGGGCACCCTGATCCTGATCAACGGCCGCCGCACGGCGCCGGTCGCCGCCGTGGACGTGAACTTCGGTCGCGGCACGATGGTCAACGTCAACACCATCCCCAAGGAAGCGATCGAGCGCATCGACATCCTGAAGGACGGCGCCTCGGCCCAGTACGGCTCCGACGCCATGGCCGGCGTCATCAACTACATCCTGCGCAAGGACTACAAGGGTGTCGAGGCCAGCGCCTCGTACAGCGCCAACGACAAGGGCGTGGGCGCGACCAAGAGCGGCTCCGTCACCTTCGGCTTCGGCAACCTGGACACGCAGCGCTTCAACGTCTTCGGCGGCCTGGAAGTGTCCAAGCGCGACAACGTGATGGCCAACGAGCTGAAGGACCGCGGCAACCTGGCCCTGCAGAACCAGTACCTGACGTCCAACGGCTCGCTGGCGCGCTTCACGCCGGACTCGTCCGCGTCGTTCTACGGCAACTACTACAAGCTGCCGGCCAGCCTGTCGGGGTCGACCACCATCGGCGGCTACACCGTCGGCAACAACAGCCTGTCGGGCGCGAACTACCTGGGCACCCTGTCGGGCTGCCCGGACGAGCGCACCGTCGGCAAGGGCGTGCCCAACCGTCCGGCCGGCCTGGCCTCGACGACCGGCTCGCTGCCCACCGGCATGTGCCGCTTCAACCTGGACGATGCCGACGAGATCATCGCGGCCCAGGACCGCCAGAGCGGCATGGTGCGCGGCACGTATGCGATCAACGACAACCTGACCGCCTACGCGGACGTCATGTTCTCGAAGACCAAGACGAACGAGAAGCGCGTGCCTTACGCGATGACCACGTCGCTGGTCACGAGCGGCAACCGCACCGCGGTCAGCTGGGGCAAGCTGGACGGCACGCTGCTGCGCCAGGACGCCATCATCCTGCCGGCCGGCCACCCGGACAACCCGACCACGGGCACCGCCAACTCGCAGCCGATCCAGCTGATCTACCGCTTCGAGGACCTGCCCACCGGCGACATCAACATCCTGCGTTCCACGCGCCTGACCGCCGGCCTGGAAGGCACGGCCTACGGCTGGGACTTCGACAGCGCGATCCTGTTCAGCAAGAACGAGAACGAGCGCTTCCAGGAAGGCCGCGTGCGCAGCTCGCTGCTGAAGGCCGCGATCGCCAACAACACCTACCACTTCGGCAAGCCCAACACGGCCGAAGGCATCGCCAGCGTCTCGTCGACCGCCTACAACCGCGGCGAATCGAAGCTGCTGTCCTGGGACCTGCGCGGCAGCCGTGAGCTGTTCAAGCTGCCCGGCGGCAACGCGGCCATCGCCATCGGCACGGAACTGCGCAAGGAAGACCTGAGCGCGGTGCCGGACGACGTCTACGGCACCGGCGACTACATCGGTCTGGTGGCCAACCCGGCCTCGGGCACCCGCAAGTCCTACGCCGCGTTCTCGGAACTGAGCCTGCCGGTGGTCAAGCAGCTGGAGCTGCAAGCCGCCCTGCGCTACGAGCACTCCAACGACTTCGGCGCCAGCACGACCGGCAAGACCGGCTTCAAGTGGACCGCGCTGCCGTCGCTGATGGTGTTCCGCGGCACGGCCGCCACCGGCTTCCGCGCCCCGGCGATCTCGCAGATCGGCAACTCGTTCAACCTGTCGTTCCACAACTTCCAGGAACGCCGCGTGTTCGACTCGCTGCGTTGCGACTCGAGCAACCCGAACGCCCCGGTCAGCAAGGCGCCGGTCGCCAACAACCGCGACTGCAACGTGCTGGGCTTCTCCGCCGTGCCGTCGGGCACCACCAACCCGGGCAGCCTGGCCACGGTCATCAGCGCCAACCCGGACCTGAAGCCCGAGAAGTCGAACTCGTTCACCTTCGGCATGATCTTCACGCCGACGAAGTACGCGGACCTGGCCCTGGACGCCTGGTACTTCCACCGCAAGAACGAGATCCGCTCGCAGCGCGGCGTGGACATCATGGACACCTACAACGCCAACCCGGCGGCCAACGGTGCCCAGATCGTGCGTGACCCCAACCCCGAGACCTGGCTCCCGGGCGTGGCCAACAGCGGCCCGATCATCATGCTGGTCCGCCAGTACGGGAACAACGAGTGGACCAAGACCTCCGGTCTGGACTACGACTTCAACCTGCGCTTCCCGGCCACCAGCATCGGCAAGTTCAGCCTGAACGTGAACGGCACCTACACCGCCCGCTACGACCAGGTCGTGGTCAAGGGCCAGGACGTGCAGCGCCAGGTGGGCACCACGACGTCGGACATCTCGAAGACCCGCGCCAGCGCGACCTTCAAGTGGACGACCGACCTGGCCCGCGCCTGGGTCCGCTTCAACCATGCCGACCCGCTGGCCAGCACGATCTGCAACTCGCTGACCGCGGCGCAGCGCGCCTTCCTGAGCGGCATGGACCGTTGCCGCGTGGGCAAGGACAAGACGATCGACCTGGGTGTCGCCTACAGCGGCTTCAAGGGCCTGACCCTGTCGGCCAGCGTGATGAACGTCTTCAACGACTACGACCGTTCCAACGGCATCCCGATGGTCTTCAACTACTACGACTCGGGCGCGCAAGGCGTGCTGGGCCGTCGCTTCTCGCTGAACGCGAACTACCAGTTCCAGTGATCGGCTGAACCGACGTCCGGTGCCGCCTCGCGCGGCGCCGGGCCCACCGGGACCCTCGAAGGGCCGGTCTCCGCAAGGGGGCCGGCCCTTTCTTCATTGGGGGCGGCAGCCGCCCAAGCGCAACGGCGGGCCGGCGTCAAGCCCGTCCCCGCATTGGCGGGAGCGCCGGGAAAGCCGGTTGACGCACTGCACAACGAAGGGCAGACAATACGCGCTTTCGACTTCCGGCGGCCGCCTCGCGACCGCCCGCGCTTTTCGTGAGTTCACACAACGCGGCCCGTTCCCCCGCGGCCCTGGCCGGCCTGACCATCGGCGCGCTCGGCGTCGTCTACGGCGACATCGGCACCAGCCCGCTCTACGCGCTGAAGGAAGTCTTCCACGGCGGCCACGTGCCGATGAACCACGACAACGTGCTGGGCGTGCTGTCGCTGCTGTTCTGGACGATGACGATCATCGTCTCGCTGAAATACGTGCTGCTGATCCTGCGCGCGGACAACAACGGCGAGGGCGGCCTGATCGCGATGCTGGCGCTGGCCACGACGGCCGTGCGCGGCAAGCCGCCGCTGCGGCGCGGTCTCATGATGGTGGGCCTGTTCGGCACGGCCATCTTCTTCGGGGACGCCGTGATCACGCCGGCGATGACGGTGCTGGGCGCCGTCGAGGGCATCGACGTCTACTTCCCGCAGTACGACGACGCCATCGTCCCGGTGACCCTGCTGGTGCTGGCGGGGCTGTTCGCGGTCCAGCGCTTCGGGACGAGCGGCGTGGGCAAGGCCTTCGGGCCGGTGATGCTGGTGTGGTTCACCTCGCTGGCGCTGCTGGGCATCCCGCAGATCCTGCGCAACCCGCATGTGTTGCAGGCCATCAACCCGATCTACGCGATCCAGTTCTGCGTCCAGTACGGCTGGGTCGCCTTCGTCGCGCTGGGCGCGGTGGTGCTGGTGGTGACGGGCGGCGAGGCGCTGTACGCGGACCTGGGCCACTTCGGCAAGAAGCCGATCCGCATCGCCTGGTACGGCTTCGTGATGCCGGCGCTGGTGCTGAACTACTTCGGCCAGGGCGCGCTGCTGCTGGACCGCCCGGAGGCCATCAAGAACCCCTTCTTCCTGATCGCCCCGCCATGGGCGCAGATCCCGCTGTTCTGCCTGGCGACGCTGGCGGCCATCGTGGCCTCGCAGGCGCTGATCACGGCGGCCTTCTCGGTGACCAAGCAGGCGGTGCAGCTGGGGCTGCTGCCGCGCATGCGGATCATCCACACCTCGGTGCGCGACATCGGCCAGATCTACGTGCCCTTCGTGAACTGGGGACTGTTCGTCTTCGTCGTGGTGGCGGTGGCCTTCTTCGGCTCGTCGAGCAAGCTGGCCGGCGCCTACGGCGTGGCGGTGACCATCGACATGACCATCACCACGGTGATGACCTTCTTCGTGATCCGCTACGGCTGGCGCTATCCGCTGTGGCTGTGCGTGGTGGCGACGGGGCTGTTCTTCGTCATCGACGCGACGTTCCTGGCGTCCAACCTGCTGAAGGTGGCGCACGGCGGCTGGTTCCCGCTGCTGATCGGCATCGGCATGTTCACGCTGATGCTGACCTGGAAGCAGGGCCGCCGGCAGCTGTCGGACAAGCTGCGCGAGGACGCCATCGACCTGAAGAGCTTCCTGGAGGCGGTGTTCCTCAACCCGCCGACGCGGGTGCAGGGCTCGGCCGTGTTCCTGGCGGCGGAGCAGGGCGTGACGCCCAACGCGCTGCTGCACAACCTCAAGCACAACAAGGTGCTGCACCAGCAGAACCTGTTCGTGAGCGTCAAGCATCACGAGGTGCCGTGGATCGGCTTCGACAAGCGGGTCGACGTGGAGAGCCTGGACAACGACTGCTGGCAGGTGACGCTGCACTTCGGCTTCAAGAACGAGCCGGACGTGCCCGACGCGCTGAAGCTGCTGGAGACGCACGGCGTGCATCTGGACGAGATGGAGACCAGCTACTTCCTGTCGCGGGACATCGTGATCCCGACCATCGGATCGGGCATGGCGCTGTGGCGGGAGAAGCTCTTCGCGAGCATGCACCGCAATGCCGCGGCCGCGGCGGACTTCCTGCACCTGCCGACCAACCGGATCGTGGAGCTGGGGTCGAAGGTCGAGATCTGATCCCGCGCGCCGCGTGGCGGCGCCGATCGCCGCCGTCGCGCGGCATCGGTCCCGCGGCGACTCGGCGCTGCGCTGCTCAGGTCCTGGGGACCTTCAGCTGGAAGTTCGGGTCGCCCTCGCACATCGGCGTGGCCGGTGGCTCGCGCAGGGCCGGTCCGACGTAGATCAGCTTCTCCGACACGCCCAGCACCCGCGCGGCCCGAGCTGCCGTGGCGGGCGCATAGCCGGGCGCCGCCAGCCCGAGCTGCCGCAGGCCCTCCGCGTCGGGCACCCACCAGACGCAGCGCTGCGGCGTGGACTTGAGCTCGAAGTGGAAGCGCTCCTCGTCGTGGGTCAGCTGGGTGATCCAGAAGCTGGTCGACCCTTCGACGAACTCCTGGATCCAGGCGGGCGCGCGGGCCTGGCTCCGGCGCGCCTGGCGCAGTTCGCCCGAGGCGGCCCAGACGGTGGCCGGGATCTTGGCCTTGAACGCGGTGACGGAGGCGCTGGATCGCGCGTCGTCGATGCTCACCGCGCCGGCGTCGAGCTGCTCGCCGATGTTGGCCCAGATCTCCGGCAGCATGCCGAAGGCGATCACGACGTCCTTGGCGACCTCCAGGCTGCGGCCGCTGTCGAGCATGAACCAGGCACAGGCGCCGACGCAGTCGGCGCGCAGCTTGATCGCGGGCTGCTGTTCTCGCAGCCACAGACCGATGCGCATGACCTCGAGCGGGCTGCTCGCCGGGTCGACCCGCAGGGTCAGCGGCTTGTCGAAGTGGCCCGACAGATCGCTCTTGACCTCCGCGAGTTCCCCGGGCTTCACGACGCCGATGATGTGCGGAATACCGAAGGTGGTGCCGATGCCGGCGGCCTGGGCGCCCGGTCCGGCCATGCCGGCCCAGGCGAAGCCGATCACCCCCGCGGCGCGGGCGATGTGACGCATGTTCATGGTTGTTGCTCCCTCGGCGCGGACTCTAGCCGCGCGGGCGCGACGCGCCATCCGGATCGATGCGCATCGACGTTCCCCCGCGGGCACCGCTTGAGCGCTCGCGAAGTCCGGCGCCGACGCCCCTCGTTATGCTTGCCGCCATGAAACGCTGGCTGCAAGACCTGTCCCTCTCGTCCGCCGTCGCGGGCTTCGTCGCGGTGCTCGTGGGCTTCACGAGCTCGGTGGCCATCGTGTTCCAGGCGGCGCAGTCGCTCGGCGCGACGCCCGCGCAGACCAGCTCCTGGATCTGGGCGTTGGGTCTGGGCATGGGGCTGACCAGCCTGGGCCTGTCGCTCTGGACCCGCCAACCCATCCTCACCGCCTGGTCCACGCCCGGCGCCGCGCTGCTGGCCGGCATCTCCGGCGTGTCCATGGGCGAGGCCGTCGGCGCCTTCCTGATCTGCGGCGCGCTGATCTTCATCGCCGGCGCCACTCGCTGGTTCGAACGCATCATGGACCGCATCCCGCTCGCCATCGCCTCGGCGCTGCTGGCCGGCGTGCTCGCCCGCTTCGGCCTGGACGCGGTGCTCGCGACCAGGACGGCGCCGGCCATCGTGCTCACCATGGCGCTGATCTATGTGCTCGCGCGCCGATTCATCCCGCGCTACGCGACGCCGCTGGTGCTGGTCGCCGGCATCGTGGTCGCCGCGGCGCAGGGCCGTCTGCACCTGGAGGCGGTCGAGTGGGGCTGGGCGCATCCGGTGTGGGTGACGCCGTCGTTCTCCGTCACCGCCCTGATGAGCGTCGCGCTGCCGCTGTTCCTGGTGACGATGGCCTCGCAGAACCTGCCTGGCGTGGCGGCGCAGCGCGCCTCGGGCTACCAGACGCCGGTGTCCGCGAGCATCGCGGTGACCGGCCTGGCCTCGGTCGTGTTCGCGCCCTTCGGCGGCTACGCCTTCAACCTGGCCGCGATCACCGCCGCCATCTGCATGGGCCGCGAGGCGCATGAGGATCCCGCGCGCCGCTACACCGCCTCGGCGATGGCCGGCGTGTTCTACCTGGCGGTGGGCCTGGCGGGCGGCGCGGTGGTGGGGCTGCTGACGGCCTTCCCGCGCGAGCTGGTCGCCGCGGTGGCCGGGCTGGCGCTGCTGGGCACCATCGGCGGTGGCCTGTCCGCGGCGCTCAAGGACGAGCGCCACCGCGACGCGGCCATGCTGACCTTCCTGGTGACGCTGTCCGGGCTGACGATGGTCGGCATCGGCTCGGCGTTCTGGGGGGTGGTCGCCGGTGCGGTTTCTCTTTTGGTGCAACACTTCCGGGCTTCCTCCAGCACCCCGAAGTAACCGTCGACGCCGCGCGTCGGCGACCCGGCCTAAGAAAGTCCCCCATGAAGCTCCTGTTCGTCGCCGATCCGCTGACCGCGTTCAACACCTACAAGGACTCCACCTTCGCGATGATGCGCGAGGCCGCCCGGCGCGGCCACGAGATCTGGGTCTGCGAGGTGCCCGACCTGCTGTGGGTCAGCGGCGGCCGCGTGACCGCGCATGCGGCGCGGCGCCTGGACCTCACCGACGAGGCCAAGGCCAGCCAGGCCGGCACCCAGCTCGAGGTCTGGCACCACGTCAGCGCCACGCAAGACCTGGCCCTGGCCGACGTGGACGCGGTGCTGATGCGCAAGGATCCGCCCTTCGACTCCGAGTTCTTCTACGCGACCCACCTGCTGGAGCAGGCCGAGCGCGAGGGCGCCAAGGTCTTCAACAAGCCGGCGGCGCTGCGCGATCACCCGGAGAAGCTGGCGATCCTGGAGTTCCCGCAGTTCATCACGCCGACGCTGGTGACGCGCTCCGCCGCGGCGATCCGCGCCTTCCACGCCGAGCATCGCGACATCATCCTCAAGCCCCTGGACGGGATGGGCGGCATGGGCATCTTCCGCGTCAAGGACGATGCCCTGAACCTGGGCAGCATCATCGAGACGCTGAACAAGGACGGCGCGCAGTCGGTGATGGTGCAGCGCTTCGTGCCGGAGATCGCGCAGGGCGACAAGCGCATCCTGCTGATCGGCGGCAAGCCGGTGCCGTTCGCGCTGGCGCGCATCCCGCAGGGCACGGAAGTGCGCGGCAACCTGGCCGCCGGTGGCAAGGGCGTGGCGCAGGCGCTGACCGACGCGGACCGCCGCATCGCCGAGGCGCTGGCCCCGGTGCTGGCGGCGCGCGGTCTGCTGCTGGTGGGGCTGGACGTGATCGGCGACAAGATGACCGAGATCAATGTCACCAGCCCGACCTGCTTCCAGGAAATCATGCAGCAGACGGGATTCGACGTCGGCGCCGTGTTCATCGACGCGCTGGAAGCGGCGGTGGCCGCGGCGGCCTGAGATCAAGAGCAGTTGGAGAAGTTCTGATGGATATGCGACAGCAAGTGCAGGCCGCGACGGCGCTGGGCACGGTGACCGGCGAGCATGGCAGTTACGGCGGCCGGCAGCTGTTCCTGACGCACGAGTCGGCCGAGATCGGCCTGCCGATGCGCTTCGCCCTGTACGTGCCGCCGGGCGGCGCGAAGGGGCTGCTGGTCTTCCTGGTCGGCCTGACCGCGACCGAGGAGACCTTCACGATGAAGGCCGGCGCGCAGCGTCTGGCCTCGGAGCTGGGCTTGGCGCTGCTGATGCCCGACACCAGCGCGCGCGGCGACGCGGTGACGTCGATTCCGGGCGCGACGGCCTCGTGGGACTTCGGCGTGGCGGCGGGCTTCTACCTGGACGCGACGCAGACGCCATGGGCGACGCACTGGCGCATGGAGAGCTACCTGATGCGCGAGCTGATCCCCCGGGTGCAAGGCGCGCTGGGGCTGGACGCGGCGCGGACCGGCATCTCGGGGCACTCGATGGGGGGGCATGGCGCGCTGACGCTGGCGCTGCGGCATCCGGGCGCGTTCGCGTCGCTGTCGGCACTGGCGCCGATCACCGCGCCCAGCCGCTGTCCCTGGGGCGAGAAGGCCTTCACCGGCTACCTCGGCGAGGACCGCGATGCCTGGCCCGCGCATGACGCGAGCGCGCTGATGCAGGCGAGCAAGGCCGCGCCGTATCCGCAGGGGATCCTGGTCGACCAGGGCCTGGCGGACAAGTTCCTCGACCAATTGCATCCCGAGGCCTTCGAGTCCGCATGCGCATCGGTGAGCCAGCCGCTGACGCTGCGCCGGCACGAGGACTACGACCACGGCTACTACTTCATCGCGACGGTGATCGACGACCATCTGGCCTTCCACGCGAGGCGGTTGATCGGATGATCGGTCGAAGCGGATCCGCCGGGCTGGACGGATCCGACGATCATCCCGCCGTTAGCCGTTAGCCGTTAGCCGTTAGCCGTTAGCCGTTAGCCGTTAGCCGTTAGCCGTTAGCCGTTAGCCGTTAGCCGGTGGCAGTTCGGCCTCGGGGCATCGCGACTGACTTTCTCGGAGGCGCTCATGCGCATCGCCCTGCTGTCCGACATCCACGGCAATCTGCCGGCCCTGGAGGCCGTCGTGGCCGACATCCGTCGCCGCGGTGTCGACCGCATCGTCAACCTGGGCGACATCCTGTCCGGGCCGCTGATGCCGCTGGAGACGGCGCGTTACCTGATGGCGCAAGGCTGGCCGACGATCGCCGGCAACCACGAGCGCCAGCTGCTGGCGATCACGCCGCTGAAGCCGGGCGCGGGATCGGACCGTTTCGCGCGGGCGACGCTGGGGGACGAGGAGCTCGCGTGGCTGCGGTCGTTGCCCAGGACGCTGCGACTGACCGACGAGGTTCTCCTGTGCCACGGCACGCCGCGCCGGGACATCGAGTACTTCCTCGACACCCAGGACGGACCGCGTCTGCGGCTCGCGAGCGCCGCCGAGGTGGCCTCCCGACTGGGGCAGGAGCGGACGCGGATGATCTGCTGCGGCCACACGCACATCCCGCGGGTGCTGCGCTCGGCGCGCGGGCAATGGCTGGTGAATCCCGGCAGCGTCGGCCTGCAGGCCTGGGATGACGAGCACCCCGTTCACCACGTCGCGGAGACCGGCTCGCCGGACGCGCGCTACGCGGTGATCGAGCGGCGCGCGGATGGCTGGCATGTGGAGCACCTCGCCGTACCCTATGACCATGAATCGATGGCCAGGCTCGCCAGCGCGCACGGTCGGGAGGATTGGGCGCGGTGGTTGAGGACGGGGAGGGCGGCGATCGTCGCAGGCGACGCTCACGTCGCGGGTGCGACGTCACGGTAGATCTCGGTCGAGGGAATCGACAGATCGATGCTGCGCAGTTCGAGAGCCTCATCGCCCTCGTGCCGACGGAGGGACCAGACGTCCGCCTTCCCGCGGCGATAGACGTCCATGCGCCTGCGCGCATGGTCCACCAGCACGTATTCCTGCAGCGAGGCCATCTGGCAATAGGCATGAAGCTTGGTGCTGCGGTCGCGCCGCTCGGTCGAACGCGACTGGACCTCGATCAACGCGAGGGGCGGCGACATCGCCGGTTGCGCGCCATCAGGCTCGGACGAACAGGCGATCGCGACGTCGGGAAAGAAGGCGTCCCCGGTTTCCTCCGCCACCAGCCGGGCGTCGGCCATGTAGCACCGACACCTCGTGCCGCGCAGGTGTCGGTCGATGGCGAACGCCAGGTTGATCGTGACCCGAACGTGCCCCAAGACGGCGCCGGTCATCGCGAGGATGCGACCGCCGATGAACTCGTACCGCAGTTCCTCGTCCGCATCCCAGGCGATGAACTCGTCCAGCGTCAGCCGTGGTTCCTGTCGGTCGAGTCCGTCGAAGACGCTTGACAGCGGCACGCGCAGTCCGAGCGACAGGGAGTCCAGGGACGACGATGTCGGATCCGACACTTCCATCCAGTCACCCGCGGCATCGCGGTGGTGGACGGTCACGGACCTGCGCTCGATGTCCACGCTGATGAACTCGACCAGGCTGCGAATGCGCTTCGCCGCGGCCGCGCGCCGTTGGAGCTCCGCCTCGTCGGCGTCGGCCGACAGGATCTCGATGACGAGGCGAGGCGTGCATCCTTCCGGCGACGGCCCGAGGACGACGGCATCCGGGTAGATCACGCCGTGGCTTCCCACCCGGACGTGCTGACCTTGGATACGAACCGCATAGGTCGAGTCCGGGAGCTGCCGCTTCAACGCCGTGGAGAGATTGACCAGCACCCGGAAGAAGCGCGGGTCTCTCTCCCGCATGCCGTGCGGCACGCCATCGATCAGCTCCAGCAGCCCATCGTGCTCCGCCTCCAGGTCGAGATGTTCATCCGCCGTCATCCGCAGCGCTTCATGCAGGTAGGCCATCCGTCGCTCCAGCCCGTTCAACCAACAAGCCGGTGATTCTTCGCAGGATGGCAGGCCGTGTCGCTGACTCGAATCAGCGTGAGTTGGCCGAAGCCACACGGATCGGAGCGGATGGGTGACTGATGTCGGGAGCGAGGTTCCGAGCGCTAGGTCGAGCCCGGCGACGACCCCGGCGGCGCGGCCACCGGCGAGGTCGCGACCGTCGTCTGCCGATGGCCGGCCGCCGCCTTGTAGCGCTTGACGAAGGCGTCGACCTCCGCCGGATCGATCACGTCCTCCAGGCGTGCGAAGCCCTCGGGGGCGCGTTCCTCGACCATGTCGAGGATGTAGTCCAGCCCTTCCTGCCGGTTGAGCTCCACGATGCGCGCGCACATCGGGCGGCGCTCGGCCTCGTAGTTCGCCAGCGCCGTCTCCACGCGGCGATCTTCCCGGAAGGCTTTGGCGATCGCGGTCGCGTCGAGGATGGCCTGCGTCGCGCCGTTCGAGCCGATCGGATACATCGGATGCGCCGCGTCGCCCAGCAGCGTGATGCGACCGTGGCGCCAGCGCGGCAGCGGGTCGCGGTCCACCATGGGCCATTCCAGCAGCTGCGTCGCCTCGCGGATCACGCCCGGGACGTCCAGCCAGGGGAAGCGCCAGCTGCCGAAGGTCGGCAGCAGATCCTCGATCGAGCCCGGCTTGTTCCAGTCCTCGCGGCCCGGCGCGGCGAGGCCGCCGCCCAGGCCGTCCTCCCGCAGGCGCCGGTCGCAGATCCAGTTGATCAGCTGCAGACCGTCGGGGCGCGGGGGGGCGATCGGGTAGACCACGAACTTCGCGCGGCGATGGCCCGCCTGCACCATGGTCCGCCCGTCGAGGAAGGGCTTGGCCAGCGAGGTGCCGCGCCACATCATCATCCCGTTCCAGCGCGGCGGGCCCTCGTCCGGATAGAACTGCCGCCGGATCGCCGAGTGGATGCCGTCCGCCGCGATCAGCACGCTCGCGCGGCGTTCGACCATTCGGCCGTCCGGCGTCGCGAGCTGGGCAATCACCTCGTCGCCATCGAGCCGCGCGCCGGTGATGCGCTCGCCCAGGAGGAGGCGCTCGGTGCCCAGTCGCGCGACGGCCTCGCGCCACAGCATCAGCTGCAGCTCGCCGCGATGCACGCTGAACTGGGGATGGCTGTAGCCGCCGGCCAGCCCGCGCACGTCCTCGTAGAGGGTCTGGCCATGCCGGTTCGCGAAGACCAGCGCCGAGGTCGGCACCGCCATCGCCTGCAGGGCGGGCAGCAGGCCCAGCTCGTCCAGCACCGCCACCGCGTGGGGCAGCAGGTTGATGCCGACGCCCAGCGGCTTGAGCTCGGCGGTGGCTTCGCAGACGGTGACGCGATGACCGTCGCGGTGCAGCGCCAGCGCGGCGGCCAGGCCGCCGATGCCGCCGCCGGCGATCAGGATGTCCAGGGGCATGGGAGTCTCCAGGGGAAGGTCCGGCTGCCGAGGATCTTGCGCCCGCGGTCGGCCGAATCGGGGCAGGGTAAGCGAGATAGTTGCGCTGTGCAACAGAATCTAAGCTGAGCCCGATGAGCCGTCCCGCCGCCACCAGGATCGTCCCCGAGCCGCCCGAAGCGCCCTTGCTGCCTGTGCCCGGGCTCGACTACGGCGTGCTCGACGAGCTGCTGGGCTACGCGCTGCGGCGCGCGCAGAACGCGCTCTACCTGGACTTCCATCGGGCCACGGCGGAGCTCGACGTCAGCCCGCAGCGATTCGCCGCGCTGGTGCTGGTGGGTCGCAATCCCGGCATGCGGCAGGGCGTGCTCGGGCAGGCGATGGGGCTGCATCGCAGCGGCGCGCTTCGCCTCACCGACTGGCTCACGGGCCGCGGGTGGGTGGAGCGTCGCGACGATGCCGAGGACGCGCGCAGCTGGGGCCTGCATCTGACCGCGCAGGGCAAGCGCAAGTTGACCGTGCTGGAGCGCCGCGTGCGCGCGCATGACGAGGGATTGATGAGCGGCCTGGGCGAGAACGCCGCGCGGCTCAAGGCGGATCTGGAGCGATTGGCCATCGTGGCCGCTGCCGCGGCTGCGGCGATCGAACCGAGCCCTTCGAAGTAGCGAAGGCCGACCCAGGAGACGGAAGGATCGGTGGTGACCGGTCGGTCGACCCATGTGGAAGTCAGCAAGACAGACAACGACAGGAGACAAGCGATGACCCGAACTGGAGTGGGCCGGAGAGCGGCCTGTGCGTGGATGGTGGCCGGCCTGTCCGGTGCGAGCGGCTTGGCGCGGGCGCAGGCCGTCGCGACGCCGCGGATCCTGGTCGGCTTCCCCGCGGGCGGCTCGGTCGACGTGAGCGCGCGTCGCGTCGCGGAAGCCTGGCGGGGCCGGCTGGCCGAGATGGTGATCGTCGAGCAGCGCGTCGGTGCCGGCGGCCGGCTCGCGATCACGGCGCTCAAGGACGCGCCACCTGACGGCGGCACGCTGCTGATGAGTCCGTCCTCGATGTTCACCATCTATCCGCATGTCTATCGGAAGCTGGCCTACAAGCCGGACTCCGACGCGATCGCCGTGTCTCCGATCGCGAACGCGACCTGTGGATTCGGTGTCGGCCCGATGGTGCCGGCCTCGGTGAGGACCTTGGCCGACTTCGTGGCCTGGGCGAAGGCGCATCCCGAGCAGTCCGCCTACGCGACGCCCGCCGCCGGCGCGATGCCGCACTTCCTCGGCGACCAGTTCAAGCGCGCCGCCGGCATCACGCTGACGCATGTGCCGTATCGCGGCGCGGCGCCGGGCCTGCAGGACCTGATGGGCGGTCAGATCGCCTCGGGCTGCTTCATCCTGGGCGACTTCCTGCCGCACCTGCCGGGCGGCCGGCTGCGCATCCTCGGCGTGACCGACCACGAACGCTCACGCTTCGCGCCCGAGGTGCCGACCTTCGCCGAGCAGGGCTTCAAGGGGATCATCGGCGTCGAGACCTATGGCCTGTTCCTGCCGCCGAAGACGCCCGCGGCCATCGTGGACAAGATGTCGGACCTGGTCCGCGTCGCGCTGCGCGAGAAGCAGGTCGTCGAGGGCCTGGCGAAGCTGGGCTTCGAGCCGCTCGCCATGGCGCCCGCCGACTATGCCCGTCGCCTGGCCGCCGAGCGCGTGCAATGGGGCCCGATCGTGCAGGCCTCCGGCTTCTCCTCGGACGACTGACCGCTCGTTCGTTCATTCGTTGCGGCGCTTGCCGAGGCAGGCTCCCTCTCCCGCTTGCGGGAGAGGGCTGGGGTGAGGGTCTTCTACTGCCCCCGATGCAACCGCCGCCACGCCAGCAGCGCCATCGGGACGGCCGCGACGGAGAGCAGCAGGCTGAGCCCGCCGGCCGCGCTCCATCCGCCCTGCTCGACCACCGCGCCCATCAACGGCGGACCGAGCAGCGCGCCCGACGCGCCGAACTGCGTCAAGCGCCCGCTGGCCAACGAGAGCCGTTCCTTCGACCCCGCCGCCAGCGGCAGCAGCGCGAAGACCAGGCTCGGGAACACCCCGGAGCACAGGTTGATCATCACGGCCAGCGGTGCCTGCATCGACGCGGCGCCGCCATCGCGCATCACCCCGAGGAAGCACAGCCCCGACAGCAGCAGCGAGCACCCCATCGCCACCGCGATGGTCGTCGACCGTGCGCCGTGCCGCCGCAGCAGCCAAGCGCCGAACGCGCTGGCCGGCACGTTCGCGAGCGCCGCCATCGCGGTCCAGCTGCCGGCCGCGCCCAACGACATCCCGCCCTGCGTGAGCAGGCTCGGCAGCAGCGCCAGCAACCCCACCTCCGCGATCGCATAGGCGCCGAAGGACGCGACCAGCGCCCACAGCAGCAGCCCCGTGCGGCCGGGGTGCCGATGCTCGTCGTCCTCCGACGACTCCGGCTCGGCCGGAAGCGTCCGCAGCCCCAGCCACAGCAGCACGCCGCCCGCGACGCTCAGCGCCTGCGCGGTCCGCCAGCCGACGCCGCCGGCCGCGTTCGCGTAGGCCCAGGCGCCGACCGCCATCCCCACCGGCACGAAGGTGCTCCACAAGGCCATCGCCGCGGCCTGCCGCTGGCCATGCGCCGCATGGGCGATCAGCACCGGTGCCGCGACCACGACGATCAGATAGCCCAGGCTTTCCAGCAGCCGCGCCAGCGCGATCGTCGTCACGTCCTGCGCGAAGGCCGCGGCGGCGGACCCGGCGGCCAGGCTCAGCACCGCCAGCGACAGCCCGCGTCGCAGCCCCAGCCGCGGCAGCCAGTGGCCCGCCACGCCGCCCAGCAGCGCACCGCAGACCTCCAGCAGCGAGGTCAATGCGGCCATGGCCGCCAGCCCCAGATGCAGCTCCCGCGCGATCAGCGGTGACAGCGCGGCGAACTTGCCCAGCTGGGCTGCCGCGAACACCCCGCAGGCGTAGTACAGGACAATCCGCCTCATGCCGCGATCTCCGCCACGGCCCGAGCCGTCCGCGCTCCGATCCCCGATGTCATCGATCCTTCCGCTCCCTCATGAATGACGCTCCCTTGCTCTCCTGCGATGCCCGCCAGCTCGGCCGCAGTCTGCGGCTGTGGCGCAGCGTGCGCCGACTGAAGCAGGGGGCGGTGGCCGCCGAGCTCGGCGTGTCGCAGACGACGGTATCGCGCTGGGAGTCCGGTGGCAGCGCGCCGTCCTTCGACGAACAGCAGGCGCTGCGCCGCCTGATGGCCGCGCGACTGGACAGCGCCGCCGACTTCGAGCTCGGCCGGCTGGTCGAGCGCGCGCCCGTGCCCGTGCATCTGATCTGCGACCTGAGCCATCGGCTCCTCGCGATGTCGCAGGGCCGCGAGCGGCATTGCCGCCTGCCGCGTTCGCAGCTGATCGGCCGCGCGCTGTGGTGCTACGCCACGCCGGAGATCGTCGCGCAGGAGGCGCAGCTCGATGAGCTCGGCTGGTACGAGCCCGCCCCCGACGCGATCGAATTCGATACCGGCACCGCCGTCGAGCAGGACATGCCGATCTGGTCCAGTCGCATGCGCTGGGTGCGGATCCAGCTCTCCGACGGGAGCTTCGTGCGATTGTCGGAAACGCTGGGGTTCGACTGAGGCGGATGCGGCAATTGCGGCAATTGCGGCGGTTGCCGCTGCCGCGGTGGCGGGGGGACACATGCCCGCCACCGTAAGCGGCGGGCGAGCCCCCGTCCACGAATAAAAGATTCCGCGCGGACATCGCGGCCCGCGCGGAGAAGGATCACGTCGACCCCTGGCGTGCGACGTGATGGAGAAGCGGGGCGGTCGACTCAGCGCGGGAGCAGCCGCAAGCGCAGCGGCGTCCTCGGCCGCAGGGTGATGTTGAGCACCGGCTCGGGCGGCGCGTCGCCGGGCACGAGGGCGAGGCGATGGCGCTGCAGCACCATCGCGGCCACGAGCGTGATCTCGCTGAGCGCGAAGTGGCTGCCCAGGCAGACCCGCGGGCCCGCGCCGAAGGGCATCCAGGCGCCGCGAGGGATCTCCGCGTGACCGCAGCCCGGATCGAAGCGCTCGGGACGGAAGGCCTCGGGCTCCTCGTACCAGCGGGCGTCGCGTTGCAGCACCCAGGGGGTGATGCGCAGCATCGTGCCGGGCTTGAGCTTGAGGCCGGCGATGTCGAGCTCGGCCGTGGCCTGACGGGAGAACAGCGCCGGTGCCGGCGGGTACAGCCGCAGCACTTCCTTGATGCACAGGCTGAGCCAGGGCATCCGCGTCAGGTCGGCCGCGGCAGGCGGGCGATCGCCCAGGACCTCGTCGACCTCCTCGACCGCCCGGCGCTGCGCATCCGGATGGGCGGCCATGCACCAGCCCCACCAGGTCAGCGCCGCGGCGCTGGTCTCGTGCCCGGCCAGGAAGGCGGTCATGCACTCGTCGCGCAAGGCGGTGTCGCCCAGGCGCCGGCCGTCCTCGCCGCGCAGCGACATCAGCAGCCCCAGCAGGTCGCTCGACGACGATGACCCCGACCCCGCCGACCCCGCCGCGTCCTCCGGCGCGTGTCCATCGGTGTCGTCGGCGGCATCGCGCGCCGCCTCCGCCGCGCGTCGTTGCGCCACATGGCCGCGGATCAGCTGATCCAGTGCCTTCAGCGCGCGGCGCTTGCCGGACTTCCACGGCGCCCACAGCGGCGCGCTGACCGGCACGTACATCTCGCCCATCGCCACCCGGCCGAGCTCGTGCACCGCCCAGGCCGCCTCGGACGAGACCTCGTCGCTGCTCACGCCCGTGGTCGAGAACAGCGTCTGCAGGATCACGTCCATGGTGAGCAGCGTCATCAGCTGCTCGAAGTCGACATCGACCGGTTGCCGGCCCATGACCGCGACGCGGCCGAGCGCCCGTTCGGAGGCCTCCACCATCAGCGGCACGAAGCCCTGTACCCGGTGCGGAGAGAACCCCGGCTGCAGCAGCTTGCGCTGGCGCTGCCAGGCCGGCCCCTCGGCCACCAGCACGCTCTGGCCATGCGCGTCGGCGAAGACCCGCGTCGCGCGCTCCCAGCGGATCATCCCGTCGTGCGCGGCGATCAGCAGCTCGCGCACCTGTTCGGGATGGAAGAAGTTGATGTCGTCCAGCCCCAGCAGTCGCTGGTGGACGACGTCGCCGTAGCGCTGCTGCAGGCGCTGCATGTGGCCGAGGTAGTCGCGCCGCATGGAGAGGACTTCGGGCAGGCCCGCCCAGCGGGGACGCGGGCCGGGGATCGATCCGGGGAAGGCAAGGACATGGCTCATGGCGACGCATCCTCCCCATCGCCGACGCCGCTGTCTTGAATCGAAGCGACATCGCGGGGCTTCCTCGCGGGCGTTTCCGGGGCGAGGCCGCCTGCGCCTAGACTGCGGCGCCATGGACGCCCCGCTGCATCCCGACACCGTCGCCCGTCTGCGCGTGCCTTCGCTCGCGCTGGATGGCTGCGTCTACGCCTACCTGTGGCGCGACCTGAGCGCGGCGGTCGACATCACCGAGGCGCAGCGCACCACGTGGTTTCCCGCCACGCCGCTGTGCGGCATGAGCTGGTCGCTCAGCGGGCAGGTCCAGGAGCTCGCGCCCGACGGCGAGCCCGGCGGCTGGTTGCCGGCCGGCCTGATCGGCGGGCCGCGCAGCGGTCCCAAGCGCTTCCGCTCGACGCCGGGCGGGCGGGCCTTCATGGTCGCGGTCCGGCCGGAGGCCTTCCAGGCCATGACCGGCGTGGACCTCGGCGCGCTGAAGGACAGGATGCTGTCGCTGTCCGAGGTCGTCACCGATCCGGACTGGCAAGCCTTCGATCGCGCGATGCAGGCCGCGCGCGACGAGCACGATGCCCAGCGGACCTTCGAGTCCTTCCTGCTGCCGCGTTGGCGCGCCGCGCGAGCGCGCATGGCCGCCGAGGCGGGAGGCGGCGTCGACGGGTCGGCGACCGCCGCGCCGCGCGGCTACAGCGGCTGGATGCAGCACCTCGCGATGCGCGCGGTGGCCGCGGGCCACGGTCGCAGCGTGCGTCAGGCCGAGCGCCGCATCAAGCAGTGGAGCGGCCAGAGCCTGCGCGCGCTGCGTCTGGTGAGCCGCGCCGAGGCCGCCTTCAAGTCGGTCCGCCGCCACGAGGAGAGTGCCGAGGCGGTCATCTGGAGCGCGCTGGCGCATGACAACGGCTATGCGGACCAGGCGCATCTGTGCCGCGAGACGCGGCGCCTGAGCGGCTTCAGCCCCGAGGAGCTGCGCCGCCTGGTGTCCGAAAGCGAATCTTTCTGGGCCTACCGCGTCTGGGTCTGAGGGGCGCTTCACGCCCATCGAGGACAATCCGCGGATGGCTGTCCTCTCCCTCACCAACGCCCACCTCGCCTTCGGCCACGTGCCACTGCTCGACGGGGCCAATTTCTCCCTGGAAACCGGCGACCGCGTCGGCCTGATCGGTCGCAACGGCACGGGCAAGTCCTCGATGCTGAAGATCCTGGCCGGCATCGAGAAGCTCGACGACGGGCTGCTGCAGCTGGAGAAGGGCCTGACCTCGGTCTACGTCCCCCAGGAACCCGAGCTCCGCCCCGAGGCGACGATCTTCGACGTCGTCAGCGAGGGCGTCGCCGAGGCCAAGGCGCTGCGCGCCCGCTACGAGGCCCATGACGAGAACGACGACCTGGGCTGGGTCCAGGAGCGCATCGAGCAGATCGGCGCCTGGAACTGGGAGCAGCGCGTCGACGAGACCCTGCACCGCCTCGACCTCGACGGCACGCGCCTGATCGGCCAGCTGTCGGGCGGGCTGAAGAAGCGCGTCGCGCTGGCCCGCGCGCTGGTCGCGCAGCCCGACGTGCTGCTGCTGGACGAGCCCACCAACCACCTGGACCTGGACGCGATCCGCTGGCTGGAGGAGCTGCTGAACGCGTTCAAGGGCTCGCTGCTGCTGATCACCCACGATCGCGCCTTCCTGGACAACGTCGCCAACCGCATCGTCGAACTGGACCGCGGCCAGCTGCGCGGCTACCCCGGCAACTTCGCCGCCTTCCAGGCCGCCAAGGCCTATGAGCTGGAGAACGAGGCGCTGGCCAACGCCCGCTTCGACAAGCTGCTGGCACAGGAGGAGGTCTGGATCCGCAAGGGGGTCGAGGCCCGCCGTACCCGCAGCGTCGCCCGCGTGCAGCGCCTGCACGAGATGCGCGCCGAGCGCGTCGCCCGCCGCGACGTGCAGGGCAAGGTCCGGCTGGACGTGGCCACCGGCGAGTCCAGCGGCAAGATCGTCGCGGAGCTGGAGAACGTCTCCAAGCGCTTCGGCGACCGCGTCATCGTCGACGGCTTCAGCGGCACCATCCTGCGCGGCGACAAGGTCGGCCTGATCGGCCCGAACGGCGCGGGCAAGACCACGCTGCTCAAGATGATCCTGGGCGAGCTGCCGCCCGACAGCGGCAGCGTGCGCCTGGGCACCAAGATGTCGGTCGCCTATTTCGACCAGATGCGCGACGCGCTCAACCTCAGCGCGACCCTGGCCGACACGATCAGCCCGGGCAGCGAGTGGATCGAGATCGGCAACCAGCGCAAGCACGTCAAGAGCTACCTGAGCGACTTCCTGTTCTCTCCGGCGCGCGCCGAATCGCCGGTGTCGAGCCTGTCCGGCGGCGAGCGCAACCGCTTGCTGCTGGCGCGCCTGTTCGCGCGCCCGGCCAACGTGCTGGTGCTGGACGAGCCGACCAACGACCTGGACATCGAGACCCTGGAGCTGCTCGAGGAACTGCTGGCCGACTACGACGGCACGGTCTTCCTGGTCAGCCACGACCGGCGCTTCCTGGACAACGTCGTGACCTCGACCATCGTCAGCGAGGGCGACGGCAAGTGGCGCGAGTACGAGGGCGACATCGAGGACTGGCTGCAGCAGTCCAAGCGCGCGGCGGAGATCAAGGCCCGCCAGGCCCCGCCCGCCGCCGCGCCGGCTCCCGCGCCCGCGCCGGCCCCCGCGCCGGTGGTCGCCACCAAGCGCAAGCTCAGCTACAAGGAACAGCGCGAGCTCGACGAGCTGCCGGCCAGGATCGCGGCGCTCGAGACCGAGCAGAAGCACCTGAACGCGCTGCTCAACGGCAGCGAGCTCTACACGCAGGGCTCGGCGAAGATCTCCGAGGTGACCCAGCGCGCCGGCGAGATCGACGAGGAGCTGCTCGCGCTGATGGAGCGCTGGGAAGCACTCGAGGCGAAGTGAGTTCGCCCCAGGGCGCTCAGCAGCGGACCGTGACTTCGCCGATGCCGGCGTAGCGGGCGACGACCGTGGTGCCTCGCGCGATCTTCGTCGCCACGCGCCACGAGCCCGTCGTCACGACGCTGCCCGCCGGCACGGTCGATCCGGTGCTCGTCGCCGTCTTCAACCAGCCGGCCATCACCCAGGCCGGATCGTTCAGGCCATGGCCGCCGACCCCGCCCATCGGCGGCTGGTCGCCGACGAGGAGCTCGCAGGGCTGATTCGCCCAGTCGTGGCCCGCCTTCCAGGCCTGCCACGGCCCCAGCGCCAGCGCGCCATGCGTCTGCGCGTCGGCCAGGCGCAGCAGGTGGTCCGTGGCCAGACCGTCCTTCCAGCGCGAGCCCAGCCACTCCACCGCCACGCACATCGCGGCGATCAGGTGTTCCGCCCGACCGGGCACCAGCGCGGCGGCCATCTCGGGCGTGACGTCCTCGGACAGGCGCAACGCGATCTCCGCCTCCGCGCCGATCAGCGTCAGGTCGCTGAAGTCGCCGCCGTTGCGAAGGCCGCGGACTTCACGCGTGCGCAGCGGCGGCAGCGGCGACGAGCCCAGCGCGCCGTCCCGCGAGGATCCACCGACCTTCCAGACCTGGGGGCGGCCGGGCGCCAGCCAGTCCATGCGGGTGGCGAGCACGGCTTGCGCCGCATAGGCGGCGGCCTCGTCGGGCAGCGACCAGTCGGCGGCGTCCAGCAGCTGGTCCGATTGCCAGGCCTGCGCGAGCGCGTCGCCCAGAGCGGTGGGGGAGGAGGAAGAGGTGGCGTTCATGGGCGCCGACTGTAGCCCCGCGCGAGCGGGTGCTCAGCGTCGCGCCGGTTCGCGCGCCTGGTCGCGGGCCTGCTCCAGCGCCTGCCAGAACCTGGGATCCTGCGAGGTCGCGAAGTTGATCCGCATCAGCGTGCCCGCGGTACGCGTCGGGCTGAACAGGATGCCCGGCGCGATCAGCCAGCCCTGGTCCATCATCACCGGCGCCAGCCGCTCGGTGTCCACGCCGACATCGACCCAGCCGAACACGCCCGCCGGCGTCGAGACGAAGCGGCAGCCCGCCGACTCGGCCAGCCGCACGCAGCGCTGGCGCGCCGCCTCCAGGCGAGAGCCGATGCGCTCGGCATGCTTGCGCAGCAGTCCCTGCTCCAGGCACAGCGCCACCGCGCGGTCCATCAACGGGCTCGTGGTCAGCGAGGCCACCAGCTTCAGCTCCGTCAGCCGCGCCATGCGGTCGGGGCTCGCCGCGACGAAGCCGACCCGCCACGCGGGCGACAGCATCTTGGAGAAGCCCGAGACGTAGATCGTGCGCCGCAGCTGATCCAGCGCCGCCAGCCGCGGCGCATGGTTGGGGGCGAACAGGGCGTAGGTGTCGTCCTCGACGATCAGCAGGTCGTGCTCGTGCGCCAGCTGCAGCACCTGGTGCGCATGCGCCAGGTCCAGCGTCGCGCCGGTCGGGTTGTGCAGCACCGACACCGTCACGTACATCCGCGGCCGGTGCTCCTCGATCAGGCGGCGCATCACCGCCATGTCGGGGCCGTGCGCGCCGCGCGGCACCGGCAGCAGCCGCATGCCGGCCTGCGACAGTCGGGCGTACTCGATCGCCCAGCCCGGGTCGTCGACCAGCACCGCGTCGCCCGGCGACAGGAAGGCGCGGGTGATCAGGTCCAGGCCGTGCGTCGCGCCGACGGTGCTCATGATCTGGTCGGGGCCGGCCTGCACGGCGATGTCCAGCAGCCGGCTCGACAGCGCGCGCCGCAGGCGCTCGTCGCCCAGCGGCTCGCCGTAGCCCGACAGCAGCGCGTCGTCGGCCTGAGCGGCCAGCCGGCGCAGCGTCGATTGCAGCAGGGCCAGGTCCAGCCATTCCGCGGGAAGCGTGCCCAGGCCGGGGGAGCGCCGCGAGTCCGCCTGGAACATGCCGCGGATCAGCGCGCTGGCGTCGACGGGGGGCGGCAGTGGCGCCGGCGCCGCGGCGGGGGCGAGGGGCGTACGGACCGGCAGGGCGCGGGTTTCGCGAACGAAAAACCCTCGCTTCTTGCGCGCCTCCAGCAGACCCTGCGCGAGCAACTGGTCATAGGCGGCCACCACCGTGTAGGGACTGACGCCGTGATGGCGCGCGCAGTCCCGCACCGAGGGCAGCCGCGCGCCCGGCAGCAGCAGCCGTTGCTGGATCCGCGCCGCGAAGCGCTGCGCCAGCTGCTGCGCGAGCGGCTGGCTGGCATTGCGCGAAAGAACGACCGGCGCGACGTTCGCGCTGGTGGGCGCGCTCAGGCCGGCGCTGGCTGTGCTGGTGTCCATGCCGATACAGATGATGCGGTGGTATGGCGCAGTGTATTGGTTCTGTGCTGGTCGAGGCACTAGACTGGGCCGCTCAACCGGAGACATCCCCCATGAACCGCAGTCCTTGGACCCAGGCCCGCCGCGCCGCGCGCATGAACCCGTCCATCATCCGAGAGATCCTGAAGGTCACCGAGAAGCCCGGCATCCTGTCGATGGCGGGCGGTCTGCCCAGCGCCGACACCTTCCCGGTCGACGCGATCAAGGCCGCCTGCGACCGGGTCCTCACGAACAACGCCAAGGAAGCGCTGCAGTACGCCTCCAGCGAGGGCTTCGCGCCGCTGCGCGAATGGGTGGTCGCCAAGGTCGCGTCGCTGGGCATCAAGGCCCATCCGGACCAGGTGCTGATCACCAGCGGTTCCCAGCAGGGCCTGGACCTGGTCGGCAAGCTGCTGTGCGACGCCGGCGCCCCGGTCGCCGTCGAGACCCCCACCTACCTGGGCGCGTTGCAGGCCTTCACCCCGTACGAGCCGATCTTCGCCAGCCTGGCCAGCGACGACGAGGGGCCGCTCCCGTCCGCCATCGCCGCGCTGCCGCACGACGCGCCGGGCACCCGCTTCGCCTACCTGCTGCCGAACTACCAGAACCCCACCGGCCGCGTGATGAGCCAGGCCCGCCGCGAGGCCGTCATGGCCGCGGCCCGCCAGGCCAACGTCCCCGTCGTGGAGGACAACCCCTACGGCGACCTCTGGTTCGACGAGGCGCCGCCGGCCGCGCTGAGCGCCTACTGGCCCGAGGGCAGCATCTACCTGGGCTCCTTCTCCAAGGTGCTGACGCCGGGCTTCCGCCTGGGCTACATCGTCGCCCCGACCGAGATCTATCCCAAGCTGCTGCAGGCCAAGCAGGCGGCCGACCTGCACACCCCGGGCTTCAACCAGCGCGTGGTGCACGAGGTCATCAAGGGCGGCTTCCTGGACGAGCACGTGCCCAAGATCCGCGCCCGCTACAAGGCCAATCGCGACGCGATGGCCGCCGCGCTGCGCGACTACCTGCCGGCCGGCTGCGAATGGCGGAGCCCCGCGGGCGGCATGTTCTTCTGGATCCGCCTGCCCGAGGGCCTGGACGCGATGGCCTTGCTGCCGCGCGCCGTCGACGCCGGCATCGCCTACGTGCCGGGCGCCGCGTTCTACGCGCACCAGCCCGATCCGCGCACGATGCGTCTGTCCTTCGTGACGCTCACCCCCGAGCTGATCACCGAAGGCGTCGAGAAGCTGGGCCGTGTGCTGCACGAGGCCCTCGCGCTGACCGCCGAGACGACGCCCTGAGCGTCCGCGGCCCTCGCGCCGCTCTGTTCGCCACCGTACTCCAGGCTGCCTGTCACCGTCGTGTCAGGCGGCCGGGGTGAACTCCGCCCAACGATTCGAGGTTGCCCATGTCCGAACCGTCTTCGCGCGTCGCCGAGCTGCGCCGCTTTGTCCAGGTCGATGTCTTCACCCAGCAAGCGCTGAAGGGGAATCCGCTGGCCGTCGTCGTCGACGGCGCGGGCCTGGACGAGGCCACGATGGCGGCCTTCGCCTGGTGGACCAACCTGTCGGAGACGACCTTCCTGCTCCCGCCGACCGACCCGGCGGCGGACTACCGCGTCCGCATCTTCACGCCGGGCGGCGAGTTGCCCTTCGCCGGCCATCCGACCCTGGGTTCGGCCCATGCGTGGCTGGGCAGCGGCGGGGATCCGAAGCGGCCGGGCGAGGTGGTCCAGGAATGCGCGATCGGGCTGGTCCGCATCCGCCGCGACGGCGCGCGCCTGGCCTTCGCCGCGCCTCCTCTGCGTCGCGAGGGGCCGGTCGACCCCGAACTGCGCGCGCAGGCCGTGAAGTCGCTGCGCATCGCCGATGCGGACCTGCTCGACCTGGTCTGGGTCGACAACGGCCCGCAGTGGATGGCGGCCCGTCTGGGCTCCGCGGACGCCGTGCTGAAGTTACAGCCGGATTTCGTGTCAATGGCGGGACTCAAATTGGGCGTCGTGGGCGCTTATCCTCCGGGCTCGCCGCAGCAATTCGAGGTGCGGGCCTTCGTGCCCGGCCTGGGCGTTCCGGAAGACCCGGTCACGGGCAGCCTGAACGCGGGTCTGGCACTATGGCTTCAAGGCGCCGGTCTGGCGCCCGACCGCTATGTGGCCTCCCAGGGCACGGCCATGGGGCGCGCCGGCAGGGTCCATGTGGCCCGCGAGGACGGACATTGCTGGATTGGCGGCGATGTCGCGCCATTGATTCACGGACAGGTGAGGTTGTGAGGCCATGAACATGGAAGTCGATCATCTCGTTGTCGCCGCGAACACGCTGGAGGAGGGCCGCGCCTGGTGCGAGCAGGTCCTCGGTGTCGCTCCTCAACCCGGCGGACGCCATGCGCTGATGAGCACGCACAACCTGCTGCTCAACATCAGCGCCCCACCGACCTATCCGCGCTGCTACCTCGAGATCATCGCGATCGACCCCGAGGCGCCGGATCCCGGCCGCCCGCGCTGGTTCGACCTGGACCAGCCCGCCGTGCGCGAGCGCCTGAAGGACGGCCCCGCGCTGCTGCACTGGGTCGCCCGGGTGCCCAGCCTGGATGCCACCTTGGCGATCTGGAACGGCGAGGGCATCGATGCCGGCGAGGCGGTCGACGCCGCGCGCGGCGACCTGAGCTGGCGCATCGCGCTGCGTGAGGACGGCCGCCGCCTGCGCAAGGAAGGCCTGCCGGTGCCGATCGAATGGAAGGGCAACGCCCATCCGACCGACAAGCTGCCCGAGAGCGGTGTGCAGCTGCTGGGCTTCGAGGCCCGTGACGGTCTGCGCGCGCAGCTCGCGACGCCCAAGGGCACGGTCGAGCTGGAGGCGATCGAAGGGACTTTGTCCGATGCGCCGACACAGTCGGGCGACCTCGACGACGTGCTGCCCCGATGAGCACCCAGGATCTGTTCCGCGAGGACGCGCAATTGCGCGACTGCGCGGCAACGCTGCTGCGCGTCGATGAGCGGGGCCTGTTGCTGGATCGCACGGTCTTCTATCCGCAGGGCGGAGGCCAGGCGGGCGACGCAGGCACGCTGACCTTGGCCGACGGCCGCGAGATCCGCATCGTCGACACCCGCAAGGGCGAGGACGGCGAGATCCTGCACCTCGCCGCGCCGGAGCTGTCGCTCGAGGGGCTCGTGGTCGGATCGCCCGTGACGGCGCGCATCGACTGGGAGCGCCGTCATGCCCACATGCGCTTCCACACCGCCACGCATCTGCTGTGCGCGCTCGTGCCGCATCCCGTCGATGGCTGCTCGATCACCGCGGGCTATGCGCGGCTCGATTTCCACATGACCGACGCGCTCGACAAGGACGCACTGACGGCCGGCATCGCGCGCCTGGTCGCGGGCGCGCATCCGGTCGGCCACAGCTGGATCAGCGACGAGGAGCTCGACGCGAATCCCGGCCTGGTCCGCAGCATGAGCGTGCAACCGCCGCGCGGCAGCGGCCGGGTGCGGCTGCTCAAGATCGAGGGCGTGGACCTGCAGCCTTGCGGCGGCACCCATGTGGCCAACACCGCCGAGATCGGCGCCGTGGTGGTGACCAAGATCGAGAAGAAGTCGGCCAGGACGCGCCGCGTCGTGCTGGGCTTCGCGCCATGAGCGGCTTGCGGGTGCTGGGCCGTGCCGGCTCCATCAACGTGCGCAAGGTGCTGTGGACCGGTGTCGAGCTGGGCCTGGACATCGAGCGCGAGGACGTCGACGTCAAGGCCGAGGCCTTCCGGCTGCTGAATCCCAACGCGATGATGCCGGTGCTGATCGACGCGACCGAAGGCCTCGCCGGCGCGGCCGGCGTGCCCTTCTCGATGTGGGAGAGCAACAGCATTTGCCGCTACCTCGCGCATCGCGAGGGCCGCATCGATCTGCTGCCCGACGAGCCTCATCGGCGGGCGCTGGTCGAGATGTGGATGGACTGGCAAGGCGGCGAGCTCAACAACAGCTGGCGCTACGCGTTCATGGGGCTGGTGCGCAAGAGCGCGCTGCACCAGGATGCCGCGCAGATCGAGGCCGGCGTGGCCCACTGGAACCGGCACATGGCGATGCTCGAGGGGCAACTCGCGGCCTCGGGCGGGCCCTTCGTGCTCGGCGAGCACTTCACGCTGGCCGATGTCGTGCTGGGGCTGTCGACGCACCGCTGGCGCGCCGCGCCCCTCGCGCATGCCGAGCTGCCGCGGGTCGAGGCCTACTACCAGCGCCTGCTCGAGCGGCCCGGCTTCGTCGCGCAGGGTCGCGACGCGGGGCCCTGACCGAGTTCGGACGCTTTCGCTACACTCGGCCGCGTGGATACCCCTGAGATACGACTGATCAGCCCCGATTCGCCCACGTTGTGGGAAGAAGCGCGGCTGATCATGCGCGAATACGCGCAGACCCTGGACATCGACCTCGACTTCCAGAACTTCGAGCAGGAGCTGAACTCGCTCCCCGGCGAGTACGCCGCGCCCCAGGGCGGCATGCTGCTCGCGCTCATCGACGGTCAGGTCGCCGGTTGCGGCGGTTTCCGGCCGATCGCCGACTCCGACTACGCCAACGCCTGCGAGATGAAGCGTCTCTTCATCCGTCCCGCGTTCCGTCGCTTCGGCCTGGGCCGCACGATGGCGCAGGCGCTCATCGACGGCGCCACCAGCGCGGGCTACTCCAGCATGCTGCTGGATACGCTCGACGACATGGAGGCCGCGCGCGATCTCTACGAGAGCCTGGGCTTCGTCGAGATCCCGCCGTACTACTTCAATCCCGTCCCCGGCGCCCACTATCTGAAGGTGGACCTGGCCTGAGGGTCAGGCTTTGCCTGGTTTCGCCGGGTTACGGACATAGCATCGCGGGCATGTCGCACACGCCCCCTCCGACCTCGTCGTCCCCCGCGTCGCCTGCCACCGAGGAACGCTTCTTCCAGCTCGAGCCCGCGTCGCTGACGCCGGCCCTGCTCGGCGAATCGCCGTTCTGGCATCCGGTCGAGCAGCGTCTCTATTACCTGGACATTCCGGGCAAGGCGCTGTTCCGGCTCGACACCGGGGCGAGCGAGCCGCGCCGCTGGGCGCTGACGGCGGAGCCCGGCTGCGTGGTCCCGCTGGAGGAGGGCGGTCTGCTGATCGCTCAGCGCGACGGGCTGTGGCGCTTCGATCCGGAGCGCGTCGACGCTGGCGACGCGGCGGGCTACGAGCGTCTGCTCGATCCGCCCTACGACCCGTCCAAGCGCCGCTTCAACGACGGCAAGGCCGACGCGAAGGGCCGGCTGTGGGTCGGCACGATCGACGACGCGCGCCAGCCGGAGTCCGGGCTGTACTGCCTGCGGGGCGGCCGCTTCGAGCAGGTCAAGGACGGCATCACCGTGTCCAACGGCTTGGCCTGGAGTCCCGACGGCCGCACGATGTACTGGGCCGACACCAAGGCCCATGAGATTTATCGGCTGAACTTCGATGTCGAAACCGCCGTGGTCGGCGAGCGACAGCTGTTCGCGCAATTCGAGCGCCGCGCGCCCGAGCAGCCGCTGGAGAGCTACGGCGGTCGGCCCGACGGCGCGGCGGTCGACGTCGAGGGCTGCTACTGGGTCGCGATGATGGAAGGGCAGCAACTGCTCCGACTCTCGCCGAGCGGCGAGGTGCTGCAGCGCGTCGAATTGCCGGTGCGCTGCTCGACGATGCCGACCTTCGGTGGTGCGGACCTGCGCACCCTTTTCGTGACCACCGCACGGGAAAAGCGCAGCGCCGAGGAACTCGCGGCCCAGCCGCTCGCCGGTTGCGTGCTCCAGATGCGCGTGCCGGTGGCGGGGTTGCCGACGCGATTCGCGCGGCTCGAGGCAACCCTTCAGCCCGAGTGATCACGCGGGGTTAAGGGAAAACCCCTGTGACTTGAAGCATGGGCCGGCGGCGCCGGTCCGGGCCGGTGGAAACGGGTGGGGAGCGCGCTTCGGCGCGATGCCGAAGAGGGTCAGGTGTTGCGCGCCGACTGCGCGCGCGGCGCACTTTACGCGCGCTTGTCCGAACGCCGGGAAGGCCGATGGACAGGGGCTCGCGGGCCCTTATGCGTGGATCGCACAGCCTGTCAAGTCGAGCCGGATGGGCCGACGGCGGGGTCTGTTAAGGGTCTGTAAGGGCAAAGCACCTATAATCTCGTGGTTTTGCCGATCGCACCTCTGCCGTGACTCCCGATCCCGCGCGCGCCTCCGCGCCGCATGCCGCTCCGACGCCGGACGTTCCCGTGAACGCACAGCGCCCCGCTGGCCAGGATCCCTGGGATGACCGGATCGATGGAGATGCGGACGGCGAACCGGCTTTCAAGCCCCTGACTCGAGAAGAGGCGCAGGACCTGAAAGCCCGGCTCCCGAAGTTGTCCGCCTGGTCGTTGCTGGCCTGGCAGGCGGTGGCGGGCGCCGTCATGGTCGCGCTGTGGGGTCTGCTGTCCCTGCAAGGCGACAAAACCTGGTCGGCGCTGTTCGGTGCCGTCTCGGTCGTCGTGCCGAACGCCTTGATGGCGTGGGGCCTGACGCGGCGCTCGACGATGGATGGCGGCACCCCGTTGCTGTCGTTCTTCGCGTGGGAGCTGGTGAAGATCATTCTGGCGGTCGCCATCCTGGTGGCGGTCGCCGCGGGTTTCCCGCCGTTGAGTTGGGCAGCGCTGCTGTCGACCCTCGTGGTGACCCTGAAGGCAAATTGGCTGGTCCTGCTTCGGCAGGGTCGAATCAGAAAATAAGCATCGGAAAGCAACCATGGCAGCAGAAGGACACGCGCCGACCTCGGGTGAATACATCACCCACCACTTGCAGCACTGGCAGAAGAACTTCGCGTTCCAGGACGTCAAGCAAACGGGCCTGGTCGATTTCAGCGTCTTCAACTTCGACTCCCTGATCTATTCGTCGGTCCTGGGTCTGCTCGCCGTGTTCATCCTGTGGCGTGTCGCACGCAAGGCTCATGCCGGCGTCCCGGGTCGCTTCCAGGCCGCCATCGAGATCCTGGTCGAGATGGTGGACAACCAGGCCAAGTCGGTCATCCACAACGAGAAGAGCCGCAAGGTCATCGGCCCGGTCGCCCTGACCGTGTTCGTGTGGATCTTCTTCATGAATGCCATGGACATGCTGCCGGTGGACTGGCTGCCGACGCTGTTCACCAACTACGTCGCCCATGACGCGCACCACGCCTACCAGCGCGTCGTGCCCACCGCCGACCTGTCGACCACGCTGAGCCTGTCGACCTTCGTCCTGGCGCTGGTCTTCTTCTACAGCATCAAGATCAAGGGCCTGGGCGGCTGGGGTCACGAGCTGATCGCCGCGCCGTTCGGCGACAAGTGGTTCCTCTACCCGGCCAACTTCGCCATGCAGGTCATTGAGTTCATCGCCAAGACGGTGTCCCATGGCATGCGACTGTTCGGCAACATGTTCGCCGGCGAACTCGTGTTCATGCTGATCGCCCTGATGGGCGGCGGCTGGGCCCTGAACGGCACCGGCATCGGTCTGGCCATCGGCCACGTCCTGGCCGGCACCGTCTGGACGCTGTTCCACATCCTCGTGATCACGCTGCAGGCCTTCATCTTCATGATGCTGACGCTGATCTACCTGGGCCAGGCGCACGACGCGCACTGATCCGGCAGGACAGCCTCGATCCGTCTCTTTCGCTTTTCTTTCCCTTTTCTTTTATCTAACTCTCTCAGGAGCAAAACATGGAAAACATCCTCGGTCTGGTCGCTCTGGCTTGCGGCATCATCGTTGGTCTGGGCGCGATCGGCGCTTCCATCGGCATCGCGCTGATGGGCGGCAAGTTCCTGGAGTCCTCGGCTCGTCAACCCGAGCTGATGAACGAACTGCAAACCAAGATGTTCATTCTGGCCGGCCTGATCGACGCCGCCTTCCTGATCGGCGTCGCCATCGCCCTGCTGTTCGCCTTCGCCAACCCGTTCGCCGCGACGCTGCTGGCTACCGTCGCCCGCTGATAGGGCCCGACCCCTTTCACGACTGAAAGGATCGTGCCGTGAATATCAACGCTAGTCTCTTCATCCAGTGGATTCCCTTCATCGTTCTCGTTTTCGTGACGATGAAGTTCATCTGGCCGCCGATCATCAAGGCGCTGGATGAACGCGCCGACAAGATCAAGGCCGGTCTGACCGCTGCTGATCAGGCGAAGAGCCAACTGGCCGACGCCAACAAGAAGATCGACGAGCAACTGGCGCAGACCCGCAACGACTCGACGAAGCTGCTGTCCGACGCTGAAAAGCGCGGCGCCGCCATCGTCGACGAGGCGAAGAAGCGTGCGGAAGAGGAAGGCGCCAAGATCATCGCCGCTGCCAAGGCTGAAGCCGAGCAGCAGTCGGTGCGTGCCCGCGAGGCCCTGCGTGAGCAGGTCGCCGCGCTGGCCGTCAAGGGCGCTGAACAAATCCTGCAGCGCGAGGTCAATGCCGGCGTGCATGCCGAATTGCTGAACCGTCTCAAGACGGAGCTGTAATCATGGCTGAACTCGCAACCATTGCCCGTCCCTACGCCGAAGCGCTGTTCCAGGTCGCGTCCTCGCAGGACGTCAAGGCCTGGGACGAGCAACTGGCCGCGCTGGCGCTCGTCGCCGGCGACAGCCAGCTGCGCCAGTTCGCCGAAGACCCCAAGGTGACCACCGAGCAGGTGTTCCAGGTGGTCTCGGCGGCCAGCAAGCAGACGCTGCTGCCCGGCGTGCAGAACTTCCTGCGTGAGGTGATCGCCAACGGCCGCCTCGCGGCGCTGCCGGCGATGGTCCAGCAGTTCCACGACCTGGCCAATGCCGCTTCCGGCGTGTCCGACGCGCACATCTTCAGCGCCTTCCCGATCGAGCCGGCCCAGCTGGCCGACGTGGTCGCGACGCTGGAGAAGCGCTTCGGTCGCAAGCTGCAAGCCAACGTTGAGCTGGAGCCTGGCCTGATCGGCGGTATCCGTGTGGTGGTCGGCGACGAGGTGCTGGACACCTCGGTGAAGGCCCGCCTGGAACGCATGAAAGTGGCGCTGACCGCCTGAGGCGAGAGCCTCAGGTCTCAGCCCGACTGCCAAAGATCCCCCCGATTCACCCTGGTGTCCCGCTTCGGCGGGATGCCGCTGGGAGCAAGCAATGCAACTGAATCCCGCTGAAATTTCCGAACTGATCAAGAGCCGCATCGAAGGCCTGGGCGCGTCCACCGACGTGCGCAACCAGGGCACCGTCGTGTCCGTCTCGGACGGCATCGTGCGCGTGCACGGCCTGTCCGACGTGATGCAAGGCGAGATGCTGGAATTCCCCGTCGCCCCGGACGGCTCGCAGACCTTCGGTCTGGCCCTGAACCTGGAGCGCGACTCCGTCGGCGCCGTGATCCTGGGTGGCTACGAGCACATCGTCGAAGGCGCCACCGTCAAGTGCACGGGCCGCATCCTGGAAGTGCCGGTCGGCCCCGAGCTGGTCGGCCGCGTCGTCAACGCGCTGGGTCAGCCGATCGACGGCAAGGGCCCGATCAACGCCAAGATGACCGACGTCATCGAGAAGGTCGCTCCGGGCGTGATCGCGCGTCAGTCCGTGGACCAGCCGGTCCAGACCGGTCTGAAGTCGATCGACTCGATGGTGCCCGTCGGCCGTGGCCAGCGCGAGCTGATCATCGGCGACCGCCAGACCGGCAAGACCGCCGTGGCGATCGACGCGATCATCAACCAGAAGGGTCAGAACATGACCTGCGTGTACGTCGCGATCGGCCAGAAGGCTTCGTCGATCAAGAACGTCGTGCGCGCCCTGGAAGCCGCCGGTGCGATGGAGTACACCATCGTCGTCGCCGCCTCCGCTTCTGAATCCGCCGCGATGCAATACGTGTCGGCCTACTCGGGCTGCACGATGGGCGAGTACTTCCGCGACCGCGGCCAAGACGCGCTGATCGTGTACGACGACCTGTCCAAGCAGGCCGTCGCCTACCGCCAGGTCTCGCTGCTGCTGCGCCGTCCCCCGGGCCGCGAAGCGTTCCCCGGCGACGTGTTCTATCTCCACAGCCGTCTGCTGGAACGCGCCGCGCGCGTGAACGCCGAGTACGTGGAAGCCTTCACCAAGGGTGAAGTCAAGGGCAAGACCGGCTCGCTGACCGCGCTCCCGATCATCGAAACGCAAGCCGGCGACGTGTCCGCCTTCGTTCCGACGAACGTGATCTCGATCACCGACGGCCAGATCTTCCTGGAAACCAACCTGTTCAACGCCGGCATCCGCCCCGCGATCAACGCCGGTATCTCGGTGTCGCGCGTCGGTGGCGCCGCTCAGACCAAGCTGATCAAGTCGCTGTCCGGCGGTATCCGTACCGACCTGGCCCAGTACCGTGAGCTGGCCGCGTTCGCGCAGTTCGCCTCGGACCTGGACGCCGCGACCCGCAAGCAGCTGGACCGCGGTGCCCGCGTGACCGAGCTGCTGAAGCAGGCGCAGTACAGCCCGCTGTCGATCAGCCTGATGGGCGCGTCGCTGTACGCGGCCAACAAGGGCTTCATGGACGACATCGAGGTCAAGAAGGTCCTGGCCTTCGAGCACGGCCTGCACCAGTTCCTGAAGACCTCGCACGCGGCCCTGCTGTCCAAGCTGGAAAGCGACAAGGCCATGGACAAGGACGCCGAAGCTGAACTGAACGCCGCGATCACGTCGTTCAAGAAGTCCTTCGCCTAAAGCAACCATGACCGGGTCTCGCTGACGTACTGGCAAGACCCGGCCCTCACAGGAGAAATCATGGCAGCAGGCAAGGAAATTCGCGGCAAGATCAAGTCGGTCGAGAACACCAAGAAGATCACCAAGGCCATGGAAATGGTCGCCGCTTCGAAAATGCGCAAGGCGCAGGATCGGATGCGCGCGGCCCGTCCGTACGCGGAGAAGGTCGGCAACATCGCCGCCAATCTCTCGAAGGCCAATCCCGAGTACCGCCATCCCTTCATGGTGACGAATCCGGACGCCAAGGTGGCCGGCTTCGTGGTGGTCACGACGGACAAGGGTCTGTGCGGCGGTCTGAACACCAACCTGCTTCGCGCCGCGACCAACAAGCTCAAGGAGCTCGAGGCCGCGGGACAGAAGTCGGAAGTGGTGGCGATCGGCAACAAGGGTCTGGGCTTCATGAACCGGATCGGCGCCAAGGTCGTCGCGCATGCGACGCAGCTCGGCGACAGCCCCCAGCTGGAGAAGCTGGTCGGCCCGGTCAAGACGCTGCTCGACGCGTACGCCGAAGGCAAGCTGTCGGCGGTCTATCTCTGCTACACCCGCTTCGTCAACACGATGAAGCAGGAGCCGGTGGTGCAGCAACTGCTGCCGCTGACGGCCGAGTCGCTGGAGACGGACGCCGAGGGCCACGCGTGGGACTATCTGTACGAGCCCGACGCCCCGACCGTGATCAACGAGCTGCTGGTTCGCTACACCGAGGCCCTGGTCTACCAGGCCGTCGCGGAGAACATGGCGTCCGAGCAATCGGCGCGCATGGTGGCGATGAAGGCCGCGACCGACAACGCCGGAACGCTGATCGGTGAGCTGAAGCTGGTCTACAACAAGACCCGCCAGGCCGCGATCACGAAGGAACTGTCGGAAATCGTCAGCGGCGCCGCCGCCATCAGCGGTTGATCCCGCGAGCGATCGCAGGCAACGCATAGATTTGGAATTGAAGGAACGAAAAAATGGCTAACACTCAATCGGTGGGCAAGATCGTTCAGTGCATCGGCGCCGTGGTGGACGTGGAGTTCCCGCGCGACCAGATGCCGAAGGTGTTCGACGCCCTGAAGATGGAAGGCTCGGCCCTGACGCTGGAAGTGCAGCAGCAGCTGGGCGACGGCGTGGTCCGTACCATCGCGCTGGGCTCGTCCGACGGCCTGCGCCGCGGCACCGAGGTCTACAACACCGGCGACATGATCAAGGTCCCCGTGGGTCAGGCGACCCTGGGCCGCATCATGGACGTGCTGGGCAACCCGATCGACGAGCGCGGTGACGTCTCGAGCGCTCAGACCGCCCCGATCCACCGCAAGGCCCCGGCCTACGACGAGCTGAGCCCGTCGCAGGAACTGCTGGAAACCGGCATCAAGGTGATCGACCTGATCTGCCCGTTCGCCAAGGGCGGCAAGGTGGGTCTGTTCGGCGGCGCCGGCGTGGGCAAGACCGTCAACATGATGGAGCTGATCAACAACATCGCCAAGGCTCACTCGGGTCTGTCGGTGTTCGCTGGTGTCGGCGAGCGTACCCGCGAGGGCAACGACTTCTATCACGAGATGTCGGACGCCGGCGTCGTGAACCAGGAGGACCTGAGCAAGTCGAAGGTCGCCATGGTCTACGGTCAGATGAACGAGCCCCCGGGCAACCGTCTGCGCGTCGCGCTGACCGGCCTGACGATGGCCGAGTCCTTCCGTGACGAAGGCCGTGACGTGCTGTTCTTCGTGGACAACATCTATCGCTACACGCTGGCCGGCACGGAAGTGTCCGCGCTGCTGGGTCGCATGCCGTCCGCGGTGGGCTACCAGCCGACGCTGGCCGAGGAAATGGGCCGTCTGCAAGAGCGGATCACGTCGACCAAGGTCGGCTCGATCACCTCGATCCAGGCCGTGTACGTCCCTGCGGACGACCTGACCGACCCGTCTCCCGCCACGACCTTCGCCCACTTGGACGCCACCGTCGTGCTGTCGCGTGACATCGCGTCGCTGGGTATCTACCCGGCCGTGGACCCGCTGGACTCGACCTCGCGTCAGATCGACCCGAACGTCATCGGCGAAGAGCACTACACGACGACCCGCGCGGTGCAGTCGGTGCTGCAGCGCTACAAGGAACTGCGCGACATCATCGCGATCCTGGGCATGGACGAGCTGTCGCCGGAAGACAAGCAGGCCGTGGCCCGCGCTCGCAAGATCCAGCGTTTCCTGTCGCAGCCGTTCCACGTCGCGGAAGTCTTCACCGGCGCGCCCGGCAAGTACGTCCCGCTGAAGGAAACCATCCGCGGCTTCAAGATGATCGTCAACGGCGAGTGTGATCACCTGCCGGAGCAGGCCTTCTACATGGTCGGCACGATTGACGAGGCTTTCGAGAAGGCCAAGAAGATCCAGTAAGACTTCGCATACGGCGCGCTGGCGTCGTTGCCGTGCTCGCCGGACATCAGGTCCGGCTCCGCGCGGCGCCTAGCCAGCTCACCGTCTGCTCGCTTACTGGACCTTCTTCCCGCCGTCTCCACCACCCTGGTGGCGGCGTGCGGCGGGCGAAAGCTAACGAATAAGGAAACGCAATGGCAACCATCCACGTGAACGTGGTCTCGGCGGAAGAGCAGATCTTCTCGGGCGAGGCGAGCTTCGTGGCGCTGCCGGGCGAAGGCGGTGAGCTGGGCATCATGCCCAAGCACACCCCGCTGATCACCCGCATCAAGCCGGGCGCCGTGCGCATCAAGCGCCCGGACGGCGAAGAGGAATTCGTCTTCGTCGCCGGCGGCCTGCTGGAAGTGCAGCCCGACGTCGTGACCGTCCTGGCCGACACCGCCATCCGCGGCAAGGACCTGGACGAGGCCCGCGCCGAAGCCGCCAAGAAGGCGGCCGAGGACGCGATGAAGAACGCCAAGAGCGACATCGACTTCGCCAAGGCGCAAAGCGAGTTCGCGGCCATGGCCGCGCAGATCGCCGCGCTGCGGAAGTTCCGCGCCAAGCGCTGAGCCCCATCGCCGCCGGCTCACCCTTCGGGGCGAGGCGAGCATGCGACACCCCAACGGCAGGACCGCGAATTTTGCGCAGTCCTGCCGTTGTTCTTTGTGAACTTCGCCGGACCGCTCGGTGAAGTACCGCACACTGCAACACCCGGTTTCAATCGGGGAACAAGCCGGCCACGATGCCGGCACTCAAGAGCCGGATCCGGCGCGCCTGGCGTGTTCCACCGGACCGGCAATTTTTCGAGGGAGTTTCATGTCCATCCACGTCCTGGCGCGTCGCGCCACGCTCGCACTCGCCCTGACCGCCCTGTTCGGTTGCGCCACCGAGCAGTCCCGCACCATCGAAGTCCCGCGCGCCGCACCGCCGGCCCCGAGCGCCTACCAAGGCCCGCGCGCCCCGATCGCCGTCGGCAAGTTCGAGAACCGCTCCAGCTTCATGCGCGGCATGTTCGCCGACGCCGTGGACCGCCTGGGTGGCCAGTCCAAGTCCATCCTGATCGCGCATCTGCAGCAGACCAACCGCTTCAGCGTGCTGGACCGCGACAACCTGGACGAGGCTCAACAGGAAGCCAAGTTCAAGAACAGCGCCCTGACCATCAAGGGCGCGGACTACCTCGTCACCGGCTCGGTGACCGAGTTCGGCCGCAAGGAAGTCGGCGACCAGCAGCTGTTCGGCGTGCTGGGCCGCGGCAAGAAGCAGATCGCCTACGCCAAGGTGACCCTGAACGTGGTGAACAGCCAGACCTCGGAAGTCGTGTACTCGGCCCAGGGCGCCGGTGAATACGAGCTGTCCACCCGCGAGGTGGTCGGCTTCGGCGGTACCGCCAGCTACGACGCGACGCTGAACGGCAAGGTGCTGGATCTGGCGATCAAGGAAGCCGTGACCACGCTGGTGGCCGGTGTCGACAGCGGCGCCTGGAAGCCGCAAGCCGCTCGCTGAACCGGAGACCCCTCATGACGACGATGAATCGCGCGCTCCGCGTGAGCGCCTGCGCAGCCGTGGCCGCCCTGCTGACCGCCTGCGGCACGCCGCAGAAGCCGCTCTACCAATGGAGCGGCTACCAGACCAGCGTGTACCAGTACTTCAAGACCAACGGCACCGCGCCCGGCGACCAGATCACGCAGCTCGAGGCGCAGCTGATCAAGAACAAGGCCGCCAACGAAGCCACCCCGCCCGGCCTGCACGGCCACCTGGCGCTGCTGTACGCGAAGGTCGGCAACGACGACGCCGCCCGCGCGCATCTGGAGGCGGAACGGGCGCTGTTCCCGGAATCCGCCGGCTATGTGGACTTCCTGCTGAAGAAGCCCGCCGAGAAGACCGCGGCCACCGCCGCGGCCGCCGCCCCCGCGCCGGCCGTCGCGGCCAGCGGCGTCTGAGCGCCGAGGAGAACCACATGACGAATCTGAAGACCCTGATCCAGCGCCTGGCGGCCGTGGCCGTGCTGGCCGCGCTGACGGCCTGCGCCACGCCCACCAAGCCCTACGACTACACCGCCTTCAAGGAAGCCAAGCCGGCGACGCTGCTGGTGCTGCCCCCGCTGAACGAGACGCCGGACGTCAACGCCACCTACGGCGTGCTGTCCAACCTGTCGATGCCGCTGGGCGAGGCCGGCTACTACGTGCTGCCGGTGACCCTGGTCGACGAGACCCTGCGCAGCAACGGCGTCACGACGCCGGCCGACGCGCACAACATCGAGGCCGGCAAGCTGCGCCAGATCTTCGGCGCGGACGCCGCGCTGTATGTCGACGTGAAGCAGTACGGCTCGGTCTACAAGGTGCTGACCAGCGAGACCATCGTCGAGATGCACGCCAAGCTGGTGGACCTGCGCAGCGGCACGCTGCTGTGGGAGGGCAAGGCCACCGCGTCCAGCGCGGAACAGCAGAACAACAACCAGGGCCTGATCGGCGCGCTGATCAACCAGATCGTCAGCAACCTGACGGACCGCAGCTATGACATCGCCGGAATGGCCGGCAATCGTCTGGTCTACGCCCCCAATGGTCTGCTGCCGGGTCCCCGGGCACGCCAGCCTGTGAAAAACTAAGGGCTTCGACAACGAACCCGGACCCCGCCGGCGCCCGAACGCGCCGGCCGGTCGTCACCCACCGGTTCACGCCGGTGGGTTTTCTTTTTTCAGCATGACCACTCCGATCTCCATCACCCGCCACCAGGGCCTCGAGGCCATCGAACTGCACGCCCCCGACGGCGCTCGCGCGACGCTGCTGCTGCACGGCGCGCACCTGGTGTCGTGGCGGCCCGCCGGCGCCGATGAGCAGCTCTACCTGTCCCCCAAGAGCGCCTTCACCACCGGTCAGGCGGTGCGCGGCGGCGTGCCGGTGATCTTTCCGCAGTTCGCGACCCGCGGTCCGCTGCAGCGCCACGGCTTCGCGCGCGGCAAGCCCTGGCAGTTGGTCAGCGCCGAGTCCGGCAAGGACGACTCGCTGGCGGTGCTGCGCCTGACCGACGACGCCGCCACCCGCATGGTGTGGCCGCATGCCTTCGAGGCCGAGATCAGCATCCGCATCGCCGGCCGCGCGCTGGAGATGGAGCTGGCCTGCGAGAACCGCGGCGAGGCGCCGCTGTCCTTCACGGCCGCGCTGCACACCTACCTGCGGCTGACCAGCTACATGTCGGCCTCGCTGCAGGGGCTCTCGGGCCTGGCCTACTGGGACTCGACGATCGAGCGCGCCGGCACCCAGCACGAGGACCTGTTGCGCCTGGACGGCGAGACCGACCGCATCTACCAGGACGTGAAGCACGACCTGACCCTGCGCGACGGCGACCGCCGCCTGGCCATCTGGCAGCAGGGCTTCTCCGACGCCGTGATCTGGAATCCGGGCGAGGAGAAGGGCGACGCCCTGGTCGACATGCCGGCAGGCGGCTGGAAGGAGATGCTCTGCGTCGAGGCCGCGCAGGCGCTGCGTCCGATCGAGCTCCAGCCCGGCGAGACCTGGGCCGGCCTGCAGACCATCGTGCTGCTCTGACCCGAGGTAAGCTGGCCCGTCCACCACCGACGGAGCCAGCATGGGCGACAAGAAGTCCGACAAGGCCGCGAAGCAGGGCAAGGCCGCGAAGGCGGCCCGGTCCGCCAAGGCCGACGACCACGGCAAGGCCTCTGGCGGCAACGCCAAGAGCAACGGCAACGGTCATGGGAATGGCCGCGGCAAGCTCTCCAAGGCCGACTACTACGAGCGCCTGCTCCCGTTGCAGGTCGAGCTCAACAACCTGGCGCGCTGGCTGCAGCACACCGGCAAGCGGCTGCTGATCCTGATGGAAGGCCGCGACACGGCGGGCAAGGGGGGCGTGATCAACGCGATCTCGGAAACGCTCAACCCGCGCCAGTGCCACACCGTCGCCTTGGGCAAGCCCAGCGAGCGCGAGCTCGGCCAGTGGTACTTCCAGCGTTACGTCGAGCACCTGCCGGCGGCCGGCGAGATCGTGCTCTTCGACCGCAGCTGGTACAACCGCGCCGGCGTCGAGGCGGTCATGGGCTTCTGCACGCCCGATCAGGTCGACGTCTTCCTCAAGCAGGTGCCGACCTTCGAGCGCCTGCTCGTCGACGACGGCATCCTGCTCTTCAAGTACTGGCTCACCGTCGACCAGGTGCATCAGGAGGAGCGCTTCGCGGAGCGCGCCATCGATCCGCTCAAGCGCTGGAAGCTCTCGCCGATCGATCTGGAGTCCCGCGAGCATTACGAGGACTACGGTCGCGCCCGTGACCGCATGCTCGAGGCCACGCACAACAAGCACGCGCCCTGGACGCTGGTCGACTTCAACGACCAGCGCCGCGGTCGGCTCACGCTGATCCGGCATCTGCTCGACCACCTGCCCGACGTGACCGTGCCGCCCCAGGAGATCGAGTTTCCGCCGCTCACGCGCGGCCCGAAGAAGGAGCGCTTCGGCGGGAAGCTCAAGCCGATCGATCCGGCCTCGTGACGGGGATCGCCGGCCCGCGCGCGGCCGGCGGCCGCTCAGATGACGACGACCGCGTCGGGCAGCTCGTTGCGGGGCGGGGCCGAGGGATCGCGCGGGAAGTGTTCCGCCATCAGGACCTCGACCGCGCGCACCGCGTCGATCAAGCCCTGCTCGAACTGGCCCGCCTTGAGCGAGCGTCCCAGACCGTCGACCACCGCATGCCACTGCGCCGGGTCCACGCGGCGGTTCAGGCCGCGGTCGGCGACGATCTCGATCGCGTGCTCGGCCAGCAGCAGGTAGATCAGCACGCCGTTGTTGCGCTCGGTGTCCCAGACGCGCAGCTTGCCGAACAGCGCCAACGCGCGCTCCCGCGCATGCGCATGGCGCCACAGATAGCTCATCGGCAGCGAGGCCTCGACGCACAGCCGGATCTCGCCGCCGTGCGTGAGTTCGCTCTCGGTGACGCGGGCCGACAGCCGCGCCAGGGCGGGGGCCGGCAGGACGCGCCGCACGTCGGCCTCGTCCCAGAACCGATGGCGGAAGAAGCGGCGGAGCCGCGCCATCAGGCCCGGCTTCATGCCCGACGCGCGGGGCTGCGTGGGACTCGTCATCACCAGTCTCCCGAGGCGCCACCGCCACCGAAGTCGCCACCGCCGCCCGAGGAGAAGCCTCCGCCGTCGCTGCCGCCTCCGCCCCCGCTCCAACCGCCGCCGCCGCCACCACCGCCCCAGATGATGGGCGGCACATAGCCGCCGGTGCCAGTGCCGGTGCCGTGGGCGCTGCGGCGGTAGTTCGAGTACGGTGAGTTCGGATTGCTCCGCCGTGCCGCGCCGATGCCCAGCAGGCCGACCAGGATCAGCGAACCGATCGCCGCGCCGATGCCCAGCAGCAGGCTGCCGCTCAGCGTCCAGCCGACGGCGCCGGCGCCCATGCCGGTCACGACGCTGCCGAACTTGCGGCCCAGCATCGCCGTGAGCAGCGCGCCCGCCAGCGGCACGCCGATGAAGGCGAGCATGGCGATCTCGCCGATGTCGATGCCATGGCCGCGCGACGGTCGGGCCGTCGGCGTCGGGGCGGGCAGGTGCTCGCCGCGGATGCGCGCCTGCAGCGAGTCCACCGCGCGGTTCAGGCCGCCGGCGAAGTCACCGGCCTTGAACGCGGGTCCGATGTCGCGCTGGATGATCTGGCGCGCGGCCAGGTCGGGCACGGCGCCCTCCAGCGCCTTGGCGGTCTGGATGTTGACGCGCCGGTCGTTCTTCGCGACCACGATCAGCAGGCCGTCGCCAACCTCGCGTCGGCCGATCTTCCAGGTGTCGCCGACGCGCTGCGCATAGGACGCGATGTCCTCGGGCGCCGTGGTCGGGACCATCAGGATCACGATCTGCGGACCGGCCTCGCGCTCGAAGGCGGCGAGCTTGGATTCCAGCCCCTGCTTCTGCGCCGCGTTGAGCGTGCCGGTCTGATCGACGACGCGACCGCTGAGCGGTGGCACCGCCTGCACGTCCTGCGCGCGCGCCCGGGGCACCAGGCCGCCGAGCATCAGCAGCCCGAGCAGCATCAGCGCCCAGATCCGCGGCATCGCGCTCGCCGGCCGGTGCCAGGTCATGCGCGGGTCCTCAGCGCGAGGCCGGGGAGGCGGCCGGCGTGGGCGTGGCAGGGGCGGGCTTGTCGAAGTTCACCGTCGGCGGGGCGGAGATCGTGGCCTCGTTCTGCACGGTGAAGTTGGGCTTGACGTCGTAGCCGAACATCTTGGCCGTCAGGTTGGTCGGGAAGCGGCGGGTCAGCACGTTGTAGTCCTGCACCGACTTGATGTAGCGGTTGCGGGCCACGGTGATGCGGTTCTCCGTGCCCTCGAGCTGCACGCGCAGGTCCTGGAAGCCCTGGTTGGCCTTCAGGTTGGGGTACTGCTCGCTGACGACCAGCAGCCGGCTCAGCGCGCCGGAGAGCTCGCCCTGCGCGGCCTGGAACTTCTGCAGCGCCGCCGGGTCGCGCGCCAGCTCGGGCGTGACCTGGATGCTGGTGGCCTTGGCGCGGGCCTCGACGACCTTGGTCAGCGTCTCCTGCTCGAAGCCGGCCTCGCCCTTGACCGTGTTGACGATGTTGGGGATCAGGTCGGCGCGGCGCTGGTACTGGCTCAGCACCTCGGACCAGCTGGCGTTGACCTGCTCGTCCAGGGTCTGGAACTCGTTGTAGCCGCAGCCGCTCAGCGCCAGCGGGGCGCCGACGATCAGCGCCGACGCGGCCAGCGCGCGGGTCGAAGACAGCAAACGGGATGCGACGGGCTTGGTTGTCTTCAGGGTCGTGGTCATCGACAGGTCCTCCATGTGTGCCGGCATATGGTTGGCGGCCGGGACATTTTCAAGGGAAGCGGCGCTTGACGGCATCGATCTGCCGCCGGCGGGTTCCCGACGGCCCCGAGGATAATCGCCGCCCATGAGCGCCCCTCTGAAAAACGACGTCTTCCTGCGCGCCTGTCTGCGCCAGCCCACCGAGTACACCCCTGTCTGGCTGATGCGCCAGGCCGGCCGCTATCTGCCGGAGTACCGCGACACCCGCGCGAAGGCCGGCAGCTTCATGGGCCTGGCCACGAACAAGGACTACGCGACCGAGGTCACGCTGCAGCCGCTGGAGCGCTATCCGCTGGACGCGGCCATCCTGTTCAGCGACATCCTGACCGTGCCCGACGCGATGGGCCTGGGCCTGTCCTTCGCGCAGGGCGAGGGCCCGAAGTTCGAGAAGGTCGTGCGCGACGAGGCCGCCGTGAAGGCGCTGGCCGTGCCCGACATGGACAAGCTGCGCTACGTCTTCGACGCGGTGGGCTCGATCCGCCGCGCGCTCGACGGACGCGTGCCGCTGATCGGTTTCTCGGGCAGCCCGTGGACGCTGGCCTGCTACATGGTCGAGGGCGGCGGCTCCGACGACTACCGCCAGGTCAAGAGCCTGATGTACGCGCGTCCCGACCTAATGCACCGCATCCTCGAGATCAACGCCGACGCCGTCGCCGCCTACCTCAATGCCCAGATCGAGGCCGGTGCCCAGGCGGTCATGATCTTCGACTCCTGGGGCGGCGTGCTGGCCGACGGCCAGTTCCAGCAGTTCAGCCTGGCCTATTCGCGCCGCGTGCTGGCGCAGGTCAAGTCCGAGCATGACGGCCAGCGCATCCCGCGCCTGCTGTTCACCAAGGGCGGCGGCCTGTGGCTGGACGAGATCGCCGACGCCGGCGCCGATGTCGTCGGCCTGGACTGGACCGTCAACCTGGGCCGCGCCCGCGCGCAGTTGAACGACCGCGTCGCGCTGCAAGGCAACCTCGATCCCAACGTGCTGTTCGCGCCGCCGGCCGCCGTGCGCGAGCAGGCCCGCGCGGTGCTGGACAGCTTCGGCTCGCCGCGCCGGGCGGACGGGCGGTGGGGGGGGCATGTGTTCAACCTGGGCCACGGCATCAGCCAGTTCACGCCGCCGGAGAGCGTCGCCGAACTGGTCGATGAAGTGCATCGGCACTCGCGCCGGCTGCGCGAGGCCGGGGTTCCGAAAGCCGGCTGAGCGGGCCGCGAGCAAGGCGCCGAACCGGCCCTCGACGAGGTGTGAATTTCGTTCGGCGCTTTTCAGTTATCCCCAAAACCGCGCTTGTCACCGAAATGCAGCACAAGCGGTCGGCCACCGCTAGGGCTTTCCCCGATGGGCGCGTAAGTGATTGATTTCAAAGGGGACTACAGGTTTCCCCGGAATTTGACGCCACCGGGCCTCCGTGGCGCCAATCGGCCCGGAGGCGGAAAACCCCGGGCGTTTCCCACAAAGTTATCCACAGACTGGCGACCCCTGTCGTGAACACCCTTGGAAATCAGGCACTTGGCGCGGCTTCCTCATGCCGCGTGCGCGTCGCGGTCGAGGCGCCGCAGCACAGCGGCCTGACCGGACCGCTCGATTACCTGGGCCCGCAAGACTTGACCCCCGGCACCCTGGTGCAGGTCACGCTGGGGACGCGCGACGTGATGGGGCTGGTCTGGGATCCGCTGCCGGCGGGGCAGGGCGACGAGGATCAGCTCCCGGAAGCCGACCTGCGGCCGGTGGGCGAGGCGCTGGACGCCTTGCCGCCGTTGTCGTCGGCCTGGCGCCGGCTGCTGGACTTCGCCGCCGGCTACTACCAGCGCAGCGTGGGCGAGCTGGCCTTGTCCGTGCTGCCCAAGACGCTGCGAGAGCTGGACGCGGCGCAGTTGCAGGTCCGGCTCAAGAAGATCGACAAGGCCGACGCGGCCGCCGCGAAGGCTGCGGCCGAGGCGCCCGTCGTCGAGCCGGCGCGGCCCGAGCTGACCGCGCAGCAGCAGCAGGCGCTCGACGCGCTGTCGCGGCAGGCGGCCCAGCCGGCGCCCATCCCCTCGCTGCTGTGGGGCCTGACCGGCAGCGGCAAGACCGAGATCTACCTGCGCGCCGCCGAGGCCGCCCTCGAGCGCGGCCAGCAGGTGCTGGTGCTGGTCCCCGAGATCAACCTCACGCCGCAGCTGGAGGCGCGCTTCGCCGAGCGCTTCGCCGGCCATTCGATCGTGTCGCTGCACAGCGGGCTGACGCCGGTGCGGCGGCTCCACAACTGGCTGTCCGCGCACCTGGGGCGCGCGCAACTGGTGCTGGGCACGCGGCTGGCGGTGTTCGCGTCGATGCCGCGGCTGGGGCTGATCGTCGTCGACGAGGAGCACGACCCCTCCTACAAGCAGCAGGACGGCGCGCGCTACTCGGCCCGCGACCTGGCCGTGTACCGCGGCCATCTGGAGAAGATCCCGGTGGTGCTGGGCTCGGCGACGCCCTCGCTGGAAAGCTGGCAGCACGCGCTGGGCGGCCGCTATCAGCGCGTGGACCTGACCGAGCGCATCGGCGGCGGCGCGCTGCCGCAGGTGCGGCTCTTCGACATGAACCGGCTCGAGCGCAAGAAGGGCGTGACCACGGCGCTGTCCGTCCCGCTGCTGGACGCACTGCGCAAGCGGCTGGAACGCGGCGAGCAGAGCCTGGTGTTCCTCAACCGCCGGGGCTACGCGCCGGTGCTGCATTGCGACCAGTGCAACTGGAAGAGCGACTGCCCGCATTGCAGCGCGCACCAGGTCTTCCACAAGGAGGACCGTACCCTGCGCTGCCACCACTGCGGCGTGTCGGCGCGGGTGCCGCGCGCCTGCCCGTCCTGCGGCAATCCCGACATCGCGCCGCTGGGCCGCGGCACCGAGCGGCTGGAGGAGCAGCTCGCCGCCGCGCTGCCGGGCGCGCGCGTGGCCCGCATCGACGCGGACACGACCAAGCTCAAGGGCAGCCTGGAAGAACAGCTCGCCGCGGTGCATGAGGGCGACGTCGACATCCTGGTCGGCACGCAGATGATCGCCAAGGGGCACGACTTCCGGCGCATCACGCTGGTGGCGGCGGTGAACCCGGACGACGCGCTGTTCAGCAGCGACTTCCGCGCGCCGGAGCGGCTGTTCTCGCTGCTGATGCAGGTCGGCGGTCGCGCCGGCCGCGACGCCGCGCAGGCCGCGGCCAGCGAGATGTGGATCCAGACCTGGTACCCCGAGCACGCGCTGTATCAGGCGCTGCAGAAGCACGATTACGAGGCCTTCGCCGGCGGTCAGCTGCATGAGCGGACCTCGGCCCACCTGCCGCCGTTCGCGCACCTGGCGCTGGTGCGGGCGGAGGGGCGCACGGTCGAGGCCGCGCGCGATTTCCTGGTCGCCGCGCAGGAGGCGGCGCGCGCGCTGCCGCTGTCGCTCGGCCTGATGCTCTATCCGCCGGTGCCCATGTCCGTGGCGCGGGTCGCCAACGTCGAGCGCTTCCAGATGCTGATCGAGGCCGGCAGCCGTGCGCAGCTTCAGCGCTTCCTGCGCGCATGGATGCCGGACCTGCGCGCGCTCAAGCGGCGTCAGAAGGGCCTGACCCGCTGGGCCGTGGACGTGGATCCGCTGGCGATCTGACGCGCTCGCGGCGAATCGGGTGCTCAGGCGCGGCGGACGGCCGCGCCGCGTGCTCAGCCGCTCAGAGCAGCTTGGCCAGCGCGCTCTCGAGCACCGGCCAGGCGCTGCGCACCGCGTCGTCGGCCGCCTCAGAGCCCTCGGCCGCCTGTTGCGCGTCGAGCTCGAGCTGCCGCGCGATCGCGGCCGCGTCGGCGTGGCCCAGCGTCAGCAGCACGCTCTTGAGGCTGTGGGCGAGGTGGCGCAGCTTGTGGTGCTCGCCGCGTTCCCAGGCCTTGCGGCCGTTGGCGATGTCATTGGGGAACTGCAGGCGCGCGCGCGCCAGGAAGGCCTGATAGAGGGCGGTATTGCCGCCGAAGTACTGCTCGATCGCGGCCTGATGGATGGACGGCGTGGCCACGTTGGCGGGCGCGTCGCGCAGACCGTCGAGGCAGGACTCCAGGTCGGCCAGCGAGCAAGGCTTGGACAGGAAGCGGGTGACGCCCAGCGCCTCCAGCTGCTCGCGCACGGCGGGGTTGATGCCGGCGCTGAAGACGGCGAGCCGGGCGCCCGCGCGCAGCTCGGGGCGTTTGTGCAGCGTTTGCAGCAAGTCCAGCCCGTGGCGGCCGGGGAGCATCAGGTCGCTGATGACCAGGTCGAAGCGCTGGGTGGCCAGCGCCAGCAGCGCCTCGTCGACGGAGATGCAGGCCTGCAGGCGCACGTCGTCGTCCTCCAGTGCCATCGCGACGAAGCGTTGGAGCGTCGGGTCGTCCTCCACCAGGAGAACGCGCACGCGGATGGCCATGTCAGGCGGCGGTCTGGGGCTGGCGGGCGCGGATGCGCTGGATCGCGGCGCCCAGCAGCGGCGGCAGGTCGGTGACCAGGCGCGGCTTGTGCACCAGCGGCAGGCCGGCCAGCGCGAAGGCGTAGGGCGCGCGCTGCTGCTCGTCGAGCGCGGTGACGAAGATCAGCTCGCTGCTCGCGAACTGCGGCTGGGAGCGCAGGCTGGTGACCAGCGCCGCGCCGTCGATGCCGGGCAGCAGGATGTCCACCAGCAGGATCTCGGGCTGCAGCTGGCCGTACATGACCAGGCCGCCGATGCCGTCATTGGCGGTGTGCAGGTCCAGGTCGGGGTACTCCTGCTGCGCCAGCAGCGAGACCAGGTTCTGGTAATGAACGGAGTCCTCGATCAGCAGCGCCTTCAGGCGGCGCGGCGCCCCCTCCAGCGGGGCGAGATCGGCGGGCTTGGTCGGGGCCAGACCGCGGCCGGTGAGCCAAGCGTCCAAGGAGCTGCGCAGGATGCGGCGATGGCCGCCCGGCGTGCGCCAGGCTTGCAGTTCGCCACGATCCACCATCAGCTGCACCGACCGGACCGCCATGCCGAGGCGCTGCGCGACTTCGCGGGTGCTGAAGTCCTCTTGCATATCGTCAGGGGTGCGGGCAATGGCAGTCATGGGTCGATTTTGCCGAATTTCCTAGTTGTATAGGTGGGTGGTCTCCCCATTTATAAGCGCTAAAACTGATATTCGGCGTGACAAAGGACGGGCATACGGAGTTCCCGCGCGGTCCGCGATGCGGAACTCTGGTGGAATCCAGGCCCGAGGAGATGCGATGACCCTGCGAATTCCCGTGGCCAGCGACCGCCGCGCCGGCGACCGGCCCGGCCCGCGCGCGACACTGCGCGCCGCGGCCGGCGCGCTGGCGCTGGTCGTGGCCGGTCTGGCGGCCGCCGAGCCGGGACCGCCGGCCGAGCCGCGCGCCGGCTCCGGCCCCGCGGGGGCGTCCACCCGGGCGGATGTCGGACCGACCCTGCAGCGCATCCTGTCCACCGGCGTGCTGCGGGTGTGCATCTGGCCGGAGTACTACGGCGTCACCTATCGCCATCCGCGCGACGAGACCCTCAGCGGCATCGACATCGATCTGTCCAACGAGCTGGCCAAGGAGCTGGGCGTGCGGTTGCGCTATGTCGAGTCCTCGTTCCAGCGCGTGGTGGCCGACCTGGACGGCGAGCGCTGCGACGTGGCGATGTTCGCCGTCGGCGTGCTGCCGCAGCGGCGCGAGGCGCTCGCCTTCACCCAGCCCTATCTGCAGAGCGACATCTACGCGATCACGATGCGCGCCAGCCGCGTGGTCAAGCGCTGGGAGGACATCGACCAGCCCGGCGTCGTGGTCGCCGTGCAGGCCGGCACCTTCATGGAGCCGGTGATGCGCGATGCGCTGCGGCGCGCCAAGCTGCTGGTGGTGCAGCCGCCGGCCACCCGCGAGCGCGAGCTCGAATCGGGTCGCGCCGATGTCTTTATGACCGACTATCCCTACAGCCGCCGGCTGCTCGACAACGCGGACTGGGCCACGCTGGTGGCGCCGCCCAAGCCCTTCCACGTGCTGCCCTATGCCTATGCGGTCAAGCGGGGCGACGCGTCCTGGCTGGCGCGGATGGACGACTTCGTCGCCCGCATCAAGCGCGACGGCCGTCTGCGCGACGCCGCCGCCCGCCATGGCCTGAGCGCCATCGTGGTGCCCTGAGACCGCGATGCTGGGTCCCGCCGTTCGATCGCTCCAGCGCCTGCGTCGCGCGACGCTGTGGGCCGGTGTCGCGCTGTCGCTGGGCACCTTGGCGGCGCTGATCGGGCCGGCCTGGGTCGGGCGCCAAGAGGCGATCGAGGAGGCGCGCACCCGCGGCGCGCTGCTGGCCCAGGTGCTGGAGGCGGACGCGAGCCGCACCATCGAGACCGCCTCGCTGTCGCTGCACGCGCTGGGCGACGGCCTGGCCCGCGGCGTCGACGCCTCCGGGCATCGCGACGAGGAAGAGCACCTGGGCGAGCACTTCAACCATGTGCTGGTCGGACTGCCCTTCATCCGCGGCGTGGCGCTGCTCGACGCGCGAGGCCGGGTGCTGACCAGCACCGACGCGGAGGACGTGGGGCTGGAGATTCCGCTCGACGACTTCGGCCGGCTCCCCGGGCCGGACCGCGACTTGCTGCTGCCGCTGCGGCCGGGGCGCGGACTGGCCGACCTCGCGCGCGGCCGCCAACCCCGCGGCGCGACGGCGGTCAGCATGCTGCCCATGCTGCTGCAGTTGCCCGCGCCACCCGACGCGCCGGCCCTCGCCGCGTCCTCGGCGACGGGTCCGGTGCCCGGGGATCGCGAGCGCGATCCGCGCTGGCTGCTCGCGCTGATCAACCCGGACGCCTTGGCGCAGGTCCAGCAGCGCGCCTTGCCGGCGGGCCGCAGCGCGGCCTGGCTGGCGTCGACCGATGGCCAGCTGCTGGCCGCGATGGAGACGCTGCATCAACTGCCCGGTCAGCGCCTGGACGGCCACCCCGCCTTCGACGCGCTGCGCCGCGGTCGCGAGCACGGCACCTATCTGGGCACCGGCGCGCTGCCCGGCGAACTGGTGGTGGCCTTCCGGGCCTCGAGCCGGCGGCCGCTGATCGTCGGTGTGGAGCAGTCGCTGGACGAGGTGCTCGCCGCCTGGAATTCCGGCCTGCGATGGCTGCTGCTGATCGGCACGGTGGCGCTCGCCCTGATCGCCGCCGCGACGGCCACGGTGCGGCGCAGCCTGCAGGCGCGTGCCGAGACCATGGAAGCGCTGGAAGGCGCGCACGAGCAGCTCGCCGATCGCGAGCGCGACATGCGGGTGCTGCTCAAGAGCGTGCAGGAGGTGATCTTCCGGACCAACCCCGCCGGCACGCTGACCTTCGTGAACGCGCGCTGGACCACGCTGCATCGCGGCCGCCCCGACGAGGCCGTGGGGCGTCGGCTCGCGGACCTGGCGGAGCCGGCCGACCGCGAGGCGGTGGCCGCGCTCTTCGACGCCGACGACGGCGTGCGCGGCGTCGAGGCGACCATCCGCAACGGGGAGGGCGCGCCGCGCCGCTACCAGATCGCGGTCGTGCCGCTGCGGCGCGACGGCGCGCTGCTGGGCTACGCCGGCAGCGCGGTCGACATCACCGAGCGCTCGGCCGCCGAGCGCCTGACCCGCCAGGCCCGCGACGCGGCGGAGGAGGCCTCCCGCATCAAGACGGAGTTCCTCGCCAACATCAGCCACGAGCTGCGCACGCCGCTGCAGTCCATCCTCGGCTTCTCGGAGCTGGGCATCGCGCGCAGCGGCGAGCAGGAACGGCTGCGCGCCATGTTCGCGGACATCCACGGCTCCGGGCAGCGGATGCTGACGCTGGTGAACGACCTGCTGGACGCCGCCAAGCTCGAGAGCAACGTGGGCGCGCTGGACTTGCGGCCGGTGGACCTGCGCGAGCCGGTGGGCGCGGTGCTGCGCGAGCTGGCGCCGCTGACGGCCAAGCGGCAGCTGGCGCTGATCGCCGACCTGCCCGACGCGTTGCCCGGGCGGGCCGATCCGCTGCGGCTGCAGCAGGCGGTGCGCAACGTGCTGGCCAACGCGATCAAGTTCGCGCCGCAGGGCGGGACCATCGAGCTGCGCGGCCGGCGCGACGCCGACGGCGGCCTGCACCTGAGCGTGGCCGACCGCGGCCCGGGCATTCCGGCGCAGGAGCTCGAGCGCATCTTCGACCCCTTCATCCAGTCCAGCGCGACCAAGGACGGCTCCGGCGGCACGGGGCTGGGGCTGCCCATCAGCCGGCGCATCGTCGAGCTGCACGGCGGCCGGCTCTACGCGACCAACCGCGAAGGTGGGGGGGCGGAGTTCCATTTGGTCTTGCCGCCGTGCGATGCTTCGGACTTGTCTCTGACGGACAGTCCAGGAGTCCAGGATGAAGTGGGAAGGCCAGCGCGAGAGTGACAACGTCGAGGACGCGCGCGACGGGGACGGCGGCGGGGGTGGCGGTGGCGGACTGCCGATCGGCGGACGCGGCATCGGCATCGGCGGCATCGTGGTGGCGCTGCTCGCCTCGTGGGCCTTCGGCATCAATCCGCTGACCGTGCTGAGCGTGCTCGACGGGAGCACCGTCCAGACCGCGCCCGGCCCGCGCGAGGTCGCGCCCAGCCACCCGCAGGATGAACCCGCCAAGTTCGTCAGCGTCGTGCTGGCGGACACCGAGGACGTCTGGAACGAGATCTTCCGGGCCAACGGCCGCCAGTACGTGGCGCCGAAGCTCCGCCTCTTCTCCGGTCAGCAGCCCACCGCCTGCGGCATGGGCGCCGCCGCGATGGGACCGTTCTACTGCCCCGGGGACTCCAAGGTCTACATCGACCTCAGCTTCTACCAGACGCTGCGCGACCGGCTCGGCGCGCCGGGCGACTTCGCCCAGGCCTACGTGATCGCGCATGAGGTCGGCCACCACGTGCAGCATCTGCTCGGCATCTCGGACAAGGTCGACTCGGCCCGCCGCTCCATGTCGGAGCGCGCCGCCAATGCGCTGAGCGTGCGCGTCGAGCTTCAGGCGGACTGCCTCGCCGGGGTCTGGGCGCAGCACTCGCAGCAGTCCAAGGGCTGGCTGGAGGCCGGCGACATCGACGAGGCCCTCAATGCCGCGTCGAAGATCGGCGACGACACGCTGCAGCGCGGCGCCGGCCGCGCGGTGGTGCCGGAGAGCTTCACCCACGGCACCAGCGAGCAGCGTCAGCGCTGGTTCAAGCGCGGGCTCGCCCAGGGCGACATGCGGGACTGCGACACCTTCACGGCCAAGCAGCTCTGACTCAAGGGGGCGAAGCCGCGGCGCCCCCCAGGCATCCCTTGAGCCACTGGCTCATCTCCCACTGCACCTGGCCCGCGGACTCGCGCGCGGCGTAGCCGTGCGCCTCGAAGGGCAGCAGCACGTAGCGGGCCGTGCCGCCCAGGCCGGCGAGGGCCTGGTACAGGCGCTCGCTCTGCATCGGGAAGGTGCCGGAGTTGTTGTCCGCTTCCCCATGGATCAGCAGCAGCGGCTCCTTGATCTGCTGCGCGAAGAGGAAGGGCGAGAGCTTCAGGTAGATGTCCTTGGCGTCCCAGAGGGAGCGGCGCTCGCTCTGGAAGCCGAAGGGCGTCAGCGTGCGGTTGTAGGCGCCGCTGCGCGCGATGCCGCAGCGGAACAGCTTGGTGTGCGCCATCAGGTTGACCGCCATGAACGCGCCGTAGCTGTGGCCGCCGATGGCCACCCGCTTCGGGTCGACCGTGCCCAGGTCGTCGGCCTTGTCCAGGATGGCCTTGGCGTTCATCGTCATCTGCTCGATGAAGCTGTCGTTCATGTTGCGCGCGTCGCCGACCACCGGCATCGTCGCGTCCATCAGCACGACGTAGCCGTCCATCAGCAGGTTCAGCGGGCTGATGCCGCTGAAGCTCATGTACCGGCCCGGCGAGCCGCTCAACTGTCCCGCGATGGCGGCGTCGTTGAACTCCAGCGGATAGGCCCACACCAGCGCGGGCCGGCGTTCGCCCTCGCGCTGGTCCGGCGGCAGGTACTGCCAGAAGGACATCTCGACGCCGTCGCTGCGCTTGAAGGTGACCAGCTCGCGCTTGATGCCCTTGAGCTGCGGGGTCGGGTCCTTGATGCGGGTGAGCGCGACCGCCGGCTTGCCGTTCTCGCGCGCGACGAGGTTGGGCGGCTCGTGCTCCGCCTCGCGCTGCGTGATCAGCTTGCGGTCCTCGAGCAGCGCCACCGGCTGCTCATAGACGCCTTCCGCCGACTGGAACAGCCGCTGCACGGTCAGTCCGCCCAGCGACAGCTTGTCCAGGAAGGGGCGGTCGCCCTTGGGGCTGGCGCCCTGGCCGACGAGCAGCAGCGCGCCGTCCAGGGTCTGCGCGACCAGGTGGCCGTTGGGCAGCGTGCGCATGAAGGGGTTGCCGGGATGGCGGTAGCGCTCGCGCACGGAGTGCTCGAACAGCAGCCGGCTCTGCGTGCCGCGCAGCGGGAGCAGGTAGGTGCGGGTCCAGCCGCGGCTGCGGTCCTCCTCGGTCAGCAGCCCGTGGATGCCGTCGTCCAGGAAGCGCAGCCGCGTGAAGCGGTAGGGCATGCGCTGGACTTCGAAGGGATCGCCGGTGTAGGGCGGATCCAGCCGCATCACGCGATCACGGAAGGAGGCGCGCACGGCGGGGTTGCCGCCATCGAGCGCCTCGACCCAGTAGATCGCCGCGTCCTTGGTCGGCGAGGGGTAGAAGACGCGCGGGCCGGGCAGGGCGCCGTCGATGGCCACGCCCTGCTTGAGCGGCATCTTGGCCAGTTCGCGGATGAGCTTGCCGTCGCGCTGGCGGACCTCGACGACGGTGGGGAAGTCGTCGAAGGTCAGGTTGTAGCTGAAGGGGCGGACCAGGCGCTCGGTCAGCAGGGCCTGGCCGTTGCCGACGCTGGAGACGCTGGTGAACAGACCCGGCGTGCCCAGGTCGCGGCTCTGGCCGCTGGCGATGTCGACCAGCGTCAGCTGCGAGCGGCCGTAGTACTCGAACAGGTCCTCGTCGCGCGGATTGCGCAGCAGGTCGGGATAGGTGCGCTCGGGCGAGGCCTTGCCGTGCGTCTCCTGGATGGCCGGGCCGGTCTGCGCGCGGCTGGGCAGGCCGCCGCGGTTGTCGGGCACGGTCAGCACCACGACCTCGCGGGGATTCAGCCACGCCATGTCGTCGGCATCGACCGCGTTGTTCAGGCGCACGTTGTAGATGCGCCAGAGCTGGCCGTTGGAGGTCGCGCCGGCCCAGAGCTCGTCGGCCGTGTCGGTGCGGCGGGAGAGCAGGAAGCGCTGCCCGTCCGGCGCCCAGACGAAGTTGTGCCAGGTGCCGCCGGCGGGCAGCTCGACGTCGCGCTCGGTGGCCTCGGGTTCCAGCAGGGTCCGGATGCGCACGCGCAGCACGGCGGTGAGGTTCTGCTGCGTGGCGTTGCGGGGATCGAAGCGCGCGCCCGCCAGACGCAGGCCGGGCCGGGCCAGCTCCTCCAGCGGCGTGTAGCGGCGTTGCTCGACCAGGGCGAGCGATTGCCGGTCCGGGGAGACGATCAGGCGGGGCAGGGCGGGCGCGTCCAGCAGCTCGCGGATCGCGGGCGAGGGCTGCTTGTAGGGGGACGGCGCGGCCATGGCGGCCGACGGGAGCAGCGCGGCGGACAGGGCCGTCAGGGCCGTGACGGTCGAGACCGCCAGCGACAGGATCGGAAGCAGGGGGGACGGACGGACCATTGGCTTGCGGGGTAGGAGCGGCTCTGACGGTGCGCGGGCGCGTTTCCGGAAGTATCGCTGCGCTAGGATCCGCGGCCATGACCGAGCCGTTCGCCCCGCACGCCGACGCGCGTGATCCGCACGATCCGACCGGCCCCCATGGGGCCTTCGGGCCGGGCGAGGGCCCCGTCCGCGCGCCTGCCGCGCTGCCCGCCGTGGGCGAGCGCCTCGGCGTCTGGCGCGTGAGCGCCGCGCTGTTCGACTGCGCCTCGGGCACCTGGTACCGCGTCGAGCACGGTCTGGCCGCGGCGCAGACCGGCCTGGCCCTGGTCTATCGGCACGAGGCGGACGCGCAAGCCGTGCTGATGCGCTTCGCCGAGGACTCGGAGGCGCTGGCGCGCTTCGACCATCCCGCCTACGGCGCGCCGCTGGACAGCGGCCTGAGCCCGGCGGGCCTGCCCTATCTGATCGTGCCGCCGATGGACGGCGCGCCGCTGCTGCGCGTGGCCATGGCGTTGCCGCTGAAGCGGCGCATGCAGTTGCTGCTGGACCTGATCGAGATGCTGGACCTGGCCCACGACCAGGGCCTGGTGCTGCACGAGCTCGACCCCGGCACGCTGTGGCTGAGTCCGGCCCAGCAACTGCACTGGCTGGGCCAGGGGCTGGCGCCGGCCGACAGCCAGGCGCCCGCCGCGCTGGTGCGCGCCGCCGAGCCGCTCGCCGCGACGCGCCAGCGCGCCGGCGCCCGGCCCGACGCGCATGGCGAGACCTACGCGCTGGGGCGCCTGCTGGGCCTGCTGGTCAACGGCCGCCTGCCGCGCCGCGAGGGCGCGGAGGACACGGGCCTGGACGAGGTCGAGCCCGGCGCCACGCCGGTGGCCTCGCTGCAGTCCTGGCTGTCGCTGACCGCCGCGCAGCGCGAGAGCCTGGACCAGCTGCTGGACCGCGCCATGATGGACGGCCGCTCCTTCACCGACCGGCAGCTGCTGGCGCAGGCGGTGCGCGACTGGATCGCCGTCGAGCCGGCGCCGGCCACCGCCCCGGCCTCCGGTGGCGCGCCCCTCGGCGCGGCCGGGCCCGCCGCGCTGCCACCGCCCCCACCGCTCGAGGACGACGAGCCCTCGACGACCACCCTGCCGGCGGCCTCGATCGCCGAGCGCGTCGCCGGCATCGCGCTGGTGCTGGCGCTGGCCGCGGTGGTGCTGTGGATGCTGTTGCGGCGCTGAGCCGCGCCGCGATTCCCCCCTCGGCTCCCCCGAAATGATCGCCAAGGCCCGGTGACAGCATTGATCAGCGTCCGTGCAGCTATGAGCGACCGCCACGGCGCGGGCACCGACTCGTGCACGCTAGTTCAATCCGGGGAGGCCGCGGCGTCGAACTGACGAATCGACAACTTTGGCGCTGCCACCGGCACGGACGGGTCATGCGCGCGCCTTTCCGAGCGGATTGCCCGCCGGCGGGCGGCCCTGCCAGGATGCGTCCCGACGTGACGACCGGCCGGGCCGGCGAGGAGATGGCGCATGAGTTTCGAGATGAAGCCGATGGGCGGCGAGGACTGGCAGACCTGCCGGCGCGACGCCTTGACCGACCCCGAGTGTTCCGCCTGGCTGCGCAACACGCTGGAGACCTGCAACGATCCCAAGGGCTCGCGCTGGGTGCGGGTCGCCGAGCGCTGGGCCGTGGACCCGGCCAGCGGCAACTACCTGGTGCGTCTGCCCTCGCTGCTGGGCAGCCAGTTCGAGGACCAGTTCTGCGCGCGGGTCGGCCCCCGGCTCTACGCGTTGCGCGGCCTGGGGGTGGGTGATCCGAAGGTGTTCTTCACCGGCGGCTCCTCGCCGCCGCCCAGCGAGATGGCCGAGGTGCAGGATGTGCTGACCGCGGCTTTCGCGGTGCACGGCTCGTATGGCGAGGACATCGGCCGCGACCCGATCCGCGTCCCGGTGTTCGTGCCGGGGCCGCTGCAGGAGGCGTGAGGGCCGGACCACCCGGGCCGGGGGGAACTCCGTGACTTCCCTCCCATGGACGAGCGCCGAGGCGCGCCTATCATCGGGCCCTCCATGGACGCCGACCGCCGTCACCTGCTGCTCCGCCAAGCCGCGCTCGCGGCCCTGGCCCTGGGCGTCTCGGGGCGCTCGGCGGCCAAGGCGGGCGGCGGGGCTCCGGCCTCTTCTCCCGCGGTCGCCGCATCGTCCGCGGAGCCGCCCCGACCCGGGCCGGTGAGCATCGTCGGCACGACCTTCTCCCGGCTCTTCGAGAGCGCGCCCTCGGCGCGCGGCGTCGGCGAGGGCAAGCCCCAGGGGCTGGCGGTCGACCTGCTCGACGCGATCCTGATCCCCGCCGGCTACCAGCCGCGCTATGCCTTCTACCCCTGGCTGCGGGCCCAATCCATGATCGAGCACGGCCCGGCGCAGATCCTCGTCGGCCCCTATCGCACGCCTGAGCGCGAGCGGGTGATGCGCTTCTCGCGTCAGGCCTTCTACGAGGACTCGCTGGTCTTCTACGCCCGCCGCCGCGAGGAGGGCCTCTGGTGGGGCGACTTCCACGCGCTGCGTTCGCTGCGCATCGGCTCGGTGCAGGGCTGGGTCTATGGGGAGCGCTTCGAGCAGGCGCGCGCCTCGCTCGACGTCACGCCGGTGCGGGACCTGAGCACCGCGCTGCGCATGCTGCAGCTGCGGCGACTGGACTTGATCGCCGCCAACCAGCGCAACTCGGAACCAGTGATCCAGGAGCTCGGCCTGGTCGATCAGGTGGCGTTGTGCGCGCCGCCCTTCGCGCAGCTGCGCGGCCACTTCGGTTTCAGCACCGAGGCCGCCGGCGCGGGTTGGCAGGTGCTGGTCGACGCCGGCATGCAGCGTCTGCGGCAGTCCGGCGAGCTCCAGCAGATGGCCGCCCGTCGCGGCGTCAACGTGCCGGAGTGACGCCGCGCGGCACGCGGCGCCTGGCGCGCCTCGGCGTCCGGCGCTCCAGGGCGTCCGAACTCAAGCCGCCAGTGTCAGCGCCAGGCCGATCGCGGCGGGCAGGGCCTGGATGACGAGGATCTTGCGGCTCGCGGTCGCGGCACCGTACAGCCCCGCCACCAGCACGCAGCCCAGGAAGAAGAGCTTCACCGGGCCACCGGTCGCGCCCAGCACCAGACCCCAGATCAGGCCCGCCGCCAGGAAGCCGTTGTAGAGGCCCTGGTTGGCCGCCAGCACCTTGCTCGCCTCGGCGAACTCGGGCGTCAGTCCGAACGCCTTGCGACCCTTGGGCGTGGTCCAGAGGAACATCTCCAGGACCAGGATGTAGACGTGGATCAAGGCCACGAGGGCGACGACGATGTTGGCGGCTGTGTTCATGGTTCGCACTGTACGTCCCGCTATCATCCCCGGCCGCCCTGAAGTTCCCTGTCCCGCACGTTCCATGTCCAAGACCACGCTCAACCCGGCCCAGTTGGCGGCCGTGCATCACCTCGCGGGGCCTTGCCTGGTGATCGCGGGCGCGGGTTCGGGCAAGACCAGCGTCATCACGCAGAAGATCGCCAAGCTGATGTCCGAGGGCTACCGGCCCCGCAACATCGCCGCCATCACCTTCACGAACAAGGCCTCGCAGGAAATGCGCGAGCGCGCCCGGCACCTGGTCGGGCCCAAGGCCGGCTCGGAGCTGGTGGTGTCCACCTTCCACTCGCTGGGCGTGCGCATCCTGCGCGAGGACGGCCGCCACCTCGGGCTCAAGGAGCAGTTCTCCATCCTGGACTCGGACGACGTGCTGTCCGTGCTGCGCGACGCCGGCGGCACGACCGACGCGGCGACCGCGAAGTCCTGGCAGTGGACGATCTCGCTGTGGAAGAACCAGAACCTGAGCCCGCAGCAGGCCCTGGCCTACGCGAAGGACGACATGGAGCGCGCCGCCGCCGTCGTCATGCAGCGCTATCAGGAGCGGCTGACCGCCTACCAGGCCGTGGACTTCGACGACCTGATCGGCATGCCGCTCAAGCTGCTGCAGACCAACGAGGAAGCGCGCGGCAAGTGGCAGGAGACGCTGAAGTACGTGCTGGTCGACGAGTACCAGGACACCAACGCCGTCCAGTACGAGCTGCTCAAATGCCTGGTCGGCGAGCGCGCGATGTTCACCGCCGTGGGGGATGACGACCAGTCCATCTACGGCTGGCGCGGCGCGACCATCGAGAACCTCAAGAAGCTGCCCGTCGATTACCCGCAGCTCAAGATCATTCCGCTGGAGCAGAACTACCGCTCCACCAGCGCGATCCTGCGCGCCGCCAACAACGTGATCGGCAGCAATCCCAAGCTGTTCCCGAAGACGCTGTGGAGCGAGTTCGGCGAGGGCGACCCCATCACGCTGATCGAGGCCGACGGCGAGGAGCACGAGGCCGAGCGCGCGGTGGCCCGCATCCAGTCCATCCGCGCCAACCACCCGACGACGAAGTTCTCCGACTTCGCCATCCTCTACCGCGCCAACCACCAGGCGCGGATCTTCGAGCAGGCCCTGCGCCGCGCCGAGATCCCGTACAAGGTGTCCGGCGGCCAGAGCTTCTTCGACCGCACCGAGATCAAGGACCTGTGCGCCTGGCTGCGCCTGCTGGTGAACCAGGACGACGATCCCGCGTTCCTGCGCGCCGTCACCACGCCCAAGCGCGGCATCGGCCACCAGACCCTGGGCCACCTGAGCGAGTTCTCGGCCAAGTGGAAGCTGTCGATGTTCGAGTCGCTGTTCGCGGAGTCGCTCAAGGCGACGCTGTCGAGCAAGGCGCTGCACGGGCTGCACGAGTTCGGCCGCTACGTGGTCGACCTGGAGTACCGCGCCCGTCACGCCGTCGGCGGCGAGGAGGGCAAGGCGCTGATCATGGAGTGGCTCAAGGACATCGGCTACGAGCAGTACCTTGTCGACCAGGAAGACAACGAGAAGGTGGCGCAGGCCCGCTGGGGCAACGTGCTGGACTTCGTCGACTGGGTCGCCAAGCGTTGCGGGGGCGAGATCACCACCGACGGCGGCATCACCACCGAAAGCCCGCGCCAGTCGCTGCTGGAAGTGGCGCAGACCATCAGCGTCATCCTGTCGCTGGCCGAGCGCCAGGAGGAGCAGGACCAGGTCGTGCTCACGACGCTGCACGCGTCCAAGGGCCTGGAGTGGCCGCACGTGCTGCTGGCCGGCGTGAACGAGGGCCTGCTCCCGTTCAAGGCGGAGAACGACGAGCTCACGCCCCAGCGCGTCGAGGAGGAGCGCCGCCTGATGTACGTGGGCATCACCCGCGCGCGGCGCACGCTGGCGGTGTCGACGCTGCGCCGGCGCAAGAAGAACCGCGAGACCGTGGTGGGTGTGCCCAGCCGCTTCATCGCGGAGATGAAGCTCGACGAGAGCGGCATCAAGGAGGACCCGCGCGAGAAGCTCAAGCGCATGCGCGAGCAGCTCGCCGCCAAGGCCGCCGCCACCGCCGAGAAGCAGGCCCAGGCCGCCAAGGACGAGCGCTGATCCGCGGAGCCGCTGGCAAGACCTGTCACTCCCTCCGAGGAAAACAGGGGTCGGCGGCCGATTCTTACTGGTTCGAGTCATTTCGCCCGTCCGGGCGGGTTCCTAGCATCCGTTCCCTCTGAAGCGCGCCCACCGCTCCCGCCATCGGGGGAAGCGGACGGCGCCTCCGCCAGGAGTGACGCGATGCCCGCCATCCCGAAGTCCCCGCCGCGTGCCGCGCCTGCGCGCGCGCCCCACGATCCCGGCGACCTGACCGAAGGTCGGCTGGTCGAGATCGAAGCCGCCGCCGCCGCCCTGCTGGGCGAGTTCTGGAAGGAGGCGGACGTCCCCTTGCGGGTGAGCGTGTTCACCGAGGGCGCCGGCGTGACCGTGCGCGAGCGCGGCGGCCCGCAGGAGCCGCTCTATCCGCACCAGGGGCGCCTGCTGCGGCTGGACGGGGCCCCCGTGATCGAGGTCTGCCGCGCGCTGGACCGGCGCACGCGCCGCCTGCTGCTGGCGCATGCGCTGGGCCACCACGTGCTGGGCCACGAGCGGGTGCCACCGGAGATGCCGGCGCACCTCGAGATGACCTGCCGCTCCCCGGTGGAGCGCGAGGCCACCCGCTTCGCGCTGGCCCTGCTGCTGCCGCGCGCGGCGCTGCTGCGGGGAATGGAGGAGGGCTGGGTCTCCGTGAAGCGTCTGTCCGAGGGCTTCGCCTTGCCCGAGGCCTGCGTGCGCGACCGGCTGATGCAGCTTGAACGCCACAACAGGCTTTAAGTCACGTCGACGCGCGCGACCCGGCACGCCACCCCCGGGCGGAGGTCCTGGCCGAGGGCGCGCGGGGCGTCAGGCGCCCGCCTCGACCTGTAAGGTCTACCACCTCCGGGGGGGCTCCCTACGGCGGGCGTCATCGGCAACCGGCAGAATGCGGCGCCATGACCGTTTCCGTCCCCAAGTCCAGCGTCCTGTTGCCGCTGCTGACCCTCGTCAGCGCCGCCGTCGCGATCCTCGCGCTGTCGCAGCCCGCGCAACTCCCCGCTGAACTGGGCTTTCTCTTCAAGCCGCTGACCACCGTCCTGATCCTGCTCCACGCCTGGGGGCGCGGCGCCGACCAGCCGCGGCTGGCCCGTTGGCTGCGCGCCGGCCTGGTGTGCTCGCTGCTCGGCGACATCGCCCTGCTGTGGCCCGAGCAGGGCTTCCTGCCCGGTCTGGTGAGCTTCCTCGTCGCGCACCTCTGCTACATCGTCGGCTTCTGCACGCGGGTGCGCCTGGGCGCGATCCGCTGGCCCTTCCTGATGTTCGGCGTGATCGCCGCGATGGTGCTGGGCCGTCTGTGGCCCAACGTGCCCGCCGCGCTGCAGGCGCCGGTGGTCGTCTACGTGGTGTGCCTGGCGTCCATGGCCGCGCAGGCCTGGGCCTGGTGGCGCGCCAGCACCGGCGCGCCCGACGAGCCGCTGGCCCGCTGGGCCGCCTGGGGCGGCACGCTGTTCGTGCTGTCCGACGCGATGCTGGCGATCAACAAGTTCGCCGGCCCGATGGAGATGGCCAGCTTCTGGGTCCTGGCCAGCTACTGGCCGGCGCAGTGGTGTATCGCCAGCAGCCTGGGACGGGCGCGCGCATGAAGTTCGTCCTGCCGTCCCGCGCGTCATCCTTCGGCGCGCTCGCCATCAGCCTGGCCTGCACCGTCGCGGGCCTGTGGCTGTCGCGCCATTACCCGATCGAACCCATCGCCATGACGGCGCTGTGGGCGGCCATCGCCGTGGCCGGCTTCTTCGGGTGGCAGGTGCTGCCGCTGCTGGTGCCCGCCCTGGTGCCCGTCATCGGCTTCGCGCCCTGGACCGGCTGGATCACCTTCGAGGAGCTGGACCTGCTGGTGCTGGCCGTCGCCGCGGGCGGTTACGCGGCGCTGGCGCTGACCGTGTCCTCGCACAAGCCGGTGCCCTGGCGCTACCGCGCGCTGCGCTGGCGCGCGGCGGTGCGCGTGCTGCTGGCGGTGTTCGGGCTGTCGGTCGGCATCGCCGTCTGGCGTGGCTTCGAGCAGGCCGGCGGCCTGCAGTTCGGGTTCTGGCAGGGCTTCCAGGAACCGATGAACAGCCTGCGTGCCGGCAAGAGCTTCGCGCTGGTGCTGCTGCTGCTGCCGCTGTGGCAGAAGGCCTCCGACCTGCGGCCCTCCGCGGTGCAGCGCCTGGCGCGCACGGCCTGGGTGGTCGCGCTGCTGCTGACCTCGCTGGGCGCGCTGTGGGAGCGCTGGGTCTACACCGGCCTGGCCGATTTCTCGACGGACTACCGCACCACCTCCTGGTTCTGGGAAATGAATGTCGGCGGCGCCTCGCTGGACGGCGCGCTCGCGCTGGGCGTGCCCTTCGCGCTGCTGTGGGCGCTGCGGGAGCGGCGCGCCGGCCGCTTCGTCGTCGCGCTGGGGGTGCTGCTGCTGTCCTTCTACGCCTGCCTGACGACCTTCTCCCGCGGCGTCTACCTGGCCATCCCCATCGGCATGGCGCTGTGCGCGCTGCTGTGGGCCGCGCAACGCCGGCTGGGCCTGGACGCGCCGCGCGCCGACGGCTCGCCGGCCTACGTCTATCCGCGCGTCGAGCCGTCGCTGCCGCTGGCCTGGTCGGCCGGCGTGCTGGCGGGCACCGCGGCGGCGGCCTGGATGCTGTTCGGCATCGGCGGGTATCGCGCGATGCTGGCGCTGGCCGGCAGCGTCGCGGTGCTGCTCGCGATGCCGCATGCGCGCGCCGCCTGGCCGCGCGGGCAGACGCGCGCGCTGCTGGTCCTGGCGCCGCTGCCGGCCTTGCTGGTGGCCCTGGTCGGCGGCCTGCTGATCGACGTGCTGCCCAAGGGCGCCTACCTGATCGACGGGATGCTGGTGCTGCTCGGCCTGGGACTCGGATGGCGCTGGCGCGGCGGACTGACGCAGCCCTGGCAGGCCTTCGCGCTGGCGGCGGTCTGGATGGCGACGCTGGCGGGTGCCGGCCTGGTCGCGGCGCACTGGGGCGGCCGCCGGGACCTGGGGCCCGCCGCCGCGATGCTGGCCGTGCTGGCAGCGGCCTGGGTCGCGACGCAGTGGTCGCCGCGCGTGGGCAGCGACCTGCGGACCGCCGGCTGGCGCATCCGCGGCCTGTTGTGGACCGCTTGCCTGCTGGTCTGCGCGGTGGTCGCCGCCCTGAGCGGCGGCGCCTACATCGGTCAACGCATGTCGACCGGCCAGCAGGATTTCGAGGGCCGTCTCGAGCACTGGCGCATCGGCCTGGGCCTGCTGCACTCGATGGACGAGTGGCTGCTGGGCAAGGGCAGCGGCCGCTTCCCGGCGAGCTTCGCCAACGGCGGCCCCTTCGACCAGCGCGTCGGCGAGCTCCGCCTCAACGCGCCGCGCAGCGAGCCCGGACCGGCGCCCGCCGGCATGCCGGCCATCGAGCCCTTCCCGGGACCGACCATCACCCTCACCAGCGGCCTGCACGACATGGGCAACGGCGAGATGTTCCGCCTCAGCCAGCGCGTGCCGGCGGTGGCGGGCGACGTCGGCGCGACGGTGGTGCTGCGCACCCCCTTCAAGTCGCGACTGCGCGTGGAGATCTGCGAGAAGTTCCTGCTCTATCCGCTGCGCTGCATCGACCGCGAGGCCGACGTGCAGCCGCAAGGCGGCGCCTGGCAGACGCTGAACCTGACCCTGGGCCGCGCGCCCGAGGGTTTCGGCGGTCCGGCCTGGGCCCCGCGTCGGCTGATCGCCTCGGTGACGCAGAACTGGCGTGGCGGGGTCTTGGAGATCGCCTCGATCAACCTGGTCGACAGCGTCCATGGTCCGCTGATCCGCAACGGCGACTTCAGCGACGGTCTGGGGCGCTGGTTCTTCTCCAGCGACCGTTTCCACATGCCCTTCCACATGAAGAGCCTGCCGGCGCACGTGCTCTTCGAGCAAGGCCTGTTCGGTCTGGCGCTGTGGATCGCGCTGCTGGTGACGGCGCTGTGGCGCTGCGCCCTGGGCGCCGCGCGGCGGCATCCGCTGGCGCCGGCGGTGGCGGGCGGCCTGCTGGCCTTCCTGGTCGTCGGCCTGTTCGACAGCCTGATCGACGCCCCGCGGATCGCCTTCCTCTTCTACGCGCTGCTCGCGCTGGCGCTGGGCCTGCGGACCCCGTCACGCAAGCCCATCCGCGAAGGCGAGGGCGATTCCTCGCTCGGCATCGAGACCGAGTTGCCGGAGCTGGACTCCGACCTGGACGATGCCCCCGAAGTCCGCCGCGCCATGGAAGCCGCCGGCATCACGAGACCCGCGCCGCTCCGATAAGTGACGAGCCAGCCGCCCCCACGCAACGCGGCCGCGGATCGGGTGTCGGGCTGGGCGCAGACCGGAGCCATAGCAGCGCTATGGCGAGGATCTGCAACACCGCCCGCCACCCGATCCGCGGTCGCGTTACATGCCTTTGAAGAGGTGGGTGTAGCTGCGGCTGACCTCCAGCTTCTCGTCGAGTCCACGCACGCCCACCAGCTGGCGGCCGCGGAAGTCGCGGCTGATGCCGTTGATCGCCTTCACGTTCACCAGCGTCGAGCGGTGGATCTGCCAGAACAGCTGCGGGTCCAGCTCGTCCACGAGTTCCTTGATCGGCTTGCGGATCAAGGCCTCGACCGTCGAGGTCTGCACGCGGGTGTACTTCTCGTCGCTGATGAAGAACAGCACGTCCTCCACCGGGATCATCTGGATGGTCTGGCCCACCGAGGCCTGGATCCACTGCAGGTACTTGGGCGCGCCGCCCGTGTTGTTCACCCGCGCCGACAGCGAGTGCAGCAGCTGCTGCAGCGTGCCGTTGCTCGGGCCCTCGGGCTCGACCTCGCCCGCCCGCTGGGCCAGGCGCTTCTTGATGCGCTCCACGGTGACCAGCAGGCGGTCCCGCTCGGCGGGCTTGAGCACGTAGTCGCACACGCCCTGCTCGAAGGCCTCGACCGCGTATTGGTCGTAGGCGGTGATGAAGACGATCTCGGGCAGGGCCCAGTCGTCGTCGTCGGGCAGCTGGGCGATCTGCTTGGCGGCCTCGACGCCGGTCAGGCCCGGCATGCGGATGTCGAGGAAGACCAGGTCGGGCTTGTGTTCCTTGACCAGCTCGACGGCCTCCAGGCCGTTCTTGGCCTCGGCGACGATCTGCAGGTCGGGCCAGACCTCGGCGATGCGGCTGCGCAGCTGTTCGCGCATCAGGCGTTCGTCGTCGGCCAGGACGGCGCGGGGGGCGGAGGTGGTGTCGCTCATGGGGGGCGATGTTAGGTCAGCGAGGGCTCGGTCGGCGCGGCCGGTCCGGCCGCCAGCGAGGGGGAGGTGGCCTGGGTCGCCGCGGGGGTCGGGGCGACCGGCTTGCGCGGCTTGTCGCGCACCAGCAGCCAGACGATCAGGCCGACGAAGATCGCCGGCGCGCCTAGCACCGCGCCCACGCTCAGCAGGGCCACGATGCCGGCCAGCAGCAGGCCGCCCAGGATCAGCAGCGGCAGGCCCAGGCCCAGCAGCAGCACCAGCGGCACCACCAGGCACATCACCAGGAAGGCGATCATGAGGCCCAGGCCCGCGCCGAAGGCATCGGCCAGGTCCATGCCGGACCACATGAAGTCGTTGCCGTCGATGGTCAGGTGGCCATGCGGCAAGTCGGAGAGGAAGCCCAGCACGCTGAAGCCCAGGATGGACGAGAAGGCCATCATCGCGAGCCCCAGGACGAGGACGATCTTGAACAGCGTTTTCATGCGTGTGCTCCTTGTTCCTGCGCTTGATGGGCCGTCCGGTACGGGACGGTGATGGTGACGACGGTGCCGCTGGGCTGGTTCTCCGCCACGGTGAGGCTGGCGGTCCGGCCGTAGAGCAGGGTCAGGCGTTCGCGGATGTTGGCCAGGCCCACGCCGGTGCCGGAGGTCGCCGCGCGGCCGAAGCCCAGGCCGGTGTCGGCGACGGTGACCTGCAGCTTGCCGTGCACGATCTCGGCCTTCAGCGTCAGGCTGCCGCCCTCCGCCTTGGGCTCCAGGCCGTGCTTGATGGCGTTCTCGACCAGGCTCTGGATCATCATGGGCGGGAACTCCGCCGAGAGCAGGCCGTCGGGCACGTCGATGCGGCTGACCAGGCGCTCCTCCATGCGGACCTGCAGGATCTCCAGATAGGGCCGGATCACGGCCATCTCGCGGCCCAGGTCGCGCACGCCGGTGGCGTTGGTCTCGCGCATGGTGGGCATGGAGGCCCGCAGCAGCGCGATCAGGTTCTTCTGCATCTGCGAGGCGCGCGGCGGGTCGGTCTCGATCAGGTGGTCGATGGAGGCCAGGGTGTTGAACAGGAAGTGGGGCTCGACCTGGGCCTGCATCGCGGCCATCCGGGCCTCGACGACCTGGCGGCGCAGCGACTCGGCCTCGGCGGTCTCGGTGGCCTTGGCGGCCTTGACCTCCGCCTGGAGCCGGCCCTTGTAGGTCGCCTTGATCAGCGCGGAGGCCAGCACGATCAGCACCGCCAGCTTGTCCAGGAAATCGCCCAGGTGCACGGTGCGGTAGCGGGTCTTGCGCGAGGTCTCGCGCTGCGCCTGCTCCAGTTCCTGGCGCGCCTCGTCGGCATCGGCCTTGGCCTGGCGGGCGTCTTCGGCGGCTTCCTCGAGGGCGCGCTTGGCTTCCTCGACCGCGGACCGCACCGCTTCGCGCTGCTTCTCATTGGGCAGCCGGATGTCGAGGGAAGGCAGGCCGGTGGCGTCGGTCGCGTCCGCGTCCGAGGCGGCGGACGCGGCGCTGGCGGCCGTCATGCCGGGCGCGCTGCGCGGCAGGATGCGCACGCCGCGGCTGTCGATCTGGACCTCGTAGCGCAGGCCGTTGACGTCGACGATGGAGCGGCTGTCGGACCCGGCCTTGGCGGCTTCCTTGGCGGCCTGCTTGGCCGCTTCCTTGGCCTTCTCGATCCGCGCGCTGCGGGCGTCGTCGTCGGTGTCGTCCGAATCCTCGGACTTCTGGGCCTTGCGCTCCTTGCGCAGGTCCTTGGGCGCGGCGGGCTTGGAGTGGATGGTCTCGGTGGTCTCGACCGGCAGCTGCCAGCTGAAGGAGAAGGGCGGCAGCGTCTGCAGGATGTTGGCGCCGATGATCAGCAGCACCGCCAGCAGCGAGAAGCGCTTCCAGGTGATGGTCACCAGCCAGCTGCCGTAGGCGTGGAAGCCATGTTCGGCCGCCTTCATGAAGGCTTGCCAGCGCTGGCGCAGGGGCGTGGGGGAGGGGATCGGCGCGTTCATGGGGGGACCTGTCGTATGGCTTCGCACTGTACGCAAGTCCCTCCGGCGCCCAGGCGGCCCGGCGACGCGCCGTGCGGTCGGCGGGATGGACTGCAGTGATCGGCGACAGGCCGGAAGGCCCGCCGGATCCCGGTGGCCGGGGCGCCCGGCCGGGCCGGGAATCCGTCACGGCCGGCGGTCACGCGCCGCGCGGCCGGCCCTCATGCGAAAGGCCCGCCGAGGCGGGCCTTTCATCGGGCGTCGGGATCGCATGGATCCCGCGGCGTCGGGGCTTACTGCTTGATCGCCTCGACCTGGATCACGACCTTGACGTCCTTGGGGAAGCCATAGGCCACGCCGTAGTCGGCGCCGAACTGGGTGCGGTCGAAGGTGGTCTCGAAGTCGCCGCCGCAGACTTCACGCTTGAGCATCGGGTTCTCGTAGCAGTTGAAGTTGTCGGCCTTCAGCGTCACGGGCGCGGTCTTGCCCTTGAGCGTCAGCTCGCCGTCGATCGACGAGACCTTGTCGCCGGTGAAGTTGAACTTCGTGCTGACGAACTTGGCGGTCGGGAACTTGGCGGCGTCGAAGATCTCGGCGCTCTTCAGGTGGCCGTCGAACTTGGAGAAGCCGGTGTTGATGCTGTCCATGTTGATGGTGATCTCGACCTTGCCGGTCTTGGCCGCCTTGTCCAGCTGCACGGTGCCTTCCTTCTTGTCGAAGCGGCCGCGGTTGGTCGAGGTGCCGAAGTGGCGCATCTCGAAGGTGGCGTAAGTGTGGGTCGGGTCGATCGCGTAGTTGGCGGCTTCGGCCTGGGCCAGGCCGGTCACGGCGATCAGGGAGGCCAGCAGCAGGGCTTTCTTCATGGTGGGTGGGTCCTGTTGGAACAGTGAGAGTGAGGAACGGTGGAACCGGGCGGACCCGGACCGGTTGGGGGGAACTTGTCGGGGCGAGGGCGGCTTACAGCGGGCCCATGCCGGTGATGGCGAGCTTGAACTTCACCTGCACGTCGTTGGCGACGATGGAGGTGTCCTTCCACTCGCCGTCACCGATCTTGAAGTCCAGGCGCTTCATCGCGAAGGCACCGGTGGCGGTGGTCGTGCCACCGGCCTGCGTCAGCGCGACCGGCACCACGGTGTCGTGCACCTGGCCCTTGATGCTCAGCTTGCCGGCGACCTCGAACTTGCCGCCGCCCAGCGCCTTGATGGACGTGCTCTGGAAGGTGGCGGTCGGGATCTTCTTGGTGTCGAACCAGTCCGGCTTGACCAGCTCCGCGTCGGTGGCGGCGTCGCCGATGGTGGCGCTGCCCAGCTCGATCGAGAAGCTCACCTTGCCGGCGGCCGCGTTCTTCGGATCGAAGGCCAGCTGGGCATCGAACTTCTTGAACTTGCCTTCGACCGGCACGCCCATCTGGCGGAAGGTGAAGCCGATGTCGCTCTGCGCGGGGATCAGCTTGGCGGCGGCGGCCGGGGCCGCCGCGGGCGCCGCCGTCGTCGTCGCGGCGGGCTTGGCCGCCGGCTTGGTCTGGGCCATCGCCGGCGCGGCCAGGATCAGCGCGGCGCTCAGCACCGACAGGGCGGTGACGGAGAAGTGGGTGGCCAGTCGTTTCGTCATGAGAGTCCTCTTCAATGCGGTGAGGTCTTGAGGGAGCGAGGCTCGCGTCGGGACGCGAGGGTCAGGTCTTGTCTGGGGTGATCCTGGAGCGCCGCGCTCAGGCGCGGCCCGGGAGCATGCGCTGGAGCAGGCCGTCCTTGTCGATGACGACGTGCTTGACCACGGCGCCGAGATGGGCAAGCACCAGCAGGCCCAGCCCGTAGGCGAAGAGGCCGTGCACTTCCTTGAGCGTGGCGGCCAGCGCCTTGTCCGGCGACACGAAGTCAGGCAGTTGCAGCACGCCGAACCACACGATCGGGAAGCCGGCCGCCGAGCTGTAGGCCCAGCCGCTCAGCGGCACCGCGAAGAAGGCGGCGTAGAGCAGCCAGTGCACCGCGTGGGCGCCGAACTTCTGCCAGCCGGGCATCGGCAGGTCCGCCGGCGGGCGATGCGACAGGCGCCACAGCAGCCGCAGCGCCGACAGCGCCAGGATGGTCACGCCGGCCCACTTGTGCCAGTTGAACAGCTTGAGCCGCGTCATCGAGAAGGGGAGGTCGGCCATGTACCAGCCCACCGAGAAGGTGCAGATGATCAGGATCGCCAGCAGCCAGTGGAAGCCCATGGCCAGGCCGTCGTAGCGGGTCTTGGCGGGCTTGCCGGTCATGACGGGGGGAACCGGCGGCGCGGCCTGGGCCGGCGCGGCGGCCGGGATCGGCTCGACGGGCGCGGGCGCGGCGGGGGCGACCGTCGCGGGCACCGGGCTGCCGGCGGGGAGAGAGGCGTTGTCGTCGATCGTGCTCATGGCGGGCTCGCGTCCTTGGGAGAAGTCCTGGGGCTGGCGGGAGATCCAGGGCGTCCGGAATGGGAGCAAGTGTCCGCGCGCCGCACACCCTGTCGGTTCACCGGAACTGAGGTTACTGTTCAGTCGATTTGAATGTAAACCCCTGGGACGCTTCACAGATCCGTCATGGCCCGCATCGAGACTGGCGGCCGCTCCGGTAGGGAGCCGAGAGTTCGGAAGGATTGGCCATGGACCTGATCGCCAAGATCGAGGCGCTGTTCGAGCGCCGCGGTCATCTGCAGTACGGCGACGAGCGTCGCGAACCCGTGACCGCGCTGGAGCACGCCTTGCAATGCGCCCAGTTGGCCGAGTGGGCGCATGCGGAGCATAGCCTCGTCGTGGCGGCGCTGCTGCACGACATCGGACAACTGATGGACGGCGCGCCGACGGCGCCGTTGCGGGACGACCAGCACGAGCTGACCGCGCTCCCCCTGCTGCGCGCGGGCGGCTGCGGCCCGGACGTGCTGGAGCCCATCCGGCTGCATGTCGCGGCCAAGCGCTACCTGGTCAGCACCGATCCCGCCTACGGTCCCAGCCTGTCCGACGCCTCGCGCCACAGCTTGGCGCTGCAGGGGGGGCCGATGAACGGCGAGGAGCGGACGATCTTCATGGCCCATCCGCATGCTGCCGCCTCGCTGCAGCTGCGCCGCTGGGACGACCTGGCCAAGCGGCCGGGCATGCGCACCCCGCCGCTGAGCTACTACCTGGCGCTGCTGGACGAGCTGCTGCGGGACACGCGTGTGCCGCGCCGGCTGAGCATCGCGTGAGTCCACCCCCGTCTCCCTCTTGAGGGGGATTCCGGCCATCGGGAGGCCTTTGCATACTGGCTCCCGATCGCGCGCTGCCTGGACCTCAGCGTCGTGATCAAGGGGAGGAGTGCTATGCCGACCTACCAAAGCCCATCAGGGCGGCGGTGGTCGGCATAGTTTTATCTGGCGCCGGCAACCTGCCGTGTCATCCGTGTCAGGCGCCACGCTCCCCTCGGGACGTGCTCACAGCTTGCGTGCCAACCGCCCTGGCGAGCGCCAGCCGTTCGCGGCCCCGCTTGGGGTGATCGGGGAGGGCGAGCTATATTGCCGGCCCAGTACAAGGTTTACAAAAAACATGCATTTCCATGCGCGGCAGCGGCCAGGCGCTGCCCCCTCCGGCCATGGCGGGTGAACGCAGCGCCGAACAGGCGAGCGTCGACCTCGAACTGCTGCGCCTGATCGGCAAGCAGGGCCGGCGCGTCCCCTATCCCGTGGGCATCGCGGCCTTCGCGCTGGCGCTGATGGCGTCCAACGTCGTGTCCGCGTGGATCGCCTTCGGCTGGCTGGCGCTGGCGTACACCGTGCTGGCCGCCCGCTGGGCCCTGCTGGGCCGTCTGCCGGAAATGCATCAGCGTCCGCTCGAGCAGCGCCTGAACTGGGCCGTCCTGCTGAGCCTGGTCAACGGCGTCACCTTCAGCCTGTCGCTGATCGTCGCGCCCCACTTCAGCGATTTCCAGCGCATGGTGCAGACCATCGTGCTGCTGGGCCTGTGCGCCGGGGCCGTGGCGACCACCGCCGGCCATCGCGTCGTGTTCCAGGTCTTCCTGTGGCCGGTGACGGTCGCCAACGCGCTGGCCTGGGGGCTGTTCCACGACTCGGGCGACTACCGCTGGCTCGACGGCCTGCTGGCCGCCTTGATCATCTTCTTCGGCGTGATCCTGACCGGCCTGGCGCGCGACACCTACCGCGTGTTCGCCGAGTCCGTCCTCATCCGCCTGCAGCAGATCAAGAGCAACCAGCAGCTGCGCGCCGCGCTGTCGCAGGCGGAATCGGCCATGGCGGCCAAGACGCGCTTCCTGGCCTCGGCCAGCCACGACCTGCGCCAGCCCATGCACACGCTGTCGCTGTTCGGCGCGGCGCTGGACAAGCGCCCGATGGACGACGAAGGCCGCGTCATCGTCACGCAGATGAACCTGGCGCTGCAGTCGCTGTCCTCGCAGATGGACGCGCTGCTGGACATCTCCAAGCTGGACGCCAACGTGGTGCCGGTGAACAACCAGGTCTTCGCGCTCCAGCCCTGGCTGGCGCGGTTGCAGCGGGAGTTCCAGCCGGTGGCCCTGCGCAAGCAGCTGCTGCTGCGCCTGGACTGCCCGCCCGAGGCCTGCGTCGAGAGCGACCCGGTGCTGCTCGAGCGTGTGGTGCGCAACCTGATCGACAACGCGATCAAGTACACGCAGCGCGGCGAGGTGGCCGTCGAGGTCAGCCGCGGCCAGGACGAGGACGTGTGGCGCCTGTCGGTGCGCGACACCGGCCTGGGCATCCCCGAGCACGAGCAGGCGCGCATCTTCGAGGAGTTCTATCAGGTCGGGAATCCCGAGCGCGACCGCGCCAAGGGTCTGGGCCTGGGGCTGTCCATCGTCACGCGTCTGGTGGACCTGCTGGACCTGCACCTGGCGCTGCGCTCGGCGCCGGGCCACGGCTCGAGCTTCATGCTGAACGTGACCGCCGCCGACATCAGCGCCGTGCGCCCCGACGCGGCGCCGCGCCACGGGCCCTCGCTGCCGCCGGTGCGGGTGCTGGTGATCGACGACGAGGAGCCGGTCCGCGTGGCCATGCACGCGCTGCTGAGCGCGCACGGCTGCCAGGTGCTGGTGGCCGGCTCGACGCGCGAGGGCCTGCTCAAGAGCATGGGTCAGCAGCCCGATCTGCTGCTGACCGACTTCCGGCTGCGCGGCGGCGAGGACGGCATCAGCGCCGTCCGCTCCCTGCGCAGCGCCTTCCCGGGCCTGCCGGCGCTGCTGATCAGCGGCGACACCGCGCCCGAACGCCTGCGTGACGCCCACCAGGCCGGACTGACCCTGCTGCACAAGCCGGTCACGGAGGAACAGCTGATTAACGCGATGCAGGCCGCGCTGGCCGAGCACCGCAGGGAGGGTTCCGATGTCACGTCCGTTCGAGGAGGCGCCGCCAGCCCGGCCTGATCGCGCCTCGTCTTCACCCCCCGCGCCGCCGGCCGATCCCGGCGGCGCGCGTCCGTTCGCCGCGCCCGACGCGGCCGATGCCTCCACACGCGCGCGCGCCTCGGCGTCGCGGGACGACGCGCGCCCCTTCGGCACGCGCTGGTTGTCGCGGCCGCTCGAGGACTGGATGGCCGAGCGCTACGCCGAGCCCGAGCCCGGCCCCGCGGCGGTCGACGTGCTGGTCGTGGGCAGCGGCTACGGCGGCGCGGCCGCGGCCCATGCGCTCGCCGGCCGGCGCGATGCCGAGGGGCGAGCGCAACGCCTGGTCGTGCTCGAGCGCGGCCGCGAGTACCTGCCGGGATCCTTCCCCAACCGCTTCGCCGAGCTGGCCGGCCACGTGCGCCTCGCCACGGCCGGCGGCGATTCGCCGGCGGGTCGGCGTGAAGGGCTCTTCGACCTGCGCATCGGCCCCGACGTCTGCGTCGCGCTGGGCAACGGTCTGGGCGGCGGCTCGCTGATCAACGCGGGCGTGATGGAGCGCCCCGATCCGGGCGTGTTCCGCGAGCCCGGCTGGCCCCAGGTCTTCCTGGACGAGGACCTGACGCCCTGGTTCGAGCGCGCCGAGCGCCACCTGGGCGTGCGCGACGCCGACGGCGACAACACCATCGAGCGCCTGCGCGGCCACAAGCCGCGCCGGTTGGAGGCGCTGCGCGCGCTGGATCCCGCGCGCACGCGGCCGGTGCGCATCCAGGTGGCCTTCGACGAACAGCCGCGCGGCGCGGCGGCCTGGGCGCATCGCGCCTGCACCGCCTGCGGCGACTGCGCCACCGGCTGCAACCACGAGGCCAAGCAGTCGCTGGACACCAGCCTGCTGCTGCAGGCCTGGCGCCAAGGCGCCGAGCTGGTCTGCGGCGCCAGCGTCGAGAGCCTGGAGGCGGTGCCCGGTGTCGGCTGGCGCGTCCGGGTGCAGCACACCGACGAGCTGCTGCGCGATCGACAGGGCGAGCCCTTCGAGGTCATCGCGCGCCGCGTGGTGCTGGCCGCGGGCAGCCTGGGATCGACCGAGATCCTGATGCGCTCGCGCGATCGCGGGCTACCGCTGTCGCGGATGCTGGGCCAGGCCTTCTCGGCCAACGGCGACGTGATCACCGTCGGCCACGACCTGCCGAAGGCGGTGCACGCCGTCGCCGACGAGCGCCAGCCGGCGCGCGCCCGCGAGGTCGGCCCCACCATCACCGCGATGCTGTCGGCGGGCACCGACCATGTGGTGCAGGACCTGGCGATCCCCGGCGCGCTGCGGCCGCTCTTCGAGGAGAGCTTCGCGCTGGCCGGCACGCTGGACGCGCTGAGCCGCGCCAATGCGGGGCCGCACGAGGAGCGCGAGGACTTCGACGACCCCTTCGCGGTGCGGCCCTCGGTGACCGACCGCTACCTGCCCATGGCCATCATCGGCCGCGACAGCGGCACCGGCCGGTTGACGCTGAAGGACGGCTGCGAGGAACCCGGCAGCCTGCAGGTCGCCTGGCCCGGGTTGCGCGACGAGCCCGCGGTGGCGCGCCGTCACGAGCTGCTCGAGCGCCGCCTGCGGCCGCTGGGCGCGCGGCTGCTGCGCAATCCGATGTGGCAGCTGCTGCCGCAGGAGATGGCCTTCCTGATGTCGGGCGCGCGCGGGCCGATGATCAGCGTGCATCCGCTGGGTGGCTGCTCGATGGGCGACATCGGCGCGGACGGCGTCGTCGATTCCCACGGACGCGTCTTCGCGGGCGAGGGCGTCGCGGTCCACGAGGGGCTGGTCGTGCTCGATGGCGCGATCGTGCCGACCTCGCTGGGCATCAATCCGGCGCTGACCATCAGCGCGCTCGCGGAGCGCGCGCTCGATCGGCTGGTGACGCTCTGGGGCCTGGACGGCGCCGCTCCCGCGCCGACGCGCCGGGAACGTGTGCGACCGCGCTTCAGCGATGTCGCGCGCGACGAGGCCGCCCCCGACTCGCCCACGATCGTCGAGGTGCGCGAGCGGCTGGGCGGCTTCGTGCGCTGGCCCGGCGCGACGGGCTCGCCGCTGAAGTACCTGGAGCTGTGCTTCGTCTATCAGCCCAAGGCGGTGGCCGAGCTGCTGCGGCCGGGGCCCGCGCGCAAGCTGGTCTCGGCGCCCGGCAGCATGCTGCGCGTGTTCGAGGCCCGCGAGACGCGGCCCGGGCACTTCGAGATCGTCGGCCCGCGCGCCGGCGACGGCCGCCTGTGGCCGCACGTCGAGCGCGGCGACGACAACGCGCTGTTCACCGTGCCCATCGTGGCGGGCGAGCTGGCGATCTTCCAGCGCGAGGCCTCCAGTCCGCTGCGACGCCACGCGCGCGGACTCTGGGCCTGGTTCATGAACCGCGGCCTGCGCGACAGCTGGCAGGGTCTGGTCGACTGGGCCGGCGGCCGCAGCGCGCCGAAGGCGCCGGGGGATCCGTCCTCGGGCGTGTGGGCCCGCATCGTCAACGCCTGGCATCTGTCGGGCCACGCGGGCGAGGCGCGCCTGATGCGCTACACCGTCCGCATCGACGACACGGCCGAGTTGCCCGCGTGGGCGCAAGGCCTGCGCCACAAGACGCTGGGCGGGTACAAGCGCATCAGCTACACGCGGCGCGGCAATCCGTGGGCGCAGCTGAGCCGCATGAAGCTCGAGCCGGTGGCCGGCCTAGCGCCGCCGCCGGGGGCGCGCGACATCCAGCTCGACCTGGACCTGCACCACCTCGCGCGCGAGCGCATGCCGCTGCTGCGCATCCGCCAGGCGCGCGACATCCCGTCGGGCGTGCGGGACGTCGGCGCGCTGATGGCCTACATCGCGCGCATGACCCTCGGTCTGCATGTGTGGACCTTCCGCAAGCCCGACACGCCGCCGCCGCGCCGCATCGACCGGCTGCCGGGCAGCGTGCCCGGCCTGCCCGAGCCCACCGTCATCGAGATGGCCACCGGCCGCTGGGGCGATGCCGGCGCGCAGCGCCAGGACCTGGACCGCCCCGCGCGCGACGACGACGACCGGCCGGTCATCGTCCGCCTGACCCGCTACGCGCGGACCGGCGGCACGCCGGTGCTCTTCCTCCACGGCTACAGCGCGAGCGGCACGACCTTCGCGCACCACTCGGTGCAGCCGGGGCCGGCCAAGCTGCTGTGGGACCAGGGCTACGACGTGTGGATCGTGGACATGCGCACCAGCGCCGGCCTGCCCACCGCGAAGCTGCCCTGGACCTTCGAGGAGGCCGCCTTCAACGACATCCCGCTGGCCGTCGACCGGGTGCTGCGCGAGACGGGTCGTGAGCGACTGCATGTCTTCGCGCACTGCATGGGCTCGGTGATGCTGCACATGGCGCTGCTGGAGCCGCGCGAGCAGCCCTGGGAGCGCTTCTACGCGCTGCGTCGCGGGCTGATGGGGAAGATCTCGAAGCTGGTGATCTCGCAGGTCACGCCGCTGATGGTGATGTCGCCGACGAACAGCCTGCGCGGCGTGCTGATGCAGTACCTGCGGCCCTACCTGCCGTTGCAGGACTTCGCCTTCCGGCCCGAGGGCCAGCCCTCGCTGCTCGACCAGGTGACCGACCGGCTGCTGTCCAGCCTGCCCTACCCGGACGCGGAGTTCGACATCGAGAACCCGCCCCCCTGGCCGATCTGGAAGATGAAGCGCACGCCCTGGACGGGGACGCGGCATCGGATGGACCTGCTCTACGGACGCGACTTCGCGATCACCAACGTCGACCAGCCGGTCTTCGATTTCATCGACGATCACTTCGGCCCGCTGAACATGGACACGGTGGCGCAGGCGGTGCACTTCGCGCGCTGTCACGAGATCACCGACTGGCAGGGCGCGAGCGTCTATCTGGACAGCCTGGCCAAGAGCCTGGCGATGCTCAAGTCCTTCCCGGTGCTGTCGCTGCACGGCGAGCAGAACGGCCTGTGCAGCGCCGACAGCGCCGAGCTGCTGGCCGACTACTACGCGCAGTCGGCCCCGGGCCGCTACCACTACCGCGTCATCGCGGGCCACGGCCATCAGGACTGCCTGATCGGCCGCGACATCGAGACCAAGGTCTTCCCCTACGTGCTGGCCTTCCTGGCCGACGAGCACGGCGATCGCGACGGGGCGCGGGAAGGAGAGGGCACATGAGCACGATCACCGCGCCGATGGTGGGCACGACCCTGCAGGCGCTGACGGCGCCGCCCGCGCGCGAGGTCGAACGGACCTTGCTGGTCTGCGCCGACGCGCCCTGGCATCGCGTTGAGCATGCCGCGCCCGAGGGCGACCGGGTGCCGCTGCTCAGCGCGCTGCGGCCGGAGCGCGGCTGGCCGCACTGGCTGCTGCGCGTGCCGATGCGGTGGTGCGGCGACTCGCGCTTCGAGCGCCTGGCCGATGTCGACTGGCAGGTCGAGGCCTTCGTGCCGCCCGCGCTGGGACAGCCGGGCGAGCCCTGGCGCTTCTCGCTCGACGTGACGCGCTTCCCGCCGCCCGCGCCGCGCGCGGGTCGCGCGGCGCCCGAGGACCTGCCCCTCGAGATGAACGGGCTTCTGCTGCTCGGGCTCTATCTGGAGCCGCGCGCCGTCGCGATGGAAGGCGAGCGCCAGGGCGTCATGCACGAGCTCGACCGCGAGGAACTGCGCCAGCAGGTCGACGGGGCGCTGGAGGAACTGCTCGCGCTGCCGCCGCATCGCTGGGCGCACGGCTTCGTGCCCTCGCCGGGCGAGCCCGACGCGCAGGACCGCGCGGCGGCGCAGGCCGATGGCGCGGAAGAGGCCGAGGGCGTGTGCTTCGTCGTGGCCGCCTGCCAGTACCCGCCGGGCATCCTGGACGTCAGCCCCGGCTGCGAGCTGGACCCGGCGCAGGCCGGACCCGCGCTGGCCGCGATGGCCCGCATGCACCGCTTCGCGCGCTCGACGACGCTGGGGCGGCGTTGCTCGCTGGTGCTGTTCGCGGGCGATCAGATCTACGCCGACGCGAGCGGCGGGCTGGCCGACTCGCGCAGCGGCGTCGAGCGGTACGCCCGCAGCTACAACGAGTTCAAGGCCGGTCCGGCGCGCCTGCTGCCGCCGACGGTGGCCCGCGTGGTCCATGGCATCGACGATCACGAGATCATCGACAACTGGGAGCCCGGCCATCGCGACGGCAACGGGCCCTGGTTCCAGGTGGCGCGCCAGGCGGCCTGGGATCACCGCTGGGAGGCCGGCGCGCGCGTCGGCGGCCCCGAGACCCTGTGGCACGACTTCGACTGGCGCGGCGCGTCCTTCTTCATCGCCGACGCGCGCTGCGAGCGCGAGGCCCGGCGCGTCGCGAACTGGTCGACGGCGCGGATGTGGTCCGCGGTGCAGCGCGACGCCTTCGCCGAGTGGCTGGGCCGCAGCGCGGGCCGGCGGCGCTTCATGCTGTGCGGCTCGCTGCCGTTGCCGCGGCGACGCACGACGGCGGAGCATCCGGCCAGCAGCCTGCGCTCCGACGCCTGGGACGGCTACCCGCACAGCCTGCACGAGCTGCTCGGCGAGATCTGGCGCGCGCGCGCCGCCGGGCTGACCTTCCTGTCCGGCGACGAGCACCGCTCGGGCTGGGTGAGCGCCGAGATCTCGGCGGTCGACGGCGAGGCCGCGCCGGTGCGCATCCACTCGGTCCACAGCTCCGCGCTCTATGCGCCGTGGCCGTTCGCGATCACGGCCGCGGAGGAACTCGCCGCGCCGGAGGCCTTCGAGTTCGACGGACCCGACGGGCGGCGCCTGCGCTGCGTGGTCAGCGCCTGGGACGATCACCCCGGCGACGGCTTCGCGGTGCTGCGCGTGCGAGGGAGTGCGGTGGAGCTGTGGTTCGATCGGGCAGGGGCGCCGGTGGACGATGGGGAAACCCCCCATGCGACACTCCCCCGATGAACGAAATCGAGCTCCGCTTCCAGATCCCCGAATCGCAATGGCCGGCCGTGCGGCGCTGGGTCGCGGGGGATGCCCGGTCCACCCCGGTACAGGAGCGGCTGCAGGCCTCCTACTTCGACACCGTGGATCGCGACCTGGCCCATGCGGGCTTCGCGCTGCGCCTGCGTCGCGAGGGCGAGGTCTGGGTGCAGACGCTCAAGGGCGCCGCGCCCGACGGCATGACGCGCCTGGAGCACAACGTGCCGCTGGGCGCCGAGGCGCCCACGCTCGACGTGGCCCGTCACGCGGACCATCCCGCCGGACAGGCGCTGCAGCAGCTGCTGGCCCGACTGCCCGAGGGCGCGCTGCAGCCGCTGTTCCGCACCGACATCACCCGGCTCTCGCGCTCGATGCGCACGAAGTTCGGCACGGTCGAGCTGGCGCTCGATCACGGCGCGCTGCTCGCCGGCGAGGGCGACACGCTGCGTTCGACGCCGGTGTCCGAAGTGGAGATCGAGCTCAAGAGCGGCGAGGCCCGCGCGGTGCTGGAAGTCGCGCGCCAATGGGCGGTCGAGCGCTTCGGCCTGACGCTGGAGCTGCGCACCAAGGCGCTGCGCGGCGACCTGCTCGCGCGCCAGCTGGATTGCGCGCCGGTCTCGGTCTCGTCCGCCCTTCACTGGACCGGCGACATGAGCCGCGACGACGCGCTGCACGTGCTGCTGCGCGAGTCGCTGGAGCCCATCGTCGGCAACGCCTCGCAGATCGCCAGCGGCCGCCACCAGCCGGAGCACCTGCATCAGCTGCGCGTCGGTCTGCGTCGCCTGCGCGCGGGTCTGCGCCTGCTGGCCGAGGACGGGGACGTCGCGCTGCAGGCGCTCGCGGACGGCGCGGGCGCGCTGTCGCGCGACCTCACCGTGGCCCGCGACGCCGATGCCCAGGCGGAAGCCGCGTGGCGCGTGGCGATGCTCGCCGCGTGGCACGCCGAGCGGCCGTCGGCCGCCGTGGAGTCCGGGACCGCTCGACCCGTCGACGTCGCCGCGCTGCTGCACGCGAGGAACGTGCAGGGCTGGATGCTCGCGATCATCGGCTGGCTGGCCCGCCCGGCGCCCGAGACGCACGAGGACCTGGCCATCGTCCACGCGCGCATCGACGCGTGGCGCGCCGCGGCCGACCAGCAGATCAAGCGCTTCGATCGACTCGACACCGAGGGGCGACATCATCTGCGCCGTCGCCTGCGCAAGATCCGTCTGGCGCTCGAGCTCGCGATCGCGCTGCCGGGCGGCGCCGCCGGCGCTCGTCTCTCGAAGAAGGCCTTGGCGTCGCGCGGGCGGCTGCTCGCGCAGGTGCACGAGGCGCAGCAGAGGCTGGGCGCGCTGAACGATCTGGAGGTCGGACTCGCCGAGGCGCGCGAGCAGCTCGCGCTGGCCATGGCCCGGGGCGACGTGCCTGCCGCCGCGCAGGCGGGCTTCGCGCTGGGCTATCTGCGGCCGCGTCAGGCGCAGGCGCTGGAGAAGGCGGCCAAGGCCGTCGGCCGCGTCAAGCCGGTCGGCCGCAAGGGCTGATCCCGGACACCATCGACGGGCGCGCGCCGCGTCGACGGTCCCCGGGAGGGGCGCGTCAGGCGCCGCCGCGGAGGTGACGCAGGCCGCCGAGCATCTCGTGCACGTCGTGCGTCATGACGGCGAGGAAGGCCGCCAGGCCGATGTAGTAGGCGGCGTACTCCCACTTCACGCGGGTCGGGACCGCATAGTAGGTGAGGGCCTCCTCCGAATCGGCCCGGTACTTCCAGGCCTTCATCAGCTGCGGCGCGGCCAGCAGCGCGATCACCAGCAGCATCGGGCTGGGCCGGTACAGGAACAGCGCGATCAGCACCGGCACGCCCGCGAACCAGATCCGCGGCGACAGCACCGCGGTGATGCGGCCGCCGTCGAAGGGCGACAGCGGGATCAGGTTGAACAGGTTCAGGAAGAAGCCGGCGTAGGACACGGCCAACAGCCAGTCCAGGTCCCAGCTGCGCGCCAGCAGGTAGCAGACGGTGGCGCCCACGGTGCCCAGCAGCGGCCCGCCCAGGCCGACGTAGGCCTCGGTCTGCGCGTCGTGCGGCATCTGCTTGAGCTCCACCCAGGCACCGACGAAGGGGATGAAGGTCGGCAGTCCGACGTTCAAGCCCTTCTGGCGCGCCGCGATGAAGTGCCCCATCTCGTGCACGAACAGCAGCGCGATGAAGCCCACCGCGTAGCGCCAGCCGAAGATCCAGGCATAGACCAGCACCGACAGCAGCATGGTCCCGCCGCTGAACAGCAGCTTGCCGAACTTGGCGCCGGAGAAGAGCAGCAGCAAGAGCTTGATCATGTCGGGCGCCGTCCGGTCAGACCGTCTCTTCGCTCTTCTTGCGACCGAAGAACTTCATGATCGCGCCGCCGAAGCCGACCACCGCCAGCACGATGATCTTGGCGAACTTCAGGAAGAAGGCGCCGATCACCGCCAGCAGGCCCAGCTTCTTCGCGCCCACGCCCAGCACCAGCGCGGCCAGGCCGTACTCGGCGACATGGTCGGTGCTGGCGTTGAAGTCGGCGTAGCGCTTGCCGTTGTCGAACTCCAGCGCGCCCAGCAGCTGCTGCGCGTCGGCCTTGTACTTGGGCAGGTCGTCCAGGCCGGTGACCAGGTTCAGGCTCATGTAGCCCTCGCGGCCCAGGGCGTAGGTGTTGTAGTTGACGCCGGCCGGCTCGTTGGCCGGCGCGCCCACTTCGCGCGACTTCATCGCCCAGACCAGGCGGTGCGTGTCGGCCGCGTAGGTCGGCTCCTGCGCCCAGCCGGTGATCTCCAGCGCGCGGCCGCCCATCTTCTTGCGCTCCTCGTTGCTGGCCTCGGTGCCTTCCTTGAAGCTCTTGAGCATGTCGGCGGCGTCCCAGTGCTTGGCGTCGTCGTCCTTGATGTAGCCGGACTTCTCGAAGCGCATCGTCACGAACCAGTCGCCGTCGCCGCGCGGGAACACGATGCCGGCCAGGTCGCTGTAGTCGCCGGGGTTGCCCATCGCGTGCATCAGCTTGGCGGCGTGCGGCTGCGGGATGTAGACCTTGCCCTCGGGCAGGTGCAGCACGGCCTGGCCGGACAGCTTCACGTCCTGCGGACCCTTGACGATGTCGTTCTGGGCGGCGGCGATGACCTGGGCGAACTCGTTGTCGCCGGCCTGGGCCGAGGCGCCGGTGGCAGCCAGCAAGGAGGCGCCGAGCGCCAGGGCGCCGGCCAGGGTCCGCATCCAGCGGAAGGGGGTGGTGGTCATTGGAGTTCTCTCCCTCGAAAAGCCCCCGGGGGTGGGGCATGTATGGCCTCTGCGCGGGCCGAAGGGTGCGAGTCTATCGATGCGAGCCGCAGGGAAAACCTCGGTTCCCCCAACAGAGGGTCACCGGATCCGCACGGATCGCCCCAATGAGACACGGCCCGCCCGGAGATCCGGAGCGGGCCGTGGGGACCCCCGTCGCACGCGCCGCGTGGCGCGTCGGTGCTGCCGTACGGCTTACGCCGCGTCCTGCCAGCGCTTGGTCAGCTGGGCCCACTTCAGGCGGGCCGCCTTGACGTTGCGCTCCTTCACGTGGCCGTAGCCGCGGATGTCCTCGGGGATGCGGGCCAGGTCGACCGCCACCGGCAGGCGATCGGCGCTCAGGCCCTTGGCGAGCACGGCCTCGATGGTCGCGCGGTAGTCGACGATCAGCTGGCGCTCCATCTTGCGTTCCTCGGTGCGACCGAAGGGATCGAAGGCGGTGCCGCGCAGGCCCTTCATCTTGGCCAGCACGCCCATCGCCGGACGGATCCAGGCGCCGAAGGGCCGCTTCTGCGCCTCGCCCTTGTCGTTGGTCTTGGCCAGCATCGGCGGGGCCAGGTGATGCACGACCTTGAAGTCGCCCTCGAACTGCGCCTTGATGCCTTCCAGGAACTTCGGATCGGTGTGCAGGCGCGCGACTTCGTACTCGTCCTTGTAGGCCATCAGCTTGAACAGATAGCGCGCGACCGACTCGGTCAGGCGGGTGCTGTTCAGCGGGGCTTCCGCGGCGCGGACCTTCTCGACGAAGGCGCGGTACTGGTCGGCGTAGGCCGAGTCCTGGTAGCCGATGAGGAACTCGACGCGCTTGGCGATCAGCTCGTCCACGCCCTGGCGCTTGACGAAGTTGATCACCTGCTGCGCGGCGAACAGCGACTTCACCGCGGCCAGGTCATGGGCGCAGCGACGGCCCCATTCGAAGGCCGCCTTGTTGTTGTCGACCTGCACGCCGTTGAGCTCGATGGCGCGCATCAGCGCGGCGTGGCTCAGCGGGACGCGACCCTTCTGCCAGGCGAAGCCCAGCATCAGCGGGTTGGTGTACAGCGAGTCGCCCAGCAGCTTCACCGCGACCTCTTCCGCGTCGAACATGCCGACGTGCTCGTTGCCCACGGCCTTGGCGATCGCGGCCTCGCAGGCGTGGCCCGGGAAGGACCAGTCGGCGTTGTTGACCAGGGTCGCGGTGGGGGAGCCGTGCGTGTTCAGCGCGACATAGCTGCGGCCCTCACGCATCACGGCCAGCGTCGTCTTGTTGGCGGCGACGATGGAATCGCAGGCGATGACCAGGTCCGCCTCGGCGGTGCCGACCTTGGTGCAGTAGATCGCGTCCGGGCTGTTGGCGATCTGGATGTGGCTCCAGGTCGCGCCGCCCTTCTGCGCCAGGCCCGCGGCGTCCTGCGTGATGATGCCCTTGCCTTCCAGATGCGCGGCCATGCCCAGCAACTGGCCGATGGTGATCACGCCGGTGCCGCCGACGCCGGCCACGACGATGCCCCAGGCCTCGATCGCGTTGGGCACGGTGGGCTGCGGGATCGCGGGGAGCGAGGCGTCGAAGGGGCTGACGCGCTTGTCCTTCTTGGGCTTCTTGAGTTCGCCGCCCTCGATGGTGACGAAGCTCGGGCAGAAGCCCTTCACGCAGCTGAAGTCCTTGTTGCAGGTGTTCTGGTTGATCTGGCGCTTGCGGCCGAAGTCGGTCTCCAGCGGCTCCACCGACAGGCAGTTGGACTGCACCGAGCAGTCGCCACAGCCCTCGCAGACCAGCTCGTTGATGACGGTGCGCTTGGCCGGATCGACCATCTTGCCGCGCTTGCGGCGGCGGCGCTTCTCGGTCGCGCAGGTCTGGTCGTAGATGATGACCGTGGTGCCGGGGATCTCGCGGAACTGGCGCTGCAGCGCATCCAGCTCGTCGCGGTGATGCACGGTGACGCCGGCCGCCAGCGGCTTGCCGTCGTACTTCTCGGGCTCGTCGGTGACGATGATCAGCTTGGCCACGCCTTCGCTGATCAGGCTGTTCATGATCTGCGTGACGCTGTGGCCCTCGGGGCGCTCGCCGACCTGCTGACCGCCGGTCATCGCGACCGCGTCGTTGTAGAGCACCTTGTAGGTGATGTTCACGCCCGAGGCGATGGACTGGCGGATCGCGAGGATGCCGCTGTGGAAGTAGGTGCCGTCGCCGAGGTTGCTGAAGATGTGCTGCTCGGTGGTGAACGGGGCCTGACCGACCCAGGGCACGCCCTCGCCGCCCATCTGGGTGAAGGTGGCCGTGTTGCGGCCGGGCATCCAGGTGACCATGTAATGGCAGCCGATGCCGCCCACCGCGCGCGAGCCGTCAGGCACGCGGGTGCTGGTGTTGTGCGGGCAGCCGGAGCAGAACCACGGCGTGCGGTCCGCGCCGCCGGCGGTCTTCTCTTCCGACTTGAGCGACTGCTCCTTCGCGTCGATCAGCGCCACGCGCGCTTCCAGTCGCGCCGCGGTGTCCGCGTCCACGCCCAGCTTCTTGAGCCGCTTGGCGATGGCGCGCGCGATGATGGCCGGCGTCAGGTCGGCCTGCGGGCGCAGCAGCCAGTTGGTGCTGGGATTCGGACGCGACCATTCGCCGCCGCTCTGGTCGCCTTCGGTCTCGTCGAACTTGCCCAGCACGTTGGGGCGCACGTCGGGACGCCAGTTGTACAGCTCTTCCTTGAGCTGGTACTCGATCATCTGGCGCTTCTCCTCGATGACGAGGATCTCCTGCAGGCCCTGCGCGAAGTCGCGGGTGATGGTCGCTTCCAGCGGCCACACCACGTTGACCTTGTGCAGCCGGATGCCCAGGCGGCGGCAGGCGTCGTCGTCCAGTCCCAGGTCGTGCAGCGCCTGGCGCGTGTCGTTCCAGGCCTTGCCGGAGGCGATCAGGCCGATGCGGTCGTTGGGGGTGGAGATGACGTTGTGGTTCAGCTTGTTGGCGCGGACGTAGGCCAGCGCGGCGTACCACTTGAAGTCCATCATCCGAGCTTCCTGATCCAGCGGCGGATCGGGCCAGCGGATGTGCAGGCCGCCCGGGGGCATCTCGAAGTCCTCGGGCATGAGGATCTGGACGCGGTCCGGGTCGACGCTGACGCTGCTCGAGGACTCGACGATCTCCTGGATGGTCTTCATGCCGGACCACAGGCCGGAGAAGCGGCTCATCGCGAAGGCGTGCAGGCCCATGTCCAGGATTTCCTGGACGCTGCTGGGGAAGAAGACCGGGAAGCCGACCGCCTTGAAGACGTGGTCGCTCTGGTGCGCGGCGGTGGAGCTCTTGGCGATGTGGTCGTCGGCGGCGATGGCGATGACGCCGCCGTGCTTGGAGGTGCCGGCCATGTTGGCGTGCTTGAACACGTCGATGGAGCGGTCCACGCCGGGGCCCTTCCCGTACCACATGCCGAAGACGCCGTCGAACTTGTTCTTCTCGGGGAACAGGTCCAGTTGCTGCGTGCCCCAGACGGCGGTGGCGCCGAGTTCCTCGTTCACGCCGGGCTGGAAGACGATGTTCTGCTTGGCCAGGTGCTTCTTGGCGGCCATCAGCGCCTGGTCGTAGCCGCCCAGCGGGGAGCCGCGGTAGCCGGAGATGAAGCCCGCCGTGTTGAGACCGGCGATGGCGTCGCGGGTGCGCTGCAGCATCGGCAGGCGGACCAGCGCCTGGACGCCGCTCATGAAGGCGCGGCCCTCGTCGAGTGCGTACTTGTCGTCCAGCGTGACCTTTTCTAGCGCACGCAGGATGTGTTCGGGCAAGGGGGCGTTCATGCGGGGAGTCTCCTGATGGGTGGCTGACCTCGGTCCCCGCTTGTGACGGGGCCGTGTGCCTTGGCTGCCGACGCGTCGAGTATGGCGCCGTGAGTCCAGTGTAGGAAACAAGCCCGGGCGAGTGCTTGCTTGTTCTGCCCCGGCGGATGTCGTTTGAGCAAGAATCTTTCCCAGAACATCGACACGGAGACGAAATGGCATCGAAAAATGTGGCTTCAGGGAAAACCATGAGGCGCCCGGCGGGATCGCCGCCGGTCGAGGAGGCGGACGAGGGCGGCCCGGCGGGGGGCGAGCTGGACCGGTATCACGTGGCCATCCTGGCGGAGCTGCAGCGCGAGGCGCGGCTGTCGAATGCGGAGCTGGCGGCGCGGATCGGGCTGTCTCCGGCGCCGACGTGGCGGCGGGTCAGGTGGCTGGAGGAGCAGGGGTTCATCACGGGTTATCGGGCGGTGATCGATCGGCGGCGCTTGGGGCTGGGAGTGCTGGCCTTCGTGCGGGTGGATGCGGATCGGAACAACGGGTCGGCGACCAAGGAGCTGGAGGAGGCGATCCGGCAATTGCCCGAGGTGATCGCGTGTCACTACATCAGCGGGGCGGGGACCTTCGAGCTGGAGGTGATGGCGACGGATCTGGATGCGTTCAGCCGGTTCTCGATCGATACGCTGCTGAATCTGCCGAATGTGAAGGACATCCATACGAGCTTCTCGCTGGGGGAGGTGAAGGCGGGCGGGGCCTTGCCATTGGGGCATTTGAAGCCGAAGGGGTAGCGCGCTCGGTGGCCGGTGGCCCCCTCGCCCACGGAGTGGGAGAGGGCGGGGGGTGAGGGCCGTCGCAGGCTGCGGAGCGTCAATCGCAGGGGCTTTGCTTCGACGGGGGCTCTGGTCTGCGCCGGCCCTCACCCCAACCCCTCTCCCGCAAGCGGGCGAGGGGCAAGAAGACTCCCTCGCCCGCATAGCGGGAGAGGGATTCAAGGACACCGAGCGCCTTGGCGCTCGGCACTTCCGCTGTACTGGTCGCCCTCGCATCCCCCTGTACGGGGCGCTAACCGCGACCCGCTGGCATAGTCGGCGATCCCCCTCGCATCCGCTCCGGCCGCCATGACGCTTCCGCTCCGCCACTTTCTGCTCGCGCTGTCCGTGGTCGCCATCTGGGGCAGCAACTTCGTCGTCATCCGCTGGGGCCTGAACGCCTTCCCGCCGCTGCTCTTCGCGGCGCTGCGCTTCACCTTCGCCGCGATCCCGGCCATCTTCCTGCTCCCCAAACCCAAGATCGGCTGGCGCAACCTCGCGGCCTACGGTGGCTTCGTCGGCGTCGGCCAGTTCGGCCTGCTCTACCTGGCGATGCGCTCCGAGATCTCCCCCGGCCTCGCCTCGCTCGTGATCCAGACGCAGGTCTTCTTCACGCTGCTGCTGGCCATGCGCATGAGCGGCGAACGCGTCCAGGGCTTCCAGTGGCTGGCGCTCGCGATGGCCGCGGGCGGCATCGGCATCATCGCGTCGCACACCGACGGCTCCACCACGGTCCTGGGCCTGGCGATGGTCCTGGTGGCCGCCTTCAGCTGGTCCAGCGGCAACATCGTCGGCAAGCGCGCCGGCGCGGTGAACATGCTGGCTTACGTCGTCTGGAGTAGCGTCTTCGCCGCCCCGCCGCTGTTCGCGCTCTCGCTGATCGTCGAGGGGCCCCAGCAAATGGGCGAGGCGCTGCGCCACGCCGGCCTCGGCGCCTGGGCCGCCGTGCTGTGGCAATCGGTGGGCAACACGATCTTCGGCTACGGCGCGTGGAGCTGGCTGCTGTCGCGCCACCCGGCCGCGACCATCGTGCCGATGGCGCTGCTGGTCCCCGTCTTCGGCATGAGCTGCTCCGCGCTGCTGCTCGGCGAGGGCCTGCCCGGCTGGAAGCTGATGGCCGCCGCGCTGGTGATGAGCGGCCTGGCGGTCAACCTGCTGTGGCCGCGCGTGCGCGGCGTGTTGCGAGCCGCGTGATGACGCGCCGCGAGGCCGCCCCGTCTCCGGATTCGTCGACGCGCCGGTCGCTCGCCGGTCTGGCGGCGCGCAGCGCCTTGGCCGCCTTGATCGCGTTCGTCGCCTTCATCCTGGCCGCGGTGATGCTGCTGCTCGTTCCCACGAGCGCGAGCGCCCAGCTCGTGCCGCCCGAGAAGACCGAGCCACGCCAGCCCACGCTGCCCGCTCTCCGCGACCAGGAGATCGCCCAATGCCTGCCCGGCGAGATCCGCACCTGGGGCGATGGCCGCGATCGCCCGATCGCCACGCGCGCGCTGCGCTTCGCCTATCGGCATGAGGCCGCGCCGCCCTGGTTCAGCGAGGGGCAAGTCCTGACCCTCGTGCGCCAGTCCGCGCAAGCCTGGTCCGCTTGCGGCCTGCGCCTGGACGTGATCGCCGTGCCGCGCGGCCAGGTCCCGCCCGAGGACGCGATCCAGGTCCTCTGGAGCGACGCCGGCAGCCGCGGCCAGTTCGCGCTGGCCAACGTGACGGCCCGCAGCCTGTCCATCAGCCCCGGCCTCTTCGCGCTGCTGCGCGAGCGCAACCCCAAGTACCCCGCCGACCAGACGCTGCAGATGGTGCTGTCGCACGAGATGGGCCATTTCCTCGGGCTGATGGCGCACTCGCGGCGCTGCGTGGACACCATGTCCTACTACGACAACGGCAAGGGCGAGCGCTGCGCGCTGCGCGATCCGAAGAGCTGGGGCTCGGTGATCGAGTACCGGTCCATGCTGCCCACCGCCTGCGACATCGATCGCTGCAAGGCGCTCAACGCGCCGCGCTGAGCGCGCCGACCGCTGATCGCTGATCGCTGATCGCTGATCGCTGATCGCTGACCGCGCGGCGGCTCATGCGGCTCCCGCGAATCGCGCGAAGCGTCGCGGCCAGGGTGGCGCGGGCCACGGCACGCGGCGTATGCTGCCCCGCATGCATGCCCATCGCCGCCTCCCTCGCCGTCGCTTCTCGTCGCTCGGGGCGCTGATCGCCGCCGTGGCCCTGGCGCCGTCGCTGGCCTTCGCCGCCGGCCCGAAGCAGAACCTGCAGGTCGAGCTGCGCTGGGTCGAGTCCGAGCTCAGCCCCGCCGCCGTGTCCGGCATCCGCGATGGCGGCACGGTGGTGAGCACCGGCGGCAGCGTGTCCTCGCGCGGCGGGGTGACGCTCTCGACCGAGAACCGCGAGCAACGCCAGCAGCTGTTCCCGCGCATGCTGGTGCTCAACGGCTCGCAGGCCTCGTTCACGATGACCGAGACCACGCCGGTCCAGTGGGTGGACGTGGCCGTCGACCGGCAGCAGGGCGCGCAGGACCGGGTGGTCGTGGTGCCGCGTCAGGGCGTGTCGGAGCGGGTGCGCGGCTTCAGCGTCAAGCCGAACTGGCCGGGCGGCCGCAGCCCGGTCAATGTCGAGGTCCGCGCCACCGACCAGTCGCAACAGCCGCAGGGCCAGTACGGCGCGCAGTACGGCACCGCCGGGATGGGCTCGGCGGGCTACGGCACGTCGACCGTCGACCCGCAGCAGCGACCGTCCACCGACGTGCTGAGCACCGTGCAGGCGCCGCTGGGCGTGTGGGTCACCATCGCCCGTACCGGCAACGCGGCGATGCCGTCGCCGCGCGGTACCTACAGCACCCGCGACGCCGAAGTGCAGCGGCTGCGGGAACTCCAGTTGCGGGTCGACGTGGCGCCCTGAGCGGTCGGACTCCACCTCGCCGAGCCAGCCTGCCGCCAAGCCACCGAGCCATCGCATCGCCGCGTGATCCGCGGATCGGCGAAAGTGGCTCCATAGAGGTAGCTTCGTTTTCTCCTGATCAGTCGAATTGGTATTTGACTGGTGTTGACATCGCCAAGCTTCCGTTAAGCTGCGGCGTCCTTTGGAGGCCCCGCATGTCCGTTCGAGTCCTGTCCCGAGTCGCCGTCGCGCTGTCCGTCCTGTCGGTCGGCGCCGCCTTTGCCGCCGATGCCCCGGCCGCCGCCGCGAAGCCCGCCGCCACCGCGGCCGAAACCCCCGGCTATCCGCTCTTCGGTGGCCGTCCGGTCGAGTTCGAACGCGCGGGCGGCAAGATCGTCGGCATGTACGTGCCCAACTGGGAGCCGGTCGACCTGATCGAGCGCGTGCCGCCGCAGAACCTGACCCACGTGCTCTACGCCTTCCTGCGCCTGTGCGGCCCGGGTCAGCTGGAGAAGGACGCCGCCAAGTGCGTCGGCAAGAAGGACTTCGAGATCGGCACCGGCCCCATCGACGAGCGCTTCAACGAGGCCTTCCAGCGCTACAAGCAGCGCGCGCCGCATCTGAAGATCGTCGCGTCGGTGGGCGGCTGGGGCGGGTCTGACCCGATCTTCCACCTGGCCAACGACGCCTCGCGGCGCGCGGTCTTCGCGGCCTCTGCGCAGCGCTTCCTGCGCGACCACCCGGCCTTCGACGGCATCGACATCGACTGGGAACACCCCGGCAACAACGGCGCGGCCAATGGCGTGCAGCTGGGCAGCTCGCAGGACGGGCAGGGCTATGCGGACCTGATGGCCGACATGCGCCGCGCGCTGGACGCGCTGACCGCCGAGACCGGCCGCCCGTACCTGCTGACGACCGCCGTGAATCCGATGTCGCCCATCGTCGACCGGATCAATTTCAAGCAAGCCGCGGGGCCGCTGGATCTGGTCTTCATGATGAGCTACGACTTCTACGGCAACTGGTCGCCGGTGGCCGGCCATCACACCGCGCTGCGCAGCTCGGCGCCGGAGGCCGACGACAGCCTGGAGCGCGCCGTCCGCAACCTCACGAGGGCCGGCGTGCCGGCGGGCAAGCTGGTGGCCGGCGTCGCCGGCTATGGCCGCGGCTTCACCGGCGTGACCGCGACCCGGGCCGGGACCGCCAAGACCGGGGCCTACCCGGGCAGCGACGGCTCGCAGGGCTATCGCGAGTTCGCCGGCCGTCTGATCGACGCGCAGGGTAGGGGCCGCCAGGGCTACGAGGTCCGCTTCGACGCCGTGACCCAGTCCTGGTCGCTCTACAACCCCAAGCTCCAGCTCTGGTTGGGTTACGACGACCCGCGCGCCGTGCTGGCCAAGGGCCGCTTCGTGCGCGATCACGGCCTGGCCGGCGTCTTCGCCTGGGAGCTCAGCCAGGACAACGGCGACCTGTTGAACGCGATGAATCGCGGCGTCGGGAATCTGGTCCTCGCGCCGGCGTCGACGACCGCCAAGCCCAAGGCCGCCGCGGCCAAGCCGTGAGCGCGGCGGGGCGGGCTCGCGCAGAAAGAACCGTCGCCGTAACCCGGGCGGCATCGTCGCCACCTACCATCGCGTCATGACTGCTCCGATCGCCTCCACCGCCTCCGACGAGGTCCCCGTCACCCCGGTCTCCACCGGTCCGCTGCGCATCGCCCTGATCGCCCACGACGGGAAGAAGGACGAGATGGTGGTGCTCGCCAACGAGTTCGCCGGCTTCCTCTCGGGCTGCGAGCTCGTCGCCACGGGCACCACCGGGGCGCGGCTGAACGCGGAGGTCGGCCTGACGGTCGAGCGCATGCTGTCCGGCCCGCATGGCGGCGACCTGCAGATCGGCGCGCGGCTGGCCGTGGGCGGCGTGGACGCGGTCGTGTTCCTGCGCGACCCGATGACCCCGCAGCCGCATGAACCCGACATCAACGCGCTGGTGCGCGCCTGCGACGTGCACGACGTCGCCTGCGCCACCAACGTCGCGAGCGCGCGCCTGATGCTGCGCTCGCTGCAGGCCCTGCACGGCTGAGGGCCGCGGCGCGACGGCCCGTCGCGCGGGAGTAGAGTCGTCGGATCGCGGCCTTCGCGCCTCCTCGGCGCGGACGGTCTCGCGGCCCAAGGAGACTCCCATGCAACGACGCTCCCTGATCGCTGTCGCGGCCGGCCTGTCGGCGCTTCCCGCGCTGTCCGCCTTGCCCGTCTCGATGGCCCGCGCGCAGTCCGGCAAGCCGGACGCGACCCCCGCCGGCGCGCGGTCCTCGTTCGCCGCGGACACCACCTTCTTCATCTTCCTGGAAACCGGCCGTCCGGTGCCCGAGGACAAGGCCGCCGTCGAGGCCATGCAGCGCGGCCACCTGGACAACTTCAAGCGCCTGTTCGGCGAAGGCAAGCTGCTGTCGGCCGGGCCGCTGCGCGACCCGTCGCGGGCGAAACGCGGCATCGTCGTCGTGAAGGCGCCGAGCCGGCAGGTGCTGATGAACTACTTCGAGCCCGACGCGTATGTCCGCGAGGGCTACATGACGGTCGATGCACAAGCGGCGGTGGTGCACCAGGGGCTGAACCACACCGGCATCGATCCCGAGGCGGGCATCGAGGAGCACCGGATCGTGCTGCTGTCGCGCGCGGAGGAGAAGGACAAGGCGGACGTGCCGGTGTTCCTGCAGCGCGCGCTGGACGAGGGCGTGATCGGGGCGTGGTACTCGCTGGAGGACGGGCCGGTCGGCGAAGTGCTCTTCATGCGCGGCACGGACGAGACCGCGCTGCGCAAGGCGATGGTCGAGTACCCCGGGCTGTCGGATCAGCGGGTGACCATGAAGATCTGGTCGCAGTGGCTGGGGAAGGGCGTCTTGAAGTGAGCGGGTTGAGGTGAGGGTCTTCTTCTCTCAGCGCGACAACGGCAGCGGGAAGCTCGCCAGGCTCGCGTGTCCGGACTTCGAGAGGGCCTGCACGCCGAAGATCAGGTTGTCCTTGGACAGCGGCAGCGTCACCGTGGTCACGTTGCCCACGTCCTTCGCGCCTTCCCAGCCCTGGGACTCGCTGCGGCGCCAGACGACGCGGTAGCCGGCCAGCTCCGGATCGGTGCTCGCCGTCCACAGCAGCGTGGTGTCGTTGGTCAGCTCGCGCGCGTCGATGCGCGCGCCCTTGACCGGTGCTGGCGCCCAGGCCAGCGTGGCCAGGCCGATCAGGTTGATCCGGGCCACGTCCGCGACGTAGCGGTAGTCCACGAACTCCGGCAGGTCGCCGTAGACGACGCCGTTCTCCGTCCGCAGGTTCTGATGCTGATGGCGGAAGTCCTCGAAGGGCTCGGAGAAGCGCACCGCGGCGTAGCCGCGCTCGAGGAAGGGCAGGTGGTCGCCACCGCGCAGGTAGCGGTCGCGACGCTGGATCAGATCCACGTGGAAACCGGGCAGATTGCGCTCGCCCTCGGCCTTCAGATGGCGACCGAACTGCTGCGTCGGCAGGTCCTCGCCGCCACCCGCGACGGCCAGCGGTTGCAGCTGCGCGCGGATCGCGGCATTGGTCCTGGCCTCGTCCTCGGTCGCCGGGCTGTTGCTGTTCGCGTTGACCAGCAGCCGCAGCAGCGGATCGAAGCCGTCCGCGAACAGGCGCAGGCGCTTCGGGTCGTACTCGCCCTTGTCGCCACGCGAGCTGCCGACGATGTCATTGGTGATCATCCCTTCGACATTGAGGCCTTGCGCGCGCGCGCGTCGGGCCCAGTGCCGCGCACCGAGCAGCCCCTGCTCCTCGCCCGGCACCGCCATGAACACGAGCGTCGCGTCGTAGCGCTGCGCCGCCATCGCGCAGGCCATGGCCATCACGGCCGCGGTGCCGGAGGCGTCATCGTTCGCGCCGGGCGCCTCGCCGCTCGCGTCCATCACGTCGCTGTTGCGCGAGTCGTAATGCCCGCTCACCACCAGCACCCGCTCGCGCGGCGTGCCCGCCGAGGCGCCCGGCAGCGTGGCCACCACGTTCACCAGCTCGGTGGGCTGCGGCAGGCGCGGGCCGGGCGGTTCGATGAAGGCGTCCATCGTCACTTGCAGCCGGCCGCCGGTGCGGGCGCTGCAGTCCTTGAGCTGTTGCTCGATCCAGCGCCGCGTGGCGCCGATGCCGCGCGTCTCGCTCTTCGTGTCCGACGCCGTGTGGCGCGTGCCGAAGGCGGCCAGCTTGCGGATGGTCTGCTCGATGCGCTCGGCGGAGATGTCGGCCAGCAGGGGCGCCACGCGCGGATCGAGCGGCGCGGGCGCCGTCTCGGCCGCCGCGCGGGCCGTCGCCGTCGAGGGGGCCGACGCGGGGCCCGACGAGGACCTGACCTGCGCGCAAGCGCCCAGGGTCAGCAGGGCGGCGCTCAGTGCGATGACGGTGGGGACGTGGTGACGGTGCATGGTCGGCCCGGTGGGTACAGCGCGGTGATGGACGGAACGATTCGGCGCCGGCGAGGCGCCGGGACGGCCAGGGCTCAGCCCAGGTGCTTCTTCAGGAAGTCGAGGGTGCGGGTCCACGCCAGCGCGGCGGCGTCCGCGTCGTAGACCTCGGGGCGGGTCTTGTTGGAGAACGCGTGATCGGCGACGTAACGGTGGATGACCGGGTGATGGCCGCCGGCCTTCATGCGGGCCTCGAGCGCGTCGACCTTCTCCGGCGTGCACCAGTCGTCGCGCGTGGCGAAGTGGCCGAGGAAGGGCGCCTCGATCTTGGCCGGATCGGCGAACTCGGCCGGCGGGATGCCGTAGTAGCAGACCGCCGCCTGCAGGTCCCGGATGAACACGCCCGAGGTGATCGTCAGCGCGCCGCCCATGCAGTAGCCCATCACCCCGACCTTGCCGCAGCCCAGCTCGTCGCGCAGATAGTTGAGCGCGCCCTGCAGGTCCTGCGTCGTGGCATCGGCGAAGTCCAGGCCGTTCATCATGTGGCTGGCCTCGTCCGCGTCGGCGGCGATGCGGCCGCGATACAGGTCGGGCGCCAGCGCGGTGATGCCGGCGGTCGCCAACTGCTCGGCGATGTCCTTGATGTGGGGCTTCAGCCCCCACCATTCCTGGATCAGGATCATGCCGGGGGCGCCCTGGCCGCCGCCGGCGAGGTAGCCGCTGGTGGTGCCGCCGTCCGGGCGGGCGAACTCGATCATCTGACCCATGTTGAACTCCTTCGTATCATCGACGCCCTCAAGGCCGTCGCGACGAGCGGTCGCATCCTGAGGGAGGAATCTGTGAGTCTGCACGAGCAGTTGTACCAATGGACGGCCCGTCAGGGCCTGGATGCGAGCAGCGCACGCCGCTTGCGCGATCTCAGCGGCCTGGATGATCCCCCCGTCGATCCCTGGACCTGGTTGCGCCGCGGCACGGGCGCGCTGGCGGCAGGGTTGATCGGTTTCGGCGTGATCCTGTGGATCGCCGCGAACTGGGGCGAGGTCAGCCGGCTGATGCGCTTCGCGCTGATCGAGGCCCTCTTCGTCGCCAGCCTGGCCGGTGCCGCCCTCCGCGCCGCCTGGCGGGCGCCCCTGGGCCTGCTGGCCTTCCTCACGCTGGGCGGGCTGCTGGCCTTCTACGGCCAGACCTACCAGACCGGCGCCGATCCCTGGCAGCTCTTCGCCGTGTGGGCGCTGCTGGGCCTGCCCATCGCCTGGGCGGCGCGCTCGGACCTGATGTGGACGCCCTGGACCATGGTGGTGGCGACCGCGATCGGCCTGTGGATCCAGACCTTCGCCGACCATGGGTGGCGCATCGATGCGCGGACCCTGCCGGTGCATGCGATCGGCATCGCCGCCTACGCGCTGCTGTGCGTGGCCATGGCGCTGCGTCCCGGCGCGACGCCGCGGTCCTGGGCCTGGCGCGCGGCCGTGCTGTCGGCGGTGGTCGCGATGTCGGCCATCGGATTGGGTGGGCTCTTCGCTCGCCATGTGGAGGGCCAGTTCTGGCTGGCGCTGGCCGCCATCGCAGCCGGTCTCGCGCTCAACTGGCGCCGAGCCGAGGTCTTCGCGCTGAGCGCCTTCGCCCTGGCGTTCGACACGCTGATCGTGTGCGGTGTCGGCCGCGTTGTCCTCGAGGTCATGCGCTTCGACCTTGGCGGGTTGTTCCTGATGGGGCTGGTGGCCTGCGGCGTGCTCGCGGCGAGTGTCAGCCTGATCATGCGGCGCATGCGCGCGGTGGGAGTCGGCGCATGAGCCCGATCGACACGACCCCGTCCGACCTGACGCCACCGGGCCCGGCGGCCGCGGCGATCGCCGATTCGCCGACGACCGCCGTCGCCAGCGCCGATTGGCGCGCGCGGGCCCGCGCCGAAGGCCTCGCGCCGCCCGAGGACGGCGCGCCCGCCCGGCCCTGGCCCGTGGTGGTGCTGACCGCGCTGGGCGCGTGGCTGGCGGTACCGCCCTTCCTGATCCTGTTCTTCATGCTGTTCGGCCAGACCTTCGAGCATGGCCTGATGCCCTACATCGAGGGCGTGGGCCTGGGCGCGGTCGCCGTGGTGCTGCTGCGCGGGCGCGGGACCCCGCTGTTCCTGGAGCAGGTGGCGGTGCCATTGCTGCTGACCGGTCTGGCGAGCCTGGGCTACGCGCTGGTGCGCGACCTCCCGGCGATCGCGGTGGAGCTGGTCGGGCTGGCCATCGCGGCCGGCCTCATCGTGCTGCTGCGGGCGAGCTGGCTGCGCCTGCTGCTGGGCCTGGCGGCCGCGCTGCTGACCGGCGCGCTCTACAGCGAGCTGCTGATGAGCGACCTGGGCGACTTCTGGCGCCGCATGGACGGCCCGAACTGGGCCGTGGCCACGCTGATGCTGGCCACCGGCGCGGCGATGCTGGCCTGGCAGCGCGCGATCGGCGGGGCGGCGCGCGGCGCCGCGGTGGCCGCCGCGCTGGAACCGGTGCTCGCCGGCTGGTGGATCGCGGTGCTGGGCGTGCTGGTGCTGCTGGCGGGCAGGTCCTCGCTGGTGCTGGGCGCGATGCCGGTCTTCGACGCCATCGCCAGCGGCGGCCGTCCGTTCGCGCCCTGGTTGCCGCTGAACGCCGCCATGGGCGTGTCGGCGGCGCTGGCGCTGATGTCGGGGGGGCGTCTGGTCGCCCGCTGGGCCTGGGCGCGGACCTGGCGGCTGGCACCGCCGCTGCTGTTGCTGACGGGGCTCGCGGCGCTGATGCCCTCGCTCGGCGGCTGCCTCGCGGTGCTGGCCCTGATGCTGGCGACGAAGCGTCATCGGCTCGCGGCGCTCGCCGGCGCGGCGACGCTGTTGGTGCTGGGCTCGTTCTACTACGAGCTGCAATGGCGCCTGGCCGACAAGGCGCTGGTGCTGATCGTCGTGGGGGCGCTGCTCGCGGGCTGGGCGCGCTGGGTGGCGTGGCGGCCGGCGGCGCCCGCGAGCGAGGGCTCCTCCGGCGGGCCGGTGGACGAAACCGCTCGACGCGCCGGGATGGTCGCGGTCAGCCTGCTGGCGCTCGCGGGACTGGCCTCGCTGCTGCTGGTCGATGACTCGATCGCGCGCAAGCAGCGCCTGATCTCGATGGGGCGCTCGATCTACGTGAAGCTGGCGCCGGCCGATCCGCGCTCGCTGATCCAGGGCGACTTCATGCGACTGAACTACGACCTGCCCGGCGTGGGCTGGCGGGGCCGGGACGAGACCGATGCGCCCTGGCTCTGGGGGGCTCGCCCCCGGGTGGCGGTGATGGTCGATGCCGTGGGGGTGGCGCGGCAGGCCAGGCTGCTCGCGCCCGGAGAGTCCCCGCCGGCCGGCGCGCTGGTGCTGACGCTCACGCCCAAGGACGGTGGCTGGACCTTCGTGTCGGACGCCTGGTTCTTCAAGGAGGGCGAGGGCGCCCGCTGGCAGGCGGCACGGTATGGGGAGTTCCGCGTCGACGAGAACGGCCGGGCACTGCTGGTCGGGCTCGTGGGGGAGGACCTGCAGCCGCTGTGAGCGCCGCGGATGTCGCGGGCGCGGGGCCCGCTCAGGCCGACAGGATCTCAGGTGGCTCGGGACTCGCGTGCGCCTCGTCCGGGCCCCAGCCCTCGATTTATGAGCGCCAATCGCCTCACGGGTCTTAATCGCCTCAGGAAGTGAGTCGATTAAGGCCGGCAATCGCCTCACACATCGCCGAGCCCCTCCGGCTCGCCACCGTCGATCAGCAGGTCGATCAGTTCGCGGAGGAAGGCGAGGGCCTCTTCGGCGGTGGCAAAGTAGTACTCCCCGCCGAGGTCGGCCGGGTGGCCGTCCGGTCCGACGTGGACCACCGACCATCCCTCCGCCCCGCCGCCGATCGCGCAGATGCCGAAACTGCCCGGCGCGAGGTCGCGCGCGGAACCGGCGGTGATGAAGATGTCCTTGCCCCGATGGGCGTAATAGCGTTTGAGCACGAGGAGTTGGAATGAAAGCGATCTGGAACGGCGTGGTCATCGCCGAAAGCGACGACACCGTGGTCGTGGAAGGGAATCACTACTTCCCGATGGCCGCGCTCAAGCGCGAGTACACGACCTTCAGCAACCACCGCACGAGCTGTCCCTGGAAGGGGCAGGCGAGCTACTTTAGCCTGCTGGTCAACGGCGACATGAACCCCGACGCCGTCTGGTACTACCCCGAGCCCTACGAAGCCGCCGCCGAGATCAAGGATCGCGTCGCCTTCTGGAAAGGCGTCCAGGTCAGCGAGTGAGGGCCGCGTCGCCGCCCCATCGGCGGTCGCGCCGGGATCACGACGGCCCGGTGCCGGGCGCCGCGCGACCCGCTCAGCGGGCGCCCTGAGCGCCGGGTGCGGCGGCCACCGCGCCGGCGCCCTCCCGCGGCCACAGCGCCCACAGCCGCAGCGGCTGCTTCATGCGGCCCGCCTGCTGCTCGGCCTGGTCGCCCCAGCCCCAGAAGAAGTCGGCCCGCACGGCGCCGACGATGGCGCTGCCGGTGTCCTGCGCCATCACCAGCCGCCGCAGCGGCGTGGTCGACAGCGGCTCCGTCGTGTCCAGCCAGACCGGCGTGCCGTAGGGGATGCTCGCCTTGTCCACCGCGATCGAGCGCCCCGGCGTCAGCGGCACGCCCTGGCCGCCGCGCGGCCCCACGGCCAGATCGGGCAGCGGCTCTTCGCGGAAGAAGACGTAGCGCGGGTTGGCCCACAGCGCTTCCTTGAGTCGCTGCGGATTGCGCCGCGCCCAGTCCTTGATGCCGGGCCAGGAGGCCTCGGTCGGACGCAGCTCCCCTTGCGCGACCAGCCACTGGCCCATCGACCGGTAGGGCTGCTCGTTGTGCGCCGCGAAGGACAGCCGCACCCAGCGGCTGCCGCCGTTGGGTTCGGTGATGCGCAGCCGGCCGCTGCCCTGGATCTGCATCACGAGCGCATCCACCGGGTCCTGCACCCAGGCCAGGCTCGAACGGCCGAACGCCGCGTTGGACTCGATCTGCTGGCGCGTGTCGTAGGGCTTGCGCTGCGCCAGGTCCTGCGGCGGCGCCAGCAGCGGCACGCGGAACTCGCCTTGGGACGATCGGCGGGCCTCCAGCTGCGGCTCGTAGTAGCCGGTCACGATGCCTTCGCGCTGGCCCTCGGGCGTCTCGATGCGGTAGGGCTGCAGCGTCTTCATCAGCCAGGCCATCGCCTCCCAGTCGTCGCCGGGACGCAAGGTCCGCGCCTGCGCGCAGACGCCGGCCCAGCCGGGCATGGGCTTGTCGCAGCCGCGCAGCAGGGCGGGCCACCACTCGAGCGCGCGATCCTGACCCCAGCCGGGCAGCTCGTTCCACTCGGCGGCGATCCAGCGCGACCGCTCGCGCTGCAGCACGCGGCGACCGGCGGTGTCGTCCTCGCCGTTGAGCAGCTTCTCCGGATCGACCGTCGATCGCGGCGCCGCGGCCATGGGCGGCCGGGCGGCAGGCGGGGCGGATCCGGTGGCCCCGCCGGATCCCGCGCTGGTCCCGGCGGCCGGCGCCCTGGGGGAAGCCCCCGGTTCCCGGACCGTCTGCGGACCGCCGCAACCGGCGAGCGCGCCTAGAATCGCCAGCGCCGCGCTCCAGCGGCGAGTCCTGCAACGAAGAGCACCACGACACATCATGGGCGTGATTTTGCTGGAGGCGCTCGGCGCCCTTGCGCTGCTGATCTTCATCGTCTGGTGGACGATGTTCTCGGGCCGCAAGGGTGGCGAACGGCCGGACGACCGCGACGCCGCCTGAGCGGCGCTCCCGTCGGCGACACCGTTCCGCTCATCCCTTGGGCGGGATCAGGAAGCTCAGCGGCTGACGGCGCATGCGCGTCCACACCGCCGCGCGCACGCGCTTCTGGTCGGCCAGGCGGATGCCGCGCGAGCGCAACGCCACCTTGAACGCCAGGTAGAAGCTGACCCCCACGTTCAGCACGCCGGTGCCCAGGATGCTGATCACGCACAGCCAGAAGGGCCAGTGCTTGAGCACGTCCCAGCCCAGCGCGCCCGCCGCCGCGGCCAGCTGGCCGGTGGACAGCGTCACGTGCCTGACCTCGACCGGCAGCCCGAAGAAGCCCAGCAATGCCGGCACCAGGCCCAGCATCAGACCCAGGCTGATGTTGGCGGTCAGGCCGGAGATGTTGTCCCGCCACCAGCGCGACCAGCGCCGCGCGCGGTTCGGGCCGAGCGTCGCGACGATGCGCGGGTTCCAGGCGATGGCGCTGTCCAGCCGATGGAAGACGAACCAGTTCTCGACCCAGCCCGCGATCAGGCTGGACGCGAAGAGCAGCCCCCCGGTGAAGGCGGCGAAGAACAGCGACGGGCCCAGCACCGTCAGCGAGTGCAGCACGTACTCGGCCTCCTTCACGCCCACCAGCGGCCGGCCCAGCGCCAGCCAGGCGGCCAGCTGCACCACCAGCACCATCGGCGCGGCCAGCGCCAGGTTGCCGATGATCCCCGCCGTCTGCGAGCGGAAGAGATGCGCCACCTCGTCCACGAAGGACTGCAGGCCGGCGTCGCTGTCGATGTGGCGCAGCTTGTCGGCCAGCGCCGGCGCGGTCATCGCCGGCTGCTTGGTCGCCACCGTCCAGTGCAGCAGCAGGATGAGCACGAAGCTCACCGCGTAGTTCACGCCGGCCCAGAAGCCGCCCCAGAAGGCGGACAGACCGATCGCCATGATGGCGAATTTCAGGAAGGTCGTGCCCGCGATCACCAGCCCGCCGCCGCCCGCGCGGCGCAGCATGTCGCCGTACTCCTCGCGGTTGCGGGTGATGTAGTGCTCGCCGGTCTCGGCGCTGCGCTCGGCGACCTTGCGCGCCAGCAGCGAGTAATGCTTCGCGAACAGCGTGGGGATGCTGCGCCGCTCATGCACGACCGACACCAGGCCGGCGACCAGGCGCAGCAGCTCGCGCTGCGGGTGATCGGCCAGCAGCACGGCCAGCAGGTCCTCGACGCGGCGCAGCCGCGCCTGCATCTGCTCGACGCCGAACATCAGGTCCACCGAGACGCCGTGCTCCTCGAGATGCTCCGGCACCGAGCGCACCGCGGCGCGGCATTCGTCCAGCAGGCCGCGCAGGTACTGCAGCGCGGCGGGCAGGGCGGCCCGGTCCTGCTCGACCAGCGCGTGCTCCACGCGCTCCCAGGCCGTGGCCAGGTTGCGGAAGGGGCGGCTGGCCAGGCGCTTGGGATCCATGCGCACGCGCAGCGCGCCGGACAGGCCGGCCGAGCGCACCGCGCTGATCAGCACGGTGATCGCGGCGCGCATCTCCTCGCGCCAGTCGCCGTCGGGCGCGTCGGCGAAGAGCAGGCTCAGGCGCCGCAGCAGGTCGTCGTCGACGGCGTTGATCCACTGTTCGTCGCTCTCGTGGGGGAACAGCAGCTCGAAGAGCTCGGCCAGCTCGCGGGTATCGGCCGTCTGGGGCAGGACGAGGCGGCGCAGCCGGCCGAGGAACTCGCCCCACAGGGCCATTCGGGGCGCGAAGCCCACTTCGGCGAAGAGGCCGATGGCGTCGACGTCGGCCCAGACGCTGGCGATGACCGCGGCGAAGGGCTTCGCGTGCTCGGGGTTGCGCTCCAGCAGGTTGAGCAGGTACTTGAGCCGGCGCACCGGCAGCGGCGTCGCGGTCGCGGGCTGCGTGTCCGTCGTCGGCGTGCCGGCGGCGCGGTCGTCCTTGACGTCCTTCGCGTCCTTGATCGGGGCGTGGCGCAGCCACTCGATCAGCCGCACCAGCCAGAGATTGCGCTCGGCCAGCGGCGCTTGCGGATGCGCCGCGTTGAGCAGCGCGGTGAGGTCCCAGCCGTGTCGACGCGCCATCAGTGCAGGCTGCCCGTGTCGGCCAGGAGGAACTCGGGGACCTCGGCCTCGAAGACCTCGGCGTGCTCGGTGACGCACAGGAAGCGGCCGCTCATCGTGCCGTGGCGGGTCGGGATCTGCGCCCAGGAGCTGTACTGGAAGCGCTCGCCCGGGGCCAGCAGCGGCTGGTGGCCGACGACGGCCAGGCCGTGGACTTCCTGCTCGCCGCCGTTGGCGTCGACGATCAGCCAGTGGCGGCCGATCAGCTGGGCGGTCACGTCACCGCGGTTCTCGATGGTGATCGTGTAGGTGAACGCGTATTCGTCGCGGTCCGGGACGGTCTGCTCGGCCAGCGGCTGGACGGCCACGCTGCAGTGGAAATGCGGATGTGCCATCGGCGGATTCTAGGCGCGGGGTCGGCTATGCTGGCTGCCGCACATGACCGGGTCGCGTCACGCCGACGGCCCGCATCCCCGATGGAGACAAGCGAAGGACACCTGTCCGCCTTCCCGCCGGCCGCCATCGCGCGCCGCGCGGCGCTCATGGCCCTGACCGCCGGACTGGCCGGCTGGCGTCCCGCGCTCGCGGCCACGCCGCCCGCGCAGACGCCGCCATCGCCGCAGCCCGCCACTCCCCCATCGACCGCCGCCTCGACCGGTCCGCTGACGCTGCGCAGCGCGGCCCAGGCCGGCGTGCCGGTCAAGTACGCCTTCGACGACCCCCAGCGCCCCGGCCTGTGCGCCGAGATCGCCGCCGCCGTGCAGCGCGTCGATCCCGACCTGCGCATCGAGGGCCTGGACCAGGCGCTCCCGCTGCGGCGCCTGGAGCTGATGCTGGGCAACGGCGACCTGGACGTCTTCTTCTGCCTGCTCAACTCGGAGCAGCGCCGCGCCCACATGCGCTTCCTGCCGGTGCCGCTGTACCGCGTCAACCACGTGGTGGCCATGCGCGCCGGCGACGCCCGCATGCCCAAGGGCTGGGACGAGTTGCGCAAGCTCGCGCGCAAGGAGCCGCTGCTGCTGGCGCAGGGCACCAAGCTGGCCTCGACGCTGCAGCGCGCCGACGTCGCCTTCACCGAGACGGCCCGCAATGACCGCGACGCGCTGATGATGCTGGTGCGCGGCCGCACCGCCGCGGTCTACGGGCAGGACCTGAACCTGCGCCTGGCGGCGCGCAGCGCCGGGCTGGACCAGCAGGTGCGCATCAGCACGCAGGTCTTCGAGGAGGACGTCCAGTACGCCGTGGTCTCGCGCCGCCTGCCCGACGCCGTCGCCGACCGGCTGACCGACCGGCTCAAGCAGCTGGTCGCTTCCGGCGAGATCGCACGCCTGGCGGAGCGCTATCGCTGAGCGGCGCCCCGCGCGCGCGGCGGGCTTCCTACAATCGCGGTCTTTCCCCCTGCCCGCGGCCGAGCCGCCCGCCCGCCATGAACCCGCCCGACTACCGCATCGCCCCCAGCATCCTGTCCGCCGACTTCGCCAACCTGGGCGCGGAGGTCCGCAACGTGCTGGCCGCCGGCGCGGACTGGATCCACTTCGACGTGATGGACAACCATTACGTGCCCAACCTGACCTTCGGCCCGATGGTCTGCGAGGCGCTGAAGAAGCATGCGGTCAAGCCCGACGGCACCCCGGCCCCGATCGACGTCCACCTGATGGTGCAGCCGGTCGACGCCCTGGCCCAGGCCTTCTGCCGCGCGGGCGCGGACCTGGTCAGCTTCCACCCGGAGGCCAGCCAGCACGTGGACCGCACGCTGCAGCTGATCAAGGGCGAGGGCGCCAAGGCCGGTCTGGTCTTCAACCCCGCCACGCCGCTGGACGTGCTGGAGTGGGTCATCGACAAGGTCGACCTGGTGCTGATCATGAGCGTCAACCCCGGCTTCGGCGGCCAGAGCTTCATCCCCGGCGCGCTCAAGAAGCTGCAGCAGGCCAAGCAGATGATCCTGGCCTCGGGCCGCGACATCCGCCTGGAGATCGACGGCGGCGTGAAGGTCGACAACATCCGCGAGATCGCGGACGCGGGCGCCGACACCTTCGTCGCCGGCTCGGCCATCTTCGGCAAGCCCGACTACCAGAGCGTCATCGACGCGATGCGCGCCGAGCTGGCGCGCTGACCGGTCTCCGCTGCCGAAGCGCCCCGGTGACACGCGTCCTGCTCGTCTGCGCGGCCAACCTGTGCCGCTCCCCGATGGCCGAGGCCGTGCTGCGCGCGCGCGCCGGCGAGCTGGGCCTGACCGAGGTCGCCTCGGCCGGTGTGTTCGCGTCCTCGCGCGCGCACCCGGTCGACAAGCGGGCCGCGACCGTGCTCGCGCAGCGCGGCTATCAGCTGGATCGCCGGTGGCGCTCGCGCAAGGTGGTCGCCGAGGACTTCGACCGGCACGACCTCATCCTGGCCATGGACCGCAAGGTGCTGCAGGCGCTGCGGACCTCGCGGCCGGCGATCTCGCCGGCGCGGCTGGGGCTGTTCCTCTCCGGCATGACCGGGCTGGGCCTGGACGAGGTGCCCGACCCCTACTACGGCGCCGGCAACGCCTTCGTGCACGTGCTCGACCTGATCGAGGCCCGTGCCCACACCTGGCCCGGCGATCCCGCCGTGTTCCACCGCGACGAGCGCTGAGCGCCCGTCCGCCGCGCCCGTGACGGGACGCGGGCCATCCTCCTGACACGGGCGGTCGCGCGAGGCGCCAGAATCGCGCGTCCCGATGAGCGCCTGGGAGGGCGACGATGAGCGAACGACTGGCACAGGGCCCCGACGGCCAATGGCGCTGCAAGTGGTGCGAGGCCCCCGGCTTCGACGCCTACCGCGACTATCACGACACCGAGTGGGGCTACCCGGTCCATGAGGACCGCCGGCTGTTCGAGAAGCTCTGCCTGGAGGGATTCCAGTCGGGGCTGTCGTGGCGGACCATCCTGGCCAAGCGCGAGAACTTCCGCAAGGCCTTCAAACAGTTCGAGATCGCCAAGGTCGCGAAGTTCAAGGAGGCCGACGTCGAGCGGCTGCTCGCGGACGAGGGCATCGTCCGCCATCGCGGCAAGATCGAGGCGGCCATCCACAACGCGGCGCGCGCGCTGGAGCTGCAGCGCGAGGCCGGCTCGCTGGCCGCGTTCTTCTGGCGCTTCGAGGAGCCCGACGCCGGCGGCGACGTGCGGCCCACCTCGGAGACCTCCATCCGGCTCTCCAAGGAGCTGAAGAAGCGCGGCTGGAAGTTCGTCGGTCCGACGACGGTCTATGCCTTCATGCAGGCGATGGGGCTGATCAACGACCACGCGCCCGGATGCATCGGACGCGCGACGGTCCGGCAGCGGCGCGAGGCCTTCCAGCCGCCGCGCTGAGCGGCGCCGGGCGCGCGGCGATCCGTCCCGGACCGCCGCCTCGCCCCTCAGTCCGCGTGTCCCGGCGTCGGCTGCGCGCCGGCCACCGGATGCTCGGTCAGGCGCGTGTGCGCGACCTCGCGGGTGTCCGGCCCCTTGCCGCTGAAGCGGTCCAGCGCCAGATAGATCACGGGGGTGATGTAGAGCGTCACCGCCTGCGACAGGATCAGGCCGCCCACGACGGCCAGGCCCAGCGGCTGGCGCAGCTCGGCGCCGGCGCCCAGGCCCAGCGCGATCGGCAACGCCCCCATCAGCGCGGCCAGCGTGGTCATCATGATCGGACGGAAGCGCAGGATGCAGGCCTCGCGGATCGCCTCGGCCGGCGCCATGCCGCCGTTGCGCTGCGCGTCCAGCGCGAAGTCGATCATCATGATCGCGTTCTTCTTCACGATGCCCACCAGCATCAGGATGCCGATCGTCGCGATGATGGTCAGCTCCATGCCCGCCAGCTGCAGCGTCAGCAGCGCGCCCACCGCCGCCGAGGGCAGCCCCGCCAGGATGGTCAGCGGGTGGATGTAGCTCTCGTAGAGCACGCCCAGCAGCACGTAGATCACCGCGATCGCCAGCACGATCAGCAAGACCTGGCCCCCCTGCGAGTCCTTGAACACCGCCGCGTCGCCGCCGTAGCTGGTGATGATGGACGGCGGCAGGGCGATCTCCTTGGTGAACTGGTCGATCTTGCCGGTGGCCACGCCCAGCGGCGCGTCGGGCGCGAGGTTGAAGCTCAGCGTCACCGCCTGCAGCTGGCCCTGGTGGTTGACCGCCGTCGGGCCCAGTTCGCGCTTGACGGTGGCGAAGGCGGTCAGCGGCACCAGGGTGCTGTTCTTGCCGCGCAGGTAGATCTTGTCGAAGGCGTCCTCGCTGAGGCGGTCGCCGTCCACCGCTTCCATGATCACCTGGTAGGTGTTGCTCTCCGCGTAGATGCTGGAGACCTGCCGCTCGCCGAAGGCCGAGTACAGCGCGTTGCGCAGGTCCTGCATCTGCACGCCCAGCAGCGTGGCGCGCTCGCGGTCGATGACCAGGTTGGCCTGCAGGCCGCGCAGCTGGGAGTCGCTGGTCACGTCGCGGAACACCGGGTCGTTGCGCAGCTTGGCCTGCAGCTTCTCGGCCCAGGTGTTGAGCTCGCCCGCGCTGACCGACTGCAGCGTGAACTGGTAGCGGCTCTTGGACTGCCGGCCGCCGAGCTGCAGGTTCTGCACCGGCCGCAGGTAGACGGCGATGCCCGGCACCGCGCGCAGCCGCTTGCGCAGCTGCTCCAGCACCTGCGGCATGGGCACGCGCTCGGCGCGCGGCTTGAGGTTGATGAACAGCCGGCCGGTGTTGACGTTGCCGCCCCCGCCGCCGCCGCCCACGGCCGCCGCGACCGAGGCCACCGACGGGTCGTTCTTGACGATCTCGGCGACGCGCTCCTGCAGCACGGTCATCGCGGCGAAGGAGATGTCCTCCGAGGCCTCGGTGCTGGCCTGGATCTGGCCGATGTCCTCTTCCGGGAAGAAGCCCTTGGGGATGGCGACCCACAGCCAGGCGCTGGCCACGAAGCTGGCGATCGCCACCAGGCCGATCACCCAGCGGTGGCGCAAGGCCCAGTCCAGCGAGCCGGTGTACTTGCCCAGCACCCAGCCGAAGCCGGCCTCGAAGGTGCGGCCCAGCGCGTTCTCGCGCACGTCGTGGTGACTGCTCAGGAAGCGGCTGCACAGCATGGGCACCAGGGTCAGCGACACGCCGGCCGAGACCATGATGGCCAGCGACACGACCACCGCGAACTCGTGGAACAGCAGGCCGATCACGCCGGGCATGAAGAAGATCGGGATCAGCACGGCCACCAGCGAGATCGAGATCGACATGATGGTGAAGGCCATCTCGCGCGCGCCGCGGATGGCGGCGTCGAAGGGCGCCATGCCGTCCTCGACGTGGCGGTAGATGTTCTCCAGCATCACGATGGCGTCGTCGACCACCAGGCCCACCGCCAGCGTGATGCCCAGCAGCGAGATGTTGTCCAGGCTGTAGCCCAGCGCGAACAGCAGCGTCACCGCGCCGATCAGCGAGATGGGCAGGGACAGCGTCGGGATCAGCGTCGCCACCATGCGGCGCAGGAACAGGAAGATCACCATCACCACCAGCGCGACGGTCAGCGCCAGGGTGAAGTACACGTCGTGCAGCGACTCGCGGATGGAGACCGAGCGGTCGTTCAGCGTGCTCATCTGCACCGAGGCCGGCAGCTGCGCGGCGAAGCGCGGCAGCATGGCCTTGACCGAGTCCACCACCTTCACCGTGTTGGCGTCGGGCTGGCGCTGCACGGCCAGCACGATGGAGCGTTCCCCGTTGAAGTTGGAGAAGGACTTGACCGTCTCGTAGCTGTCCTCGACGTCCGCCACGTCGCGCAGGAAGACCGGCGCGCCGTTGCGCGTGGCGACCACGATGCCGCCGAAGGCGTTGGCGTCGCGCAGCTGCTTGTTGGCCTGGATGGTCAGGGTCTGGCGCGTCCCGTCCAGGGTGCCGACGGGGGTGTTGGCGTTGGCGCCCTTGACCGCGGCCTGCAGCTCGTCGAGCGTGATGTTGCGCTGCTGGAGCAGCTCGTTGCGCGCCTTGATGCGCACCGCGAAGCGCTTCTGGCCGTAGATCGACACCTGCGCCACGCCGTCGATGGTCGACAGGCTGGGGGTGATCAGGTTCTCGGCGTAGTCGTTGAGGTCGGACAGGTTGATGGACGGGGACGTCAGCGCCACCAGCAGCACCGGCGCGTCGGCCGGGTTGACCTTGCGGTAGGACGGCGGGGTCGTCATCTCCACCGGCAGCGCGCGCAGCGAGCGGAACAGCGCGGCCTGCACGTCGACCGCGGCGGCGTCGATGTCGCGCGAGGGATCGAACTCCAGCGTCAGCGAGCTGTTGCCCAGCGTGTTGGTCGAGGAGATCGTGGTGATGCCGGCGATGGTGGAGAACTGCTTCTCGAGCGGCAGCGCCACCGACGAGGCCATGGTCTCGGGGCTGGCGCCCGGCAGCACGGCCTGGACGTTGATGACCGGGGTGTTGAAGCTGGGCAGCGCGGCGACCGGGATGCGGCTCCAGGCCGCCAGGCCGGCGACGACCAGCGCGATGTTCAGCAGCACGGTCATGACCGGCCGCCGGATGAAGAGTTCGGTGAGATTCATGTCAGCGTCCGCGGCGAGGGCAGGGGCGAGGCCGGAGGGCCGGGATCAGGGCGCGGCCACGCCGACGGCGTTGCCGCCGCCTTGGCCCGCTGGACCTGCTTCGGCGGCCGACGCGGCCGCCAGCTTCGCGGCGGCGGCGGGATTCACCGCGGCCGGCTGGGTGCGCACGGGGCTGCCCGGGCGCAGGTTCTGCTTGCCGTCCAGGACGACCTGGGCGCCCTCGTCGACGCCGTCCACCACGGCCATCTCGCCGAAGGTGTAGCGGACCTTGACCGGCTTGATCAGCGCGGTCTTGTCGGGACCGACGACATAGACCTGCCGGTCGCTGCCGCGCAGGATGATCGCGGCCTGCGGGATCACGATGGCGCCGGCCATGCTGCGCAGCGTCATGCGCACGCGCAGGTACTGACCGGGCCAGAGCTTCTGCGCCTCGTTCTGGAACTCGGCCTTGAGCTTGATGGTGCCGGTGGTCGCGTCGACCAGGTTGTCCACGAAGATCAGCTTGCCGCGGGCGACGGACTCGACCGCCTTGCCGCCCTTGACGTCCTTGCGCGAGGGGCCGCCCTCGATGGTGGGCAGCACGACCTGCACGTCCAGCGGCGTGGCCTTGGCGCCGTCGGTGCCGGGGCGCATCGCGTCGAGCACCGGGGCCAGCTCGGTCTCCGGCAGGCTGAAGGCGATGGCGATCGGGTCGATCTGGACGATGTTGACCAGCGGCGTGGCGGTGGCGCTGGCCTGCACCAGGCTGCCCGGCCAGACGTTGACCGCGCCGGCGCGGCCGGCGAAGGGCGCGCGGATCTCGTTGTAGCTCAGCGCCACCTCGGCCGACTGCACGGCGGCGGCGTCGGCGTCGATCAGGCTGCGGCCGGACTGGAGGTTGGCCAGCGCGGTGTCCACGGCGCTCTGCGCGACGAAGTTCTGCGCCAGCAACTCCTTGGCGCGGTCGTACTGGCGCTGCAAGTCGGAGAGATTGGCCTTGTCGCGGGCGAGCTGGGCGCGCGCCTTGTCGAGGTTGGCGCGATCGGCGCGCTCGTCGAAGCGGAACAGCACTTGGCCCTTGGTGACGGTCTGGCCGTCCTTGACCAGCACGTCGCGCACGGTGGAGGTGGTCTGGGCGCGGATGTCGACCTGGTTGATCGGGGTGACGGTGCCGGAGGCCTCGACGGTGACGGGCACGTCCTTGCGCTGCGCGGTGACCACGCCCACCAGCTGCGTGCCGCCCGGGGCCGAGGCCCCGCCCGCGCCGGCCGACGCGGCGGCGGCGTCACCGCCATGCGCGGCGGACCGCGACTTCCACCACCAGCCGCCACCGGCGATCAGCAACAAGACGATCAGGGACAGGACGACAGGCTGGCGGCGCATGCTTTTCACTTTTCCAACGACGGGTCGCGAAGGCGAGAGGGCGGGCCGGAAGCTTAGGTCGCGCTCCTGCGACGAATGTTTCGTTCAGGTTAATGCGACGTAGGGATGAGAGAAAGCTGTGCGATAGGAACGTGGACGCGCGAATGCGGGGCGGGAATACCCGCTGACGGCCACGCTCCCGCCCTCACCCCTCCCTGAGCGCCTTCGCCAGCGCCGCCCCCACGACGGCGTTGTGCTTCACCAGCGCGATGTTGGTGACCAGGCTGTCGCCGCCGCTCAGGTCCTTGATCCGGGCCAGCAGGTAGGGCGTGACCGCCTTGCCGCTGATGCCCTGCTCGCTCGCCTCGGCCAGCGCCTGCGCGATGTAGCCGTCGATGCGTGCCTTGGGCATCGCCTGCTCGGCCGGCACCGGGTTGCTGATGACGGCGCCGCCGCCCAGGCCCAGCGTCCACTTGGTCCGCAGGAAGCGCGCCTGATCGGCCGCGCCGTCGATGCGGAAGTCCGCCTTCAAGCCGCTGTCGCGCGTGTAGAAGGCTGCGAAGTTCTCCTGACCCACGGACAGCACGGGCACGCCGTGAGTTTCCAGGTACTCCAGCGTCAAGGCCAGGTCGAGGATGCTCTTGGCGCCGGCGCAGACCACGGCCACCGGCGTGCGGGCCAGCTCCTGCAGGTCGGCGGAGATGTCGAAGGAGGTCTCCGCGCCGCGATGCACGCCGCCGATGCCACCGGTGACGAAGACCTCGATGCCGGCCAGCTGCGCGCAGATCATGGTCGCGGCCACGGTGGTGGCGCCGACGCGGCCGGTCGACAGCGCGAAGGGCAGGTCGCGGCGGCTGAGCTTCATCGCCTCCGGCGACTGGCCCAGCAGCTCGAGCTGCTCGTCGTTCAGGCCGATGCGGATCTTCCCGTCCAGCACCGCGATGGTCGCGGGGACCGCACCGTGCGCGCGCACGATGGCCTCGACCTCGCGCGCCGTCTGCACGTTCTGCGGATAGGGCATGCCGTGGGAAATGATGGTCGATTCCAGCGCGACCAGCGGTTTGCCCTCGGCGCGCGCGGCGGCGACTTCGGGCGAGAAGTCGATCAGGTTCTGCTCGATCAGCGATTGCAGATGGGCCGAGGCGTGGATGGGGTGGAGGGTGCTCATGGGACTTCTCTCTCTCGGTGAATCGGTGGGGCGTGGATCTCGGGGATCTCGTGGGGCGCGCGCGGGTCGGCGGTGAACCGGTCGCGGATCAGACGGGCGGGGCGAGCAGGGCGGGGCTCAGCGCCTCGCTGACGGTGGCGTCGCTCTGCAGCGTGAGCGCGGCCAGCTTCAGGCCGAGCGCGCAGGCGGCGCGCAGGTCGTCGGGATCGCGATGCAGGGCGGCGGCGATGCCGGCGGTCATCGCGTCCCCGGCGCCGGTGACCTCGCGGACGCTGCGCGGATCGAGGTCAGGCGGCGCCATCGTCGCGAACTCGTCGCCCTCGCTGAAGCGCAGGCCGCGGGCGCCGTCGCTCATGACCAGGCGTTTCAGGCCGGCCTCCCGCAGCTGGCGCCAGGCGGCGCGCAGCGCGCTCTCGCTGCCGAGCTTGCGACCGGTGAGCGCCTGCAGCTCGCCGCGGTTGAGCACCAGCAGCTCGACGCCGCGCAGGTCCTCGCCGAGGTGGGCCATCTTGGGTTCGGAGACCGCGACCAGCAGCAGCGACTGGCCGCGCACGCGCGCCTCGGCCCGCAGCTCGTCCAGCGTCTGTCGCGAGAGGTTCAGGTCGGCGACGACCCAGCGCGCGGCCGCGCGATGCGGGGCGGTCTGACGCAGGAACATCGGATCGAGTCGATCGGTCAGGGCCATGTCGGCCAAGGCGATCAGCAGCTCGCCGCGCGGGTCCAGCACGGCGGTGTAGCTGCCGGTGGGCGCATCGGCGGCCTGCAGGCAGCCGGCGCAATCGACGCCCAGGGCCTGCAGCTGCGCCAGCAGCGCCTGGCCCGCCGCGTCGCGGCCGACGGCGGTGAGGAAGTGCACCGGCAGGCCCAGGCGGGCGAGGTTCTCCGCGATGTTGCGGGCGACGCCTCCGGGGGACTCGTGCTGGCGCGCGGGATTGGAGCTGCCCATCTGGAGCTCGCCGAGGCCGCGCAGCTTGCGGTCGAGGTTGGTGCCGCCCAGGCAGACGATGGGCTGGCGCTGGGGCAGCACGTAGGCGCGGCCGAGGATGCGGCCCTCCTTCGTGAGCTGCGCCAGGTGGCCGGCGACGGCCGAGCGCGACAGGCCGAGTTGGTCGGCCAGGTCCTGTTGGCTGATGAAGGGATTGGCCTCGACCAGCGACAGCAACTGGTGCTTGGACGACAGGTCCCGGGGTTCCTTGGGCGATGACATGGCGCGGATTCTAGGGAGTCGATCTGAATCACGCAAACAATTGTTCATAAGACAAACAATAGTTTGTCATCGGGCGGGGGCCGGGGCCGAGGTCGGCCTTGTCCCGCATGCCCTCGGATCGGCGTGTCGCCCTGGCACAGGAATTCCCGAAGTCGTCATCCGTCAGTCAATTGATGCGATGACTCGCGCGAATAGCGAACATTGCCTACGCTTCAGTCGCCCCCCAGATCGGCCGCCACGCCGGCGGGGGCGACATCCCCAGTCAGGCGAATCACCAGGAGGACGCCCCATGCGGAAGAACTTGCCCGTCACCCAGCGCCAGTACGACTTCCCTGCCGATGCCACCTTGATGTCGACGACCGACACGAAGAGCCGGGTCACCTACGCCAACGCGGCCTTCGTCGAGGCCAGCGGCTTCCAGCCGGAGGAACTGCTGGGGCAGCCGCACAACATCGTGCGCCATCCCGACATGCCGCCCGAGGCCTTCGGCGACCTGTGGCGCACGCTGCAGGGCGGCGAGTCCTGGACCGGGCTGGTGAAGAACCGGCGCAAGGACGGGGACCATTACTGGGTCCGCGCCAACGCCACGCCGGTGATGCGCAACGGCAAGCCGGTGGCCTACATGTCGGTCCGCACCCGGCCCTCGGCCGAGGAGATCGCCGGCGCGGAGCGCCTCTATGCGGACATGCGGGAGGGCCGGGCCGCGCATCTGCGGCTCCACAAGGGCGTGCTGCTGCGCACGGGCGTCATGGCCTGGACGACGCTGCTCAAGACCCTGCCGGCGCGCTGGCGCATCCGACTGCCGGTGCTGGTGCTGACGGCGGCGGCCATCGCCTCGGCGCTGATGAGCGCCGCGTCGCTCACCGCGGCGGCGGGCTGGGTGGCCGGTTTCGTCGCGGTGTCGCTGCTCGCGATGTGGTTCCTGGAGGTGCAGATCGTCGGTCCGCTGGAGGCGCTCGCGCGCCAGGCATGCCGCGTGGCCAGCGGCGACACGCGGGACTCGCTGCAGCTGGACCGGGTCGACGAGATCGGCATGGCGCTGCGGTCGCTCAACCAGCTGGGCCTGATGTTCCGGTGGGTGATCGACGACGTCGCCGCGCAGGTGGTGACGGTGCAGTCCTCGAGTGGCGACATCCTCACCGGCAACAACGAGATCAGCGCGCGGACGGAGCAGGCCTCGGCGAGCTTGCAGGAGACGGCGGCCTCGATGGAGCAGATGAGCGCCACGGTCAGGAGCAACGCCGATGCGGCGCGTCAGGCCGAGGATCTGGCCGCCGGCGCGAGCGTGGCCGCGGCCCAGGGCGGCCAGGTGGTGCGCAACGTCAACGAGACGATGGTCGGGATCACCGCGTCCAGCAAGCGGATCGGCGACATCATCGGGGTCATCGACGGGATCGCGTTCCAGACCAACATCCTGGCGCTGAACGCGGCGGTGGAAGCGGCCCGCGCGGGCGAACAGGGCCGGGGTTTCGCGGTGGTGGCGAGCGAAGTGCGCTCGCTGGCGCAGCGCAGCGCGTCGGCGGCCAAGGAGATCAAGCAGCTGATCGGGGAGAGCGTCGAGCGGGTGGAGGCCGGCGGCCGGCAGGTCGACGAAGCCGGCAGGGCGATGCAGGACATCGTGGATCAGGTGACCCGGGTGTCGGCGCTGATCTCGACGATCGGCAATGCCACCCGCGAACAGGCGGCGGGGATCTCGCAGGTCAGCCAGGCGGTGAGCGAGCTGGATCGGACGACGCAGCAGAACGCGGCCCTGGTCCAGCGGTCGGCGGGGGCCAGCGATTCGCTGGAGAAGCAGGCCACGCAGCTGGTGCAGGCGGTGGCCGTGTTCAGGATGGGGTGAGGCGCGTCACCCCCTCTCCCGCTGCGCGGGAGAGGGGCAGGGGTGAGGGCCGCCGATCACAGCGAGCCTCCCCCTTCCATCAATAGAACCCCAACGCCTTCGGCGAGTAGCTCACCAGCAGGTTCTTCGTCTGCTGGTAGTGGTCCAGCATCATCTTGTGGGTCTCGCGGCCGATGCCCGATTCCTTGTAGCCGCCGAAGGTCGCATGCGCCGGATACGCGTGATAGCAATTGGTCCACACGCGGCCGGCCTTGATCCCCTTGCCCATGCGGAACGCCGTGTTCATGTCCCGCGACCACACGCCCGCGCCCAGCCCGTAAGGCGTGTCATTGGCGATGCGCAGCGCTTCCTCCTCCGTCTTGAAGGTCGTCACCGCCAGCACCGGCCCGAAGATCTCCTCGCGGAAGATCCGCATGTCGTTGTGGCCCTTGAACAGCGTCGGCTGGATGTAATACCCGCCGGCCAGATCGCCACCCAGTTCCGCGCGGCCGCCGCCGATCAGGCACTGCGCGCCCTCCTGCTTGCCGATCTCCAGATAGGACAGGATCTTGTCGAGCTGCATCGACGAGGCCTGCGCGCCCATCATGGTCTCGGTGTCCAGCGGGTTGCCCTGCTTGATCGCCTTCACCCGGTCGATCGCGCGGGCGATGAACTTGTCGTAGATGGACTCGTGGATCAGCGCCCGCGACGGGCAGGTGCAGACCTCGCCCTGGTTGAACGCGAACAGCACCAGCCCTTCGATGGCCTTGTCGAAGAGCTCGTCGTCCTGCGCCGCGATGTCGGGGAAGAACACGTTGGGGCTCTTGCCGCCGAGCTCCAGCGTCGCCGGGATCAGGTTGGTCGCCGCGGCCTGCGCGATGACGCGACCCGTGGCCGTCGAGCCCGTGAACGCGACCTTGGCGATGCGCTTGCTCTGCGCCAGCGGCATGCCCGCTTCCTTGCCGTAGCCGTTGACGATGTTCAGCACGCCCGGCGGCAGCAGGTCGGCGATCAGCTCGGCCAGCACGAGGATGCTGACGGGCGTCGACTCCGCCGGCTTGAGCACCACCGCGTTGCCCGCGCCCAGTGCCGGCGCCAGCTTCCAGGCCGCCATCAGGATGGGGAAGTTCCAGGGAATGATCTGGCCGACCACGCCCAGCGGCTCATGGAAGTGGTACGCGACGGTGTGGGCGTCGATCTCGCTGAGCGCGCCTTCCTGCGCGCGCAGGCAGCCGGCGAAGTAGCGGAAGTGGTCGACGGCCAGCGGCAGGTCGGCATTGAGCGTCTCGCGCATGGGCTTGCCGTTGTCGACGGTCTCGGCGTAGGCCAGCAGTTCCAGGTTCTGCTCGATCCGGTCGGCGATGCGCAGCAGCACGTTGGCGCGCTCGCCGGCGGAGGTGGCGCCCCAGCGGTCGGCCGCGGCATGCGCGGCGTCCAGCGCCAGCTCGATGTCGGCGGCGGTCGAGCGCGCCGCCTGCGTGAACACCTGGCCGGTGATGGGCGTGATGACGTCGAAGTACTGCCCCTCGCGCGGCGCGGTCCACTGGCCGCCGATGAAGTTGTCGTAGCGCTTCTTGAACTGCAGCGGCGCGCCGGCGGCATTGGGCTTGGCGTAGATCATCGTTGTCTCCTGTCTGTCTCTGGGGTGGATGGACGCCGGTTGCATTGCACGGGCCGTGCCAGCGCCGCGCTTGCGCGGGAAGCCCCCACAAGGCGGCGCAAAGCCTCTTCCCAAGCCGCAAGAACGCCGTCAGGATCGCTCCACAGACTGGCTCGGCACCGCCGCGACGGCACAGGTGTTCCGGAATGGAACACCTGCGACGCGGAATCCGGCTCGAAGCGCGGGACACATCGTCGCGCGAGCGGACACAGGGCACGGGTCGAGCGAGAGAACGCCCCAGGAGACAAGGCGATGGTGAAAACCCCGAGTGGCGCGATGCTCGCGCCTCGACTGCTGCGCGCGGCGCGGCGCGAGTTGCTGGACACCGGCCGGCTCAGCGTCGAGACGCTGGACGAAGGCCTGAGCCGGAGCTGGCTGCGCAGCCGCGATTTCGGCCTGAGCCCGGTGGGCCGGCCGCCCGGCGCGCCGCACGCGTCGGGCGCCCAGCTGCGCCGCGCGCTGGACCGGCAGCATGAGCTGGTCGCCCATGCGCGGCCGGTGATGGAAGACCTGTTCGAGCAGACCCGCGATGGCGAGGGCCTGGTGATCCTGGCGGACGCGCAGGGCATGCTGCTGCAGGCGCTGGGGGACGGTCGCTTCGTCGACCGCGCGGAGCGGGTCGCCCTGCGGCCCGGCGCGATCTGGGACGAGCGCTGGCGCGGCACGAACGCGATCGGCACGGCGCTGGCGGAGCAGCGGCCGGTGGCCGTGCTCGGCGGCGAGCACTTCCTGGAACGCAACGCCTTCCTCAGCTGCACCGCGGCGCCGATCCGCGACCCGCAGGGGCGGGTGCTGGGCGTGCTGGACCTGTCGGGCGAGCAGCGCGGCTTCCAGCGGCACACGCTGGCGCTGGTGCGCTCGGCGGCGCGCATGGTGGAGCACCGGCTGTTCCAGACGCGGCACGCCGACGGCTTGCGGCTGCAGCTGCATGTGCAGCCGGAGGGGCTGGGCACGCCGACGGAGGGGCTGCTCGCGCTGAGCGAGGACGGCTGGATCCTGGGCTGCAACGCCGCGGCGCAGGCCTGGCTGGGGCCGGAGGCGACGCGACCGAGCCCGCTCGAGGCGGTGCTGCCGGTGCGGCTCGCGCAGCTGATGGCCTGGGCGCGCCAGGGCGGGGAGGGCGCGCGGCTGCTGCATCGCGAGGACGGGCCGCCACTGTGGCTGCGGGTCCGCGTCCCGGGCGAGCGTGTCGTCGTCGCGCGCGGGCCGGGGTCGGAGCAGGCCTCGACCTCGACCTCGACCTCGACTTTGATGCCGGAGCCGGAGCCGGAGCCGATGCCAATACCGATGTCGATGCCGCCGACGGTCGGCGCGTCATCGGCACCGACCTTGGCACATCTGGACGATGCCTTGCAGCCGCTGGACCTTGGCGACGCCACGATGCATCAGGCGGTGGCGCGCGCGCGTCGCGTGCTGGACAAGCCGATCGCGCTGCTGCTGCAGGGCGAGTCGGGCGTGGGCAAGGATCTCTTCGCGCGCGCCGTCCACGACAGCGGGCAACGTCGTGATCGTCCCTTCATCGCGGTGAACTGCGCGGCGCTGCCGGAGTCGCTGATCGAATCCGAGCTCTTCGGCTACCGGCCGGGCGCCTTCACCGGTGCGTCGCGCGAGGGCGCGCCCGGCCGGCTGCGCGAGGCGCATGGCGGGACCCTGTTCCTCGACGAGATCGGCGACATGCCGCTGGCGATGCAGGCGCGCCTGCTGCGCGTGCTGCAGGACCGGCAGGTGCAGCCGCTGGGCGGTGGGCCGTCGGTGTCGGTGGACTTCCAGCTCATCTGTGCCAGCCACCGGCCGCTGCGCCAGCTGGTCGCGCAAGGGCAGTTCCGGGAGGACCTCTACTACCGGCTCAACGGCCTGACGCTGTGCCTGCCGCCGCTGCGCGAGCGCCAGGACCTGCCGCTGCTGATCGATCGGCTGCTCGCGGGGCTGGAGCCGGCGCGGCGGGTGGCGCTGGATCCGGTCCTGTATCGCGAGCTGGCGGGCTACGCCTGGCCGGGCAACATCCGGCAGCTGGAGCAGGTGCTGCGCATCGCCTGCGCGCTGATGGAGCCCGGCGAATCGGTGATCCGCCGCGGGCATCTGCCGGATGACCTGATCGAGGAGCTGGATCAGCAGACCGCCAGCCCGGACCGGGCGCATGGCGACGAGTCGATCTCACGGCCCGAGGTGCCCGCCATGTCGGGCGACACGCGGGCCGGGACCACGGCGGGTGCCGGCGCCCATGCCGGCACCGGCAGGGACGCGTCGTCGTCGGCCAGGACGCCGCCGATGCTGCGCGAGCAATCGAGGGCCCATGCGCGGCGCGTGCTCGAGGACTGCGGCGGCAACCATTCCGAGGCGGCGCGGCGGCTGGGGATCGGCCGCAACACGCTGTACCGGCTGCTGCGACAGGCCTGAGCGCGCGCCGCGAGCGATGGGTTGTAGGTCAACGCCCGACACGCGCATCAGCGATACGCCCGCCCGGCGATGCGGCGAACGCGGCTGGGCGAGGCCCGCCGCGATCCCTACAGTACGACTCATGCGGTCCAGGTTTTGGTGGTGGACCCGCAGAGGCGCAAGCCGGACGTCAATGGGTAAGGCGGACATTCGCAAGGATGTCCGCCTTCGTCTTTTGGGGCGGCGGCCCGATGCGTTCGAAGGTGCCGAGGATGGGCAGGTGGTCGAAGACGAGCTTTCCGGCCGGCAGGCCGGGGTGGGACGCGGGAAGCGGCACCGCCCGGGTCTGTTCCTCGTTCAGGCGCCATCCTGATCGCCCGAAGAGCAGGGCCGAGGACACCATCAGCTGATCGAAGGTCCGCCATCCGGAGACCTTGCCGGCGCGATGGATGTAGGTGCCGGGATCGCTCAGGCGTCGGTCGGGCGTGTCGTTCGGGAATGCGCTCAGGTGGCGCCAGAACGGGTTGAAGAGCAGCCGCCCGTTCTGCCGGACGCGCTCACGGTCGCGCGTGGCGAGCAGGAAGCGTTCGAGGCCGTCATCGAAAGGCTCGTCGTTGTAGTCGCCGAGCAGCACGATGTTGGCGTCCGGATGCGGGCCCAGGTGCTCCTCGTCCAACCAGTCCCGGAGGAAGGCGGCGATGTGCGTGCGCTCCGGATCGCGCTGATCCATGTGCAGACGGCTCGGCCAATGCGAGGCGATGAGCTCCAGTGGGGGGCTGTCGTCCGTCAGCTGGGCGGTGAAGTGCATCCCTGCCTTGACGAAGGTGCCACGGACCTTGTCGACGAGCGGGCTTCGGAAACCGACCTGTATCCGTCCCTTGCGGCCGAGGATGCAGAGCGAGAAATGGCTCTTGCCCGCCGTCTGGAAAGCTGGAAACCAGGCGAACCCGACGCGAGCCGTCGGGCAGGCGTCGCGCAGGCCTTGCACGCTGCTCGGCGCCATCTCGCCGAGGACGACGAGGTCCGCCCGCAGGTCCTCGACGAGATGAAGGAGGACTGCCGCGGCGGCCGCGAAGTCGTCGGCCGTTGCCCGGTCGGGATCCCGGACGGGCGAGAGACCGGTGTTCCACCAGACGATGCGGACGTTCCGCTGCTCCGGACCGGAAGAGACGTGATCGTGCGTCATGTCGTGCCCGTCTCAAAGCAGCATCAGGTCGCGGATCGCCTTCCCGGCGAGGGCGGAGCCCATGACCTCGCAGAGATGCTCCTCCAGCGCGTCGAGATCGCAGTAGAGCGCCACGTAGTTGAGCGACAGGTGGTAGGGCAGTCCGCCGTCACGCGCCGGCTCGCCTCGGGCCACGACCGTGCCCCTGGCGGGATTCGTGACGCTGCGCAGGACGATGCGCGTCGTGAGCATCACGTCCCCCTGCGGATCATCGAAGCTCTCGCAATCGTCCTTGTCGAAGTACAGCTCCACCTTGCCGCCGGTCTCCTTGAGCAGCGCGTTGTTGAGGGTCGCGAAGAGCCGGGCGATCTGCTGCCTCTCGGACTCCGCCTCATGGGCGCGCTCCAGCCCTTGGCGGATCACCTGGCCGAAGTTGCGGCGGACCGGGAGGCCCGGATCGATCTCGAGTTCGTCGTGTGTCATGACTGCTGAACCACCCTCTGCAACGGTGCCTTCAACCCCGCCGAATCCCCACGACCGGCGCCCGCCCCACCGCGGCTTCCGCGGGGGGAGCCGGTCACTCTACGCGGCGGAATGTCCCGCGCCCACCGACTTGGCAACCCTCGATCGGTGGACTTTCGCGCCGCACTGCCGCCCATAAACTAGCGCACCTACCGAGACCTGCCATCGCTGCGTCCGGAGTACCTTCATGAAGCTCTACGAGAAGCTCGCCGACGACATCGAGCGCCAGATCCGCGGCGGCGTCTTCCGCCACGGCGACCGGCTGCAATCGGTCCGCCAGACCAGCCAGCAGCGCCAGCTCAGCGTCACCACCGTGCTGCGCGCCTACCTGCTGCTCGAGAGCCGCGGGCTCGTGGTCAGCAAGCCGCAATCGGGCTACTTCGTCCAGCTGCGGCCCGGCAGCGCGGCCGCCGACGCGGCTGCCGACGCGGTCGAGGCCATCGCCACGCCCAAGCCGATCGCGCTGTCCTCGTCGGTCGACGTGTCGCGGCTGGTGCTCTCCACGCTGCGCTCCATCGCCGCGCACGACGCGGTCCCGCTCGGCTCGCCCTATCCGGACACGGGCACCTTCCCGCTGGAGAAGCTCAACCGCTACGCCTACGCGGCGGGCCAGGACCCGTCGCTGCGCCCGCTGCAGGACGGTCTGCCCCCCGGTCATCCGCAGCTGATCCGCCAGATCGCCAAGCGCTACCTGGACAAGGGCCAGGCCGTCGACGCGGCCGAGATCCTCGTCACCATGGGCGCGACCGAGGCCATCAACCTCTGCCTGCAGGCGGTGGCCAAGCCCGGCGACGTGATCGCCGTCGAGTCGCCGACCTTCTAAGCGATGCTCCACGCGATCGAGCGCATGGGCATGCGGGCCATCGAGATCCCCACGCATCCCGAGCTCGGCCTGGACGTGGACGCGCTCGCGCGCATCGCCGCGACCCAGCCGATCGCCGCCTGCATGGTGATGCCCAACTTCCACAATCCGCTGGGCTTCGTCATGCCCGACGAGCGCAAGCGCGCGCTGGTCGAGCTGGCCGCCCGGCTGGACATGCCGCTGATCGAGAACGGTGTCTACAACGAGCTCTATTACGGCGACGCGCCACCGCGCACGCTCAAGTCCTACGACCGCCAGGGCCTGGTGCTGCACTGCGGCACCTTCTCCAAGACGCTCACCTCGATCTACCGCATCGGCTGGGCGCTGCCGGGCCGCTACCGGGACCAGGTCGAGAAGCTGAAGTTCCTGAACACGCTGACCACGCCGCCGCTGCCGCAGGTGGCGATCGCGCGCTTCCTGGAGCGCGACGGCTACGAGGCCCATCTGCGCCGCCTGCGCAAGGCCTACGCGCAGCAGGGCAGCCTGATGCGGGCCATCGTGCTGCGCTTCTTCCCGGCGGGGACGCGGGCGTCGACGCCGCAGGGCGGCTACGTGCTCTGGATCGAGCTGCCCGAGGCCGTCGACGCGATGCGCCTGTACGAGCTGGCGCTGGCGCGCGGCATCACCATCGGACCGGGCTACATGTTCTCGGTCTCCAACAGCTACCGGCACTTCATCCGGCTGAACTACAGCACGCCCTGGTCGCCGGCGATCGAGCAGGCGGTCATCACGGTCGGCAAGCTCGCCGCGGACTGCCTGCGCTGAGGCGCCGACGCCGCGCGCTTGCGCACGTACATCGCCTCGTCCGCCGCGAGCACCAGCCGCTGCGCCGACAGCCCGTGCGCCGCGCTGGTCGCGATGCCGACGCTCGCATCGACGCGGACCTCGGTACCGTCCGGCAGGGCGATGGGCTGGCGCAGCTGCGCCAGCAGGCGCGTCACGACGACGCGGGCGGCGGGCTCGTCGTCGACGCCGGCCAGGAACCAGGCGAACTCGTCGCCGCCCAGCCGCGCCACCGAGTCGTTCCCGCGCAGCTCGCGTGCCAGCCGGTCGCCGATGGCGCGCAGCACCACGTCGCCCGCGTCGTGACCGTGCCGGTCGTTGATCGGCTTGAAGCCGTCCAGGTCCAGGTAGCAGACGGTCAGGCCGCGCCGCCCCTCGTCCTGGCGTCGCGCCTGGGCGGCCGCCTGCCGCAGCAGTTCCTCGAAGAGCCGCCGGTTCGCCAATCCCGTCAGCGGGTCGTGCAGCGCCTCGTGCTGGGCGCGTTCCTCGCTGTGCTTGAGCTGGTCGATGTCGACGACCATCCAGAGGAACTCCGCGTCGCTGAGCACCGCGGCGCTCAGGTCCACCCACAGGTCCGCGCCGCCGCGCGTGCGCATCCGCAGCTGCGCGTGGAAGCGCCCGTCGCGCCGCACCGCCTCGTAGCCGAGCCGGCCGACGCGCTCGAAGGTCTCGTCGTCGGGATAGAGCAGCCGCATGGACGCGCCCTCGACCATGCCCTCGTCGTAGCCGAGGATGCGATGGATGGCCGGGTTGGCCCAGAGGATGCGGCGGTCCTTGACCCGCACCATGCCCACCAGGTTGTTGTTGAGCAGCAGCGCCTGCTCGCGCGCCAGACGCTCCACATGCGCCTGGGCCGCGCGGCGGTGGCGATCCTGCACGCCCGCGTGGATCGCGGCGGCCAGGCCCAGGATCCCTAGCGCCGCGATGCACAGCGGATGCGTCGTCAGGGTGAGGTCGAGCAGCGTGGGCGTCATGGCGGACTCCGGGAGGGCGGGAATTGGAGGGGGCACAGCCTGCGGCGGCGGGGGCGACGCCGGGCGAGGCGCAAGAGGCGTGGAGGCGATCCGGTGATCAGGTCAGCTGGTAGGCGGCGTTGGGCACGACGGGCTCGGGCGGCTCGCGGCCGCACAGCGCCAGCACCGAGCGCTCGATGCCGCGCGCGATCGCGTCCAGCGCCAGCGCGTTGGGGGCGGGGCCGAAGGGTTCGCAGACCTCGTTGGCGACGGCCTCCAGCGCGATCAGCGTGTAGCTCAGGAAGACGCACAGCAGCGGCGTGAAGAACTCCGTCGCGTCGACCAGGCCGAAGGGCAGCAGCACGCAGTAGGTGTAGACGGTGCGGTGCAGCAGCACGCCGTAGGCATAGGGGATGGGGGTGGAGGCGATGCGCTCGCAGCCGCCGATGGCCTTGCCGATCTCGGTGAGCTGGGCATCCAGCGTCCAGAAGCGCACGTCGCTGAGCCGTCCCTGGTCCTGCAGCGCGCACAGGCGCTCGCGCACCGCGTGCAGCGCGGCGGTCGAGGGCTGCGGGTCGCGGCGCAGCAGGAAGGCCTGGCGGCGGCCGACGAGGCGGATCAGGTCCTCGTCCGGATCGGTGCGGCGCAGCTCGTGCTTGAGCGCGTAGACCGCGGCCAGCAGCTGGTGCGCGACGGGCTCGACGGGCGCCGGATCGCGCAGGTAGCAGCGCAGCTCGGACACCAGCGCCCGCGACGCGATCAGCAGGTTGCCCCACAGGTGGCGCGCCTCGTTGAAGCGCTCGTAGCTGGCGTTGTTGCGGAAGCCCAGGAAGATGGCCAGCGTCAGGCCGAAGGGCGTGAGCAGCGTCGCGTTCAGAGGGATCTTCTCGCCGAGGATCCGGCCCTGCGAGACCACGGCCAGCACGCTCACCGCCGCCATGAAGCCCAGCTGCGGCAGGATCGCCGGCAGCACCGAGCCGTGCCACACGAACAGCAGTCGGAACCAGCTCTGCTTGGGGCGGACGATCATCGGCTCAGTCTCCTCAGACGGGCGTTGCCGCTGCCGGAGCCGCCTTGACCAGCCGGACCGGGATGGACTTGTACGACGGCGTCCCGCTCTCCTCGTCGATGTCGTCCAGCGGCGCGAGCACGTTGGCCTCCGGGTAGTAGGCCGCGACGGAGCCGCGCGCGATCTCGTACTCGATCACGGTGATGCCGGGCAGGCGCAGCGCGCGGCCGTCGGCCAGGGTCTCGATGTCGACGAGGTCCCCGTGCGCCAGGCCCTGCGCGGCGAGGTCCTCCGGATGCATGAACAGCACGTCGCGCCGGCCGAAGACGCCGCGGTAGCGGTCGTCCAGCCCGTAGACCGTGGTGTTGTACTGGTCGTGGCTGCGGATGGTGACCAGCCGCAGCGCGTCCTCGGCCCAGGGCTGGTAGCGCTCGCGCACGCCGCGGAAGACCGAGAACATCGCCTTGCCCGTCGGCGTGGGCCAGACGCGCTCGGTCGGCGGCAAGGGCATGCGGAAGCCGCCGGGCACGCGGATGCGGGCGTTGTAGTCGTCGAAGCCGGGCAGGGTGCGTTCGATCAGGTCACGGATGCGGTCGTAGTCCTCGATCAGCGACAGCCAGTCGACGCGGCTCGCCGGCAGCGTCGCGCGCGCCAGCCCGGCGACGATGGCGGGCTCCGAGCGCAGTTGCGCCGACGCCGGGCGCAGACGGCCCGCCGACGCGTGGACCATGGACATCGAGTCCTCCACGGTGATGGACTGCGCGCCGGTGGCCTGCACGTCGAGCTCGGTGCGGCCGAGCACCGGCAGCAGATAGGTCTCCTGGCCGACCAGCAGATGCGACCGGTTGAGCTTGGTGCCGAGGTGGACGCTGAGCTCGAGCGACCGCATCGCCGGATAGCAGCGCTCGGGATCCGGCAGCGAGACGGCGAAGTTGCCGCCCAGGCAGATCAGCGCCTTCGCCTGGCCGGCCTCCATCGCCCGGATCGCGCGGACCGCGTCATGGCCGTGCTCGCGCGGCGGCGTGAAGCCGAAGACCTGCTCCAGGCGGTCGAGGAACTCGGCGGCCGGCTTCTCGGTGATGCCCACCGTGCGGTTGCCCTGCACGTTGGAGTGACCGCGCAGCGGGCAGATGCCGGCGCCGGGCTTGCCGATGTTGCCGCGCATCAGCAGCAGGTCCGCGATCAGGCGCACGTTGGCGGTGCCGGTGTTGTGCTGGGTGACGCCCATGCCGTAGCAGACGATGGTCGCCTTGGACTTGGCGTAGGCCTGGGCGACCTGCTCCAGCGCGATGCGCCGCAGGCCGCTCTCCTGGACGATGTCGGCCCAGGACGTCGCGTGCAACTCCTCGACCAGTGCGTCGAAGCCCTGCGTGTGCTCGGCGATGAAGGCGCGATCGAGCACGCCGCCGCCCTGGCCATTCCCGGCGTCCAGCGCCAGCAGCGCCTTCATGACGCCCTTGAGCGCCGCCGCGTCGCCGCCGGCCCGCACCTGCAGATAGGTCGAGGCGATGTCGGTGGACCCGTAGGTCGCCATCTCCACGACGTTCTGCGGATCGGCGAAGCGCTCCAGCGCGCGCTCGCGCAGCGGGTTGAACACGATGATGGGCACGCCGCGCCGGGCCGCCTCGTGCAGCGTGCCCATCATCCGCGGGTGGTTGGTGCCGGGGTTGTGGCCGATGGAGAGGATCAGCTCGGTCTCGTCGAAATCGGCCAGCGACACCGTGCCCTTGCCGATGCCGATGGACTGCGGCAGGCCGACGCTGGTGGCCTCGTGGCACATGTTGGAGCAGTCGGGGAAGTTGTTGGTGCCGTACTCGCGGGCGAAGAGCTGGAACAGGTAGGCGGCCTCGTTGGAGGCGCGGCCGGAGGTGTAGAACTCGACGCGGTCCGGCGAGTCCATGGCGCGCAGGCGCTCGCCGATGCGGGCGAAGGCCTCGTCCCAGCCGACCGGCAGGAACTTGTCCGACGCGGCGTCGTAGCGCAGGGGATCCGTGAGGCGGCCGAGGTTCTCCAGCGTGTAGTCGGACATCGCCAGCAGCTCGGTCACGGTGTGCCGGGCGAAGAACTCGGGCGTGACGCGCTTGCTGGTGGCCTCCCAGGTGACGGCCTTGGCGCCGTTCTCGCAGAACTGGAAGGTGGACTTGTGCTCCTTGTCGGGCCAGGCGCACCCGGGGCAATCGAAGCCGCTGGGCTGGTTGGTCCGCATCAGGACGATGGGCGCGGTGACGATCTCCATCTGCTGGCGCACCGCCTTGGCGGTGGCCTGCAACGCCCCCCAACCACCGGCCGGACCGTCGTAGGGGCGGATGCCGGGAACTTCGCGACGCTTGCTCATGGGGGGACCTCGGGATCGGTGAAGGAGGGAAGGAGACGATGGCCCGCATGGTGCGGTCGATCGGGCCGTCGCGGAGAGCACAGATGGCCGCCGCGTCGGAGAACACAGTTCATGGTCGGCGCCCCGCGCCCTCTCCGCCATCGGCGGGGATCGCCGTGTCCATCGGACTTCTCCGACGACGGCCTCGGGGGCGTCCGAGCGTCCTGACGGCCGAGATCCCTGTCCCGTGGTCCCGCGCGACTGTGCGCTGACGATCGGCCGCCGACTGTGCTCTTTGGAAGCGGAACGGCGTCCCCATCATTCAGCAACCGCCATATCCAAAGGCCCCGAGCCGCCTCTCCCATGCTGGTTGCCGAAGACCTCCCCGAGTGCCGCGCGATGCCCGGCCGCGTCCACACCGTGCAGCAGATGCGTCATGCGCAGCTGAAGCTGATCGCCCCTGCCGCGCCGCCGGCGACCCACCAGGAACTGCCGCTGACCGCCGCGATCGGTCATGTGCTGGCGCGCCGCACCCTGGTCGCGGACACGAACGGCCGCAGCCATGCGCTGGAGGCGGGGACCCGGCTGGACTGGTATCACCTGCCGCGCCTGGCCGCCCAGGGGCAGGCGACCTTGCCGGTGTTCCTGCCGCTGCACGTGGGTCTGGTCGTCATGCGGTCGCGCGCCGCGGGGCCTTGCGGCGACGAGGAGCGCGCCGGGCTGGCGTTGGTGATGGAGGCGCTCGGGCAACTGGGGGCGAGCTCGGTCGTCGCGGTGGCATCGGGGGAGGCGCGATCCGAGGCCCCGGCGTTGCGGCGCGCCGCGCGGCATTGCGACCTGCTCGTCGTGATCGACACCGGCGCGGCGGACGGGCACTCGCTCCGCGCCGGTGGCCCCGGACGTGGCGGACGAGGAGACGCGCGCGCGGCGACGGGCCTGCCGATGCCGGCGATGCTGGCCGTCGACGGCCGGCCCTGCGTGGTGCTGCCGTACGACTGGCGCGAGGCGCTGGGCGCGTTCGTGGCCTTCGTCGCGCCGCTGGTGCGGCGGATGCAGGGGCGGACCGAGGAGATCGCGCCGCTGCGCACCGCGCTGGACGCCGGGCTGGGCGCGCAGCCGATCGGTCGTTTGCTGACCTGCGTCAGCGCGTCCGGCCACGGCGACGCGGTGCGCGTGCGGCCGGTGTCCCCCGCCGCGGGCCCGTTGCCGCGGCGCCTGGACGGGATCGCCGGCATCGCGTGGGCCGCGGACGAGCTCCAGAGCGAGATGGGCCGCGCGGTGGCCTACCTGCCGCTGATCGAGTCCCTGCATTGAGCGCGCGGCTACGATGCCGCCCCATGACCGCGCTCTCTCCCCGCCCCACCGCCTTCATGATCGACCTCGACGGCACGCTCGTCGACACGCTCGGTGACTTCGTCGCCGTGCTGAACCGGGTGCTGTCCGACCTGGCCCTGCCCGCCGTCGATCGCGGCTTCGTCGAGCACACGATCGGGCAGGGCAGCGAGCACCTGATCCGCAGCGTCCTCACCGAGGTCGGCGCGCCGCAGGCGCTGTACGAGGAAGCCTGGGCGCTCTACCAGCGTCATTACGAGACGCTCAACGGCACGCATGCCGAGGTCTATCCGGGGGTGATCGAGGGGCTGGAGGCGCTGCGCGCGCTGGGCCTGCCGATGGCCTGCCTGACCAACAAGCCGGCGGCCTTCGCGCGCGAGCTGCTCAAGCGCAAGGGACTCGATCGCTACTTCGACCGCGTCTTCGGCGGCGACGACTTCGAGCGCAAGAAACCCGATCCGCTGCCGCTGATCAAGACCTGCGAGGCGCTGGGCTCGGTGCCCGGGACGACCTGGATGGTGGGCGACTCCAGCAACGACGCGCGCGCCGCGCGGGCCGCCGGCTGCCCGATCGCGCTGGTGAGCTACGGCTACAACCACGGTCAGCCGATCGCCGACGTGCCAGCGCAGCGCCACATCGACCGGATCGACGAGCTGCTGCGCTGAGGCCGCGTCGCGGCCTGGTCAGGAAGAGGGGGCGCGACGGCGAGACCGCCGCGCGACGGCGGGGCCGCCTACTTGCTGCCGCCCATCAGGGCCGTCTTGAGGCTGTTGTCGGCGGGGGACTTGCCGATCCAGATCTTCAGCAGGGCGTTGAAGAACTCGGGTTCCTTGATCGGCTCGCCCGGCACCACCGCGCCGTTGACGAAGATCACCGTGCCGGTGCCCGGGATGTAGTCCACGCCGAAGCTCTCGCCGCTCTTGAGCTTCTTCTTCTGCACGAAGATCTCCGACATGCGCAGCACGCCGTTGATCGAGCGACCGAACTCGTCGCGCGTGGTGTTCTGCTCCATGCCCTTGGTGAAGAGCTTGCCCAGCTCCTCGCCGTCGATGTCGCGCAGCATCTGGATGTGCATGCGCTTGGGACCGGTGTTGGCCAGGATCGCCTCGGGCGTGGTCGCCTTGGCGTTCATGTACAGGCCGGCCGTGTAGACCTTGAAGATCGCCTTGTAGCGGATGCCGGCGCCGTTGAGGCCCAGCTTCTGGCCGGCGACCTCGACCGTGGCCGGGTACTTCACGCCGGCGAGTTCCACCGGCGCGGCGGTGTCCGCCGAGGTGGACGATCCCTGCGCCGCCACGGGCAGCGCGGTGGACAGCGACACCGCCGACAGGGCGGCGGCGCTCAGGACCGCGAGGACATTGCGCTTGGACATCATGTCTCCTTCCCTCGTGGAGGATCGACCGGCTCCCATGCCGGTTCTGGCCGCGCAGTATCCGCCAACCGCACGGGGCCGGGACATCCGGGATCGTCCTGCTACACTGCGCCGCACCATGTTCATCACGCGCAAGCACATCAAGGGGTCGAACGACCGGGGAGCCTGGCCCTGGCGATCCTGGCACGACTTCACCTGAAGCCGCCTGCTGCTTGCCACCCGCCGTCCACCCTCTCTCCCCGGACGCGGGACACCGTCACATTTCCTCTGCACCCTACCGGATGGGGCAGGTCCAACAGGCGACCTGAGACTGCGCTTGCGCGCGTCGCGTCACGTGTTCACCACGGACCGCGCGCCGCAATCACGAGAGGTTTGACGACGTGATCACCGAACTGGAATTCCAAAGCCTGGCCGCCGACGGCTACAACCGCATCCCCCTCCTCAGCGAAGCCTTCGCCGACCTCGAGACGCCGCTGTCGCTGTATCTCAAGCTCTGCGCCGGCAACGGCCCCGGCCGCCACAGCTTCCTGCTGGAATCGGTCGTGGGGGGCGAGCGCTTCGGCCGCTACTCCTTCATCGGCCTGCCGGCCCGCACCGTCCTCAAGAGCGAGGGCACGACCATCCGCGTCATCCGCGACGGCGCGGTGATCGAGACCCACGAGGGCGATCCGCTCGCCTTCATCGAGTCCTACCAGCAGCGCTTCAAGGTCGCGCTGCGGCCCGGCATGCCGCGTTTCTGCGGCGGTCTGGCCGGCTACTTCGGCTACGACGCGGTGCGCTACATCGAGCCGCGCCTGGCCGACTCCACGCCCGAGGGCGGCCTGCCCACGCCCGACGTGATGCTGCTGCAGTGCGAGGAACTCGCCGTCATCGACAACCTGTCGGGCAAGCTGTACCTGATCGTCTACGCGGACCCGTCGCAGCCCGAGGCCTACTTCCGCGCCAAGAAGCGGCTCACCGAGCTCAAGGACAAGCTGAGCTACTCCGTGGCCGCGCCGCGCGTGGCTCGCGGCCAGGCGCATCCGGTGGAGCGCGAGTTCGCCAAGGCCGACTTCCTGGCGTCCGTCGACAAGGCCAAGGCGTACATCGCCTCCGGCGACTGCATGCAGATCGTCTTCGGCCAGCGCCTGAAGAAGCGCTACACCGAGTCGCCGCTGAGCCTGTACCGCGCGCTGCGCTCGCTCAACCCCAGCCCCTACATGTACTTCTACGACATGGGGGACTTCCAGATCGTCGGCGCCTCGCCCGAGATCCTGGTGCGACAGGAGCAGACGCCCGATGGCCGCAAGGTCACCATCCGCCCGCTGGCCGGCACGCGTCCGCGCGGCGGCACGCCGGAGCAGGACCAGGCGCTGGAAGTCGAGCTCAAGGCCGATCCGAAGGAGCGCGCCGAGCACCTGATGCTGATCGACCTGGCGCGCAACGACATCGGCCGCATCGCGCAGACGGGTAGCGTCAAGGTCACCGACGCCTTCGCGGTGGAGCGCTACTCGCATGTGATGCACATCGTCAGCAACGTCGAGGGCATCCTCAAGCCGGGCGTCGGCAACATGGACGTGTTCCGCGCCAGCTTCCCGGCGGGCACCCTGTCGGGCGCGCCCAAGATCCGCGCGATGGAGATCATCGACACGCTGGAGCCGGTCAAGCGCGGCATCTACGGCGGCGCCTGCGGCTACCTGAGCTTCGGCGGCGACATGGACCTGGCCATCGCGATCCGCACCGGCGTGGTCATGGACCAGGTGCTGTACGTGCAGGCGGCGGCGGGCATCGTGGCCGATTCGGTGCCCGAGCTTGAATGGAAGGAAACCGAGGCCAAGGCGCGCGCGCTGCTGCGCGCCGCGGAGCTGGTCGAAGAAGGTTTCTGAGGCTGAGGACGGAGAACGACATGCTGCTGATGATCGACAACTACGACAGCTTCACCTTCAACCTGGTGCAGTACTTCGCCGAGCTTGGCGCCGACGTGAAGACGGTGCGCAACGACCAGATCACGCTGGACGAGATCGCGGCGCTCAAGCCGACCCATCTGGTGCTCTCGCCCGGTCCCTGCACGCCCAAGGAAGCGGGCGTGTGCGTGCCCGCGATCCAGCGCTTCATCGGCCAGCTGCCCATCCTGGGCGTGTGCCTGGGCCACCAGAGCATCGGTGCCGCGCTGGGCGGGAACATCATCCGCGCCAAGGTGCAGATGCATGGCAAGTCCTCGACCATCGCCACCGACCGGCAAGGCGTGTTCACTGGACTGCCGGAACGCTTCGACGTGATCCGCTATCACTCGTTGGCGATCGAGGAGTCCTCGCTGCCCGCCGAGCTGGAGATCAGCGCCCGCACCGACGACGGCGAGATCATGGGCGTGCGCCACCGCGCGCTGGCCGGGACCGCGACGCCGCTGGAGGGCGTGCAGTTCCACCCTGAATCCATCCTGTCCGAGCACGGTCACGCGATGCTCAAGAACTTCCTGGAGTTGGCGCGATGAATGCAACCACGAATGCGGCGGTGAACATGGACCGCGCGAAGGTCGTCGACCTGCGCAGCGACACCGTCACCCAGCCGACCGCCGCGATGCGCGCGGCGATGGCCGCGGCCCCGCTGGGCGACGACGTCTTCGGCGATGACCCCAGCGTCAACGCGCTGCAGACGGCGCTGGCGGAGCGGCTGGGCTTCGAGGCCGGGCTGTTCATGCCGACCGGCACGCAGAGCAATCTGGCCGCGCTGATGGCGCATTGCGAGCGCGGCGACGAGTACATCGTCGGCCAGTACGCCCACACCTATCGCTGGGAGGGCGGCGGTGCGGCGGTGCTGGGATCGATCCAGCCGCAGCCGCTGAATCACGCGGCCGACGGCTCGCTGCCGCTGGCCGACATCGAAGCCAACATCAAGCCCGATGACCCGCACTTCGCGCGGACGCGCTTGCTGGCGCTGGAGAACACCATCGGCGGGAAGGTTCTGCCCATGGGCTATCTGGCCCAGGCCTCCGAGCTGGCCCAGCGCCACGGCCTGTCGCGGCATCTCGACGGCGCGCGGCTGTTCAACGCGGCGGTCGCCGTGGCGGCCGCCGAGGGCGGCGATCCCTATGCGGCCGCGAAGCGCATCTGCTCCCACTTCGACAGCGTGTCGGTGTGCTTCTCCAAGGGCTTGGGCGCGCCGGCGGGCTCCATGCTGTGCGGCTCGCGCGAGCTGATCCGGCGCGCGCGGCGCGCTCGCAAGATGCTCGGTGGCGCGATGCGGCAGACGGGTGTGCTCGCGGCGGCGGCGCATCATGCGCTGGACCATCACGTCGCGCGACTGGGCGAGGATCACGTGCTCGCGACGCGTCTGGCCGCGGGGCTGCAAGGGCTGCCCGGTCTGACGGTGGAGGCGCCGCAGACCAACATGGTGTTCTGCGATGTGGACAAGGAGATCGCGACCCAGCTGGTCGCGCATCTGAAGCGCGAGGGCGTGTTGTCGACGGGGCTCTACAAGCTGCGCTTCGTGACCCACCTCGACGTGGATGCCGAGGGCGTCGACCGCGCGATCGCGGCGACGCGCCGCTTCTTCCAAGCCCAGGCCTGATCGGAGACCGCCATGCCCATCACCGACAACGAAGCCCTCGTCCGCGTCATCGAGCATCGCGAGATCTTCCATGACGAGATGCTGGCGCTGATGCGCCGGATCATGAGCGGCGAGATCTCGCCCGTGACCGCGGCGGCCATCCTGATCGGCCTGCGCGTCAAGAAAGAGACCATCGGCGAGATCACCGCCGCCGCGCAGGTGATGCGCGAGTTCTCGGTGAAGGTGCCGATCGCGCCGGGGCCGCACCTGGTCGACGTCGTCGGCACCGGCGGCGACGGCGCGCACACCTTCAACATCTCGACCTGCTCGATGTTCGTCGCGGCCGCGGCGGGCGCGCAGGTGGCCAAGCACGGCAACCGCAGCGTGTCCTCGAAGACCGGCAGCGCCGATGTCCTCGAGGCGCTGGGCGTCACGCTGTCGCTGCCGCCGCAGGCGGTGGCGCAGTGCGTGGAGCAGACCGGCATCGGTTTCATGTTCGCGCCCAACCACCATCCGGCGATGAAGAACATCGCGCCCGTCCGCAAGGAGCTGGGCGTGCGCACCATCTTCAACATCCTGGGCCCGCTGACCAATCCGGCGGGCGCGCCCAACATCCTGATGGGCGTGTTCCATCCGGACCTGGTGGGCATCCAGGTCCGCGTGATGCAGCGCCTGGGCGCGGAGCACGCGGTCGTGGTGTACGGGAAGGACGGGATGGACGAGATCTCGCTGGGCGCGGCCACGATGGTGGGCGAGCTCAAGAACGGCGAGATCCGCGAGTACGAGATCCATCCCGAGGACTTCGGCATGCCCATGGTCGCGAGCCGCAACCTGCGGGTGAGCGGACCGGAGGAGAGCCGCAAGATCCTGCTGGGCGTGCTGGGCAACGAGCCCGGCGCGGCGCGCGACATCGTGCTGCTGAACGCCGGCGCGACGCTGTATGCGGCCAATGTGGTCGAGTCCATCGCCGACGGCATCGCGAAGGCGCGTGTGGCGATCGAGTCCGGCGCGGCGCGCGCCAAGCTCGACCAGTTCGTCGCCGAGACGCAGCGGCAAGCCGCGGCGCAGTCCTGATCAGGCGACGGCGCGAGGTCCTGAGCGACCTTCGCGCCTTCGTCGCCGGCGCTGACGCCGGAGAAGAAGTGAGAGAGCCATGTCCGACATCCTGGATCGCATCAACGCCGTGAAGCGTCAAGAGGTCGCGGCGGCGCAGGCCAAGCTGCCGCTGGCCGCGCTGCGCGCCGAGGCCGAGTCCCGCGCCGAGCCGACGCGCGGTTTCGTGAACGCGCTGCGCGCCAAGATCGCGGCGGGCCGCAGCGGCGTGATCGCCGAGGTGAAGAAGGCCAGTCCGAGCAAGGGCGTGCTGCGCGCGGACTTCCGTCCGGCCGAGATCGCCCGCAGCTACGAGCAGCACGGCGCCGCCTGCCTCAGCGTGCTGACCGATGCGCCGCATTTCCAGGGCTCGGTCGAGTACCTGCAGCAAGCCCGCGCGGCCTGCGCGCTGCCGGTGCTGCGCAAGGATTTCATGATCGACGCGTACCAGGTCTATGAGGCCCGCGCGATGGGCGCGGACTGCATCCTGCTGATCGCCGCCAGCCTGGACGATGGGCAGATGGCGGAGCTCGAGGACTGCGCGCTCGGGCTCGGACTCGACGTGCTGGTCGAGGTCCATGACGGCGTGGAGCTGGAGCGTGCGCTGCGCCTGAAGACGCCGATGGTGGGCATCAACAACCGCAACCTCAAGACCTTCGAGGTGACGCTGGACACGACGCTGGGACTGCTCAAGCAGGTGCCGGCGGACCGGCTGCTGGTGACGGAGTCCGGCATCCTCGGCCCGGCCGACGTGGCCCGCATGCGCGAGGCGCAGGTCAACGCGTTCCTCGTCGGCGAGGCCTTCATGCGCGCGCCCGATCCGGGCGCGGCACTCGCGGCGCTGTTCAACTGATGGGCGCGAGCTTCTCTTCCATCGATTGGCAGGTCGGTGACGGCTGGCAGCCGCTGATCGACGCGTGGCGCGCGGGCGCCGACGGGCAGCGCATCGAGGCGCTGCTGAAGGCGCGCGTCGCGGAGGGGGCGGTGATCTATCCGCCCGATCCGTTGCGGGCGCTGCGACTGACGCCGCTCACGAATGCGAAGGTGGTCATCGTCGGCCAGGACCCGTATCACGGGCCCGGTCAGGCCGAGGGCCTCGCGTTCTCCGTGCCCATCGGGCAGAAGCTCCCACCGTCGCTGCGCAACATCTTCAAGGAGCTGCTGCGTGACCTGGGGCAGCAGCCGGCGATGTCCGGCCACCTCGTCGAATGGGCCGAGCGCGGCGTGCTGTTGCTCAACACCAGCCTCACCGTCGAGGACGGTGCCGCCGCCTCCCATGCGAAGAAGGGCTGGGAGTCGCTGACCGACGCCCTCATCGCGGCGACGGCGCGGGATCCGGCCCCCAAGGTCTATCTGCTCTGGGGCGCCCACGCGCAAGCGAAGGCGCCGCTGATCGAGTCGGCCGGGCAGGGGCATCTGGTGCTCCAGTCCAACCACCCCTCGCCCTTGTCGGCGACGCGCGGGCCCGTGCCCTTCATCGGCTGCGGCCACTTCTCCACCGCGCGCGAGTGGCTCGCGGGGAAGGGCGTCGCGCTGTCCTGGGCCCTCGACTGAGCCGCGCCGAGCGCCCGTCGCTCGCCGCCACCTCGGCTGCTCCTTGAGCGCGCCGCACCGCCCGCCGCGGCATGTGGCTTGCGCTTACGGAATCCTCCGGATTCACCAGGTCGACATCACTGGTACGGTTGTGGTCCCCCTCCGCCGAGCGCGGTGGCGTCAGGCCCGCGGGCCAGTTCTGCATCAGGGTTAAGTCCAGTGCGCTACCAATTGACGCTCCGCGTTTTTTGGTACTAAACTGGTATTAATCATGAACGCCCTCTCCCTGGCGGACGCCTGGTCCGCTCCCCTGCAGCCGCGCTTCGCGGTCGTCCGCTTCCTCGTGGGAGTGGATGGCGGTGGCACCGGCACGCGGGTCCGCCTCAGCGACGTCCACGGACGTCTGCTCGGCCAAGGGTGGGCGGGTCCGTCGGCGCTCGGACAAGGCATCGCGCAAGCGTGGCGCCACATCCAGATGGCCGTCCAGGAAGCGGCCGCGAAGGCCGGCATCGAACGCCTCCCGCTCGGCGAGACCGCCATCGGCCTGGGCCTCTCCGGCGCCGGCGTGGCCGCGCAGGCGCAGGCCTTCGTCGCCCAGCAGCCGGGCTACGCGCACGTCGCGCTCGTCAACGACGGCACCACCTCGGTGATCGGCGCGCACGCGGGTCAGCCCGGTGGCGTGATCGCGGCGGGCACGGGCACGGTGGGCGAGGCGCTGCGCGCCGACGGCTCGCTGGTCTGTGTCAGCGGCTGGGGCTGGATCGGCGGCGACGAGGGCTCCGGCGCGTGGCTGGGCATCCAGGCCATGCGCATCGCGCAGAAGGCCATGGACGGCCGCGCCGATGCGGGCGCGCTGGCGCAAGCCGTGTGGGGCGCCGCGGGCGCGACGCACGAGCAGGACCGCGACGCGATCAACGCCTGGGTCGCCCAGGCCGGCCAGCACGCCTATGCGCAGCTGGCCCCGCTCGTCTTCGAGCATTCGGAATCGGATCCCGCGGCCGGCGCGCTGGTCGCGCAGGCGGTGGCGGAGCTGGAGCAGCTCGCCCTCGCGCTGGACCCCTCGCAGCAGCTGCCGCTGTCGCTGGCGGGGTCCGTGGCGCAGCGGCTCGCCGCGCTTTTCTCAGGCAACATTCGGGCCCGTTGCGTGTCGCCTCAAGGCGACTCGGCCGACGGCGCGCTGCGGCTGGTCCGCGGCGCTCTCTCCGAAACACGTTGAGAAGAAGAGACGCCCGATGAGCACCAAGCTGCCCTTCCAGTTCAAGCCCGATTCCGCCGCCGCCTCGCCGCTGTACATGCAGCTGGCCCACAAGCTGGCCCAGGCGATCCGCGAAGGCCAGTACCAGGCCGACGAAGCGCTGCCGTCCGAACGCGTCCTGTCCGAGTCCCTCGACCTCTCGCGCGTGACCGCGCGCAAGGCCATCGACCGACTCGTCGAGCAAGGCCTGATCGTGCGCAAGCGCGGCTCCGGCAACTACATCGCGCCCAAGCTCGAGCAACCGCTGTCGCGCCTGACCAGCTTCTCCGAGGAACTGCATCAGCGCGGCTTCAAGCCGAGCAGCCGCTGGCTCACCCGCGGCTTCGCCATGGCCGCGCCGGACGAGCAGCTCTCGCTGGGCCTGACCACGGGTCAACGCGTCGCGCGCCTGGAGCGCCTGCGCCTGGCCGACGCCGTCGTCATGGCCTATGAGCTGTCCGTGCTGCCCGAGGCCGTGCTGCCCGAGCCGCAGAAGGTCGAGTCCTCGCTGTACGAGCACCTCGCCCAACACGGGGGCGCGCCGGTGCGCGCGCTGCAGCACATCCGCGCCATCAATGCGGACTCGCGCCTGGCCGGCCTGCTGGAAGTCCCGGTGGGACAGGCGGTGCTCTTCATCACGCGGGTGGGCTACCTCGACCAGGGTCAGGCCGTGGAGCTGACCCATTCCTATTGCCGCAGCGACTACTACGACTTCGTCGCGGAGATGAGGCGCGACGGATGACGGCCAAGCACATCGACGGATTCATCCTGACACCCAGCGGTTTCATCCGCGGTGTGCTTGAACATCAAGACGGTCGCATCCTCCGCATCGACGGCCATGCAACCTCCGAGTACGAGGTCCGCCACGGCGCGCAAGACCTGCCCCTGATCCTCCCCGGCTTCATCGACACGCATGTGCACGGCGGCGCCGGCCGCGACACGATGGAAGGCGGCGACGCGGCGATCGCGCTCGCCAAGCTGCATGTGCGCCACGGCACGACCTCGCTGCTGGCCACCACGATGACGGCGCCGCTGGACGAGATCCGCCATGCGCTGGACGCGCTCACCACGCTCTGTCGCGAGCGCCCCGCCGGCGCGGCCCGGGTGCTGGGCGTGCATCTCGAAGGCCCGTACATCAACCCTGGAAAGCTCGGCGCGCAGCCGGACTTCCCCCGCAGCGCCACGCTGGACGAGATCCGCGCGCTGCACGCGATCGCGCCGATCCGGCTGATCACGCTGGCGCCGGAGGTGCCGGGCAATCTGGACCTCGTCGCCGCGCTGCGCGCCGACGGCTTCCAGGTCCAGATCGGTCACACGCTGGGCACCTACGAGGACGGCGTGGCCGCGCTGGCCCGCGGCGCCGGCGGCTTCACCCATCTGTTCAACGCGATGACCGGCTTGCACCACCGCGAGCCCGGCATGGTGGGCGCCGCGCTCGCCCATGCGCAGTACGCCGAGGTCATTCCCGATCTGCTGCATGTGCACCCCGGCGCGATCCGCGTCGCGCTGCGCAGCATTCCCTGCCTGTTCTGCGTCACCGACTCGACCGCGGCGGCCGGCATGCCCGACGGCGAGTACCGCCTGGGCCGCCACCGCGTCACCAAGTGCCTGGGCGGCGTGCGCCTGCCCGACGGCACGCTGGCCGGCTCGACGCTGACCATGGACCAGGCGCTGCGCAACCTGGTGCTGAAACTCGGCCTGGAGATCGAGGACGCGTCGCGGCGCGTCTCGACCCACGCCGCCGATTACCTGGGTCTGGACGACCGGGGCCGACTGGCTCCGGGCGCCTGGGCCGACTTTGTCGTCATGGACCGTGGCTTGCAGTTGCAACGCGTGGTCGTCGAAGGAGAAGCAATTGACCTCGCGAATGCTGGATGAGGCGCTGAGCGCGCCGCAAGTGGTGGCCCGTCAACTGGCCGCCGATCAGAACGCCTACGCCGCCCTGGGCGCCGCGCTGCGCGAGCAGCCGCCGACCTCGCTGCTGACCATCGCGCGCGGCAGCTCGGACCACGCCTCGCATTACCTCGCCTACCTGGTGATGGCGCGCCTGGGCCGCCTGGTGACCTCGCTGCCGATGTCGCTGATCACGCTCTATCAAAGCAAGATCGAGAGCAAGGGGCTGGTGTCGCTGGCCTTCTCGCAATCGGGCCAGAGCCCCGACCTGGTCTCGCCGACGCAGTACTTCCGCGCCAACGGCGCCCGCACCGTGGCCTTCGTGAACGCGGACGGCTCGCCGCTGGAAGCGGCCGCCGAGCACGTCTTCCGCCTGCATGCGGGCGTGGAGCAGAGCGTGGCCGCGACCAAGAGCTACATCGCGCAGCTGGTGGCCGGCGCGCGCGTGGTCTCCGCCTGGCAAGGCGACGAGGACCTGGCCGCCGCGCTGCAGACCCTGCCGCAGGCGCTCGAGGAAGCCGCCAAGCAGCGCTGGGACGTGGCCGTCGAGGCGCTCAAGAACGCGGACAAGCTGTTCGTCATCGGCCGCGGCACCTCGCTGCCGATCGCGCTGGAAGCGGCGCTGAAGTTCAAGGAGACCTGCGGCATCCAGGCCGAGGCCTTCTCCGGCGCCGAGGTCAAGCACGGCCCGATGGCGCTGGTGGAAGAGGGCTATCCGCTGCTGGTGTTCGCGCCGCGCGGCCCGGCCCAGGCCGGCCTGCTGGCCCTGGCCGAAGAGATGCGCGGCCGTGGCGCGCGCGTGCTGCTGGCCGCGCCGGCCGGCACGCCCGGCGCCGAGCTGCCGCTGACCTGCACCGGCAACGAGGACCTGGATCCGATCGCCGCGGTGCAGAGCTTCTATCCGATGGTCGAGGCGCTGGCGCAGGCCCGCGGCCTGAACCCGGACCAGCCGCGCCATCTGGCCAAGGTCACCAAGACGCATTGATCGCGTCGGGGGCGCGGCCCTCGACCCCCTGATGTCGTGCGGCCCGACGCGATCGGGTCCCACGATGCTTCTTCGAATCCCCAGCCGCCGACCCCGCGGGCCAGGCAACAAGAGAACGACATGAGCGAGACAGCATTCCATCCGGGCCGGCTGGTGATGGTGGACATCCAGGGCAAGACGCTGGACGCGACCACCGCGGCGTTCCTGCGCGACAACCAGATCCGCGCGGTCTGCCTGTTCCGCAAGAACCTGGGCACCGAGGCCGAGGTCCGCCAGCTGACGCGCGATCTGCGCGAGGCCATGGGCCCCGACGCGCTGATCGGTCTCGATCAGGAAGGCGGCTCGGTGGTGCGCGCGACCTTCCTGCCGCAGCCGCCGTCGGCGATGGCGCTGGGCGCCGCGGGCGACGAGGCGCTGGCCGAGTCGGTCGGTGCCGCCGTGGCGCGCGGGCTGCGCGGCATCGGCATCAACTGGAACTTCGCGCCGGTCACCGACATCAACAACAACGCCGCCAATCCGGTGATCGCCGAGCGCAGCTTCGGCGAGACCGCCGAGACGGTGACGCGCCTGGCCGGTGCCTGGATGCGCGGCTCGCTGGCGGCCGGCGTGGCCTGCTGCATCAAGCACTTCCCCGGCCACGGCGACACGCATGTCGATTCGCACCTGGACCTGCCGACGGTCGACAAGACCCGGGCGGAGCTGGACGCGCTGGAGCTCAAGCCCTTCAAGGCGCTGCGCGACGCGGCGCCGTCGATGATGACGGCCCACATCGTCTACCCGCGCATCGACCCGCAGTACCCGGCCACCTTGTCCAAGACCATCCTCGGCGGCATCCTGCGCGAGGAGTACGGCTACGACGGCGTCGTGATCACCGACGCGCTGATGATGAAGGCCATCGCCGAGCGCTACGGCTACGCCAAGGCGGCGGTGCTGGCGATCGACGCCGGCGCCGACATGATCCTGGCGCAGGGCTCGCTCGACGAGCAGGCGCAAGCCATCCACGCGCTGCAGGACGCGCTGAACCGCGGCGGGCTCAAGGTCGAGCGCTGCCGCGAGGCGGCCGCCCGCCTGGACAAGCTGGCGCGCGACTACCCGGTGCGCTTCGACGACTACCAGGGCGCCGCCCGCGACGCCGACGACGCGCTGATGCGCCGCGCCTGGGCCGCGGGCCTGAGCGCGCTGCGCGGCGCGACGGCCCCGGCCGTGGACCGCCCGCTGCGCGTGCTGGTGCAGGACGAGGTGCCGACCGACGGCGTGTCCGAGGCCGGCCCGACCGGCGCGCAGGTGCGCGCGCTGTTCGAGGGCTTCGCCGACGTGGAGTTCGTGTCGCTGGGCGACATCGCCGCGCTGGACTGGGCGAACGTGCCTGCCGACGGGCGCTTCAACATCGTGGCCTCGACGCACCGCGCGCGCTATGGCGCGCAGGCCGGTGGCTGGCAACCGGATCTGCACCTGGTGCTGTGGAATCCGTTCCAGTCGCTGGACGTGGCCGCGCCGACCGTGATCAGCTGGGGCTACGCCGACGGCGCGCTGGCCGCGCTGGGCGACTGGCTGCAAGGCCGCGGCGTCGCGGGCGGCCACGCTCCCGTGACCCTGAACTGACCCGGCGTCGGCCAGCGCCGCCGACGCACCGCATCGATCCGAGGGCCTCCCCCATGAGCCAGTCGCAGATTCCCGCCGCCGCCGACGCGGCCGCCGAGCGCAGCCCGATGCGCTGGGTGCCCAGCCTGTACTTCATGCAGGGCACGCAGTTCTTCGTGGTCATGATGCTGGCGAGCTTCGTGTTCAAGAACATGGGCGTGTCCAACGACCAGATCGCCCGCTGGACCAGCGTGCTGGGCACGGCCTGGGCGATCAAGCCGCTGTGGAGCCCCTTCCTGGAGCTGATGCGCCACAAGAAGACCATCGTGGTGGCGATGCAGGGCCTGGCCGCGATCCTCGTGGCGGTGCTGGCGCTGACCTTGCAGACGCCGTGGTGGTTCGTGCTGGCGCTGTGCGTGTTCTTCCTCTGCGCCTACGCCTCGGCCACCCACGACATCGCCTGCGACGGCCTGTACATGGGCGCGCTCGACTCGACCCGCCAGGCCCGCTACGCCGGCTGGCAGGGCGCGTTCTTCAACGGCGCGCGCTTCTTCATGGTCGGCGTGGTGCTCAAGATCGCCGGCGTGCTGGAGGCCCCGATGGGCGTGGCCAACGCCTGGACCACCGTCTTCGTCGGTCTCGCCGTGCTGATGGCGGTACTGGCCGCCTACAACGCCTATTCGCTGCCCGGCAAGCTCAGCGCCGAGCACAGCGACCTGCAGGCCTCGGCCATCTGGGAGACGACGCGCGAGATCGTGATCGACTTCTTCAGGAAGCCCGGCATCTGGATGGCGGTGCTGTTCATCGTGCTGTTCCGATTCGCCGAGGGTCAGGTGCAGACCATCGGACCGTTGTTCCTCATCGAGGCGCGCGACAAGGGCGGGCTGGGCCTGACGACCAGCCAGGTGGCGGACGTCTACGGCTGGGTGGGAACCGTGGCGTTCCTCGTGGGCAGCGTGCTGGGGGGCTACTTCACGGCCTGGCTGTCGCTGCGCCGCGCGATGCCCGTCCTGCTCCTGGCGATGTCGGTGCCCAACGCCACCTTCTACTACCTGGCCGCCACGCTGCCCTCGGACATGTGGCACATCGGCGGCGCGGTGTTCGTGGAGATGTTCGGCTACGGCTTCGGCTTCGTCGGGATGATCCTGTACATCATGCAGGCCGTGGCCCCCGGCAAGTTCCAGACGGCGCACTACGCGCTGGGCTCGGGCGTCATGCAGCTGGGCTTCATCCTGTCGCGCAGCATCAGCGGCGACATCCAGGTGGCCGTCGGCTACGAGCACTTCTTCCTGTGGACGCTGTTCTGCGGCGTGCCGGTGCTGCTGCTGCTGCCCTTCGTCCGCATCCCCGGCAAGCCGCCCGCGGCCGCCGAGCCGGTGCCCCAGCCCGCCGAGAGCACGACCTGACCCCGCCGCCGATGGCGATCACCGACATGACGAGCTTCACGTCCCCCTCCTCGACGCGACGCCTGGCGATCGCGTTCGCCAGCCTGGCGCTGTCCCTGGTCGCCGCGCCGGCGGCGCTGGCGGCCGCGCCCGCCTTCTTCTTCGACGACTTCAGCTATCCGGACGCCGCCGCGATGTTCCAGCAGGGCTGGACGGCGCGCAGCGCGTCGGGCCATCCCGGCATCCCCGGCGCGCGCTGGGCGCCGGAGGGCCTGAGCGTGGTCGACGGCAAGCTGCGTCTGCGTGGCGCCACCGACGGCACCGGCCCCGGCACGACGCAGGCCCAGGTCTGCCACCAGCGCAAGTACCTGGCCGGCACCTACGCCGCCCGCATCCGCTTCAGCGACACGCCGGTCAGCGGCGCCGACGGCGATCCGGTGATCCAGACCTTCTACGCGGTCAGCCCGCTGAAGCACGACTTCGATCCCGAGTTCAGCGAGCTCGATTGGGAGTACCTGCCCAACGGTGGCTGGGGCAGCGACAAGACCCGGATCTACGGCATCACCTGGCAGACGGTGCGCCTCGATCCCTGGCTGGCCTTCAACCAGCAGCACGAGGAGTTCACGGCGCTCGGCATGGCCGGCCGCGACTGGCACACGCTGGTGATGCAGGTCGCCGACGGCCGCACGCACTGGTTCCTGGACGGTCGCAAGATCGACCAGCACGGCGGCCGCAACTACCCGGTCGTGCCGATGTCGATCAACTTCAACCTGTGGTTCTCGCCCGAGGGTCCGCTGCCCCAAGGCCCGGCCGGCGGTCCGCCGCGGGTCTACGAGCAGGACGTCGACTGGGTCTTCCATGCCAAGGACACGGTGCTGAGCCCGGCCGAGGTGGAGCGGCAGGTCACCCGCTGGCGTCAGCGCGGCATCGCGCGCCTGGACCAGGTGCCGGCCGCGCAGCCCGCGCTCGAGAGCCGCTGCGACTTCTGAGCCCCCGGGCCCCGTCCTCACGTCGCCTCGCGCGACATCGACGGGGCCCCATCGTCCATGCCCCGGCGGCGCCTCGACGGCGCCGCGACTTCTCCGAATTGCCGCTGACATGACCTCGACTCCCAAACAGCGCATCGCGTCGGTCGACGCGTTGCGCGGTCTCGCCGTGGCGGCGATGCTGCTGGTCAACAACCCGGGCGACTGGGGCCATGTCTACGCGCCGCTCGAGCACGCCGCCTGGAACGGCTGGACGCCGACCGACCTGGTCTTCCCGTTCTTCCTCTTCATCGTGGGCGTGTCTCTGTCGCTGGCGATGGGCGCGCGCATCGCGTCCGGCGACGGCGCGGCCCTGCGCGGCACCGTGGTCAACCGCGCGCTGCGCATCCTGGTGCTGGGCCTGGTGCTGCACGCGCTGGCCTGGTGGCTGATGGACAAGCCGGCCTTCCGCATTCCCGGGGTGCTGCAGCGCATCGGGCTGTGCTTCGGCCTGGTGGGGCTGATCGCGATCCAGTGGCGCGCGCGCGGGCAGTGGATCTGGCTGGCGGCCTTGCTGCTGGGCTACGGCGCGCTGCTGCTCTGGGGCGGGCCGCTGGACAAGGCCGGCAACATCGCGAGTCGGGTCGATGCCTGGCTGCTCGGCCCGCACGGCTATGAGTGGGACGCGGCGACCCGCCTTGGCCATGACCCCGAGGGCATCGTCGCCACGCTGGGCGCGCTCGCGACCACGCTGCTGGGCTGGCGATGCGGCGAGGCACTGCGGGCCGGCGCGCTCCGGCGGCTCGCGCTCATCGGCGTCGTCGCGGCGCTCGCGGGCTTCGCGCTCGACGCGAGCGGCCTGATGCCGATCAACAAGAACCTCTGGACGCCGGCCTTCGTGCTGTGGACCGGTGGCCTGGCGGCGCTGGCGCTACTCGCCGCGCACGGTCTGATCGATCGCGCCGGCTGGCCGCCCCTGTTCCGGAGCTTCGGTGTCAACGCGATCGCCGCGTACGCCGGCGCCTGGATGTGCACCGTCTTCCTCGAGGGCTTCCACTGGATGGGCCCCGTCTATGCGCACGGCTTCGGCTGGCTGGAGCCGATCGTCGGTCCGGAAGGGCGCTCGCTGGCCTTCGCGCTGGTGTTCGTCGGCGTGTGGTGGGGGATCGTCAAGGTGCTGGAGCGCCGCCGGATCTTCATCAAGGTCTGACCCTCGGCCGCCGGGGCCCCGAGATCGCCCCGGAGCCGAAGGCCTCCCGGGTCCGGCTCGATCAAGAAAGCGCGCGCGAGACGCCCGCATCGCGGCGATTCCCGATGGCGCCTGATCCCTCGTCCACCGGACAATCGACGCCCATGAGCTCGCCGTATTCCGTCCGCATGCCGCCGGAGGTCCAGTCCGTCCGCGTCGGTGACCATTCGGTCGTCTTCATCGACGACTTCCTCGAGGATCCGCTGGCGCTGGTCGAGGCCGCGGCCGCGAGCCGCTTCGAGCGGTGCGCCGGACTGGCGGAGCGCAAGGGCTATCCCGGCATCCGAGCGCAGGCGCCGGCCGAGTACTCGGCCCAGTTGGTCGAGCTGATGGATCCGCTCATCAAGATCAATTTCGGCGTTCCGGAGGAACTGGGCGCGCGCAAGAGCCCCTGTTCGTTTTCGCTGACGACGGTGCCGCCGCACGAGCTCGGCGAGCTGCAGCGCATTCCGCACTTCGACGCCAGCGGGCCCAACTACATGGCCGTGCTGCTCTACCTCTGCGACGGCCGACATGGGGGCACCGGGTTCTATCGCCACAAGGCGACGGGCCTGCAGCGCATCACGCGCGAGAACGTCGATCGCTACCAGGACGCCTGCTACGGCGAGCTCGACCGGCAACCACCGCCGCCCCGCTACTTCGACGACTCGAGCGAGCACTTCGAGTTCCTCGGCATGATCCCGGCGAAGTTCAATCGCGTGGTGATCTATCCCGGCTCGCTGCTGCACACGGCCTGCGTCAATCCGGGGCTGAGCGTCAGCGACGACCCGCGCCAGGGCCGCTTGACGGTCAACACCTTCTTCGATTTCTGATCCTCCGACGCCGCGGTCGAGCCCGCGGCCAGGCCGTCGATCACGCTGACCGCCGCGCCCACCGGACGACAGACGAAAAAAAGCCCGGCTCTCGCCGGGCTTTCGCGTTTCGGAACGGGTCCGATCAGAACTTGGCGTTCAGGCCGACACGGTAGGTCGTCTCGCCCATGAAGGACCAGGCCGGGTAGCCTTCCTTCAGCGAGTTCTTCACCGTCGTGTTCTTGCCCGCGGCGCCGTACTGGATGTCGTCCTGCTTGAGCAGGTTGATGGCATCGAAGGTCAGGCGCAGGTTGTCGGTGATGTTCCAGCCCAGGCTCAGGTCCAGGCTGCCGTACGAGTCGTGCATCCGGTTGCCGTAGTACTTGTCGCCTTCACGCACCATGTACTTCGAGCGCCAGTTGTAGGCCAGACGCGCCGAGTACACCGAGTTCTCCCAGTAGCCGACCAGGTTGACGTTGTGCTTCGAGGACAGCGTGAACACGTTCAGCTGGTCCTGGTAGCTCGTGCCCGGAGCGGTCGCGTCGGTGTAGGTGTAGTTCGCCACCACACCGAAGCCGTTGTTGAACGCGTGGTTGATCTGGGTCTCGATGCCGTTGATCTTGCCGCCGCCCGCGTTGACGAAGCGGTTGACCGTCCAGTTGTCCAGGCCGGTGTCCGGGCTGACCAGACCGATCTTCTGGTTGACCTGCGTGACCGTGGTGATGAAGTTGTCGATCTTCTTGTGGAAGAACGCCAGCGACACCAGGTTGCCGCGGTCGTAGTAGTACTCGATGCCCAGGTCGAACTGCTTGGAGGACATGGGCTTCAGGCCGATGTCGCCGTAGCTGATCGACTCGTTGCCCTGCACCTTGTCCTGCCAGCCCACGGTGCTGCCGCCGACGAACATGTTGTCGTAGTTCGGGCGGGTGATCGCCTTGGAGGCGGCGAAGCGCAGCAGCGTGTTGCGGTTCAGGTCATAGACCAGGTTCAGGCTGGGCAGGACGTCGTTGTAGCTGGCGTCCTTGGTCGACTTGCCGGTGCTCCAACCCTGGTTCTGCGGCACGTCGCCGGTGGCCAGCGGGGTGCCGTCGAAGGTGTAGGACGTCGCCGAGGCCTTCGTGCGGATGTAGCGCAGGCCGAAGTTGCCGTGCAGCGCATCCTTCTCGAAGTTGGCCATCGCGTACAGCGAGGTGTTCTTCTCCTTCAGCTGGCCGTAGTCGCCGCGCGACTGCACCCACTGGGCGACGTTCGAGTTCGCCAAGGCGAACATGGCGTCCAGGTTGGGTTTCGGAACGCTCCAGCCCGGCGTGCCCATCGGCATCGTGCCGCTGTACAGGCTGGACGTGGGGGCCGTGTTCGGCGTGGCGATGAAGATCGGGCGGAAGCCGTCCTTCTCGAAGGTGTGCTCCGTGGCGCGGGCGCCGAACTTGACGGACGTCAGCATGCCCCAGTCGACGTCGACGGTGGCGTCGGCCTGGACGAAGTTCTCCTTGTCCTTGTTCGGGCCGCGCGCGGTCGCCCAGGTCTCGGCGCTGGAGGTGGCCGGCAGCATGCTCAGGTCCACGCTCATGTCCTTGGCCGGGGTCACGACCATCTGCTTGCCGGTGGCGTCCGTCGAGCCGGCCCACTTGGGCAGGTTGCCGCCGAAGTAGCCGTAGTTGGCGGTCAGCGAGGTGCCGCCGTCCGCCTTGGTCGTGCCGCCCACGACGTCGACCTTGAAGCCGTCGCCCTTGAACGAGCCGTCCAGCACCAGCGATTCCGACGTCATCTTGGCCGCGCGGGCCCAGGTCTGCAGGAAGGTGTCGGTGGCGTTGGCCAGCGTGGTGTTGCTCTTCAGGCACAGACCCGTGTCGGGATTGCGCAGCGTGCAGGCGGTCTTGTCGGCGCCGGTGAACAGATAGTGCGTGGAGTTCAGCGCGTTCGCGTCGAACTGCAGGCGGTTGTAGTTCAGGCCGAGGTCGATGTTGGACGTGGGCTTGGCTTGCAGCGTGACGTTCAGCGCCGTGCGCTTGCGGTCCTGGATGAAGGTGCCGGGGGTGACGTCCTCGTTCCAGTTGCCGTCGGCTTCCAGGCCGCGGCGGGTGTAGTCACCCTTCTGGATGGCGCCGGAGATCAGCACGCCGAACTTTTTCTGGGAGTCCTTCCAGCTGTAGAGGCCGGAGGCTTCCTTGTCCCAGTCCTTGCTGACCGTGCCGCGACCGGCCTTCACGCTCAGGAAGCCGGAGTTGGCCGCCATGTCCAGCGGCTTGCGGGTGCGCACGATCACGGTGCCGCCGATGCCGCCTTCGGTCAGGTCGGCCTGCGAGGTCTTGTAGACCTCCATGCCGCCGATCAGCTCGGGCGGCAGCAGCGAGTAGTTGAACGAGCGGTCGATCGTCTTCTGGTCGTACCAGCCCGTGGACGCGACGGTCTGGCCGTTCAGCGTCGTGTAGGTCATCTGCGGGTCGGTGCCGCGGATGGAGACGGCGGCGCCCACGCCGAAGTCACGCGCCACGGCGATGCCGGGGATGCGGCCCAGCGCCTGGCCGACGTCGGCGTCGGGCAGCTTGCCCACGTCTTCCGCCGAGACGGCGTCGACCGTCGCGCTGGCGTTCTTCTTGATGTTGACCGCCGTCTGCAGCGACGCGCGGATGCCGGTGACGACGACCTGTTCCAGCTGCTGTCCGTCCGCCGGCTTGGCGGCCTGTTCGGTCTGTTGTGCCTGGACGGCGAAAGCCGCGCTCATCAGGGTGAGCGTGACGGCCGCCGCGATAGGGGTCTTGTTGACCTTCATGAACTGCTCCTCGAGTGGCCAGGGATCTGCTGGCCGGTGATGAAGACTTGGCACCCGAATCACGACACCCTTCGGCGGAGTGGCATGCAGCTGGCGCCCCCGAATACACCTCAAATGCAACCAATGCCATGCCACTATAACGGCCGGTAGTGCCACTTTGCTACCAGTTCCAAGGCCGTGTTTTCCCTGCTGTGGCGCTCCTGCGACCCCGATGAAAAGCGGCCTTCAGCCGTTCGTCATGGCCGCGCGACGGCGACCTGACGTGGCCGCTCCGATGAGACCACTTGGTCGCAAATTGGTATTAGGAGTGGACTGCGCATCTGCAGTCCGCAGGGTGCGGTACTGCACATTCGAGCTGTTGCAGGCAAGGTCTGGTTGATGTGACCGAGGGCGGGGCTCGCGGCTTGGTCTTGCCCGGTGGTGAAACGCCAATCGCACGCCCGGACGCTTCGACGCATTTTTTGTTTGCGTCAAAAAAGAACGGTGCTATAGTCGTGGGCTTGCCTCGGAGGGGTGGCCGAGTGGTTAAAGGCAGCAGACTGTAAATCTGCCCGCTTACGCGTACGCTGGTTCGAATCCAGCCTCCTCCACCAAGGCAAACATATACAGAGACCCGAAGCGGGTGGTGATCCACCCGCTTCGACGTCCCGGTAGATGTGAATTGGAAAACTCCCGGGCGGGAGTAGTTCAATGGTAGAACCTTAGCCTTCCAAGCTAATGACACGGGTTCGATTCCCGTTTCCCGCTCCAATGGAAGTTGAAGGTGTCGTGTCGAGAGATCGACACAGGATTGCTGATAAGGTCGCCAATCCTGTGTCGATGCCCATGTGGCTCAGTGGTAGAGCACTCCCTTGGTAAGGGAGAGGTCGCGCGTTCGATCCGCGCCATGGGCACCACCTCTTCTTCTATCCCGTTTCTTGATCTGATCGCCAGGAGCGCAAGATGGCAAAAGGCAAGTTTGAACGT
>NZ_BCYP01000025.1 GCF_001598255.1 Mitsuaria chitosanitabida ATCC BAA-476 = NBRC 102408
CTCTGCCGGCAACCAGGCGTCCACGAGCATCGATGTCGTGAAGGACACGAAGGTCGTCCAACCGACCGTGACGCCGAGCAACGGCGCCAACCCAATCAACGCAACCGGCACGGTGGCCGTGTCCGGCCTGGAGAGCGACGCCACGTGGGACTACAGCCTGGACAGCGGCACGACCTGGAAGCCGGGCACCGGCTCGTCGATCGCCGCCGGTGAGCTGAGCGAAGGCGCCAATCACATCACCATCCGCCAGACCGACGCCGTCGGCAATCAGGCGTCGACGAGCATCAATGTCGCAAAGGACACGAAGGTCTCGGCGCCGACGGTGACGCCGAGCAACGGCGCCAATCCGATCAACAGCACCGGCTCGGTGGCCGTGTCCGGTCTGGAAACAGGCGCCAAGTGGGACTTCAGCCTGGACAACGGTGCGACTTGGAATCCGGGCGCCGGTTCGTCGATCGCGGCGAGTGCGCTCAACGAGGGCACGAACCACATCACCATTCGCCAAACCGACACCGCGGGCAATCAGGCGTCGAAGACCATCGATGTCGTGAAGGACACGCAGGTCGCGCAGCCGACGATCACGCCGAGCAACGGCAGCGATCCCATCAACAGCAACGGCTCGGTGGCCGTGTCCGGTCTGGAGACAGGTGCCAAGTGGGACTTCAGCCTGGACGACGGCGCAACCTGGAAGCCCGGCACCGGCTCGTCGATCGCCGCCAGTGAGCTGAGCGAAGGCACCAATCACGTCACCATCCGCCAGACCGACCTCGCTGGCAATCAGGCGTCGAAGACCATTGACCTCACGAAGGACACGCAGGTCGCAGCACCAGAGGTCATTCAAGACGTAGATGGCACGATTCGAATCGACCACCTCGAGTCCGGCGCCACGTGGTCCTACAGCGTCGACGGTGGCAGGAACTGGACGTCCGGAACCGGCTCGACGCTTCCCTTCAGCGCGCTTCCAGCCATCGACAACACCCTCCTCGTTCGTCAGACCGATGCTGCCGGCAACTCGGCGGTCAGCAAGGCCACCTTCGTCTCTAAGGAACCCTTGGTCTTCAGCGACGTGACGCCGCCTGAAGCGCCGTCGCTCTCGCTCGCCAGGGACATCGGAACCCTGGCCGGAGACAAGGTGTCGCCCGACGCCACCATCAGGGTCGGCGGTCTGGAAGCCGGCGGGTCCTGGCGGTACAGCCTCGACGGGGGGGCGATCTGGACCACCGGCGTTGGCTCGACCATTGATCCGACCGTCTTTGGCGCTGATGGCGACAAGACAGTGCAGGTCAAGCAGTTCGATCGCAAGGGCAATGAGAGCGTGACCAGCACGTTGAGCTTCACGCTCAGCACCACGACCATCGAGCAGGTGCCCCTGACGCTGTCCTTGAAGTCTGCGGGGACAACCGGCCAGGACGGGCTCGTGACGGTCGGCAACGCGGCCATCCACGCAACCGTCCCTGAGAACATCCTCAGCTACAAGATCGAATACGACTGGGAGGACATGTCGACCTTCAAGACGATCTGGAGTCCGGGCCGAGACTTCGACATCACCAGCCTGCTGTCCGACGGCGAGCACTCCGTTCGCGCGGTGATCTATGAGAACACCGCTCAAGGCTTGGCCCGTTACAGCAACGAGCTGCATTTCGTGGTGGATCGCAGCCAATCGAGTGGCGCATTGTCCGCCGCGCCCACGCTGCGATTGGCCACGGACACGGGGCGCTCGAACACGGACCTGGTCACCAGCGACGGGAAGATCAACGTGACGGGACTGGCCGAGGGCGCCTCACTTCTCTACGGCAGTCCTGGTGGCGGCGAGTTGGTCCGTGCGATCGGCAATTCCATCCCCAGCTCGTTCTTCGGGAGCAGGGATGGAACGAAGGCCGTCACGGTGTATCAAGTGGATGCAGCTGGCAAGGTCAGCGAGGGCGCGACGCTGACCTTCACGCTGGACACCCAGGTCGCCGTTCCGGGAGCGTCGACCAGCACCGGCACTTCCGCCGTCGATGACGGTGACCGCGTGAACATCAGCGGCCTCGAGTCCGGCGCGACCTGGGAGTACAGCCTGGACGGCGGCTCCATCTGGGCGACGGGCACCGGCACGTCAATCAAGGCGGAATCGCTGAACTACGGCGACAACTCGGTCGCGATCCGTCAGACCGACGTCGCCGGGAACATGGCGACCAGCAGCGTCCAGAGCGTGACCCGGAACGATCCCGCGCCCTCGGTCGTCATGCATCTCTACGAGACGCCGGATCAGTCCACCTACCTCATCGGCAACACGGTCGCGACCGTGCACGTCGTCCGCTCGGATATCGCCGTCGCGACCCTGGACGATCTCCGCGGCCTGGGCGACGCCTACGGCACGATGTCCACGAGCGGTGCTGGCCAGGACTTCGTCGACGGTCTCGCCGACGGCGCCTATCGCTTCTACGTGGCGAGTGCCTCCGGGAAGCTCAACGAGGTCCATTGCTCGAATGCGGGGATGACCGATGTGGCCGCTGTGCGATGGGTCGCCGGCGGGCACGGGTACTTCATGACCATGTCCAGCGAGGTGGGCACGGGGGGCGACGACCTGATGAGCGGGAATCTGGGCGTGCTGACCGGCGGTGCGGGGGCCGTCACTTTCAGGGCGACGGATGCCAGCGCCCTGCGGCTGTTCCTGGGGGACTACAGCCGGGCCGAAGGCGACGTCCTGGACCTCAGCGCCGTCCTGTCCGGCGCCACGGTCGACAACCTGTCGAGCTACCTGTCCAAGCAAGTCGGCGAGAACGGCCAGATCACGCTGAGGCTGGACGCGAGCGGCTCGGGGACCTTCGAGAGTGACAAGTCCTTCGTGACCCTGCTCAACAACCAGGTCGCGCAGGACATCGCGCTCAAGCTGGCCGGAGGCGCGACCGCGGTGATCTGACCGATCAGCCGGGGAAGGATCCCGGCAGCAGCACGTCCCGATCGACGCCTGCCAGCTGCCGATGCCCACAGAACGCCATCGTCAGATCCAGCTCCCGATGGATGATCTCCAAAGCCCGGCTCACGCCGGGCTTTCCCATGGCGCCCAGCCCGTAGAGGAAGGCTCGGCCGATGTAGGTGCCGCGCGCGCCCAGGGCCCAGGCCTTGAGCACGTCCTGTCCCGAGCGGATCCCGCCATCCATGTGCACCTCGATGCGATCGCCCACCGCCTCGACGATGCGCGGCAGCGCGCGGATGCTGGACTCGGCCCCGTCGAGCTGCCGTCCCCCGTGATTGCTCACGATCAGCGCATCGGCGCCGCTCGCGGCCGCGAGCTTGGCGTCCTCCTCGTCGATGATTCCCTTGATGATCAGCTTGCCGCCCCAGCGCTCGCGGATCCATTGCACGTCGTCCCAGCTCAGCTGCGGATCGAATTGCTTGGCGGTCCATTCCGACAGCGAGCCCATGTCGCCCACACCTTTCACGTGCCCGACGATGTTGCCGAACTGCCGCCGCGACGTGCCGAGCATGCCCAGGCACCAGCGCGGCTTGCTCGCCATGTTGATCAGGTTGGGCAGGGTCAGCTTGGGCGGCGCGGACAGGCCGTTCTTCAGATCCTTGTGGCGCTGGCCCAGGATCTGCAGATCCAGCGTGAGCACCAGCGCATCGCACTTCGCAGCCTTGGCGCGGTCGATCAGGCTGTTGATGAAGCCGCGGTCCCGCATCACGTAGAGCTGGAACCAGAAGGGGGCCGTGGTGTTCGCCGCCACGTCCTCGATCGAGCAGATGCTCATCGTCGACAGCGTGAAGGGAATGCCGAAGGCCTCGGCCGCCTGCGCCGCGAGGATCTCCCCATCCGCATGCTGCATGCCGGTGAGCCCCGTCGGCGCGATGGCCACCGGCATCGCGACCGGCCGGCCGATCATTTCCGTGGCGGTGCTGCGGCCCTCCATGTTGACCGCGACGCGCTGGCGCAGCTTGATGGACTGGAAGTCCGATTCATTCGCGCGATAGGTGCTCTCGGTCCAGGACCCGGAGTCCGCATAGTCGTAGAACATCCGCGGGACGCGCTTCTGCGCGAGCACGCGCAGGTCTTCGATGCAGGTGATGACGCTCATGCGGCGCATGCTAGGACAGGCCGCCCGCGCCGGGGCGGAAAGTTTGGCGGGCGGGGCCGGAAGAAGCTTCCGGCGGCCTCAGGGACTTCCCGAGGCCACGCGCTCAGGCATGGCCGACATCGGCGCTCAGCGCCGCGCAGTGCGCCACCAGCCAGCGCGAGAACGCGCGCGCCGCGTCGCTCTCGCCATGCCGCACGAGGCCGTAGGGCATGGCCGCGGGCACGGCCAGATCGAAGAGCCGCTTGAGGGTTCCTCCACGCAGATAGGTCGCGGCCAGGCTCGGTCGGCCCAGCACCACGCCTTGGCCGCAGGCGGCCGCTTCCAGCGTCAGTCCGAGGTCGACGAAGCGCGTCCCCTGCGAGGGCTCCGGCCAGTCCAGGCCCGCCGCCCGCAGCCACGGCGACCAGGGCTGCAGCGGCGTGCGCAGCAGCGGCGCCTGGGCCAGGTCAGCCGGCGTGTGGAGTGCGGGCAGCCGCGCGAGCAGGGCTGGCGCGGCCATCGGCGTCACCACGTCGTCGAGCAGCACCTCGCCGCCGGCGGGAATGGCGCCCGCGAAGATCTCGACCTCGGAAGGCGGCGCCGGTTGATCCAGATAGGGCGTCGACAGCAGCAGTTCCAGCTCGATGTCGGGGTGCGCGGCCTCGAAGCGGGGCAGGGCGGGTACGAGCACCTGCCGCGCGAAGGTCGGCGGGCTGCTGATGCTGAGTCGGGTGAGCCGCTGCTGCTCGCGTCGATGCAGCGGGACGGCGGCGAGCAGCGACAGGGCGGTCTGGACCTGCGCCAGGTACTCCTTGCCTGCGGCGGTCAGGCGCAGCGGGTTGCGCGTGAGCAGCGGCTGGCCGAGCCGCTCCTCCAGGGTCGCGATGCGCTTGCCGACCGCGCTGGCGCTGACGTGCAGCGTCTCGGCCGCGCGTTCCAGGCTGCCCAACCGGGCGGCGGCCTCGAAGGCCAGCAGGCCGTCGATGGAGGGCAGGCGCAGGGAGTCGCTGGGGGCGTCGCTCATGGAGGGCGACTGTAGCCGCCGGCGCTGGCGGCACGGGCGCGGACATGAGCGGCCGCCGCACGGGCCGCGGTCCGGCCCGGCTACAGTGGCGCGATGTCCGATGCCGTCGATCGAGATCCCCTGACCGGAACCCGCGCCGCCGCGGGCGGTGTCGATCGCGCCGACGCAGGTGTCGATGCGGGTGCCGACGCGAGGGCCCATCGGGACATCGGCGCGGGCCGCCGGGCCGGCACCGCGCTCGAGGCCGCCGCCGATGAGGCGACGGTCCAGGTGCTGGAAGAAGCCGCGCTGTGGCGCCGCCTCCCCTGGCTGATCGCGGGCGGCTTGAGCCTGCTGCTCGGCGTGATCGGCATCTTCCTGCCGCTGCTGCCGACGACGCCCTTCGTGCTGCTGGCCGCGTTCTGCTTCGCGCGAGGCTCGGCCCGCTGCGAGGCCTGGCTGGTCGGGCATCCCCGCTTCGGCCCGATGGTCGTCCAGTGGCGCGCGAATCGGGCCGTGCCGCTGCGCGCCAAGCAGATGGCCTGGGGAATGATGGCGGTCAGCTCGGCGATCTCCTGGGCGGTGATGCCGGTGCTGCCCTGGCTGCCGGCCGTGTGCTGTCTGGCGGTGGGGGTCTGGTTATGGCGACTCCCCACCGCTCGGTGACTTGAACCGTCGCACGACCAGATCCAGCGCAGTGAACAACGCGACGATTCCCGCCATCGTCACGACGGCCCGGTTGCTGCTCATGAGCGCCGATATGGGGCCGGAGGACACCACCGCCAGACACATCAACGCATAGGGATAGAGCGACAGTCCAAGTCCGAAATCACCCCCGACCTGCGACATCAGGGGGGCTCGGAGCCAGAGACGCCGACCCGCGATGAAGCTGAGGGCGATGACGCCGGAGGCCATGTCGTGCGGATTGCCATCGAAGAACGCCGCCATCGTGTTGCGCTCCACATGTCAGTGGCGGTCGTGGCGAGCGCACCAGAGCACGAACGCAGCGCCGGCAAGGATGCCGACGACGTCACGCAGGAGGCTCTGTCCAGTGACGAATCCGCTCAACCAGGCGCCCATCAGGCCACCGGTGGCGGCATGCCGCCCCACGGTGAAGGCATGCGCGATGCGATCAAGGTTGAAGTGGGCGGGAACAGGAACGGTGCGCAAGCTCATCGATCAACTCCTCGGAAGACGGCGACTGACCAAGTCGCTCACTGTGCACCGAGCTGGACAGCCGGGCGTCGATGCGAGTCCCCGGTGTCGACAGACTTTGCGCCAGATCAAGTTCCGCGAATCGCTTTCGGGAGGCGATGACTGGAACAAGGCAGGACATCGTGGCGTCGAACGCACAGCAGCGGCGTCGAGCCTCCTCCTGTCAACCGAACAGGCTGAGGTTCTCCGGCTTCGGTCGCGGATCCTGCGGCTTGTCGGCGGCGTTCGATCGGCCACGCCTGGGCGGCTCCACCTCGCCCGGCCGGCTCAGCTTCCCGACCCGCACGCCCAGCAGCCGCAGCCGCTGGCTCAGGTCCACCCGCTTCAGGCACAGGCCCGCGGCATGGCGGATCGCGGCGGCGTCCTGCACCGGCTCGTCCAGCGTCAGGTCGCGCGTCACCGTGCGGAAGCCCTCGAAGCGGAGCTTGATGCCGATGGTCCGGCCCAGGTAACCCTTGCGCTGCAGGTCCACGGCCAGTTGCTCGCACAGCGCGGTGAAGATGCGCGACAGCTCCGGCTTGTCGCGCCGCGCGTGCAGATCGCGCTCGAAGGTGGTCTCGCGGCTGATGGACACCGGCTCGCTGTGCGTCACCACCGGTCGATCGTCGAGTCCCCAGGCCGCCTGATGCAGCCACAGGCTGTAGCCCGGGCCGAAGTGCTGGGCGAGCAGCTCCGGCGGCGCGGCCGCCAGCTCACCGATGGTGTGGATGTCCAGGGTCTCCAGCTTGGCGCCGGCCTTGGGGCCGATGCCGTTGATGCGCCGCACCGGCAGCGGCCAGATCCGGGTCGGCAGGTCGGCCATGGTGATCAGCGTCAACCCGTCGGGCTTGTCCAGCTCCGAGGCGATCTTGGACAGCAGCTTGTTGGGCGTGACCCCGATCGAGCAGGTCAGCCCGGTCGCGCGCTGCACCGAGTTCTTGATCTCCCGCGCCACCGCCCGCGCGCCGCCCAGCGGATCGTGGCCCACCGCGTCGCGGGCGCCGGGCACGTCGCTCAGGTCGATGTAGATCTCGTCGATGCCGCGGTCCTCGATGACCGGGGCGATCTCGCGCACGGCGGCCTTGAACAGCCGCGAGTAATGCCGGTACGAGTCGAAGTCGGCCGGCAGCAGGATGGCTTGCGGGGCGCGCAGCGCGGCCTTCATCAGGCCCATCGCGGAGAACACGCCCAGGTCGCGCGCCGGATAGGTGGAGGTCGTCACCACGCCGCGGCCGGTGTAGTCCTCGAGCTTGAAGAACTGGCGCGTGCCGTCGGGCAGCAGTTGCGGCGTGTGGGCGCGGCGGCCGCCGACCACCACGGGCAGGCCCTTGAGTTCCGGATAGCGCAGCAACTCCACGGACGCGTAGAAGGCGTCCATGTCCAGATGGGCGATCAGGCGATCGGGGAGGGCTGGCTGCGGCTCGGCCATGCGGCGCATTGTGGCGGCGCTTGCTGACGGTCGTTGTCAGCAGGGCCGGCGCGGCAACCGCCGGCCGCGAGGACCGGCGCCGCCGCGCGAGGCGGTCAGTGACCGCAGGAGGTCGAGCCGCAGGCGGACACCGCCGGCTCGCGTTCGGCGTCGGCGCCTTCGGCCGACGTGGCGGCCTTCACCGGCTCGCGGCATTCGCCGGTCCTCGGGTCGAAGCCGCGTTGCTGCATGGTGTAGACCAGCGCCGCGTCCATCATCTCGGCATGACCGGGGAACCACTGCGCCAGCTCGCCGCGCACGATGGTCAGCGGCTCGCGGTCGAGCAGGTCCTCGGCGTAGCGCACCGTCTCGCGCATCACGTTGAGCACCATCGCGTGCTGGCTGCTGTGGCAGTTCTCGGCCTCGAAGCCGGTCGCCGCCATCCAGCGCTCCTCCATCGCGAAATGGTCCTCGGTGTGGGCCAGCAGCGCCTTGAAGGCGGGCAGGGCGTCCTCGCCGCGATCCAGCGTGTCGCCGAAGGCGTTCAGCAGCTCGACGAATTCCTCATGGGTGTGGTCCAGCTCGGGCTGGTCCAGCACGAGGTCCTGGGACCAGGCGAGCGTGCTCATGCCGCGCCGCCCGTCGAGGCGCCCAGGCGGGCGCGATGGCGGGCCACCTGCGCGCGGACCTGCGCCGGCGCGGTGCCGCCCAGGATGTTGCGCGCGTTCAGCGAGCCCTGGAGCGACAGCACCTCGTAGACGTCCTCGCCGATGCGGGCATCGAACTGACGCAGCGCGTCCAGCGACAGCCCGGACAGGTCCACGCCCTGCGCCTGCGCGGTCTTGACGGCGTGGGCCACGATCTCGTGGGCGTCGCGGAAGGCCAGGCCCTTCTTGACCAGGTAGTCGGCCAGGTCGGTCGCCGTCGCGTAACCCTTGAGCGCGGCGCGCTCCATGGCCTCGGGCTTGACGGTCAGGCCGTCCATCATCTCCGCGAAGATGCGCAGCGTGTCGCTCAGCGTGTCGACGGTGTCGAACAGCGGTTCCTTGTCTTCCTGGTTGTCCTTGTTGTAGGCCAGCGGCTGGCCCTTCATCAGCGTGATCAGGCCCATCAGGTGGCCGACCACGCGGCCGCTCTTGCCGCGCGCCAGTTCCGGGACGTCCGGGTTCTTCTTCTGCGGCATGATGCTCGACCCGGTGCAGAAGCGGTCCGGCAGCGCGATGAAGCCGAAGGCCTGGCTCATCCACAGGATCAGCTCTTCCGACAGGCGCGAGATGTGCACCATGATCAGCGCGGCCGCGGCGCTGAACTCGATCGCGAAGTCGCGGTCGGAGACGGCGTCCAGGCTGTTCTGCGCGACGCCTTCCATGTCCAGCGTGCGCGCGACGCGCTCGCGGTCCAGCGGGTAGCTCGTGCCGGCCAGCGCGGCGGCGCCCAGCGGCAGGCGGTTCACGCGCTTGCGGCAGTCGATCAGGCGCTCGGCGTCACGCGCGAACATCTCGACGTAGGCCAGCATGTGATGGCCGAAGGCGACCGGTTGCGCCACTTGCAGATGGGTGAAGCCGGGCAGGATCACGTCGGCATGGCGCTCGGCTTGGCCGACCAGCACGCGTTGCAGCTCGCCCAGCAGGCCGACCAGCGTGTCGATCTCGCCGCGCAGCCACAGGCGCACGTCGGTGGCGACCTGGTCGTTGCGGCTGCGGCCGGTGTGCAGGCGCTTGCCGGCCAGACCGACCAGCGTGGTCAGGCGGGCCTCGATGTTCAGGTGCACGTCCTCCAGGTCCAGCTGCCACTCGAAGCGGCCGGAGGCGATCTCCTCGCGGATCTGGGCCATGCCCTTCTGGATGGCCGCGTGGTCGTCGGCGCCGATGATCCCTTGCGCGGCGAGCATCTCCGCGTGGGCCAGCGAGCCCTGGATGTCGGCGGCCCACAGGCGCTTGTCGAAGTCGACGCTGGCGGTGTAACGCTTGACCAGGTCGCTCATCGGCTCGGAGAACAGCGCCGACCAGGCCTGCGACTTGTTGGCCAGCTGGTTGTCGGAGGGCTGGCCGGTGGAGGCGTCGGAGGGGGTGTTGCCGGAGGGAGTGGACATTGCTTGCAAGGCGTTACGACTTCGCGGGGATCCGGGGGCGCCCGCATTGAGAGCGGAAGGGCGCCTGGGCGAGAATGAGCCGCAGATTCTAAAGCGGCAGCGAAAAGGGCAGGACAGTGCGGGGACGGGAGGATCCGATGGTTCAGCCGGCCTGGGAAGAGACCCGGCTGGACGTGCGTCCGCCCGCGACGCGGCTGATCGACGCCCAGCGTCGCTTCGACGTCTGCCACGTGGGCCTGGTGCTGCGGGCGGTGCTGGGCGTGCAGCTGGTGCTGGCGCTGGGCCTGGCGATGTCCAGCGAAACCCTCTCGCTGTGGGCCTGGTCCATGAGCGGCGCCTCGGTCGCCGCCCTGAGCGGCGTCCTGGCCTGGCTGCTGGTCGTGTGCGCCGCCAAGCGCGTGCTGGCCCGCCTGCCCGAGTCCGCCCAATGGACGCTCCCCATCCTGCTCGGCGCGGCCTGCGCCTACGGCGGGGCGCGGCTGCTGGAGGCGGTCGAGCTTGGTGGGCTGGGCGAGCTGCAACGCATCGCCGCGGCCGCGGCCGGCGCGCTCGCGGCGGGGGTGCTGCTGGGCTGGCTCAAGCTGCGCGAACGCGCGCAGGCGCCGGCCGACGCGCTGGCCCGGCTGGTGGAGCTGCAGTCCCGCATCCGGCCGCATTTCCTGTTCAACACGCTCAACACGGCGATCGCGCTGGTGCGGGTCGACCCGAGCCGCGCCGAATCGGTGCTGGAGGATCTGGCCGAGCTCTTCCACGTGGCGCTGGCGGATGCGGGCCCGACCGCGGAGGGCGTGCGCCTGTCCCAGGAAGTCGAGCTGGCCCGGCGCTATCTGGCGATCGAGCAGCTGCGCTTCGGCGAACGGCTGCGGGTGAACTGGCACCTCGATCCGCATGCGGACGACGTGCGCGTGCCCCCCCTGCTGCTGCAGCCGCTGGTCGAGAACGCGGTGCGCCATGGCGTCGAGCCCAACGACCTGGGCGGCGACGTCGACATCGTGACCCGGGCTCGGGGCTCCGAGGTGGAGATCCGCGTCGTCAACACGGTGGGCCTGCCGTCGCGCGCGCAGGGTCATGGACTGGCGCTGCGCAACGTGCGGCAACGGCTGCGGCTGATGCACGACGTGGCGGCGCGGCTGGAGGCCGGCCCCGGTGACGGCCGTTTCGTGGTGCGCATCGTGCTGCCGCGCTGAGCGGGACCGGACGCGAAAGAGATTGCAGAGGAACGACCTGATGCTGACCCATCCGCCGCTGAGAGTCCTGATCGTCGACGACGAGCCGCTGGCCCGCCTGCGGCTGCGGGGCCTGGTCGAGGGCAACGAGGAGCCGCGCGCCGAGGTCGTCGCCGAGGCCGGCAGCGGCGAGCAGGCGCTGATGTGGCTGAAGGACCATGCCTGCGACCTGGTGCTGCTGGACGTGCAGATGCCGGGCCTGGACGGGTTGGGCCTGGCGCAGGCGCTGCGGGGGCGGCCCTTCGCGCCGGCGGTCGTCTTCGTGACGGCCCACCCGCAGCACGCGCTGCAGGCCTTCGAGCTGGAAGCGCTGGACTACCTGACCAAGCCGGTGCGGCGCGAGCGCCTGCAGGCCAGCCTCGCCCGGGCGGCGCAGCGGGTCGGCGAGCGCGCGGCCATCAAGGCGCGCGATGGCCAGGAACCCGCGGCCGCCGACGGCACGGCGCAGGTCATCAACATCACCGAACGCGGCCGGCTGCTGCGGGTGCCGCTGGGCGAGGTCCTGTACTTCAAGGCCGAGCTCAAGTACCTCACGCTGCGCACGGCCACGCAGAGCCATGTCATGGACGGCTCGCTGAGCGATCTGGAGCAGCGCCTGGGCGAGCGCTTCCTGCGGGTGCACCGCAACGCGCTGGTCGCCAAGGCGGCGGTGCGGGAGCTGGAGCGCCACGTGCCGACCGAGGGCGTCGCGGAGCCGGACGGCGACGGCTCGGGCGAACTGGGCTGGGCGGTGCGCATCGCCCACGTCAACGAATGGCTGGCGGTGTCTCGGCGGCAGGTCGCGGCGGTGCGCGAGGCCCTGGCCGGTCAGCGCTGAGCGGCGGCGCATGCGACGCGAGCCCCGCCGGATCTGGTGGATCGGCGTGCCTGGCCACGCGATGGGGCGCCCGCTCCGACGAACTGGCCTACAGCCGAGAACAGGTCCGGGCGACCTCGCAGAAGCTGTTCGAGGTCCTGAAGACGGATGGGCCCGAGCAGTTCCAGCCGCAGTCCGACCTCGCGCGAGGCGCGTCCGATCCCAAGGTGGAATGCAGGCGCCTGCGCGCCGAGATGGACCTGCTGACGCTCATTGCGCAGGCGGGCGAGTTCGAGGCCGTGAAGCGGCTGGCGGGTGGTCTGCCGCCGCGCTAGCGCGGGGCGTCGGTGACGCCCGCGCGGATCAGCCCGTGTTCCGCAGGCCGGCCGCGATCCCGTTGATCGACAGATGGATGCCGCGCTGGACGCGCTCCAGCCGCGGATCCTCCTGGCGCTTCTCGACCGGGATGGCGCGATAGCGGCGCATCAGCTCGACCTGCAGGTGGTTGAGCGGGTCGATGTAGGGGAAGCGATGCTCGATCGAGCGCGCCAGCGCCGGGTTGGACGCCAGGCGGTCCGCCTCTCCGGTGATCAGCGCGAGCGCCTGCTCGGTGCGCGCGAACTCGGCCTCGATCGCGCCGAAGATCCGCTTGCCCAGGCGCTTGTCCTCGACCAGCTCCAGATAGCGCTGGGCGATGTCCAGGTCGGCCTTGGCCAGCACCATGTCCAGGTTGGACAGCAGGGTGCGGAAGAAGGGCCACTGCTTGTGCATGCGCTTGAGCAGCGCCAGCTTCTCCTCGCGGCCGGCCTTGTCCTTGCCCAGGAAGGTCTCGATGCCGGTGCCGAAGCCGCACCAGCCCGGCAGGGTGATGCGCGACTGGCCCCAGCTGAAGCCCCAGGGAATCGCCCGCAGGTCCTCGATGGCGCGGGTCGCCTTGCGCGACGCGGGACGCGAGCCGATGTTGAGCTCGGCGATCTCGCGGATCGGCGTGGCGGCGAAGAAGAAGTCGGCGAATCCGGGCGTGTCGTAGACCAGGCCGCGGTAGGCGGCGAAGCTGGTGTCCGACAGCGCCTGCGCCGCGTCCATGAAGGCCTTGGGCGCGGGCTTGGTCGGGTGCAGCAGCGTGGCCTCCAGCGTCGCCGCGACGAGGGTCTCGAGGTTGCGCCGGCCGATCTCCGGGTTGGCGTACTTGGAGTTGATGACCTCGCCCTGCTCGGTGAGGCGGATCTGGCCGTTCACCGTGCCCGGGGGCTGGGCCAGGATGGCCTGGTAGCTGGGACCGCCGCCGCGGCCCACCGTGCCGCCACGGCCGTGGAACAGGCGCAGCGTCAGCGGCCCCTGCGCGCGCAGCGTGTCGAAGAGCTGCACCAGCGCGATCTCCGCGCGATACAGCTCCCAGCTGCTGGTGAACACGCCGCCGTCCTTGTTGGAGTCGGAGTAGCCCAGCATGATGTCCTGCTCACCGCCGGAGCGCCGCACCATCGCGGCCATGCCGGGCAGCTCGTAGAACGCGCCCATGATGCCGGGGGCGTTGCGCAGGTCGCCGATGGTCTCGAACAGCGGGACCACGATCAGGTCGCTGATCGCGTCACCATCCAGCGTGCCGCGCAGCAGGCCGTATTCCTTCAGCAGCAGCTGGACCTCGAGCAGATCGCTGACGTCCTCGGTGTGGGAAATGATGTAGTGGCGCAGCGCCTCGCGGCCGAAGCGCTGGCGCGATTCGCGAGCGGTGGCGAAGATCGCCAGCTCGCCCTGCGCGCGTTCGCTGTACTCGGCGCCCAGCACGCGCAGCGGCCGGGTCTGGTTGAGCAGATCCACCAGCAGCGCGCGGCGGTCCATCTCGCCCAGGGCCGAGTAGTCCTCGCAGACGCGCGCTGTCTTGAGCAGCTCGGCCACGACGGCCTCGTGCTGGTCGGAGCTCTGCCGCAGGTCCAGCGTCGCCAGATGGAAACCGAACACCTGCACCGCGCGGATCAGCGGCTTCAGGCGCGGCGCGATCAGCGCATGGGCGTGATGGCTCTCCAGCGAGCTCTGGATGATGCGCAGGTCCGCCAGCAGCTCCTCGGGCGTGAGGTAGGGATCCTGCGGCGCGACCGCGTGGCGCAGCGCCTCGGTCCCGGTCAGCGATTCCAGCGTCGCGGCCAGACGGGCGTACATGCCGGTGAGGGCGCGCCGATAGGGCTCGTCCATCCGATGCTCGTTGCGATCGGGGCTGCGCTCGGCCAGCGCCTGCATCTCGGGCGTCACGCCGGCCAGGCGCAGCGAGATCGACAGCTCGGCGCCCAGCTCGTGCAGCTCGGTCAGGTAGTGGCGCAGCGCGACCTCGCTCTGGCGGCGCAGCGCCAGGCGCATGGTGTCGGCCGTCACGTTGGGGTTGCCGTCGCGGTCGCCGCCGATCCACTGGCCCATGCGCAGGAAGGGCGCGACCTCCTCGCCGGGCAGCGCTTCCTCGAGCTCGGTGTAGAGCTTGGGGATCTCGCGCAGGAAGGTGGCGTGGTAGTAGCTCAGCGCGTTCTCGATCTCGTCGGACACGGTCAGCTTGGAGTAGCGCAGCATGCGCGTCTGCCAGAGCTGCGTGACCCGCGCGCGGATCAGGCTCTCGTTGGCGGCCTTCTCGCGATCGGTGTGCAGGCGGTCGCGGGCCTCGACCAGCTCGGCCACGGCCCGCTCGGCGTCCAGGATGCTCTTGCGCTGGACCTCGGTCGGGTGGGCGGTCAGCACCGGCGAGACGAAGCCGCGTTCCAGCGTGCGCGCCACCTCGGTCGGGCGCACGCCCGCGTCGAACAGGCGCTCCAGCGCAAAGGCCAGCGAGCCGGCCTGCAGGCTGCCTTCGCGCTCGTGGACCTCGCGGCGGCGCACGTGATGGCGGTCCTCGGCGATGTTGGCCAGGTGAGAGAAGTAGCTGAACGCGCGGATCACGCTGACGGTCTGCTCGCCCGACAGGCTCTTGAGCAGCTTGTCCATCTGCTTGCCGGCCTGCGTGTCGCGCTTGAGGCGGTAGGCTACCGACAGCTGCCGCACCCGCTCGACCAGCTCGTAGGCCTCGCGGCCTTCCTGCTCGCGGATGACCTCGCCCAGGATGCGGCCCAGCAGGCGGATGTCGTCCATCAGCGGCTGGTTCTTGTCCTTCACCGCGCGCGTGAGCGCGGTGCCCGTCTTGACGGCGCGCTTGGCCGGGACCTTGCCGTTGGGCTTGGCGGCCGCCTTGACCGCTGCCTTGGCGGTCGCTTGGGCCGCCGGCTTCGCGGTCTTGGACTTGGCGACCGCGGCGGGCGCGGTGGAGGAGGACTTGGCGGCTGACTGGGCAGCGCGGCGCGGGGCGCGGGAGGCGGAACTGTCGGGCATGGCGTCGTCGTGTCGTCGGCGGCAGGGATGCCGGGGATGAGCCCCGAGAGGGCGGGAGCACGGATGTAACCGAGTTACCTTCGGCTGACTTTAGCAGTTTCTTCGCGCGGCGCCCGCCCCACGGCGTGGCGCGCGCGCCGCGTGAAGCTCCGGGATCGCGCAAGCGATGCTTCGCGGCAACCGACGGTCCCGAACTTTGCGCGAGCAGCGGTCACGGCGCCGTCGGTGACAGGCGTTGCCGTTTAGCATGCCGCCCATGAACAACGATTTCGTGATCGCCACCCGCGAGAGCCGGCTGGCGCTGTGGCAGGCCGAGCATGTGCAGGCGCTGCTGCGCGCCCGCGGTCTGGGTGTCGAGCTGCTGGGCATGACCACCCGCGGCGACCAGATCCTGGACCGCACGCTGTCCAAGGTGGGCGGCAAGGGGCTGTTCGTGAAGGAGCTGGAGACGGCGCTCGAGGACGGCCGCGCGCAGTTGGCGGTGCATTCGCTCAAGGACGTGCCGATGGAGCTGCCCGAGGGCTTCGTGCTGGCTGCCGTGCTGGAGCGCGAGGACCCTCGCGACGCGCTGGTGTCGCCGCGCTACGAGAGCCTGGACGCGCTGCCGCAAGGCGCGCGCGTCGGCACTTCCAGCCTGCGCCGCGTGACGCAGCTCAAGAGCCGCCGGCCCGACCTGGTCGTGGAGCCGCTGCGGGGCAACCTCGACACCCGGCTGCGCAAGCTCGACGAAGGCCAGCACGACGCCATCGTGCTCGCCGCCGCCGGGCTGAAGCGCCTGAACCTGGCCGACCGCATCCGCCAGTACTTCGACGTCGACACCATGATTCCGTGCGCGGGGCAGGGCGCGCTGGGCATCGAGATTCGCGCCGGCAACACCGCGCTGGCGGCGCACCTGGAGGCGCTCGCGCATCGGCCGACCTGGCTGGCGACGGCCGCCGAGCGGGCGGTCTCGCGCGCGCTGGGCGGCAGCTGCTCCATGCCGCTGGCCGCGCATGCGCAGTGGCGGGCCGATGGGCAGCTCGTGCTGTCGACCGCCCTGGGCCATCCCATCCACCCCGAACGCGCGCTGCTGCGCGCGACCGAGCAGGCCGTCGTCGCCGACCTGGACGCCGCCGAGGCGCTGGGCCGCCGCGCCGCCGACGCGCTGCGCGGACAGGGCGCCGACGACTACCTGAAGGACGTCTGATGCCGGACGGCGCCCGCCTGCTGCTCACCCGTCCCGAGGCGCAGGCCGACGACTGGGCCCGGCGGATGGCGGCGCTGGGCGTGCCGACGGCCTCGCTCCCGCTGATCGACATCGCGGCGACCGACGATCCCGCGCCGGCTCAGGCGGCCTGGGCCGCGCTGGACGAGACGGATCTGGCGATGTTCGTCAGCCCCAACGCGGTCCGGCACTTCTTCGACCGGCAGCCGGCGGGCAAGACCTGGCCCTCGCGAACCTGGGCGGCCACCGTCGGGCCGGGCAGCGCGCAGGCGTTGGCCGAGCACGGCGTGCCGGCCGCGCGCATCGTGCAGCCGCCACCGGGAGCGGACAGCCTGGACTCCGAACATCTCTGGCCCGAGCTGTGGCGAGTGCTCGACCCGGTTTGGGGCGAGGCCCCGGGCCATCCCGGCGGGGCTGAGCGGGCGGACTCGGCGGCCCGCTGGGCCGGCCGGCGCGCCCTGCTGGTGCGCGGCGACGGCGGGCGCGAGTGGCTGGGCGATCGGCTGCGCGAGGCCGGCATGCGGGTCGACGCGGTCGGCGTCTACCGGCGCGGCTGCCCGCGGCTCGATGTCCCGACGCGGGCCCTGCTGCGACGTGCCCTGGCGTCCCCCGCGTCGCATGTGTGGTTGTTCAGCAGCTCGGAGGCCATCGGCCACCTGGAAGCGCTCGAACAGGGGACGCGCGAGGGCGGACCGGCGCCGGACTGGCGCGCGGTGCGGGCGGTCGCGACCCATGAGCGGATTGCCGCGCGGGCACAAGCCCTGGGGGTGGGGCATGTGGTTTTGGTGCGACCCGATGCCCCCGCTGTCGCGGCCGCGTTCCGGATGCTGTCAGGGTCCACCCTAGAATCGCGCACGTGAGCGAGACCACCACCCCAGCGGCCGACGTCCCGTCGCCCAACAAATCCTCTCCGTCCGGCCCGTCCCCGCGCCCGGGCGCCACGCTGACCCAGGCCGGCGTCTTCGTCATCGGTCTGGTGGCCCTGTTGGGCCTGGGCCTGGCCTGGCAGAGCCAGCAACGGCTCAAGCAGGTCGAGCAGGAACTGGTCCGGCGCCAGGACACCAGCCAGAGCGAGGCCAACCTGGCCCGCGAGCAGGCCCGCATCGCGCAGGACCTCAGCCGCGACACCGCGGCCAAGGTCGCGCTGCTGGACGCGCGCCTGGCCGAGGTGGCCGTGCAGCGCGAGCAGCTCGAGACCCTGATGCAGTCGGTGAGCCGGTCGCGCGACGAGAACGTCGTCGGCGACATCGAGGGCTCGCTGCGCGTGGCGATGCAGCAGGGCGTGATCACCGGCAGCGCCGAGCCCCTGGTGGCCGCGCTGCGTCAGGCCGACGACCGCCTCGGCCGCTACAAGCAACCCCGGCTCGAAGGCGTGCGTCGCGCCGTCGCGCGCGACCTGGAGCGGGTGAAGGCGGTCAGCGTGGTCGACGTGTCCTCGCTGACGGTCAAGCTCGACGAGGTGGTGCGCCAGATCGACGATCTGCCGCTGCTCGCCGTGGCCCAGCCGGGCCGCGATCCGTCCGGCGCCCCGCAGGTCCGTCCCGAGACCGCGGCCTCGGCCCCGCGCGGCGCGGCGCAGGCGCGCAAGGCCTCCGGCGCCGGCGCGCAGGCCGCTGCCGCCTCGGCGGCGGAGACGGGCTGGTGGTCCCGCGTGTGGGACCAGGCCGGCGAGCGCTGGACCACGCTGTCCGGGGACGTCTGGCGCGAGGCCCGCGGCCTGCTGCGCGTGACCCGCATCGATCATCCCGAAGCCGCGCTGATGGCGCCCGAGCAGGCCTTCTTCCTGCGCGAGAACCTCAAGCTGCGACTGCTGAACGCGCGCCTGGCGCTGCTGAGCCGGCAGTTCGACACCGCGCAGGTGGACCTGCGCGAGGCGCAGGCCATGCTGGACCGCTACTTCGACGGCCGCTCGCGCAAGCTCTCGACCACGGTCGAGCTGCTGCGCCAGGTGCAGGGCCAGTCGCGGCAGGTGACCGTGCCGCGTCCCGACGACACGCTGGCCGCGCTGAGCGCGGTCGCGCGCTGAGGGGATCGCCATGCGGATGGTGATCTGGCTCGTGCTGCTCTTCGTCGCGGCGGTGGTCGCGGCGCTGACCCTGGGGAACAACGACGGTCTGGCCAGCTTCTACTGGCGCGGCTGGCGGATGGACCTGTCGCTCAACCTGTTCCTGCTCTTGCTGCTGGCGGGCTGCTTCGCGCTGATGACGCTGATGCAGACGCTGGACGCGCTGCTGACGCTGCCCAAGCGCGCCCGGCTATGGCGCATGGCTCAGCGGGAGCGCAGCGCCCAGATCGCGCTGCGCGAGGCCTGGGCCGAGTACTTCGGCGCGCGCTACAGCCGCGCCCAGAAGGCCGCGCAACGCGCGCTGTCGATCCAGTCCCAGACGCCGGACCTGGCGCAGGACGGCGCCTTCATGGCGCTGGCGCACCTGGTCGCGGCGCAGAGCGCGCACCGCCTGCAGGATCGCCGCAACCGCGACGAGCATCTGCGTCAGGCGTTGCAAGTGGCCTCGGAATCTCCTGGCGCCCGCGCGCAGGAGGAAGGCGCGCGCCTGCTGGCCGCCGAATGGGCGCTGGACGAGCGCGATGCCCCGCGCGCGCTGGGCCTGCTGGGCGAGCTGAGCCCGGGCGTGGCGCGCCGTACCCAATCGCTGCGATTGAAGCTGCAGGCGAGCCGCCTGGCCCATCAACCGCTGGAAGCGCTGCGCACCGCGCGCCTGCTGGCAAAGCACCAGGCCTTCTCGAAGTCTGCGGCGCAGAGCCTGCTGCGCTCGCTGGCCTGCGAGGCGCTGGAATCGTCCCGCGACATCGATCAGCTGCGCGGCGGCTGGCAGCAGCTGGATGCCTCGGATCGTCGCGACGTGTTCGTGGCCGCGCGAGCCGCGCACTGCGCGGCTGCCCTGGGGGCGCCCGAGGACGGCCGCGGCTGGCTGCGTCCCTTCTGGGAAGCGATCGCGGAGCAGGGCGCCGACGAACGTCAGGCGCTGGCCGACGCGCTCGTGCCCTGCATGCCGGGCCTGGGGCCCGAGTGGCTGCAGCGTCTGGAAGGCGCGGTGCAGCGCTTCCCGCGCGACGGCACCATGGCCTATGCGCTGGGCCATGCGCTGGCGGAGCGCCAGCTCTGGGGCAAGGCGCGGCTGATGCTGGAGCAGGCCGCCGAGGATCGCGCGCTGAGCGTGGCCGCGCGTCGTCGCAGCTGGTTGCGCCTGGCCGAAATGGCGGAGCAGGACGGCGACACGGAACGCCGCGCGCGCTGCTACGAGGCCGCCGCGACGCTGGGTTGAAAGATTTTTGAAGAGATTCTTGCGCGACCCAAAAATTGCATGCTATAGTCGCAGTCTTTCAGCGGCTGTAGCTCAGTTGGATAGAGTACTTGGCTACGAACCAAGGGGTCGTGGGTTCGAATCCTGCCAGCCGCACCAGAAAATGTCGAATATCTTGAGGTCGAAAGATTCAAGAGATATTCGGTAAAAAGAAGAAGCAAGAACAAAAAGCAGATTCCGCTTCCACGACGGCGGATCTGATCAGTAAAAGTCGC
>NZ_BCYP01000026.1 GCF_001598255.1 Mitsuaria chitosanitabida ATCC BAA-476 = NBRC 102408
ATGTCTTGTATGAGTTTCTAAAAAGATATTGCGGCTGTAGCTCAGTTGGATAGAGTACTTGGCTACGAACCAAGGGGTCGTGGGTTCGAATCCTGCCAGCCGCACCAATCAGAGGCCAGTGTTTCACGACACTGGCCTTTTTCTTTGCGCGCTCCTCGCGCGGGGGGTGTATGGACGTCGTCCGATGGGACTTCCATTCTCCGCGGCGCCAAGTATCGGAGGGGTGTTCAGCCGAGTATGGTCTTACTCGGTGCGAATATCGTCCGCCAGTTCCCCGCGATTTCCTGCCGGCGTCGCCGGCGTGCGCGACAACTTCGGCGCTGGCATCGCCCAGGCAACGCCGTCTCGCATGAAGAAGTTGCGCCGAGCCTGCTGCTGCGGATGTAGCGGTGCCTCGGCGGCGGTCAGCACCGGCGTGACGCAGGCGTCGCTGCCCCCGAACACGAGCACCCACTCGGCCAGCGGCCGCTCCCGCAGGCGCGCCGCGACCCGGGCCCGCAAGGCCGGCCATTGCGCCGGATCGTCCTGCGGCGGCACGGGCACGAATCCCAGCCGCGTCATCAGCTCGGCGTGGAACTGCGGTTCGATCGCGCCCAGCGACAGCCAGCGGCCGTCGGCGCATTCGAAGCAGTCGTAGTAGGGCGACTGATGCAGGAAGAAGTTGCGCGCCGGATCGTCGCTCCAGAGCCCGTCGGCGCGAAGCGCCTGGATGAGCGAGCCCATGTAGCCGACCCCGTCGAGGATGGCCGCGTCGATCACCTGGCCCCGACCGGATCGGCGCGATTCCCACAGCGCGCACATCAGCCCGAACAGCATCGTCAGCGCGCCGCCGCCGATGTCGCCCAGCAGCGTGGCGGGCAATGCCGGGCCATGACCTTCACGCGCCGCGGCGGGCATCAGGCCGGTGAGGGCGACGTAGTTGATGTCGTGGCCCGCGGTGCGCGCCAGCGGCCCGGTCTGTCCCCAGCCCGTGAGGCGGGCATAGACCAGCCGCGGATGCGCCGCGCACAGCGTGTCGGGACCCAGGCCCAGCCGCTCCATCACGCCGGGTCGGAAGCCTTCGATCAAGGCGTCTGCGCTGGCGACCTGGTCGCGCACCAGCGCCAGTCCCGCCGGCGTCTTGAGGTCGGCCCGCAGGACCCGCTTGCCGCGGTTCAGCGCCGACCCGCCGCCCAGCCGCGACTCGCCGCCGGGGCGTTCGATCACGGTGACCTCGGCGCCGAAGTCGGCCAGCACCATGCCCGCGAACGGCGCCGGGCCGATGCCGGCGAACTCCACGATCCGCAGTCCCGCCAGTGGTCCCGCGCGATGGGTCTCCATCCCTTCGTCCATGCCCTCGTCCCCAGTTGGCGCGCCCGGCGCGATCGGACCACGATAGCGCCTGGGCCACCGATCGCATCAGAGGGGGATCCTCATGGTGAGGCGGCCAGGGGCCGACGTTCTTGGTGACAATGCCGGGATGAGCAAGGCCTTCACCAAGGAATCCGACGCCGCCGGCGATGACGACGACGACAGCCCCTCGCTGCCCGCATTGCCCAAGGGCTCGCGCAACTACATGACGCCGCAGGGCTACGCCCGCTTGCGGGCGGAGTTCATGACCCTGCTGGACGACGAGCGTCCCAAGATCGTGGAGATCGTCTCCTGGGCCGCCAAGAACGGCGACCGCTCGGAGAACGGCGACTACCTGTACGGGAAGAAGCGGCTGCGCGAGATCGACCGCCGCCTGCGCTTCCTGACCAAGCGCCTGGACATCGCCGAGGTCGTCGACCCCAGCGCCCATCACGGCAGCGACCAGGTCTTCTTCGGCGCGACCGTGACCTACGCGAACGCGAAGGGGGAGGAGCGCACCATCACCATCAAGGGCATCGACGAATCGGACAGCCTGGCGGGCGAGGTCAGCTGGGTGTCGCCGATCGCGCGCACGCTGCTCAAGGCCAAGGAAGGGGACGAGCTGCAGCTGGTCACGCCGGTGGGCGTGGAGCTCATCGAGGTGGTCGAGGTGTCGTACCCGAAGCCGGCGGCTGTCTGATCGACCGGATCGGCCCGAACGCCGCCGCGGCCCGGCACCCCGAATCGACGCGGCGCGTCAGGGCTTGACGCGCCAGACCCGCATCACCGCGCTGGAGCGCTTGAGCGTGCGCAGCGTGTCCGCCAGGTGCAGGCGGTCGCGCACCGCCAGCAGCAGCGACATCTCGGCCGTCTCGCGCTGCTGCGAGTCGTCGCTCATGGCGATGTGGGTGATGTCGGCCTCGGCGCTGCTGACGGCGGTCGCGATCTGCGCCAGCACGCCCTTGCCGTTGCGCATCAGCACGTTGACCTCGGCCTCGAAGCTGCGGGTCAGCTCCTCGGCCCAGCCGACGGCGATCCAGTGCTCGCTGTCGCGCTGGAAGAGGCGGCGGCCCACCGAGCACTCGGCCGTGTGGACCACCAGGCCCTCGCCGCGGCCCAGGTAGCCCTTGATGTCGTCGCCCGGGATGGGGCGGCAGCAGGTGGCCAGGCGCACCGACGCGCCTTCGCTGCCGTCCAGCAAGACCTGGCCCTGCGCGGGCGCGTCGTCGGTCGAGAAGCGGCCCATCGTCAGCAGCACCGCGTCGGGCCGCTGGCCCTGCTCGGACAGCGTGCGCGCCAGCTTCTTGGCGACGATGCTGGCGATCTTGCGGCCCAGGCCGATCTCCACCAGCAGCTCGTCCACGTTGCGGTTGCCGGCCCAGCGGGCCAGGTCCTGCCACAGCGCGGCGGCGGTCTCGTCGTCCTCGCGCAGGCTGGGCAGCGCCAGGCCTTCGGCGCGCAGCGCCTGGGCCAGCATCTTGTGACCCAGCTCCTGCGATTCCTCCTGCTCCAGGTTCTTCAGGAAGTGGCGGATCTTGGAGCGCGCCCGGCCGGTGCGCACGAAGCTCAGCCAGGCCGGATTGGGCCGCGCGCCGGCGGCGGTGACGATCTCGATCACGTCGCCGCTGCGCAGCTCGGTGCGCAGCGGGACGGGCTCGCCGTTGACCTTGGCCGCGACGCAATGGTCGCCCACGTCCGAGTGGATCGCGTAGGCGAAGTCCACCGGCGTCGCGCCCTTGGGCAGCGCCATGATCTTGGACTTCGGTGTGAACACGTAGACCGCGTCGGGGAACAGGTCGATCTTGACGTGCTCCAGGAACTCGGTCGCGTCGCGGGTCTCGTCCTGGATGTCCAGCAGCGATTGCAGCCAGCGCGAGCCCAGCTGCTGCGCGCCCTTGGCGTCGCCCTTGCTCTTGTAGAGCCAGTGGGCCGCCACGCCTTTCTCCGCGACCATGTGCATGGCCTCGGTCCGCATCTGGAATTCCACCGGGGTGCCCAACGGGCTGACCAGCGTCGTGTGCAGCGACTGGTAGCCGTTGGGCTTCGGAATCGCGATGTAGTCCTTGAAGCGGCCCGGCTGCGGCTTGTAGATCTGGTGCAGCACGCCCAGCGACCAGTAGCACTGGGGGAGGTCCTGCACGATCACGCGGAAGCCGAAGATGTCGCTGACCTGGGCGAAGCTCAGGTGTTTCTCGCGCATCTTCTTGTAGATGCTGAACAGCGTCTTCTCGCGGCCCTGGATCTCCACGCGCAGGTTGGCCTCGGCGAAGGCCTTCTGCACGTCGCGCTCGATGCGCGAGACCAGGTCGCGGCGGTGCCCGCGGGCCTTGCCCACCGCCTTGGCCAGCGCGCCGTGCCGCCACGGGTGGATGTACTGGAAGGAGAGCTCCTGCAGCTCGCGGTAGATCTCGTTCAGGCCGAGCCGATGGGCGATCGGGGCGTAGATGTCCAGGGTCTCGCGGGCGATGCGGCGGCGCTTGTCGAAGGCCATGTGCTGCATCGTGCGCATGTTGTGCAGCCGGTCCGCCAGCTTGATCAGGATGACGCGCACGTCGCGCGCCATCGCCAGCAGCATCTTGCGAAAGCTCTCCGCCTGCGATTCCTCGCGGGTCGAGAACTGCAGCTTGTCCAGCTTGGTCAGGCCGTCCACCAGCTCGGCCGTCGGGGCCTCGAAACGCTCGATCAGCTCGGTCTTGGTGACGCCGCAATCCTCCATCGCGTCGTGCATCAGCGCGGCCATGATGGCCTGCGCGTCCAGACGCCAGTCGGCGCACAGGCCGGCCACGGCGATGGGATGGGTGATGTAGGGCTCGCCGCTGGCGCGGAACTGGCCCAGGTGCGCCTCGTCGGCGAACTTGTAGGCCTCCCGAATGCGCTTGATGTCCGCCTTGGGCAGGTAATGCAGCCGGGCGACGAGGGCGTCGAAGGAGGAGGCCTCGGAGGCCGTGTCGGGCACGGCCTTGGGGCCGGTCAGCCCTGTCAGGCCCGGAATGTGTGCGGTGGCGAAGGAGCGGAGACCCATGCGCTGGAATTTAACCGAAGGCGACAGGGGTTTCTCCCGCGTGGCTTCTGGCCCGTCGATGCGGTCGAATGCCGCACCGACGCGGGGCGGGGCGCTGGGAATCTAGGGTTTGTACCGATCAAGAATTTGCGATTGCCGCTCAAGTCGCCCTAAAGTCTCAAGGAATCGGGTCGAAAAAGCAGACATGCCCCGAAAGGCTTCTGGTCCGGCCATGCCCGGACCCGGCATCCGCTGGCCGGAATCCGCGGAAACCTCGTGGGAGGCTCGCCATGATTGCTGCCCTGAACAACACAACGACAGTGAACGGTCCCGGTGCGACCACCGGGCAGCCGACCCGCGCGCGTGACTCGGATGCCGTGACGAACGACGGCGCCGAAGCGTCGGCCGTGGTGAGCGTGTCCGCCCAGGCCGTGAGCCTGGCCGCCGCCGACACCGGCGCCAGCAACGCCGCCCCGGCGCCCGCGCCGGCCCCCGATGCCGCCTCGCAATGGCAGGCCGCGCTCCCCGTTGTCGCCCCGCAGGTCCAGACCCAGGCCGCCGCGCCGGCGGCCGCCCCGGCCCCCGCCGCCGTGAGCGCCACTGCCTCGACCGGCACCGGCGTCGCCGCCGCCAGCACCACGACCAACGCCTCCACGACCGCCGCGCCCGCCGCCACCACCGCGTCGACCACGTCCACGCAGCAACCGATCACCCTGGTCCCCAACCTGATCTACGCGCCGGCCGACTCGGACCAGAATGGCGTCGTCTCGCCGGCCGAGCGCCGCGCCTACGACATCGTTCACCCCGAGCTGGGCGTCCGCCCGGCCGAGACCCCGCCACGCCGCGTCGTCGACGCCGAGCTGCGCGAGTACACCAGCATCGCCAATACCCGCGGCTGAGCCCGCCGACGGCGGATCACCGGTCGCTGATCGCCCGCGCGGGCCGTGGGCGGGACGCTGGCGCGCGTCGTTTTCCCGATCCTTGAATGGCATTCGCCCGCGAGTCCCCCATCGGAGGGCCGAGGGCGGGTGGGCCCCCTTTGGAGGGCCCCCCTTGGTCGGCTACCCATCCTTGTCATCGCCGCGCACAGTTCGACTCCGCCGCGCCCGCCCTGGGCGCACCCGGCCGCCGGATGTCCCGGCCCCCGGGCCGCCCAGCCGCCTCGATGCGAGGCCCTCAGGAGTCAGCCATGCATTTCGCCGAGATCGATACCGGGGACTACCGGATCTATGCGGGCGCCATCGAGCGTCCACGCCAGTTCGGCTATGTCGCGGCGGTGGTCGTGGTCCGGATGGACCAGGCGCTGTCCGTGCACAAGCGCGAGGCCTTCCGCGACGAGAACCTGGCCGGCGGCTACGGCTGGGCCACGCCGGCCGAGGCGCTGCGCTTCGCCATCAATGCCGGCAAGGAGGCCGTGATGTGCCGGATCGGGATGTATGCCTGAGCGCGCCCTGGGGCCCAGGCGCCCCTTCCCCGTGGCTCAAGGGGCCCATTCCGTGCTTCGTCGCCTGAGGCCCCGCGCGCGCTTGGATGCCGGCGGCCCGCCCGTTATCGTGCGGGCATGTCGATCCCCGTCCCCGACGGCGCGCCCGCGCCGCAAGCCTGGCATGGCTTCGTCTCCTCGCTGACGCCGCAGCGCGTGCTGCTCGCGCTGGCGATGGCCACCGCGGCCGCGCTGGTGCTCGCCCCGATCTTCATCACCCCGTTCCCCGTCCTGCTGGGTCGCACGCTGTTCGTCGGCATGCTGGCCCTGCTGGCGTTCTCCGCCGCCGGCCAGTGGCCGCGGCGCCTGCCGCGCTGGTGGGCGCGCTGGCTGTTCCAGGTCGTGGTGGTCGCCGCGGCGGTGCCGGTGGCGACCCTGGCGGTCTACCTGGTGGCCGTGGGTGGGGACCTGGCCAGCCTGGTCGAGTCCGAGGCCCGCGTGATGGGCTTCTTCTGGATCGCGGGCTCCGGCCTGGTGGTGGGGCCGCTGCTGGCGATGGGGGCGCTCTACCGCCAGCGCGACGCCGAGGCCCGCAACCAGGCGCTGAGCTTCGAGCTGGAGCGCAGCGAGCTCGAGCGCCAGGCCCTGGACGCCCGGTTGCGGCTGCTGCAGGCGCAGGTCGAGCCGCATTTCCTGTTCAACACCCTGGCCAACGTGCGGGCGCTGGTGGAGACGGGGTCCCCGCAGGCGGCGCCGGTGCTGCGCAGCCTGATCGCCTACCTGCGCGCCGCGATGCCGCGCCTGCAGGGCGAGAGCACCCGGCTGGCCGACGAGGCCGCCCTGGTGCGCGCCTACCTGGAGCTGATGCACCTGCGCATGCCGGACCGGCTGGCGTTCAGCGTCGAGCTGCCGCCGGAGCTGGACATCGTGCGCTTCCCGCCGATGGCGCTGCTGACGCTGGTCGAGAACGCGGTGCGGCACGGCATCGATCCGGGCGAGGAGGGCGGACGCATCGAGGTCGGCGGCGCGCTGGAGGCGGGCGGGCTGGTGCGGCTGTGGGTCAGCGACACCGGTGTCGGCATGACGCAGAGCATGGGGACCGGCACGGGGCTGCGCAATCTGCGCGAGCGCCTGACGCTGTTCTACGGCCTGAGCGCGACGCTGGAGCTCACCGAGAATCGCCCGCACGGTCTGCGCGCCGAGCTGCGTTTCACGCCGCATTGACGTCCGGGTCGTTCCACCGCCGGTGGCGTCGCGACGACCTTCCGGCCCTCCGTTGACGCCGATCCCCTGGATCCCCACGATGTCCCCGACCTCCGTGACCGCCATGTCCCCCACCGCCCTGATCGCCGACGACGAACCGCTGCTGCGCGACAGCCTCCAGCGCAGCCTCGCGCAGGCCTGGCCCGAGCTCGAGGTCGTCGCCCAGGCGCGCAACGGCCGCGAGGCCGTCGAGCTGTTCGAGGCGCACCGGCCGCAGATCGTGTTCCTGGACGTCCACATGCCGGGCCTGAACGGGCTGGAGGCGGCGCGGCAGATCGCGCGTCAGGCGCAGGTGGTGTTCGTCACCGCCTACGAGGAATACGCGCTCCAGGCCTTCGAGCGCGGCGCGATCGACTACCTGGTCAAGCCGGTGGAGGAGGGGCGGCTCGCCGACACGGTCGGGCGGCTGAAGGAGCGGCTGGCCGAGCGCGCCGCCGCCACGCCACGGCCCGGCCCGGATGCGCATCAGCGCGCGCTGGAGGCCGTGATCGACGAGCTCGCGCGGCGCATGGCGAGACCGCCCGGCCTGTCCGGTCCGACGGGCTCATCCGCCACGCCGGGCGCGACCGGCGGCGCCGCGCCCATCCCGGGCGCGGGCCTTGCGTCCGACACCGGTCCGCTGCAATGGATTCGCGCCTCGGTGGGGTCGACGCTGAAACTGATCCCGGTCGACGAGATCCTCTTCCTGCGCTCCGACGAGAAGTACACGCTGGTGGTCACCGGCGAAGGCGAGGCGCTGATCCGCACGCCGATCCGCGAGCTGATCGAGCGGCTCGATCCGCAGCGTTTCGTGCAGGTGCACCGGTCGGTGGTGGTGAATCTCCACGCGATCAGCCATGTGACGCGCGGCCCCAACGAGACCGCCGACCTGCACCTCAAGGCGCGGCCGGAGGTCCTGCCGGTCAGCCGCAGCTACCTGCACCTGTTCCGGCAGATGTGACGCGCGACGCGGGCACCGGGGCGGGCGCGCGGCGCCGCCCACGGGCTCACGGCGGGCGCGCGCCGCGAGGGCTGCGGGGCCGTCAGCGGCCGGGTTGCGCGGACTCCAGCGGCTGCGGCGCGGCGGGCAGCGGAACGTTCTGCGACTTGCCCTGGATCACGACCGGCTCCAGTTGCCACATCAGCGTGCCCACGCGCAGGGCCTGCACGACGGCCAGCACGGCCACCAGGATCACCGCCACCATCAGCGCGCTGTGCAGCGCGCCATCGGAGAAGCGGTGCAGCGCGCGCTCCTCGTTGCCAACGGGCGGGGCGTGCGAACGGCCGCGCCCATGCAGGGCTTGCGAAAGCTTGATGTCCATGATCGCCTCCTCTGGCGTGCATCAGGCAGATCGCCTGAAGACAACTCTAGGCCGCGGGCTGGCGGCCTTCCAGGGAGGCCAGGCGTAAAGAATCGCGCTTCGGTCACGCATTCGGGGCGTTCGTCGCATCGGTCACGGAAGTGCCGGGCGCGCCCGCCCGAGGCTCAGCGCGCCAGCGCTTCGGTGCGCGTGTTCAGCCAGGCCAGCGCGTCGCCGTCGACCAGCGGCGCCAGGCGGCGGCGCACCTCGGCGTGATAGTCGTTCAGCCAGGCCAGTTCCTCGTCCGACAGCAGCCCCACCGCGATGCAGCGCGTGTCGATCGGGCACAGCGTCAGCGTCTCGAAGGCCAGCATCGCGCCGAACTGACCCTTCTCCGGCGTGTCGCGCTCGACGTTCAGCACCAGGTTTTCGATGCGCACGCCCCACTGGCCGGGCCGGTACAGGCCGGGCTCGATGGAGGTGATCATCCCCGGCTCCATCGCCATGTTGGCGTCGGGCACGGCCTTGGAGATGCTCTGGGGGCCTTCGTGCACGTTCATGAAGTAGCCCACGCCGTGGCCGGTGCCGTGGCCGTAGTCCAGGCCGTGGGCCCACAGCGGGGCGCGCGCCAGCGCGTCCAGCATCGGGCTCAGCGTGCCGCGCGGGAAGACCGCGCGCGACAGCGCGATCGTGCCCTTGAGCACCAGCGTGTAATCGCGGCGATGGTCGTCGGTGAGGGTGCCGATGGGCCAGACCCGGGTGATGTCGGTGGTGCCGCCCAGGTACTGCGCGCCCGAGTCGATCAGCAGCAGGCCGTCGCCCTGGATCTGCGCGAAGGACTCGGCGGTCGCGCGGTAATGCGGCATCGCGCCGTTGCCGTTGAAGCCGGCGATGGTCGGGAAGGACAGGCCCACGAAGCCCGGACGCTTGGCGCGCTCGGCGCTCAGGCGCTCGTCGACGGTCAGCTCGGAGACCGCCTCGCCGCGCGCCAGCGCCGCCTCGAACCAGGCGTAGAAGGCGCACATCGCGGCGCCGTCCTGCGCCATCGCGTCGCGGACGAACTCCGCCTCGGCGGCGTTCTTGCGGCTCTTGAGCAGCGTGCTCGGGTTGATGGCCTCGATCACCGCGGCCGTCGCGGGCAGCGCCTCGCGCAGGCCCAGGGTCACGCGGCGCGGATCGATCAGCACGCGGGCATCGGCCGGCAGCGCGCCCAGCGCGGCGCGCGTCTGGTCGTACGGGGCCAGCGCCACGCCGTCGGCGGCCAGGCGCTGCGTCAGCGCCGCATCGATCTTGCCGGGCTGCACGAACAGCGTCGCGCCGTCCGGCGACAGCAGCAGATGGCCGACGAAGACCGGGTTGTAGGTCACGTCCGAGCCGCGCAGGTTGAGCAGCCAGGCCACGTCGTCGACGCTGGAGATCAGGTGGTGCGTCGCGCCGTGCTTGCCCATGGCCTCGCGCACCTGGGCCAGCTTGTCGGCGCGGGTCACCGTCGCCTGCGGGGCGGCGTGCTCGTAGATGGGGGCGTCGGGCAGGCCGGGGCGCTCGTCCCAGGCCTGGTCGATCAGGTCCAGGCCGGTGTCCATGCGGATGCCCTTGGCGCCGAGCGCCGCGCGCAGCTGCTGCGCCAGCGCCAGGCCCAGCACCTGGCCGTCGACGGCCAGGGTCTGGCCGGGCTGCAACTGCTCGGCGATCCAGCCGATGTGGTGCGTCGCGGCGCCGGTGGGGATCTTGAACAGGGTGATGCCGCTGCCCTCGAGTTCGCGCTCGGCCTGGGTCCAGTAGCGGCTGTCGGCGAAGAGGCGGGCATCGTCCAGCGTCACGACCAGCGTCGCCATCGAGCCGGTGAAGCCCGACAGCACCTCGCGGCCCTGCCAGCGGCCGGGCAGGTACTCGGACAGATGCGGGTCGGCCGAGGGCACCAGGATGGCGTGGGCGCCGGCGTTGCGCAGCGCGTCGCGCAGCTTGGCGATGCGCAGCTTGATCTGGGAGAGACGAGTGTCCATGGGGTGAGCCTCGGCGGGTTGGCGGGCAGGGCGCGGAGCAGCCGGATCAGCCGCGCGCGCGGAAGCTGGCGATTGTAGAAGTGACGCCCCCATGACTTCCTTCCGGATGGGCTTCCGGAGACGAGGGCGTGCGCTTCTTGGCTCGCGAAGGCGCTGCGGGGCGCCGTCCCGGCCTCAGAGCTCCGTGCGCAGCGCCCAGAGCTCGGGGAACAGGACGACGTCCAGCATCTTGCGCAGGTAGCTGACGCCCCCGGTGCCGCCGGTGCCGCGCTTGAAGCCGATGACGCGCTCCACCGTGGTCACGTGGCGGAAGCGCCAGAGCCGGAACGCGTCCTCCAGGTCGACGAGCTCCTCGCCCATCTGGTACAGGTCCCAGTGGGCCTGCGGATCGCGATAGACCTGCAGCCACGCGTCCTTCACGCCGTCGTCGGCCGCGTAGGGCTTCGTCCAGTCGCGCGTCAGGTGCGAGGTCGGCACCGCGATGCCACGGCGCTGCATCAGGCGCAGCACCTCGTCGTAGAGCGAGGGCGCCTCGAAGGCCGACTGCACCTCGGCCAGCAGGTCGGGGCGGTGCGCGTGAGGCTTGAGCATCGCGGCGTTCTTGTTGCCGAGCATGAACTCGATGCGCCGGTACTGCGCGCTCTGGAAGCCGCTGCTGTTGGACAGATAGGGGCGGATGGCCGAGTACTCCGGCGGCGTCATCGTGCCCAGCACGTCCCAGGCGTGGACCAGCTGCTCCATGATGCGCGACACCCGCGCCAGCTTCTTGAAGGCCTCGGGCAGGCGATCCTCGGCCACGTTGCCGACGGCGCCCTGCAGCTCGTGCAGCATCAGCTTCATCCACAGCTCCGAGGTCTGGTGCTGGACGATGAAGAGCATCTCGTTGTGATCGGGCGAGAGCGGGTGCTGCGCGCTCAGCACCTTGTCCAGGTGCAGGTAGTCGCCGTAGCTCATGTCCTTGGAGAAATCGAGCTGCGCGCCTTCCTCGCGGACGATGGCCTCGCCGCCCGCGCCCACGCTGGCACTCGCGTCCGTCTTGCCGGCGACGGGTCGGTCGCCATGTCCCATCGGGCAGCTCATGTCACGGCCGCCTTCTTGTTGAAGCGCGCTTCGCGCCATTCGCCGGTGGCCAGCACCTGATGCAGGTGCTCGACCGCATCCCACGCGTCGGCGAAGCCGACATAGAGCGGCGTGAAGCCGAAGCGCAGGATGTGCGGCACCTGCGCGAGCCGCGTCGGATCGCCGGCGCGGTAGTCGCCGATCACGCCGCGCTCGATCAGCGCCTGCACGACCGCGTAGCTCGCGTCCTCCAGCGGCGCCTTCAGCGCCAGGCAGACCTGGCTGCCGCGCAGCGCGGGCTCGCGCGGCGACACGACGTAGACGCCCTGATCGCCGCAGCGTTCCTCGGCCAGCCGGGCGAAGCATTCGGTCAGCGCCAGCGACTTCTCGCGCAGCGCGGCCATGCCGCCGAAGGGCTCGGCCGCCAGCAGCGTGTCCACGCCGCATTCCAGCGCCGCCGTCGACAGGATGGCCGGCGTGCCGCAGATGTAGCGCTTGATGCCCGGCGCGGGCGCGTAGTTCGACGTGAACTGGAAGGGCGCCGCATGGCCCAGCCAGCCGGAGAGCGGCTGCCAGAAGCGGTCCGCGTGACGCGGGTTCGCCCACACGAAGGCCGGCGCGCCGGGGCCGCCGTTCAGGTACTTGTAGCCGCAGCCGATGGCGAAGTCCGCGTTGGCGCCGTTCAGGTCGACGGGGATCGCGCCGGCCGAGTGCGCCAGGTCCCACACCGTCAGCGCGCCGGCCGCGTGGGCGGCGGCGGTGACCGCCTTCATGTCGTGCTTGCGGCCGGTCCGGTAGTTGACCTCGGTGAGCATCAGCACCGCGAGGCGCTCGTTGAGCAGTCCGGGGATCTCGTCGACGTGATCGACCAGGTGCAGCGTCATGCCGTGCTGCTCGGCCAGGCTCTCGGCGATGTAGAGGTCGGTGGGGAAGTTGCTGCGCTCGGACACGATGACCGTGCGGCGGCCCGAGGCGTCGTCGGCCTTGACGATGCGCAGGGCGGCGCTCAGCACCTTGAACAGGTTGAGCGAGGTCGAGTCCGCGACGATGGTCTCGCCCGGCCGGGCGCCGATCAGGCGGCCGATCTTGTCGCCGATGCGGCTGGGCAGGTCCATCCAGCCGGCGGTGTTCCAGCTCTTGATCAGGTCGCGCCCCCATTCGTCGGCGATGACCTGCTGCACGCGGGTGGCGGTCGCCTTGGGCATCGCGCCCAGCGAGTTGCCGTCCAGATAGAGCGTGCCCGCGGGCAGCGAGAACAGGTCCTTGAGCGGCGCCAGCGGATCGGCGGCGTCCAGGGCCAGGCAGTCTTGTCTTGTCGTCATGAGCGTTCCAGACAGATCGAGAAGAAAGGGAAGGGCGATGAATCGCCGCGATGTCGAGCGGCGGCGCTCGTCGGGCGTCAGAGCGCGCGCAGCACCGCGCGCACCGGCGACGCGCAGGCCCCGGCCAGCTTGAGCGGCAGCGCGATCAGCTCGTAGTCGCCCGCGGGCACCTCGTCCAGCACGAGGTTCTCGAGCACGCGCAGGTTCAGTCGCAGCAACTGCTGATGGCTGTCCAGCGTCTTGCTCGTCGCGGGATCGACGCTGGGCGTGTCCAGGCCGATCAGCGTCACGCCACGCGCGGCCAGCCATTCGACGGCCTCCGGCGCGTAGGCGGTGAACTCGGGATTCCAGACCGTGTCGGCGCGCTCGTTGCAGCGCACCAGCACGCGGGGAGGGAGGTCGGCGGCGGCGTGCGCCAGATGCTCGACACGGATCAGCGGCCCGCAACCGATCGCATGGATCACGCGGCAGGGACCGAGGTAAGGATCGAGGTCGACCTCGGCCGCGCTCGCGACGCCGTCGGCGTAGTGCAGCGGCGCGTCGGCATGCGCGCCCACATGCGGCGACATGGTGATCGCGCTCAGGTTCACCGGGCAATCCGGGGACAGGCGGGCGGTCCACTTCAGCGCGTAAGGCTCGTCGCCGGGAAAGATCGGCGCGTCCGGCGCGACCACCGGCGAGATGTCCCACAGCGTTCGCGCGGGACTCGTTGACGTTGACTTCATCTGCTGCTCCTGCCGGCACTCGGCACGGCGGCGCGCACCTTAGCGTGGGGCCGCGGGTCGTGGTGTCGGTTAATTCCAACAAGTCGCCGTCGATCCTGCAAGCCTTCCGCCAGGGTGCCGCGACGGTCCGAGGGTTATCGCGAGGGCCTGCCGGATCCGATGCCCATTTAGTTGACACCTCAACTATCAATGCCTAAAGTGCTTCCGTCAAGCAGTCAACGCTTGCCGCGAGGCGAGCCCCAGCACCATGCGCATCACCTGCATCGGCGGCGGTCCCGCCGGCCTGTACTTCGCGCTGCTCATGAAGCGGCAGGATCCCTCGCATCAGGTCACGGTGCTGGAGCGCAATCGCGCCGGCGACACCTTCGGCTGGGGCGTGGTCTTCTCGGACCAGACGCTGGCCGCGCTGCGCGAGGCCGACCCGCACACCGCCGACGCGATCCTGCAGGCCTTCAACCATTGGGACGACATCGCCGTCCACATCGACGGCCGCACGATGGTCTCCGGCGGCCACGGCTTCTGCGGCATCGGCCGGCGCCGGCTGCTGGACATCCTGCGCGAGCGTTGCGAGGAGCTGGGCGTCGAGATCCGCTACGAGACCGAGGTCGGCGACGACGCCGACATCGACGCCGACCTGATCATCGCGGCCGACGGCCTCAACAGCCGGCTGCGCCAGAAGTACAGCGCGACCTACCAGCCCGACATCGACCTGCGCGACTGCCGCTTCGTCTGGCTCGGCACGACCAAGCTCTTCGACGCCTTCACCTTCGACTTCCAGAAGACCGAATGGGGCTGGTTCCAGGCGCATGCCTACCGCTTCGACGAGACGCATTCGACCTTCATCGTCGAGACGCCCGAGCACGTCTGGAAGGCCGCCGGCCTGGAGGACATGAGCAAGGAGGAGGGCATCGCCTTCTGCGAGCGGCTCTTCGCCAAGGTGCTGGACGGCCACCCGCTGATCTCCAACGCGGCGCATCTGCGCGGCTCGGCGCAGTGGATCCGCTTCCCGCGCGTGGTCTGCAGGCGCTGGGTGCATCACAACGGCCGCGCGCCGGTGGTGCTGATGGGCGACGCGGCGCACACCGCGCATTTCTCGATCGGCTCGGGCACCAAGCTCGCGCTCGAGGACGCGATCGCGCTGGCCAAGGACATTGCCCGCCACGGCGGCGGCGTCGAGAGCCTGTCCGCCGCGCTGGAGGAGTACGAGGCCACGCGTTCCATCGAGGTGCTGCGCATCCAGAACGCGGCCCGCAATTCCACCGAATGGTTCGAGAACGTCGAGCGCCATGCGCGGCTGGCGCCGGAGCAGTTCGCGTACTCGCTGCTGACGCGCTCGCAGCGCATCTCGCATGAGAACCTGCGGCTGCGCGATGCCGGCTATGTCGGCGACTACGAGGCCTGGCTGGCTAAGCGCGCGGGCCTGGACCGCGCCGCGCCGCCGATGTTCACGCCGTTCTCGCTGCGCGGCACGACGCTGAAGAACCGCGTGGTGGTCTCGCCGATGGCGCAGTACTCCTGCGTCGACGGGCAGCCGGCGGACTACCACCTGACCCACCTGGGCGCTCGCGCCATGGGCGGCGCGGGGCTGGTCTTCGTCGAGATGACCTGCGTGTCGCCCGATGCGCGCATCACGCCGGGATGCCCGGGGATCTGGAACGACGCGCAGCGCGACGGCTGGCAGCGCATCGTCGATCACGTGCATGCGAGCTCGACCGCCAAGATCGCGCTGCAGCTGGGTCACGCGGGCGCGAAGGGCTCGACCCGCGTGGCCTGGGACGGCATCGACCAACCGCTGGAGGCGGGCAACTGGCCGCTGATCTCGGCCTCGCCGCAGCAGTACCTGGATGGCGTGAGCCAGTGGTCCCGCGCGATGACGCGCGAGGACATGGACCGCGTGCGCGACGACTTCGTCGACGCCACGCGCCGCGCCGCCGAGGCCGGCTTCGACTGGCTGGAGCTGCACTGCGCCCACGGCTATCTGCTGTCGAGCTTCCTGTCGCCGCTGACCAATCAGCGCGACGACGAGTACGGCGGCACGCTGGAGAACCGGTTGCGCTATCCGCTGGAGGTCTTCCTGGCCATGCGCGCGGTGTGGCCGCAGGACAAGCCGATGTCGGTGCGGATCTCCGCCAGCGACTGGGTGCCCGGCGGCACGACGACCGAGGACGCGGTCGCGATGGCCGCGGCCTTCAAGGCGGCGGGCGCCGACCTGATCGACGTGTCCTCGGGCCAGGTCAGCAAGCGAGAGAAGCCGGTCTACGGCCGCATGTGGCAGACGCCGTTCAGCGAGAGCGTGCGCAACCGCGCCGGCATCGCGACCATCGCGGTGGGCGCGATCTCGGAGGCGGACCACGTCAACAGCATCATCGCGGCCGGCCGCGCGGACCTGTGCGCGATCGCTCGGCCGCATCTGGCCAATCCGGCCTGGACACTGACCGAGGCCGCGCGCATCGGCTATCTGTCCGGCCCGGGCCTGGATTGGCCCCGGCAGTACCAGTCCGGCAAGAGCCAGATGGAACGCGAGTTCGAGCGCCAGCGCGCCCTGAGCGGTGGCGCCGCCGCGCAGGAACAGGCCAACCGCGCGCTGGGCGTGTGAGGGGCATCTCCGACTCGCTCGGGAGAAGAAACATGAACAGCAGCAACGGCAACGGCAGCAACAACGGCGGCGAAGGCCGCGGCAGGCGTTGCGGCAAGGAATCGACATGAGCGACAAGTACCCGCTCGAGGGCCTGCACGCGGTGGTGACCGGCGGCGGTTCCGGCATCGGCGCGGCGATCGCGCAGGCGCTGATCGCCGACGGCGCGCGCGTCACGCTGATGGGCCGGCGCATCGACAAGCTGAAGGAACAGCGCGATCGGCTGAACGTCGACGGCGGTCCGTCGGTCGAGCTGCAGGTCTGCGACGTCGGCGACGAGGCCAGCGTGCGCGACGCCTTCGCGGCGGCGGCCCGGGCGGCCGGTCCGGTCGACCTGCTGATCAACAACGCCGGGCAGGTGGAGACGGCGCCGCTGGGCAAGACCTCGCTGGAGACCTGGCAGCGGCTGCTCAACGTGAACCTGACCGGCAGCTTCCTGTGCAGCCGCGAGGTGCTGCCCGCGATGACCGAGCGCCGCTTCGGCCGCATCGTCAACGTGGCGAGCACCGCGGCGCTCAAGGGCTACGCCTACGTGGCGGCCTACTGCGCGGCCAAGCACGGCGTGCTGGGCCTGACGCGCGCGCTGGCGCTGGAAACGGCGCGCAAGGGCGTGACGGTCAATGCGGTCTGCCCGGGCTACACCGAGACCGACATCGTGGCCGACGCCATCGACACCATCGTCGCCAAGACGGGACGCACGGCCGAGGCGGCGCGGGCCGAGCTGGCCGCCGTGAATCCGCAGGGGCGGCTGATTGACCCGGCGGAGGTGGCGGCCGCGGTGACCTGGCTGGCGCGCCGCGAGAGCGCGTCCATCACCGGACAGGCGATCGCCGTGGCCGGCGGGGAGGTGATGTGATGCGTCAGATCGATCCGATCGGCAAGAACGCCGCGCGCGACGCTGGCGAGACCGGCGAGGCCATGGATGGCGCCGACGAGGGCGCCGGCCTGGCGCTGGACCTCGAGTCCCGCGCGCAGGATGGCGACCATCAGGCCTTGCGCGTCTGGCTGCGGCTGCTGGCCTGCACCACGCGCGTGGAGGACCAGATCCGCCAGCGCCTGCGCAACGAGTTCGGCACCACGCTGCCGCGCTTCGACCTGCTGGCGCAACTGGAGCGCAGTCCCGAGGGGCTCACCATGCGCGAGCTCTCGCAGCGGCTGATGGTCACCGGCGGCAACGTCACCGGCATCGCCGATCAGCTGGAGTCCGAAGGCCTGGTCGTGCGCGAGCCTCATCCGTCGGACCGCCGCAGCGTGACCGTGCGGCTGACACCGGCCGGCCGCCGCAGCTTCAAGCGCATGGCCGCCACGCACGAGGGCTGGATCCTCGAGCTGCTGGGTGGCTGGTCCCCCGAGCAGATGACCCAGGTGATGGGCTTGCTCGCCGGTCTGAAGGGCCATCTGGCGACGCTGGAGACCTCGCGCAAGTAGACAGGGACGCGCCACCCGGCCCCGGGGCCGGGTGGCGCTCGACGAATCGCCCCCTCGCGCGCGTCGCGACCGGTGGGCAGGCAGATCAGGAACAAGGAGCTTCATCGATGGACAGCCATCTCATCACCGGCAACCAGCGCAGCCTGGCCGGCTTCGTGCCGACGCATTTCAGCTGGCGCCAGGAGGGCGCGGTCGGCGTGATCACGCTGAACCGTCCCGAGCGCAAGAACCCGCTGACCTTCGAGTCCTACGCCGAGCTGCGCGACCTGTTCCGCACCCTGGCCTACGTGGACGAGGTGAACGCGATCGTGGTGCAGGGCGCGGGCGGCAACTTCTGTTCCGGGGGGGACGTGCACGAGATCATCGGCCCGCTGACGCGGATGTCCATGCCGGACCTGCTGGCCTTCACCCGCATGACCGGCGATCTGGTCAAGGCGATGCGGGCCTGCCCGCAGCCGGTGGTGGCCGCGATCGACGGCGTCTGCGCCGGCGCCGGCGCGATCATGGCCATGGCCTCCGACCTGCGTCTGGGCACCGCCCGCAGCAAGACCGCCTTCCTGTTCACCCGCGTCGGCCTGGCCGGCTGCGACATGGGCGCCTGCGCGCTGCTGCCGCGCATCGTGGGCCAGGGCCGCGCGTCGGACCTGCTCTACACCGGCCGCAGCCTGGGCGGCGAGGAAGCGCACCAGTGGGGCTTCCTCAACCGCATCGCCGAGCCGGACGCGCTGGAATCGCAGGCCGTGGCCTGGGCCGCGGAGATCGCCGCCGGCCCCAACTTCGCGCATGCGATGACCAAGCGGATGCTGCATCAGGAGTGGACCATGGGCGTGGACGAGGCCATCGAGGCCGAGGCGCAGGCGCAGGCCATCTGCATGATGACGCAGGACTTCCACCGGGCGTATCACGCCTTCGTCGCGAAGCAGCGTCCTGAATTCAAGGGCGATTGAGGCCAGCCATGAATCATCTGAAACACCTGGACTGGCCCTTCTTCGACGACAAGCACCGCGTGCTCGCCCGCGAGCTCGACGCCTGGTGCGCGAAGCATCTGGCACCGGGCGCGGTCGACCACGAGGACGTGGACGCGAGCTGCAAGGCGCTGGTCAAGGCGCTCGGCGAGGGCGGCTGGCTCACGCACGCGGTGGCGGGCGAGGGCGAGGGCATCGACACCCGCGCCATCTGCCTGTTGCGCGAGACCCTGGCGCGACATGACGGGCTGGCCGACTTCGCCTTCGCGATGCAGGGCCTGGGGTCGGGCGCGATCTCGCTGATGGGCACGGCCGCGCAGCGCGAGGCCTACCTGCCGCGCGTCGCGCGCGGCGAGGCGCTGGCGGCCTTCGCGCTGTCCGAGCCGGACGCGGGTTCCGATGTCGCCGCGATGCAGTGTGCCGCCCGACGCGACGGCGATCACTACGTGCTCGACGGGCAGAAGACCTGGATCTCCAACGGCGGTATCGCTGATTTCTACGTGGTCTTCGCGCGGACCGGCGAGGCGCCCGGCTCGCGCGGGATCAGCGCGTTCATCGTGGATGCGGGCATTCCGGGGTTCGAGATCGCCGAGCGCATCGACGTGATCGCGCCGCATCCGCTGGCGACGCTGCGCTTCACGAATTGCCGCGTGCCGATCTCGGCCATGGTCGGCGCGCCGGGCGAGGGCTTCAAGGTGGCGATGCGGACGCTGGACGTCTTCCGCACCTCGGTCGCCGCGGCGGCCCAGGGCTTCGCCCGTCGCGCGCTGGAGGAAGGCCTGAGCCAGGCCAAGGCCCGCGCCATGTTCGGCGCGACGCTGGCCGACCTGCCGCTGACGCAGGCCAAGCTGGCCGACATGGCCTGCACCGTGGACAGCAGCGCGCTGCTGGTCTATCGCGCGGCCTGGGAGCGCGATCAGGGTCGCACGATCACGCGCGAGGCCGCGATGGCCAAGCTGATGGCGACCGAGGGCGCCCAGCGCGTCATTGACGCGGCGGTGCAGCTCCACGGTGGTCGCGGCGTGCGACGCGGCGAGATCGTCGAGTCGCTGTACCGCGAGATCCGCGCGCTGCGCATCTACGAGGGCGCCAGCGAGGTCCAGCAGTTGATCATCGGACGAGATCTCTTGAAGAACGGTTGAAGAACGGTTGAAGAACGGACAAGGACGCCCCCCATGCACCGCACCGCGCATCTGGATACCTTCGCTCGTGACAAGCTCCCGCCGCGGGACCAGTGGCCCGAGCTCATCTTCGAGTTGCCCGAGCTGCAGTTCCCCGAGCGCCTGAACTGCGCGCACGAGCTGCTGGACCGCTGGGTGGCCGAGGGCCATGGCGACCGGCCCTGCGTGGTCGGCGGCGACGGCCGCGGCGGGGAGATCCGCTGGACCTATTCGGAGCTGCAGGCGCAGGCCAACCGCATCGCCCACGTGCTGGTGAACGAGATGGGCGTGGTGCCCGGCAATCGGGTGCTGCTGCGCGGCGCCAACACGCCGCAGCTGGCGGCCTGCTGGTTCGCGGTGATGAAGGCCGGCGCGATCGCGGTGGCGACCATGCCGCTGCTGCGCGCCAAGGAGCTGGGGCAGATCATCGACAAGGCGCAGATCACGCATGCGCTGTGCGACGCGGCCTTGGCCGACGAGCTGGAAACGGCGCGGACGCAGCATCCGGTGCTCGATCGCGTGTGCCTGTTCCGCAGCCAGGCGGCCGACGGGCTGGAGGCGCTGGCCGAGCGCCAGTCGCCTCGGTTCGACAACCTGGACACCGCGGCCGACGACTGCGCGCTGATCGCGTTCACGTCCGGGACCACCGGTCAGCCCAAGGGCACGATGCACTTCCATCAGGACGTGATCGCGATCTGCCGCTGCTGGCCGCGATCCTGCCTGAAGGCGACGTCGGACGACGTCTTCATCGGCAGTCCGCCGCTGGCCTTCACCTTCGGGCTGGGGGGGCTGCTGCTGTTCCCGCTGAGCGTGGGCGCGACGGCGGTGCTGCTGGAGAAGGCCTCGCCCGAGATGCTGCTGCCCGCGATCGCGCGCCATCGCGCCAGCGTGTGCTTCACCGCGCCGACCTCCTATCGCGCGATGGCCGCGATGCTGGCGCAGCCGGGCGCGTCCTTCGACCTGAGCTCGCTGCGCAAGTGCGTCAGCGCCGGCGAGGCGCTGCCCGCCGCGACGCGCCAGCTGTGGAAGGACGCCACCGGCATCGAGATGATCGACGGCATCGGCGCGACCGAGATGCTGCACATCTTCATCTCCCACACCGAGGCCACGGCCCGTCCCGGCGCGACCGGCGTCGCGGTGCCGGGCTACCGCGCCTGCGTGGTCGACGACGAGGGCCGCGCGCTGCCCGCGGGCAGCGTCGGCAAGCTGGCGGTGAAGGGGCCGACGGGCTGCCGCTATCTGGAGGACGACCGCCAGGGCAAGTACGTCAGGAACGGCTGGAACCTCACCGGCGACGCGTACCTGGTCGATGCCGACGGCTACTTCGTCTATCAGGCGCGCACCGACGACATGATCATCTCCGGCGGCTACAACATCGCCGGACCGGAGGTGGAGTCCGCGCTGATGGCGCATCCGGCGGTCGCCGAGTGCGCGGTGATCGGCGTGCCGGACGAGGAGCGCGGCCAGCTGGTGAAGGCCTTCGTCGTGCTCAAGCCCGGACACGCGGGCGACGCGGCGCAGGTCAAGGCGATGCAGGACTTCGTCAAGGCGACGGTGGCCCCGTACAAGTACCCCCGTGCGATAGAGTTCCGCGCCAGCCTGCCGCGCACCGAGACCGGCAAGCTGCAACGCTTCCGGCTGCGCGAGCAGTGATGTCCTCCGGAAGCCCGAGTCCGACAGGAGAGGGACCCATGACGTCGACCTTCGAGCGCGAGGTGCTGGTGCGCTTCGGCCATTGCGATCCCGCGGGGATCGTGTTCTTCCCGCGCTACTACGAGCTGCTCAACGCCTTCGTCGAGGACTGGTTCTACGACGGCCTGGGCATCGACTACGCGACCCTGATCGGCGCGCGCCGCGTGGGCCTGCCGACCGTGCAGCTGCAGACCAGCTTCGAGCGCATCAGCCGCATCGGCGACCGGCTCATGCAACGGCTGTGGATCGAGCGCGTGGGCCGCAGCTCCCTGACCCTGCGGGTGAGCTTCGACGGCGCCGACGGCACGCGGGTCAGCTTCGGCCAGGTGCTGGTGTGCACCTCGCTGGACACGCATCAATCGCAACCCTTCCCGGACGACGTCCGCGCCGCGCTGGTGCGGGCCGTCCAGCAACAGCAATCGTCCGAGCAGTAGAGGAGTCCCGACGATGACGAGCAACACGCATGCCACGAGCGCGCACGGCGACGCGGCGATCCACGCGGCCGCCTCGCACAAGCAGGTGCTGCAGCCCGAGGGCTGGGCGGCACCGCGCGGCTACGCCAACGGCGTGAGCGCGGTGGGCCGGCAGGTCTACGTGGCCGGCCAGATCGGCTGGAACGCGCAATGCGCCTTCGAGAGCGACGATTTCATCGCGCAGGTGCGGCAGGCGCTGGCCAACATCAAGACGGTGCTGGCCGAGGCCGACGCGGGTCCGGAACACATCGTGCGGATGACCTGGTACGTGCTGGACAAGCGCGAGTACGTCGCGCGCGGCCGCGAGGTCGGCCAGGCCTACCGCGAGGTGCTGGGCCGCGAGTACGGCATCGCGATGACCGCGGTGCAGGTCTCGGGGCTGATCGAGGACCGTGCGAAGGTTGAAATCGAGGTGACAGCGGTGGTGCCCCCGCGGGGCTAGGATCGATTCGGTCGCCGCGCCGCCCGACCGGCGGTCCTCGCGCCGAGGCCCCCGCGGGCCGGGCGCGCCAGATTCAGAGACACGAGACAAGCGAGACACATCATGAGCAAAGCCAAGGCCTCCTTCCACTGGGACGATCCGCTGCTGCTGGACCAGCAGCTGACCGACGACGAGCGCGCCGTGCGCGACGCCGCGCGCGCCTACTGCCAGGACCGCCTGCAGCCGCGCGTGCTGGAGGCCTTCCGGCACGAGAAGACCGATGCGGCGATCTTCCGCGAGATGGGCGAGCTGGGACTGCTCGGCGCGACGATTCCGGAGGCGTACGGCGGCGCCGGCCTCAACTACGTCTGCTACGGCCTGGTCGCCCGCGAGGTCGAGCGCGTGGACAGCGGCTACCGCTCGATGATGAGCGTGCAGAGCTCGCTGGTCATGGTGCCGATCAACGAGTTCGGCAACGAGGCGACCAAGCGCAAGTACCTGCCCAAGCTGGCCAGCGGCGAGTGGATCGGCTGCTTCGGCCTGACCGAGCCGAACCACGGCTCGGACCCGGGGGCGATGATCACGCGGGCGCGCAAGGTCGACGGTGGTTATGCGATCACCGGCAGCAAGATGTGGATCACCAACAGCCCGATCGCCGATGTCTTCGTCGTCTGGGCCAAGGACGACGGTGGCCAGATCCGCGGCTTCGTGCTGGAGAAGGGCTGGAAGGGCCTGAGCGCCCCGGCCATCCATGGGAAGGTGGGACTGCGGGCGTCGATCACCGGCGAGATCGTGATGGACGAGGTCTTCTGCCCCGAGGAGAACGCCTTCCCGGACGTGCGCGGTCTGAAGGGCCCGTTCACCTGCCTGAACAGCGCGCGCTACGGCATCGCGTGGGGCGCGCTGGGCGCGGCGGAGGCCTGCTGGCACACGGCGCGGCAGTACACGATGGACCGTCAGCAATTCGGCAAGCCGCTGGCGGCCAACCAGCTGATCCAGAAGAAGCTGGCCGACATGCAGACCGAGATCACGCTGGGCCTGCAAGGCTGCCTGCGGCTGGGCCGCATGAAGGACGAGGGGACCGCGTCGGTGGAGATCACGTCCATCATGAAGCGCAACAGCTGCGGCAAGGCGCTGGACATCGCGCGCATGGCGCGGGACATGCTGGGCGGCAACGGCATCAGCGACGAGTTCGGCATCGCGCGCCACCTGGTCAACCTCGAGGTGGTCAACACCTACGAGGGCACGCACGACATCCACGCGCTGATCCTGGGGCGCGCGCAGACCGGCATCGCCGCCTTCTGACCGCGGCCGTGGAGGCCTCCGGGAGGCCTCGACATGACAAGGGGCGCCGTGGGCGCCCCTTTCCCATTTCCTACGCAGAAGCCTGCAGACCCGCAGGTTTCTGCAGACGGATCGGGCGCCGCAGAAGCGGTCATGAGCCCCTCGAAGAGGGGAGATGGGGAGATTCGAATCCCCCATCGATCACAGGAACGAGTCATTGCTGACGCGCTGCAGCGATGCAAAGCTCGCGGCTCTCCGTCCCTGACGTGTCGCCGATGTGGTCGCCACGGCAGGCATTCCAACGGCCGATCACTCCCCACGCGACACTGACGCCATGACGACCTCGCCCGCTCGCAAGTACATCTCCGTCCACACGATCCGGCGTGCCAACAGTCGCCTGATGACGCGTGACCGGAACCACGAGGCATCGCCCGCGGTCCGCGCTGCGATGCCTTGCCGGGAGGTCATCGTCAGAGCCGCGAACAACGCGCTGGGGCGATGGTTGGCGAAAGCCAAGGTCATCGCTTGATGCTGCATCAGACCTATCAGTCCTTTGTCCAGGATCGCCGTGATCTGGCGGGGCTTCTCGCCTACGCGCTGTACAAGGCGGACAAGGTCGAGTTCATGAAGGCGCATCCGGATGCGGATGTGCTCGGCTTCGTGCTGGGCAGCAACCTTCGGTCGCAGATCGATACCTACCGCATGCGAGCCGAGGTCATGCTTGAGGACATGGCCGAGGAGTCGCTCTCCGACGCCTTGGCCGAGGCCGAAGCCCATCACCTGCGTCGACTGCGGCGACTGGAGCGGACCCTGAGCTTCTGGTCCGGCGTGTGGTCCAACGTGATCGCCAACCTGGTGACGGCCGGCATCTCGATCCTCTTGGTGGTTCTGGTCTTGGGCAGCAAGCTGAACTTCTGGTCGAGTCTCCTGAAATACCTTGGCGAATGAAAGTCCGGGTCGCCCGGAGATGTTCCGTGCTCCTGTCCTCCACGCGACAGCCTCCAGCCCACTCCCGGCGGAGGATCCGCCGCGATCGAGCCCGATCGAGGCTCGCGCGAATGGAGACGCCCCATGGACATCACCGCTCAGATTCCCTCGCTCAAGGGCAAGGTCAGCGACGCCGAATGGCAGCTGCGCGTGGACCTCGCCGCCTGCTATCGCCTCGTGGCCCGTCACGGCTGGAGCGATCTGATCTTCACCCACATCAGCGCCCGGCTGCCCGGTGACTCGCACGAGTTCCTGATCAATCCCTACGGACTCATGTTCGAGGAGATCACCGCGTCCAGCCTCATCAAGGTCGACGCGCAAGGCAACAAGCTGCAGGACACACCGTTCCCCGTCAACCAGGCCGGTTTCATCATCCACTCGGCCATCCACGCGGCCCGACCCGACGTCGCCTGCGTGCTGCATACCCACACCCGCGCGGGCGTCGCCGTGTCGGCGCAGAAGGACGGGGTGCTCCCGATCTCGCAGCAATCGACCTTCGTGCTGGCCTCGCTCGCGTACCACGACTACGAGGGCGTCGCCATCCGGCCCGAGGAGCAGCCCCGGCTGCAGCACGACCTGGGCGAGAAGATCTTCTACTGCCTGCGCAACCACGGTCTGCTGACCGTGGGCCGGAGCGTCGCGGACGCCTTCCTCTCCATGTACACCTTCGAGAGCGCCTGCCAGATCCAGATCGCCGCGCAGGCGGGTGGCGGGGCGCTGACGCCGGTCGACGAGGCCATCATCCGCGGCACCGCGGAGTCCATGCGCGTCCAGACCGGCGGATTGGGCGGCGCCTTCGTGTGGCCGGCGCTGCTGCGCAAGGCCGCCCGGGAGTGCCCCGGCTTCGACGCCTGATTCCGGTCATCGCCCACGATCCGGCGGTCCTCCCACCAACCGAGGGGGCGCGGCGTCGCGGCCCGCCGTTACAGTCGCGACACAAAACAAGACTGGGGTGGGATATGCGTTGGGGTCTGGCGTCCGCCGCCGCCGTGTTCGGCGGGACGGCGGCATGGACGATGTGGTTCGCGGTGCAGGCCGTGGAAACCGACCTGGAGGGCGCGCTCGGGAACGGCGCGATGGCGTTGTTCACGGCGGGGTTGGCGGTCGCCTTCGCGCGCCGTGCCCGATCGACGCGGTCGTGATCGACCCGTGAGTTCACAGTGAAACGATCCTTAACTTGCAGGAACGAAAGAATGATCCTGCGCTGAATTCTGATCCGCTGTCTCCCGCCTAGCATCGAGGCGACCCCGGCGAACGACCGGGGCTTCACAGGAGACAAGATGATTCGCAGAACCCTGATCGCCGCGCTGGCGACGGCCACGGTGTCGGCCTCGGCGCTGGCCCAAGGCTATCCCGACCACCCCGTGCGGCTGATCGTGCCCTACGCCCCCGGCGGCAGCGCCGACATCGTCGCGCGGCTGATCTCGGACGAATGGGGCAAGGCGCTCGGCAAGCCGCTGGTCGTCGAGAACAAGGCGGGCGCCGGCGGCAACCTCGGGGTCGCCGAAGTGGCCAAGGCCGCGGGTGACGGCTACACCGTCGGCCTGCAGACCGTGTCGCTGGCGATCAATCCGGCGCTCACGCCCAGGATGCCCTACGACACGCTGAAGGACCTGGCGCCCGTCGGCATGGTCGCCAGCTCCCAGCACGTGCTGGTCGTCAACGAGAACGTGCCGGCCAAGACGGTCAAGGACCTGGTGGCGCTGGCCAAGCGCCAGCCGGGCAAGCTCTCCTACGCGTCGGCGGGCACGGGCAGCACCTTCCACATGGCGGCCGAGCTCTTCAAGGCCGTCGCCGGCGTCAGCATCGTCCATATCCCGTATCGCGGCGGCGGTCCCGCGCTGAGCGACACCATCGGCGGGCAGACCGAGATGGCCTTCCCCGTGCTGTCGGCGGCGCAAGGGCATGTGCAGTCGGGCCGGCTCCGCGCGCTGGGCGTCACCGGACCCAGGCGCTCGCCGCTGATGCCCAACGTGCCGACCATCGCCGAGGCCGGCGTGCCGGGCTATTCATTCGAAACCTGGTTCATGGTCTTCGTGCCGTCCGGCACGCCCAAGCCCGTCGTCGACAAGCTGAACGCGACGCTCAACGCCGTGCTGGCGACGCCGACGGTCAAGGACCGCATGGCCAAGGAGGGCTTCGACGCGAGCCCGTCGACGCCGGCCGCGGCGCGGGCCCGGTTGGAGAAGGAGTTGCCGCAGTGGGCCAAGCTCGTGAAGGAGCGGGGCATCACGGCGGATTGAGCGGAGGCCGTGCGGCGGCCTGCCGCGACGACCGCGCTCAGCGTTCCTCGCTGGCGAGCAGCCCGATGGCCTGGGCGCGCTCGCCGACCTGACCGCGGGCGCGGTCCGAGCGATCCCACACGTCGTCGCTGAGGCCGCGCTCGACCACGCCCAGCGAGCCCAGCGCCTGCCGCAGCAGGTCATGCGTGGCGGCGATCAGCGCGCCGCAGTCGCAGGCGGCGGTCTCGCGCTCGCGATCCGCGGAGAGCCGCAGGATCGCGGTCGCGTCCTTCACGCAGCGCTGCGCGGTGGCCAGCGCGTCGCCGACCGTGAGGTCGTTGCGCAGACGGAGCGCGTCGGTGCCGACGCGGGGCCGGCCCGGGCCCTCCAGCGTCATGCCCCAGCCGCCCTGCAGCCGCAGCAGCGTCGCGTCGTCGCAGATGTCCAGCGGCCGCCGCTGTCGGACGGGCTCGTCGCGGTCGTCGCCGCTCCAGAGGTGATGCGGGGGATGGTCGCGGAAGTGCACGGACATAGGGGGCTCGTCGATCGAGTCGTGGTGGGACGATGGACGGGCGCGCCGCGAGGACCGGATGCGCCCGAATGACGGGCCGCATCCTCCCGCCACGGGGGCGGGGTGTCTCTGCGAAAAATCAAGCCGGTGGGGAGGGCGCACGTTCCGCGCCCTCGACCACGCACGCCAGCATCGCCTCGATCAGGCTCGCGCCCTTGCGCTCCTGGAGGCAGTAGAGGTACTCGCGCACCAGCGGCATGTCCTCCTCGAAGGGCAGGGCGATCAGCTCCGGATGCCGGCCCGTCTCGTGGGCCGCGAAGATGCTCACGCCCAGCCCGCGCACCACGGCTTCCCGCAACGCCTCGCGGCTGGCGATCTCCATCTGGTCCCGGGGCCTCACGCCGGCGCGCTCCAGCGCCTGCTCGCTCAGCGCGCGCGTCATCGACCCCCGTTCGCGCGCCAGCAGCGTCTCGCCCGCCAACGCCGCCAGGGGCACCGCGCCACGCCGCGCCAGCGCGTGACCGCGCGGCACCAGCAGCACCAGCGGATCGCTGCCCAGCGCCACCCGATGCAGCCGCGGATCGTCCTCCAGATGACTGGAGGTCGCGAGGTCCACCTGGTAGGCGAGCAGCGCGTCCACCATCTGCCGCGAGTTGCCCGCCGACACGCTCAAGGCCACCCGCGGATGCCGCGCGCGGAAGCGCTGCGCCAGGGTCAGCGTGTAGTAGGGCGCCGTCGCGCCCAGCCGCAGCGTCCCGCCTTGCAGCTCGGCCGAGTTCCTCAGCGCGAATTCGATGTCCAGCTCCTGCTGCAGCAGCGCGTCCACGCGGGGGAGCAGACGCCGGCCGGCGTCGCTCAGCGTCAGCCGGCCGCCGCCGCGGTGGAAGAGCTCCACCTCGTACTGCTCCTCCAGCGCCCGGACCTGCGTCGTGACCGTGGGCTGCGACAGGCCCAGCTGCTTGGCCGCGAGCGTGATGGACCCCAGCCGCGCCACCGCGAAGAAGGCCTTGAGCTGGTTCACCAGCATGCGCCGCTCCGTGAAGACGCCGTGAAGGCGTCGGAGACCGACGCCTCGAGGGGACCGCGAGGTGTCGGCATTGCCGCCACAACTCGGGGGCGTCCCAAATCCGCCAATGCCGGGTTTCGGGAAGTTGGGGCGTTTGACGCGCAGATGACATATGCCATTCCTACAGTGTCGTCCATCGATCGTGACAGCTCGTCGCCCCGTCGGCGGCCCCGCGATTCCGGCTTCCCCCATGACCCTCGATGGAGCGCCCATGCGTCTCAAGTCCCTCTCGACCGTCTTCCACCTCGCCGCCTTCGCGGCCCTGTCCGCGATCACCGCGCTGACCAGCCCCGAGGCCCATGCCCAGGGCAAGACCGAACTGCTGGTCTACAGCGCGCTCGAGGCCGACCAGATCAAGGCCTACAAGACCGCCTTCGAGCAGGACCACCCCGGCATCGAGCTCAAGTTCGTGCGCGAGTCCACCGGCATCGTCACCGCCCGCCTGCTGGCCGAGAAGGCCAACCCGCAGGCCGACGTGGTCTGGGGCCTGGCCGCCACCTCGCTGATGCTGCTGGACAAGGAGGGCATGCTCGCCCCCTATGCGCCCAAGGGCCTCGACCAGGTGCGTCCCAACATGCGCGACCCGCGCGCCCAGCCGACCTGGGTGGGCATGGACCTGTGGTCCTCGGCCGTGTGCTTCAACACCGTCGAGGCCGGCAAGCGCAACCTGCCCAAGCCCGGCTCCTGGAACGACCTGACCCAGCCGGTCTACAAGGGCCTGCTGACCATGCCGCATCCGGCGTCCAGCGGCACCGGCTACCTGATGGTCTCCGCCTGGCTGCAGATGATGGGCGAGGCCAAGGGCTGGGCCTTCATGGACGCGCTGCACCAGAACATCGGCGTCTATACCCACTCGGGCTCCAAGCCCTGCAAGCAGGCCGGCGCCGGCGAGTTCCCCATCGGTCTGTCCTTCGAGTACCGCGCCAACAAGACCAAGAAGGAGGGCGCGCCCATCGACATCGTCTTCCCGAAGGAAGGCCTGGGCTGGGACGTCGAGGCCACCGGCATCATGAAGACCACGAAGAAGCTGGAGGCCGCCAAGGCCCTGGCCGACTGGTCCGTGACCCGCAAGGCCAACGAGCTCTACGCCAAGAACTTCGCCGTGCTGGCGCTGCCGTCGGTGCAGGAACAGCTGGAGTTCGTCCCGTCCGACCTGGACAAGCTGCTGGCCAAGAACGACTTCACCTGGGCCGCCGCCAACCGCGACCGCATCCTGGCCGAGTGGTCGCGCCGCTACGAAGCCAAGGCCGAGAAGAAGTAAGCGAGCCGGCGGCGTCCCATGATCCATCTGCGTCAGATCACCAAGCGCTTCGGTCCGCAGACCGTGCTGCAGGGCATCGACCTCGACCTGCGGCCGGGTGAGTTCGTCTCGCTGCTCGGGCCCTCGGGCTGCGGCAAGACCACGCTGCTGCGCATCGTCTGCGGCATCGAGCAGGCCGACCTCGGCCAGGTGCTGATGCAGGGGCAGGACATCACGCGCTGGCCCGCCTCGCAGCGGCGCTTCGGCGTGGTGTTCCAGTCCTACGCGCTGTTCCCCAACATGACGGCGCTGCAGAACGTCGGCTACGGCCTGACCGAGCTGCCGCGGCGCGAGGCCACGGCCCGCGCCGAGGAGATGCTCGCCCTGGTCGGCCTGGCCGACCAGCAGCACAAATTCCCGGCGCAGCTCTCCGGCGGACAGCAGCAGCGCGTGGCCCTGGCCCGCGCGCTGGCGCCGCGACCGCGCCTGCTGCTGCTGGACGAGCCGCTGTCGGCGCTGGACGCCCAGGTGCGCCACGAGATGCGCACCGAGATCCGCGCGCTGCAGCAGCGGCTGGGCATCACCACGCTGATGGTGACGCACGACCAGGACGAGGCGCTGGCCATGTCCGACCGCGTGGTGCTGCTGGCCAAGGGCCAGATCGCGCAGCAGGGCGCGCCGCGCCAGCTCTACGAGCAGCCCGCCAGCGCGCTGGTGGCCGGCTTCGTCGGCCGCATGAACTGGCTGGACGGCCAGGTGGTGGCCGAGGGCCGCGTGCGCATCGGCACCGCGCTGCTGGACTGCGACACCAGCGCCTACAAGACCGGCAGCGTGGTCCGCCTGGGCGTCCGGCCCGAGTCGCTGCGGCTGCTGGACGGGGAGGGCGCGATGATCCGCGCCCGCATCGACGCGCTGCAGTTCCACGGCGCGGTGACCCAGGTGCTGATGCGCTGCGACGCGCTGGGCTCGGCGCTGCTGCTGGAGCTCCCGAGCGGGGAGGCCTCGGGCTTGACCGAGGGCGAGATGCGCGGCCTGCGTCTGCCGGCGCGCGCACTGCAGCTCTTCGACGCGCCGACCTCGATGCGGAGGGCCGCGTGAGTCTGGTGCTCGATCAGGCGCCGGCGCCCGCCGCGCCCTCGCGTCCGCGCCGCCATGCCGAGGCCTGGGCGTTGCGGGGCCTGCTGGCCGCCGCGCTGCTGACGCTGGTCGTGATCATCCTGCTGCCGCTGGTCTCGCTGCTGGCGCAGAGCGTGCTGGACGGGCAGGGCCGCTTCGTCGGCGCCGCGCACTTCAGCGCCTACTTCGCGACGGGCCGCTGGAGCGCGCTGGCCAACAGCGTGTCGCTGTCGGCCCTGTCCGCGGTGATCTGCGTCGCGCTGGCCTACGGCTACGCCTGGGCGCTGACGCACACCGCGCTGCCCGCCAAGGGCCTGTGGCGGGGGCTGGCGCTGCTGCCGCTGCTCGCGCCCTCGCTGCTCGCCGCCATCGGCCTGGTCTACGCCTTCGGCAACCAGGGCCTGCTCAAGGGCGCGATGCAGGCGATCGGCATCGAGAGCATCTATGGGCCAGCGGGCATCGTCGCCGGCTCGGTGCTGTGGACCTTCCCGCATGCGCTGCTCATCCTCGTCACCACGCTGTCGACCAGCGACGCTCGCCTCATCGAGGCCGCGCGCTGCCTGGGCGCCGACGGCTGGCGCGTGTTCCGCACGGTGACGCTGCCGGCCAGCCGCTACGGGCTGCTGATCTCGCTGGTGGTGGTGTTCGTGCTGGTGCTGACCGACTTCGGCGTCCCCAAGGTCGTCGGCGGTCAGACCGCGATGCTGGCCACCGACATCTACAAGGAGGTCGTCGGGCAGCAGCGGCTGGACCGGGGAGCGGTCGTCGCGCTGCTGCTGCTGATCCCGGCGCTGGGCGCCTTCGTGCTGGAGCAGCGCCTGCGCGCCCGCCAGCGCGCGGTGCTGAGCCTGCGCGCCGTGCCGCATCAGCCGCGGCCCCAGGCGGCGGTCGACCTGCCGGCGCTGCTGTACTGCGCGCTGGTGGCGACGGCGCTGGTCGGCGTCTTCGGCATCGCGGTGTACGCGTCCTTCGCGCAGTACTGGCCGTACCAGCTCACGCCGACGCTGTCGCACTACCAGTTCGACATGAGCGACGGCGGCGGATGGGCCAGCTACGGGAACTCGCTGCGCATGGCCGGGTGGACGGCGCTGGTGGGGACCGTGCTGAGCTTCCTGCTGGCCTGGCTGGTCGACAAGCCGCGTGACCTGCGCGCCGCGCGCGGGGTACTCAATGCGCTGGCGACGCTGCCGATGGCGGTGCCGGGTCTTGCGCTGGGCCTGGGCTACATCCTGTTCTTCAACGCGCCGTGGAATCCGCTGCGCGGCTGGTACGGCGGGCTGGGCATCCTGGTGCTGTGCACGGTGGCGCACTACTACTCGGTCGCGCACCTGACCCAGTTGGGCGCGCTGCGCCAGCTGGATCCGGAGTACGAGCGGGTGGCCGAGTCGCTGGGACTGCCGTTCTGGCGCCACCTGTGGCGGGTGCACCTGCCCATCGCGGTGCCGACGCTGGTGCAGGTGGCGGGCTACTTCTTCGTCAGCGCGCTGACGACGGTGTCGGCGGTGGTGTTCCTGTACTCGCCCGACACCACGCTGGCCGCGATCGCGGTGCTGGCCATGGATGACGCCGGGGACACGGCGCCGGCGGCGGCGATGGCCACGCTGCTCTTCGTGACGGCGGCGGCGGGGCGTGGCGTCATCGGGGTGATCGGGCATCTGCTGGTGCAGCGCACGCAGCGGTGGCGGGCGAGGTAGCCCGAAGACCCTCACCCCCACCCTCTCCCGCAAGCGGGAGAGGGAGCCATACGGGCTCGCTGACTTCGACGGCCCTCACCCCAAACCCCTCTCCCGCGCAGCGGGCGAGGGGCCACACGCCGCCAGTCATGTCTCAACAAGGCCAAGTCTTGCTTGTCATTTCCGCCACCCAGACACCCGCCCATGCCCGCTACCCAGACGCCCTCCATGTCTGACACCCAGACACCCGCCCATGTCCGCCACCCAGACGCCCTCCATGTCTGACACCCAGGTGCCCGACCATGTCCGCCACCCAGACGCCTGAGCACGGTCGGCTCCCTCTCCCGCTTGCGGGAGAGGGTGGGGGTGAGGGTCTTCGGGCTCCCCCTCCCCACTCATCCTCTCAATCCATTCCTTCCCATGACCCATGACCTCCTGGTGGTCGGTGCCGGCATCGTCGGCCTGGCCCATGCCTGGGCCGGCGCCAAGCGCGGCTGGCGCGTCGTCGTCGTCGAGCGCGACGCCGCCTGCATCGGCGCCTCCATCCGCAACTTCGGCTTCGTGACCGTGACCGGGCAGCAGCGCGGCGCGCATTGGCGCCGGGCGCGACGCTCGCGTGACCTGTGGGCCGAGCTCGCCCCGCGGGCCGGACTGCGCGTGGAGCACGCCGGCCTGCTGATGGCCGCGCGCTGCGTCGAGTCCGAAGCCCTGCTGGACGCCTTCCTCGCCACCGAGATGGGCGAGGGCTGCGAGCGTCTGAACGCCGCGCAGGCCGCGACTCGCCAGCCGGGACTGCGCGCGGAGGGCCTGCTCGGCGGGCTCTACAGCCCGCATGAACTGCGCGTGGAATCGCGCGAGGTGATTCCGCGCATCGCGGCCTGGCTCGCGGAGCATCACGGCGTGGAGTTCCACTTCGGCGAGTCGGTGCTCGAGGTCGAGGCGCCGCGGGTGCGCACCTCGCGGGCCACCTACCAGGCCGAGCGCGTCGCCGTCTGCTCCGGCGCGGAGCTGCACGGCCTCTTCGCCGGCCGGCTCGCGCCGCACGCGCTGTCGCTGTGCCAGCTGCAGATGCTGCGCGTGCGCCCGCCAGCGGGCTTCCGCCTGAACGCCGCGCTGATGGCCGACCTCAGCCTGGTCCGCTACGAGGGCTACGCCGCGCTGCCCGAGGCGCAGCCGCTGCTCAAGCGGCTCTCGGCCGAGCGCCACGACGCGCTCGCGCATGGCATCCACCTGATCGCGGTGCAGAGCGCCGACGGCACGCTGGTGGTCGGGGACTCGCACCACTACGGGCCGGTGCTGCCGCCGTTCGCGAGCGACGCCGTGGATCGGCTGATCCTGGAGGAGCTCAAGCGCCAGCTGCCGCTGGCCTCGATGGAGGTCGTCGAGCGCTGGACCGGCGTCTATCCGGTCAGCGCCGAGGTGCCCTGCCTGGTCGACGCGCCGGACGAGCGCACGCGGCTGGCCGTGGTCACCGGTGGCACCGGCGCCAGCACCGCGTTCGGGCTGGCGGAGGAAGTGCTGGCGGCCTGGTGATTCCCCCCGGGACGATGGGCCCGTGGCCCGTGGCCGCGGTCCTGCTCAGCGGCTGTGCGCGGTCAGCTTCGCCAGCGGCGAGGCCAGGCTGATGCCCGGCGCCGCGCGGCGCGCGCTGGGGCGGCCATCCTCGTCCCGCTCGTCGAGCTCGGGCTGCGTCGCGCGCAGCGCCGGCGCCTCCGGATCGCGGCGCATCGCCACGCCCACCGCCAGCATGTCGATGACCAGCAGGTGCAGGATGCGGCTGATCATGGGGAGGTGGGTGGCGACATCCTCGACGTGATCGACGATCAGCGCCGCGTCGGCCTTCTTGGCCAGGGGCGACTGGCTGGCCGTGATGGCCAGCACGTGCGCGCCGCGCTCGCGCGCCGTGTCGGCGACGGCGATCAGCTCGGGCAGCTTTCCGCTGCTGCTGATCAGCACGGCCACATCGCCCGCCTTGAGCGTCTGCGCCGCCAGCAGCTGCAGGCGGGGCTCGGTGTAGGCGTTGCAGGCCACGCCCAGGCGCAGGAACTTGAACTGCGCGTCCTGCGCCACCACGCCGTAATGGCCGATGGCGAAGAACTCGATGCGCGAGGCGCCCAGCAGCAGCTCGATGCTGCGGTCGATCATGTCGCGGTTGAGCTGGCTGCGGACCTGCAGGATGGCGGACGCGGTGTTGCCCAGCACCTTCTCGCCCAGCTCGACCATGGAGTCGTCCTGCGTCACCTGCGTGTGGCTGACGGGCACCGTGCCGGTCAGGCCCGAGGCCAGCCGCAGCTTGAAATCGGACAGGCCCTCGCAACCCAGCGAGCGGCAGAAGCGGATCACCGTCGGCTGGCTGACGCTGGCCGCCTTGGCGATCTCCGCGATCGGGTCGTTGAGCACCTTGCGCGAATGCGCCAGCACGTGATCCGCCACGCGCTGCTCGGCCGGCGACAGGCTGTCGCGCGCGCGCCGGATCTGGCCCACGATGGCGGACGAGCCGCCGCTGGCCTGCAGGCTGCGCAACTGCGCCTCCAGGATCGCGGACGCGCCCTTGAAGGTCGCGTGCTCGGCGGTGATGACGAAGGTCGGGATGGCGGCGACGTACTGCGAGAAGCGGCCCTTGTCCTCGAAACGCGCGCGGAAGCGCGAGCGGTCGAAGTACTCGCCCAGCCGCGGCACGATGCCGCCGCCGATGTAGATGCCGCCCAGCGCGCCCAGCGTCACCGCCAGGTTCGCGGCGGCCGTGCCCAGCAGCGTGCAGAACAGCTCCAGCGTCTCCTCGCAGACCGGGTCCGCGGCCTCGAGCGCGCGGGCGGTGATCTCGGGCGCGCTCAGCGCTTCGGACGGACGCTTCAGGTAGTCGGCCATCGCACGGTGCATCAGTTCCAGGCCGGGGCCGGAGAGCAGGCGCTCGAAGGAGACGTGCTCGTACTCGTTCCAGGCGAAGCGCAGCAGCGCGATCTCGCGCTCGTCGCGCGGCGCGAAGTTGGTGTGCCCGCCTTCCGAGCCCAGCGAGATCCAGCCCTCGCCGGCCGGGATCAGGCCCGACACGCCCAGGCCGGAGCCCGAGCCCAGCAGGCCGATCACGCTGTCGGGGCGGGCCTCGCCGCCGCCGACCTGGCGGATCTCGCTGCCGCGCAGCCGGGGCAGGGCCATGGCCAGCGCGGTGAAGTCGTTCACCACCACCAGCGTGTCCAGGCCGAGGCGCTGACGCGCTTCCTCGATCGAGAACTGCCAGTGGTAGTTGGTCATGCGCACCAGGTCGCCCTCGACCGGGTTGGCGATGGCGATCGCCGCGTGCGCCACGTGCAGATGGCGCGGGAGGCGGTCGATGTAGGAGCGCACGGCGGCGTGGAAGTCCGGATGCTCGGCGCAGCGCAGCAGCGCGATGTGCTCGAACTCCCCGGGGGCGGTCTCCAGGGCGAAGCGGGCGAAGGTGCCGCCGATGTCGGCGATCAGCCGGGGACTGTCGAAATCTCGCATGAATCAGGTCGGATGCGCCCGCGACGGCACCGGTTGGGGACCGGTTGGCGCCGGATCGAGACGGAGGCTCGACATCGGCGGGGCGGCCCTTCGGGGCCGGAGGCGATTATGGCCCGCCACCCCGGGGGCACCGAAAGGGTTCGCCCTAGCGATGCCCGGGGGCCGGTGGCGCGGGCCTGGCCCCGCGGGAAGGCATGCCGATTGCCGCCCTGGCTCGCCCCTTGGGGGTGTTTGGTTGTAGTGCGACTACAGCCGACTTGACGGCGACAAGGCGTCTGCGATGGAATGGAAATTCCATAGAAAACAATCATTTGCAGCCGATTGATGACGACGCCTCGATCCAGGTGTTGGCGATCGGATGGCGGGCAGGGAGACTGCCCTTGTGCGAATGATGTAGTTTTGCTACCTTGCGTGGATCCGCCGGATCGGCGGCCCTCAGAACCTCAGGACAAGAACAGTGCAAGCAGAACAGGGTGTGGCCGCGGGCCGGAACGAGACGACCGGACGCGCGCAGGACAGGGGCTACCCATGGCTGGTGGCCGACATCGGCGGCAGCAATGCCCGCTTCGCCTGGGTCGACGGCCCGGGCCAGCCGGTGCAGCACGTGCGCAAGCTGCCGGTGGCGCAGTACGAGTCCCTCAGCGCGGCCGCGCAGGCCTATCTGAAGGAACTGGCCGGGCTGGGGCTGGCGGCGCGTCCGCGCCGGGCCTCGCTGGCGCTGGCCACGGCCATCGACGGCGATCGCGTCGAGCTGACCAACAGCCACTGGACCTTCTCCCGTAGCCAGCTGCAGGCCGACCTGGGCCTGGACGAGCTGCGCCTGCTCAACGACTTCGAGGCGCTGGCGCTGTCGCTGCCGGGTCTGCGGCCCGACCAGGTCGCCGCCGTGCCGGGACCGGCGCGCAGCGCGCCGAGCGGCACGCTGGCGGTGATCGGCCCGGGCACCGGCCTGGGCGTGGGCGGCGTGGTCGAGACCTCCGGCGGCTGGGTCGCGTTGCCGGGCGAGGGCGGGCACATGACGCTGGCCCCGGCCAACGACTACGAGAGCGAACTGCTGTCCGTCGCGCGCCGCGAGTTCCCCCATGTCTCCGCCGAGCGCTTCCTGTCCGGCATCGGTCTGCCGACGCTGCATGCGGCCGTCGCGACGGTGGCGGGCCAGCCCGACGCGCCGCGCCTGACGGCCGAGCAGATCGTCGAGCGCGCCCTGGGCGGCGACGCGCTCTGCGGCAAGACCATGGACCAGTTCTGCGCCTTCCTGGGCGGCTTCGCCGGCAGCGTCGCGCTGACGCTGGGCGCGCGGGGCGGCGTCTACATCGGCGGCGGCATCGTGCCGCGCCTGGGCGCGCGCTTCTTCGCGTCCGAGTTCCGGGCCCGCTTCGAGGCCAAGGGACGTTTCGCCAGCTATCTGGCCGGCGTCCCGTGCGTGCTGATCACCGACACGCTGACCGCCTTGGACGGCGCGGCCTTCGCGCTGGAGCAGTCGGTGCGTTGACCTGTAGTCGAGCTACATTCCTCTGCTGAAAACGGCGGCCCTCGAGGCCGCCGTTTTGCTTTTCGTGTCGTGAAAATGGCTTGATCTATCGGTTTTTCGGTAGAAACCCTAGGTAACTCGCCGTCTTGATCCGTCGTTTTTGTACAAAACACCGGCTCATTTGTGTAGTTCCGGGTTTGCGAGGGCTTGGTTCGATATCTAGTTTTAGTACAGAATTCTTTCGCACCCCAAGAGCGACAGGAGACAAGAAATGAAGACCACGCCCGCTTCCCGTGAGCTGTTCCGTGTCCAGCCGGTGGCCGCCGGCTGCCTGGTGACCCTGGCCCTGATGGCCGGCGGCGCCCACGCGCAGCAAGCCCAGACCGAACCCGAGCGTCAGGCCGCCGAGAAGGCCGCCACCGACAAGACGCTGGAAACCGTCACCGTCACCGGCATCCGCCGTGGCATCGAGGCGGCGATCTCGGTCAAGAAGAATTCCGACTCCATCGTCGAGGCCATCTCGGCCGAGGACATCGGCAAGTTGCCCGACGTCTCGATCGCCGAATCGATCGCCCGCCTGCCGGGCCTGTCGGCCCAGCGCGTGGCCGGCCGTGCCCAGGTCATCTCGGTGCGCGGTCTGTCGCCCGACTTCGCCACCACGCTGCTCAACGGCCGCGAGCTGGTCTCCACCGGCGACAACCGCAGCGTCGAGTTCGACCAGTACCCGTCCGAGCTGCTCAGCGGCGTGACCATCTACAAGACGCCCGACGCGGGCCTGGTCGGCCAGGGCCTGTCCGGCACCATCGACCTGCTGACCGTGCGTCCGCTCAACTTCAGCAACCGCGTGGTGACGCTGAACGCGCGCGGCCAGCACAACTCGCTGGGCAAGGCCGCCGACTCCAGCGCCAACGGCAACCGCCTGAGCGCCAGCTACATCGACCAATTCGCCGACCGCACCATCGGGGTGTCGCTGGGCGTCGCGCACCAGGAGACCCCGGTGCAGGAAGACCAGGTCGGCCTGTACGAACCCTGGGCCGTGAACGCCCGGCCGGGCGTGCCCACCGGCACCTTCGTCTCCGACGGCATCAAGGCGCTGCGCCGCACCGGCAAGAGCACGCGCGACGCGGTGATGGGCACGGTCGAGTTCCGCCCGACCAAGAACTGGACCAGCGTCATCGACGGCTTCTGGACCAAGGCCAAGCAGGAAGACACGGCCAACCAGTTCGAGATGAACCTCCAGTACAACGGCAACTCGCCGTGCAGCCCCGCCTGCAACTGGACCTCGACGACGGTCAACGACAACCAGACCCAGACCGGCGGCACGATCACCAACGTGGTCCCGCTGATCCGCGGCATGTACAACAAGCGCGAGGACAAGATCGTCGCGACCGGTTGGAACAACAAGCTCAAGTTCGACAACGGCATCTCGGTGATGGCCGACGTCAACTACTCGCGCGCCACGCGCAACGAGCTGAACCTGGAGAACAACACCCAGCTGACCGCCTCGCAGAACCTGCTGGACACGGCCAAGCTGGCGTTCGCGAGCGGCGGCTTCTCGCAGATCACGCCGACGCTGGACTACTCCAACCCGGCCAACCTGTTCCTGCGCGGCACGGTCTACGGCTCGGGCTACGGCAAGGTGCCCAGCGTCAAGGACGAGCTGACCGGCTTCAAGCTGGTGACCAACATCCCGTCGCCGGCGATGACCTCGGCGCTGTTCTCGGACTTCGACATCGGCCTCAACTACGCCGACCGTTCCAAGAAGAAGCGCCAGCCCGAAGGCAACATCGACGTGGGCGCGCAGGGCGCGACCACCATCGCCTCGGACCTGCAGTACAGCCCGGTCAACCTGGGCTTCGCCGGCCTGGGCACGATCCCGGCGTGGAACGTGCCGGCGGCCGTCGCGCGCTACATGGTGTTCAACCCCAGCGACACGGCCAACTACCTGATCTCCAAGGCCTGGGATGTCGAGGAGAAGACCACCACGGCCTTCTTCAAGGGCAACATCGACACGACGACCTTCGGCATCCCGATGCGCGGCAACGTGGGCCTGCAGGTCGTCAGCGTCAAGCAGTCGTCCCACTCGAACTACTACGACGGCACCGCCCCGGCGGGCCAGCAGGTCAAGCCGATCGACGACGGCAAGACGGTCACCGACTTCCTGCCCAGCCTGAACCTGGCCTGGTCGCTGGGCAACGACCAGACCGTGCGCCTGGGCCTGGCCAAGCAGGTCGCGCGTCCGAAGGTGGACCAGCTGCGCTCGGCGCTGGACTTCGGCGTCGACAACGCCACCGGCAAGCCCGGCGCCAGCGGCGGCAACGCCAAGCTGGACCCGTGGCGCGCCAACGCGCTGGACCTGTCCTACGAGAAGTACTTCGGCAACAAGGCTTACGTCTCGGCGGCCGGCTACTACAAGGACCTGCGCAGCTACATCTACACGCAGTCCTTCGACAGCTACGACTTCTCGAAGTTCGTCGCCGGCTACGTCCCGCCCAAGACCTGCGGCGTCGGCGGCGCCTCGCAGTGCCCGCCGGTGCTGACCACCGGCACCTACTCCGCGCCGTACAACGGCTCGGGCGGCAAGCTGCAGGGTCTGGAGCTGACGGCCTCGCTGCCGCTGAACCTGATCACGCCGGCGCTGAACGGCTTCGGCATCATCGCCAGCGCCAGCTTCAACCACAGCAACATCTCGGTGAAGGATCCGGAAAGCGCGAGCAGCGTGGGCTCGGGCAACATCGCGCTGCCGGGTCTGTCCAAGCAGGTCTACAACCTGACCGCGTACTACGAGCGCGACGGTTTCGAGGCCCGCATCAGCCAGCGCAAGCGCTCGGACTTCATCGGCGAGATCGGCAACTTCAACGGCGCGCGCACGCTGCGCTACGTGGTGGGCGAGAGCATCGTCGACGCGCAGATCGGCTACAACTTCACCGAAGGCTCGCTGAAGGGGCTGGGTCTGCTGGCGCAGGTCAACAACCTGACCAACGAGGCCTATCGCACCTACGCGGTGACCAAGGACCGCCCGCTGGAGTACATCAAGTGGGGCCGCACCTTCCTGATCGGCGCGACCTACAAGTTCTGATGCGTTGAAGCGCTGACGCGCTGACGCGCTGACGCGCTGACGCGCTGACGCGCCGGGCCTTGGCGGCCGAGCGCCGCCGACCTGTCAACACAAAGCCCCGTCCGGCGAGAGCCGGCGGGGCTTTGTTCATGGGGTCAGGCCTTGAGGCTCCCGCCTCGATCACGCGCTGACGAAGGGCCGCTCCCGCATCCACTTCGTCGCGACCCATTTCTCGCCCTGCGTGACCGCGCCGCTGGCGTGCAGCGAGGCGTGGTCCAACTCGCCCTGTCCGTTGGCGTACTCGAAGTAGACCGCGTGGCCGCGCTGCGGAGACACCGCCCAGCCGGCCGCCGGGAAGACGGTTTCGCCGCCGGCGGGAACGTCGTTCAGGTAGGTCACCAGCGTGCTGACCCGCTGCCCGCTGCGCGCGATCGACGCCTGGTTGGCCGGGTTGGACGGCACCAGGAAGTCGTAGTGCGGCGCGCTGCCCGCGCCCTCGGGGTAGTGGAGGATCTGCAGCCCCTCGCCGTGCGAAACCGGCAGATTCATGATCTCGGCGATGCGGCGATCCAGGCGCGCGATCAGAGGGGTTTCCGCGGGGCGGAAGAACATGCCGTGGCTGGCGCGCAGGCCGCTCACGACGTCGAGTCCCGTCGTCGGATCGACGAGCGTCGACGGCCGCAGGCGGCCACGCGCGAGCGCGATCAGCGCCTCGCATTCATCGGCGCTGAACACGCCGTTGAGCACGGCCAGCATCGGGCGCGCCGCGCGCGCGGCCACGCCCACCACGCGGTCGTTCGTCGCGATCGAGGTCCCGGGCCGCAGGCGCGGCGTCTCGTGGCGATAGGGCGGGGCGCCGATCGGGTCGGCGGACGCCGCGGGCGCGATCGGGTCCGGCAGCGCCACGTGATCGACCGGCATCGGCGCCTGGCCGAGCCGCGCGCGCACGAAGGCGTCGACGATGGCTTGGGCGGCCTCGGCGGCGATGGCGCGCTCGCGCAGCGCCTGCCGGAGTTCGGCGGGCGCGACGCCCTCGTCCAGGTGGCCGCGCACCCAGTCGCCCAGCGCCGGCGGGAAGCGGACGATCGTGCTCATCGCGGGCCGCCGCTCACAGCAGGTCGACGGCGACCCAGCCGGTCTCCGTCTGCCGGAAGCGCTCCTGCAACTGCGCGCTGCCCGCGCCCTGGATCACGTTCGCGACCACGGGAAAGACCTTGCGCAGCTCGGCGTCGGCGGTCCACGGCGCGGCCTGGACCTGGTAGGTGTAGCTCACCACCGCGACGCGGTCCTTGCCGGTGCCCGTCAGGTCCCAGCGCACCACCTTGTCCAGGCTGAGCTTGGCGGCGCAGAAGTCGCCCCGCCGCTCCTTGCCGCCATCCGGGCGCGGCTGCTCGCGCGTGATGAAGAACTGCCTGCCGCTGTCCGTCAGCGCGTAGCGACGGACCTTCATGTGATGCGGGACCTCCTGGTCGTCCTTGACGTCGACCTCGGCGACGGTGGAGCTCACCAGCCGCAGCCGCTCCAGCACGGGCAACTGCAGCGCGTTGCGGGCGCCGCTGTCGATCTCGTGCTGGGTCAGGTCGATGGGCCAGTCGGTCTTGGCCAGGCAGAGGTCGCCGCGCTGGGCGAGGTAGGCCGTCAGGCCGGCGGCGAACTGGTCGGCGGTGGGCTCGCTCGAGCGCGCGCAGCCGACCAGCGCGATCACGGCGAGCAGGCTCGCGACGAGGCCCGGGGACACGGCGGAGCGAGGCGAAGGAGCGGCGGTCATGTGGAGGCGGGAGGACATGCGAGAAACGATTCGGAAAGCGATTCGGAAAGCGATTCGGGGAGCGGTGCGGGAGGCCGCGTGGGTGGCGGCGCGGGACACGGAGCGCCTCACGACGTGCAGGCGCCCGGCTTGGGCGCTTGCGCCGGCTGGGTGTCCTTGTCGTTGAGCGTGTTGAGGAAGCAGATCAGGTCGGCGATGTCCTGCTCCGACATCGGCGGCTTGCTGTGCGGCGCCCGGCCGTCCAGCGGCATCTGCGTGTCGATGTTGCCGGTGAAGCCGGCCGGCAGGTCGTCGTACTTGCGGACCTTGCCACCGACGTATTGCGTGGTGATCAGGCCGTAGGTCGGGAAGTCGGGATCCGGCTTGTCCTTGGCCTTGCCGCCGACCGTCGGGTACCAGATCTCCGGCATCGTGTCGCGCGTGTTGTAGAAGCGGATGGTCTGCTCCAGCGTGTGGAAGATGCCGTTGTGGAAGAAGCTGCGGCGCGTGGCCACGTTGCGCAGCGTCGGCGACTTGAACATGCCGCAGAAGGTGTTGCCCTTGACCGGGGCGTGGTCCGTGCGCATCGGACCGCACAGGCCGAGGTCGTTGTAGGCGGGGTCCGCGTTGGCCGGGATGGCGGCGTTGCGCGGCACGCCGATGGCCTCGTAGGAGAAGTCCGTGAAGATCGCGGTGCTCCCATTGAGGCCGGCGCCCTGGTAGTGGCAGGACGCGCAGTTGCCGCCGTTCGGGTCGGCGAAGACCTTCAGGCCGCGCGCCTCGGCCGGCGTCAGCACGCCGCCGATCTTGTTGCCGATGTAGAGGTCGAACTTGCTCGAGTAGGGATGGAAGCTGACGTCTTCCAGCTGGAAGGCCTGCAGCGCCTTGCCGGCCGCGGCGAAGGCCTGGCCCGCGTCGTCGAGGACCGTCGCGCCGAAGGCCTGCTTGAAGAGGGCGGCGTAGGGGCTGGCCTTGATCTTGGCGACGACGTCGGCGGGACTGGCGTTGGCCATCTCGTGCGGATCGAGCAGCGGCAGGCCGGCCTGATCGGCGAGCGTCGCGGCGCGGCCGTCCCAGGCGAAGCCGCCGCCCGGGCCGGGGACGCTGACGCCGTCGGGGTTGTCGAGCAGGTCGGCGTAGGGCGGCGTGGCGTCCTTGTAGCGCAGCGAGGGCACGGCGCGCGCGCCGGCGTCCTTCAGATCGGGTCCGCCGAGCTGCACCGAGAGATCGTTCGGCGGGCCGTAGGCGTTCTTGGGGTCGTGGCAGCTGGCGCAGGACATGCGGCCGGAGCCCGACAGCGTCACGTCGAAGAACATCTTCTGGCCGACCTGCGCGGAAAGGCTCAGCGCGGTGACTGGATTCAGCGCGGTGCCGACGCTGTCGCTGGCGGCGGCGGCAGTTGAGGCCGCGTCGGCCGCCACGGACCTGGCGCCGGGACCGCAGGCCGAGAGCAGCGCGGACAGACCGGCACACAGCAGGACGCGGGCGGGGGAGAAGACGTGACGCATGGCAAGCGGGGAGAGAAAGACCAGGGCCGGCGGCACCGTGGCGCCGCCGGCTTCGCGCGCGTCCTTCAAGGCTGAAGGGACGCGCCGTGATCGCGCGAGGCGATTACTTCTTCAGCGCCCAGACGTTGGTCTGGACCGCGTCGGGGCCGATCTGCGCGCCGGTGTTCACGTCGGCCGACTGCTTCTGCGTGTAGCCGGACGGGGCGACCCAGGCGTGGTTGATCGCGCGCACCGAATCGAAGTGGGTGTCGGCGCTGCCGGCGTACTCGGGCAGGTTCAGGATGTTGGCGGCGATGAACTTCTCGGTGTACTTCGAGCGGTTCATGTAGGACGCGTCCACGGCCGGGTCGGCCAGCTGGAACATGTCCTGCAGCGTGCGCACGAACGAGAAGTGGCTGTAGGCGTCGCCGTCCGACACGCCCTTGGGCGCGCCGGCCTGGTTGGTGAGGATGCCGAAGATGCTCTGGCCGTGGCCGCGGTTGCCCTTGGTGTAGTTGTTGACGCTGCTGTCGACGGTCACCGCGCCGGTCTTCGCGTCGACGGTCACCGGCTTGGAGACCGCGCTGTTGGACACGTTCCAGCCGCAGCAGGAGTTGAAGCCCGAGGTCGCATTGCCTTCGTCGAACATCAGCACGATGGCGACGCGCTTGGCCGGGTTCTTCCACAGCGGCGAGGCCTGGATCTTCTTCACCAGCGCGTCGACGTAGTTGTCGCCGCGCGTGATGATGTTGGCCGCCGAGGTCGGGGCCACGTTGTTGGCCACGCTGCCGCAGTCGCTGGCCGTGGCCGTGCCGCCGCCCGCGAGCTTGCCGATGACGCTGATGCCGTGCATGTCGTCGCACTGGTCGGGCACCAGGAAGTTCAGCTGACCGACCTTGCCGCTGGCCAGGTCGGTGCCGAGCTGGTCGACGTCGTAGTTGGCCGGAACCGCGTAGGCGGTGCCGTTCTTGAGGGTGGCGTCCCACTGGCCGCCGCCCATGGTGCGGTTGCTGTACTTGAACTCCGGCGCGCTGCGCACGTTCTGGTAGGCCATGCCCGGGTGGTGCTTGGTCTTGTAGAGGCCCGCGGGCATGGGCAGCGTCAGGGCGGCGTTGCCCACGGCGGTGGTGTTGCCGTTGAGCGTGCCGGGCGCGTACACGTTGTCCGTGGCGGTGACGGCGGCATCCGCGACGGAGTCGGTGCGGAAGTCCTGGCCCGGGTTCATGGACTCGCTGTAGGTGCGCCACGTCATGCCGGCGGCCGTGATCGCGTTGAACAGGTTGGGCTTGCCGGCGATGTTGTGGTTGACCGCGGCGGTCTGCGTGCAGCTGGCGTTGAAGGGCGAGCTGGCCAGGCCGGGCTGGGTCTTGTCGGGCAGGGGCAGGTCCTGCACGGCATTGGCGCCGGTGGCGTCGCAGTTCCACTGGCTGTCGTCGGTGATGCCGAAGTCGTCGGCGCCGCCCAGCGCGGTGTAGTTGGGCTCGGACGGGTTGCCGGTGGCGTAGTAGCTGGTCAGCTGGTTGCCGCTGGCCAGCAGCGCGTTGATCTTGGGCGCCCAGGGCGAGCCCTTGATCGACAGCGTGGCCTTGTTCTCCAGCATCACGATGAAGATGTGGTCGTAGCGCGGCACGCCTTCGATGTTGAAGGCGGCCTGCTGGGCCTGGGTGAAGTTGATCTTGGTGCGGGCGTCGGCGCCGGTGGGCGCGGTGGCGGTGCTCACGTTGGCGGCACCGGCCAGGCGCGGGTCGCCGCCGGGCGCGGCCAGCGCGTCGGGGAACAGGTCGCCGCGATCCAGCTTGGTGATCGCGTAGGTGAAGCGGTTGTCCAGGGCCTTGGACTCGGCCAGCATGGCGGCCTGGTCGGCGCCGGTGACGGTGTTGACGTCGGCCAGCACGTTGGCCAGGGACACGCCGATGCGGGTGGCGACGGTCTGCTTCTCGACGGCGTAGCTGCTGCCGTTGGCCTCGACCAGGCGCTGCACCTCGGAGGACAGCGGGCTGATGACGATGTTGCCCCCTTGATCCAGCACCTGGTCCAGCGAGGCGCGCAGCACGTCGCGGCTGGCGACCTTGGCGCCGGTGGCGGAGTTGGTCGCGTCGGTGCCGATGTCGGCGATCAGCGTGGCGTTGGCCGGCAGGGTGATGCTGAAGTGGCCCTTGGCGTCGGTGAGGACGGGGGCTTCGCTGGCGTCGCAGACGCCGTTGCCGTCGGCGTCGACGCAGACCTTGGCGCCGACGTAGTAGGCGGGGGCGATCGTGGGATCGGCGGCGCTGCCGGCGGTGAAGCTGGTGGCGGTGACCACGCCGGTGATGGTGACGCTGGGGATGGTGGGGTCGTCGCTGGACGAGCCGCAGGCCGCGAGGATGGCGGCGGCGACGAGGGTGAGCGAGGCGTTCAGCGCGGTGGAGGTGCGGGGTCGCATGGGGATCCTGGAGTGGTGGCGGAGGGCTGTGTCCGGGCCTCGCGGAGGGGGCCTCGGAAAACGCCGCGCACTCTAGAAATCACGCATGACGGATCCGTGTCACTCGGGACATGAATCCGGTGCCAGGCCTTGCCCTGCGGGGATCGGGCGCTTTCGCAAAGTTAGGTGAAGACGCGCGCGCAACGGATTTGGGTTGAGGGGCGCACGGGGGTTGATGAAGAGGTAACGGGGCTGGGCTGCTCCGTGGACCTCGAAGACCCTCACCCCCACCCTCTCCCGCAAGCGGGCGAGGGAGCCGCCAGCGCACATGCAGTCGCGATGCAGGGCCGACTGCAACCCCGAGCGTCGAGACCGGGGCTATTGATTGATATCTGCCAGCCCTCGTGCTCCCTCTCCCGCTTGCCGGAGAGCGAGCCCTCTTGCTCCCTCTCCCGCTTGCGGGAGAGGGCGGGGTGAGGGTCTTCGGGGTTCTTGGAGGTAAGACCCGCGTCCCCGCTCTCACTCCTTCACCCGCCTCAGCCCTTCACCCCACCCGCCGTCAGCCCCGAGACGATCCAGCGCTGCGCGAGCAGGAACACCGCGGTGATCGGCAACCCCGACAGCACCGCCGCGGCGGCGAAGTCGCCCCACAGGAAGCGCTGGTCGTGCAGGTAGTACTTGGAGCCCACCGCCAGCGTCAGGTGAGACTCCTCGCGCAGCAGCACCGAGGCGACCGGGTACTCGATGATGCAGCCGATGAAGGCCAGCACGAACACCACCATCAGGATGGGCACCGCCATCGGCAGCAGCACCAGGCGGAAGGCCTGCCAGTGCGAGGCCCCGTCCACCTTGGCGTTCTCCTCGATCTCCACCGGGATGGTCTCGAAGTAGCCCTTGATGGTCCAGATGTGCGTCGCCACGCCGCCCAGGTAGGCCACGATCACGCCCGCATGCGTCTCGATGCCCAGCCAGGGCACGAAGGTCCCGATGGTCTCGAAGATCGCGTAGATCGCCACCAGCGCCAGCACCGGCGGGAACATCTGCAGCAGCAGCATCCCGTTCAGGATCCCGCCCTTGAAGGGGAAGCGCAGCCGCGCGAAGCCGTAGGCCGCCGTCGTCGAGAACGCCACGATCAGCAGCGCCGAGATCGTCGCCACCTTGATCGAGTTCCACAGCCAGGTCAGCACCGGGAAGGGCGGCTGCACCAGCGAGCCGTCCGCCGCCTGGTACGGGATGCCCAGCGCGAGCTGCCAGTGCTCCAGGCTGATGGTGGTCGGGATCAGGCTGCCCGTGGCGAAGTTGCCCGGCCGCAGCGAGATCGACACCACCGCCAGCAGTGGGAACAGCGTGATCGCCAAAAAGCCCCACAGCAGCGCATGCGCCGCGAAGACACGCCAGCGCGCCTGCTTGCCTCGAACGATGGCCATGGTCCGGGCGTCCTTATTGGTTGGCTTTGCGCATCAGGCGCAGGTTCAGCAGCGACATCGCCGCGACGAGGACGAAGATCAGCGTCGAGATCGCCGCCGCCAGTCCGAAGTCCGTGCCCGAGTCGCGGAAGGCGATGCGGTAGGTGTAGCTGACCAGGATGTCGGTCTGCCCCGCCGGGATCTTGGTCGACAGGTAATCCGGTCGCCCGTCCGTCAGCAACGCGATCAGCACGAAGTTGTTGAAGTTGAACGCGAAGGCCGACACCAGCAGCGGCGACAGCGGCTTGATGATCAGCGGCACCGTGATCTTGAAGAAGTTGGTCAGCGGGCCCGCGCCCACGATGGCCGAGGCCTCGTACAGGTCGGATGGGATGGCCTTCAGCAGCCCCGTGCACAAGATCATGATGTACGGATAGCCCAGCCACACGTTGACGATGAGCAGCATGGTCCGCGCCAGCGCCGGGTCCGCGAACCAGGCCGGCCGCACGCCGAAGAGCGCGTCCAGGATGGCGTTGATCTCGCCGAAGTTCTGGTTGAACAGGCCCTTGAACACCAGGATCGAGATGAAGCCCGGCACCGCGTAGGGCAGGAAGAGCAGCGTGCGGTAGGTCGTGCGGAAACGCAGGTCCTCCCAGTTCAGCAGCACCGCCAGCGTCATGCCGATCGCCGTGGCGCACAGCACCGTCAGCAGCGAGAACATCACGGTCCAGCCGAAGATCGACAGGAAGGGACCGCGGAACTCCGGGTCCAGGATCATGCGGGCGTAGTTGTGGCCGCCCACCATCACCTTGTAGCCCGGCGCCAGATGCGTGCCGGCCGCCGCGCCCTGGCCCTCGTAGTAGCCGGTCGCCTCGTCGGGCTTGAACAGCGCGCCGTCCTTCAGCCGCTTCATCGCGCCGTCGGGCTGCTCCTCGTAGTGCGGCCGGATCGGACCGAACTCGCGCAGGCCGAGGTAGTGGAGGGAGGTGTCGGTCGAGCCCGTGCCCGCGAGGTGGCCCGCCGTGCCCGTCGAGGCGTCGGCCGGAGGCGATGTCGAGGCGGACGTCGCGGCCGAGGCCGGCAGGTGCAGCCGCAGCTGCGCCAGCGCGCCGCGGTGCGCGATCAGCTCGCGCAGGCTCAGCGCGGGACCCCAGGGCGTGTCGGTCGCCGCGGGCGTCGCGCTCGACGACGCGGCCGCCGTCGGCGCGATGCGCGCGTCGGCCGGTGTCTGCATCGTCACGTTCAGCGGCGCCCGCGCGTCGCGCAGACCCAGCGCGGGCGAGACGAACTGCAGCGCGCCGGTCGCCGGATCGCGCAGCGCGAGGCGGAACTCGCGGCCGTCGGCATGGACGCTGAACTCGCGCACCTCGTCGAGCACCGCGTCATGCTGCTCGAGCAGGAACTCCCGCACCCGCTCCTGGCTCAGCAGGTGGGCCGACGAGTAGTTCGTGAAGCCGATCTGCGTGGTGTAGGCCAGCGGGAAGGCGATGAACAGCAGCATCCCGGCCACGCCGGGGAAGAGGTAGCGGTAGGCGAAGCCGGCCTTGGACAGGTAGATCGCGAAGCCCGAGCCGAACAGCGCCAGCGCCCCCACGGCCCACCAGGTTTGCCCCGCCACGTAGAGCGTGAAGACCAGGTACAGCGCGGCGACGGCGATCAGCGCGACCACCGGCCAGTACAGCCACCGGGCCAGCCTCTCCAGCGCGCCGGGCGCCTGCTGGGAGTAGGCCTCGGCCAGCGGGGAGCCGGGCAGGGAGGCGGCGAGCGCCGAGGTCGATGCGGTGGTGGCGTTCATTGCTTGAGCAGCATCCGGGCGGCGGCGCCGTCGAGCGCGTCCTTCGGGCTTTGCAGGCCGTTGGTGATGGCCTCCAGCGCCGCGTCCATCGCGGTCCAGAAGCGCCCCACCTCGGGGATGTTGGGAATGGCCTCGCCGGCGCGCGCGTTCTCCATGCTGGCGCGGATCAGCGGATTCACGGACAGCTCGGCGTAGAAGGCCTTGTTGGCCGGCACGCCGATGGGCACGTCGGCGTCCAGCACCTTCAGCGAGGCGGGGCGCATCAGGTGGCGCTCGATGAACTCGCGCGCGATGTCCTTGTTCCGGGACGGGGCCGAGATCATGCAGCCCAGCACGCCCACGAAGGGCTTGGACGGCTTGCCCGGGATCACCGCCGGGATCGGTGCGACGCCGATGTCGATGCCCGCCTTGCGCGCGTTGTCCCAGGCCCAGGGGCCGGAGATCATCATCGCGATCTCGCCGCGGGCGAAGGAGGACTCCATCTCCGAATAGCGCGCCCCGCGCGGCATCACGCCGTCCTTGATCAGGCGCTCGAGCAGACGGCCCGAGGCCAGCGCGCCCGCGTTGTTCACCGCGACCTGGCGCGGATCGAAGTCGCCCTGCGCGTCGCGGCCGAAGATCACGCCGCCGGCCCCGGCGAACATCGGCCAGGTGAAGAAGCTCTTGTTGTAGTCCCAGAGCACGGCGTGCTTGCCGCCCTTGCTCAAGTCCTTGTCCAGCGCGATCACGTCGTCCCAGGTCGCGGGCGGCTTGGCCACCAGCGCCTTGTTGTAGATCAGGCCGGTGGTCTCGATCGCGATCGGGTAGCCCCAGTAGCGGCCCTGGTAGCGGAAGGCCTCCCAGGTCGCGGGCTCGAGCTCGTCGAACAGCGCCTTGCGCGGCTGCACCGGCGTCAGCAGGCCGGCCTTGGCCCATTCGCCGGCGCGGTCATGCGGCCAGCAGAAGATGTCCGGGCCCTTGCCCGCGCCGGCCGCCTGCGTGAACTTCTCGGGCGCGTCGACCGGATGCTCGACCACGACCTTCACGCCGGACTCGCGTTCGAAGGCGTCGCCGACCTTCTGCAGCCCGTTGTAGGCCTTGTCGCCGTTGATCCAGACCAGCAGCTTGGGCGCGGTCTGCGCCGCCGCCGGCCCGCAGGCCGTCAGCAGGCCCAGTGCCGTGAGCAGGGCGCTCAGCGCGGCGGCGGCGCCGGCCGGACGTCGCGCGTCGCCGATGCCGGTGCCAATGCCGGTGCCGTGGCGCGGCCCCTGGCCGGCGCGATCCTCGATGCCACCGCTCATGCCGCCGCTCCGAGACGCTGGAAGGCCAGGCCCTCGGCGTCGAAGAGGTAGCAGAGCTCGGCGGGCGCGTGCAGCTGCAGCGTGTCGCCGGCGCGCACGCGGGTCCTGCCGTCGAACTCGCAGGTCAGCGCGTCCTCGACACCGGGGTAGGCGCAGTAGGCATGCGTCGCGCCGCCCAGCGACTCGACGAAGGTGACGGTGCTGGCGATCAGGTTGGCGTCGCCGCCGACGGCGAAGTGTTCCGGCCGCACGCCCAGCGTGACCCGGTCGCCGACCTTGGCGCGCGCGGCGTCCACCAGGCTGCGGATGATCGCGCCGTCGCTCAGCCGCACGGTGGCGTGCTCGGCCGAGGCGGTGACGACCTCGGCCTCGATGAAGTTCATCTTCGGGCTGCCGATGAAGCCGGCGACGAAGAGGTTGTCGGGATGCTCGTAGAGCTCCAGCGGCGTGCCGACCTGCTCGATCTTGCCGGCGCTCAGCACCACGATGCGGTCGGCCAGGGTCATCGCCTCGACCTGGTCGTGGGTGACGTAGACCATGGTGGTCTTCAGGTCCTCGTGCAGCTTCGCGAACTCGTAGCGCATGCGCACGCGCAGCGCCGCGTCCAGGTTGGACAGCGGCTCGTCGAAGAGGAAGACCTCGGGCTTGCGCACGATGGCGCGGCCGATGGCCACGCGCTGGCGCTGGCCGCCGGACAGGTCCTTGGGCTTGCGCTCGAGCAGGTGCTCGATGTGCAGGATGCGCGCGGCGTAGCGCACCGCGCGCTCGATCTCGTCCTTGGGCACCTTGGCCAGCTTCAACCCGAACGCCATGTTGTCGTACAGGTTCATGTGGGGGTAGAGCGCGTAGCTCTGGAACACCATCGCGATGCCGCGCTCCGCGGGCGGGACGTCGTTGACCAGGCGGCCGCCGATGCGCATCTCGCCGCCGGTGATGTCCTCCAGGCCGGCGATCGTGCGCAGCAGCGTCGACTTGCCGCAGCCCGACGGGCCCACGAAGACCATGAACTCGCCGTCCCGGATCTCCAGGTCGATGCCATGCAGGATCCTGGTCTCGCCATAGGCCTTGACCACGCCTTCCAGCTTCACGTCCGCCACTTGGGTACCTCCGCGCACGCCTGCAGAAGGCGCCGCCTGTCTCGCTCGTTGCTGTCGATCGGCCGCCCGGCCGCGCGACGCGAAAGTCCGCGTGCCGTCGGGCGATGTTTGTAGAGAATATACATGTCTGATTGGCGATTCACAACGCTGTCACACCCGAATTCGCCCGTTTGAATCCATTGAAATCAATGGCTTAACATTGATTCGGGGATAACCCGATGTAGTGAAACTACAGAAATTCAGGTCGCTTGATGGATACTTCGCTCCATGACGACCGCCCCCATCGACCTGAGCGCCGCCTTCACCGAGGCGCTGCGCCGCGAGCTTGCGCTCGCCGGCGCCCCCGCCACATCCGCGAGCGCCGCCGGCGCCGACGTCCAGGCTTCGGTCGATCCGGCCGCCGCGCGCCGCGCGCTGATGCGCGCCGCCGCGCAAGCTTGCCGCGAGCCGCTGGGTCTTCGCTGGGCCGAGACGCAAGCCGCCGACGCGGCGCGCGGTGCGGACGCCGAGGTGCGTCGCGTGCATTACCTGTCGATGGAGTTCCTGATGGGCCGGGCTCTGGGCAATGCGCTGGCCGCGCTGAAGCTGGACGACACCCTGCGCGTCGCCTTCGACGCCCAGGGTCAGGCCTTGCCCGACGTGCTGGAGCGCGAGAACGACGCGGCGCTGGGCAACGGCGGGCTGGGCCGATTGGCCGCCTGCTTCCTGGACTCCTTCGCGGAGCTGGGCCTGCCGTCCTTTGGCTACGGGCTGCGCTACCAATATGGGATGTTCGCGCAAGGCATCCAGGACGGCCGCCAGGTCGAGGTCCCGGACGACTGGATGGCGCTGGGCAATCCCTGGGAGACGGCACGACCGGAGCTGCGCTACGCGGTGGGCTTCGGCGGGCACGTCGAGGTGGGCGCCGACGGCGCGCGCCGCTGGGTCCCGGCCGAGCGCCTGATCGCGCAGGCCTATGACTTCATCGTCCCGGCGCATCACAGCCAGCGCGTCTCCACGCTGCGCCAATGGCACGCGCGGGCCGAGGCGCCGATCGACTTCGCCGCCTTCTGCCGTGGCGACCACCACGGCGCCGCCGCGCACCGCGTGGCGGCCGATGCGATCAACTGGGTGCTCTATCCCGACGACAGCACCGAGTCCGGGCGCGTGCTGCGCCTGAAGCAGGAAGCCTTCCTGGTCAGCGCCTCGCTGCAGGACCTGATCGCCCGCCACCTGCGCGAAGGTCGCGCGCTGGCCGACCTGGGGCGCGACAACGCCATCCACCTGAACGACACGCACCCGGCGCTGGCGCCGGCCGAGCTGATGCGCCTGCTGCTCGACGAGCACGGCCTGGGCTGGGACGCGGCCTGGGCGATCACGCGCCAGGCGGTCAGCTACACCAACCACACGCTGATGCCCGAGGCGCTGGAGACCTGGCCGGTGCGGCTCTTCGAGCAGCTGCTGCCGCGCCACCTCGAGGTCGTCTACGAGATCAACCATCGCTTCCTCGAGGAGGTGAAAGCGCGCTTCCCCGGCGACGACGCGTTGCTGCGACGCGTGTCGCTGATCGACGAGGGCGGTGAACACGGCCTCGGCGAGCGCCGCGTGCGCATGGCCGCGCTGAGCATCGTGGCCTCGCACCGCGTCAATGGCGTGGCGGCGCTGCACTCGGAGCTGATGGTGCAGACCATCTTCGCGGACTACGCCCGGATCTTCCCGGACCGCTTCCACAACGTCACCAATGGCGTGACGCCGCGCCGCTGGCTGCAGCAGGCCAACCCCGGGCTCTCCTCGCTGCTGGACGAGCGCATCGGCGCGGGCTGGCGCCAGGACCTGGGCGAGCTGTCCAGGCTCCGGCCGCTGGCCGGCGACGTCGCGCTGGGCGAGCGCCTGCGCGCCGTCAAGCGCGAGAACAAGCAGCGCCTGGCCGCGCGCATCCAGCGCGACCTGGGCCTGACGGTGAACGTCGACAGCCTCTTCGATGTCCAGATCAAGCGCATCCACGAGTACAAGCGGCAGCTGCTCAACGTGCTGCACGTCATCGCGCGTTATCAGGCCATCGTCGCGAACCCGCGGGCGGACTGGGTGCCGCGCACCGTGGTGATCGCGGGCAAGGCGGCGTCGGCCTATGTGGCGGCCAAGTCCGTCATCCAGCTGGCGCATGACGTGGGCTGCGTGATCAACAGCGATCCACGCGTGGGCGACAAGCTCAAGCTGGCCTTCCTGCCCAACTACGGCGTGTCGCTGGCGGAGGTCATCATCCCGGCGGCCGACCTGTCGGAGCAGATCTCCACCGCGGGCACCGAGGCCTCGGGCACCGGCAACATGAAGTTCGCGCTCAACGGCGCGCTGACCATCGGTACCTGGGACGGCGCCAACATCGAGATGGCGCAGGCCTTCGGCGAGGACAACATGTTCAGCTTCGGTCTGAAGACCGACGAGGTGGAGGCGCTCAAGCGCCAGGGCTACGATGCCCGCGCCGCGGTGGCGGGCAACGCGCGACTGCGCGCCGTCGTCGAGGCGATCGCGCGCGGCGACTTCTCTCAGGGCGACGCGGGCCGCTACCGCGCGCTGGTCGACAAGCTGCTGGGCGACGACGTCTACCTGCTGACCGCCGACTTCGACGACTACCTGCGCGCGCAGGAGCGCGTCGACGCGCTGTTCCGCGATCCCCGGGCCTGGGCGGAGCGCGTGGTCCTGAACATCGCCGGCATGGGCATGTTCTCGTCGGACCGTACCATCGCCGAGTACGTCGACCGCGTCTGGTCGGCGAAGAGCCTGGGCTGACCGGATCGCCGTCGCCATCGGCCTTCCGTGACGTCCAGCTCGCCGCGCCATCGCGCCTTCACGATCCGCTGCCAGGCATGACCGCCACGCCGCTGCTGCCCGATGCCGACCTCGCGCTGCTCGCGCGGGGCGAGCATCCGCGCCCGTGGCTGTGGCTGGGCGCGCATCCGATGGTCTCGGGATCGGCGCGAGGCCGAGTCCCAGCCTCAGCGCCAGCCCCAGGCGCCGCGCGGCGTGAGCGGCAGGAAGGGCACGACCGGCATGGCCAGGTCGACGGCGTGCGCTTCGCCGTCTGGGCGCCATCGGCGTCGCGGGTCGCGGTGGTCGGCGACTTCAACGGCTGGAACGGCGCCGCGCATCCGATGCGCCGACGCGATGAGCACGACGCCGGCATCTGGGAGCTCTTCGTTCCCGGCGCCGCGCGCGGCCAGTTCTACAAGTACGAGATCACCGCCGCCGACGGCGCGGTGCTCCCGTTGAAGGCCGACCCCTACGCCTTCCGCGGCCAGCTGCGGCCGGACAACGCCAGCGTCATCGACGCGCTGCCCGAGCCCATGCCGCTGCCGGCGAGCCGCGCGGCGCTCAACCGCCGCGACGCGCCGCTCAGCATCTACGAGGTCCATCCGACCTCGTGGCGACGACCCGGCGACGGCCATGCCTTCCCGACCTGGGACCAGCTCGCCCATGAGCTGCCGACCTACGCCGCCGGCCTGGGCTTCACGCACGTGGAGCTGATGCCCGTCAGCGAATACCCCTTCGACGGCTCCTGGGGCTATCAGACCCTGGGCCTGCACGCCCCCACCGCCCGTCTGGGCGACGCCGACGGCCTGCGCCGCTTCGTGCGCGCCTGCCATGCGCAGGGCCTGGGCGTGCTGCTGGACTTCGTGCCGGCGCATTTCCCCGCCGATCCGCATGGCCTGGCGCGGTTCGACGGCACGTCGCTCTACGAGTACGCCGATCCGCGCGAGGGCTTCCATCGCGACTGGCACACGCTGATCTACGACTTCGGCAAGCCGCAGGTGCGACAGTTCCTGTGCGGCGCCGCGCTGTACTGGGCCGAGCGGCATGGCGTCGACGGTCTGCGCGTGGACGCCGTCGCGTCCATGCTCTATCGCGACTACTCGCGGCCCGAGGGCGAATGGATCCCCAACGTGGACGGCGGGCGCGAGAACCTCGAGGCCATCGCGCTGCTGCGCCGCATGAACGAGCTGCTGGGCCGCGAGGCGCCCGGCGTGATCACGATCGCCGAGGAGTCGACCGCCTTTCCGCTGGTGTCCGCGCCGACCCATGACGGCGGCCTGGGCTTCCACTACAAGTGGAACATGGGCTGGATGAACGACACGCTCGGCTACATGCGCGAGCAACCCGTGCACCGCGCCTGGCATCACGAAAAGATGAGCTTCGGCCTGGTCTACGCGTTCAGCGAGAACTTCCTGCTGCCGCTGTCGCATGACGAGGTCGTTCACGCCAAGGGCTCGATGCTGGGCAAGATGCCGGGCGAGGACCACGATCCCGCGGACTGGCAGCGCTTCGCCAGCCTGCGCGCGTACTACGGCTTCATGTGGGCGCACCCGGGCAAGAAGCTGCTGTTCATGGGGCAGGAATTCGCGCAGCGCTCCGAGTGGGACTTCGAGCGCGCGCTGCCGTGGGCGCTGCTCGAGGATCCGCGCCATGCCGGCGTGCAGCGCCTGGTCGGCGATCTGAACCGCCTGTACCGGGCGCGGCCCGCGCTGCATCGCAAGGACGGCGACGCCGACGGCTTCGAATGGATCACCGAGGCGGACCACGCGCGTTCGGTCTTCGCCTGGACGCGGCACGACGGGGAGGGCGGCAGCGTCGTCGCCGTCTGCAACTTCACCGCGCTGCCGCATCACGACTACGCGCTGCGTCTGCCGCATGGGGGCGAGTGGCGCGAGGTCCTCAACACCGACGCGGCCGTCTACGGCGGCAGCGGCGTTCACAGCGGGGCGCAAGACGCCGCGCATCCCGTGTTCGCCGCGGCGGAAACGCCGATGATCACGATCACCTTGCCGCCGATGGCGACGATCTACCTCGTGCCGGTCTGATCGGCGCCGCCACCGCTCCCCCGCATTCCCCGCATTGACGATGCCTCCGATGACTGCCTTCCCCGATGTCCTGCAGCCCGGCCGCCACGAGCCGCTGGGCGCGACCGCCCGCGACGGCGGCGTCAACTTCGCGGTCTTCTCCGCGCATGCCACGCGCGTCGAGCTCTGCCTCTACGACGAGGCCGGCACGACCGAGCTCAAGCGCGTCGCGCTGCAGGGGCCGGTCGACGGCCTGTGGACCGGCTTCGCGCCGGGGCTGCGTCCGGGCCAGGTCTACGGCCTGCGCGCCCACGGCCCGCACGCGCCGCGCGAGGGGCATCGCTTCAACCCGAGCAAGCTGCTGCTCGATCCCTACGCCCGCGAGATCGTCGGCGAGTTCCGTTGCCTGCCCGAGGACCACGGCTATCCACTGGGCCATCCCGACGGGCCGCTCGCGCTGGACGAGCGCGACAACGGCCCGACCGCGCTGAAGGCACGGGTGGCCGCGCCGCTCGCCGGCGCCAGCCCGCGCGCCAACGCGCCGCGCCATGCGCCGGCCGACGTGGTGCTCTACGAGGTCCATGTGAAGGGCTTCTCGATGCGTCATCCGGAGATCCCGGAAGCGCTGCGCGGCAGCTACGCGGGTCTGGCGCATCCGGCCGCGATCGCCCATTTCAAGCGCCTGGGCGTGACGACGCTCTCGCTGCTGCCGGTGCAGCACGCCGTCGACGAGCCGCATCTCTTCGGCACCGGGCTGCGCAACTACTGGGGCTACAACACGCTGGGCTTCTTCGCGCCCGATCCGCGCCTGGCGTCCGGCGCGGTGCGCCACGATCCGGCGGCCGTGGCGGCGGAGTTCCGCGCCATGGTCCACGCGCTGCACGAGGCGGGGCTTGAGGTGGTGCTCGACGTCGTCTACAACCACACGCCCGAGGGCAACGAGTGGGGCCCGACGCTGTCGCTGCGCGGGCTGGACCAGAAGAGCTACTACCGCCTCGATCCCGAGGATCCGTCCCGGCTGCAGAACGTCACCGCCTGCGGCAACACCGTCAACGTCGAGCATCCGCGCGTGACGCAGCTGGTGCTGGACTCGCTGCGCTTCTGGGTGGGCGAGATGGGCGTGGACGGCTTCCGCTTCGACTTGGCGCCGGTGCTGGGCCGCACCTCGGCGGGTCACGATCCCGCGTCGCCGTTCTACACCGCGCTGCGCCAGGACCCGCTGCTGGCGCAGGTCCATCTGATCGCCGAGCCTTGGGACGCCGCGCCCGGCGGCTATCAGCTGGGCCGCTTCCCGGGCCGCTTCATGGAGTGGAACGACAAGTTCCGCGACGCCGCGCGCGGCTTCTGGCTGGGCCACGGCCCCGAGGGGACGACCATCGGCCGTGGCGAGTTCGCGCGCCGCTTCAGCGCCTCCAGCGACGTCTTCGATCCCGCGACGCCGACGAACGGCGGCGGCCGGCGTTCGCCGCTGGCGTCGATCAACTTCCTGGCGGTGCACGACGGCTACACGCTGAGCGACCTGGTCAGCTACGCCGGCAAGCACAACGAGGCCAACGGCGAGGACAACCGCGACGGTCGCGATGGTGAGCTCTGCGGCAACTTCGGCGTCGAGGGACCGACCGACGATCCCGTCATCCGCCAGGCCCGCGAGCGCGCGCGACGCGCCATGCTCGCGACGCTGCTGCTGTCGCAGGGCACGCCGATGCTGTACTCGGGCGACGAGTTCGGGAACGGGCAGGGCGGCAACAACAACGCCTACTGCCAGGACAACGAGATCGGCTGGCTCGACTGGCCCAGCGCCGACGCGTCGCTGATCGCCTTCACCGCCGAGCTGGCGCGTCTGCGCAAGGCCCACGGCCTGCTGCGCCGGGCGAGCTGGTTCGCGGCGGGCGACGACGCCGGCAACGGCGGCGATCGCGTGTCGCTGCGCTGGTTCCACCCCGAGGGCCACGAGATGCGCGCCGAGGACTGGAACGACGCGGACGGGCACGCGCTGAGCGCGCTGCTGAGCGAGGCTGGCGGCGAAGGCGCTGCCACCCGGAGCGAATCGCTGCTGCTCATGGCCAATCCGGGCGGGCAGCCGCGGAGTTTCGGACTGCCGGCACCGATCCCCGGCACCGCGACCGCGTCGTGGACGCTGTTGCTGGACAGCACGGGCGAGTCCTCGCCCGGCGCGCGGGTCGGCGACACGCTGCTCGTGCCGGCGCGCGGGCTGGTCCTTTGCCGCGCGGGCGGCTGAGAATCCGGCAACGCCCGTCGACCGATCCCGCCCCCCATCCACGATCCCAGATCCCCACGATCACCGATTCCACCGACCTCACCGATCACTTCGAGCGACCCCCATGACGATCGATCTCAACAAGCGCCAATCCGGTGTGCTGCTGCACATCACCTCGCTGCCCGGCCCGCACGGCATGGGCGATTTCGGCCCCGAGGCCTATCACTTCGTCGACTGGCTGCAGTCCTCGGGCCAGGCCATCTGGCAGTGGCTGCCCAGCACCCCGATCGGCCCGGGCGAGAGCCCCTATCAGGGCGTGTCGGCCTTCGCGGGCAGCCAGTGGATGGTGGCGCTGGAGCCGCTGGTGGCCAAGGGCTGGCTCGCGCAGCCGGTGACGCCGGCCGGTGGCTTCGACGCGGCCGACGTGGACTTCGCCCAGGTCCTGCCCTGGCGCGAGCAGCAACTGCGCGCCGCCGCGGCCGGCTTCTTCGCCCAGGCCCCCGCGCAGGAACGCGCCGCCTACGAGCTGTGGTGCGAGTCCCAGAAGGACTGGTTGCCCGACTACGCGCTGTTCATGGCGATCCGCTCGCCGCGCAACGGCCAGCCCTGGTGGGAATGGCCGCGCGACCTGGCCGCCCGCGAGCCGCAGGCCCTGGCGACCGCGCGTGCGCAGTACGCCGACGAGGTCGCGTTCTGGCAGTTCGTGCAGTGGTGCTTCGACGTGCAGGTCGGTGCGCTGAAGGCCTACGCCAACGAGCGCGGCGTCCACATCATGGGCGACCTGCCCATCTTCGTCGCCCACGACAGCGCCGACTGCTGGGCCCGCCCGGACCTGTACGAGCTCGACGAGCAGTTCCGCACCACGGTGGTCGCGGGCGTGCCGCCGGACGCGCTGTCGGCGACCGGCCAGCGCTGGGGCAATCCGCTGTACCGCTGGGACAAGATGGCCCACGAGCACTTCGCCTGGTGGACGGCGCGCGTCAAGCGCATGCTGAGCTCGGCCGACGTGTTCCGCATCGACCATTTCCGCGGTTTCGCGGCCTATTACGAGATCCCCGGCGACAGCCCCGACGCGACGCGCGGCCAGTGGAAGACCGGCCCGGGCAAGGCCTTGTTCGACGCCATCGCCAAGTCCCTGGGCGAGTTGCCCATCGTGGCCGAGGACCTGGGCTTCATCACGCCCGACGTGCACGAGCTGCGCGACGCGCTGGACTACCCCGGCATGAAGATCCTGCAGTTCGGCTTCGGCGGCGACGGCGGCCACGAGTTCCTGCCCCACAACTGGCCGCGCGCCGCGGTGGCCTACACCGGCACGCACGACAACGACACGGTGCGCGGCTGGTGGGACCACGCCAGCGCCCACGAGCGCGCCTATGTCGGCAGCTATCTGGCCTGCGGCGACCACGACATCCACTGGGCCATGATCCGCGCCTGCGCCAACTCGGTGGCCAACCTGTCGGTCTATCCGATGCAGGACGTGCTGGGCCTGGGCAGCGCCCACCGCATGAACGTGCCGGGCGTGCTGGGTGGCAACTGGGGCTGGCGCTTCACCTGGGACCAGGTCGGCGCCGAGCCGGGCCGCGTGCTGGGCCTGATCGCCGCCACCAGCGGGAGAGCCCCTATTGCCCTGGCGAAGCTGCCGGAGTGAAATGCTATGAAACCGCTTTCATAGGGTAAGCGAGAGCGGCGATCGTGGGGGCTTCTCCCCACAATCCGAACCCTGGGAGACAACGTTGTCATCGACGGGCTCGAGCGCGAGCGCGCCGGGGCGGATGACGACGCCCGAAGGAGCCGCCGATGAGCACGACCGAGATCTTCCTGATCGCGATGGCGATCGTCTTCACCGTCCCCTACCTGGTGTGGCGGCTGGGCGGCACCGATTACTTCGCGCCGCTGGTGGTCGTGCAGATCATCACCGGCATCCTGCTGGGCCCGGGCGTGCTGGGCCGCGCCTTCCCCGAGTACTACGGCTTCGTCTTCAACCCGGCGGTGGTGCAGTCGCTCAACGGCGTGGCCTGGTGGGCGGTGATGCTGTTCGTCTGGATCGCCGGCATCGAGCTCGATCTGAAGAAGGCCTGGGTGCATCGCGTCGAGAGCGGCATCACCGCGGGCCTCGCGCTGGGCGTGCCGATGGCGCTGGGCTCGGCGGCGGCGGTCGTGCTGCTGGGCCTGGGACCGCAGTGGATGGGCGCCCAGGCACAGACCTGGCAGTTCATCGTCGGCGTCGGCATGTCCTGCGCGGTGACCGCGCTGCCCATCCTCATCCTGCTGATGGAAAAGCTGGAGATCCTGCGCCAGCCCATCGGCCAGCGCATCCTGCGCTACGCCAGCCTGGACGACATCGCGATCTGGGGCGTGCTGGCGGTGATCCTGATGGACTGGTCGCGGGTGGGCAAGCAGGTGCTGTTCCTGGCGGCCTTCGCGTTGGCGACGATGCTGCTGCGCCGCCTGATGCGGGCGGTGCCGGCGCGCGACCGCTGGTACCTGGGTCTGATCTGGCTGGCGGTCTGCGCCTTCGGCGCGGACTGGTCGGGCCTGCACTACATGGTGGGCGCCTTCCTCGCCGGGGTGGTGATGGACGCGGAGTGGTTTGAGCAGCAGCAGCTGGACGCCCTGCGGCATCACGTGCTGCTGGTGGTGATGCCGGTCTTCTTCCTGAGCACCGGTCTGCGCACCCAATGGGGCCTGCAGGGCGGCGTGGTCTTCGCCGCGGCGGGCCTGCTGCTGGCGGCCTCGATCGGGGGCAAGCTGCTCGGCACCCATCTGGCCGGCCGCCTGCTGCGCTGGGGCCCGGGCGAGGCCGGCATCATCGGCTGGCTGCTGCAGACCAAGGCGCTGATCATGATCATCTTCGCCAACGTGCTGCTGGACAAACAGATCATCACCAGCGAGACCTTCACCGCGTTGCTGCTGATGGCCGTCGGATCGACCATGCTCACGGTGCCCGTCGTGGCGCCGCGGCTGGCGAGGATCCGGGAGCTGGTGTTCCGGGCAAGCTGAGGGCCCGCGACCCTTCGATCTCGGGTTTTCTCGCCCCCGCGAATGCGGGTTTCGGGCGCCTGTCGCCCGATTCGAAACGCGCTCCGGCTGGCGAGCCCGTGTCCCCTGATGGATAGTCCGTTCTCTTAACAAAGAGAAACAAAGCGACGTGAAGCGGCGCGGGACGACGAGGGGAATCACATGCAATCGAATCGGGCGCGCGGGTGGGGCGCGGCCTTGCTGTTGCTGGCCGTGGCGCTGGCCCTGCTGATCGGCACCTACCTGGTCCGGACGCGCAGCGACGAGTACCGACTGGCCGAGCGCTTCGTCCGGCAGGATCGGCGGATCGCCTCGGTGCTGGGGGAGGTGCATGAGGCGGGCTTCCGCTTCTGGCGCGGGCTGGCGCCGTCGGCCACGCGCGTGCGCGCCGTCGACGGGGAGGGCGCGTCCGCCTCCTTCGCGTTCGACGTGGACGCGGCCAAGGGCGATTACGTCGTGGAGGTGTGGCTGCGTCGCGGGGCGTCGGGCGACTGGGAGGTGGCCCGGGCCGATCTGCGCGGTGAGGACGGGATGCAGAACTTCCTGTTCGCGGCGGGCGCCGTCACACTGCCCCCGCCGCCGTTCTGCGACTTCTCCTATCCCCCCGAGCGCAGCGACGAGTTCCAGCAGGCGCCGCGCCTGAGCGGCTTCGTCGAGGTGCCCCACGCGGACCGTCGTGCCGCGCTCGAGCGGTTGGCCAGCGCGCGGGTGCTGCCGGTCGACCGCGAGGACTTCCGGCGTTTCGCCGGCCACGACCAGACGCGAAAGAACGGGTATCTGCTGCGCACGGTGCGCTACGCGCAGCTCGACGGCGGGCGCTACCAGGTCTTCAAGCTGGGGCGGCAGGTCTACGTGTCCTACGGCGTCAGGGGCGAGGCGCGGCCCTGCGAGGAGTCGGTGATCGCCCTGGAGACGGATGAACCGATCACCACGGCCTTCGCGGCGGCGGGCAGCGCGAGCTGACGGGGGCAGAATCGGCGCTTCCTTCCGGGAGCCCGCCTTGATCGATCACCTCGACCACCTGGTCCTCACCACCGCCCATGAGGCGGACTGCATCCGCTTCTACACCGAGGTCCTCGGCATGACGCTGGAGCGCTTCGTCGGCGGCACGCCGCCGGTCGCGCGCCAGGCCTTCAAGTTCGGCGCGCAGAAGATCAACCTGCATGTGAAGGGGCGCGAGTTCGAGCCCAAGGCCCACACGCCCGTCCCGGGCGCGCTGGACCTATGCTTCATCGCCTCGGTGCCGCTGGACGAGGTCATCCGCCGGCTGGGCGCGCTGCAGGTGCCCATCGTCGAGGGCCCGGTGATGCGCACCGGCGCGACGGGCAAGATCCGCTCGGTCTACCTGCGCGATCCCGACCTCAACCTGATCGAGATCTCCGAGCCGGTGGTCTGATCCGGCCGCCGGAATCGACCGCCCGACCGAGTCGCGCGAACCGGTCGATCGAGCGGTCCGCCGGGTCGCTTCAGCGCAGCCGGACGGTCGCCTGCGCGTGCGCCGCGGCGTGGGCCTGCGCCAGCAGCGTGCCCGAGGACATCGCCGAGGCCGGTGTCAGCATGGCGGCCTGGGTCGCCGCGCTGACGACCATCGCCGCCGTCGCGGTCCAGGGCAGGCCGACGCGAGCTTCCGCCAGCAGCCGCGCGGGGATGGGCTCCTCGTGGACGTGAGGGAGGATGGTCAGGTACTCGTCCGCGCGGGCGAGCTCGATGTCCTCCTCCGCCATGCCGACGAACACGTGCGCGAAGCCGCGCTCGATCGCGTCCAGCGCCGCCTCGGTCGCGCGGCGCCAGCGCTTGACGGCCGCCACCTCGGACCGCGACGCGGTGTCGGGCACCGGCCAGCGCGGGTCGCCCCCGGTCACCGCCAGGCAGGCCTGGAAGGACTCGACCACGCCTTGCGGCCCGCCCAGCCGGGCGTCCAGCACCTGGGTCGCGATCGTCCGCGCCAGATCGTGCTGGTGATACGGGACCATGACCCGTTCAAGAATGACTTCGTAGCGTCGCATGACGGTTCCTTCCTTGGCGTCGCTGCCTCGAGCGCCGCCTGTCGTTGTGGCTGGGGGAGGAAGGAGAATACTGTACGAACATACAGTATTCAATCCGTCGCGTGTCCCGCGAAGGGGCAAGCTGCCATGGCCTGTCAGCAGGGCGGACACCGAGGGACAGGGACGCGCCGAGAGGCCCTTCAAGGGGCTGGCGGCGGTGGTCCCCGGCCGGCCGTCGGTACGCCCGCCGATCGCTGTCCTGACGACGGGACCGTTCAGTCCGCCGGGACGCGCAGGGCGCGTTCGCGTTCCTTGGCGATGCGCGCCGCGAAGGCCGCCGAGGTCCCGCCGGTCGGCAGGTTGCTGACCTCCAGGATGCGGGCGCGGATCTCGGGCTGGCGCAGCGCCTCGTTGACCAGGGCGTTGATCAGCCGCAGCCGTTCCGGCGGGACGCCGCGTGGGGCGAACAGCCCGAAGGTCGAGACCAGGTTGGCCTCGGGGTAGCCGAGCTCGGCCAGCGTCGGCACCTCCGGCAGCACCGGCAGCCGCACCGGGGAGCCGATCGCCAGCGCCCTCAGCCGGCCCTGCCGCACGAACTGCAGCTGCGTCGAGGCGACGTTGGACGACAGCAGCTCGAACTGCCCGCCGATCGCGTCGGTGAGCTGCTGGCCGCCGCCCTTGTAGGGCACGTGGATGATGTCGACGCCCGCCGCGGCGCGGATCTGCGCCAGCACCATGTGGCCGACCGTCGCATGGCCCGAGGTGGCCCAGCGCAGTTGGCCGGGCGCGGCGCGGGCCGCCGCGAGCATGGCCGCGAAGCTGTCCGCCCTGAAGGACGGATGGGCCAGCACCAGCACCGGCGTGTCCATGACGCTGACCACCGGCGTGATGTCGCGCGGGCCGTCGAAGGCGGGCCGGGGCGCGGGCGCCGCGCCGGGCGTGGCGCCCGGCGGCGCGAAGACCAGCGGGCTGATCGCGCAGTAGGCGAGGGTCTGACCGTCGGGCGCGGCGCGGGCCAGCGATTCCAGCGCGGTCAGGCCGCCGGCGCCGGCGCGGTTCTCGACGATCACAGGCACCTTCAGCCGGGCGCCGATGAACTGCGCCAGCGCGCGGGCCGTGTCGTCGCTGACGCCGCCGGGCGGATAGGCCACCAGCAGGTGCAGCGGGCGCGTCGGCCAGGCCGGCGCGCTGGAGGACGCCGACGTGCTCGTGGCCGCCGCGGCGCTTCCCGGGGCCATCGCGGCGAGGCCCGCCGCGAGGCCGCCCACGACGCCCCCCGCGATGCCGGTCGCGACGCCATCCACGAGGCCGCCCGGGGGAGCGCCCGCGAGGGCGCCGATCGCGGCCGCGGCCCGCTGGATCGCCTCGCGCCTACGCATCGCCGTGCGCCTTCGCGATGCGGCGGGCGAGGGCGAGGAAGGTGGCCGTCGGCCCTTCCTGGTCGTGCGTCCGCCAGGCCAGCGTGAGCGGCGCCTCCAGCCGCGCGTGGCGTGGCAGCGGCCGGAACACGATGGAGTGGGCATGCACGCCACGCATCGACGCCGGCACCACCGAGATGCCGGCGCCCGCCGCGACCAGGTTGAGGTTCATCATCATCCGGTCGACCTCGACGAAGCTGCGCGGGCGCACGCCCTCGCGCTCGCACAGCGCCAGCAGGTTGGCGTAGAGGCCGGGCGCGCCGGGACGGCGCACGAGGATCAGGTCCTCGCCCTCGAGCTCGCCCAGCGGCACCGGCGTCGTCGCCGCGCGCGGCGCCTCGGCCAGGCGATGGTCCAGCGGCAGCGCCAGCAGCGCGGGTTCGCTCAGCAGGGGCTCGAAGCTCAGGCCCTCGGGCCGCGCCACCGGCACGCGCAGGAAGCCGCAGTGCAGGCGCGACTTGGCGATCGCGTCGATCAGCTCGGCGGCGTTGTTCTCGGTCATCGAGAGCGCGATGCCCGGGTGCTCCCCGCGGCACGCGCGCAGCACCGCCGGCGTGAACGCATGCGCCGCCGCCGAGCTGGTGAAGCCCACCGACAGCAGCCCGTGCTGCCCGCCCGCGAGGCGGTCCATGCGCTCGCGCATGTCGCCGAAGTCGCGCAGCAGGCGCCTGGCTTCGTCGAGGAAGTGCCGGCCCGCGTCGGTCAGGCTCACGCCCTTGGGATGCCGGTGCAGCAGGGACAGGCCGAGCTCCTGCTCCAGCGTCTTGATCTGCTGGCTCAGCGGCGGCTGCTGCATGCCCAGCAGCGCCGCGGCGCGCGTCATGTGGCCGGTCTCCGCGACCGTCACGAAATAGCGCAGGTGTCTCAGGTCCATCGCCAGGGGTCTCCAGGTCCTTCGGGCGTGACGCGCGGCGGCCGATCGGCGCGAGGGCGCGATGGCGGCGGCGTCCGCTCCATATCGAAAACGTCTCGGACTCTGCGATTCAGTGTATTTGACGCTATGGAGCGCGGTCACTAAGGTCCGCCCCGGATAGCGCGAACGGGCCCGGCGGCATCGCCGGACCCGCGCCGACCTTCCGATCACGGTCCCGACGAGGACACGACGACAACCAGACGGAGACAAGACAGTGAAGAACGCATCGAGGATGACGACGAGGTCCACGGCCGGCGCGACGACGCGCGCGGCCGACGCCGCGCGGCGGGCGAGAAGGTCGGGGCGCGCGCCGGCCCGGGCCGCGTGGATGGCGGCGGCCACGGCGACCGCGGCCTTCGCGCCGGCGGCGTGGGCGCAGGAGAGCGGCGTGCAGGTGTTCGGGCTGCTGGACATCGGCGTGCAGGCGATCAAGGCCAGCGGCGCCGACACCCGCTACTTCGTCAACAGCGACGGCAACACCTCCAGCCGCTTCGGCGTGCGCGGCACCGAGGACCTGGGCGGCGGCCTGAAGGTGGGCTTCTGGCTGGAGTCCGCCGTCTCCGTCGACGACGGCACGAGCGGCGCCACCAGCACCAACAACAAGGATTCGGTCAGCGGCGGTCTCACCTGGGGCCGCCGTGCGACGGTGCAGGTCTCCGGCCCCTGGGGCGAGCTGCGCCTGGGCCGCGACTACGTGCCCTCGTTCGGCAACCTCACGACCTCCATGCATCCCTTCGGCACCAACGGCGTGGGCAGCTCGGGGCTGATGTTCTATCCGGTCGCGGCCGGCGGCACGACGGCGCGCACCAACGTGCGGGCGTCCAACTCGATCGGCTACTTCACGCCCTCGGGCATCAACGGTTTCTACGCGCACGTGATGGTCGCGCTGGGCGAGCAGGGCGCCGGGCCCACACATCGCGACGGCGACCTGCAGGGCGCGCGCCTGGGCTGGCGCAACGAGGACATCAACGTCTCCGGCGCGATGTCCCGCACGCGCTACGCCACCGGCGACTACACGCAGAGCAACGTCGGCGCGACCTGGCAGGTCGGGCCCGCCAAGCTGATGGCGCTGTGGGGCGAGAACAAGGTCGGCGTCACCAAGACGGTGGCGCGCATGCTGGGCACGCAATGGCGGCTCGGACCCGGCGAGCTGCGTTTCGCCTACACCTGGCTGAGCGCCAAGGGCGTGGCCAGCGACGCGACGCATATCGCGATGGGCTACGTCCTCGACCTGTCCAAGCGCACGGCGCTCTACGGGAACATCGCCCGCATCGACAACAAGGGCCCCGCGATGCGCTTCAACGTCGGTGTCGCGTCGACGCTGGCCGGCGGCGACAGCGGCGGCGTCGAGGCCGGCGTGCGCCACAACTTCTGACCCATGTCCCTCGGGCGCGTCGCCGGTCCGGTCGCGGCTTCATGGCCGCTTCAAGCCGGCGACAAGCCCCAGCAACGCAGGAGCCTCAGCATGTCCTTCATGACCTCTCCCCAGCGCCTGGCCGGCGCGGCCGCGCTCGTGGCCGCGTCGCTGGCGTCCTTCGGCGCCCATGCCGAAGCCACCAGGATCCTGTTCGTCGGCAACAGCTACACCTTCGGCCGCGTCGATCCGGTGATGAGCTACAACGCCGCCAACGTCCACGACCTCACCGCCGCGATGTACGCGACGAACCCGAGCGGGGCCAACAGCTTCGAGCCCCATCCCTGGGGCGGCGTCGCGGGCATCTTCAAGCAGTTCACCGTCGAGGTCGGGCTGGACTACGACGTGTCCCTCTCGGCGCGCAACGCGGCCTCGCTGCGCGGGCAGTTCCTCAACAGCAACGGCGCGGGCTGGGACCTGCGCGGCAACATCGGCTCGCAGGCCTGGGACAAGGTCGTGCTGCAGGAGCAGAGCGACGAGCCGCTGACCCGGCAGCCGGGCCTGGCCTCGAACCCCGCCTACTTCAGCACCTACGCCGATCTGATCGAGAACTGGATCCACCAGGGCAACGCGCTGAGCTACCGCGAGCGCGACCTGATCGGCGGCACGAACGCGAAGTGCGCCGACATCACCGGCGCGTCCGCCGGCACCTGCGGCACCCTGCGCAACATCCCGGCCAACGCGAACGCCAACCCGAACGCGCAGGTCTACCTGTACCAGACCTGGGCCCGGCCCAACCTGGTCGACGCGCCAAGCCAGACGACCACCGATCCGGTGACCGGCGCCGTCATCCCGACCGGCGTGCCGGCGACCTCCTTCTACACGAGCCTGCAGGCGATGACGGATGACCTGCGCGGCGCCTATCTCGGCGCGGCGCTGGCGGCGGGCGCGGACGGCTCGGGCGGCATCGCCGGCATCGCCCCGGTGGGCGACGCCTTCATGCGGGCGATCGCCGACGGCGTCGCGACGCCGGACATGTATGCGCCGTCGGCGATGTCGGATGGCTTGATCGACCTGTGGTTCGACGACGGCACCCATGCGAGCAAGTACGGCTCCTACTTGAGCGCGCTGACGCTGTTCGGCACGATCACCGGGCTGGATCCGGCGACGCTGGGCCTGAACGAGATCGCGGCGCGCGACCTGGGCATCAGCGCGAAGGACGCCGGCCTGCTGCAGCGGGTCGCCAGCGCGCAGCTCGGCCTCGCCGCGGTGCCGGAGCCGGCGACGCTGGCGCTGGTCGGACTGGGCGTGGGCTTGATGTGGCTGCGTCGCCGTCGCGGCGCGGCTCCCGGCGCGATGGCGCCAGCGATGGCCGCGATGGCGGCTTGAACCCGAGACGGGATCGGAGATCAGGATGACGATGCAGGCAAACGCGCGGACGGCGCTCACGAGGCGGACGACGCGCACGGACCGCGGGACGCGCCGCATGCGAACGATGCGGATCGCGCGTTCGGGCGCATGGATCGCGCTGACGCTGAGCTTGGGCATGTCCGCCGCTGTCGCGAAAGACGCGGCGAAGGACGCGCCGCCTTTCGTGCTCCAGGGCTCAGCGGCGACCGAGGTGACCGGCGAGGCCGCGCCCGTGCCCACGGCCTGCCCCGCGGGCGTGGGCGAGGGCACGACCTGCCTGTCCGGGAAGGACCGGGCGGGCGCGTTCTACCTGATCGCGATGCCCCGGCAGTGGAACGGCGACCTCGTGCTGCACGCGCATGGCGGGCCTTTCCTCGGCGCGCCGACGGCCAAGCGGGTGGCGGAGGACCTGGAGCGCTGGTCGATCATGCCGAGGCTGGGCTACGCCTGGGCGGCGTCGAGCTATCGGCAGGGCGGCGTCGCCGTCACCGCCGCGGGCGAGGACACGGAGCGGCTGCGCAAGCTCTTCATCGCCAAGGTCGCCAAGCCCCGGCATGTGTGGCTGCACGGGCAGTCCTGGGGCGCGAGCGTGGCGGCCAAGGAGGCTGAGAACTTCGCGCAGGGCAAGCCCTACGACGGTGTGCTGCTGACCTCGGGCGTGCTGGGCGGCGCGACCCGGAGCTACGACTTCCGCATGGACCTGCGGGCGGTCTACCAGTACCTGTGCCACAACCACCCGCTGCCCAGCGAGCCGCAGTACCCGCTGAACATCGGGCTGCCGCTGGACTCGACCCTGAAGCAGCACGAGCTGGCGAAGCGGGTGGACGACTGCCTGGGCCTGAACAAGCCGGCGGCCGAGCGCACGCCGGAGCAGGCGCGCAAGGTCAAGACCATCGTGGACGTGGTGCACATCCAGGAGCGCAGCATCCAGGCGCATCTGAACTGGGCGACCTGGCACTTCCAGGACGTGACCTTCAAGCGCACCGGGGGGGCGAGTCCCTTCGGCAACGAGGGCGTGGTGTACGCGGGCTCCTCGGACGACGCCGCGCTGAATGCCGGCGTGCCGCGTTTCAAGGCCGATCCCCAGGCGATCGCGACGCTGTCGGCCGACGCCGACCTGGGCGGCCGGATCCCGGTGCCGGTGCTGACGGTGCACGCGATCCACGATCCGACGGCGATGGTGGAGTTGCAGGAGGTCTTCGGCAAGACCATGGCCGCGGCCGGTCGCGGGGATGCGCTGGTGCAGACCTACACCGGCGACAAGGACCACAGCTACCTGAGCGATCCCACCTATGCCGCGCTGATGGAGGCGTTGACCAGCTGGGTGGAGCAGGGCCGCAAGCCGACGCCGGAGGGCATCGCGGCGGGCTGCGAGAAGGCCAAGGCGACGCTGGGCTCGACCTGCCGGTTCGAGCCGGCGTATCAGCCCAAGGACTTGGAGACGCGGATGCCCTTGCGGATGAAGCCCTGAGCGGGAAACGCGCGGTCTCAGGGCTTGGCGGCCGGGGCGATCGTCAGCCGGGATTCGCCTTCGGCCAAGGTGGTCACCTGCGTGCAGCCATCAGGCAAGCGCTCGCACAGCATGACCACGATGTGTCGTGAGCCGTCTTGCGCGGGGGCGATCACCATGCCTTGCTCGTCCCGTCGAGGGTAGGTGAGCGCCGTCCGCAGGGCCGCCTTCGGGATCGCCGGGAGGCGTCCCGCCAACCAGTCCAGGTTGGACAGGGACAGGTCCTCATTGAGGCGACCATCGACGCTCGAATAGGTGCCGTGAAGGGCAAGCACCGCGTCGGTCTCAAGAACGATGGGGTCGCCTGCCAATGCAAGGAGCGTGCAAACCGACAGGCATTTCCCGGATACGACGATCCGCTTGTTGGCGAATTTCGCGAAGAGGAACTTGTCCGCGATCGAGTCGCCGCCCGGGATGTCGCGCAACCGGATCTCCTCGATGTTCCAGTGCTTGTTGAACATCGCCTCGATGAACTCGATGTCCTGGAGCCCGATCGGCCCGTTCTCGATCCATATCGTGCGGCCGTCGGTATGGGCAATCTGCCTTTCATCAGCGATGGAGAGTAGAGGGATCGCAAGAATGAGGATGGGGAGCATCTTCATGGCAGATACGGGTTCTGACCCATCGAGATCTCTCCTTGGGTCAGTTCTTGGATCATTGACTTCTCCAGTTCGATGTGACGATCCGATCCGAGTTTGAATCGGGTTGATTGGCGGCCGCGGAACGAGTGTCCAGCACCGTCTTCGGCACGCCCATTCAGGGAATGTCCTGCTCGGGAGACTGCCTAGAGGATTCAAGTCGGTCCGCTACCGCGACTGCTGGAGACAGTCGCGCGGGATGGTCAGTTCAAGTCGACCCCATCGACTCAAGCCGAACTTGATCAAACAAGCGCGAGGCAATGCCCAACTGTCGCGCTCTGGAATTGGCCGATCCAGTTGGAACGCATCGCCAGCTCGACAGCACGGGCCAGGCGCCCGTTCCGACAGCGGCATTCGCGATCGGCGGCCCGGTGATCTCCCGATCGTTGGGCCGCCGACCCGGCAATCACTCGATGCTCAGCACCGTCACCGACCGCGCCGGCACGGTGAGCGTGCGGCCCAGCGTGTGGCGCTCGCCGGTGATCACGTCGGTGGCGGTGTCGCCGGCCTGGATCATCTCGGCGAAGCGCGTCAGGTCCAGCTCGTGCGGACCGTCGGTCTTGTTCAGCACCAGCATCACCCGACGGCCCTTCAGGCCCTGCGCCGCGTCGTAGCGGAACAGCACGTAGCTGCCGCCCAGCGGCGCGTACTGCATCAGCGCGCCGTCATGCACCAGGCGCTCGGACTTGCGCCAGGTGAGCAGCCGTCGCAGGAAGGTCTGCGCCTCGCGCTGGCGGTCGGTCAGGCCGGCGCCGGTGAAGGCGTCGATCTTGTCGCCCGCCCAGCCGCCCGGGAAGTCCGAGCGCACCACGCCGTCGTCGCGGTGGCGCGGGCTCTCCATCAGGATCTCGGTCCCGTAGAAGAACTGCGGGATGCGCTTGACCACGCTGATGTAGGACCACGCCATCTTCGTCAGCGCCAGGTCCTCGTGCAGCACGCTGTACACGCGCGGCGTGTCGTGGTTGCCCTCGAAGAGCACCAGGTTGCCGGGGTCTGGATAGACGAAGTCGTGCGCGAGCGCCTCGTACACGCGCGTGAAGCCGCCGTCGTGCGCGTCCTTCACGTTCAGGCCGGCCAGCAGCGCCTCCTGCAGCGGGAAGTCCATCAGGCTGGGCAGCGACGAGACGTAGCCGTCATGGTTGCGCTTGCCCGCCTGCCAGTAGGACACGACCGCCGGGTGGGAACTCCACTCCTCGCCGACGATGTTCAGCTTCGGGTACTCCTCCTTCAGGCGCCGGGACCAGGCGGCCAGGAAGTCCTTGTCGGAGTAGCTGTAGGTGTCGGTGCGCACGCCCGCCAGGCCGGCGTGCTCGATCCACCACAGGCTCATCTGCGTCAGGTAGGTCGCCAGCAGCGGCTGGCGCTGGTTCAGGTCGGGCATGCCGGGGCTGAACCAGCCGTCGCTGAAACGCTTGCGGTCGCTGGGCGCCGCGTACGGGTCCTGCAGCGTCATGCGCGCGTGATGCGTCTCGGTGTACTGGGGCCAGGTGTTGACCCAGTCCGCCGTCGGCAGGTCCGCCATCCACCAGTGATGGCCGCCGATGTGGTTCAGCACGATGTCCTGGATCAGGCCGACGCCGCGGCGCCTGGCTTCGACGCTCAGGCGCACGTAGTCCTCATTGCCGCCGAAGCGCGGATCGATCTTGTAGAAATCGGTCGCGGCGTAGCCGTGATAGCTCCACTTGGGGCTGTCGTTCTCCGAAAGCGGCGTGGGCCACAGCATGGTGAAGCCCATGCCGGCGATGTAATCCAGATGCGCGATCAGGCCGGCCAGGTCGCCGCCGTGGCGACCGCCCGGGTCGGCGCGGTTGGCGCCCTCGGCCATGCCGGCGACCTCGTCGTTGCGGGGATCGCCGTCGGCGAAGCGGTCGGGGACGACCAGGTAGATCGCGTCCTTCGGGCCGAAGCTCTCGCGCTGCGCGGAGCCGGCGGCACGCGCGAGCAGCGCATAGGGGTGTTCGAGCACGACCTGACCCCCGCGCCGCAGGCGCAGCGTCAGCGTGCCGGGCGCGGTCGAGGGATCGACGCGCAGGTCGACGAAGAGGTAGTTGGGGCTGTCGCCACGCCGCGTGCCGACCAAGGTCACGCCGGGCATCGGGGCGATGTCGACCTCGAGCGCGCCGATGCCGCTGCCGTGCAGCATCACCTGGAGCTCGGGGCGGGCCATGCCCACCCACCAGTGCGGCGGCTCGACGTGGGCGAGGCGCGGGGACGTGCCGGCCGGCGCGGTGCCGGAGGAAGGAGCGGCCGTCGCGGCGACGGCGACCGAGGGCTGGGTCATGGCGGTGAGGCTCAGGACGAGAGGAAGAAAGAGGGCGGATCGTCGCGAGAGCGTGAGCGGCGACGATGACGAGGGCATGGCGGCGGTGTCGGACGTGTCGGGCGACGGGGCGAGCGGTGGACGCGGTGACGGATCGGACGACGAACGCATCGCGCGGGCCCTCAGCGTAGACGGAAAACGCGCACCGAGCGCGCCGGCATCGGAATTGACACCGCGCCTCGGGCGTCGGCACGGAGGTCGGCGGCGCTCATCCCCGCTGCGCCGGCTGCATTCGTGGCGTCAGCGGCATCCGCCGCGCCGACCTTGCTCGCGGCCTGCGTGGCGGCCGAACCCGCGGCGCCCGCCGCCGGATACAGCGACGCCAGGCGCGCCTTGGCGGGCAGCGTCGGCGTGGCCGTGGCGGCCTCGTCGCCATAGTTGACGACGACCAGCACGCGCTGACCGCGCCAGGCGCGCTGGAAGCTCAGCACCTGGCCTTGCGCGAGGGGAGCCTCGTAGCTGCCGCGCGCGATCGCGGGCTGGCTGTTGCGCAGCGCCAGCATGGCCTTGTAGAAGTTCAGCAGCGAGCCCGGGTCGGCCGCCTGTGCCTGCGCGTTGTGGGAGGCCGCGTTCGGCGACACCGGCCGGAAGGGCTTGCCGGCGCTGAAGCCCTGGCCATCGGCATTCCAGCTCATCGGCGCGCGCAGCGGCTCGTCGCCCGGCAGGCCGTCGACGCCGGCCTGGCCGATCTCCTCGCCGTAATAGATGAAGGGTGTGCCCGGCAGCAGCAGGTAGGTCGCGGCGGCCAGCTTGTAGCGCGACTCGTCGCCGCCGAACTGGTCCCAGGCCCGCTTGCCCGCGAAGATGTCGTGATTGCTCAGCATGGTCGCCATGCTCAGCGGCGCGGTCTTGAAGAAGTCGGCCACCTGGGCGACCGCCTCGGCCGACGCCTGGCCGCCCTTGGCCGCGTCGATGACGGCGCGCTCCAGTCCGAAGGCGAAGGCGCTGCCGCAGACCTCGTCGCGGGTGTAGACGCGCGGCTCGGCGGTCGCCTCGCAGACGACGTAGCGGCGCGGATAGCGCTTGATCTGCTGCGTGTACCAGCCGGTCAGCTGGCGACTCTCGGGCTGGTCGTTCCAGTCCTTGGCGCTGTTCTCGATCAGATGCGGGACGGCGTCCAGCCGGAAGCCGTCCAGCCCGCGGTTGAGCCAGAAGCGCAGGCTGTCGGCGTGGTACCGCACCACCGCCGGATTGCGCATGTTGAAGTCGGGCATGTGCGGCCCGAACACCGCGAAGTAGCGCGGCGTGCCGGCCGGCGCGTCCGGCTTGGGCGGGGCGCTGGCGCCCTCGGCGACCTGCGGGACTTCCTCGCCCGGCAGATACCAGGGCGTGTGGCCCCAGATGTCCCAGTCCTTGAGCGTGGACAGCGGCGCGTCCGACCACACGAACCAGTCGCGCCAGGGGCTCTTCGGATCGGCCGCGGCGGCCTGGAACAGCGGATGCTCGCGGGCCGCGTGGTTCAGGATGTAGTCCATGACCACGCCGATGCCGCGCTTGTGGGCCTCGCGCAGCAGCTCGTCGAAGTCGGCCAGCGTGCCGTACTGCGGCTCGATCGCGCGGTCGTCGGCGATCGCGTAGCCGTGGTCGTGATCGGCGCTGGCGGTGATGGGCATCAGCCAGATGCCCTTGATGCCGAGGTCCTTGAGGTAGTCGAGCCGGCCGATCAGCCCGCGCAGGTCGCCGACGCCGTCACCATCGCTGTCCTGGTAGCCGCGCACGAAGATCTCGATGAAGGCGCCGTGCTGCCAGCCCTCGGGCAGAGTGCTGCGCCCCAGGCGTTCCGGGACCGCGGACAGGTCGACCGGTGGGGCGGGGTGTCCGGCGGCGATCGCGGCGTTCATGCCTGCCGCCAGGCCGGCGGCGGACATCAGGACGGCGATCGAGGCGGCGAGCGGGGCGCGCTTCATGCGGCAGGTCTCCGGAGTCTTGTTGTGTGTAGCAAAAGTACGAATCTTGTCGCCGCCGGAAAGCGCCAATCGATGGCGGCACCCAGGGCTTCAAGCGCTGGGCAGCATAGAAGGATTGGTGTTTGAAGGGAAGTCCTGATACCCCTGATATGTAGTTTTGCTACCATCTTTGTCGACCGTTCCAGACCCGTGAGCGGCACACAAGAACATGGAGACCCGATGGGATCGCGATCGCACCCGTACCGCCTGTTGCCGCTGCTCGCGGCGATGAGCCTCTTCGGCCCGCAAGTCGGTCAGGCCGCTCAAGGCAGCCAGGCTCCGCAAGTCGGCCAGGCTGCTCAAGCCGGTCAGGCTCCGCAAATTGGTCAGGCGGCTCAAGCCGGTCAGGCTCCGCAAATTGGTCAGGCTGCTCAGGCCGGTCAGGCTCCGCAAATTGGTCAGGTCTCGCGAGGCGCGAATGCGGGGCAGGTCGCGTCGACGAACTCCCTCTCCCGCGGGGCGGGAGAGGGCGGGGGTGAGGGTGGGAGCGCGCTCAGTACGCCGGACGAGGCTGCCGCCTGCGCCGGCCCGCTGGCGACGGTGATCACGCCGATCTCGCCCGCCTTCGCCAAGCCCGACGGTCTCCCTCAGCCGGTGTGGATCGATGCCCGCCGCCTTCTCTGGCCAGGCCTGACGCTCCATCCGGGCGAGGTCGTGCGCCTGCATCGCTCCGCCGCCGGCGTGCTGACGCTGACCGACGGCCGCATCACGGGTGCGGACCGCAGCCTCACGCTCTCGCCATCGACCGAGCCGCTCTCCACCGAGATCGCCGACCAGACGCGCTACCTCCAGACCGACGTCCAGTTCGCGCTGCCCGACGCGCCGCCGCCCGCCGCGGCGGGTTCCGCCGGCACGGCGTCCACGCCCGACATGGCCGATGCCCAGGCGCTGCATCGGGGTCAGGTCGTGCTTGCCGTCGAGGACGCGCAGGGCCGCGTGCGGCGCTGGAGTGCCGCGCAGTCCGCGCGCGCGCTCGACGCGCTCTATGCCGCCGCCGAGAGCGAGCCCGCGCTGGGCGTGTCGCTCAGCGGCGAGCGCGCGAGCTTCAAGCTCTGGGCGCCGACGGCCGATCGCGTCGAGCTCTGCGCCTATCCCGGCCCCGACGCGCCGGCGAGCGCGCGCCTCCCGCTGGCCCGCGACGACCGCACCGGGATCTGGTCCGCGACCGCGCCCGGCGTGCGCCCGGGCGACTCCTACCGCTACCTGGTCGAGGTCTTCGTCCCCGGCCTGGGCCGCGTGCGCAACCTGGTCACCGATCCCTATGCGGTGAGCCTGTCGGCCGACTCTGCGCGCAGCTACGTCGCTGATCTGGACGAGCCGCGCCTCAAGCCCGCCGGCTGGGACGCGAGCCGCATCCCCGACCGCGTGAGGACCCCCACCGACATGGTGGTCTACGAGCTGCACGTGCGCGACTTCTCCCGCGACGACACGAGCGTCCCCGCGGCGATGCGCGGCAAGTACCTGGCCTTCACGCAGCAGCGCTCGCAAGGCATGCGCCATCTGCGCGAGCTGTCGCGCGCCGGGCTGACCGACGTGCACCTGCTGCCGATCTTCGACATCGCCTCGGTCCCCGAGCGCGCTTGCCAGGCGCCGCCGATGCCGCCCCGGAGCGCCGGCCCCGAGGCGGTCGCGCGGGCGGCGCGCGAGGGCGCGGCCCGGGACTGCTTCAACTGGGGCTACGACCCCTTCCACTACACCGCGCCCGAGGGCAGCTACGCGAGCGACGCCAACGACGGCGCCGTCCGCGTGCGCGAGCTGCGATCGATGGTGATGGGCCTGCACGCGGCGGGGCTGCGCGTGGGCATGGACGTGGTCTACAACCACACCAGCACCTCGGGCCAGGCGGCCCAGTCGGTGCTGGACCGCATCGTCCCCGGCTACTACCAGCGGCTGGGCGCGACGGGCCAGGTCGAGACCTCCACCTGCTGCGACAACACGGCCACCGAGCACCGCATGATGGGCAAGCTGCTCGTCGACTCGGTGGTGACCTGGGCGCGCGCGTACAAGATCGCCTCCTTCCGCTTCGACCTGATGGGCCATCAGCCACGCGCGGTGATGGAGCAGCTGCAGGCGCGGCTCAAGCGCGAGCTGGGCCGCGAGGTGCAGTTGATCGGCGAGGGCTGGAACTTCGGCGAGGTCGCCGACGGCCGGCGCTTCGTGCAGGCCTCGCAGCTGTCGCTGAACGGCACCGGCATCGGCACCTTCAGCGACCGCGGCCGCGACGCGGTGCGCGGCGGCGCGGCCGGCGACGGCCCGGCGGAGGCGGTCCGCCATCCGGGTTTCATCGTGCCGGCCGATCCCGCCGACGCGGCGCGCCGCGAGGAGCTGCTGCGCCAGTCGGACCTGCTCAAGCTGGCGATGGCCGGCACCTTGCGCGACTACCCGCTGGAGACGGCCGACGGCCGACGCGTCACCGGCGAACAGCTGCCCTACGGCGGCCAGCCGGGCGGCTACGCCTCGGTGCCGGCGGAGGTCGTCAACTACGTCGAGAACCACGACAACATGACGCTGTTCGACGCGCTGGTGCTGAAGCTGCCGGCCACGACCCGCGTCGAGGACCGCGCCCGCACGCAGATCGTCGCCCTGGGCCTGAATGCCCTGAGCCAGGGCATCGCCTACTTCCATGCCGGCGGCGAGCTGCTGCGCTCCAAGTCGCTGGACGGGAACAGCTACGACTCGGGCGACGGGTTCAACCGGCTGGACTGGTCGATGACGGACAACGGGTTCGGCATCGGGCTGCCGCCGACGGCACAGCGGTCCGGCCCCCAGGGGGAGGCGCCGCCGCTCCTGCCTTACCTCGCGCTGCCGGCCAAGCCTGACCCGGCCACCATCGCCTGGACCAGCCGCGCCTTCATGGACCTGCTGCGCGTGCGCGCCAGCACGCCGCTGTTGCGGCTGGCCGACCCGGCGGAGATCCGGCGTCGTCTGGTCTTCCACAACACCGGACCGGGGCAGCAGGCCGGGGTGATCGTCGGCCGACTGGACGGACGGGGCCGCGCCGATGCGGTCTTCGACCGGCTGCTCTACGTGATCAATGCCGGCGCCGCGCCGGCAACGCTGACGCTGCCCGAGGAGGCCGGCTTCGCCTGGCGCCTGCATCCGGTCCAGCGCGCGGCGGGAGCCGCCGACCAGCGGGTCCGGCAGTCGTCGACGCTTGACCGCGCGAGCGGCCGCGTCCAGGTGCCGGCGCGCAGCGTGACCGTGTTCGTCGTGGCGCGCTGAGCCCGGGAGGCGCGCTCGGCGCCGGTGCCGAGGCCCCGCGATCGGGTGGGGCGGCGACCGGGGCGTGACCGGGTTCGCGCCCGCGAAAGCCGTGTCCGTCGCACGGGCGTGCGCACAGCGCGCGGGAGGGCTAGCATCCTTTCCCAGCGGCCCTGTCAGAGGCCGCATCGGAGATGGTCATGGATGCTTCCCCCCTCGTCGCGTCGGCCAGGACGCTCACCCCGCGGTCCCTTCGGGGACGAGATCCCCGCAGCCTGAGGCGACGGCTGGCGCAGGTCCTGTCGGGAGGTCGCGTCGCGGCGCTGGGGGTGGCGGCGGTCGCCGTGATGGCGCTGAGCGCCTGCTCGACCCCGCCGACCGCGCGCACCGACCAGGTCGTGCTGGTCCATGACGAGCTCTTCGCGCCGACCACCGACCGCATCGATCCCGAGGAGGTGATGGCGATCACGCCCCAGATGCGCGAGTTCATCCACACCAAGGTGCCGCGCCTCTCCGGCCTCGGCGCCTTCGAGCTGCGCGACGCCCGCAACCTGCTGCTGGAGGCGCTCTACACCAAGGGCGACCTGCAGCTGGAGTACGACGCCGAGGAGACCCGCACCGCCGCCGAGGCCTTCGACGCGCGATCGGGCAACTGCCTGTCGCTGGCGATGATGACCGCGGTCTTCGCGCGCGAGATCGGCGTGCCGGTGCTCTTCCGGCAGATCTACGAGGAGGAGCAGTGGAGCCGCGTCGGCGACCTGCAGGTGGTCTCGGGCCACGTCAACATCGCGCTGGGCCGGCGGCCCAACGCCTTCCGCGTCGTCACCGACGAGGAGCCCTCGCTGGTGGTGGACTTCCTGCCCGGCGCCAAGATCCGCGCGCAGCGGGCCATCACGCTGGACGAGCGCACCATCGTCGCGATGTACCTGAACAACCGCGCCGCCGAGCTGATGTCGCAGTCGCAGCTGGACCGCGCCTACTGGTGGGCGCGGGCGGCCTGGCTGCACGACCCGCGGCTGCTGACCTCGCTGAACACGCTGGGCGTGATCTACCGGCGGCACGGCCATCCGGCGCTGGCCGAGACCGCCTTCCGCGGCGTGCTGCAGCGCGAGCCCGCCAACACGCAGGCGATGTCCAACCTCGCCTCGCTGCTGCGCTCGACCGGGCAGCTCGCCGATGCCAAGCAGGTCGAGGACAAGCTGGCGCAGCTCCAGCCCTATCCGCCGTTCAAGTTCTTCGACCTGGGCGTGGCCGAGATGAAGGCCGGTCACTACGCCGCCGCGCGCGACTTCTTCGCCAAGGAGATCTCGCGTTCGGCCTACTACCACGAGTTCCATTTCTGGATGGCGATGGCCAACGTCGGCCTGGGCGACTGGGACGCCGTGCGCAAGGAGCTCGCGATGGCGCAGGAGTACAGCACCACCAACAAGCAGCGGCAGCTCTACACCGCCAAGCTCGACTCGTTGAAGGCCAAGATGCCGCTGCGGGGCAGCAAGAGCTACTCGCCCTGAGCGCTGAACGCGTCTGGCGTTCCTCGCGTGCCTGACGACACGGGCAGCGGGCCGGAGCCGTGTGTGTGGAGCGGTGGCGGCGATCTGGCGATCGCCGGCCTGTGATCGGTGATCGAGGTCTTGCGAGGAAGTGCGCCGATCGTCGAAGGATCGGCCGTCAGAGCGGCGCCAGCCCGTGGCGAGCGCGGGCGCGGTTGCAGGCCTCGTCGCCCAGGCCCAGCGGGGCGCGCATGCCGAACTCGCGACACGGGGAGGGGCGCCACTCGTAGATGCCGCAGCCGGCGCGCTCGCCGATCTGTCCCTGCAGCGCCGCGCAGCGCGGCCGCGCATGGTCGGTGCCGCGCATCCGGCAGGTCGAGTCCGTCACCTCCACCGTCAGGCCGTCGGGCACGCTGCCGCCCTCGCTGAGCAGCTCCTGGCGGGCGAAGTCGACGCGGAAGCTGGCGCAGCAGGCGCCGCAGCGGGTGCAGGGATTGTCTTGGGCGGCAGTCATCAGTTGGAGGCCGAGGGGCTGATCAGCGCATCATCGCCGCCCGGCGCGTCGGGCAGGGCGGGTTCGCGCACCACGGTCACGGTGCAGGCGCACTGCGTCACGACCTGGGCCGACACGCTGCCCAGGTAGCGCCGCAGCGCCGAGCTCGCCCGCGCGCCCATGACGACGTGGTCCACGCCGGTCTTGGCGGCGAACTCGATCAGCGCGTCCGCGGCGTCCGGCGCCTCCAGGACATGGAAGGTCAGCCGGCCGTCCTCCAGCGCGAGCTCGCGCGTCATCGGATGCGCCCAGTTCTTCAGCGCGATCAGCTGCTGCACATGGTGGCTGCGGCCCTGCGCGTCGGTCAGCTCGTCCATGCCGATGCGGTTGGTCTTCATCACACCGACGCAGGCCAGGCGCGCGCCGGGCTCGGTCTGCATCAGGCGGCGCACGACCTCGCGCAGTTCCTCGAGCAGCGCGGGCGTCGCGCCCTGCACGTCGACGGCGGCCATGATCACCGGGCTGCGCGCCACCTGCGCGCCGACCGAGGCGGGCGGCCGCGGTTCCTCGCCCATGGCCAGGAACCAGCGCTTGAAGCGCCGCACCAGGCCGCTGCGCTGCAGCTTGTGGGCGCGCGCGGTCAGCGGCACGGCGTCGGGTCGCTGCAGGTCCAGCGCGAGCTGCGCGGCGCTCTGGTAGCGGCGCTCCGCATGCACCTCCAGGCAGTGCAGCACGATCTCCTGGAACCAGGGCGGCAGCTCGGGCCGGATGGCGCGGGGCGGGATCGGGTCGACGTAGAGCCGGCGCCGCAGCTGCCGTACCGAGGCGGGCTGGCCGAAGGGGCGTTCCCCGGTGGACAGGTGGTAGAGCATCACGCCCAGCGCGAAGAGGTCGCTGCGCGGGTCGTTGCGGATGAACTGCACCTGCTCCGGCGACATGTAGGGGCCGGTGCCCATGGGCAGCGAGAACTCCTCCTCCAGCAGGTCGGGCAGGAAGTCGTGGCGGGAGAGCCCGAAGTCCACGAGCACCACGCCGCCGCCGGGGCGCAGCAGGATGTTGCTGGGCTTGATGTCCAGGTGCACCAGGTGCTGGCGGTGCAGGTCGGTCAGCGCATGCGCGATCTGGATGCCCAGCTCCACGACCTCGACCAGCGGCAGCGGGGCCTGGTCCAGACGCGGGCGCAGGGTGTCGCCCTCGATGCGCTCCATCACGATGTAGGCCTGGCGCCGCCAGTCGCCGCGCGCGACGAAGCGCGGCACATGCGGCCCCTTGAGCGCCGGCATGATCATCTGCTCGACCTCGAAGCCGACGATGCTGGCCGGGTCCTCGCCGCCCTTGATGCGGGGGACCTTCATGATCAGCGGGAAATCCTCGCCGGGCAGGGGCTGCTCGCGGCGCACCTGCCAGAGGTTGGCCATGCCGCCCTGGTGCAGCCGCGCCTCCAGCACGAAGCCGTCCAGCACCTGGCCGGGCTGCAGCGGCGTGGTGACGGGAGTCGGGGACGCCGTTGGGGGCGCGGACGATGGAGAAGGCGGCGGGGACGTGTCGTTCATCGCTTCAGCGGCCGGCGAGCAGCCGCTGCGCGAGGCGCTCGGCCAGATCCGTCGGGAGGCCCGGCGCGGCGCGCAGGCCGGCCGCGGCGGCGTCGACATCGTAGGGAACGCGCTGGAAGGTCAGTTCCTCGCTGTCGTGGTCGAACAGCGCATAGGCGGCGGCCGGGTTGCCGTCGCGCGGCTGGCCGCAGGCGCCGGGGATGACCAGCCACTGGCGATTGGGCAGCAGCGGGATGGGCATGCCGGGCTGGGGCTTGAAGTCGCCCGCCTTGCCGGTGCCCGACAGGTGATAGAGCATGGGCTCGTGCATGTGGCCGCAGAAGGTGTAGCGGCACTCGGTCGCATGCAGGCTGCGCATCGCCTCCAGCCGGCCCTGCACGTAGGCGAAGCCCGAGGGGTCGAAGGCGTTGGCGTGCACGTAGAGGCAATCGTCCTGTTCATCGGACATCGGCAGCGTCGCGAGGAAGCGCAGCTGCTCCGCGTCCAGCCGCGCGCGCGTCCACTCGATGGCGGCCCGCGCGTCCTCGTTCATGCCGGGGCGAGGGCCGTTCGCGACGCCCAGGTCGTGATTGCCGGCGACGACGATGGCGCCCTCCGCGCGGAGCTCGCGGACGCGGTCGACCACCCAGCCCGGGTCGCTGCCGTAGCCGACGTAGTCGCCCAGCAGCGCGTAGTGCCGGGCGCCCTGCTGCCGGGCGTGCTCGAGGACGGCCTCGAACGCCTGACGGTTGGCATGCAGGTCGGAGATCAATGCGGTTTTCATGTGCCGGCAAGCATGCCACGGGCGGCTGACGCGTCGCTGATCCGCGCTGCGGGGGAACCCTCGATCCTCCCCCGCATGGGCGGGGAGTGACCTCCAGATGGGCGGGGAGAGGGGAATCATGAGGAACGGCACCCCGGGTGTTTGCTAATCTGGCCGTCTGACGTGGGACGCCGACGGCGCCCGGCACGGGAGACAACAAGATGCATCGATCGGGATCGGGACGACACGAGGCGCCTGGGGGACGCGGCGGGAGGTCGCGGGGTGGGCGGCGGCCGCTCTTTCTGGGGCTCGTGCTGGCCCTGATGGGGTCCCCCGCCTGGGCGGATTGCACGCGGGCGATGCGGGTGCCGGTGGCGCCCATCGGGCTGAGCGTGATCTCCTCGGGCGGCGAGGTCGCGGGCGTGTACCCCGACGTGCTGAACAAGGTCAGCGCGGAGACGGGCTGCCGCTTCGAATTCGTGGTCGTGCCGCGGGCGCGGCTGGAGGCGATGTTCAACAGCGGCGGCGCCGACCTGCTGGTGCCGGCGACACGCACCTCGGCCCGCGACGCGCGGGGCGACTTCATTCCCATGGTGCGGGTGCGTCCGATGCTGATCTCGCTGGCGTCGGACCGGGCGCCGCTGGAGAGCCTGGCGGACCTGGCCGAGCGCCGCGAGCTGCGCGTCGCGGTGGTCCGGGGCTTCGACTACGGCGAGTCCTACCAGCGCCTGCTGCAGACGCTGCGCGATCAGAAGCGGTTGGTGCTGGAGGCGGACACGCTGTCGGTGGCGCGCGCGCTGGAGCGCAGCCTCGCCGACGTGACGGTGATGGCGCCGTCCATCTTCACGGGGACGCTGCAGCAGGACTCCAAGGCCAAGGGCCTGCTGGAACGCCTGCGCTTCGAATCGATGGCGGAGCTGGGCTGGAGCGACAGCGGCGTCTACCTGTCACGCCACCTGTCTCCGAAGGACCGGGAGGTCCTCACCGACGCGCTGGAGCGCAACGTGCGCTCGGGCGCCGTGTGGAAGACGGTGCAGAAGCACTACCCGGCCGGGACCTACGAAGAGGGCATGAAGCCGCTGGTCACGCTGAAGTAGCGAGGCCGGCGCGGTCCCGGTGGTGCGCGTTCCGAAGATCCGCGGGCCCATGAAGAAGGCCCGCGCGAGGCGGGCCTGGAGCTGGTCGCGGGGCACGGCCCCGCGAGGGCGGGGCGGTCAGCCGATGCGGCCCAGCAGCAGGTACTCCATCAGCGCCTTCTGCACGTGCATGCGGTTCTCGGCCTCGTCCCAGACCACCGACTGCGGGCCGTCGATGACCTCGGCCGCGACTTCCTCGCCGCGGTGCGCCGGCAGGCAGTGCATGAACAGCGCATCCGGCTTGGCCACGGCCATCATGTCCGCATCGACGCACCAGTCCGCGAACGCGGCGCGGCGCGCCTCGTTCTCGGCCTCGTAGCCCATGCTGGTCCACACGTCCGTCGTCACCAGGTCCGCGTCGCGGCAGGCTTCCTTCGGATCGGCGAAGACCTTGTAGCAGGCGGTGTTCTTGATGCCCGCCACGGCCGGGTCGATCTCGTAGCCGCTGGGCGTGCTCACGTGCACCGTGAAGCCCAGGATCTCCGCCGCCTGCAGCCAGGTGTTGGCCATGTTGTTGCCGTCACCGACCCAGGCCACCACGCGACCCTTCAGGCAGTCCATGTCGATCGCGCCGCGTCGGTCCATGCCGCGCTGCTCGATGAAGGTGAACAGGTCCGCCAGGATCTGGCACGGGTGGTACTCGTTGGTCAGGCCGTTGATCACCGGGACCCGCGAGTGCGCCGCGAAGCGCTCCAGCTTGGTCTGCTCGTAGGTGCGGATCATCACGATGTCGACCATGCGGCTGATCACGCGGGCGCTGTCCTCGATGGGCTCGGCGCGGCCCAGCTGGCTGTCGCCGGTGGTCAGGTGCACCACCGAGCCGCCCATCTGGTACATGCCCGCCTCGAAGCTCACTCGCGTGCGCGTGGAGGCCTTCTCGAAGATCATCGCCAGCGTGCGGTCCTGCAGCGGCTGGTACTTCTCGTAGTTCTTGAAGCGACGCTTGATGGTCGAGGCGCGTTCGAAGAGATGGGCGTACTCCTCGGCGCGCAGGTCCTTGAACTGCAGATAGTGGCGCATCAGGCTGTCTCCCGGCTTCATGGCGCGGGCGCGGCCAGGAAGGCCTTGATCAGCGGCAGCAGGCGCGCGGCGATCTCCGCGGCCTCGGCGCTGCTGACGATCAGCGCGGGCAGCAGGCGCACCACGGAGTCCGCCGTCACGCTGATCAGCAGGCCGGCTTCCGCCGCCTGGCCCAGCAGCACGCCGCAGGGGCGGTCCAGCTGGATGCCGATCATCAGGCCGTAGCCGCGCACCTCGACGAAACCGGGCACGCCGGCCAGGCCTTGCTCCAGCGCCGCCTTCAGCTCCGCGCCGACCTTCGTGGCGTTGGCCAGCAGGCCGTCGTCCTCCATGACCGACAGCGTCTCGACGCCGGCGCGCATGGCCAGCGGATTGCCGCCGAAGGTCGTGCCGTGGTTGCCGGCGCCCAGCACCTTGGCCGCGCGCGGACCGCAGACCACGGCGCCGATGGGCACGCCCGAGCCCAGGCCCTTGGCCAGCGGCATCACGTCGGGGACGATGCCGGCCCACTGATGCGCGAACCACTTGCCGGTCCGGCCGATGCCGCACTGGACCTCGTCCAGCATCAGCAGCAGGTCGTGCTGGTCGCACAGGCGGCGCAGTGACTTCAGGAAGTCCATGTGCGCCGGGTTGATGCCGCCTTCGCCCTGGATGGTCTCCAGGAAGATCGCGGTGATGTTGGGGTTCTGCGCGATGGCCTGCTCGATCGCGGCCACGTCGTTCAGCGGAACGCGGACGAAGCCCGGCACCAGCGGACCGAAGCCGGCCTGCACCTTGGGATTGCCGGTGGCCGACAGCGTGGCGATCGAACGTCCGTGGAAGGCCTTCTCGAACACGATCACGGCGGGGTTGTCGTTGCCGCGGTCATGACCGAACTTGCGCGCGATCTTGAGCGCCGCCTCGTTCGCTTCCAGGCCGGAGTTGCAGAAGAAGGCGTTGGTCAGGCCGGAGAGCTCGCAGAGCTTGGCCGCCAGCGTCTCCTGCAGCGGGACGTGGTAGTAGTTGCTGGTGTGGATCAGCTTGCCCACCTGGTCCCGCAGCGCCGCGACCAGCCGGGGGTGGTTGTGCCCCAGCGTGTTGACGGCGATCCCCGACAGCGCGTCCAGGTATCGTCGGCCGGCCGTGTCCCACACCGTGAGGCCTTCGCCGTGCGACAGCGCGAAGGGGAGGCGACCATAGGTCTGCATCACATGGGGATCGGTCGGGGCGGCGAACGAGGAGTCCGGGGCGTTCATCAAGTCTCCAGAGTCGAGGAGGGGGTGGGGGAAATGCGGCGCGGGCCGCGTCGGAAAACTCCAGTCGGCGAACGGCGTGCCTCACTGGGGTGGGCGCCTGGTCGACATGAGCGGACGATTCTACGGGTCGACCCCGGAACGTGAGGAGATTCCTCCTGGACAGGGTCGCCAGCCACGCTTACCAGCGGGCGAGGAGAAGCCCGCGTGTGCTGCGGCGCAACACATCCGAGGCACAATAGCGGTTTTGCCGGGACGCGTGAGATCGCCGATTTGCCAATGACTGAGCAGCCCAAGCCGCGAGAAGTGTTCATCCAGGGGATCACCACGGATGGCCGCACCTTCCGCCCGAGCGACTGGGCCGAACGTCTGGCAGGGGCCATGTCCTGTTTCCGCCCCGGCGGCACCCGCAGCGGCCGCGACGCCTACCTGGGCTACAGCCCCTACTGCGTCCCGCGTGTGGTCAACGGCGTCAAGTGCGTCATCGTCAACGAGGCGCTGAAGTCCGTCGAACCCATGGCCTGGGACTTCGTCATGAACTTCGCCCGGGACAACAAGCTCACCGTCGTCGACGCCTGCCTGCTGCCCGAGGGCGGCACCGGCCCCAAGCCCGGTCCGGCCGTCTGAGCGCCCCGGCGCTCGACTGACTCGGCGCTCCCCGCGCCATCCGCGCTCCCCGCGCCATCCGCGCTCCCCGCGCCATCCGCGCCATCCGCGCCATCCGCGCCATCCGCGCCATCCGCGCTGCCCACCCATCGACGCCCCCTCGCCCGCTTGCGGGAGAGGGTCGGGGTGAGGGTCTGGCCCGAACGGGCCATCGCCGTCGCGCACGTCCACGTCTAGCCTTGCGGGTTCGCTCCGTCATCCTGGCAAGGCCAAGGACATGGCCGTCTTCACCGCTGACGCGGCACCCGTCGTCGCGCCCGCCCTGCCGGAACTGCAGGAACTCTGGCGCCTGATCGATCAGGGCGGCGCGATGGTCCGCGCGCGCGAACTGGCCCGTGTGAGCGTGGCGGGCGGCGAGCTGCCGGTGGTCGCGGTGACGATGGGCAACCCCGATCCCGCCGTGCCGGGCCTGGGCTTCATCGGCGGTGTGCATGGCCTGGAACGTATCGGCGCGCAGGTGGTGCTGGCCTACCTCGGCAGCCTGGTGCGGCGCCTGCGTTGGGATCTGAGCCTGCATCAGCAGCTCGAGTCGCTGCGGCTCGTCTTCCTGCCGGTGGTGAATCCGGGCGGCGTGCTGACAGGATCGCGCGCGAATCCGCAGGGCGTTGACCTGATGCGCAACGCGCCGCAGGACGCGGAGCATCCGGTGCCCTTTCTTGTCGGCGGCCAGCGCCTATCGCGCCGCCTGCCGTGGTATCGCGGCGCGATCGGCGCGCCGATGCAGCCGGAAAGCGATGCGCTCTGCCGTCTGGTGCGCGAGGAGCTGCTCGGGCGTCCGGTCGCGATGACGATCGACTGCCATTCCGGCTTCGGTCTGCACGATCGCATCTGGTTCCCCTATGCCCGCAGCCGCCGGCCGATGCGGCACCTGGCCGAGGTCCATGCGCTGTGCGAGGTCCTCGACCAGGGCTTGTCGCCGCATCCCTACATCATGGAGCCGCAGAGCCGGCATTACCTGACCCATGGGGACCTGTGGGACCACCTGTACGACGAGTCCATCACCCTCGATCGTGGGGTCTTCCTGCCGATGACGCTCGAAATGGGGTCATGGCTGTGGGTGAAGAAAAATCCGCGCCAGCTACTCTCCCGGCACGGGATGTTCAACCCGTTGATCGAACATCGCCAGCGGCGCGTGTTGCGTCGTCACATGGCCTGGCTGGACTTCATGACGCGCGCCGCGCAGGGCGCGTCCCGATGGATGCCGGGGCCGGAGTCGCGGCTGGATCATGGCGAGCAGGCGCTCATCAGGTGGTACCGCAGGAGGGATTGATGGAGGGGCAGGGTAGTCAGACCTGGGTGTTGCTGCGCGGACTGACGCGCGAGAGTGCCCATTGGGGCGACTTCCCCGCGCGGCTGCTGCGGGCGCTGCGCATTCAGCAGCCGCAGGCGCAGCTCGAGCTGCTGGACCTGCCGGGCAACGGCGACAAGCATCGCCAGAGCAGTCCGACGCATGTCGAGGACATGATGGAGGATTGCCGCGCCGAGCTCCGGCGCCGCGGCGTGCCGCCGCCGTACCAGTTGCTGGCGATGTCGCTGGGCGCGATGGTCGCGAGCGAGTGGGCGGCCCAGTATCCGGAGGAATTGACCGCCATCGTGCTGATCAATACCAGCCTGCGGCCGTTCAGCGCGTTCTTCCGCCGCCTGCGGCCATCGAATTACTGGTCGCTGCTGATGCTCAGCCTGACGCGCCTGAGCCTGCGCCAGCGCGAGGCCAAGGTGCTGTCGATGACGACTCGGCTGCAGCAGCAGCCGGATCGGGTGATCGAGGATTGGGTCTCCATCCAGCGCCGGCATCCGGTGCGCAAGCGCAATGCGCTGCGTCAGCTGCTGGCGGCCGCCCGCTACCGGGCCAGCGTCGCCAAGCCGGAGCCGCCGATGCTGCTGCTGTGCAGCCAGGGAGATGCGTTGGTGGATTGGCGCTGCTCGCAGGCCATCAGCCGCGCCTGGGGGGCGCCGCTGCGGCTGCATGCCCGGGCCGGGCATGATCTGCCGTTGGACGACGGGGAGTGGGTCGCGCGCAATGTCGCCGACTGGCTCCACGTGCGCGAAGTCGTCGGCCAGGTCACCGCTCCGATGCCGCTCTGAGAGCGAAGGGCTGAAATGAAAAAGCCCGCCTGAGGCGGGCCTTTTCTTGCACCAGAGCTGGTTTGGTTGTCAGGCGGCCAGCGCCTTGATCTTGGCGGACAGGCGGCTCTTGTGACGAGCAGCCTTGTTCTTGTGGAAGATGCCCTTGTCGGCGACGGAGTCGATGACTGGCTGGGCGGTCTTGAACAGGTCGGCGGCCTTGGCCTTGTCACCCGTGACGATCGCCTTTTGCACGTTCTTGATGACCGTGCGGAACTTCGAACGCAGTGCCGAGTTGGCGGCGTTCAGCTTGACGTCTTGACGTGCGCGCTTGCGGCCCGAGGCCAGACGCACGGTTTTCTTCTTGGCTTTGGAAGAGCTTGCCATTGTGTTCTGAATCCAGTTGGTGCAAAGACGGCGAGTATAGCAGGCGCGCGGCGAATATCCAAGTTGAGCGATTTCGGGGCTCCATAATGCGCGACCGCCCCCGGCCCGCCCACAAGAATTTCCCCGCATGAATCTGCTGCGTACCGCCTCCGTCGTTTCGGTGTTCACGCTGTTGTCCCGCATCACGGGGCTGGTCCGGGAGCAGATGATCGCCGGCCTGTTCGGCGCCAGCGGGATGACCGACGCCTACAACGTGGCGTTCCGCATTCCCAACATGTTGCGGCGGCTGTTCGCGGAGGGCGCGTTCTCCCAGGCCTTCGTGCCCTCGCTGGCGGCCGCCCGGGCCCGCGACGGCGACGAGGCCACCCGCCACCTGATCGACGCCGTGGCGACCGTGCTGCTGTGGGCGCTGCTGGCGACCTGCGTGCTTGGCGTGATCGGCGCGCCGGTGCTGGTGTGGATGCTGGGCGCCGGGCTGGCGGCCGACACCCATGGCGCCGCCGTGGTGATGACCCGCTGGATGTTCCCGTACATCGGCTTCATGTCGCTGGTGGCGCTGTCGGCCGGCATCCTCAATACCTGGAAGCGCTTCATCGTGCCCGCGGTGACCCCGGTGCTCCTGAACGTCGCCTCGATCGCCGCCGGCTACGGCCTGGTGCCGGTGCTGGCGCGTCTGGGTTACGAGCCCATCTACTCGCTGGCCATCGGCGTCATGATCGGCGGCATCCTGCAACTGGCCGTGCAGGTGCCGGCGCTGCTGAAGATCGGCCTGATGCCGCGCTTCTCGATGAGTTTCTCCGGCCTGCGCCGCGCCTGCGCGGACGAGGGGGTGCGGCAGGTGCTGCGCAAGATGGGTCCGGCGCTGCTGGGCGTGGGCGTGGCTCAGCTGTCGCTGCTGATCAACACGCAGATCGCGATCTCGGTGGGCGAGGGTGCCGCCTCCTGGCTGACCTATGCGGACCGGTTGATGGAGTTCCCGATCGCGCTGCTGGGCGTGGCGTTGGGCGTGGTCCTGACCCCGCAGCTGGCGGCCAGCACGGCTCATGGCGACGCCGCGAAGTACTCGGGCCTGCTCGACTGGGGCTTGCGCCTGACCCTGCTGCTGGCGTTGCCCTGCGCCGTGGCGCTGCTGGTCTTCGCCGATCCGCTGGTGGCGGTGCTCTATCAGCGGGGCGCCTTCAAGCCCGAGGACGTGGCCCACACCGCCCACGCGGTCATGGGCTACGGCCTGGGCCTGATGGGGCTGGTGTCGATCAAGGTGCTGGCGCCCGGCTTCTACGCGCGCCAGGACATGCGCACCCCGGTGCGCATCGCGGTGGGCGTGCTGATCCTGACGCAGCTCTTCAATGCCTTCTTCGTCTTCGGTCTGAAGGTCGGCGTGGCCGGGCTCTCGCTGTCGATCGGCCTGGGCGCGATGGTCAACGCCTTCCTGCTGCTGCGCGGTCTGCGCAAGCTGGGCAGCTACACGCCCGAGGCCGGCTGGTCGCTGTTCCTGCTGCGCATCGTGATCGCCAGCGCCGCCATGGGCGCGCTGCAGTGGTGGCTGGCGGGCTACTTCCCCTGGACGGCCGGCAAGGGCTTTCACTTCGAACTCGAGCGCGCGGGCTGGATGGCGCTGAGTCTCGGCGGCTCGGCGCTGCTCTATTTCGCGGTGCTGCTGCTGCTGGGGGTGAAGCTGCGCCAGTTCGCCCGACGCGGGTGAGGGCGGTCGCATCGGGGGTGGGCATCGCGGGCGTAGACTCGGGCGCATGACTTCGCCCCTGCAGTGGTCGGTGCCGACGGCACTGGACTATTTCTCGACGTTGGTCGCCGACGACGACACGCTGAACCTGGCCGAGGCCGCCACCGCGCTCGCGTTGGACGACGTGCCCCGCCTGGACGTGCAGCAGGTGATGGCGGAACTGGACCGGATGGGCGAGCGCCTGCGCCAGCGGCTTCCCGCCGACGCCCCGCCCAGCCATCGGCTGCGCATGCTCAACCAGTACTTCCACGGCGAACTCGGCTTCGCCGGCAACGTCAACGACTACTACGCCGTCGGCAACAGCTACCTGCACCAGGTGCTGGCCACGCGCCGCGGCATCCCGATCACGCTGGCCATCATCTACATGGAGCTGGCCTCGCACGTCGGCCTGCGGGTCAAGGGCGTGAGCTTCCCGGGTCACTTTCTGATGAAGCTGCGCTTGCCGCAGGGCGAAGTCGTGCTGGATCCCTTCAGCGGGCGCTCGCTGGGGCGCGGGGAGCTGGACGAGTTCCTCAGCCCCTGGCGCGACCGGGCGGGCCTGGCGCCGGACGAGCCCATGCCGCTGGACACCTTCCTGGGGACGGCCTCCTCGCGGCAGATCCTGGCGCGCATGTTGCGCAACCTCAAGCAGATCCATCTCGAAGCCCAGGACCTGCCGCGGCTGCTGGCCGTGCAACGCAAGCTGGTGGCCCTGCTGCCCGACGACCGGGTCGAGCGGGTGGAGCTGGACCAGTGGCTCCAGCAGATCAGAGACGGAGAAGGTCCCGCGACGCTTCATTGACCGATTTCGGGGCGACTAGAATCTCGCGTCTCCGAGGGGCCTCGTTCCCCATCCAAGGCTTGGTCGTTTGAAGCAAATTCCCCTGTCGCTCGGGCCCGAGCCCGACTTCACCTTTGACACGCTCCTCACCGGCGCCAACGTCGCGGCCCTGACGCACATCATCGGGCTGGGCGCGGGCTCGCCGCCGGTGTTCCTGTGGGGCGCGCCCGGCACTGGCAAGACGCATGTGCTGCGGGCGCTCGCCCAGCACTGGCAGGCCGCCGGCGCGCAGGTCGGCTGGTACGACGCCGACACCCCGCTCCCCTGGGAGTTGCCCACCCACCCCAGCCTGCTGCTGCTGGACGACTGCCAGCGCTTCGACGCCGGCCAGCAGCACGCCGCCTTCGCGCTGTTCGTCGAGGCCGCCACGCTGGGCCTGGCGGTGGTCTCCACCGGCACCGCGCCGCCCGTCGACCTGGCCCTGCGCGAGGACCTGCGCACCCGGCTCGGCTGGGGACCGACCTTCGCGCTGCAGCCGCTCTCCGAGTTCGAGGTCCGCGCCGTGCTGCGCCGCGAGGCCGACCGCCGCGGCATCGCCCTGAGCGACGACGTGATGGACTATCTGCTCACCCGCTACGAGCGCGACCTCAAACACCTGATGAAGCTGCTGGATGGCCTGGACGAGTTCGCCCTGGCCAGCAAGCGCGCCGTCACCGTGCCGCTGCTGCGGCAGATGCTGGCCGACCAGGTCACCGCCTGAACCGCGCCGCCCGACCATGCCCTCGACGTCCCGACCCCCTCGCGCTTCGCGCGCCGTGACGTCGCCCAAGCCCCCTTCCTTCTTCCAGACTCTTCAAGGACTCGCGACGTGGACCTGACCCTGTTCGACCTCGACGGCACGCTGATCCCGCAGGACTCCGACCACGCCTTCGGCGCCTACATGGTCGAGATCGGCTGGGCGGATGCCGGCGTCTGGTCCGCCCGCAACGACGAGTTCTACGCCCAGTACCAGCGTGGCGACCTCAACCTGGACGAATATGTCGAGTTCGCCACCTCGGTGTGGCGCGCTAAGCCCCCGGCCGAGGCCGAGGCGGCCCGGGCCACCTTCATGGAGCGCATCGTCGGACCCATGTTGCGCGACAATGCGCGCGCGCTGGTGCGCCGCCATGTGGAGGCGGGCGACCTGGTGGCGGTGGTGACGGCGACCAACGAATTCGTCACCGAACCCATCGCCAAGGCCTTCGGTATCGATCACCTGATCGCCGTGCAACTGGAGAAGGACGACGCGGGCCGCTACACCGGCCGCGTGCGCGGCGTCCCTTCGTTCCAGGCCGGCAAGATCGTGCGGGTGCGGGACTGGCTGGCCGGGCAGGGCCGGCGCTGGGAGGATTTCGAGCGCGTGCATTTCTACAGCGACTCGATGAACGACCTGCCGCTGCTGGAGCAGGTCAGCCACCCCGTCGCGACCAATCCGACGGCGGCGCTGGAAACGCTGGCGCGCGATCGCGGCTGGCCGATTTTGAAGCTCTTCGAATGATTAAGAAACTGATCAACAAGCTGTTGGGCAAGCCGGACGGGGCCATCGCCACGCCGCTGGGCAAGCGCGTCGAGGTCTCCGTCGAGGAGCACCGGATCGATCCGGAGTTGCTCGACGAACGTGGCGTCAAGGTCGTCAAGGGGCTGACCGATGCCGGCTTCGAGGCCTACATCGTGGGCGGCGCCGTGCGCGACCTGCTGCTGAGCCGTCGCCCCAAGGACTTCGACGTGGCCACCGACGCCACGCCCGAGCAGGTCAAGAACCAGTTCCGGCGTGCCTTCATCATCGGCCGACGCTTCCGCATCGTGCACGTGGTCTACGGCCGCGGCCGGGAGCATGAAGTCATCGAGGTCTCGACCTTCCGGGCGCTGCTCAAGGAGGACGACGCCGAGCAGGTGCAGGGCAACGAGAAGACGTCCAAGGGGGCGCTGGAAGGCAAGTCCCACGTGGTCGACGCCTCGGGCCGCGTGCTGCGCGACAACGTCTGGGGTCCGCAGATCGAGGACGCGGCGCGCCGCGACTTCACCGTCAACGCGATGTACTACGACCCGCAGAAGCAGATGGTCGTGGACTACCACGGCGGTCTGGCCGACGCGCGCAAGAAGGTGCTGCGCATGATCGGCGACCCGGAGACCCGCTACCGCGAGGATCCGGTCCGCATCCTGCGCGCGGTGCGTTTCGCCGCCAAGCTGGGCTTCACCATCGAGCCCAAGACCCGCGCCCCGATCGCCGCGATGGCGCCGCTGCTGGCCAACGTGCCGCTGTCGCGCATGTTCGACGAGATGATCAAGCTGCTGCAGACCGGTCACTCGCTGGCGAGCATCGACGAGCTGCGCAAGCAGGGCCTGGCGCGCGGCGTCTTCCCCATCCTGGACGCGGTCCTGGACAAGGAAGGCAAGCTCCCGGAGAACGTGCATGGCAAGTTCGTCCGACTGGCGCTGGAGGACACCGACCGCCGCGTGGCCGAAGGCCGCTCGGTGGCGCCCAGTTTCATGCTGGCCAGCATGCTGTGGGGCGAGGTCCAGCAACGCTGGAAGCGCCTGATGGACGGCGGCGAGGGGCCGGTGCCCGCGCTGCAGCAGGCCATCGACCTGGTCTTCGACGCCCGCGTGGGCGACATCTCGGGCCGCGGCAAGCTGGCCGCCGACATGCGCGAGATCTGGATGATGCAGCCGCGCTTCGAGCGCCGCACCGGCAGCGGCCCGCACCGCCTGATCGAGCAGCCGCGCTATCGCGCCGGCTTCGACTTCCTGGCGCTGCGCGCCGAGGCGGGCGAGATCGATCCGGCGCTGGCCGACTGGTGGGAGGACTTCGCGCTGGGCAGCGAGGACGACCGCCGCGCGCTGCTCGACCAGGCGCGCGAGACGCAGCGTCAGGGCGGCCCGCGCAGCAAGCCCAAGGCCGGTGGCGGCCGCGTGCACTCGGTGCCGCGTGGCGCCGTCAGCACGCAGGTGGCCGGGGAGTCGGCCGCCGCGATCCCGTTCGAGTCCGACTCGGGCGAGGCCGGCGACGCGGACGGGGAGGGCGCGCCCAGCCCCGCCAAGAAGCGCCGTCGCCGTCGCAAGCCCAAGGCGGCGGGCGGCGCCGGAGCGCCCGCGGAAGGCGCCGGCGGCGACGCATGATCACGGCCTACGTCGGCCTGGGCGCCAACCTCGGCGACCTGCGGCGCACGCTGGAGACGGCCCTGGCCGATCTCGCCGACGTGAGGGGTGTCCAGATCGATGGGGTGTCCTCGGCCTGGCGCAGCGCGCCGGTCGACAGCGACGGCCCCGACTACCTGAACGCGGTCGCCCGCGTGCGCACGGACCTGCCGCCGCTGACGCTGCTCGCGGCCCTGCAGGCCATCGAGGCGCGCCACGGCCGCGAACGCCCCTATCGGAACGCGCCTCGCACGCTCGACCTGGATCTGCTGCTCTACGGTGACCAGACCGTGGATCTGGACCGGCTGGTGGTGCCGCATCCGCGCCTGCACCTGCGCGCCTTCGTGCTGCGGCCCCTGCTGGAGCTGAACCCCGCGCTGGACGCGCCAGACCTGGGCGCGCTGGCCGATTTCCTTCCCGCCACGGCCGACCAGGTGCTGCAGCGCGACGCGCAGCCGCTGCGCCTGCCACATCCGGACGCCTGATCCGGGAACGCTGCTTGCTGGCGCCCGACCGCTTCACTCAACGGAGATGCCCATGTTCGGAACCGCCGCCGGTTGGCAGACGGTCGGATTGCTGACGCTGTCCAACGTGTTCATGACCTTCGCGTGGTACGGCCACCTGAAGGAGCTGAGCGCGCGCCCCTGGTACGTCGCCGCGATGATCAGCTGGGGCATTGCGCTGTTCGAGTACCTGCTGCAGGTGCCGGCCAATCGCATCGGCTACCAGGGTGGCTTCACGCTGGCGCAGCTCAAGATCACGCAGGAGGTGATCACGCTGGCGGTGTTCGTGCCGTTCTCGATGCTGTTCATGAACCAGCCTTTCCGCACCGACTTCATCTGGGCGGGGCTGTGCCTGCTGGGCGCGGTGTACTTCATCTTCCGGGGTTGATTCCCGGATCGACGTGGCTTCGGCGCGACGGCCGCTCCCGCGGCTGTGCGCACGTCCGGCTCCCTGGGCTTCATGCGGGCCGGTACACTCCCGGGTTTTCCGTGACGCGGAAATGAACTATTTGTGACGATCCGCCGAGGATCGCACGGCCCGTGGAGCCATTCATGTTTTTCGGCAAGCTACTGCCCCGCGAGGGCAATTTTTTTGAACTGTTCAACGAGCACGGCGCGCAGATCGTCGAGGGCGCGCGCGCCTTCATGCTCATGATCCAGAACTACAACGACCTGACGCTGCGCGAGAAGTACGCCGCCGAGGTCGACCGCGCCGAGCATCACGCCGATCGCATCACCGCCGAGGTGAACCGGCTGCTGCACCGCACCTTCATCACGCCGATCGACCGTGAGCAGATCCACGGCCTGATCAACGCGATGGACGACATCCTGGACCTGCTGCAGGACTCGTCCGAGACCATGCAGCTGTACGACGTGCGCTCGATCCCGGAAGAGGTCCTGCGACTGGGCGACCTGTCGGCCAAGTGCTGCGAGCGCGTGAAGCACGCCGTGTCGCTGCTGCCCAAGCTGAGCGAGGCCCAGACCGCCGAGGCGGCGATCAAGGCCTGCGAGGAGATCGACAAGCTCGAGTCCGACGCCGACCGCGTGATGCGCGCCGCCATGTCCAAGCTGTTCCGCGAGCAGGAGGACGTGCGCGAGCTGATCAAGCTCAAGGCCATCTACGAGCAACTGGAGTCCATCTCCGACCGCTGCGAGGACGTCGCCAACCTGATCGAGGGCATCGTCCTCGAGAACTCCTGATCCCCGCGATCGGACGATAGGAGCTTCTCCCATGGGAACGATGCAGGTGGCCTTCTGGGTCGTGGCCATGCTCGTGGTGCTGGCCGTGCTGTTCGACTTCATGAACGGCTTCCACGACGCGGCCAACTCGATCGCGACGGTCGTCTCGACCGGCGTGCTCAAGCCGCAGCAGGCGGTGCTGTTCGCGGCCTTCTTCAACGTGATCGCGGTGCTGTTCTTCGAGCTGAAGGTGGCGGCCACGATCGGCAAGGGATCCATCGATCCAGGCATCGTCGATCACCACGTGATCTTCGGCGCGCTGATCGGCGCGATCGCCTGGAACGTGATCACCTGGTTCTACGGCATCCCGTCGAGCTCCTCGCACGCGCTGATCGGCGGGCTGGTGGGCGCGGCGATCGCCAAGGCGGGCACCAAGGGCCTGATCATGAGCGGCATCGGCAAGACCGTGCTGTTCATCTTCGTCTCGCCGCTGCTGGGCTTCCTGCTGGGCTCGCTGCTGATGGTCGCGGTGGCCTGGTTGTTCCGTCGCAGCTCGCCGCTGCGCGTGGACAACTGGTTCCGACGCCTGCAACTGGTCTCGGCCGGCCTGTACAGCCTGGGCCACGGGGGCAATGACGCGCAGAAGACCATCGGTCTGATCTGGATGCTGCTGATCGCCTCGGGCTATGCCTCGGCGGACTCGCATTCGCCGCCCGCCTGGGTGATCGGCCTGTGCTACCTCGCGATCGGCCTGGGCACGATGTTCGGCGGCTGGCGCATCGTCCGCACGATGGGTCAGAAGATCACCAAGCTCAAGCCCGTCGGCGGCTTCTGCGCGGAAACCGGCGGCGCGATCACGCTGTTCCTGGCCACCGCGCTGGGCGTCCCCGTCTCGACGACCCACACCATCACCGGCGCCATCGTCGGCGTGGGCTCGACGCAGCGCGCCTCCTCGGTGCGCTGGGGCGTGGCCGGCAACATCGTCTGGGCCTGGATCTTCACGATCCCCGCCTCGGCCTTCATCGGTGGCCTGTTCTACTGGATCAGCTTCACGCTGTTCTGAGCCGGGGTCGCGGGGCTCGGGCCCCGACGGCAGATGGACGAAAGCCCGGCATTGCCGGGCTTTCTTCTTGGCGGGTGAAGGTTCGCCAGGGAGGCGTTCTGGATGCGCCTACTGGCTGATCTCGCGGGCGGCCTCGACCTGCGATTCGAAGTAGCGCTGCGCCGAGAACGCGATCGTCGCCATCAGGCAGGCGCCGCCCACCATCAGGCAGGCGATGGCGCCGAGGATGGGGCCCCAGCCGGACTTGCGCAGCTCGCCGTGGTTGTGGCGCTCGGCCCAGCGCTCGTCGGAGGTCAGGCCGGTGACGATGCCGGCGAGCATGCTCTGCGCCAGCATCAGTCCCAGGAGCGGGATCAACCACCAGGCGGTGACGTCGTCCTGCCCCAGCGTGTCCATGCGGTGCACGCCGTACAGGCCCAGCAGGGTCGGCACGGGGTGAAGCCACCCGAGGCGGTCGCCCAGGCCGTACAGATAGAAGCGATGCACCCCCAGGCTGCCGAGCGCGAAGCTCAGCCAGGTGGCGACGGTCTTCGACTTGATCTCGGCGCGCATCGCGGCGCTGGGGGTGGCGGTGCTCATGCGGCGGGAGTCGTGCTGGTGGCGACGGCCGGTGCGCTCGTCGCGGTGGCCGCGCCGGTGGGCGAGCTGCTGTCGCCTTGGCCCAGCTGGCGCTGCATCAGCACCACGTCCAGCCACTTCCCGAACTTCCAGCCGGCCGACTTCATCAGGCCGGTCTGCTCGAAGCCCAGCGTGCGGTGGACGCCGATGGAGCCCAGGTTCTGGGAGTCCCCGATCACCGCGACCATCTGGCGCGCGCCGGCGGCCTCGCAGCGGGCGATCAGCTCGGCCAGCAGCAGGCGGCCGACGCCCTGGCCCTGGGCCGTCGGGGCCAGGTAGACCGAGTCCTCGACGAAGTAGCGGTAGGCCAGGCGGGGGCGGAAATAGTTGGCGTAGGCGAAGCCCAGGACCTGCCCGTCGCGCTCGGCGACCAGGTAGGGGAGGCTGCGGCTCAGGACCTCGGTGCGGCGGCGCGCCATCTCGGCGCGGTCGGGGACGTCGGTCTCGAAGGTGCCGGTCCCGTGGAGCACCGCGTGCTCGTAGATCTGCTGGATGGTGGCGATGTCACCCTCCAGGCTGGGGCGGATCACGAGGGGCGCGGAACTGCTGGAAGTTGTCGTCATTGCGGGAGGAAGACAAAGCGTCAGGAGCGAGTTTATAATGGCCGGTTTTGGCGCTGGCCCTTGGGTGTGGTCACCAGGCCTCGGGACTCCTTGACAGGAGCCGCTCGGGGTGATGAGTGAACCGGGGGCGTATCTACGGTGCCTGCATGCGATCACGGATGGGGAACAGTTGCGCGACACACGCGTCCCTCGTCCGGTCGGTCGTCATATTGTCTGCTTGCCCCTGTGTGTCTCCCTGGTGCGGTGGAACGCTGAAAACCTGAAGGATAGATCATGGTCGTGATTCGACTCTCCCGCGGTGGCTCCAAGAAGCGTCCGTTCTACAACCTGGTCGTGAGCGACAGCCGCAACCGCCGTGACGGCCGCTTCATCGAGCGCGTCGGCTTCTACAACCCGGTCGCTTCCGGCAACGCCGAAAGCCTGCGCGTCTCGCAAGACCGCATCGCCTACTGGGTGGGCGTCGGCGCCCAGCTGTCGCCGGCCGTCGCCCGTCTGGTCGACGTCGCCAAGAAGGCTGCCGCCGCTCCGGCCGCCGCCGCCTGATCTCCGGGACACCGTAGATGAAGGCAGCGCCCGACGTGATCGAGACCTCTGGAGCTTTTCCGGAGGACGCCATCGAAGTCGGGCGCGTGCTTGACGCCTGGGGCATCAAGGGCTGGATGAAGATCCTGTCTCATTCGGCCGATGCCCAGGCGCTCTTCGCTTCCCGCCGCTGGTTCCTGAAACCGAGCGAGAAAGCGCTGCCGGGCAAACCGCACATCGTGCCGCCCGTGCTCAAGATTCTGGCTGTCCGCGATCACGCGGACGGCATCGTCGCCCAGGCCGAGGGCCTGTCCGACCGCAATGGCGCCGAGGCCCTGAAGGGCGCGCGCATCTTCGTCTCGCGCAGCGTCTTCCCCGAGACGGACGACGACGAGTACTACTGGATCGACCTGATCGGCATGGCCGTCATCAACAAGGATGGTCAGACGCTGGGCGAGGTCGTCGACCTGATCGACACCGGTCCGCACTGCGTGCTGCGCATCACGCCGGCCGGCAAGGTCGCTCCGGTGAAGCCGGATGAAGAGATCCTGATCCCGTTCGTCAACGCCTTCGTCGGCCAGGTCGACAAGGCCGCGAAGACGATCGCGGTCGATTGGGACCTCGACTACTGATCCGCATCCGCGGTCTCCTTCGAGACTCGCCCCATGCGCTTCGACGTCCTCACGCTATTCCCTGAACTCTTCGACCCCTTCCTGCGGGTCGGTGTGACGCGTCGCGCGTACGAGAGCAAGCAGGTCGACGTGCGGCTGTGGCAGTTGCGCGACTACGCCGAGGACAACTACCGCCGCGTCGACGACCGTCCCTTCGGTGGCGGTCCCGGCATGGTGATGCTGGCGGCCCCCCTGGAGCGCGCCATCGCCGCGGTCAGGGCCGATCGCGCGACGACGCATCCCGGCGCTCCGGCCGTCATCCACTTCAGCCCGACCGGTCGCAAGCTCGACCAGGCGCTGGTGCGCGAACTGGCGCAAGGCGAGGGGGCCGTGCTGCTGTGCGGCCGCTACGAAGGCATCGACCAGCGCGTGCTGGATCGTCACGTGACGATGGAGATCAGCCTCGGCGACTTCGTGCTCTCGGGCGGTGAACTGCCCGCGATCGCGATGCTGGACGCGCTGACCCGTCTGCAGGAAGGCGTGCTGAACGATGCCGCCTCGCATGAGCAGGACAGCTTCTCCGACGGGCTGCTCGACTGCCCGCACTTCAGCCGCCCCGAGGTGCTGGAGACGCCCGAGGGTCCGCTGCCGGTGCCGCCGGTGTTGCTCTCCGGCCATCACGCCGAGATCGCGCGCTGGCGCCGGGAGCGCTCGCTGGCGCTGACGCAGGGCCGCCGGCCCGAGCTCATCGAGGCCGCGCGTCGCGAGGGCAAGCTCAGCAAGAAGGACGAGAAGTTCCTGTCCGAGCTGGCCGCGCAGGCCCGCGCGACGGGTCGTCAGACGCCCAAAGTTTGACGATCGGTCATCCACGTCTATAATCGCGGGTTTTTCCGATCCTCTACCGGGCTGATGGGGCAAGGGCGGCGCAGGACTGTGGTCCAAGGTGCTGTTGGTTGAATCCCCACGCGGGCGGTGCCGCTGAAGTTCTTCATGGCATTCGCACTGGAATCATCCTGATTCGCGCCGGCATGATCACCAGGAGATCCTCGTGAATCTGATCCAGACCCTCGAGCAAGAAGAAATTGCTCGCCTGAACAAGACCATCCCCGTGTTCGCCCCTGGCGACACCGTGATCGTCAACGTGAACGTCGTCGAAGGCACCCGCAAGCGCGTGCAGGCCTACGAAGGCGTGGTCATCGCCCGCCGCAACCGCGGTCTGAACTCCAACTTCATCGTCCGCAAGATCTCGAGCGGCGAAGGCGTGGAGCGCACGTTCCAGCTGTACAGCCCGCTGATCGCCTCGATCGAAGTCAAGCGCCGCGGCGACGTCCGTCGCGCCAAGCTGTACTACCTGCGTCAGCGTTCGGGCAAGTCGGCACGTATCAAGGAAAAGCTGGCCACCAAGACGGTCGCCGCCTGATCCTCGACGCAAGTCGCCCTCAAAGCCGCTCCAAGGCCCTGCCCGGAGCGGCTTTGTCGTTTCTGGCGTCCAATCGGGACTTCGCGCCCGCAGGCGCCCTCGAACAAGTCCGGCTCACCGGACGCCCCCGCGCATGTCGACGCCTCCCCCTCGCCGTCCTCCGATCAAGGATCCTCGCGCCGTGCCCGTGGCCGGCACCGATGCCCACCTGCCCGCCATCGCGCGCGAGCACCTGACGGCCGACTGGCTGCGTCAGCGCTTCCTGCACGCGCCCGATGCGGCGCTGGCGCCCGAGATCCCCGGCGACGGCGGCCAGTTCGCCGGCCGCGCGCCGACGCCCGCCGCGGTGCTGGTGCCCTTGGTGCAGCGACCCGAAGGCCTGAACGTGCTGCTGACCCAGCGCGCCAGCCACCTGCGCGACCACGCCGGCCAGGTGAGCTTCCCTGGCGGTCGCGCCGAGCCCGAGGACGGCTCGCCCGAGCGCACCGCGCTGCGCGAGTCGGAGGAGGAGATCGGCCTGGACGAATCGCTGGTCGAGCTGATCGGCCAGCTCCCGATCTACCGCACCATCACCGCCTACGAGGTCACGCCCGTCGTGGGTCTGGTGCGCCCGGACTTCTCGCTGCGCCTGGACGCCTTCGAGGTGGCCGAGGCCTTCGAGGTGCCGCTGGCCTTCCTGATGAATCCGGCGCATCACCAGCGCCACGAGTTCGAGTACGAGGTGCCCGGCGACGAGGGCCCGCTCAAGGGCCGGCGCCAGTTCCTGTCCATGCCGTGGACGGGGCCAGGTCTTGCGATGTCGAACGCCGATCCGGACGTGGGATTGAGCGCGTCGACGCCCAAGGAGTTCTTCATCTGGGGCGCGACGGCGGCCATGCTGCGCAACCTCTACCGCTTCCTGCAGGCTTGAGCGCCACGGTCCGGCGAACGGGGGAGCGATCTCCCGCTTCGGAGGGTGTTGCGGGCCGCTATCATCCCGGGCCATGAACTTCTTCGCGGTCTTGCTGGCGCTGGTGTGCGAGCAGCTCAAGCCTCTGCCGCACGGGAATCCGGTCCATCAAGGCATGATCGCCTGGGTGCGCTGGACCGGGCGCAATTTCGACGCGGGACGGTCGCATCACGCGGCCGTCGTGTGGACGATCACCGTCGTGGGTCCGGCGCTGCTGGTCGGCGCGATCTATGCGCTGGTGCGTCCGTACAGCCTGCTGCTGTCGCTGGCGCTCGACGTGCTGGTGCTCTACCTGACGCTGGGCTTCCGCCAGTTCAGCCACTACTTCACCGACATCCGCGACGCGCTGGAACGCGGTGACGAGCTCGAGGCCCGTCGCCTGCTGGCCGAATGGCGCCATCTGGACGCCAGCGAGCTGCCGCGCACCGAGCTGCTGCGGCATGTGCTGGAGCACTCGCTGCTCGCCGCGCATCGCCACGTCTTCGGCGTGTTCTTCTGGTTCGTGCTGCTGTCGACGCTGGGCCTGGGCCCGGCCGGCGCGGTGCTGTACCGCATGGCCGAGTTCGCCGGCCGTTACTGGGCCTTCAAGAGCCGCACGCTGGACGCGCCGACCAACGAGCGCCTGATGGTGCTGTCGCGCAAGCTGTTCGGCCTGATCGACCACATCCCCGCCCGCCTGACCGCCACCGGCTTCGCCATCGTCGGCAACTTCGAGGAGGCGGTGAACGCCTGGCGCCGTGACGCGGCGCTGTGGGCGCACAGCAACGAGGGCGTGATCCTCGCCGCCGCGGCGGGTGCCGTCGGCGTGCAGCTGGGGGGCAGCGCCGCCCCGGGCGTGACACCGGACCGCAGCAAGACCTTCGAGTCCGGCGGCGACATGGACGCGACGCGGGCCGAGGGGTCGACCAGCGGCGCGCCCCCGCAACTGGGCCACCTCCAGAGCGTGGTGGGCCTGGTGTGGCGCTCCGTCGTGCTCTGGATGATGCTGCTGGCCCTGCTGACGCTGGCCAACCTCGTCGGCTGATTCCCCGCCCCACCCGAGCCTGAGCGCCCGCCTCAGGCGTCTCGCACATCGGCCAGCACCTGCTGGCCGAAGTCGTTTCTGGCGAGGAACTTGAGCACCCGGGCGGCGGTGTCGTCGGCGGTCGCGAGCTGACCTTCGCTCTTGAAGGCGGCGAAGCGATCGCGATCCGGGAACTTGGACAGGTCGCCGCTGCGCAACTGGACCTGCATGTCGGTGTCGATGATGCCGGGGGCCAGCGAGACCACGCGGGCCGCGCGCTCGCCCTTGGCGGCCTTGTGTTCCTCGTCCAGGGCCATGGCGCGGCTGAGGTTGTCCATGCCGGCCTTGGCGGCGCAATAGACGGCGCTGCCGGCCATCGCTCGGCGGCCCAGGCCCGAGGAGATGTTCAGCACCTTGCGATCGGCGGACCAGTCGCGCGTGGCGTCGAGGAAGGCCGCGCTGAGCAGCAACGTCGCCTCCAGTCCCACGCGCAGCGCGGCGGACAGCACGGGCAGCGATTCGCCGTCGATCGGGCCGGGCGTCGTGACGACGCCGGCGTTGTTGATCAGCGTGGCGGCGGTCCACTCGCGCGGCTGCGTGCGCAGCCAGTCGGCCAGGTGCTGCGCGATCTGCAGCGGATTCGACAGGTCCGCCTGCCACTGCTGCAGCGGCAGGCCGCGCTCGTGGGCGAAGTGCTCCAGCGCCTCGCTGCGGCCGCGGGCGATGCCGACGACCAGGTGGCCGGCCTCCAGCGACTGGCGTGCCAGCGCCTCGCCGAGCCCGCGCGAGCTGCCGGTGATGAGGGTCAGGGAATGCGGTTGGGACGGGGACATCGGGGCTCCTTGGATCGCGGAAGGCGGATGGCGGTCAGGGTGAAGGTGACGGGGCGGCGTGCGGTCGCGCGCTCAGAACGCGGCCGGCGAATGCAGGGACAGCGCCGGCGCGTCGAGCAGCGCCGGCAGGCGCAGGTCGCGCGCGTGCAGCAGCAGGCGCGGCGCCCGCGCCAGGACCTCCGGCGGCGCGTACAGCGCGTCGCCGAGGATGGGGTGGCCGATGGCCAGCAGGTGCACGCGCAGCTGGTGCGAGCGACCGGTGACGGGCTCCAGTTCCACGCGCGTGGTGCCGGCGTCGAGGTCGCGCGCCAGCACGCGCACGCGGGTGAGGCTGGGCTTGCCGCGCGCGTGGTCGATCATCTGCCGCGGCCGATTGGGCCAGTCGACGATCAGCGGCAGGTCGATCTCGAAGGCGTCGCGCTCGATCAGGCCGTGCACCACGGCCTCGTAGCGCTTGTCGACGAGGCGGGCCGCGAAGGCCTCGCTCAGCGCGCGCTGCATGGCCTCGCCGCGCGCGTAGACGATCAGGCCGGAGGTGCCTTGATCGAGGCGATGGACGATCAGCGCCTCGGGGAAGCGCGCGTGCACGCGGGCCCAGGCGCAGTCCTGCTTGTCGGGGCCCCGGCCGGGCACGGACAGCAGTCCTGGCGGCTTGTCGACGACCACGCGCGTGGCATCCACATGGCGCAGCTCGAGCGGCAGCTCGGCGAAGGCGTTGGCGGTGGGGTCGGCGGCGGCGGGCGTCGCGAGGTCGGCGGCGCCGTGGTCGGCGACGCGCCCGGCGATGGATTCGCCAGGGGGAGGGGGGGATGCGGACGGCGCCTCGGACATGGCCCGCATTGTCGCGGTGCCGGGCCGCGGGCGCGTCAGAACTGGTCGATCCAGCCCGACTGCAGCGCGGATTGCGGATTGGAGCCGGCGGCCCGCACGGCCTCGACGGCCTGGATCGTGGTCGTGCCCAGCGCCTTGAGCACGCACGCCGCCATGGTGCCGGTGCGGCCCATGCCGGCGGCGCAGTGCAGCAGGGTGCGGTCGCCCAGGCGCAGGCCGTTGGCGATCTGCTCGACGCCGTTGCGGAAGGCGGTCGCGTCCGAGGCCAGGCCGTAGTCCCGCATCGGCACGTGCATCCAGCGGAAAGGCAGGCGGCCCTCGGCGATCGCGCGGTGATAGGCGGGGGAGAGCTCGGCCACTTCCTCCAACGGGTTCAGGCAGACCACCAGGTTGAGCTGGCGCAGGCGCGCCTCGTCGAGGAAGAAGCCCCAGGGCTCGCGGCGGCCGGGCATCGACTGCAACCACAGCTGGCCGGGGACGGTGTCGGGGAGGGCGAGGGATCGGAAGGCCATGGGAGCGATTGTCGGGTCTCCCTTCGCGGTGCATTGTTAATAAACAAAATGTTTATTAAACGGGGCAACCGAGAGATGATCCTGACCACGCCAGCAAAGAAGAAGGAGCTCGCGATGATCGACATTCAGGAAGCCGAGGCCCGCGTGCAGCGGCGTGCGCTCGACGAGGCGCTCGACCAATCGGTGCGCTTCGGGCCGATGTACGGCACCGAGGCGATGCCGCTGTTCAACCATCTGCCCATGGCGCTGGGCGCGCTGGCCCGGCTGGGCGCGCCGCTGGAGGCGATGCAGCGCCACATCGATCACTGGGCGCCGCTGTCGCGTCCCGCCCTGGATGCCGATGTCGCGCCGCCTTCCATCGACGAGGCGCTTCGCCGCGTGCTGGACGCACCGGAGGCGCAGGCCTTCCACGTGGCGATCCGGCTCGGGTACGCGCTGCAGGGCGGGCATCGGAAGGAGCTCGACGCCGCGCTGCGGACCACGATCGGACTCGAGAGCCCGATCGGCCCGCCCGTCCCGGCCGGGGCGGGCGGCGAGCGCCTGCGCGACGTGATCGACGCGGTGCGCGTGGATCCCATCCTGGCGATGCCGGGCATGGCCGGCACGCTGATCACCACGCGCATGCAGAACGCGGCCGCGCGGCCCGGCTTCAACGTCTACGTCCAGCGCCCGACGCTGACGCTGGACGGCCTGGCCGAGGCCTCGCTGGCGGTCTACCTGTCGACGCTGGACTTCACCGCGCTGCATCTGGTGACGGGCACGCACGCCCTGCGCGTGATGCTGGAGACCGCGGCCGCGCGCGGCTTGCCGGTGGACGAGGGCCAGGTCTTGCGCACCGCCTGGCGGGCCTGGCTGGGCGCCTACATCTCGATGCGCAAGCCCGCGCCGGCCTGGGCCCTGGTGCACGTGGGCAGCGCCTTCGAGGACGACTGGATCCGTGCGATGCCCTCGCTGCACGCCTCGCTGAACGATCACCGCATCAAGCTCGCCGACGCGGCGCGCGAGGAGTGGCGCCATCGCGGCTGGCCGGGGTATGCCTTGTGCCTGCGGCGCGGCGGGGCCGCAGAATGAGCGCCGTGCTGTCCTCCTCCACTCCCCCGATCGCGGCGCCCTCCGCGCCGCTGCGCCATCCGCACCTGCTGCTCTGGGCGGTCTGCGCGCTGGCGCTGATGAGCACCGCCGGCGTCGCGCTGCCGTATCCCATCCTCGCGCCGATCTTCGTCGGCGGTCCGGTGGACGGCTTCACCCATTTCGCCGGCCTGCGGCCCGAGCTGCTGATGGGCCTGGCCCTGGCGGTGAACCCGGCCGGCATCCTGGCCGGCAGCCTGGTGGTCGGGCCCATGTCCGACCGCTACGGGCGGCGCCGCGTGCTCGGCGTCACCATCACCGCGACCCTGGTCGGCTACGGCTTGAGCGCCTTCGCGCTGGCCTCGCGGGACTATCCGCTGTTCGTGCTGTCGCGCTTCGCCACCGGCCTGACCGAGGGCAACGTGGCGGTCGTGCGGGCGCTGCTGGCCGACTGGCATCCGCAGCTGGAGCGCACGCGCAGCTTCGCTTGGCTCAACGCCAGCCTGTACATCGGCTGGCTGGTGGGGCCGCTGCTCGGCGGCCTGACCTTGCCCTGGGGCGAGGGCGTGCCCTTCATGGTCGCGGCGGCGGTGCTGGTGCCGTGCCTGCTGCTGCTCGGCCTGGGCCTGCCCGACGACCGGCCCGCGCAGGCGCCCGAGGGCGGCATGCTCGCCGCGATGCGGCGCCAGCAGTCGCTGGGGCTGGTGGTGCAGGACCCGGTGCTGCGGCATCTGGCGCTGCTGCAGCTGGCCTACACGCTGGGCGTGAACGCGCTGTACGAGTTCGCGCCGTTGTGGATGTTCCAGCAGGCCGGACTGGACAGCCGCGGCATCGCGCTGGTGACCGCCTTCCAATGCGCCGCGATGACGGCCGCCAGCGTGATCGCGGCGCGCATCGGCTCCGGCCCGGCGCCGCTGCATCGGGCGGCGAGGTTCGCGGTCGTGGCCTCGGTCGGCCTGCTGGCGCTGAGCCTCGCGCCCTCCTGGGCCGGGCTGTTGCTGATTCCCTTGCTGGGCATTCCGCTGTCCTTCTACAACGCGCTGATGCCGGCGTGGATGTCGGAGCGCTTCGCCGGGCACGGACAGGGCCGCGTGATGGGCCTGCTGACGACGACCTTCTGCCTGTCCAACACGCTGATCGCCCTGATCGGCGGCGCGCTGGGCATGTTGTCGGCGCGATGGATCATGCTGCTGGGCGGCACGATGTGCCTGCTCGCCGCCATCGGCTTCATCCGCTTCGCGAGGCGCCATTCATGAGTCAGGGGAACGAGGACCGGCTGCTGTACGAGATCAAGAGCCGCGGGCCGCAGCCGGTCGCCGCGCTGGCCGCGGCCTTGGCCATCACGCCGATGGGCGCGCACAAGCTGCTGGCGCGGCTCGAGGAGCAGGGGCTCGTCGAGGCGCGCGAGGAGGACGGGCAGGAGACCCGCGTCGGGCGGCCGCGCAAGCTGTGGTCCTTGACGTCGGCGGGACATGGCCGCTTCCCCGATCGGCATGGGGATCTGACCGTGCAGCTGATCCAGCAGGCGCGGGCGGTCTTCGGCGAGGCGGGCCTGGATCAGCTGATCGCCGCGCGGGAGCGCGACAGCGAGCAGCGCTATCGCGCCGCGCTGGCGCGTTGCCGCACGACCGGCGACGCGGTGAAGGAGCTCGCCCGGCTCCGCGCCGAGGAGGGCTACATGGCCCGCGCCGAGCGCGTCGGCCGCGACTGGGTGCTGATCGAGGATCATTGCCCGATCTGCGCCGCCGCGCAGAGCTGCCAGGGCTTCTGCCGCTCGGAGCTGGCGCTGTTCCAACGCTGCCTGGGGCCAGGTCTTGCCGTCGAACGCACCGAACACCTGCTCGCCGGCGCCCGGCGCTGCGCCTATCGTGTCAGCGCGGTGGAAGCGGACGCGGCCTGATCGAACTGAAGGACCCGGTCCGGCCGGCGCGCCCATGACGGCCGATCGAGCCGATCGGGCCGGGCAGGCCGAGCGGGCATCTGGTGCGATCGATCGGGGCGAGCCATCGGGCGATCACGCCCGCGCGCTCAGGACACGATGTAAGCCGCCGCGCCGGTGGCCAGCAGCCGGCCCTGCTCGTCGGTGAAGGACATGCGCGTGTTGGCCACGCGGCTGCCCAGGCGCATCACCTCGGCCTCGCAGAAGAAGAGGGCGCCGATGGCGGGGCGCAGGTAGTCCACGCGCAGGTCGATCGTGCCCAGCTTGCCGAAGCGCTGCAGGCGTTGCATCGGCGGCTCGTCCATGTGACGGGCGCCCGTGGCGGCCATCACCGCCAGACCGCCCATCGAGTCCAGCGTCGCACTGATCACGCCGCCATGCATGCGGTTGTGGGCGAAGTGGCCGATCAGCTCCGGCCGCATGCGCAGGTGCGCGCGCACGGACTCGTGGCCCAGCGCGTCGACCTTCACGCCGAGCAGCTGATTGAAGCTGATCATCTGCTCGAAGATCTCGCAGAGCTTGGTGGTGAACTCGGCCTCGAAGACGCTGTGCACGGTGCGGTCGTCGTAGGCGATGGCCGCGGGCTGGGCAATCGGCGCTGGTGCTGCGTGGGCCGTGCGTGCCTCGGAGGCGGCGGTATCGGCGGAGGAGGTCGGGGGCGTCGACGTGGAATGCTTGTCGGTCATGCGGGCGACCATAGCGCAAGGGGCAGGGCGGGCGGCCTAGCGCTCGCCCTGAGGCGAGGTGACGCCATGGCGACAGCGACGCATCGCGGCCGTGCCGCAGCGCCGCGGCACGACCGCCACCGGCTGCACCGTAGCGCAACGCCGCAACGCCGCAACGCGGCGATGCCGCGTTGTCGTCGAGGGCGGGACGCTTCGGCACAATGCGCGCCATGAGCGAGACCTCCACCCCCTCCATCGACGGCGCGGCCCGTCCCGACGGCTTTCTTCGCGTCAGCGCCGCGTTGCGCGCGCTGGCCCATGCGCATGAGCCGCGCTGGCTGGACACCTCCGCCCGCAGCTCACAGGAAGCGGCCGACGCGCTGGGCGTCGCCTTGGGGCAGATCGCCAAGAGCGTGGTGTTCCGGCGCAAGGCGGATGACGCGGCGGTGCTGGTCATCGCGTCGGGCGACAAGCGCGTCGACGAGCGCAAGCTGGAGGCGCACACGGGCAAGCTCGGTCGCGCCGACGCCGATTACGTGAAGGCGCGCACCGGGTTCTCGATCGGCGGCGTGTCGCCGCTGGGCTTCGCGCCCAGCCATGGCGTCGACGGCGGCGGCGAGCCGCCGGTGCTCTACATCGATCGCGAGCTGTTCCGCTTCGACGTGATCTGGGCCGCGGCCGGACATCCGAACGGCGTGTTCCCGATGTCGCCCGATGAGCTGGTCGCGCTCACCGGCGCGCCGGTCATCGAGGTCGCCCAATCGTGATCGCCGTGGACATCGTCACCGCCGAGAACGTCGGACGCACGTCGGAAGGTCGCGTGGCCTCGCCGTGCATCAACGTCTGCAAGATGCATGAGGAGACGGCGCTGTGCCGCGGCTGCGCGCGGACGATTCCGGAGATCGCGGGCTGGAGCAAGTCGGATGACGAGTCGCGGATCCGGTTGCTGAATCTGCTGCCGGAGCGGCGGGAGCTGCTGAAGGCGCATGGCGTGCTGGGCGTCATGCCGGCGCGCGATTGACGGTGCGCGATTGACGGCGGCGGCCGGCCACGCTCCCTCCCTCACCCCGCCCTCTCCCGCCCTGCGGGAGAGGGAGTCCCACCACCGAGAAGGGCGCCGACGACGGCGCCGCGAGGACCTCCGATGCGCACGATCGATTTCTACTTCGACCCGATCTCGCCTTACGCCGCCTTGGCGTTCGAGCGGCTGCCCGAGGCGCTCGCGGGACGCAGCGTCGCGGTGCGCTACGTGCCGATCCTCTTCGGCGCGATGCTGAAGTCGCTCGAGCACAAGGGGCCGGCCGAGATCCCCGGCAAGCGCGACTGGACCTATCGCCAGGTGCTGTGGCAAGGGCATCGGATGGGGATCCCGCTGGACCTGCCGGCGGCGCATCCCTTCAATCCGCTGGGGCTGCTGCGCCTGCTCTGGGCCACGGCGGACGCCGGTCGGACGCCGGGGCGATACGCCGTCGAGCGCGTGCTGCGGCATGTCTGGCGCGGCGGCGAGGACGCGGCCGATCCGGCGCGCCTCGCGGCGCTGACGGCGGACCTGGCGTCGCGTCGGGATCCGGCCTCCGACGAGGTCAAGGCGGCGGTGCGTGAAGCCACCGACGCGGCCATCGCCCGGGGCGTCTTCGGCGTGCCGACGATGGGCGTCGACGACAAGCTGTTCTGGGGGCTGGACGCGATCGACATGCTGACGGGCTATCTGGATGGCGATGCGTGGTTCGACGGGCCGGGATGGGCCGCGGCCGCCGCGTTGCCGGCGGGCGTCAGGAGGGGGTGAGCCTGCGGCTTCCAGGCGCGGGCATGGCTCGGGCGATGGGGGCTCTGGTGTGCCACGGCCCTCACCCCAACCCCTCTCCCGCGCAGCGGGAGAGGGGAAGATGGCGGCGGCGCGCCGACGCTCCCGTGCCGCGGGGCAGGACCACTGGGGGGGCGCCTCGGCTCGGTAGGGACATACCCTCTGCTGCGGCGCACATCGGTCGAAATTCCGCATCGAGAAATTCGAAGCAAGGGTTCGGCCTGAATTTGTCAGCCTGAGGCAAGCAACTCGTCAGAAATGGGTCAGAGGCGACTCGGATAGTTCCATGCAAGAGTCATCGGTCGATGATTCTGGGTGAACCCGAGGAGACAAAACCCATGGCAACTGCAAGCGCAGTGACCACCAAGACACCGATGACCGCCGAGGAGAAGAAGGTCATCTTCGCCTCGTCGCTGGGCACGGTGTTCGAGTGGTACGACTTCTATCTGTACGGCTCGCTGGCCGCGATCATCGGCAAGCAGTTCTTCGCCGGCCTGGATCCGACGGCGCAGTTCATCGCCTCGCTGATGGCGTTCGCCGCGGGCTTCATCGTGCGCCCCTTCGGCGCGCTGGTCTTCGGCCGCCTGGGCGACATGATCGGCCGGAAGTACACCTTCCTGGTGACGATCCTGATCATGGGTCTGTCGACCTTCATCGTCGGCGTGCTGCCGACCTACGAGCAGATCGGCCCCGCCGCCGCGGTGATCCTGGTCGGCCTGCGCCTGCTGCAAGGTCTGGCGCTGGGCGGCGAGTACGGTGGCGCCGCGACCTACGTCGCCGAGCATGCCCCGCACGGCAAGCGCGGCGCGTACACCTCGTGGATCCAGACCACGGCGACGCTGGGCCTGTTCCTGTCGCTGATCGTGATCCTGGGCACCCGCACGGCGCTCGGCGAGACGACCTTCGCCGCCTGGGGCTGGCGCATTCCGTTCGTCGTGTCGATCCTGCTGCTGGGCATCAGCGTATGGATCCGTCTGTCGATGAACGAATCCCCCGCCTTCCAGAAGATGAAGTCCGAGGGCAAGACCTCCAAGGCGCCGCTGTCCGAGTCCTTCGGCCAGTGGAAGAACCTGAAGATCGTGCTGCTGGCGCTGTTCGGTCTGGTGGCCGGCCAGGGCGTGGTCTGGTACTCGGGTCAGTTCTACTCGCTGTTCTTCCTGCAGAGCGTGCTGAAGGTGGATCCGGCCGCGGCCAACATCATGGTGGCCGTCGCGCTGCTGATCGCCACGCCGTTCTTCGTGATCTTCGGGACGCTGTCGGACAAGATCGGCCGCAAGCCGATCATCATGGCCGGCCTGCTGCTGGCCTGCCTGACCTACTTCCCGCTGTTCAAGGCGCTGACCGCCGCGGCCAACCCGGACCTGGCCCGCGCCCAGGCCAGCGCGCAGATCACGCTGGAGACGGACCCCGCGCAGTGCTCGTTCCAGGGCAGCCCGGTGGCGCGTGACGTCGACTTCACGACGCCGTGCGACATCGCCAAGCGTGCCCTGGCGCAAGCCTCCGCCAGCTACGAGACCACGACCGGCGGCGCCGGCACGGGTGTCGTGAAGGTGGGCGACAAGGTCATCAACGTGCCGAGCGCGACGCTGACGGCCGGTGGTCACAAGTTCGACGAGGATAGCGCCAAGAAGATCGCCGCCTTCAAGAAGGAGCTGAGCGAGGCCATGAAGGCCGCGGGCTACCCGGCCAAGGCCGATCCCGCCAAGGTCAACACCCCGCTGGTGGTCGCGATCCTGACCGTGCTGGTGCTGTACGTGACCATGGTCTACGGCCCGATCGCCGCGATGCTGGTGGAGCTCTTCCCCACGCGCATCCGCTACACCTCGATGAGCCTGCCGTACCACATCGGCAACGGCTGGTTCGGCGGTCTGCTGCCGTCCATCAGCTTCGCGATGGTGGCGCAGAACGGCAACATCTATCACGGCCTCTGGTACCCGATCGGCATCGCCGGGATCACCTTGGTGATCGGCCTGCTGTTCGTTCGCGAGACCAAGGACGTGGACATCTACGCCCGCGACTGAACGACGATCGAGTTCGATCCCAAAGGCGGCTTCGGCCGCCTTTTTCGTTTCTGACCCTGTTCCCGTTCCCGTTCCCGTTCCCGTTCCCGTTCCCGAAGTCCTCCATGGTGGTTGGCGTAGCGGACATGCCCGATGCCGCCGGCGCAGCCCGCGCGGCGCGCGGAGCGCGCCTTCAAGACTGACTGGGCGCCACTGTTTGAGCCGAGAGAGCCGAAGGCGAGCGGGGCGAGTTGGGCGCCCGAGCGAGGGCTGCGCCGGCGGCATCGGGCATGTCTGCTGCGCGCGCTCGTCGGAGCGAACGCGGGGGGAGGATCTTGCTCAGCCTGACGTCAGCATCGCCGCCAAGAATGGTCGTGTCCAAAAGGATTAACTCTGGAGACCTGACCCCATGTGGAAGCTTGTAGTTGGATTCATCGTGTTCGCCGCGATCGCGTTGTTCGTGCTCATGAAGAGTGGCGGGAACATCGACCTGACGGGCGAGAAGCATGACGTGACGGGCGGTCACACCGAGGGTGCGGAGCGTGCGGCGAGCGAGGCCTCGGCGGCGCTGGCGGCGGCGTCCGCGGCCTTGCCGGTCGCGCCGGCGTCGGCGGCTTCGCAGTAAGGGGCCGCGAGGGCGAGGCAAGGGCGACGCGAGGGGCCTGCCCAGGACCGGGCGCCGGTTGGCGCCACCGCCTCGGTGTCAGCCGACGCGTCCCTCGCCGGTGCCTCGCAGGGGCGCCTCGACGGGAAGCCGCATGAGCATGCGGGTGCCCTCGCCGGGCTGGGAGATCACCTCGATCTGCCCGCCGAGCACGTTGGTCACGATGTTGTGGACGATGTGCATCCCGAGACCGGAGCCGCCCTTGCCGAGCTTGGTCGTGAAGAAGGGGTCGAAGATCTTGCGCACGACCGAGGCGTCCATGCCGCGCCCGTCGTCGACGACGGACAGCTCGACCTGCGACGCGTCGAGGCGATGGCAGGCCACCTGGACCTGCCCGGCCTCCCGCCCCTCGAAGGCGTGGACCAGCGCGTTCATCAGCAGGTTGGTCAGCACCTGGCCGAGCGCGCCGGGATAGCTGCTCATGCGCAGGTCCGGATGCAGGTCGGTGACGATGCGGAAGGGCGTGTGCTTGAAGCTGGGCTCGACCATCACCAGCACGTCCTCCACGACCTGCGCGAGCTCGAAGTCGCGCCGCGTGTCGCTGGTCTGATCGATGGCGACCTGCTTGAAGTCTTTCACCAGGTCGGCGGCCTTCTGCACGTTGCGATGCAGGATGTCCTGCCCGCGCCGCGTGTCCTTGACGAGTTCCTCGAGCTGGCTGCGCCGCATCGGCGTGTTGTCGGCCAGCATCCGGTCCAGCTTGCCCCAGCGGTCCTCCAGCGCCGACACCACCGTCAGCGCGTTGCCCAGCGGCGTGTTGAGCTCGTGCGCGACGCCTGCCACCAGCCGGCCCAGCGACGCGAGCTTCTCGGATTCGACCAGCTCCCGCTGCGCCGTCCTGAGGTTGGCCAGCGCCTGCGTCAGCTCGGCGTTCGCCTCGGTCAGTTGCGCGGTGCGCTGCGCCACCTGGTCCTCCAGCGTGGAGGCATGGCCGCGCAGATCGTCGAAGGCCTTGAGCAACGCCTGCCGCATCCGTTCCATCGCCTTGCCGACGCGGGCGATCTCGTCCTCGCCGCCCAGCTTCAGCGGCCGGTCCAGTTGACCGGAGGCCAGCTCGTCGGCCGCGCGGGACAGGCGTTCCATCGGCCGCAGCACCCGCCGCTGCATCACCACCAGGATCAGCGCCAGCGACACCGTCAGCGTCAGCATGCTGCGCCACAGGGCGTTCCAGAGGTCGTCGCGCTTGCGGGCCATCAGCGGCTCCGCGCTCATGACGATGGTGAGCTTGGCGATCTCGCGCCCGTCGCGCATCACCGGCCGGGTCTCGGTCAGCGTCATCGCGTCGTCGGGCGTGCCGCGATGGAATTCGACGAAGGCCTGCTGGGCCGAGTTCTCGGTCACCACGATGGAGACGAAGCGCGGGTCGTCCACCTGCGCCTTGACCATGGGCTCCGCCAGGTCGGGCGAGACCTGCCAGATCGGCTCCGCCAGCGAGAGCGCCAGCACCTCGGCGACCCGGGACAGGTCGCGGCGCAGGTCCTCCATCACCGTCTTGCGGCTGAGCTGCTGCTCGTACAGCAGCACGCCGGCGGTCGGCAAGGCCAAGCCCACCAGCAGCGCCAGGATCACGGCGCTGCGCAACGAAGTCTTCATCAGGGCCACGGTACCCGTCCCTCCCCACACCCCTCGGTGCGGGCGATTATGAGCGCCTGTCGTGACAGTGCTCATGCGGCGAAACGCTCATCGGCCGCCAGGACCGTGACGCGGTTCCGCCCCTGTGCCCGGGAGGCCTGCAGCGCCTGGTCGGCCCGGGCCAGGAAATCGCGGCCGTTCTCGCCCTGGCCGAGCTGGGTCACGCCCAGCGACAGGCTCAGCCGGCGCTCCCCGCCGGGCTGCAGCTGGGCGACGCCGTGGCGCAGCTGCTCGGCCAGCGCGTGGGCCTCGTGCAGGCCGGCACCGGGTATCAGCAGCGCGAATTCCTCGTCCTCCAGCCGCGCGGCCACATGGTGGCTCTGGGCGATGCTGCGGACCGTGTTGGCGACCTGCTGCAGCGCGTCGTTCAGGCGCGACTCGCTGAGCTGGCGGCGCAAGGCCTCGAAGTCGTCGATGTCGCCCAGCAGCAGGCAGGGCGCGACCGGCGTGCCGGCGTCGGGACTGCGCAGGCAGTCGGCCAGCGCGCGGTCGAAGCCGCGGCGGTTGCTCAGCCCGGTGAGGGGGTCCAGCAGCGCCTCGCTGCGGGCGCGGTGCACTTCCTGGCGCAAGGCGGCGACCTCCTGCCGGCTGGCTTCCAGCCGCGCCAGCAGGCCGGAAACGGCGTGGCCCATGTCGCGCGTGCCCTGCAGCGCCTCGGCCAGCACCTGGACGTGCTGCCCGGGCGCGGCCGCGCGCAAGGCGCGCTCCCAGCCCTGCAGCGCCCGCGCGTAGTGCTGGATCTGGCCGCCGGCCTGGTCGGTGCAGTCGGACACGCCGCGCAGCACGTCGCCGACGTCCTGCGCCAGCGTCACGGCCATGTCCTCGTCCAGCTCGGCGATGTGCTTGCGGTAGAGCGCCCAGGTCTGCGGCTCGTCCAGCGTGCCGCCGTCCTGGGTCAGCGACATCAGCTCGCGGCTGAGCGCCCCGTTCATCGCGGTCACATGCTCGTACCAGACGGCATAGGTGACCGGGTGAAGCGCGGCGCGTTGCCTCGACATCAGCGGCAGGGCGGTCCGCAGCGCTTGCGCGCTGGCGGAGATGCTCTCGGTGTACCTCATCGGCAGGGTCCCTCGCAGGTCCGGGATCGTCGCGTCCGTCGGCGCGCGATCCCTTGTCGTTTCCTATCCCTTGCCCGCCTGCGCCGGCGAGCGACCTGTGATCGGCCGTCCGGGGTCAGGGCTTGAGGGGCGAGGGCCAGGTTTTGCGCGTCGTCATGCAAGTCGGCGAGGGTCCCGACAACTATTCACGCGGGAAGGGACAGCGCAGGGGACACGTCCCGGACAGCGCACGGCGGGGGCTTCCAGGGTTCCCCGACGCGGGCGGCGATCGTCCGCGAAGCCCCGGGCGATCGGCAATCCAGCATTGCCCCTTCGCGAATCCGCGCGGGGAGCCGCTTCCTAGAATCGACCGCCATGAGCAGTTCCGCCCCCGCCACGCCCGCCGCCACGTCCCCGCCCTTGAGCGGCCTGCTGCTGGCCATCGGCGGCGCGATCGGGTTCTCCGGCAAGGCGATCATCGTCAAGCTGGCCTATCGCCACGGTGTCGACGCCATCACCCTGCTGATGCTGCGCATGCTGCTGTCGCTGCCGCTGTTCCTGCTGCTCGCCTGGTGGGCCGGACGCGGCAAGCCGGCGCTGACCGGGCGCGAGAAGCTGGCCGTGGTCGGCCTGGGCTTCAGCGGCTACTACCTCGCCAGCTTCCTGGACTTCGCCGGTCTGGCCTATGTCACCGCCAGCTTCGAGCGGCTGATCCTGTACCTCAACCCCACCATCGTTCTGCTGCTGTCCTGGGCGCTGTATGGCCGCCGCGTGGGCCTCCGGCAGGCGGGCGCGCTGGCGGTCAGCTACGCGGGCGTGCTGCTGGTCTTCGGGCACGAGCTGACCGTGGCGGGATCCAACGTGTGGCTGGGCGGCGCCCTGGTGCTGGGCAGCGCCGTCGCCTATGCGCTCTACCTGGTCTACAGCGGCGAGTGGGTCAAGCGCCTGGGCGCGATGCGACTCACCGGGCTGGCGACCTCGGTGGCCTGCGGCTTCTGCATCGCGCAGTTCGTGCTGACCCGGCCGATCTCGGGCCTGGCCGACCTGGCCCCGGCGGTGTGGTGGCTGTCGGTGCTCAACGCGCTGGCCTGCACTTTCGCGCCGGTGCTGATGGTCATGATGGCCATCGAGCGCATGGGGGCGGGTGTCGCCGCGCAGACCGGCATGATCGGACCGATGTCCACGATACTCATGGGCGCCCTGATCCTCGACGAGCCGCTCACCGGCTGGGTCGTGGCGGGGACGGTGCTGGTGCTGGGCGGCGTGTGGCTGCTGGCGCGGCAACGACGCTGAGCCCGGGGTCGCGGCATCGCGCGGCGACCGTGGGTAGCGGAGGACTTCCACGGTGGCGCCCGCGGCGCGACCGGCAAACACGTCCGCGAGGACACGGAGAGCACGATGGATCTGGGACTGACGGGCCGCTGGGCCCTGGTGTGCGCGGCCTCCAAGGGCCTGGGCGCGGGCTGCGCCGAGGCGCTGGCGGGCGAGGGCGTCAACGTGGTGATCACCGCCCGCGGCGAGGAGGCGCTGCAGGCGCAGGCCGCCAAGCTGCGCGCGGCCAATCCCGGCGTGCAGGTGATCGCCGTGGCCGGCGACATCACCACGGAGGCCGGACGCGCCGCCGCGCTGGCCGCCGCGCCGCAGATCGACATCCTGGTGAACAACGCCGGCGGTCCGCCCCCGGGCGATTTCCGCGACTGGGAGCGCGACCAATGGATCGCCGCCCTCGACGCCAACATGCTGACCCCGATCGCGCTGATCAAGGCGACGGTGGACGCGATGGCCGCGCGCGGCTTCGGGCGCATCGTCAACATCACCTCGGGCGCGGTGAAGGCGCCCATCGACGTCCTGGGCCTGTCCAACGGCGCGCGCTCGGGCCTGACCGGCTTCGTCGCCGGTCTGTCGCGGCAATCGCGCATCGCGGGCCGCAACGTCACCATCAACAACCTGCTGCCTGGCGCTTTCGACACCGAGCGCCTGCAGAAGACCCTGGTGGCCGGCGCGCAGAAGTCGGGCCAGGCGCTGGACGAGGTCCGCGTCAAGCGCATGGCCGGCATCCCGGCGCAACGCTTCGGCAGCGCCGAGGAGTTCGGCGCGATCTGCGCGCTGATGTGCTCGGCCCACGCCGGCTACCTGACCGGGCAGAACATCCTGCTGGACGGCGGGGCGTATCCGGGCACGTTCTGAGGACGGAGACCGAGGGCGGGCTCATCGAGCCCGCTGAGGGGCGCAACTAGCAAATGCTTGCTAGTTGCCCCACTCGAATGAGCTGGTCGCAGCCGCTCAATCCACTCGAATGCGGATCGAACTCATCGGGTCGACCGCGAAGAATCGTTGCTGTTCCCACCACGCCTCGCGCGAAGGACAGCGACCATGGATCCCGCCCGGATCAGCTTCGACCCCGGCGCCGGCAATGCCGGCGCCGACCCTCAGGATGCCTTCGATGTGCGGGCCCGCGCCGACGGCGTCGAGCGCATCGAATGCATCGAGCGCGTCGAACGTTCCGAGCGGGTGATTCGTATCGTCCGGGCCGGCTCGCGCACCGCGGGCCCGTCCCGGCCGCGGGAGGCGCGGCCGGTGGTCGAGGCGGAGGTCATCGACGTGCCCTGGCGCGAGACGACCGACCCGGCGCCGCGTCACGGGCTGGTGCTCAACGGCGTGTGGGTGCCGCTGGCGCGCTGAGTCCCCGCTCCTCGGGCGCTCTCGAGAGGACGCCGGTGGGGCGCCTCAGCCCCGGCGAGGCGCCGACACCGCGATGCCCGCCGCGATCAGCGCGAAGGCCGCGCCATGGAACCAGGCCGGCCATTCGCCCAGCAGCGCGGCCGACATCAGCGCCGCGAAGACCGGCGTCAGGTTGCCGAAGAAGGCGGCCAGCGTCGGCCCCGCCTGGGCGACACCCAATCCCCAGCACCGGTAGGCGATCAGCGAAGGTCCGATCGCGACATAGGCCAGTGCCGCCGCGAGCGGCCAGCCCCAACGTACCGGGGCCGCGCCGATGGCCTGCTCGACGCCCGCCGAGGCCACGCCGAAGGCCAGGCCGAACACCAGCTGCGCCATCAGCAGCTGCGACCAGTCCCAGTCGGGACGCTCGTCGCCCCGCATGTGGGCCGGGGGGCGCGCCAGCAGCCAGCTGTAGAAAGCCCAACTGATCACCGCCAGCAGCATCAGCAGATCGCCGCGCACGAACTGCACCTCGGCCAGGCGCTCCAACCGGCCCCGCGAGATCACCAGCGCCACGCCCGCCAGCGACAGCGCCGCCCCGGCGAGTTGACGTCGCGTCGGCCAGACGCGGTAGATCAGCGCGCCCACCGCCAGCATCCACACCGGCAGGCTGGCCGCGATCAAGGTGACGTTGAGCGCCGTCGAGCTGTGCAGCGCCTGGTACTGCAGCGCGTTGTAGCAGCCCATGCCCAGCAGGCCCGACAGCGCGAAGTAGCCCCAGCGGCGCCACAGCGGGGTCAGGTCTTGCAGCAGCGCCCGGGCCCGGGGCGCGACCAGCACCAGCAGCGCGAAGGCCAGCGTCCAGCGCATCGCGTTGAGCAGCAGCGGCGGCACCTGCGCGCCGACCGCGCGACCCACCACCGCGTTGCCGGCCCACAGCAGGGGTGGCAGCGTCAGCATCAGGGCCAGTCGTGGGGTCAAGCTCATCGCGGGGATGCAAGCGGGACGGGAGACTGGCACGATAGCCCGCTTCGCCGCGTCACCCGCGACGCGAGAGCGACATCCCCACTCGAGGAGAACCCTGATGAGCGACAGCGCCGTGCGCATCGAGCAACCCGGCGGACCGGAGGTCCTGCGCATCGAGACCGTCCAGGTCGGCGACCCCGGTCCCGGCGAGATCCGTATTCGTCATCACGCCTGCGGCCTCAACTACATCGACATCTATCACCGCAGCGGCGTCTACCCGCTGTCCATGCCCTCGGGCCTGGGCATGGAAGGCGCCGGCATCGTCGAGGCGGTGGGCGAGGGCGTCACCCATCTGAAACCGGGCGACCGCGCGGCCTACGCCAGCAACCCGATCGGCGCCTATGCGAGCGCCCGCGTGATGCCGGCGCGCTGCGTGGTCAGGCTGCCGGACTTCCTGAGCTTCGAGCAGGGCGCCGCGATGATGCTCAAGGGCATGACGGTGCAGTACCTGCTGCGTCGGACCCTGCCGCCGGCGGGACTGCAGGCGGGCGATCACGTGCTCTTCCACGCGGCGGCCGGGGGCGTGGGCCTGATCGCCTGCCAATGGGCCAAGGCATTGGGGCTGCAACTGATCGGGACCGCGGGCAGCGACGCCAAGTGCCGGCTGGCGCTGGATCACGGCGCGGCCTTCGCGATCAACTACGCGACCGAGAACGTCGCCGAGCGCGTCAAGGAGATCACCGGCGGGCAGGGTGTGAAGGTGGCCTACGACTCGGTCGGCGCGTCGACCTGGGAGGGCTCGCTGGCCAGCCTGCGGCCGTTCGGGCTGATGGTCAGCTTCGGCAACGCCTCGGGCGTGGTGCCGCCAGTGCCGCTGAGCGCGCTCGCGGCCAAGGGGCTCTACCTGACGCGGCCGTCGCTGTTCACCCACCTGAGCTCTCGGGAGGTGACGCAGGAGATCGCCGGCGAGCTGTTCAAGGTGGTGGAGAGCGGCGCGGTCCGCATCGAGGTCGAGAACCGCTACCCGTTCGACGAGGTCCAGCGGGCCCATCGCGAGATGGAAGCCCGCACGACCACCGGCTCAAGCGTGCTGCTGGTTTGATCCCGAGGACGCGGCCAGCGGGGCCGTGTCCAGTTCCGCGGCGACGGTCTCGGCGTCGAGCAGCGGATCATTGGCGCTGTCGGCCAGCGCCTCGTGCGAGGCGGCCGGCGTGAGGTCGGCGACCTGGCGCCGGGGCTCGGGCAGGTCGTCCAGGCCGGCGGGGATGGTGTCGGGCGCGTCGTCGTAGGCGCTGTCGAGCGCGCCGGCGGTGGTCTCCTCGACTTCCACGTCCACCGTCTCGGTGCGCACCACCTGGTCCAGCACCACGGGCTGGGACAGCTTGATCTCGAAGCTGAAGCAGGAGCCGGCGCCGTGCTGGCTCTCGACCTGCACCTCGCCGCCCATCAGCTCGACCAGGCGCTTGACGATGGTCAGACCCAGGCCGGTGCCGCCGTAGCGGCGCGTGATGCTGCCGTCGGCCTGCGTGAAGGGGCTGAAGATCTGCGCGATCTGCTCGCGCGTCATGCCGATGCCGGTGTCGTGCACCGCGATGCGCAGGCGCAGCGGACCGCCCTGCGCGGCGGGCGGGACCAGCGGGTCCTCGTCGATGCGCTGCAGGTCGACGCGGACCTCGCCCTTCTCGGTGAACTTGAGCGCATTGCCCACCAGGTTCACCAGCACCTGGCGCAGCCGCAGCGCGTCGCCCAGCAGGTGCTGCGGAACGCCGGGCTGCACGCGCGCATGCAGCTGCAGGCCCTTCTCGTGCGCCTGCAGCAGCAGCGGATGCAGCGCCTCGCGCAGGCAGTCGTGCAGGTTGAACGGGGCCTGGTCGATGATCACGCGGCCCGCTTCGATCTTCGCGATGTCCAGCAGGTCGTTGATGATGACCATCAGGCCCTTGGCCGAGCTGTGCGCCAGCTCGATGAACTTGCGCTGGCGCTCATTGAGCTCGGTTTGCAGGACCAGCTCGGTCAGGCCCAGCACGCCGTTCATCGGGGTGCGGATCTCGTGGCTCATGTTGGCCAGGAAGGAACTCTTGGCCTGGCTGGCCGCCTCGGCCGCCTCGCGCGCCGCTTCCAGCTGCGCCTGCGTGGCCTTGAAGTCGCTGATGTCGCGGGCGTTGAGCTGCAGCACGACCTCGCCGCTCACCGGATCACGCATCGGGCGCGCGTCGATCGCGTGCCAACGCCGGCCGTTGGCGGTGTTGATCTCCAGCTCCGCGCCGAAGGTGTGACCGCCGCGCACCTGCGCGACGATGCGGCGCGCCAGGTCGGGGTCGGGGAAGATGGCGCTGAAGTCGGTCGCGCCGATGGTCTTGCGCAGGTTGTTGAAGCACATCGCCGCGGCCGGGTTGCGCATCAGCACGCTGCCGTCGCGCAGCGAGAACACGCCGATGCGCACCGAGGTGTGCTGCAGCGCCTCGACACCGCGCAGCAGGCTCTTGTCGACGCCACTGACCAGCGAGTCCGCCGCGAACAGCATCACCTGGCGCTTGTCGGGGGTGCGGATGCCGCGGGAGACCAGCATCACCGTCGTCGGCTGGCCGCGCGGGTAGAGGGTCCATTGCTCGCGCACGAGCTTCCCATGCGCGTGGTCGGCGGCGGTCACCGCGAGGCGCTCGGCCACCGAGGGACTCATGTCGCTGAGGTCGCGGGAGAGAAACTCCTCGGCGCTGTCGGCGCGCCAGAAGCTCAGGGCCGCGGCATTGGCCCAGAGGTTGCGCTGACGCTCCTGGTCGTAGACCCACATGGGCACATCGAGCCAGTCATAGTGGGTCAGGCAGGAGAAATCGAGCATGGGTGGGGCCGGGCCGCGTGGTTACATTCAGTCGCAGCGGATTGTCGCCGCCGGGCGTGTCATGTCCATGGTGATCGATGCCTATTCCGTCACGCCCGTCGGCGACGCGTCGAGCTTCGTCGCGGGCACCGTGCGAAGGGCACGATCGGGCCTTCAAGGCTACGCAGCGCGGCGTGGGCGCACCAGCCTCGTTTCTCCGGAGGAACCCGGGCTTGACCGGGCGTGAAGACCCTCACCCCAACCCTCTCCCGCCAGCGGGAGAGGGGGCCAGGCCGGCGAGTGCCACGCCGGTCCGGCGGGAGCGGGACCGCGCCGCCTCGCGCTGCGGCGCGAGGCGAGGGTGGGGCGGTGCGGGCGGGACCTCAGCCGCGCTTGACGCGGCGGAGCTCGTCGACGATCAGCAGGATGGCGCCGACGGTGATGGCGCTGTCCGCGATGTTGAAGGACGGGTAGTACCAGCCGGCCCAGTGCAGCTGGATGAAGTCCACCACGTAGCCATGCAGCAGGCGGTCGACCACGTTGCCCACCGCGCCGCCCAGGATCAGGCTGAGCGCGGTCGCGAACTGCGTCTGGTGGCCGTGGCGGCGCAGCAACCACAGGATGAAGCCGGTGGCCACGACGCCCAGCGCCACGAAGAACCAGCGCTGCCAGCCCGAGGCACCCGCCAGGAAGCTGAAGGCCGCCCCGGTGTTGTGCACCCGGACCAGGTTGAAGAAGGGGAAGACGTAGCGGCTGTCCCCGTACTGGAACTCGTGCAGGACCAGCACCTTGGTGAACTGGTCCAGCACCACGACCAGCAGCGCGATGGCCAGCCACAGGATCAGGCGGTTGTTGGACGAGGCGGAGGACTTGGAGGCCATGGGGTGTGCTGCGATGCTGCGGGCGCCGTGACGGCGCGAAACCCGCAACTGTAGCGCCGCCGGCGGGGAGAGCGGGGCGCTGGGCGGTGCGGCTACAGTGCGGCCGCTATGAGACTGCGCCTGAAGATCCTGTTGCTGGCGATCCTGCCGCTGGTCGCGTCGCTGCTGCTGATCGCGGTGGCGGTGCGGCAGCAGGAGCGCGCCCTGCTCGAGCGCGAGCACGAGGCCGTCCAGCGCGCCTACATGGACGCGCGCCGCGACGAGCTGCGTCATTACGTCGAGCTGGCCGTCAGCACGCTGCAGCCGCTGTACGAGCGCTCCAACGGCGGCCCGGCCGCCGAGGTGGAGCGCGACAAGCGCGAGGCGCTGCGCCTGCTGTCGTCGCTGGATTACGGCGAGGACGGCTACTTCTTCGTCTACGACCTGCAGGGCAAGGTGCTGATGCACTCGCGCCAGCCGGAACTGCTGGGCCGCGACCTGTGGAACCTGCGCGACCCGCAGGGCCGGCCCACGATCCAGCAGCTGATCGGCCAGGCCAAGGCCGGCGGCGGCTATGTCGACTACCTCTGGCGCAAGCCCTCCAGCGGCGAGATCGCGCCCAAGCTGGGCTACGTCGTGGCCATGGACCGGTGGGACTGGATGCTGGGCACGGGCCTGTATCTGGACGGCATCCGCGCGACGCTGGAGCAGCTGGACCACGAGGCGCAGGCCAACATCGCGCGCACCATGTGGTGGATCGCCGCGATCGCGGTCTTCGGCGTGGCGCTGATCAGCCTGTGCGCGGTGGCGCTCAACCTGTCGGAGCACCGGCAGGCCGAGGTCAAGCTGCGCGCGCTGGCGCACCAGGTGGTGCGCTCGCAGGAGGAGGAGCGGGCGCATCTGTCCCGCGACCTGCACGACGGCGTCAGCCAGACCCTGGTGTCGACCAAGCTGCTGATGGAATCGGCGCAGCAGGCCGGGACGACGACCTTGCTGCCGCGCGCCCTGGAGCGGCTCAACGACAGCCTGACCGAGGTGCGGCGGCTGTCGCACCGGCTGCGTCCCGCGCTGCTGGACACGCTGGGCCTGCCCGCCGCGCTGGAACACCTGGCGCGCGAGTTCGACGAGGCGGGCGCGGTGCCGGTCGCGATGCGCATGGTCGGCGCGCCGCGCGAGCTGCCGGAGCTGCTCAACACGGTGCTGTTCCGCGTCGCCCAGGAGGCGCTGACCAATGTCGCCAAGCATGCGGGCGCGGCGCGGGTGGAGATGACGCTCTCGTTCGAGCCCGGCGACGCGCGCGGCGAACCCGGCGGGGTGCTGCTGCGGGTGCTGGACGACGGGGAGGGCTTCGACGCGGATGACGCCGAGGGCGCGGACCCGCACCAGGGCATCGGCCTGCGCAACATGCGCGAGCGCATGGCCTCGGTGGGCGGCGCGCTGGACCTGCAGTCGAGCCCGGGCCACGGGACGCAGATCGAGGCGACGGTGTCGGCCGCCGCCATCCGGCGCCTGGCGCGCGACAATCCGGCGCCATGAGCCCCGACCGTCCCGAACCTTCCGCGCCGACCGAGGCGCGGCCCGTGCGCATCCTGCTGGTCGACGACCATCCGCTGGTGCGCGAGGGGCTGCGCTCGCGCCTGCAGGGCGAGGCGCGCTACCTGGTCGTGGGCGAGGCCGGCGGCGCCGAGGAGGCGATGGTGATGCTGGTGTCCACGCAGCCCGAGGTGGTGCTGCTGGACGTGGGGCTGAAGGGCCACAACGGCATCCAGCTCGCGCAGACCATGCTGGAGCGCGTGCCCGACCTGCGCGTGCTGATGTACAGCATGTACGACAACCCGGAGTACGTGCAGCGCGCGCTGCAGGCGGGCGCCCGGGGCTACGTGCTCAAGGACGCGCCGGCGGGCGAGATCGTCGCGGCCATCGACGCGGTGGCCGCGGGCGGCACCTTCCTCAGCCCGGGCGTGTCCAAGCGCATGTTCCGCAGCCAGCAGCCGCGGCCCATCCTCTCCCCCCGCGAGAGCGAGATCCTCTCCGCGCTCGGCCGCGGCGAATCGAGCAAGCAGATCGCCAAGGCGCTGGACCTGTCGGTACGCACGGTCGAGACGCATCGCCAGAACATCAAGCGCAAGCTGGAACTGGAAGGGCAGGCCGAGCTGATCCGGTACGCCGTCGAGCACGCGCGCGGCCTGCATCGCGACGAGCCGTAGCCCGCCATCCGGGTTGACCCCTACGTGCTCCCACGCTCGGGGGCTAGTCCGTCTGACGGATGTGGCTTTCCGCACAGGAGCGGACACTGCCGGTCGCAAGACAACATCCGCGCGCCAGGTCCTCTCGCTTGCATCGGTGCGCGCCCATAAGGAGACATCGATGTCGAACATGAGTCGCCACCTCGCCTGGGCGGGCGTGGCCATCCTCGGGGCGTTCGCCCTGGCCACCGTCGCGCTGGCGCGCGGCGAAGCGGTGAGCGCGCTGTGGGTCGTCGTGGCCTCGATCTGCGTCTACCTGATCGGCTACCGCTACTACAGCCTCTTCCTGGCCACCCAGGTGCTGGGCCTGGACCCGACGCGCAAGACCCCGGCCTGGAAGTACAACGACGGCCTGGACTTCGTCCCCACGCACAAGTACGTGCTCTACGGCCACCACTTCGCCGCGATCGCGGGCGCGGGCCCGCTGGTCGGCCCGGTGCTGGCCGCGCAGATGGGCTACCTGCCGGGTCTGCTGTGGATCCTGGCCGGCGTGATCTTCGCCGGCGCGGTGCAGGACTTCATCGTGCTGTTCATCTCCACGCGCCGTGATGGCCGCTCGCTGGGCGACCTGGTCAAGCAGGAGATGGGCACCGTGCCCGGCGTGATCGCGCTGTTCGGCGCCTTCATGATCATGATCATCATCCTGGCGGTGCTGGCGCTGATCGTGGTGAAGGCGCTGGCGGGCTCGCCCTGGGGCACCTTCACCGTGGCGGCGACGATCCCGGTCGCGCTGTTCATGGGCGTGTACCTGCGCTTCATCCGTCCGGGCCGCATCGGCGAGATCTCCGTCATCGGCTTCGTGCTGCTGATGCTGGCCATCGTCGGCGGGCAGTGGGTGCATGAGAGCCCCGCCTGGGCGCCGCTGTTCACCTACGACGGCAAGGCCCTGACCTGGATGCTGATCGGCTACGGCTTCGTCGCCGCCTCGATCCCGGTGTGGCTGCTGCTGGCGCCGCGCGACTACCTGTCCACCTTCCTGAAGATCGGCACCATCATCGCGCTGGCCATCGGCATCGTGATCGTGGCCCCGCCGCTGCAGATGCCCTCGTTCACCCAGTTCGCGGCCGGCAACGGCCCGGTGTGGTCGGGCAACCTGTTCCCCTTCCTGTTCATCACCATCGCCTGCGGCGCGGTGTCGGGCTTCCACGCGCTGATCAGCTCGGGCACCACGCCCAAGATGCTGGACAACGAGGTCAACGCCCGCTTCATTGGCTACGGCGGCATGCTGGCCGAATCCTTCGTCGCGGTGATGGCGCTGGTGGCGGCCTCGTGCATCGAGCCGGGCGTCTACTTCGCGATGAACAGCCCGGCCGCGCTGGTGGGGTCGACCCCGGAGACGGTGGCGGCGACGCTGTCGACCTGGGGCTTCGTGATCACCCCCGAGATGCTGGTGCAGACCGCCAAGGATGTCGGTGAGAACACCATCCTGGCGCGCGCCGGTGGCGCGCCGACGCTGGCGGTGGGCATGGCCCACATCCTGCACCAGGTGGTGGGTGGCAAGGCCATGATGGCCTTCTGGTACCACTTCGCGATCCTGTTCGAGGCGCTGTTCATCCTGACCGCCGTCGACGCGGGCACCCGCGCCGGCCGCTTCATGCTGCAGGACCTGCTGGGCACCTTCGTGCCGGCCCTCAAGCGCACCGAGTCGCTGCCCGCCAACCTGATCGCCACCGGCCTGTGCGTGGCCGCGTGGGGCTACTTCCTGTACCAGGGCGTGGTGGATCCGCTGGGCGGCATCAACACGCTGTGGCCGCTGTTCGGCATCGCCAACCAGATGCTGGCCGCCGTCGCGCTGCTGCTGGGCACGGTCGTGCTGTTCAAGATGAAGAAGGACCGCTACGCCTGGACGACCATCCTGCCGGCGGCCTGGCTGCTGATCTGCACGATGACGGCGGGCTGGCAGAAGATCTTCAGCGCCGATCCGAAGGTGGGCTTCCTGGCGCACGCCGCGAAGTACGCCGACTCGCTGGCGGCGGGCAAAGTCCTGGCCCCGGCCAAGAGCCTGGAGGCGATGGAGCGCGTGATCTTCAACGACCGTCTGGACGCGGCCCTGTGCGGCCTGTTCATGTTCGTCGTGGTGAGCGTGCTGGTCTACAGCGTGAAGGCCGTGCTGAAGGCCCGCGCCGAGCGCAAGCCGACGGTCACCGAGACGCCCTTCGAGCGCATGCCCGAAGGCGCGACGGTGGGCGGCCATGCTTAAGCAGGCCGCCGAGGCCGCGGCCCAGGCGGCGCAAGCCGCCTTGTCCACCGCGTCCGAAGTCCTGCAGGCGGGCCGCTACATGGCCCGCGGCGTGCGCCAGCAGCTGATCGGCGCGGACTATGGCGCCTACCTCGCGCATATGGCCCGCACCCATCCGGACCAGGAGCCCTTGAGCTACGAGGCCTTCTTCCGAGAGCGCCAGGAGGCGCGCTACAGCTCCCGCACCGGGCGCTGCTGCTGACCGCCGCGCGCCGATGAATCCAACGGCCCTTCGGGGCCGTTGTCGTTGGGAGACGGACACGGCGGTGTGACACTCGCCGGATGCCGAGATTCGCCGCCAACCTGAGTTTCCTGTACCCGGAGTTGCCCTTCCTGGATCGCATCGACGCCGCGGGCGCGGATGGGTTCGAGGGTGTGGAGTGCCTGTTCCCCTACGACGTGCCGATGGCGGCGTTCCGCGCGCGGGTCGAGGGGGAGGGCTTGCGGGTCGCGCTGATCAACGCGCCGCCGGGAGACTGGGCGGCGGGAGAGCGGGGGCTGGCGTCGTTGCCGGGGCGGGGCGCCGACTTCCGGGATTCGATCGAGCGGGCGCTCGCGTATGCGACGGGTGTGGGCTCGCCGCGGGTGCATGTCCTCGCCGGTCTCCTGCCCGAAGGGGCGGATCGCGCTGCCGCGCTCGCGCGCTACGAGGAACGCCTGCGCTGGGCCGCCGAGCAGGCCGCCGCGGCGAAGGTCGAGCTCACGATCGAGCCCATCAACCCGCACGACATCCCCGGCTACCTGCTGCAACGCCAGGACGAGGCGCACGCGATCGTCGAGCGCATCGGCGTGTCGCATCTGAAGGTGCAGATGGACCTGTACCACTGCGCTCGCGTGGAGGGCGCCGAGGGTGACGGGGACGGCGTCGTGTCGCTGGTGAGGCGCTACTTGCCCACGGGCCGCGTCGGGCATTTCCAGATCGCGGGCGTGCCGGACCGGCATGAGCCGGACGAGGGCGGGCTGGATTGGCGCGGTGCGCTGACGGCGATCGACACGATCGCGGCGACCACGGGTTGGGCGGGCTGGGTGGGCTGCGAGTACCGGCCACGGCGCGGCGCGGTCGCCCAGGGCACTTCTCACGGACTCGGTTGGCTGCGGCGCTGGAATAGCAAAGCTTGACTAGCTGACCCTCACCATGAGGTGGGTCACGGCCTCCGCGCCAGCATCATGAGCGATCCCGGTTTGGCGGCCCGCCAAACACGATCGCTGCTTGTCTCCAAGAGCACAGGCAGCGACGATGAACTCCCGGATTTCACGCGTGGTGATGGCCCTCTCCCTGGCCGCGGCGAGCGCCGCCGCCCAGGCCATCGGTCTCAATGAACAGCGCTTCGAAGCGCTCGGCGGGCGGCTCGACGAGCCGTTCAACTCGATGTCGGTCGTCGAGTCGAAGCTGGCGGTCGAAAGCCAGAACCCGCGTTTCCGAAGCGTCGGGGAGCTCTCGTTCCACGGCAGCGATCGCACCTGCACCGGCACCTGGCTCGGCGAGGACGCCCGGCACACCTACGTGCTGACCGCCGCGCACTGCGTCGCGGCCGACTTCCGCAAGACACCGGGCTTCCGATACGTGGAGCGCGTCACGATGCGCAACGACGCCGTGGTGTTCCACGGTCGCGGTCTGGCCTTCATCCCGCCGCCGCGGCGCTTGCCCGGCAGCGGCGTGGCGTCGGACGAGCCCAGCGAGAGCGACGTCGCGGTCATCCGCTTGCCGAAGCGGCAGCTGCGCCCGCTGACCGATGCCGGACGCCCGCTGCTGGACGACCTCGGGGACGACGCGCACGACGGCCCGGGCCAGGCGGACATCGAGTTCGTCGGCTACGGGCTCTGGCGCGTCGGGACCAAGGAGGTCGGCCGGACCGGGCGTCTCTGGGGCAGCGTGCCCGGTGGCGAGGTCCGCGGCACGCGGCACCTGCTCAGCTTCGGCTACGACCCGCGCGGCGAGACCCGCCGCTGGTTCGTGGCCACGTCGGGAGACAGCGGCGGCGCCTTCTGGCAGCAGCGGTGGGGCTACTGGCGGGTCGTGGGCACGGCCAGCGCGCGCGATGCCCGCTTCCGCGGCTTCGAAGGCCCGCGCATGGCCGCGCTGGCCCACTGGGTGAAGGGCATCTTCCCGGACGCCCGCACCCTGAGCGAGCGCATGACCGTGGGCATCGGCAGCCCGTTCGTGTCGCGCGATCACGCGGTGGACGTGTCCGACGGGTCGGTGGCCTACCTGGTGCCCGAGCAGGAGAACGCCACCGGCCCGACCGCGCCCACGTCGTCCGGCGCCGCGGGTCACAGCGTCATCCACGTCATCGTCGAGGACGAACTCACCCACCATCGCGCCGAGGTCCGTTTGCGGGGCCAGCGCGAGACCGCGTGCGGTCAGCCGGTCCGCATGGAGGACGACGGCACTTGCGGGAACGGACGGACCGCCCGCCTGGTCGTGTCCTTCCACCCCGAGGACAACCCGGACCTGCCGCGCGGCAGCCTGGTCGGCGGCGTCGAGATCGAGGCCGTCGGCACGCGTGACGGGCAGTACCGCCAGCGTTTCCCGCTGCGCGTGCGGATCGATCACCTGCTGCGGGGCGAGGTCACCGCCGATCGCGCGCAGGTCCTGCCCGATCTGATGCCGCGAGCGCCCTCGCGCGAGGCCGACCCCGTGCGGGTGGCCCTGCCGACGCAGGCCGATGCCCGCGCGGACGGTACCGCCAGCGCGAGCGAGGGGCCCTTCACGCGCGTCGTCGCGACAGTGCGCGACGTGCTGCGGGACACGGACCGTCCCCTGGTGCTGCGGGCCTACCGGCGCGGGGCGGCCGGCACCTCGTGCGCCACGACGACGCTCGACGCGAGCACCGATTGCGAGGGGCGCGCGCTCACCGGCGTGAGCCTGCAGTACGAGGCGCGTGACAACCCTGGACTGCGGCCGGGGCTCTATCGGGGGCGCGTGTTCCTGGAGGCCCGCGGCGGCCCCGCCGGCGCTCGGCTGGAGCGCGTCGCGGTCCGCCTGAACATCGACACACTGTGACCATGGCGCCCGAGCGGCGCCCATGGAAAAGGCCGCCGGCCCGAAGGGCGCGGCGGCCTTGTCGCGTCGGCGGGGGTGATCAGGCCACCGTGCGAGTCTCGCCGTCGCCGTACAGGTTGCTCTCGCAGCGGCCGCAGATCGTCGGATGCGCCGGATTCACGCCGACGTCGGCGCGGTAGTGCCAGCAGCGCTCGCACTTCTGCTGCTCGGACGGGGTGACCGTCACGCTCAGTTCCTGCGCCGCGGCGACCGTGGCCGCCGAGGTGATCAGCACGAACTTCAGGTCCTCGCCCAGGCTGGCCAGCAGCGCCAGGTCTTCCGAGTTCACGCCCAGCGCCACTTCCGCCTGCAGCGACGAGCCGATCGCGCCGGTCTTGCGTACGTCCTCGATCGCCTTGTTCACCGCATCGCGGATCTCGTGGATGCGGTTCCACTTGGCGATCAGGCCGTCGTCATGCGCCACGCCGAAGGACCAGTAGGTCTCGGTGAAGATGGTCTCGCCGACCTGTTTGCCGGCGAAGACCTTCCACGCCTCTTCCGCGGTGAAGCTCAGGAACGGGGCCATCCAGCGCAGCATCGCGTGCGTGATGTGCCACAGCGCCGTCTGCGCCGAGCGGCGCGCCAGCGACTTCGGGGCCGTCGTGTACAGCCGGTCCTTCAGCACGTCCAGGTAGAAGGCGCCCAGGTCCTCCGAGCAGTACACCTGCAGCTTGGCCACCACCGGGTGGAATTCATAGCGCTGGTAATGCGCCAGGATCTCCTGCTGGAACTGCGCGGCGCGGGCCAGCGCATAGCGGTCGGCCTCCAGCAGCTGGTCCAGCGGGACCGCGTCGGTCGCGGCGTCGAAGTCCGAGGTGTTGGCCAGCAAGAAGCGCAGCGTGTTGCGGATGCGGCGGTAGCCGTCCACGACACGGTCCAGGATCTTCTTGTCGCCGGCGATGTCGCCCGAGTAATCGGACGCCGCCACCCACAGCCGGATGATCTCGGCGCCCAGCGACTTGCTGGTCTCCTGCGGGTCCACGCCATTGCCCAGCGACTTGCTCATCTTGCGGCCCTGGCTGTCCACGGTGAAGCCGTGGGTCAGCAGCCCGCGATAGGGCGCGCGGCCGTTGATCGCGCAGGAGATCAGCAGCGAGGAGTGGAACCAGCCGCGATGCTGGTCATGGCCTTCCAGGTAGAGGTCGGCTTCCGGGCCGGTCTCGTGCGCCGCGCCGGCGTGCGAGCCCTTGAGCACGTGCTGGAAGGTCGATCCCGAGTCGAACCACACGTCCAGGATGTCCTGGCCCTTGGAGTACTGCTCGGCCTCGGCGCCCAGCCACTCGGCCGGATCCAGCTTGGACCAGGCCTCGACGCCACCGGCCTCGACCAGTTGCGCGGCGCGCTCGATGAACTCCAGCGTCTTCGGGTGCGGCTGGCCGCTGTCCTTGTGCAGGAAGATCGGGAGCGGCACGCCCCAGCTGCGCTGGCGCGAGATGCACCAGTCGGGACGGCCGGCGATCATGTCGTGCAGGCGCGCGCGGCCGTTCTCGGGATAGAAGCTGGTCTGCTCGATGGCGTCCAGCGCCAGCTGGCGCAGCGTCTTCTCGGCCTTGTCGACGGTGAACACGCCGTCGCCCTCGTCCATGCGCACGAACCACTGCGCCGCGGCACGGTAGATCACCGGGCTCTTGTGGCGCCAGCAGTGCGGATAGCTGTGGCTGATCTTGCTCTGCGCCATCAGGCGGCCGGCGTCCAGCAGCGCCTGCGCGATGACCGGGTTGGCCTTCCAGATGTGCTGGCCGCCGAAAAAGGGGAGCTCGGCCTCATAGACGCCGTTGCCCTGGACCGGGTTCAGGATGTCCTTGAAGGCCAGGCCGTGCGACATGCAGGAGTTGAAGTCGTCCACGCCGTAAGCGGGGGCCGAGTGGACCACGCCGGTGCCGTCGTCGGCGGTGGCGTAGTCGGCCAGGTAGACCGGGCTCTCCCGGTCATAGCCCGGGTGCACATGGGCCAGCGGATGCTTGAACTTGAGCAGCTCGAGCGATTTGCCCGGCGTGACGGCGACCTGCTGGCCCTCGATGCCCCAGCGGGCCAGGCACTTCTCGACCAGCGCCTCGGCCACGACGAAGTAGCCGCGCTCGGTGTCGACCAGCGCGTACGGGAGTTCCGGGTTCAGGTTGAGCGCCTGGTTGGCCGGGATGGTCCAGGGCGTCGTGGTCCAGATGACGGTGAACGCCTCCTTGTCCAGCTTGTCTAGGCCGAAGGCCGCGGCCAGCTTCTGCGGCTCGGCGCTCAGGAAGGCGACGTCGACGGCGGGCGAGTGCTTGTCGGCGTACTCGATCTCGAACTCGGCCAGCGAGGAGCCGCAGTCGAAGCACCAGTACACGGGCTTCAGACCGCGATAGACGAAGCCGCGCTCGAACAGGCGCTTGAGGACGCGGATCTCGCCGGCCTCGTTCTTGAAGTCCATCGTGCGGTAGGGGCGGTCCCAGTCGCCGAGAACGCCCAGACGCTTGAAGTCGGTGCGCTGCTGGTCGATCTGCTCGCCCGCGTACTTGCGGCTCTTGGCCTGCACCTCGTCGCGCGGCAGGCCGCGGCCGAAGGTCTTCTCGATCTGGTTCTCGATGGGCAGGCCGTGGCAGTCCCAACCCGGGATGTAGGCGGCGTCGAAGCCCTCGAGCTGACGCGCCTTGACGATCATGTCCTTGAGGATCTTGTTGACCGCGTGACCCATGTGGATCTGACCGTTGGCGTAGGGCGGGCCGTCGTGCAGCACGAACTTGGGCTTGCCGCAACGCGAATCCCGCAGGCGCTGGTAGATGCCCTGGTCTTCCCATTCCTTGACCCAGCCCGGCTCGCGCTTGGGCAGGTCGCCGCGCATCGGGAACGCGGTGTCGGGCAGGTTGAGCGTCGAGCGGTAGTCGGGCTTGGACGTGTCGGTCATGGCAGCGGCAATCGAAGAGGGCGGCCCCGGATGCGGTCGGGGCGGCGAGGAACGAAGGGTGGGGCGCGGGGGCGGTGGGACGCCGCGCGCCGGCTGAACGCGGGAGAGGGCGGTCAGCCCGTCAAATTCGGTCGCGCGTGGTCTGGCGGCGGACGGCGGCGTGCGGGCCCGCCTGTTGCGCGAAGAACTCGCGCGCCTGACGGACGTCCTCGCGGATCGCGGCCGTCAACGAATCGAGCCCGTCGAAACGGGCTTCATCGCGCAATTTTTGGAGGAGTTCCACGCGCACGAGTTTACCGTAGGCCTCGCCGGGGCCCAGGCGGGCGGCCAGCGCGGCCGGCCAGTCCAGCGCGTGGACCTCCAGCAGCACGCGGCCGGCGTCCTCGACGGTGGGTCGCACCCCCAGCGAGGCCACCCCATCGAGCACCGTTCCGCAGTCGCCGTCGATGCCGTGCACCCGCACCGCGAAGATCCCGTGCGCGGCCGGCTTCTCATGGTCGAAGCGCAGATTCAGCGTGCGGAAGCCGTCGGCCGCGCCGGGCGCGGTCTCGGCCAGCTGGCGGCCCAGCTTCTGGCCGTGGATCACGTGACCGGAGATCGAGTAGGGCCGCCCCAGCAGCCGCGCCGCGCCGTCCATGTCGCCGGCGGCCAGCGCCTCGCGCACCGCGGAGCTGGACACGCGCAGGCCGTGCACCTCGTAGCTCATCATCCGCGCCACGTCGAAGCCCTGGCGCTGCCCGGCCGCGTCCAGCGTCGCGTAGTCGCCCTGGCGCTTGGCGCCGAAGCGGAAGTCGTCGCCGACCAGCACGTACTTCGTGCCCAGCCCGTCGATCAGCACCTGCTGGATGAAGTCCTGGGCGGGCAGCGAGGCCAGCGCCTCGTCGAAGCGCAGCACCACGACCTGGTCGATGCCGCAGCGCTCCAGCTCCTGCAGCTTGTCGCGCAGCGTGGCGATGCGGGCGGGGGAGAGCTCCGGCTTGTTCATCTTCTTGGCGAAGAAGTCGCGCGGATGCGGCTCGAAGGTCAGCACGCAGGTCGGGAGGCCGCGATGGCGGGCCTCGGAGAGCAGCAGCGCCAGCATGGCCTGGTGGCCGCGATGGACGCCGTCGAAGTTGCCGATCGTCAGCGCGCACTGCGCCGCGATGCCCGGATGGTGGAAGCCGCGGAAAACCTGCATGGGCGGGGATTATCTGCCGGCCGGAAGGCCCGGCGAGTCGACCGGGACAATCCCGGCGCGCCGGGGCGATGCCGCTCAGGCCGCCGCCGCGTCGGCCCGCGCCGTGGCGGGCAGATGCCGCGTGACGAGCGTCATCAGGTCGTCGATCTCGAAGGGCTTGACCAGGAAGTCGTCCATGCCGGCCGCGGCGCAGCGGTCGCGGTCGTCGTTGACCGCGCTGGCGGTGAGCGCCACCACCGGTGTGCGCGGCAGCAGCCGGCGCGCCTCTTCCTGACGCCAGGCCCGGGTCGCCTCGAAGCCGTCCAGCTCCGGCATCTGGCAGTCCATCAGCACCAGGTCGAAGCGCTGCGCGCGCAACTGCTCCAGGGCCTGGCGGCCGTCCTCGGCGGCGGTGACCTGCAGGCCGCAGCGCTGCAGCATGGTCGTGGCGACCAGGAGGTTCACGGGGCTGTCGTCCACCAGCAGCACTCGGCCGCGCAGCTGCGGCAGCGGCTGCTGCGGCGCGGGGCGGATCGGCTCCGCGACCGCGTCCGCCGCCGCGCAGGGTTGCAGCGGCAGGGTGAACTCGAACACCGAGCCACGCCCCGGCGAGGACGCGCAGCGCAGGTCGCCGCCCATCGCCCGCGCCAGTTCGCGCGAGATCGTCAGCCCCAGGCCCGTGCCGTCGCGCCGGCGCGTGCGGCCGGGCTCGGTGCTCCGGGCCTGCTCGAAGGGCGCGAAGATGCGTTCCAGCTGGTCGGCCGGGATGCCGTCCCCGCTGTCCTTCACCGCGAAGCGCAGCAGCGTGCCGGCCCGCATGTCCAGCACCGTCGACACGTCGACGCTGACGCCGCCGTGGTCGGTGAACTTGATCGCGTTGCCCACCAGGTTGTGCAGCACCTGCTGGATGCGGGAGGCGTCGCCCATCGCCCGCGCGGGGAGCTGCGGCGCGATCGCGAGCTCGAAGTCCAGCCCCTTGGACCGGGCGGTCTCGCCCAGCAGCCGGGTCACGTCGCCGACCACCTCGCGCACGTCGAAGGGGTGGGCGTCCACGACCAGCTTGCCCGACTCGATGCGGGCCAGGTCCAGGATGTCGTTGACCAGCGTCAGCAGGTGGCGGCCCGAGCGCCGCACGATGTCGACCTGCTCGCGTTGCTGCGGGCTGAGCTCGCCGCGCTCCAGCAGTTGGGCCATGCCCAGGATGCCGTTGAGCGGGGTGCGGATCTCGTGGCTCATCACCGCGACGAAGCGGCTTTTGCTGGAGCTGGTCTCCTCGGCGGCGTGCAGCGCGACCTGGCGCTGCTCGGCCAGCCGGGCCTGCTCGAAGCGCAGGCGCAGCAGTTCCAGGGTGCGGGCCTCGATGCGGCGCGACTCCAGCATCGTCAGCAGCCAGAACATCACCAGCCCGCCCACGCTCAGCCAGCCCACCGTGCCGCCCTGCAGGGCGAGCCGCACGGCCAGCGGCGCGAAGACCAGCGAGGAGAACAGCGCCTGCGCCCGGGCCCAGTGGCCCAGCGAGACCATGGTGAAGGCGACCAGGCCGACCAGCGTGGTCATGACCGCGCCGTCGATCTCGGGCAGGTTGGGGGTGGCGAAGAGCGCGCCGATCAGGCCCCAGGCCAGGCCGTCCAGGGCGATGCCGATCAGGTAGCGCCGCTCGCGGCGCGGGGAGGCGCGCTCGATGGCGGGCAGGCGGCGGAAGCGATGGGCGTCCAGGCTGCGCCACAGCGAGATGCCCCAGCGGGCGCCCAGCCAGGCCAGCAGTTCCACCGCGGGCAGGTGCGGCCACAGCAGGATCACCGGCAGCAGCCCGAAGACGGCGCCGATGCACGCGGGCATCAGCACGCGCGCCTGCAGATGGGCCAGGCGTTCCGCCCGCACCTGCACCGCGATGCTGGCGGTGCCGGAGTCCCCGTTACTTTGAATCACAGACATTCCCATACGACACGGCCGTCGAGGAATCCGGCCGATACGCCCCTCCAGGCGTGATGCGCCGCCGCAGGGCGACGCTTTGTGCCGCGTTTCTACCCGGGGAATGTGACGAGTTGTCTCGGGACCTTCCCGGAGGGGGAAGGCGCGAGCGCGGTGCGAAACGCGCCCGATCGGGGTCAGGCGCCGTCGCCGGGCTCCGACATCGCCAGTGCCCGCTGAGCGTCGTCCATCCAGAGCCAGCCGCCGACGGGCAGGTCGGCCGGCAGGTCCAGCGCGCCGATGCGCTGGCGGTGCAGCGTCAGCACGCGGTTGCCGACGGCGGCCACCATGCGCTTGGCCTGGTGGTAGCGGCCCTCGGTCAGCGCCATCTCCAGGCGGCCGTCGGGCAGGGCGCGCGCCGACACGGCGTTGACCGGCTCCTCGGCCAGTCGGGGATTGCGCTCCTCGAGCAGCACGCCTTCGACCAGCCGGCGCAGCTGCGCCTCGTCCAGCGGGGCCTTGCAGCTGGCCTGGTAGAGCTTGGGCACGTGGTACTTCGGGCTGGTCAGCTTGTGCTGCAGCGGGCCGTCGTCGGTCAGCAGCAGCAGGCCGGTGGTGTCCTCGTCCAGGCGGCCGACGGGCTGGATGTCGCGGTTGCGCAGCGGCTCCGGCAGCAGCGAGAACACGCTCGGATGGTGGCTGGGCTTGCGGGAGCACTCGTAGCCCGCGGGCTTGTGCAGCAGGATCAGCGCCTTCTCATGGAAGGGCCAGGTCTTGCCTTCGACCTCGAAGACCAGGCCCTCGGTGGGGAAGGCCTGCTGCGGGTCCTCGACGACCTCGCCGCCGATGGACACCAGGCCGTGGTCGACCAGCGCGGCGCAATGGCGGCGGGTGCCGAAGCCCTGGCTGAAGAGGATCTGGGCGATGGCGACGGGTTTGGCGGCCTTGGCGGACTTCGTGGATGGGGGGACGGAACTCATGGGCGCGATTGTCGCGCGGCCGCCCGGACCGCATCCACGATGGCCCGCGCCACCACCTCCGCGGCCACCGCGCCCAGGCGCGTCATGTCGCCGTCGACCTGCGCCGCCCCGGTGGCCAGCGCGAACATCACGTCCCCGTCCATCACCGTGTGCACCGGTCGGATCGCGATGGCCAGCCCATCGTGGGCGATCTGCGCCAGCTTGGTGGCCTGTGCCTTGGTCAGCCGCGCGTCGGTGGCGATGACGCCGATCGTCGTGGCGCTGCCGGCCAGGGCGCCGCCGACCGGCTCGCCCGCCAGCAGGGCCTGGACGGTGGAGCGCGGCTGGCCGTCCGCGCCGCGCGTGCCGGCGATCACCCGGCCGGCCGGGTCGACCACGTCGCCCACCGCGTTGACCGCGACCATCGCCGCCAGCGTCACGTCCCCCACGCGGACCGAGGCCATGCCCAGCCCGCCCTTCATCGCGCGGTCCACGCCCATCAGCTTGCCGACCGTCGCGCCGGCGCCGGCGCCGAGGCGGCCTCGCCCGCGCTCCGCGCTCGTGGCCGCCTCGCAGGCCGCGCGTCCGGCGGCGGCGTCGGGCGCGGTGTCGGCCCCATGCAGCCACAGGTCGAAGAGCACCGCCGCCGGCACGATGGGCACGCGCACGTCGCCGACCGCGAAGCCGTGGCCGTGCTCGGCCAGCCAGCGCATCGCGCCGTCCGCCGCGGCCAGGCCGAAGGCGCTGCCCCCGGTCAGCATCACCGCATGGACCTGCTGGACCGTGTTCTCGGGGCGCAGCAGCTCGGTGTCGCGGGTGCCGGGCGCCGCGCCGCGCACGTCGATGCCCGCGGTCGCGCCGGCCTCGCACAGCACGACGCTGCAGCCGGTCGGAACGCCGGGGTGGGTGTAGTGGCCGACCTTCAGGCCGGCGACATCGCAGAGGCTGCCGATGTCCTCGGGCGCCGCGCTCACGGCGTGACGCGCGGGGGGCGGGTGCCCTCCGCGTCCTTCGCGGTCTGGGGCTTGATCGATCCGCAGTCGCTGCCCAGCCAGCGGGCCTCGCCGGTGGCGCGCATGGTCTCGGTCTTGCCGTCGCGCTGCATGCGGACGTCCGACTTGGTCAGGTAATGGTCCGGTCCGTCGAGGGTGATCTCGTTGGTCCCCTCGGACGTCGGATTCGCGCAGCGAAAGGTCACCATCAGCGTGTTGCCGCTGCGCTGGGTGCTGTGTTCGCACTTCCCGTCGGCGCGGTTGGGCAGCAGGGCGCGGTCCGCCTGCTCCTTGGTGACGCAGGCCTTGAGCGTCACCTCGCCGGCGGCGAAGTCCATGCTCAGGCCATGCTGCGCCATCATGGTCTCCATCTGCTTGCGCTGCTCCGGCGGGAGCGCCGCCATCTGCTTCTGCATCTGCGCCATCTGCGCCTGGCGTTGGCCGTCGAACTGCGGCCGCTGCTTCATCTCCCACAGCCCGGGCTTGATGTCCTGGGCGAGGGCGGGCAGGGCGGAGAGGACGCCGGCTGCGCAGAGCAGGCCGGCGGTCCGGAAGCGGGCGGCGAAAGGCATGGTGGACTCCCGCGCCGCGCGGGGGGCGCGGCGAGTGCCACCGAGTTTAGGCGCGACCCGTCCCGACGAGGCGTGACGAGTCGCGTCCGGGCGCGTCGCCTCAGGCGAAGACGCCGGCGGTGTCCGCCATGCGGCTGCTGACCTCGCCCAGGTGATGCATCGAGTCGCCGTACTGCATTTCCATCACGGTCAGCCGCTTGAAGTAGTGGCTGCCGATGTACTCGTCGGTGACGCCGATGCCGCCGTGCAGCTGCGTGCACTGCTGGCCGACGAAGCGCATCGACTGGCCCAGCTGCACTTTGGCCTGCGACACCGCGCGCCGGCGCGCCTCGTCGGACTCGCCCAGCTTCAGCGTGGCGAAGTAGCTCATCGAGCGCGCCAGCTCCAGCTGCATCTTCACGTCGGCGATGCGGTGGCGCAGGGCCTGGAAGCTGGCGATGGCGACGCCGAACTGCTTGCGCGTGTTCAGGTAGTCCGCCGTCAGCGCGACGTAGCGATCCATCACGCCGACCGCCTCGGCGGCCTGCGCCGCGATGGCGATGTCGACGGCCAGCGCCAGCGTGGCCAGGCCGCGATCCGGGCCGACCAGCAGCGTCGCCGGCGCGTCCTTCAGCGTCAGCTCCGCGGCGCGCGAGCCGTCGTGCAGCGCATAGCCCCGCAGCGTCACGCCGGGCGCGTCCTTGGCGACCAGGTAGAGCGCGATGCCCGCATCGGCGCCGCCGGCGCGCGCGGGGACGATGAAGGCGTCGGCCTGATCCCCGGCCGGGACCACGCTCTTGAGGCCGCTCAGGCGGTGATCGGCGCTGGCCAGCGTGTCGCAGACGTCCAGGCGATAGCGCGCGCGGCGCTCCTGATGCGCCAGCACCACCAGCGCGTCGCCCGAGGCGATGCGCGGCAGCCACTCGGCCTGTGCGGCCTCGCTCGCGCGGGCCAGCACGGCCGGCGCCACCAGCGCGCCTTGCGCATACGGCTCCATCACCAGGCCGCGGCCCAGTTCCTCCATCACCACCATCGCCTCGACCGGGCCGAAGCCCAGGCCGCCATGCGCCTCGGGCACGGCCAGCGCGGTCAGGCCCAGGCCGGCCAGGCCGTTCCAGGTCTCGCGCGAGAACCCGCCCGCCCGGACGATGCCGCGACGGTGCTCGAAGCCGTAATCCTTCTCCACGTAGCGCTGCACCGCGTCGCGCAGCGAGATCTGGTCGTCGGTGAAATCGAAGTCCATGTGTCTGTCTCCTCGTGTCTGCCGCGGGCGGGGCTCAGCCGAGCACGGTCTGGGCGACGATGTTGCGCTGCACCTCGTTGGAGCCGCCGTAGATCGTCGTCTTGCGATAGTTGAAGTAGTGGCTCGCGAGCGGCGCGCAGTGGGCCGCGCCGACCTGGTCGCCCTGCCAGCCGGCCTCCATGGCCTCCTGGATGAAGGGCGTCGCGTAGGGCCCGGCGGCCAGCATCATGAGCTCGGTGTAGCGCTGCTGGATCTCGCTGCCGCGGATCTTGAGCAGGCCCGCCACGTCCAGCGACTGCTTGCCGCTCTTCTCGGCCGACAGCACGCGCAGCACCATCATCTCCAGCGCCACGATGTCGACTTCCAGCAGCGCGATCTGGTCGCGGAAGCGCGCGTCCTCGTAGACGCCCTCGGCCTTGGCGATGCGCTTGAGCCGTTCGAGCTCGCGCTTGCCGCGGTTGACGTCGGCGATGTTGGTGCGCTCGTGCGCGAGCAGGTACTTGGCGTAGGTCCAGCCCTTGTTCTCCTCGCCCACCAGGTTCTCGGCCGGCACCTCGACGTTGTCGAAGAAGACCTCGTTCACCTCGTGCTCACCGTCGAGCATGATGATCGGCCGCACGGTCACGCCGGGCGACTTCATGTCGATCAGCAGGAAGGAGATGCCGGCCTGCGGCTTGACGCTGGCGTCGGTGCGCACCAGGCAGAAGATCCAGTCGCCGTACTGGCCCAGCGTGGTCCAGGTCTTCTGGCCGTTGACGATGTAGGTGTCGCCGCGCTTCTCGGCGCGGGTCTTGACCGAGGCCAGGTCCGAGCCCGAGCCCGGTTCGCTGTAGCCCTGGCTCCACCAGACGTCGCCGCTCATGATCCCGGGGAGGTGGCGCTCCTGCTGCTCGCGCGAGCCGAAGGCCATGATCACCGGCGCCACCATCACCGGGCCGAAGGGCACGACGCGCGGCGCGCCCGCCAGCGCGCATTCCTCCTCGAACAGATGGCGCTGCACGGCGTTCCAGCCCGGGCCGCCGAACTGCCTGGGCCAGGCCCAGCCGTGCCAGCCCTGCTTGCCCAGGATGCGCGCCCAGCGCTGCAGATCGTCCTTGTTCAGGCGCAGCGCGTGGTGCACCTTGTGGCTGATGTCCTTGGGCAGGTGGTCCGCCACCCATTGCCGGATCTCGGCCCGGAAGGCCTGTTCCTCAGGCGTGAAATTCAGGTCCATGTCTTGTCTCCAGGTCTTGCTGTCGTCTGGCTGGTCGTGATCGCCCGGGACTGGCCCGGACTGGACTGCGACGGTTTTTAGCACGAGCGTTCGCTTTTTCCGTGTCCCGACCGGGACAAGCCCAGGGACATGCCGGAGGCCGGCGCCCGGCGAGAATGCGGCGCCCCTTGACCGTTCCGTCATCGCTCGAAAGCCACCCATGTCCGCCCATCCGTCGTCCGCCGCCCCGTCCCGCCACGCATCCTCCGGAGGCGCTGCCGGATCGCCCTCCGAGGCGGCCAAGCCGGTGCTCGCGATCCATGGCGGCGCGGGCACGATCCTGCGGTCGCGGATGTCTGGCGTGATGGAGGCGGCCTACCGCGCCGAGCTGGCGAAGATCCTGGCCGACGGCGAGCGTCAGCTGGCGCGCGGCGACGCGGCGCTGGACGTGGCGATCGAGGCGGTGCGGCGGCTGGAGGAGTGCGAGCTTTTCAACGCCGGCAAGGGCGCGGTCTACACCGCCGACGAGCGCCATGAGCTCGACGCCAGCGTGATGGACGGCCCCACGCGCCGGGCCGGCGCGGTGGCGGGCGTGACGCGGGTGCGCAATCCGGTGCTCGCGGCGCGGGCGGTCATGGAGCACAGCGGTCACGTGATGCTGATCGGCCCGGCGGCCGACACCTTCGCCTTCGAGCAGCAGCTCGAGCGGGTCGAGCCCGGCTGGTTCGGGACCCCGCAACGGCTGGCGCAGCTGCGCGTGGCTCAGGCGAGCGCGTCGGGTCAGGTGCTGGACCACGACGGCCAGACCCTGGCCGCCGCGGCCGCGACGCCCGAGGCGCCGCTGGACGAGCGCACCAAGTTCGGCACCGTCGGCGCGGTGGTGCGCGACGCCCAGGGGCGACTGGCGGCGGCGACCTCGACCGGCGGCATGACCAACAAGCGCTCGGGCCGGGTCGGCGACTCGCCCATCCTGGGCGCGGGCTGCTACGCGGACGCGCGGGTGGCGGTCTCCTGCACCGGCACCGGCGAGGCCTTCATGCGCCTGGCCGCCGCGCACGAGATCAGCGCGCTGATGCGCCTGGCCGGACAGCCCCTGGAGGCGGCCTGCCGGCGCGTGGTCTTCGAGGAGCTCCCCGTCGTCGGCGGGGAGGGCGGCCTGATCGCGGTCGACGACCAGGGCGGTGTCTGGCTCGGCTTCAACACCGAGGGCATGTATCGCGGCTGGGTCGAGGCGGGCGGCACGCCGGCGGTGGGCATCTACAAGGACGAATGAGCGGCGGCGGACCGCCGGTGCCGGTGGGCGCGTCGCGGACAGCCGTGGCGGCCCCCGGGGCGCGGCATGACTTCAGGCTCCCGCGCCCGTCGTCCGGGGGTGTTATGGTGCGGGCCGCATTTGAGTTTGATTGACGACGAGCAGCCGGGCGCGGAGCGCCGCCCGGGGGCTCGCAAGAGGGGAGAGATGTCGCTGTGATTCCGTCGCTGCAATCCGAGGGGCTGGTCCTGGCCGAGGTCAATGGCTGCCTGGGCCTGATCACGCTGAACCGTCCGCAGGCGCTGAACGCGCTGTCGCTGGCCATGATCCGCGACATGACGGCGCTGCTGCGCGCCTGGGCCGCGGATCCGCGCATCGAGGCCGTGGCGGTGCTGGGCGCCGGCCGCGAGGGCAAGCCCGCGGCCTTCTGCGCCGGTGGCGACATCCGCTTCTTCCATCAGGCGGCGCTGGCCGGCGACGAGGCGCTGGAAGCCTTCTTCACCGAGGAATACGCGCTCAATCACCTGATCCACCAGTTCCCCAAGCCCTACATCGCGCTGATGGACGGCGTGGTGATGGGCGGCGGCATGGGCATCAGCCAGGGCGCCAAGCTGCGCGTGCTGACCGAGCATTCCAAGCTGGCCATGCCCGAGACCAACATCGGCCTGTTCCCCGACGTGGGCGGCGGCTACTTCCTGTCGCGCTGCCCCGGCCACAGCGGCGAGTGGCTGGCGCTGACCGGCCAGGTCATCGGCGCGGGCGACGCGATCGAGCTGGGCCTGGGCGACGTCTTCGTCAAGAGCGCCGAGCTGCCGGCCATCGTCGAGGCCTTCCGGTCTGGCGCGCAGGACAGCGCCGAGCACGTGGTCGCCACCGTCATGGAGCGCGCCGACCTCGCGCCGATGGCCGAGCACTGGGAAGCCCGCGCGCTGATCAACCGCCACTTCCAGGCGGACTCGGTGCCGGCGCTGTTCGCGTCGCTGGCCGCCGACAGCGACCCCTGGGCCGCGCACACCCTGGAGACGCTGCGCAAGCGCTCCCCGCTGATGATGGCGGTGACGCTGGAACAGATCCGCCGCGCCCGCGGCCTGTCGCTGGCCGACGACCTGCGCATGGAGCGCGACCTGGTGCACCGCAGCTTCCACCTGCGCCCGGGCGCCGCGAGCGAGACCGTCGAGGGCATCCGCGCGCTGGCGGTCGACAAGGATCATCAGCCCCGCTGGAACCCGGCCCGGGTCGAGGACGTGACCCGCGCCCAGGTCGAGGCCTTCTTCCAGAGCCCCTGGACCGCGGCCGCCCACCCGCTGCGCGGCCTGAACTGAGGCGACGGCGCGGACCGCGCCGACCGGCCCGTCGATTGCTCCCCCCAGCGCCCCGTCATCGGGGCGCTCCGCATGCCGGGGGGGCCCCGGTGCCCGTCCCCCCGCGAATACGGGCCCTGTCCTTAGGAAAAGCGTCATCACTCCTCCTTAACGTGCGCCTTTCGGGCCATGGCGCGCAGGCGTCCCGGCACTCGTCGATGGCTGGATCCGGAGGGGGACGAATGAAGAAGAAGACGGCGCGCGCGCCGCTGGGCCGCGTGGCCTGGGCCTGTGTCCTGGGTTGCGGCGCCGCGCTCCCCGCGGCCTGGGCCGGGCAGGGCGAGGCGGAGCCCGCGCGCAAGCCGGCCGTGACCGAGTCCTCGCCCCTGGCCAGCGCCGGCCCCGTGCCGCTGGAGCGGGTGGAGCTCAGCGGCCGGCACTACGACAACGGGCTGGGCAGCGCCGATGCCGCGTCGCAGGGCGCCATCCGGGCGGAACTGCTCAAGAGCCGTCCCGCGTTGCGGCCGGGCGAGGTGCTCGAGTTCGTCCCCGGCCTGATCGTCACGCAGCACAGCGGCGACGGGAAGGCCAACCAGTACTTCCTGCGCGGCTTCAACCTGGACCATGGGACCGACTTCGCCACCACGGTGATGGGGCTGCCGGTCAACATGCCGACGCACGCGCACGGCCAGGGTTACGCGGACCTGAACTTCCTGATTCCGGAACTGGTCGAGCGCATCGACTACCGCAAGGGGCCGTACTTCGCGCGCAACGGGGACTTCGCGGCGGCGGGCTCGGCGGACATCCAGTACCAGCGACGCCTGGACGCGCCGTTCGCGAGCCTCACCCTCGGCGAGGGGCGCTACCGCCGCGCACTGGCGGCCGGTTCGACCGAGGTGGGCGCGGGGATGCAGCTGCTCGGCGCCGTCGAGGCGATGGGCAACGACGGCCCCTGGCAGCTCCCCGAGGCCCTGAACCGGCGCAACCTGGTGCTGAGCCTGTCCGGCGGCACGGGCGAGGACCGCTGGCGCGTGGGGCTGATGGACTACCGCGCGGACTGGACCTCGACGGACCAGGTGCCGCAACGCCTGATCGACGCGGGCCGCTTCGAGGGCCGACCCTTCGGGCGCTTCGACGCCATCGATCCCACCGACGGCGGCCGCACGCGCCGCGGCAGCCTGTCGGGCGAATGGTCGCGCGACGCCGAGGGCGCCAGCACCCGCGTCGCCGCCTATGCGATGAGCTACCAGCTGTCGCTGTACTCGAATTTCACCTACGCGATGGAGCGGCCGGACACCGGCGACCAGTTCGCGCAGCAGGACGACCGCAAGGTCTACGGTGCCAGCGCCAGCCACGCGGTCGACCACACGCTGGGCGGATTGCCGGCGCGCAGCGAGCTCGGGGTGCAGCTGCGACAGGACCGCGCACGGGTCGGCCTGTTCGACACCGAGGCCCGCGCGGTGATCGGCACCACGCGCGACGATCGCGTGCGGGAGACGCTGGTCGGGATCCACGGCCAGACCAGCGTGGAGCTGACGCCCTGGGCGCGCACGGTGATCGGCGTGCGCGCGGATCAGGCGCGCTTCCGCGTGGACAGCCTGGGCAAGCTGGAGAACTCCGGCTCGGCGCGGGCGACGCTGGTGTCGCCGAAGTTCTCGCTGGTGCTCGGCCCCTGGGCGAAGACCGAGTTCTTCGTCGACGCGGGTCGGGGCTTCCACAGCAACGACGCGCGCGGCGTGACGGCGCGGGTCGACCCGCGCAGCGGGGATCCCGTCGATCCGGTGCCAGGTCTTGTCAAGGCGCGGGGGATGGAGCTCGGCCTGCGGACGGAATGGCTGCCGGGGCTGCAGAGCTCGCTGGCGTTGTGGAAGCTGGACTTCGATTCGGAGCTGGTCTACGTCGGCGATGCCGGCGCGACCGAGGCCAACCGGCCGAGCCGGCGGCGCGGGATCGAGTGGAACAACCGCTACGTGCCGCTGCCCTGGCTGCTGATCGACGCGGACCTGGCGTGGACCCATGCGCGCTTCTCGGATGCGGATCCGGCGGGGGATCGCATCCCCAATGCGGTGGACCGGGTCGCGTCGGTGGGGGTGACAGTGCGGGAGCTGGGGCCGTGGTCGGCCAGCCTGCAATGGCGTTACCTGGGCAGCGCGGCGCTGATCGAGGACGACAGCGTCCGCTCGCGGCCCTCGCTGACGACCAACCTGCGGGTGAGCCGGCGCTTCGGCGCGAAGACGGCGCTGACGCTGGACGTCTTCAATCTCCTCGACCGCAAGGTCAACGACATCGAGTACTTCTACGAATCGCGCCTGCCCGGCGAGGCCGCGCCAGTGGCGGATCGCCACGTGCATCCCGCCGAGCCGCGCACGGTCCGCGTGACGCTGCGCCGCAGCTTCTGAGGCGCAAGTGGCGCCGCCCTCCCGTGTTCGCGGGAGGGCACTGACCTACTCGAATCAGTTCCCCCATCGGCTCCGCATCTTGGTGGATATCGCCCGGAGGCCGACCGCTCCGAAACTTTGGACGCCTCGGCGCCGTTGCCGAGCGCGCAGCGGAAGGAGTGGCGAGATGATGGTGATGGACAACGGGACGGCGGAGCCGTTCATCAAGTACCCGTTCGACGAGGGGATCTCGGGCGAGGAGTGGCATGACCGGATGCCCGGGTTGCTGGCCCTGACGCGGATGCTCCGCTATCCCGAATTCGTCTTCGGCGAGGCGTCGGAGCGCGAGGCTCGCGAACCCGACGAGGTCATCGATTGGGATCAGGTGCCTCATGAGATTAGACGCTACCTGGAGTACTGGGATACGGGGTGCGGCGCGGCGATGCTGCTGATCGAAGTCGCGGCCAACATCGTGCGTCGGCATGGCGCGAGGATCTGCCGCGGTGACCCCTCGATCGACTTCATGTGGGAGGACGACACGATGACCGTCATCGTCGATCTGAGCATCGACGCCCCGTGCGAGACGATCAGCGAGATGAACCGGGAGCTCTGCAGCATGGCGCTCTTCCTCGACATTCCGCATCGGGGCTTCAGCTTCTACTTCACGGTCGGTGAGGGCGCCGAGGCGGAGGTCGAAGCCTCGCTGGAACGAGAGCTCGAGCGGCATCGGGCGCTGGGGCTCGATATCGGAGATTGAGCATGGCCGTCAAGCCTGAACAACTGCACGCGCTGGCTGAAACGCAGTCCCGGCAACGCGGAGAGGCGTGGCGTCGATCCGCCATTTCTCGGGCCTACTACGCGTCCTTTCATTTTTGCGCGGAGTGGGAGCGCCGCCTCCCTCGAAAGGGGAAATCGGGCAAAAGCACTTTCGGCGTCCACCAACGCCTGATCGAACGACTTGGAAGCCCGGATGGGGCATGCTCATTGAATCAACAGGCACGTTCCAAGGAGCTCGGGAACCTTCTGCGAAAGCAGAAGGAACGTCGAGTGAAGGCGGATTACCGACTTCCATCGTCTGTCAGGGCTGAGGAGCTTGAGGAACAAATGGAAGACGTCCGGCAGGTCTTCCGCGTCTGCGCCAGCTGAACCAGGCCGATGCGCCCGCGCGCATCGGCCTGGTGGTTCACGCCTCGCGGAGCAGGGCGATCAGGGCTTGCGCTGGCGACGCGCCACCACGCCCAGCGCGGCCAGGCCGGCGAGCATCAGCGCGTAGGACTCGGGTTCCGGCACGGCGTTCAGCGACACGTTGTCGAAGGCGACGGAGGTGCCGTTGCTGAAGGCGATCGAATGACCCGTGCCCGCGAAGGCCAGCGCGATCCGGTCCCAGTGGCAGAAGGTCGAGTCGGCGCAACCCGCGTTGGCGTTGGCCGAGAAATCGAAGCTGCCCAGCAGCGAGCCCGTGCCGTTCAGGCCACTGTAGACGGAGATGCCGCCCGCCAGCGCCGCGGCCGCCGAGTAGAACAGCGACACCTCGCCCGCGAAGCCCTGCGCGAAATTCAGGTAGGCCGGCACGTCGAAGGTGAACATCACGCCGCCCATCGTCGGGGCGTTGCTGTAGTAGTTGCCGCTGGGCGTGTCGGCCATGCCGTCGTTGCTCAGGGCCAGCGCGCCCTCGCTGAACACCACGCCCTTGGACGCGTAGTAGTCGGCGACCGGGCCGAAGCTCGTCGGGCCGTCGAAGTCGATGGTGACGACGTTGGCCGAGGCGGGGAGGGCGCTCAGCGCGGCAACGGCCGCGAGCGCGGAAAGGACAACACGCTTCATGGAATGGCTCCAGCTGGGGTCAGGTCTCGACCCATGTGATCGGGAGGTCGCAGTCTCGAATTCCATGAAGGCAGTTGCGTGACGGAACGCACAGTCCGAGGGTTTCCCGCGTCCCTCATTTCAGGTGACTCCTCCAGAGCAAACGCCACCGATCTGTCACGGCTCGGTCAAGGCCCCTGCCTACGCTGCGCGTGATTTTTCGCACGTGGTCCTTGGAATAACCTGGAGAAGAAATCATGCGTTTCCCTTTCGCGCGGCGTGACGTCGCCATCGCGGCCCTCGCCGCCCTGGGCTCGACCAGCCTGACGCTCGCCCCGGCCTCGGTGTCGGCCGCCGGCAAGACCCCCGGCCGCTACGTCAGCGGCGACTTCCACAACCACACCACCTGCTCGGACGGCTCGATCTCGATGCAGAAGCTGGTGAAGAAGGCCACCGACAAGCAGGACACCCCCTGGGGCCTGGACTGGTTCGTGCAAGCCGGCCACGGCGGCAACGGCAACCGCAACTGCACGCTGGTCGAGGACGCCTCGCTGTCCACGCCGGCCTACCCCTACGTCGCCGGCAAGGGCCCGGACACGACCTGGACGGCCAGCATCGGCGCGGCCGCCATCAAGGGCGACAACGGTGGCGTGGGCGGCAACGGCAACATGTGGCGCTGGCAGTCCATCCAGGAGTACCAGTACCCGGTGCTGGAGTACCTGGCCGCGCTGCGCAACCAGCCGCTGTTCATCGGCATGGAATCGGTGGTGGCCGGCCATGAGCACACCTCCATGTCCATCGTGACCGGCCAGATGCCGATGGCGCTGGACAACGCCACGCTGCCCGCGTCGGGCAGCTACGCGGCGCTGGGCAACGCCAACGCGCTGGCCCAATGGTCCTACTGCTTCGACCGTGGCGACACCGACAAGAGCCGCGGCAACGTGACCGGCTCGGCCGTGGGCAACAACTGGAACTGCGCGGTCCCGGGCAGCAACAGCACGGCCGACGTCAGCTGGAACGCGCAGGCCCAGAAGCTGCTGCCGGCCAGCGGCGCCGGCGTCGGCACGCGCGGCCACCTCAAGACGCTGGAAGCGCTGAAGTGGATGGCCCAGTACCACCCCGACACCAGCTACTACGTGCCCGCCCACCTGGAGCGCGCCGGCCCGTTCTACGCCGACGGCAACCAGGGCTTCAACGTCGAGCATCTGCGCAACTTCAACAACACCGCGCCGGGCGTCGCCTTCGGCTTCGAGTCGCAGCCGGGTCACGGCGCCTCGAGCAACCGCGGCGAGTACCAGGTCAACCGCAACACCTTCGGCACGCAGAAGGTGGACTCGGTCGGCGGCACGACCTTCGGCGGCACCGGCGTGTACGCCGGCATCGTCGGCGGCGTGTGGGATTCGCTGCTGGGTGAAGGCCGCAACTTCTGGTTCTTCGCGAGCTCCGACTGGCACAACCGGGGCAGCTTCGGTCCGGACGACCGCCGCTCGACCCAGGACTTCTATCCGGGCGAGTACCAGCGCACCTACGTGATGGTCCGCAACGCCGCCGACAAGCTGCGTCCGCAGACCATCGTCAACGGCCTGCGCTCGGGCAACGCCTGGTCGACCACCGGTCAGCTGATCGACCGCCTGGCGCTGGTCGTGTGCGCGTCCTACCCCGGCCCGGCCGCGCGCAGCAGCGCCTCGGTCGAGGCCCTGGCTCTGAACGCCGCCACCGGCAACACCGACACCGACATCGCCGGCTGCGCCACGATGGGCGAGAAGCTGGTCGTGCGTCCGGGCGCGGAACTGGTCGTCGCGGTCGCGCTGCGCGATCCGGCGGGCACGAACTACTCGCCGTACGCGTTCCCGAATCCGTCGCTGCTGCAGGTCGGCATCAACCAGCCGATCAACCAGCCGGTGCTGGACCACGTGGACCTGATCCGCGGCCTGGTCAGCGGCTACCGCCAGCCCGGCGCGGCCGACTACGCCGGCGAATGGCCGCGCAACACCGACTGGCTGCGCACCGACGGCACGACCACCGGCCTGGCCAACGTGCCGGCCGCGGCCAAGAACACGACGGCCGCGGTCATCCGCACCTTCAACGGCGCGGGCGCGTCCCCGTGGGTCAAGGTCAGCTCGGGCGTCGACAACACCGGCTTCCTGAAGATGAGCTACCGCATCCCCGCGGTGACGGCCTCCCAGTACGTGCGCCTGCGCGGCACCAACATGCCGGCCTCGGTGCCCTACGAGACCGACGCCAGCGGCAATCCGCTCGCCGACCTGTACACCAACGCCAACGACACGTCCAAGCTGCGCATCCCCTGCACGACGGTGGGCAGCAACGTGCCGGTCAACGGCACGACCTACACCGGCAACGCCATCGACGGCTGCCCGGCCCACCTGCCGGTGGTCGGCGGCCAGAAGTACGTGGCCTACGACGTGGCGGCCTGGTCGGACCTGTGGTTCTACAGCAACCCGGTCTACATCGAGGTCAGCGGCTCCACCACGGTGGCCGGCGTCAAGTGACGTCCTGACCCGGCAGACCCGATGGACACGGCCCGGCGTGGCCGACCTCGCGCGCGGTCGCGCCTCCCGGCGACGGGACGCGATCGCCGCGAGTCGATCCGGCCGGCGCCGTGTCCATCGACGCTCCAGCGCCGCGCGGCAACGCGCGGCGCATTCGCATTTCGGCAGCTCCCGATCTCTTCGCTTCGACGCACGACACCATGTCCATGACGATGCCCGGCACCACGCCCGCGACCGCTTCCTCCAAGACCTCCGACGCCCCGTCCGGCCCCGGGCGAGCCCGGCGCGGCGCGCCGGCCTGGCTGCGCGAGCCGCTGCTGCACTTCCTGGTGCTGGGCGGCCTGCTGTTCGGCATCGATCAGCTGTTGACCCGCCGCGCGGACGACCCGATGCAGATCGTCGTCGGCCCCGAGGTCGACGCCGAGGCCCGGCAGGTCTTCGCCGCCTCGCGCGGCCGCGAGCCGGACGCCAAGGAACTGCAGGCCCTGCGTCAGGTGTGGCTGGACAACGAGATCCTGTACCGCGAGGGCCTGGCCCTGCAGCTGGACAAGGGCGACGTGGCGATTCGGGAACGCGTGATCTTCAAGTCCCTCAGCGTGATCGACGCGGGCGTGAAGCTGCCGCCGGCCGACGACGCCCACCTGAAGACCTGGTTCGACGCGCATCGCGACAAGTACGACGATCCGGCGCGCTTCGACTTCGAGGAGGCCGTGCTGCCCGGCGACGCGGACGAGGCCGCGCTGCGCGCCTTCGTCGCCAAGCTCAACGGTGGCGCGTCCGGCGACGCGGGCGCCGGCCTGCGCGTCTTCAAGGGCCGGCCGCATGCCAACCTGGTCCAGAGCTACGGCGGCGACTTCGCCAAGGCGCTGGAGGGATCGCCGATCGGCGAGTGGCGCGTCTTCAGGACAATGGAGGGCGGCCATCCCGGCTGGCGCGCGATGCGTCTGGCGGCGGCCACGCCGGCGCGACCGGGTGATTTCGCCGTGCTGCGCGGCGTGGTGCTGCAGGACTGGACCGACGCGACGCTGTCGGAGCAGCGCAGCGCCGCCGTGCGCGCGCTGGGCGGCAAGTACAGGATCCGCTTCGACGCCGAGGGGGCGCCGGCCCCGGCCGGCGGCGCCAGGACCGCCGGCAAGGACGGTGAGCAATGAGCGCCGCGCGGGATGACGGGATCGAGCGCCGGGCCCCGGCCTCGCGGCCGCCGGCGACGGGCTTCTCCTTCGGTCTGAAGGGCGCCTTGCGCCTGGTGCTGGCCGGCCTGATGGCGATGGCCGCGTTGATGGCGCTGCTGCCGCGCGCGGCCCATGCGCACGAGATGAGCATGGCCGAGATGCAGGTCCGCGAGACCGCGCCGGGCGAGTTCATCTGGCAATGGACCGCCAGCGAGAAGCGGGCCGCCGACGAGGTGCTGACGCCGCAGTGGCCCGAGGGCTGCAAGGCCGAGGGGCTCAACCTGCATTGCGGCAAGGAGGGGTTGCGGGGCAGCTTCGCGATGGAGGGGGTGGGCAAGCAGTATTCGGCGGCGCTGGTGAAGGTGTTCTGGCTGGACGGGCAGTCGCGCGTGTACACGCTGACGGCGGGGCAGCCCTCGGTGCAGCTGTTCGGCTCGGCGGAGGACCAGCGCGGCTGGGGCGAGATCGCGCGCGCCTACACGGTGCTGGGGGTCGAGCACATCCTGGCCGGCGTGGACCACCTGATGTTCGTGATCGGGCTGCTGTTCCTGGTCGGCTTCCGGCGGCGGCTGCTGTGGACCATCACCGCGTTCACGGCGGCGCACAGCCTGACCCTGGGCATGAGCGCGCTGGGCTGGCTGGCGCTGCGTCCGCCGCCGGTGGAGGCCACGATCGCGCTGTCCATCGTGCTGGTGGCGGGCGAGGCGCTGCACCAGCGCCAGACCCTGGCGCGCCGCTGGCCGGCGCTGGTGGCCTTCCTGTTCGGGCTGGTGCACGGGCTGGGCTTCGCCGGCGCGCTGCGCGAGATCGGCCTGCCGCAGCAGCACCTGATGGTGGCGCTGCTGAGCTTCAACGTCGGCGTCGAGATCGGCCAGTTGCTCACGGTCGGCCTGTGCTGGGGGTTGTGGTGGGTCGCGCGGCGCTGGCCGGCGGCGGCGCGGCTGCGCACGGGGCTGCTGTACGCGATCGGCGCGGCGGCGGCCTACTGGTCGTGGGCGCGCGTGGCGGCGATCCTGGCCTGAGGGGACGGGCATGAACCTGCTGATGAAGAACGGCGGCCAGGCCGTCATGGGAACGGCCGGCCCGGGGACGACGCCGACCGCGGCGGCGCCGGGCAAGGCCGAGGTGCACGGGCTGTTCCCGATTCCCGTGATGCGGCTGGCGGGCGCGCTGCCGACGGCGCTGGCGCGGGGGCTGGTCGAGCACTTCAGCGCGCAGGCGCGGCAGGACAACAACAGCTCCGCGAAGCTGGTGCACACGCGCATGCTCAAGCCGGGCGACAGCCCGCTGCTGGTCGACGTGGCGGCGCTGCTGGCCGGGCCGCTGTCCGAGTTCGGCGCGCTGCTCTTCGGCGAGCGCATGGCCTGGGCGGTCAAGGAGATGTGGGTCAACGTGATGGAGACCGGCGGTCACCAGGCGATGCACAACCACGCCAACAGCTTCGCCTCGGGCGTGGTCTACCTGACGGAGACGGACGACTCGGCGCGGACCGTGTTCATGAAGTCGCCGGGCGGGACCGATTTCAGCTTCAAGAACGATCACCCGGACATGGTGACCGGGCCGTTCAACGCCGAGAAATGGGTGAGCCCCGCGCCGTCGTCCGGCGACCTGGTGCTCTTCCCGAGCTACCTGATGCACGCGGTCCCGCCGAACGAGGGCCCGCGCCGCATCAGCCTGGCGTTCAACGCGATCCCGGCGCGGTTGAACTCGTGGGGCTACACCGTCGGGTTCAGCGGATGAGCACGGTGGCCGGTGAAGGCGCGGCCGCCCGTGACGGCGCGGCGGCCTTGGGTCATGCGCAGGCCGCTGACGGCCCGGACCATGGCGCCGAAGCGGCCCTCCCGATGTCGGCATCGCCCGCTGATCGTGTGACGCCGCGGGTCGCGCTCGCGCTGATGGCCGTCTCGGGGTTCGCGGGCCTGGGCTACCAGATGGTGTGGACGCAGCAATGCGCGCTCTGGCTGGGCTTCGAGGCGGCGGCGGTGCTGGCCGTGGTGACCGCGTTCTTCGGCGGCCTGGCGCTGGGGGCCTTGCTGCTGGGCGGACGCATCGAGCGCTCCGCCGAGCCGCGGCGCTGGTACCTGGCGTGCGAAGCGGCGATCGGTCTGTGGGGGCTGGCGCTGGTGGTGCTGATGCGGCCGGCGGGCGACGCCGTGCAGCGCTGGATCGGCGCGGAGCCGACGGCGCTGTGGCAATGGGCGGTGAGTTTCGGCGCCAGCTTTGTCCTGCTGCTGCCGGCGACCGCCGCGATGGGCGCGACGCTGCCGGCGATCGAGCGCCTGGCGCGCGGGGCCGGGCGCCGGTCGATCGCGGGGCTGTACGCGGCGAACACGGCGGGCGCGGTGCTGGGCGTGCTGCTGGTGACCTTCTGGCTGGTGCCGGGGATCGGGCTGGCGAGCACCGCGATGGTCTGCGCCGGTCTGAACGCGCTGTGCGTCGTCGGCGCTTGGCGGGGGCTCCCACCCTCACCCCGACCCTCTCCCGCCCCGCGGGAGAGGGGGCAAGAGGGGACGCCCGAGAAGAGGCAAGAGGGGACGCACGAGAAGAGGCAAGAAGGGACGCACGAGAAGAGGCAAGAGGAGATGCAGGAGAAGAGGCAAGAAGGGGCGCACGGGAAGAGGCAGGAGGGAGCGCACGAGGAGAGGCGAGACGAGATGCGGCACCTGTTGCGAGGGAGAGAAGGGGACGGGCGATCTCCTCCGCAGCGGGCGCGCGAGGCGAGCGGCTTGCTCCCTCTCCCGCTTGCGGGAGAGGGCGGGGGTGAGGGTCTTCTGTTCCTCCCGCTCGCCCTCAGCGGCCTGCTCGGCATCGGCTACGAGGTGATGGTGGTCCGCGTGCTGAGCCAGCTCAACGAGGACACGGTCTACACCTTCGCGCTGCTGCTGGCGGTCTATCTCGTGGGAACCTCGACCGGCGCGGCCCTGTACCAGCGCTGGCTGTCGTCGCGCGGCGGCGAGCGCGCTTCCCCGCCTCCAGCGAACCCGTCGGCCACCCACGCACGCGCGATCCGCGCGCTCGACCTCCGTCTCCCCGCGCTGCTCGCCATCGCCTGCCTGCTGGGCCTGCTGGCGCTCTGGTCCGCGCCCTCGCTGAAGGACGGTGCGTTCGCCCTCGTCGGCCCGGGCTTCGGCGCGGCGCTCGGCGTGGAGACCCTGCTCGCGCTCGCGGCCTTCGCCCTGCCGACGCTGGTCATGGGCGCATGGTTCAGTCACCTGGCCACGCGCGCCATGTCGCGAGGCATCGGCTTCGGCCACGCCCTCGCGGTGAACACGCTCGGCGCGGCCGCGGCGGCGCCGCTGTTCGGCGTCGTCCTCGCGCCCTGGCTCGGACCGAAGGCCGCCTTGCTGGTCATCGCCGCCGGCTACCTGCTGCTCGCGGCCTCGGCCGGCGGCGCGGCGGCACCGGGCTGGCGCCGTCCGCTGGTCTGGGCACCGGCCGCGGCGCTGGGCCTGCTCGGCCTCGTCGGCGCGCCGCTCGCCTTCGTCGACGTGCCGCCCGGCGCGCGCATCGTCAGCTATGCCGAGGGCGCGACGGCGGCGGTGAGCGTCGTCGAGGACGGGCAGGGCGTGACCCGACTCCGCATCAACAACCGCCAGCAGGAGGGCAGCAGCGCCAGCCTGTTCGTCGACGGCCGCCAGGCCTTGCTGCCGGTGCTGCTGCACCCGTCGCCGCGACGCGTGCTCTTCCTGGGACTGGGAACGGGCGCGACCTCGTCGACGGCGGCGCAGGATCCATCGCTCCGCGTGGACGCCGTCGAACTGTTGCCCGAGGTCATCGCCGCCTCGCCGCGCTTCACCTCGGCGCTGGGCCTCGACGGCGCGACCCCGCGTCTGGTCGCCGCCGACGCACGCCGCTACGTCCGCGCGGCGCCGTCGACCTATGACGTCATCGTCTCGGACAACTTCCATCCGGCGCGCAGCGGCTCCGGCGCGCTCTACACCCGCGAGCACTTCGAGGCCGTGCGGGAACGCCTGGCGCCGGGTGGTCTCTTCTGCCAATGGCTGCCGCTGCACCAGCTGGACCTGGACAGCCTGCGCAGCGTGGTGCGGGCCTTCCTGGCCGCCTATCCGGACGGGATGGCCGTGCTCGCCAGCAACAGCCTGGAGACGCCGGTGGTGGGCCTGGTCGGCCACCGCGATCCCGATCACCTCACGGGGACAGGTCTTGCCCAATGGCACGACCGCCTGCTGCGCGCCCCCGCGCGTCGCGACGGGCGCTCGCTCGCGGACTTCGGCCTGGAGGACGAGTTCGCCGTCCTCGGCAGCGTCGTGGCGGGCCCGTCCGCGCTGGCGGACTTCGCCCGCGAGGCGCCCATGAACACGGACGACCGGCCGGTGGTCGCCTACCTGGCGCCGCGTCTGCTCTACGCGCCGGAGTCGACGCCCAAGGATCGGCTCTTCGAGCTGCTCCATCGCGTGAGCGCCCGCCCCGAGGAGGTGCTCGGCGCTCGCGCCGACCGGTCACCCGAGGACGCGCGACGCTTGCAGGCGTACTGGCGCGCGCGGGACCGCTTCCTCGAGGCGGGCCGCGAGGTGCGTCCGGTGGCGGACCCGGGCGAGATGCTGGCCCAGGTCGGCGCGCCCTTGCTGGACGCGGCCCGGACCAGCGCCGATTTCCGTCCCGCCTATGACCCCCTCCTGCGCATGGCCCTGGCGCTCGCCCCACGCGATCCCGCCGCCGCGCGGCGGGTGCTTCTCGCCCTGAAGGAGGCCCAGCCCGCGCGACCGGAGGCGGCCGAGGCCCTGCAATCGTTGGGTCCCTGACCTCGATGAGTTTGTGCAGGCGGACTGACCTGCACGAATCAATTCCCCCATCGGGATCGCTCTTCGAGGGGAATCGACAAGCGCGCGTTCCGCTCGACACTGGCTGCCCTTCGGGTCGTGGACCTGCCGTCGAGAGGAGTCGTGATGTCGGTGAATGTCTTTCTGGAAGAGGCCAAGGCCCTGATGGCCTCGGTGCCGCCCTTGGCGCCGAAGGCGAACGTGGACTTCCGCGATCTGGTGCTGTTGCTGCGAGAGCCGAGTGTCCTGTTCGGCGACCCCTGCGACGAATCGGTGGCGATCGATCCACACCTGCACCGTCCCGACTGGGACGATGTGCTCGATGGCCTGTACATGGGCACGACGGCGGCGTACTCGCGTTGCTCCGTCGTGCTCGAGATGCTGCAGGTCGCGGCCCAACTGCTGCAGGAATCCGGGCATCGGATCCTGCGTGGCAATCCGGCGCAGCTCTCGATCGTCCGGGACGAGGTGCACGGCATGGACCCGGGTGTGGCCTATGGGTTGCAGATCGACGCGGACGCGGAGACGGCACATGACCTCAACATGGCGCTGATCGGCCGACTCGTGCGACGGGATATCTCCCGAGGGGGATTGCGCTTCTGGTTCACCGGTGCGAACGGCGACGCGTCGTACGAGGTGCCGGAGCAGGAAGGAGAGGGCTCATGCCAGTGAGAAGCCACGACATGTTTCGGGACGCGTGGAGTCTGATGAGGTCCTATCCGGAGGCGCGGGTCCGGACCACCACCAGCCGTGCGTACTACGCAAGCTATCAGCGATGTCTGCAATGGGAGCAGTCCTTGCCGGCACCAGGGGCCCCTTCGAGGATCCGGGGCGGGGCGCATCAGCAGCTGATCGATCGACTGGAGAATCCCAGCGGGCAATGCTCGAAGTCGCAGCGCGAGAAGTCCAGGGAGTTGGCGAAGCTGCTGCTGCGTCAGCGCGAGCTGCGTGAGCTCTCCGACTACGAGATGACGGCGACGGTGACGGGACCGTTGGGGACGGAGCAGATGCGACTCACTCAGGAGGTCTTCGACTACTGCGATGGCCTGGCCCATCCGCCGGCCTCGACCCGGACGCGGCGGCGCCGCGGATGACCTCGTGGCGACGGAGTTCGCCGACAATCCCCCCGCGCCGCCCGCTCGAGGCGGCGCGCCATTTCAGGGAAGCGAGTCATGAGGATCCATCCGCGTTCAGCTCTTCGCGTTCATGGCGTACGGCAGGTCATGCGCGCCGTGCCCGCCGGGCAGGTCCGGGCATGAACTCGCTGCAGGACCTGCTGCAGGCCGCGCTGGCGGAGATGGGGCGGCAGCGCTACGCGCAGGCCGTCGAGCTGCTCGCCCCATTCGCCCACCTCCCGTCCAACGAGCTCCAGCGCCATTACGGCGAATCGCTGCGTCGCAGCGGCCGGCCGCAGGACGCGGTGGCGCCGCTGATGCAGGCGCTCGCGCTGAAGATCGACGATGTCGATGCCTACCTGCAACTCGCCTTCGCGCTCGAATCGCTCCAGATGAAGGCCGAGGCCGCCGAGTGCTTCCGCACCGTGGCCGCGCTGCAGCCCGACAGCGTGATGGCCCAGTCCTATCAGGCGCACGGTGACCAGCAATGCGCGCGCTGGCAGGATTTCGACGCCAATCTGCGCGCGCTCGAGGCCGCCATCCGCGCCAAGCCCGAGGACGCGGCCGACGAGTTCGGCGTCCCCTTCACGCTGGTCGGACTGCCGCACGCGCCCGCCGATCTGCTGAAGGTCGGCCGCATGAGCGCGCGCTTCCTGAGCCGCGGTCTGAAGCCGCTGCCCGCGGGGCGCGCGCAAGCGAAGGCGCCGGGCGAGCGGCTGCGCATCGGCTATCTCTCGGGCGACTTCCACGCGCATGCGACGGCCGCGCTGCTGGTCGAGACCCTGGAAGCGCGCGACCGCGATGGCTTCGAGGTGCTGCTGTTCTCGCATGGGCCGGACGACGGCTCGGTGCTGCAACGGCGCATCCGCGCCGCCTGCGACCGCTTCATCGACGTGACCGAGCTCGACCCCGCCGGCATCGCCGCGCGCATGCGGGCGGAGGGGGTGGACATCGCGGTCGACCTCAAGGGCCACACGGCCGGCACCCGCTTCGCGGCGCTGGCCTGCCGACCCGCGCCGGTGCAGGTCTCGTGGCTGGGCTTCCCCGGCACCTGCGGCGCCGACTTCATCGACTACATCGTCGGCGACCGCGTCGTGACGCCGCTCGCCGACGCGCCGGCCTACAGCGAGCGGATCGCGCAACTGCCGCGCTGCTACCAGCCGGGGGATTCGACGCGCGCGGGCTTGACGAAAGACCGCTCGATGCCGGAGACCGCGATGCACGGATCCACGGCGCCCTCCCGCGCGGCGCTCGGCTTGCCCGAGGACGCCTTCGTGCTGCTGGGCGCCAACCCGGTCTACAAGATCACGCCCAGCGTTTTCGACGCGTGGATGGGCATCCTGCATCAGGTCCCGCGCGCGTTGCTGTGGCAACTGGGCGGCGGCGATCAGGCGGATGAGCAGCTGCGGCAGGAAGCGGCCCGGCGCGGTGTCGATCCCGGCCGTCTCGTCTTCATGCCGCCGGTGCCGATGGCCGACCACTGGCGACGGCTGGGCGCCGCGGACCTGGCGCTCGACACCTGGCCCTGCAACGGTCACACGACCACCAGCGACGCGCTCGCGGCGGGCGTGCCGGTGCTGACGGTGCGCGGGGAAGGCTTCGCCGGCCGCGTCGCGCAAAGCCTCCTGGAGGCGGCCGGATTGGCCGAACTGGTCCTCGACACGCCGCGGGACTACCTCGCCAAGGCCGTCGAGCTCGCGCAAGGGCCGTGGCCGCAGGGCCGGCCGGTCGTGCGCCCCTGGGTGGATTCGCCCGCGTTCGCGCGTGATCTGGAGGCGCTCTATCGGCGCATGTGGGCGCGAGCCGTCGCCGGTCTGCCGCCCGAGGCCTTGCCGGCCGCCTGAGGCCTGAGACCTGACGCCGGGCGCCTGAAGCCTGAAGCCTGAAGCCTGAAGCCTGAAGCCGAAAGGGGGCGAGGCCGTCGCGATCGGCGACGGCCCCTGCTCGACAGGCACCGGGTCGGCGCCTGTCGATGCCCGTTCGACATCCGTGGGGCCCGTTCAGGACGGGCCGTGGCGGCGATCGCCGCCGGGGGCGCGGTCGCGGTCGGGGAGCGACCGCGCCGCGGGCCTCACAGCTCGATCTTCGCGTTCACGCCCAGCGTGCGCGGCGCGCCGACGAAGGTGTAGCCCGACTGCAGGAAGCCCCAGTAGTTGCGGTTGAACACGTTGTCCACGCCCGCGCGCAGCGTCACCGGATGCGCGGCGATCTGCGTCTCGTAGCTCACGCCCAGGTTGACCGTCGAGTAGCCCGGCAGCTTGTACTTGTTGGCCGAGTCCGCGTCGAAGCGCGCGTAGTAGTGCAGCTCCGCGTTGGCCGACAGACCTTCCACGCCCGGGATCTTCTGGCTCGCGCCGATCGAGCCCTGCCACTTCGGGATGCCTTCCAGGCGATGGCCGACCAGCTCCGCATCCGTCTCGCGGTACTTGCCGGCGGTCCAGGCGGCGCTCCCCGTCAGGCGCAGGCCGGCCGGCAGGTTCCAGTAGCCGTTGAGCTCCGCGCCCCGCAGCCGGATCTGGCCGTTGGACACGTAGACGTTCTGCGCGTTGGCGTACTCCGCGCCGCGATCGATCTCGAACAGCGCGGCGGTGGCGCCCCAGTCGCGGCCCTCGTGCTTGGCGCCGATCTCGTACTGGCGGCTCTTGAGCGGCGCCAGCACCTCGTCCTTGTTCACGTAGGTCTGGCCGACGGTGCTGCCTTGCTCCAGCGACTCGACGTAGCTCGCGTACAGCAGCGTGTCCGGACGCGCCCGGAACATCAGCGCCACGGTCGGCGTCACCGGGGTCTTGTGGTACTGGTTCGTGACCGTGCCCGCGGTGTTGAACGAGGTCTGGTCGTAGTCCGAGTAGCGCAGGCCCAGCAGCGCCGACCACTGCTCGCTGAACTGCACCGTGTCGCTGGCGAAGACCGCCTTCTGCGCCGAGTGGTAGTTGTGATACTGCAGCGAGTCGTCGTAGCTGCCGTTCCAGCTCAGCGGGGTGATGGGCGCGTAGAGGTTCTCCTGCCCGATCGGCGTGTAGAGCGACTTGGGCACGGTCTGCTTGTTCAGCCCCTGCCAGGCCAGGCCCAGCGTGACCTGGTGACGCAGGCCGGCGGCGGTGAACTCGCCCTCGACCAGCGCCTGCGCCTGCTCGTAGGTCGCGGCGCCCTGGGCCTTGTTGAGGTAGACGGTGTAGTCGCCGGCCCCGTTCAGCAGGCCCATCCACTGGCCCGAGTAGCGACGGCGGTCCTGGCTGCGGCTGACGTCGACCTTGGCGCTCCAGTTCGGGTCGATCTGCCAGCGCAGGCCGCTGGAGACGAAGAACACGTTGGAGTTGAAGAAGGTGTTGTCGTAGGCCGCGCCCAGGTTCTTGCGGCCGCTCGGGGCCTTGGGCAAGGTGTCGCCGTTGAAGTCGTCCAGGAAGAAGTCCTGGACGCCGCCCTTGACGCGGCGCGACTGGTAGATCGCGTCGGCGGTCCAGGTCAGCGCGGACGTCAGCCTGGCGTCGAGGCCGAGCGAGCCCGAGTTGCGCTGCACGTTCGCGCCGTTGTACGTGTCGCCCTGCTCATGGGTCAGGTTGAGGCGGTAACCGAAGCGGCGGTCGTCGCCGACGCGGCCGCCGGCATCGATGTGCTCGCTGAAGACACCGTCGGAGCGGTAGCCCAGGTCGGCGCTGAACAGCGTCTTGTCGGTCGGCTTCTTGGTGACGAAATTGATGATGCCGCCGGGCGCGCCGAAGCCGTACATGAAGCCGGAGGAGCCCTTGAGCAGCTGTACCGATTCGAAGCTCTCGACCGGCAGCTCGACGGTGGTCATGAAGAACGGCAGGCCGTTGATCTTGTAGCCGTTGTAGTCGTCGAGCGGGATGCCGCGCACATTGATCGAGTAGGCGTTGAACGAGAAGGTGTCGCCCAGCGACATCACCGACGCGTCGTTCGCGAAGATCTTGCCCAGCGACTTCACCTGGCGCGCGTCCAGGTCCTCGGCCGTGACCTGGCGGGTGGAGAAGGGCGTCTCCAGATCGGTGCGGGCGCCCAGCGCGCCGCTGCTGATGGGCAGCTCGCGCACGCGCGCGCCCTGCACGGTGACCCGCGACAGCGCGGTGCTGGCGGGCGCGTCGGCGGTGGCGCTCTGGGCATCCGGCGCGTCGGTGACGGCGATGTGCGTGGCGGATTGGGCGGAGGCGGCGCCGGCCAGCAGCGTGGCGACGGCGAAGGAGACGGCTTTCAGACGCGGATGCATTCTTCTTTGCGTGTGGAGGTGGACCGGGCGATCGCCGTGCGGCGCGCGGGGCGTGCGCCGGAGGGCCTGTGGTGGATCGCCATCAGGGTTTCACTCTAGGGAAGGCGGCGTCGGCCGCGGAGAAACCTTTTGGCGTATCGATATGCCGGATCGCGATGAGGAAATGGTCTAGCCGGTCGCGTCGCACGCGGCTGAACGGATCGATGACGGGGATTGCGCCCGGAAGCGGCGCACAGCGCCCGCATGGTCGGGGCAGCGGCCCGGATCTGAGCGCCCGACGCGTCGCGGGGACCGCGGGCTGGGGTCAGGTCGTGTCAGCCGCGCGCGATGAAGCGGTCGGCGCGCGCGGCGTGCAGCAGCAGGGCCGGGTCGTCGAGCCGGTCCACCGGCGCCGCGCCGCCCAGCCAGGCGTTGGGGACGGCGAACCACCAGGCCAGTTCCCAGTCGTCGAAGAGGGGGCCGAGCTCCTCGAAGACCTGGGCGCAGCAGGGGCGCACGCTGAGGCCGTCCTCGGCGAACTGGAAGGCGGGGATCCAGGTGTCGCCGTCCCAGCTCAGGCTCAGCAGCGCGCGCGAGACGATGGCCCGCGCCAGGCGGGAGACCGGCTGATCCGTCTGCTGGCGCAGGCGGCGCTGGCATTCCTCGCTGTGCAGCAGCCCGCCGCGTGGCGAGAACGCCACCCGCATCCAGTCGAACTGCGCGTCCTTCAGCGGGCCGATCGCGGGCCATCCGGTGGTGACGGCGGGCGCGTTGGCGGCGTCGGCCGACCCATGCCCGTCGAACCGCGCCCGCAGACCGGTCGGATCGGGCAGATCAGGCCGGGCGGGCAGGGCGGACTCATGCCGGCCGGACGCGGCGGTGCCGGGGCGGACGTGGTCGTCGCGGAGCGGATACGCGGGCATCGGGCACCTCACGGAGTGGCGATCGGGATGGGATCACTGTCCGCGCATTCCCCGCGCCGCGAATCGGCCTGAAGAGGGAGGAGCGCATGGCCGGTGAGGGGCATTCGGGGTGCCTCCCCCCACCGGTGTTTTCCCCGAATCGATCGGTCCGTGCCCGCCGTACGGCGTCAGTCCACCGCCACCTGGGCGCCGAAGGCCAGCCGGCGCTTGGTCTTGATCCCGTCCGGCTTGTAGAAGCCGGCGACCCAGCTGGCATCGGGCGCCAGATAGTTGTGGCGCGGCTCGCCGCTCTTGGCGTCCACCGTGGTGACGATGTAGCGGAAGTTGTAGTGGCGCCAGAGCCGCATGAACTCGCCGGTGTAGATGTCCGCCACGCGTCGGTCGCCACGGATCACCAGCATGTTCTCGTCGTTGTCGGTCGTCGAGGCGTCACTGAAGTTGGCCGAGCCGGTGATGACCAGTGGATCCTGGCCCAACGGGTCGACCAGCATGAACTTGGTGTGGGTGTACTTGACGTTCCTGCTGAGGGTGTTGGCCTGCTCGCCGAGCCAGTGGTAGAGCGCGTCGGCCGGCAGCGTGGTGCCCACGGCGACCTGGATGTCGTGGTCCCGGCCCAGCGCCTGCTCGGTGGCCTCGGCGGTCTTGGCGTTGACGCCCCATTTCTCGAGGAAGACGTAGCGCAGGTAGTCCTTGTCCTGCTTGAACACGTCCAGGAAGACCTGGTTGATGCCGAAGGCGCCGGTGAAGCAGGTCATCAGCTCGGCGCTGTCCAGCGCCGAGCCATACCAGCGCAACTGGGCCAGGCCGCCGCGCGGGCTGAAGATCGGCGTCACGCCGCCCGGCGGCGGCACGTCGACCAGCGTGGGCGTGGCCTCGGCGTTCGAGGCCTTCAGCGGCACGTTGTCCGGATCGCCGGACAGCTCGGTCCAGTAGGCCAGGTACTGCTGCGCGAGGGCCGGGTCGCGCACCAGGTGACCGACGTTGGACTGGCCGTAGATGCCGGACTCGGTGAAGTTGGTGGAGCCCGTCCAGACGGCCACAGGGTGCCCCTGGTCCAGCAGCACGATGAACTTGTTGTGGGCGATGTAGGAGGGATCGCTGCGGCGGGGGATGGCCACGTCGCTCAGACCATACTCGCCGAGCAGCGCGTCGACCCGGGCCACGCGGGCCTTCTGCTCCTTGTCGGGCACGCCCTGGCGGCTGAGCGCGACGCGCGCGTCGTAGACGATGCGCACGTCGGCGCCCAACTGCCGGGCCTTCTGGAAGGCGGCGATGACGGGCTCGTAGTCGAACTCGTAGACCGCGGCGCGCAGCGAGAAGCGCGCGCTGTCGGCCTGGCCGATGTAGCGCAGGATGGCCTCGTCCAGGCCGCGGGAGAGCCAGGCCATCGCGTCGTCGCGCGCCTCGCCCTTGAGCTGGTTGGGCGCGACCTGCCACTTGCGGGCATAGGCCTGGCTGCCGATCACGCCGCGGTTGAAGTAGATCGCATGCGCCGGGCCGGCGGCGTGACCGGCGGGCAGTTCCTCGGGCTCGGTCGCGATCTCGATGCGCACGCCGTCGCCGTAGCGGAGGTTCTTCGGCTTCCCGGTGACGGGGATGATCTCGTAGAGGTAGTCGCGCCCCGGCTTGGTGGTGAAGTCGCTCCAGAGGAAGTCCTGGATGGGGTGCTCCTGCGTGGAGACCAGGGCGCCGTCGGGCGGATTGGGGTAGGAGGCCTCGAAGGTGCGCATGCCGGTGAGCCAGTAGGACTCGTCCTCCGCCGGGTCGGTGCGGCGGATGGCGAAGCCCAGCAGGCCGGTGGTGTCGGCCTGGGCCATGTCCATGCCCAGGGTCACCACGTAGGTGCCGGCGACGACGGTGACGGTCAGGCCATGGTCGGTCTTGCGGAAGCGCATGGGGGTCTCCTGAAGCAAACCCAGCAGTTATAGACAGCGCTTCATGACGGCGATACGTCAGGCGGGGCAGGGGATCCCCAGGGTTGAGGACGGGCGCGGGATAATCGCGCCCTTATGTCTGCGACGTTCTCCCCCTGGCGCCTGTCGGTCGCGCCCATGCTCGACTGGACGACGGCCGACTGCCGTTACCTGCACCGCCTGCTGACCCGCCACACGCTGCTCTACACCGAGATGGTGACGACCGGCGCGATCCTGCATGGCGACAAGCCGCGCCATCTCGACTTCAACGCCGAGGAACACCCGGTCGCGCTTCAGCTCGGCGGTTCGGAGCCGGCGGACCTCGCGGCCTGCGCCAAGCTGGCCGAGCAGTGGGGCTACGACGAGGTCAACCTCAATTGCGGCTGCCCCAGCGAGCGCGTCCAGCGCGGCGCTTTCGGCGCCTGTCTGATGGCCGAGCCCGCGCTCGTCGCCGATGGCGTCAAGGCCATGCGGGACGCGGTGGCCATCCCGGTCACCGTCAAGCACCGCATCGGCATCGACAAGATCGAGAGCTACGACTTCGTGCGCGACTTCGTCGGCCAGGTCGCCGAGGCGGGGTGCGAGGTCTTCATCGTCCATGCCCGCAACGCGTGGCTGCAAGGCCTGTCTCCGAAGGAGAACCGCGACATCCCGCCGCTGCGCTACGAGCTGGTCCATCGGCTCAAGCAGGAGTTCCCGTCGCTGACGATCGCGATCAACGGCGGGCTCAAGACCGATGACGAGATCGCCGCGCAGCTGGAGCACGTCGACGGCGTGATGATCGGCCGGCAGGCGTATCACGAGCCTTGGCAGATGGCGCGCTGGGACCAGCGCTTCTTCGGCGCGAGCGCGTCGCCGGTGGGCAGTCGTGAGGCGCTGGAAGATCTTTGGCTCGATTACCTGGACCGGGTGGTCGCCGCGGGCCGCCCCTGGGCGCAGGCGATGCGCCATGCGCTGGGGCTCTGGAACGGCTTGCCGGGCGCGCGCCGCTGGCGTCAGGTGTGGTCGGACCACAAGCTCAAGCACCTGTCGCCGCGTGAAGTCCACCGGCTCGCCACCGCGGCGCGCACCGAGGCCGCCGACATCGCCAGCCAGCATCCCGCCTTCCAGGCTCCTGTCACGGACTGACCGCCGCGCGGATCAGCATCGGGCCATGGCACCGCAGGTCTTCTTCCATTGCTATCCGACGGTGCTCGGCCATTGCGGCATCGCGTGGACCGAGCGCGGCATCGTGGGCTCGCAATTGCCGGAGGAGAGCGCCTCCGCGACGCGGGATCGCATGCGGGTGAGGTTCCCGGCGGGGCGGGAGGTGACCGTGTTCGAAGAATTGCCCGGGGCGGTGCGCAATGCCTGCACGGGTGTGCGGGCGCTGCTGGAGGGCGAGCCACGGGATCTGCTGGAGATCGAGCTCGATGACAGCGGGCTCGCGCCGTTCGACCGGGAGGTGCTGGCGCTCACGCGCCGGATTCCGGTGGGGCAGACGCTGACCTACGGGGAGGTCGCGACCCGCGTCGGCCAGCCGGGCGCCGCGCGTGCCGTCGGGCGGGCCGAGGGGCACAACCCGTTCGCGCCGATCGTGCCCTGCCATCGCGTGATGGGTGCGCCGAGCGCCGGGAAGGCGGCGAATCTCACGGGGTTCTCGGCGGCCGGCGGGGTGGCGACGAAGCTGAAGATCCTCGCGATCGAGGCGCGCGCCACGGGGCAGCAGGCGGGGGAACAGCAGGATCTGTTCTGAGGGGTCAGGGGCCTGCGGGTCGCCCGAAGACCCTCACCCCAGCCCTCTCCCGCAAGCGGGCGAGGGAGTCATGCCGCACCGAGCGTCGTTGCCGACAGCCTCGGTCGCTGCCCGGACTCACTCCCTCTCCCGCGAGCGGGCGAGGGAGTCGATGTGCTCGCTGGCTTCAGATGTCCGATGAACTCGGTGCCTTCTCTCTCCCTCTCCCGCTTGCGGGAGAGGGCGGGGGTGAGGGTCTTTGCAGCCCCTCGCCTCAATCCCAGGGCGCAGCTTCCGTCGCCAGATCCTCATCCTTCGCCGGCGATGCCGCCTTCGGGGCGCTCGCGCCGCCGGGCGCGTGTTCCGCCGCGATCTTGGCCGACTGGCCGATGAAGTCCAGCTCGCCGCCCAGGCCCTCGATCAGATCGGGGATCAGCTGCGACAGCTCGCCCGTGGCCAGCGCCGCGTCGACGTCGAACGCCTCGTCCTTCGCCGGCTTGTCGCGGCCGTCGAACACCACGTCCAGGAACTTGATGCCCTTGATCTGCATCGTGTCCGTCAGCGTGAACGACACCCGCTCCTTCCAGGTCATGGCCAGACGCGTCGGCATCTTGCCGCTGGTCAGATGGGCCTTCACCTCGTCGGTGTCCAGGTTGTGGCGGGCATAGCGCACCGCCGCCTTCATCTCGTCCGCGGCCTTCAGCTCGCAATCGCGGTCGATCACGAAGTCCTTCGGCGGGACGCCATCCATCAGCCACGCCGCCATGCACGCCGCGGGAGATTCCGCGCTCTGCAGCAGGTGCAGGTTGATCGACGAATCGGCCTTGACCAGCAGCGTGATCAGCTCGTCGGCCTTGCCGATCGAGCCCGCGTCCACCATCAGGAAGCCCTGCTTCGGAGAGATCCACACCCGCAGATGCGACTGCAGCGTGAAGGCGCGCGGCAGCAGCTCGTGCGTGGCCTGTTCCTTCAGATCGCGCTGCTGCTTCTTGCCGGGACGGCGACCCGTCTCCAGCTCGATCTTCTCCATCATCTCCTCGACATGCTCGCGCACCACCGAGCCGGGCAGCACGCGCTTTTCCATGCGCAGGCTCAGCAGCCAGTGACCGTCGATCTCCTCGAGCAGACGGGCGCCGGGCTCGCCGCGCGGCGGGACCCAGCCGGCCGACAGCGCCTCGGTGGCGCCGCAGGGCTTGAAGCGCTCCTGCTCCAGCGCGTCCTCGAGCTTCTCGGCATTGGGCTGCCAATCATTGGCCAGGCGGTAAACGATCAGGTTCTTGAACATCTCGAAACGACTTCCGACGACAGAAAGACAACGGGGCCACGCGGACGACGCGGGCCCCGTTCAAAACGATGGGCGGATTGTCTCAGGTCTGGCGACCGTCACGGCAACGGGTCATCCCCGTTGCGTTCAGGATTGCGCTTGCTGCTGCTCGGCGGCGATCTGCCGCAGCGCCTGCTCGAAGGCCTCCGGCGGCTGGCCGCCCGAGATCAGGTAGCGCTCGTTGATCACCACCGACGGGACCGAGCTGATGCCCTGGCCCAGCCAGAAGGACTCGGCCTCGCGGACGTCCTCGGCGAACTCGCCGCTGTCGAAGACGCGGGCGGCCTCGGCCTTGTCCAGGCCGATCGCGCCGACGGTCTCCAGCAGCACCTCGCGGTCGCCCGGGTTCTTTCCGTTCGTGTGATACGCCGTCAGCAGCGCCAGCTTCAGGTCGTGCTGCGCCTTCGCCGACTGCAGGCCGGCCCAGTGCAACAGGCGGTGCGCGTCGAAAGTGTTCCAGATCCGGCTGCGGGCGCCCTCGGTGAAGGTGAAGCCCACCGCCGCCCCGCGCTCGCGCAGGTGGCCGCGGATCTGGGTGCGCTGCTCCGGCGTGGAGCGGTACTTGCGGGTCAGGTGCTCGTCGATGTCCTCGCCCTCGGGCGCCATCTGCGGGTTCAGCTCGAAGGGCTGGAAGTGCAGCTCGGCCTGGACCTCGGGCACGCGGGCCAGCGCCGTCTCCAGCGACTTCAGGCCCACCGCGCACCAGGGGCAGGCGACGTCGGACACGAAATCGATGCGCAGCGGCTCGAGCTTGCCGGTGGTGGGCGCCGAGGCGGCGGAGGAAGCGGGCGTGGTGTCGTTCATGCCCGCGACTCTAGCCGTCCGCTCAAGTCAACACGCGGTCGCTGGGCTTTGCCAGGTAGAACCACTCGTGACCGGGCTCGGCGTTGTTGTTGGGGAAGACGATGCGGCCGCCGAAGGGCGCCAGCACCGGCGTGCCGTCGGCGCGCGTGCCGATGCGTTCGCCCTCGGCGACGGCGTCGAAGCTGGCCCAGGCGCGCTCGAACCGGTCGTCCGGGCTCTCGCGATCGATGACCTCGTAGAGCTGCAGCAGCTCGACCGGACGCTTCGGATCGGCCAGGTCGACGCTGGCCGGCGCGACCATGCCCAGCAGCACCAGCGTGCGCAGGATCGCCTTGAAGGCGACCTCCGGGCCTTGCGGGTCGGCGTGCTGGCCGCATTCCAGGGTGATGCAGTAGCCGCCGGTGCTGCGCATGTATTCGGTCGTGCCGACGCCGTAGTGCGGGTCCTGCTGCAGCGCCATCTTGCGCGAGCCGTCGCCGGCCTTCTCCGCGCGGCGCTTCAGGCCCAGCGCGTAGGTCGACAGCCAGCCTTCGACGATGCGGCCCGTGCCCACGGCCAGGGCCAGGGCGCTCTCGGCGGCCTGGTGGCGGAAGGGCTCGAGATCTCCATCGTTGTCGCGCGGTCCCAGCATCGCGAAGGCGGGACCGGGATTGTTGAAGCTGTGCAGGTCCAGCATCACGTCGTTCTGGGCGATCCAGCGGCAGAGCTGGTTGGCGATGCGGTCCTCGAAGTCCTGCGGAATCGGGTTCACGCGCAGGTTGCGGTTGAGGTTGCGCTCGCCCTCGCGGCGCTGCAGGCGGTGGGCCAGCGGATTGACGATGGGGATCATCGTCAGCGTGCCCTTGAGCAGCGTGAGCGACCCGTCGTCCAGCATCGCCATCACGCGCTGGATCGCGCCGACGCCGGCCACCTCGTTGCCGTGCACGGCCGCCGACACCAGCAGGCGCGGACCCGGCTTCAGGCCGGCGAACTGGTGGATGCGCAGATGGGTGGGGTGGGCGGTGGCGGCGGAGTCGCTCATGGCTGGGGACGGTGTCTCGGAAGGAAGCGCGAAGCATAGGCCCGCGCCGCGCCGATGCGTGCGCGGCGCGGCTGTGGCACGTATGCCGAATGCGAGGGCGGGGATGAGCTGGCGTTCTGGCCGCGAGCCGATCGGGATCCGAGCGGCAAGCCGCCGCCGACGGCCGGACGGACCGGACGGAGCGCCGGCCCGCGGCGCACCGGTGCGGGAGCGATCAGCCGCCGATCAACTTGCCCGTGTCCAGCGGCACGTCCGCGGGGAACTGCGCGGCGGGCAGATCGCCCACCGGCGCGCCGTCGACCCAGCGCGTCATGCGGTACAGCGTGCCGAAGGCGAAGTCGGGCGGCGCCTCGCCCGGGCCGGCGATCAGCTCGCCGCCGCGGCGGACGTTGTCGGCCATCCAGGCCGGCAGGCGCAGGTGGTAGGGGTTGCGGGCGACCTCGCCATGGTGGCAAGCCAGCGCGCGCACCAGCAGGGCGGTGTCGCGGCGTCCGGTCTCGACCAGCGCGGTCGGGGCGGGCTGGGTGGCCCAGAACTCGGTGTGCGCCATCACCGTGCTGGCCCGGGCCTGGCGCAGCGCCTCGGTGACCAGCAGGTGCACGCCGATGTGCGTCGGAATGCCGTCGCCCGCATGCGGCACCAGGATCAGCGCGGGCTGCTCGGCGGCCAGCAGCTCGGCGACCAGCCTGACCTGTTCCTGCCACAGCGGGGTGCGCGCCTCGGCGGCGTCCGGCTTGACCTGCTCGAAGCCGTCGACCGACAGCAACCGCAGGTCGAAGCCCAGCACGTCGCAGGCGGCGCTGAGCTCGGTCCAGCGCTCGGCGCGGCGTTCCTGCTTGCTGCCCAGGGTCACGGCGATGTTGATCACCTGCCAGCCTGCCTCCTGACGCAGGCGCAAGGGCAGGGCGCCGACGATGCACTCGTCGTCCGGATGCGGCGCGAAGACCAGCACGCGCGGGGCTTGTGTCGTGGTACCGGGACCATCCGGAGCCGGCCGGGTGGCCAAAGGACTGACACCGGTACGCACCGGCTGACGCAGCTGGGCATACCAGCCGTCGATCCAGGACTCCCAGTCCGCTTGGGTCACGGGAAGGTCGTTCGACAGGGAAGAAGGTGTCACGAGGTTCGACTGCAAGCGGTGGGGCGCCCCTGCGTTGGGGGCGGCACCGGGTGGATCTGGTGGCCGAGGGCAGCGGCCGGATCCCTAAATGGTATTACATTGGTAGTAGAACTACACGCAGACCGGTGAAGTCCCTAATGCCCCGGCCCGGGACGGCCGTCTCGCCCGCCCCGTCGCCCGGATGCGGAGATCGCCGTCAGGCGCGCCGCGCCTGGCCCGGCCAGGTCGCCAGGATCACGCCGGCCAGCGCCAGGGCATAGGCCAGCGCCTGGACGCCGCTCAGGCGTTCGCCCAGGAAGACCAGGCCGATGATGGCGGTCGAGATCGGCAGGAAGACCATGAAGACGCCGGCCTTGGCGGCGCTCACGTGCCGCAGGCCGCGCATCCAGAGCCAGACGGTGACCGTGCTGGCGGCGATGGCGTAGAAGAGCAGCAGGCCCCAGTCCTTGGGCGCGACGGCCGAGAAGCTGAAGTCCATCGCCTGCCACAGCCCCAGCGGCGTCACCAGCACCAGGCCCCAGAGGTTGATCAGCGCGCTGATGCGGCGCGGCGAGAGGTCGGCGGCCAGGCGCTTGCCGATGACGACGTAGGAGGCCTCGCAGCACATGGCGCCCACCAGCAGCAGCGCGCCCCAGCCGGAGGTCTCGCCGCCGGCGCTGGCGCCGGACTTGTTGACGGCCACCAGCGCGATGCCGCCCACGGCCAGGGCGATGCCGGCGACCGTGCGCGGCGCGATGCGCTCGCGCAGGAAGAGCCAGCTCATCAGCGCGACCGTCGCGGGGATGCCCGCCATGATCACGCCGGCGACCACCGCCGAGCTGTGCTTCATGCCGAACAGCAGGCAGATCGAGAACAGGAAGTTCCCGAAGAAGGATTCCAGGAAGAGCAGGACGCGGGTGCGTCCGGTCAGCGGGGGCTCGGTCGGGCCACGCTTGAGCCAGGGCAGCATGAAGATCGCCGCCATGCCGAAGCGCAGGAAGGCCAGCAGGAAGACCGGGAACACCAGCACCAGCAGCTTGGAGAGGCCGACATAGCTGCCGATCACGCTGGTGCTGGCCGCCAGGCTGGCATAGGCCCACAGCGGCGCGTGGTGCGCGTGGTGGTCGCCGGCGTCGGCGGTGTGACCGGACGAGCCGGAATCGGGCGAGGTGCTGGACATGGGTCGGGATGATGCCGGAGCGTCGCGGGGGCGGGAGGAGTCGATCGGGGCGGGCGTCAGGCCGCGCGCGGCCGCAGCACGCGCAGCATCGGCAGCAGCTGGATCAGCAGCATCGCGCCGAGGATCAGCGCGCAGCCCAGCAGGCCGGCACCGTTGAGGCGGTCGCCCATCAGCAGGTAGCCGAAGACGGCCGCGAACAGGGTCTCGGAGGACAGGATGATGGCCGCGTCCGCGGCGTGCGCGTAGCGCTGCGCCACGACCTGCGCGGTGAAGGCCACGCCCACCGACAGCACGCCGGTGTAGAGCAGGGGGCCCGCCGCGGCGACGATGCCGTCCCAGCGCCAGGCCTCGAAGCCCAGCGCCCAGGCCAGCGCCGCGATGCCGCAGAACAGGAACTGCCCGCCCGCGACGGTGAAGGGCGCGTTCATCCGGTCCGCGACCATGCCCACCAGCAGCACGTGCACGGCCCAGGGCAGGGCCGAGGCGATCACCCAGGCGTCGCCCAGGCCGACGTTGAGCTCGTGCGCGCCCGACAGCAGGAACGCGCCGACGAGGCAGGCCGCCGCGCCCGGCCACACCGACCAGTGCGGCAGGTGCCGCAGCAGCACCCAGCCCAGCAGCGGCACCAGCGGCACGTAGAGCGCGGTCAGGAAGCCGGCGTTGGTGACGGTCGTGGACTGGATGCCGATCTGCTGCAGCGCGGCGCCCAGCGTGAGCAGGCCGCCCAGGCCGGCGATCTTGAGCACGTCGGCGCCGCGCAGCGGCGTCGCGGCCGGGGCGCGGCGTTCGCGCAGGATCAGCGGGAACACCACCAGCGCGCCGATCAGGAAGCGGATGCCGGTGAACATCATCGGCCCGAGGCTCTCCATGCCATGGGCCTGGGCGACGAAGGCCGAGCCCCAGATCATGGCGATGAGCGTCAGCAGCAGGTTGGCTTGGATGCGGGTCATGGGTCGGGAGTGTGCGGGACGGCGGACGCGCCGGACGATGGCCGGCGCGCGTCAGCCTTCATGAGCTGAGATAGGCGATTTCTTCCGGGCTGAAGCCGGCCGCGCTGCGCGCGTCGAGGTTGAACGGCGGCCGCAGCCTGGGTGCCTCGAAACGCTCGACCAGTTGCGGATAGAGCGCGATCGGGTCCAGTCCGCGTTCCTGGCAGAGGTGGCGGTACCAGCGGTTGCCGATGCGCACGTGGCCGACCTCGTCGCGCAGGATGATGGCCAGGATCTCGACCGCGCGCTGATCGCCCGCCTTGGCGAACTTGGCCTGCAGCGGCGGCGTCGCGTCCAGGCCGCGGGCTTCCAGCGTGCGTGGCACCAGGGCCATGCGGGCGAGCACGTCCCCCTCGGTGCGCCGCGCCATGGACCACAGGCCGTCATGGGCGTCGAAGTCGCCGTACTGCTTGCCGTGCGTGCGCAGGTGGGCCTCCAGCAGCGAGAAGTGCAGCGCCTCCTCGGCCGCCACCTGCAGCCAGTCGAAGTAGAAATCGCGCGGCAGGCCCGGGAAGCGCCAGACCGCGTCCAGCGCCAGGTTGATGGCGTTGAACTCGATGTGGGCGATGGCGTGGAGCAGCGCGGCGCGGCCGTCCACGGTGAACGGGGAGCGCGAGGCCACCTTCACCGCCTCGACCAGACGCGGCCGCTCCGGGCGGCCGGGCGGATCGGTGTCGGGGGTGAGGCGGGCGGCCGTGTCCAGCGGGGCGGCGTCGCGCTCGCCGGCCGTGGCGCGGTCGTACAGCGCCCGGGCCGCCTGCGCTTTCTCCTGCGGGTCCCGGATCAGAAGGGCCTGCAAGGCGCCGGTTCGTAGTTCCATTCGTAGAATTATCGGCTTGCGCCGCGGCGCTCCTCGCCCGCGGGCAGCCCTTCCGGGCCCTCCGGGCCTTGCAGGCGCGCCGATCGCCCCAAAACTCGAACAGTTCGACTCCAGGATTTCAAGATGACCACCTCCACGCCCAAGCCCGCCGCTCCCGACGAACTGCACAAGTTCCTGTTCGAGGGCCTGCCCGTGCGCGGCGTGCTGGTGCGCCTGGACCGCGGCTGGAAGGACCTGGTCGGCCGCCGCAAGGAGCCGCTGGCCCCGGCCGTGCGGGACTTGCTGGGCCAGATGACGGCGGCCGGCGTGCTGATGCAGGCCAACATCAAGTTCAACGGCGCGCTGATCTTCCAGGTCATGGGCGACGGTCCGCTGAAGCTGGCGGTGGCCGAGGTCCAGCCCGACATGTCCTTCCGCGCCACGGCCAAGACCCGCGGCGAGGTCGCCGAGGGCACCTCGCTGCAGCAGATGCTCAACGTGCACGGCCAGGGCCGCTGCGCGATCATGCTCGATCCCAAGGACCGCCTGCCGGGCCAGCAGCCGTACCAGGGCATCGTTCCGCTGAACGGCCCGGAGGGCCAGCCGCTCGAGAAGCTCAGCGAGGTGCTGCAGCACTACATGCGCCAGTCGGAGCAGCTGGACTCGACGCTGGTGCTGGCCGCCAACGGCGAGGTCTCCGCCGGCCTGCTGATCCAGCGCCTGCCCATCGAGGGCGAGGGCAACCTGGAAGCGGGCGCGGTGTCCGGCATCGCCCGCGAGGAGATGGAGGACGCCTACAACCGCATCTCGATGCTGGCCGCGACGCTGACCTCGGACGAGCTGCTGACGCTGGACACCGACACCATCCTGCGTCGCCTGTTCTGGGAAGAGACCATGCGCCGCTTCGAGCCGCAGTCGCCGCGCTTCGCCTGCACCTGCTCGCGCGAGCGCGTGGGCCGCATGCTGCTGGGCCTGGGCCGGCAGGAGGTCGACGAGATCCTGACCGAGCTGGGCGGCGTGGAGATCGGCTGCGAGTTCTGCGGCAACCACTACGTCTTCGATCCGGTGGACGTGGGCGAGCTCTTCACCGATCCGCGCGACCAGGCGCCGGGCTCGGCGCAGGTCCAGTGAGCGACTTCACGGACCCCCCTCACCCCACCTTCTCCCGCTGACTTTCTCCCTCTCCCGCTCGCGGGAGAGGGCAGGGGAGAGGGTCTTCAAGCGCCCACCCAACAAACAAGACCAGGAGACAAGATGACCGATCACGCCAACCCGCTGCTCAGCGCCTGGACCGGCCCCTATGGCCTGCCGCCCTTCGACGCCGTCCGCGCCGAGCATTTCGAGCCCGCCTTCGACGCCGCGCTCGCCGAGCACCGCGCCGAGCTGCGCGACATCGCCGCGCAGACCGACGCTCCGAGCTTCGACAACACCATCGCCGCCTTCGACCGCAGCGGCCGCGCGCTGACCGCGCTGGAGCACCTGTTCTCGACGCTGAGCTCGTCCGCCAGTTCCGACGAGCTGCGCGCCGCCGCCCGCCGACTGGCCGCCCCCCTGGCCGCGCACGGCAATGCGATCTACATGGACGCCGCGCTCTTCGCCCGCGTCGAGCAGCTGCACGAGCAGCGCCAGTCCCTGGGCCTGACGCCCGAGCAGCTGCGCCTGCTGGAACGCATCCACCTGGATTTCGTCCGCGCCGGCGCCCGCCTGAGCGGCGACGCTCGCGCCCGTTACGCGGCCATCATGGAACAGCTGGCGGAGCTGCACACCCGCTTCGCCCAGAACGTGCTGGCCGACGAGAGCGGCTACCAGCTGCAGCTGCGCGGCGAGGCCGAGCTGGCCGGCCTGCCGGACTTCGTCCGCGCCGCCGCGCGCCAGGCCGCGCTCGATCGCGGGCTGACCGAGGAGGGCCTGCATGTGGTGACGCTGTCGCGCTCGCTGATCGTGCCCTTCCTGAGCTTCAGCGAGCGCCGCGACCTGCGCGAGCAGGCCTGGCGCCACTGGATCGGCCGTGGCGACGGCGGTGCCGGCACCGGCGCCACGGACAATCGCGAGCTCGTCCGCGAGATCCTCACCCTGCGCCGCGAGCAGGCCGCGCTGCACGGCCATCGCTGCTTCGCCGACTACGCGCTGGCCGACACCATGGCCAGCAGGCAGTCCGCCGTGCGCGGCCTGCTGGACCAGGTCTGGGAGCCGGCCAAGGCCGCCGCCGCGCGCGAGCGGGCCATGCTCGACGAGGTGCGGGCGCAGCTCGGCCACGACCTGGAGATCGAGGCCTGGGACTGGCGCTTCTACGCGGAGAAGGTGCGCCAGCAGCGCTATGAGCTGGACGAGGCGCAGATCAAGCCCTTCTTCCCGCTGGACGCGATGGTGCAGGCGATGTTCGACTGCGCGCAGCGGCTCTATGGCCTGCGCTTCGTCGCGCAGCCGCAGGTCGCGGGCTATCACCCCGACGTCCAGGTCCACGAGGTCCGCGGCGAGGACGGCGCGCTGCGCGGGATCTTCGTGCAGGACAACTTCGCGCGGCCGACCAAGCGCAGCGGCGCCTGGATGAACGCGCTGCGTTGGCAGGCCCGCAACGGCATCGACGCGCTGCCCATCATCCTGAACTACAACAACTTCGCGAAGGGCGCGGCCGGCGAGCCCACGTTGCTGTCCTTCGACGACGTGCGCACGCTCTTCCACGAGTTCGGCCATGGCCTGCACGGGCTGCTGTCCGACGTGGAGTTCGAGCGCCTGTCGGGGACGCAGGTGCTGCGCGATTTCGTCGAGCTGCCCTCGCAGCTGATGGAGCACTGGATGGCCGAGCCGGCGGTGCTCAAGCAGCACGCCCGGCACTACCGGACCGGCGAGCCGCTGCCCGACGCGCTGCTCGCCAAGCTCAAGGCCGCGGCGACCTTCAACCAGGGCTACGAGACGGTGCGCTACTGCGCGTCAGCGCTGGTGGACCTGGAGATCCACGCGCTGGAGAGCGCCGAGGTACCGGACGTCGTCGAGTTCGAGCGCGACACCCTGGCCCGCCTGGGCCTGCCGGACGCGATCGGCATGAACCATCGGCTGACGCACTTCCAGCATCTGTTCTCGGGCGCGTATTACGCGTCGGGCTATTACGTCTACCTCTGGGCCGAGGTGCTGGAGTGCGACGCCTTCGAGGCCTTCGTCGAGGCGGGCGATCCGTTCGACAAGACGGTCGCGCAGTCGGTGCTGGACAACCTCCTGTCCGTGGGCAACAGCCGCGAGCCGGGCGCGACCTACCGCGCCTTCCGCGGCCGCGACGCCCGGGTCGAGCCGATGCTCAAGGGCCGGGGGCTGCTGCCGGCCTGAGGCGGTCGGAAGAAAAGAATCGGGGGGCGATGCATCCACCGGCTCTCGCCGTGCGTATAGCGGCGGGGAGGCGTCCGACCGTCGTCGGGCGCCCCTTCGTTCCCGCACCACCGAGGAGCCCCCATGATCGCTTCCCCATCGGCGACGCCGCTGCGCGTCGGGCTGCTTGCCGCCAGCGCCCTGTGCGCCGGCATGGCCTTCGCGTCCAGTCACCGCGAGGCGCCCTTCATCACCACCGTCCCCAAGGTGGACGCGTCGGACTTCTACATGTTCATGAGCTACGAGGCCGGTCGAACGGACTACGTCACGCTCATCGCCAACTACGAGCCGCTCCAGGATCCGTATGGCGGCCCGAACTACTTCTCGCTCGATCCGAACGCGCTCTACGAGATCCACGTCGACAACAACGGCGACGCGAAGGAAGACATCACCTTCCAGTTCCGGTTCAAGAACTCGCTCAAGGGCACGGCCCTGACCATCGGCGACAAGACCGTGCCGATCCCGCTCATCCAGTCCGGCCCGGTCGCCGACCCCAAGGCGGCCAGCCTCAACCTCAACGAGAGCTACACGGTCGACATCGTGCGCGGTGACCGGCGCTCCGGCACGCGCGCCTCGATCACCAACGCCTCCAGTGGCGCGACCAGCTTCGACAAGCCGGTCGACAACATCGGCAAGAAGACCATCGCCGATTACGCGGCCTACGCGGCCAAGCACATCTACACCGTCAACATCCCCGGCTGCAGTCAGCCGGCCAAGGTCTTCGTCGGCCAGCGCAAGGACCCCTTCGCGGTCAACCTGGGCGTGATCTTCGACCTCGTGAACGCCCCGGCCGGGGTGCTCACCGACCCGACCCTGATCAACGCCGCGCCCAACACGCTCGACGGGAAGAACGTGACGACGCTGGCGCTGGAGGTGCACAAGAGCTGCCTGGTCGCCGGCAGCGAGACCGTGATCGGCGGCTGGACCACGGCCAGCCTGCGCCAGGCCCGCATCATCGATCCGGCGCCCAAGCCCGGTCACCAGAGCAACGACAAGGCGGGCGGCGCCTGGGTGCAGGTGTCGCGCCTGGGCATGCCCCTGGTCAACGAGGTGGTCATCGGCCTGCCGGACAAGGACCGCTTCAACGCGTCCAAGCCCAAGGACGACGCGCAGTTCGCCGCCTACGTCACCAACCCCACCCTGCCGGCGCTGATCTCGACGGTGCTGGGGCTGTCGAACGCGGCACCGACCAACCTGCCGCGCAACGACCTCGTCACCACCTTCCTGACCGGCATCAAGGGCGTGAACCAGCCCGCCAACGTCGTGGCCTCGGAGGCGCTGCGCCTGAACACCGCCATCGCCGCGGTGCCCTTCGCGCAGCAGAACCGGCTGGGCATCGTGGGCAACCTGCTCGCGCAGGGCGGCGACAACGCCGGCTTCCCCAACGGACGTCGCCCGAAGGACGACATCGTGGACATCTCGCTGGTGGCCATGATGGGCGGCCTGTGCATCGCCAACGGCGACAACGACGCGCTGGGCTTCGGCACGGCGTGCAAGCCGTCGGCGGTGCCGCTGGGCGCCACCTCGCTGAAGCTGCATGACGCGGTCGACCAGGCGGTCGTTCCGCTGCTGCCCGCCTTCCCCTACCTGTACACGCCCATCGGCGGTACGCAGTGAGCGAGGAGCCGATCATGACCCAGTCCTCCAAGCCTTCCGTGCTGGCGATCTCCGCCATCGCGGCCGCCGCCGCCCTGGTGGCGGGCTGCGGCGGCGGCAGCGACTCCGGCGGCATGTCGGGCGGCGGCGTGACCAGCGCCTCCGTGCCGGACAGCGCGCTCGGATCGTCGATGGCCTACACGCAGTTCACGCTGACGACCTCCCAGTCGACCAGCGAGACCGCGGAGCCGCTGACAGCCGACAACGTCACGGTCGCGCCCAGCAGCGAGACCGATGAACCGGTGCCGGTGAGTTGACGCCCGCGCGGGAAGCCATGCCCGCGCCGCTCGCTCGCCTCGCGCGGGTCGCCTTCGCAGCAGCAGCTCGGGTCATGGCCACGACTGCCACTGCGGTTGCGGTTGCCGTTGCGAGTGCAGGCACGCCTGCGGCTGTCGCCGTGCTCGTCGCGCTGGCTGCCGCGACGGCGACGGCCGCGCCGGTCACGCCGCGCCAGGATGACGAGATCGTGGAGCGCCTGCCGCTGCGCGCCGGCTCGGCGGCGGAGCGGGCTCGTCAGCGCGCCGAGCAGCGGGCGCTGATCCAGCAGCCCCGCGATCTCGGTCTGGCGGTGAGCGCGGCGCGCGAGGCCATCGAGCGCTCGCGTCGCTTCGGCGATCCGCGCGACCTGGGCACCGCGCAGGCCTGGTTGCAGCCCTGGTGGTCGGATCCCCAGGCGCCGGCCGTCGCGCGGCTGCTCAAGGCCGTCGTCCTGCAGGCGCGGCACGAGTTCGATCCCGCGCTGGCGGAACTCGATCGCCTGCTCGCCGATCGGCGCCTGCAGCCGGCGCTGCGCGCCCAGGCGGAACTGACGCGGGCCGGCGTGCTGCAGGTGCGCGGCCGTTGGGACGAGGCGAGGGCGGGGTGCGAGCGCCTTGCCGCGCCGCCGCTCGCGCTGCCGCACGGGCTGGCCTGCCTCGCGGAACTCGACAGCCTGCAAGGGCGGGACCCCGACGCGCGTCACCGCCTGGCGGAACTCGACCGCCTTCCACAGGCGCCGCATGCCTGGCTCGCGCTGCTGCGCGCCGAACTCGCCGAGCGGCAAGGCTTGCCCGAAGCGGGGGCGCTCTACGCGAGTGCCTTGCGGCAGGACGATGGCCTCTATGTCCGCGCCGCCTACGCCGATTGGCTGCTCGACGCGGGCCGGCCGGCCGAAGCGGCCGAGGTCGTCCGCGCGGGTCAGCCGAAGGAGATCGGTCCGATGCTGCGCGCCTTGCCCGACGCGCTGCTGCTGCGCCTGGCCATCGCGTGGCGGCGCGCCTCGGATCCGGCCACGTCGCAGGCGAGGGCGGAGATGCAGGAACGCTTCGATGCCGCCGCGGTGCGCGGCGACCCCAGCCACGCGCGTGAGCGCGCGCGCTTCGCGCTCGATGTGCTCGACGACGCGCCGCTGGCCTTGCGCGAGGCGGAACTCAACTGGACGCTGCAGCGCGAACCCGCCGACGCCGTGTTGCTGCTGCGGGCCGCGCGCGCCGCGAAGCAACCCGAGCGGGCCGAGCCGGTGCGCGTCTTCGTCCGCGACCAGTCCTTGCGGGATCGGCGTCTGGGGGAGCCGGGATGACGGTGCCGCGACGCCGGGACCTGGCGCGACGGCGCTCCGCATGGGTCGCCGCGTGGACCACCGCATCGGCCACCGCATCGGCAGCCCTGACGGCGGTCGTCGCAGCCGCGGGGATGCTCGGCGCGGGCGACGTCTGGGCCCACAAGGCCAGCGATGCCTACCTGCGGCTCGACGTTCAGGCCAAGGTCGTCACGCTGCGCCTGGACGTGGCCTTGCGTGACCTCGACCGCGATCTGGTCCTGGACGCCGATGACGACGGGCTGCTGCGCTGGGGCGAGGTGCGCGAGCGCATCCCTGACATCGAGGCGCTCGCCGACCGCGATGTGCGCCTGACGGTGCGGGACGGTGGGGGCGCGGTGTGCGCGCCGGGACCGTTCGCGCCGCTTCAGCTGGAGCAGCACAGCGACGGCCGTTACGCGGTGTTGACCCGGACCTGGACCTGCGCGTCGGCACCGGCGGACGCGACGCTGGCCTACACGCTCTTCGCGGTGACCGATCCGACGCACCGGGGCATCCTGGCGAGGGCCTCGGGCGGCGCGATGAAGCCGGCGGTGATCGTGCCCGGCGGCGCGGACCTGCGGCTGAGTCTCGGCCCGGCCGCCGGCGGCGGCGCGCAGGATCCGGGCGCACCCGCCCAAGAAGGATCGGCCGGCATCTTCCTGGACGGCGTGCATCACATCTGGATCGGCATCGACCATGTGCTGTTCCTGGTCGCGCTGCTGCTGCCGTCGGTGCTGACGCGCGAGTCCGGCGCGTGGCGACCGGCCGACGCCTGGCGGCCCGCGCTGTGGCGCGTGCTGGGCGTCGTGACCGCGTTCACCGTCGCGCATTCCATCACCCTGGGGCTGGCCGTCTTCGATGTGCTGAATCCACCGTCGCGCTGGGTCGAGAGCCTGATCGCGCTGAGCGTGCTGCTGGCCGCGCTCAACAACCTGAAGCCGGTGCTGGTCGAGACCCGCTGGCGCCTGACCTTCGCCTTCGGGCTGGTGCATGGTTTCGGATTCGCGAGCGCGCTGAAGGATCTGGGGCTGGACCGCGCGGACCTGGCGTTGCCGCTGGTGCTCTTCAACGTCGGCGTGGAGGCCGGGCAGCTCACCATCGTCGCCGTGCTGGTGCCGCTAGCCTGGGCCGCGCGCTGCTGGCGCGGCTATCCGCGCTGGGTGCTGGGCGCGGGGTCCTGCGTCGTCGCCGCGATCGCCGTCGTGTGGCTGATCGAGCGGCTCTTCGACATGCGGCTGCTCGGGCTGGGCGGGTGAGCGGCCAACGGTGACGAAACGGGGACCGCGGCAATCCGGAGATCCGATATCCCGTGAGCTGCGTACAAACGGCATGACCGCGCCCACCGCTCCGACCGACGCCGGCGACCCGTCGGCGACCGCCCAGTCCCCCAACGCCGTTCGGGATGCCCGTCTGGTCGGGATCATGGCGCGCGTCGCCCGGGCCGACCGCGAGGCCTTCGCCGCGCTCTATCGCGCCACGAGCGCCACGCTCTTCGGTCAGGTGTTGCGCATCAACCGCGATCGCGGCCATGCCGAGGAAGTCCTGCAGGAGGTCTACGTGACGGTCTGGAAACAGGCGGCGACCTACGACCCGCGTCAGGCCCAACCCCTGACCTGGCTGACTACGATTGCCCGGCACCGCGCCATCGACAGCCTGCGGCGCGGGGCCTCGCAGCCCGTGACGATCAGCCGATTCAGTGGCCTGGACGATCCGGAGGGCGGCGGGGAGGAGGGCGCCGGCGACCTGCTCGCGCACCTGCCGAGCGACACGCCCGGCCCGCTGGATCTGCTGGATGACTCCAGCCGGGCGCTCTCGCTGGAGCGCTGCATGTCCGCCTTGAGCGGGGAACAGCGCAGCAGTCTGGCCCTGGCCTACTACCAGGGCCTGTCGCATGCCGAGGTGGCCGAGCACATGCACCAGCCGCTGGGCACGGTGAAGAGCTGGGTGCGCCGCGGCCTGCAGAGCTTGCGCGCCTGCCTGGATCGCGCGAGCGAGCGCCTGGGATCGATGGGGAGGGTCGCCTGATGGACTACGGACACCCGGAACGGGCCGAGCGCCTGGCGGCCGACTACGCGGTGGGTACGCTGCGGGGCGGCGCCCGGCGGCGCTTCGAGCAGTTGCTGCCGGCGCATCCCGTCCTGGCACGCGCGGCGGCGCAGTGGCTCGCCCGCCTGCAGCTCCTGGCCGGCCAGGTGGAGCCGGTGGAACCGCCCGCCCGGGTCTGGATGGCCATCCAGGCGACCCTGTTCGGCAGCGCCAACGACGCACGGGTGGCCCCGGCCGCGTCCGGTCGCGGACAGCTGCGCCTGTGGCGCGGCGTGAGCGCGGTGGCGATGGCGGCCTCGATGGTGCTCGCGGTGATGGTGGCGCGACCCGTCCCGGAAGCGGCGCCGGTCGTGGTCGTCCTGCGCAGCACGCCGGAGGGCCTGCAACTGATGCCCACGAGCTTCGTCGCCAGCGTGTCCGCGGACGGCCGGGCGCTGGTGCTCAAGCCCCTGGCGCCGGTCGCGCTGGCCTCGGCGCAGTCGCTCGAGCTCTGGGCGGTCCCGAAGGCGGGGGCGCCGCGCTCGCTGGGGCTGATCCCGGCCGGCGAGGCGCCGATCACGGTCATCCGGGCGAACCTGCTGTCCGGGACCAGCGCCTTCGCCATCAGCCTGGAGCCGGCGGGCGGATCGCCCAGCGGCAAGCCGACGGGGCCCATCGTGTCCGCGGGCGGCGTGTGACGGCATCGTCGGCGCGGGTGTCGGGAAAACCCTGAACGGTTCCCCCATTCATCGCGCCGATCCGCAACTCGTCGCCCACAGCCGGGAGTTGGTCGCAGTCCGCTGTCGTTGAGGGTTTACCCTCGTCATCATTCGCCCCATGCCGCACCCCACCACAACGCGGCGCAGGAGGACGAGATGAACACGATTCGCTGCTACGACCGCTTCGCCACCATCAAGCGCATTGCCGCGCTGGTCGGCGTGACCACCGGCATCGCCGCCGGTCTGCTGCTCGCCCTGCCGGCCCGCGCCGCGCAGCCCCAGCCGCAAGTGCAGAAGTTGCCCACCGTGGTCATCTCCGGCAAGTCCACCCGCACGGTGGCCGCCAACGAGGTGCGCAGCCTGCCGACCGTCGTGGTCACCGGGCGACGTGCGATCGACGGCCAACAGGTGGCCGCGCGATGAACGCGTCGACCCTGCCTATCATGGCCGGATGGACATCGCCGACGCCTCCCACGATTCCGCCGCTGCCAACGTGAGCCCCCTCGCCGAGTCCGGCGAGCGCGCGGCCCCCGCCATCGCAGTGCCCCTGTTCCGCATCGCCGCCGTCACCGGCGCGGGATCCGGCATCGGCCGCGCCGCCGCGCGCAAGCTGATGAACGCCGGCTGGCAGGTCGCCCTGCTGGGGCGCCGCGAGGACGCGCTGCGGGAAACGGCCTCGGTCCATCCCGAGCGCGCGCTGGTGCTGCCTTGCGACGTCGCGGACGAGGCCCAGGTGACGGCCGCCTTCGCCGCCATCGAGGCCTGGCATGGCCGGCTCGACTTCCTCTTCAACAATGCCGGTCGCGGCGCCCCCGCGATGGACATCGACGAGCTCAGCGTCGAGACCTGGCGCGCCGTCGTCGACGTCAACCTGACCGGCAGCTTCCTGTGCGCCCGGGCCGCCTTCGGCCTGATGAAGCGCCAGTCCCCGCGCGGCGGCCGCATCGTCAACAACGGCTCGATCTCGGCCCATGCGCCGCGGCCGGGCTCGATCGCCTACACCTCCACCAAGCACGCCATCACCGGGCTGACCAAGACCCTGGCGCTGGACGGCCGCAAGCACGACATCTGCGCCGGGCAGCTGGACATCGGCAATGCCGAGACCGACCTGACCGAGCGCTTCAAGCAGGGCGTGCCGCAGGCGCATGGCGGCACGATGGTGGAGCCGGTCATGGATGTGGACCACGCCGCGAGCGCGCTGCTGTACATGGCGGAATTGCCGCTGTCGGCCAACGTGCCTTTCCTGACGGTGATGGCTTCCAAGATGCCCTACATTGGCCGAGGCTGACGCGCCGGACCCCGCCGTGCGACATGCTTCCCCCGACGAAAGACGATGAACCTGATCTCGACCCTGATTTCCATCGCCGCCCGCCTCGTGCTGGCGGTGGCTTCCATCGTGCTGTTCCTGGCGGTGCTCGCCGCCGGGCTGGTGATCTTCGGCGTGCTGATGCTGTGGAGCCTGATCCGCGGCCGCAAGCCGACGTTCAACAACGCGGCCTTCCAGCGCGCGGCGCAGTTCCGGACGCAGGGGTTCCGCACGGGCCCGGGCATGGGCCAACGCGGCGCGCCGCAAGGTGAAGTGATCGACGCGGAAGTCCGCGAGGTCCCGAACGCCGATCCGCGCCTGGAACGCTGAGCTCGCCGCAGCGGCGGACTGCCATCCTCCCACCCTCACCCCAACCCTCTCCCGCCCCGCGGGAGAGGGGGCAAGAGGGGGCAGGATGGGCAGAAGGGGCGACGGTGGTGGTGGAGCGCCGCGGCCGCATGCTCGTCAGGCGCTCGGTGAGTGTGACCCCCTCTCCCGCTTGCGGGAGAGGGCAGGGGTGAGGGTCTTCGGGCTCGCCCCCGCGCTTCAATAATTCGGCGGCCGACTCAGCTCTTCCCAGAGCTCGTCATAGATCCGATACCGCTGGGGGCTGATCTTCCCGGCCTCGACCGCCACCAGCACCGCGCAGCCCGGCTCATGCCGGTGGCTGCAGTTGTGGAAGCGGCATTCGCCCAGATAGGGCTTGAAATCGGGCATGTGAGCCGCGAGCTCCGGCGCCGCGATCTGGCGCAGGCCGAATTCCTGGAAGCCCGGCGAGTCGATCAGCCCGTTGCGCCGCTCGGCGTCCATCCAGTACCACTGCGTCGTCGTCGTCGTGTGGCGCCCCGAGTTCAGCGCCTGCGAGATCTCGCCCACCTGCGCCTGCGCATCGGGCACCAGCAGATTGATCAGCGTGCTCTTGCCGGTGCCGCTGGGGCCCAGCACCAAGGTGGACTGGCCTTCCAGCAGCGGCATCAGCGTCTCGCGCGCCTCGTCCGGCCGTCCCTTCAGGCTGAGCTCCAGCACTCGCTGTCCCATCGCCTTGTACGGCGCCAAGCGCTGGCGCGCGAAGTCCGCGCCGGGCAGGTCGGTCTTGTTCAGGATGATGTCGGCCGCGATGCCGGCGCTGTCCGCCGCGATCAGCGCGCGGGTGAGCTGCGACTCCGAGAACTGCGGGTCCACCGCGACCAGGATCAGCAGCCGGTCCAGGTTGGCGGCGAAGCTCTTGGTCTTCCACTCGTCCTGACGGAACAGCAGGTTGCGGCGCGGCTCCACGCCCTCGATCACGCCCTCGTGATCGCTGCTGCGCTGCCAGCGCACGCGGTCGCCGACCACGCAATCGCTCTTCTTGCCCCGCGTCAGGCAGTGCACGCGGGTGCCGGTCTCGTCCTCGATCAGGTAGTGGCGGCCGTGGCCGCGCACCACCAGGCCGATCTGGGCGGTCTTGCTCATGCCGGACGCCCCACCGCGGCGATGGCCGCCAGACGCTCGCTCGCGGGCGGATGCGAGTAGTAGAAGCGCGCGAAGACAGGATCCGGCGTCAGCGTGCCGGCGTTGTCCTCGTGCAGTTTCAGCAGCGCGTTCGACAGGTCCTGGCCGCTGGCCTGCGCGCAGGCGTAGGCGTCGGCTTCGAACTCATGCTTGCGGGACCAGAAGGACATCAGCGGCGTGACGAAGAAGGTGAACGGGGGCAGCGCCAGCAGGAACAGCAGCAGCGCCAGCGCGTCGTTGGGGGCCTCGAGGCTGGGGCGCACGCCCAGGCTCAGGAAGAAGCCGGCCTGGCCGCTCAGCCAGCCCAGCAGGGCGAAGCCGGCCAGGCTCAGGGCGAAGCTCAGCAGCATGCGCTGCAGCACGTGGCGGCGCTTGAAGTGGCCCAGCTCGTGGGCCAGCACGGCCTCGATCTCGGGCGGGTTCAGGCGCGCGATCAGGGTGTCGAAGAAGACCACGCGCTTGGCCGCGCCCAGGCCGGTGAAGTAGGCGTTCCCATGGGCGGAGCGCTTGCTGCCGTCCATCACGAACAGGCCCTTGGAGGCGAAGCCGCAGCGCTGGAGCAGGGCGTTGACGCGGTCGGCGACGGCGGCGTCGGACAGCGGCTCGAACTTGTTGAACAGCGGGGCGACGACCAGCGGGATGACGACCATCATCAGCAGGTTGTAGGCGACCCACGCGCCCCAGGCCCACAGCCACCATTGGTGGCCCGGGGCGCCCATCAGCCACAGGATCAGCGCGGCGAAGGGCAGGCCCAGCACCAGGCCCACGCCCAGGCCCTTGAGGCCGTCGACGATGAAGAGCCTGAGCGTCGTGCGGTTGAAGCCGAAGCGCTCCTCGAGGCGGAAGGTGCTGTAGAGCGACCAGGGCAGGTCCAGCACGCCCGACAGCAGGGCGAAGGCGGTGAGCAGCGCGAGCTGGTAGCCCATGCCGCCGAGTTCGTGGCGCCAGGTGAGCGCCCATTGGTTCAGCAGGTCCAGTCCGCCGAGCAGCGTCCAGCCGATCAGCAGCGCGGTGTCCCAGGCCAGGTGCAGGGTGCCCAGGCGGCCGCGGGCGATGGTGTAGTCGGCGGCCTTCTGGTGCGCGGACAGGGGCACGGTGGCGGCGAAGGCCTCGGGGACCGCCTGGCGGTGGCCGGAGACGTGGCGCATCTGGCGGGAGGAGAGCCAGAGCTTGAGGAGGAAGGACAGGATCACCGCGGCGATGAAGGCCAGCGTGGGGGCGAGGGTCGTCCCCGGGGACGGAAGCACGGCATGCATGGGGCCGGAGTGTAGGCCCCGTGGGTGACGGGGCCGGGCATCCGGTCACAGATCCGAGGTGGCGTCGAGGCCTCCGGCGAGCGCGGCCACGCGGCGCGGGGTGGCGGTGGCGGCCAGCCAGTCGCGGCCGATGACGACGCGGACGTCGCCGCGCAGGCCGGCCTGCTCGCACAGTTGCGAGGGCACGCCCGGCGGGAGGGCGGCGGCGATCCGGCGGGCGCTCTCGGCCTGGCCGGCGCGATAGTCCACGCGGGTGCGGACGACGTCGTAGCTGGGTTGGTTCGTCAACCGGGACTTGGGCATGCCTTGCTCGACCATCCAGCGGTCGACCTTCGCGGCCATGCCGGTCGTGCCGACACCGTTGCTGATCTCGAGGCGGATCGGGGTGGGGAGGGGCGTGGGCGCGGGAAGACCCTCACCCCGACCCTCTCCCGCAAGCGGGAGAGGGAGTGAGAGTGGAAGTGATAGTGGGAGT
>NZ_BCYP01000027.1 GCF_001598255.1 Mitsuaria chitosanitabida ATCC BAA-476 = NBRC 102408
GGACGCGAGAGTGCTGGTGGGAGTGGACGTGAGAGTGAAAGTGAGAGTGGGAGTGGGAGTGAAAGTGGGAGTGGCTCCTTCTCCCGCAATGTCCGTTCCTCCACTCCCTGTCGCGGCGAGGCGTCTTGCTCCCTCTCCCGCAGGGCGGGAGAGGGCTGGGGTGAGGGTCTTCCGGCGCCCTGCGCCTCGACGTCAAGCTCGACCGGAGAGACTGTCGGCGACTGCGACTGCGACTGCGACTGCGACTGCGACTGCGCTGGCGGCGTCTCGACGACCACGCCGGGCGAGGGCTCCATCGGTGGATTCGAGGCGACCGCCTTCGCGGGCATCGCGGCGAGCCTCACCAGCGCCTCGTTCCGGTTCTCCCGCGCCCGGGCCGACCCCGGATCGATCTTCAGCGCCTCGTCCAGCAGCGCGAGCGCCGGTTGCGGCTGGTCCTTGAGCAGCAGCACATAGGCCAGGTTGTTGCGCGGCCGCGCGCGACCGGGCGAGAGCTCGACCGCCCGACGCAGCGCCATCTCGGCGGCGTCGAGCCGGCCGGCGGCGGCCAGCATGCGGCCCAGTCCGTCCAGGGCCTCGACGCTGGACGGATCCCGCGCCGACGCCTTCGCATAGGCCTCGGCCGCGCGCGGCCAGTCGCGCGAACCCTCGAAGTAGCGCGCCGTCGCCAGGTAGGCCTCCAGCGGCAGCGGCGCGTCGTCGACATGGAAGACCGGCTCGATCGTCAACGGACGCGGCTTGCCGGAGGCCGGCTCGTCCTGCCACATCGCGCAGCCCACCAGCGTCAGCCCGCAGGCCGAGGCGCAGGCCACCGTCCGCAAGGCCGGCATCCGCGAGGCCGGCGAGGTCCGCCGCCCAAGGCTCGCCGCGAGCGCCACCGGCGCCATGGGCGCGAAGTCCGACGCGGACTCGGCGACGATCCCGCGCCCCGCATCGCGGGCGGCCGACGGGACGCCGCGCAGGCCGGCCGCCTCCACCGGATCCAGGCCGATCTCGATGTCCACCTCGTCCAGCGGCAGCGGGGGCGGGAAGCGGGATTGCACGCGCATGACGGTCTCCTGGTCGGGGCTCAGTTGCCGCCCATGGTGGGCAGCAGCACGCGATAGATCTGGATCATGGCCGGCCCCATCAGCACGACCATCAACGCGGGGAAGATGCAGAAGATCAACGGGAACAGCAGCTTCAGCGCGATCTTGGACGCGGCCTCCTCGGCCCGCTGCCGACGGCGCGTTCGCAGCATCTCCGCATGGATCCGCAGGGACGCCGCGATGCTGGTGCCGAAGCGCTCCGCCTGGCTGATCATCGTGACGAAACCGTCCACCTCCTCGACGCCAGTGCGGATCGCCAGGTTGCGCAGGGCCCGCTCGCGATCGGCGCCGGCGCGCAGCTCCAGGTTCACCAGCCTCAGCTCGTCGGCCAGGGCCGGACTCTTGAGCTGCAGGTCGTCCGCCACCCGCAGCATCGCGGCCTCGGTGCCCAGGCCCGCCTCCATGCAGACGGTCATCAGGTCGAGCGCGTCCGGGAAGGCCTCGAAGATGTCGCGCTGGCGCGTGCTCACCAGCTTGTTCAGCACGATGTTGGGCCCGTAGTAGCCGACCGAGGCCAGCACCAGCAGCAGCATCGCCAGCGAGGCGCCGCGCGGCGCCTCGCCGCTCATGGACATCAGGACGAATCCCGCCAGCGGCAGCCCCAGCGTCAGCAGCGTCTTCAGCCCGAAGAAGGCCGCCGGCGCCGCCGGATTGCGGATGCCCGCGTGGGAGAAGCGCAGCTTCAGGCTGGACTGCTCGAAGCCTTCCTCCGGCATGGACAGCTTGCCGATGGGCTTGGTCAGCTCGGCCACCACCTGCATCGCGCGCTCGCCGCCGCCGCCACGCCGCCGCGCGTCGCCCGTCAGCGCGCGCAGCCGCTGCCGGGCCGGGTCGGGCCGCACCAGCGCGCCCAGTCCCAGCACCGCGGCCACGGCCACCACGAACACCATCGCCAGCACGCCCATCTGCATCGCGGTCATCGTGCGTCTCCTCGTGTCCCGGGGTTCCGGTGTCCGCGCCCGCTCAGACGCGGATGCGGATGATGCGGCGCATCCACAGGATGCCCACGGCCATCATGAACAGCGCCACGCCCACCATGCGCAGGCCCAGCGGGTCGCTCCACAGCACCGCCATGAAGTCCGGATTGAGCAGGTTCACCACCATGGCCACGCCGAAGGGCAGGGCGGTCAGGATCATGGCCGACAGCCGCCCCTCCGCCGACAGCGTGCGGACCTCGCCGAGCAGGCGCAGCCGGTCCCGCACCAGCGCCGAGATCTTGTCCAGCAGCTCCGCCAGATTGCCGCCCGACTCGCGCTGGATCATCACCGCCACCACGAAGTAGCTGACGTCGGGAATCGGCACCCGCTCCGCCAGCCGCGTCAGCGCGTCGTTGGCGGGCACGCCGTAGTTGATCTCGTCGAAGAGGATGCGGAAGTCGCGGCCCAGCGGCGCGGGCATCTCCTCGGCCACCATGCGGATCGCCGACGGGAAGGCGTGACCGGCGCGCATGGCCCGCCCCATCAGGTCCAGCGCCTCGGGGAACTGGCGCTCCATGCGGGCGGTGCGCTCGGTGGCGCGCGAGGCCACGCGCCACCACGGCAGCACCGCCAGCCCCAGCGCCAGCCCCAGGCCCACCACCATGGGCTTGCCCAGCAGCATCGGCAGCAGCAGCCCGCAGGCCCCCAGCGTCAGCGACAGCAGCATCAGCTCCGCCACCGACGCCGTCACCGCCGCGGCCGCCGTCAGGCGCCGCATCTTGCGGCCCGGCCCGGTGCGGGCCAGCAGCGCGTTCAGGCGCGGCAGCCGCTCCTGCGCCTGGGCGCGCTCGATGCTGCTGCTGGCGCCGGCGGGGTTCTCGCCCGAGAGCGCCGACAGCCGCGCGGCGATGCGCTTGGCCTCCGCGCTGTGGCGCGAGGCCCAGAGGATGTACAGCCCCTCGATGGCCAGCAGCACCGCCAGGAAGGCGACGCCGGAAAACAGGATCAGGCTCAGGTCCATGATGGGCTCCCGTGCGTCGGACTCGGACTCAGACCTCGACCCGCATCGGCGTGAACAGCGTCTGCGGCAGGTCGATGCCGCGCGCCGACAGCCGGTCCCAGCAGCGCGGCCGCACCCCGGTGGCGCTGAAGAAGCCCTGCACCGCGCCATTGGGGCCCACGCCCGTCTGCTTGAAGGAGAAGATCTCCTGCAGCGTCACCGTGTCGCCTTCCATGCCGGTGACCTCCTGGATGCTGGTGAGCTTGCGGGTGCCGTCGGACAGCCGGTTGGCCTGCACGATCACGCCGATGGCCGAGGCGATCTGCGCCCGCGCCGCCTTGGCCGGCAGGTCCACGCCCGCCATCGCGATCATGCTTTCCAGCCGCGCCAGCGCGTCGCGCGGCGTGTTGGCGTGCACCGTGGTCATCGAGCCTTCGTGGCCCGTGTTCATCGCCTGCAGCATGTCCAGCGCCTCGGCGCCGCGGGTCTCGCCCAGGATGATGCGGTCCGGCCGCATCCGCAGCGCGTTGCGCACCAGCGCGCGCTGGGCCACCTCGCCGCGCCCCTCGATGTTGGGCGGCCGCGTCTCCAGCCGCACCACGTGCGGCTGCTGCAGCTGCAGCTCGGCCGCGTCCTCGATGGTGACGATGCGCTCGCTGTGCGGGATCGCGCCGCTCAGGATGTTCAGCAGCGTCGTCTTGCCCGAGCCCGTGCCGCCCGAGATCAGGATGTTGGTCCGCGACTGCGACAGCGCCGCCAGGAAGCGCGCCATCTCCGCCGACATCGAGCGCAGCTCGATCAGGTTGTCCGCCTTCAGCGGAACCGCCGCGAAGCGCCGGATCGAGAGGATGGGCCCGTCGATGGCCAGCGGCGGAATGATCGCGTTCACGCGCGAGCCGTCCGGCAGCCGCGCGTCCACCATGGGGCTGGCCTCGTCCACGCGGCGGCCGATGCGCGAGACGATCTTGTCGATGATCTTGAGCAGGTGGTCGTCGTCGGCGAAGCGCACGTCGGTGAGCTCCAGCCGGCCGCGCCGCTCCACGTAGACCTGCGCATGCGTGTTGACCAGGATGTCCGACACCGTCGGATCCGCCAGCAGCGGCTCGATCGGGCCGAAGCCCAGCATCTCGTACTGGATGTCGCGCACCAGCGCGCGCCGCTCGGCGGCGTTCAGGACCAGGTTCTCCTCGAACAGCAGCCGCTCCACCATCTGCCGCAGCTCTTCCTTGAGCGTGTCCGCGCCCAGGCCGTCCATCGCCTCCAGGTCCAGGCGCCCGAGCAGCAGCTGGTGGATGCGCGTCTTGGTGGCCTGGTAGGCCTGCGTCGGCGCGCCGGCGGCCTCCTCGGGCGGACCGTCGGCGCCGTTCATGCCACCTGGCAGGAAGCCGGCGGCCGCGGCGCCCAGGCGCTCGCGCAGGGTCATGGATTCCTTCATGCGGATGCTCCCCGGAACAGGCCCGACAGCCAGCCGCGCTGCGGTGCGGGCGCCTCGGGCGCGATCTGCTGCGCCAGCTCGCGCAGGGCCTTGGCGATGCTGCTGCCCGGCGCGATGGTCTCGACCGGCACGCCCTGGTTGACCGCCCCGGCGACGGCCTCGTAGTGGTTGGGCAGCACGATGGGCTCGACGATGCCCAGCGTGCGCCGCAGGTCCTCGAGGCTGAACTGGCTGTCCTTGTGATGGCGGTTGACGATCCAGCGGACCTTGTCGGCCGGATAGTCCAAGGAGCGGAACACGTCCCGCAGCCGCTTGCCGTCGCGGATGAAGGGCAGCGTCAGCTGCAGCACCGCGAACAGCTTGTCGGCCTGGTCCAGCGCCGCCAGCGTCACGGCGCTCAGCGAGCGTCCCACGTCCACCACCACGTAATCGAAGCTCTCGCGCGCCTGGCGCAGGATGGCCTGCACCTGCGCGGGCGTGACGTCGGCCGCGTGGGCCGGATCCTCCGGCGCGGCCAGCACCCACAGGCCCGGGCCGGCCTCGGCCATCGCGGACTGCAGCAGGTCGGCGTCCAGCCGCGCGATGTTGCGCGCGACGTCGGCCACGTGGCTGGGCGGCGTCTGCGTGCCCAGGAACAGCGCGGCGTCGCCGAACTGCAGGTTCATGTCGATCAGCGCGACCCGGCGCCGGCCGCCGGCCGCCAGCAGATGCGCCAGGTTGGCCGCGACGAAGGTCGCGCCGCTGCCGCCCTTGCAGGACACCAGCGCCAGCAGCTCGCCATTGCGCACCGGCTCGGGCGCGGCCGCCGCGCCGGCCGCGCCGCGCTTGCGACGCAGGCGCTGCAGGGCGGCGAGCACCGCGTCGCCGGGCGCGGCGGCGGGCAGCACCTCGCGCACGCCGGCCCGCATCGCGCGCATCAGCAGGTCGGGCGAGAGCTCCGGCGCCACCAGCACCACGTCGACCTCCGGGTGCTGCGTGGCCAGGCGCTCCAGCGCGAGGAAGTCCTCGGTGGAGGCCGTCTCCGCCAGCAGCAGGTCGGGCCGGCTGCCGTTGACGATGGCGTTGACCTCGCGCAGCGGCTTCTCCAGGGATCCCACCGCGAAGGCGGGATCGGCGCGCAGGGCCTCCAGCCACGCGCGGGCGTGGGCGGCGTCGGGGGTGACGATCTTGACTCTCACTGGCACACCTCGTTGGAAGCGCTGCTCATGTACTCCTTGCGCAGCGTGGTGGCGAAGGCCGGCAGCGTCAGCGTCAGCGGCGTGAAGGGGATGATGGCCTTGTAGGTGTAGCCGGTCAGCGAGACCATCACCGCCTTGCAGTCCACCGACGTGCAGGTGTTGACCGCGTTGGGCGGGTTCAGATAGGACACCGTGATGTTGGCCGTGCCCAGCGTGGGCAGGCGGCCGATCATGCGGGACTTGATGTGGCTGTCGTTCATGTCGCACACCACGGCCAGCCGCGCGCCGTAGCGCGTGGCCTCGACCGCGGCGTTCCAGGTCCACAGCAGCCGGCCCATCTCCACCGCGCCCATCACCAGCATGCAGAGCAGCACGCTCACCAGCGCGAACTCGACCGCGGCCGCGCCGCGCTGCGCGCCGCGCGGCGAACGATCCTGGCGGGTGAGGCGACGGGGGTTCACAGCTGCGCCCTCATGGTCACCGTGATGGTGTTGAAGTTCATGCTCGGGATCACGAAGCCGACCACCGACGTGTAGGGGTAGCTGTTGATGCTGGCGGTGACCAGGTTGACGGTGCCGCTGCCGGTGAGCTGGTTGGCGTTGGTCGCCGGGCACAGCGAGGCGTCGCAGATGCTCACCATGGCGGTGGTCAGGCCGGGCAGCAGCGCTGTGCCGCTGCAGTCGGTGGTGGCGTAGACCGCCAGGCAGCGGGCCTGCGCGGCGATGGTGGCGTCGCCGGGGCCGTGCTGCGAGAGGTGGCGCGCGGCGTCGCGCACCGACTTGTCCAGCATGTTGTAGCTGAAGACCGCGCGGCCCAGCTCGCTCGCGCCGAAGACCAGCAGCAGCAGCGGCGTCATCAGCAGGCCCAGCTCCACCGCCGCCACGCCGCGGCTGCGCGCCCGCCGGCCGACGCGGGCGGGCGCCGCGTCGATGCCGGTCGCCTCGAGGGCCGGACGAGTGTCCGCCTCGACGGTGGGGCGCATGGTCGATTCGAGTCGCATGCCGGCCTCACTGGACGAGCGCCGGGACCATGGGTCCCACGCTGGTGGAATCGCCCGCCACGCCCGAGGACGCGCAGGGGCTGCCGATGGCGCTGGACAGGCCGATGTACTCCATGTTCAGCGTGTCGTTGGGGCTGTCGATGGGCTGCAGCATCAGCACGCAGGCCCAGCCCTGCACGGTCGTGGTGTGCGAGCCGCTGGAGAGCGCGCTGCAATCGATGATGGGCGCGATCACCAGCCGGCGGTCCGCGCCGTACTGCGTGTGCTGCGCCACCGTCGTCGTCGGGTTGTAGGCGTTGCTGATCGACAGCCCGGTGATGGTGTTGCCGGCCGCGACCGTGCTGCCGTAGGGCGTGTGCGAGGCGCGCCGGGTGATGAAGTCCCCGATCGCGTTCTTGCCCGAGGGCCAGTCGGTCGTCGTGTAGGCGTAGCCGGTGAAGTCCGGCGGCGCATTGGTCACATTGGTCGACCCGGTCTGGTACAGGCCGAAGCGCGAGTTCCAGGCCTTGGCCGCGGCGTTGCCCATGTTGCCGGGCTGTCCCACCGGCGTGGTCACGTTCAGCGAGCACATGCCGTTGCCGGTGAGCAGGGCCGCGAGCTCGCTCTCGCCGCCGCTGGGCGGGCTGAAGTCGATCCAGTTCCAGTTGCCGCCGCCGTCCTTGAAGCGGCCGCTGACCCAGGCGCCCGCCGTCAGGCCGAAGGGGGGCGAGGAGCTGGCGCTGGAGCCCGCCGCCTTGCACACGCCCAGCGGCACGGCGCAGTTGCTCTGCGCCGGGGTGAGCGTGGCGGTGGCCAGGGCCTGGACGCTGCTGGCCCCGAGGCCCAGCACCCGCATGAAGTAGGGCGCGAAGCCGCCGCGCGTCAGCGTGCACCGCACGTACTTGGAGGACGCGGAGGCCGCGCCGGCCGAGCTCCACAGGCTGCCGGCGGCCAACGAGCTGCCGAAGCCGACGGTGATGTCCGCGTCCGTGATCGCGGAGCCCTGGAAGGCGACGCGGTTCTGCTTGGCGATGGTGCGGCCGGCCGCCTCGGCGCGCGGGAAGGCCGCGGCCGGGATGGTCGGCGCGCCGGTCAGCTCGTAGCTGGCCGCCAGGGCGCAGGCGTCGGCGGCGTTCTGCAGCTCGGTCTTGGCCAGGTAGAGCCGGCCCCCGTCCACCGCCAGGCCGAGGAACCCCACCATCACCGCCAGCAGCAGGCCCACCACGATCGCGACCGCGCCGCGCGAGCGCTCGCGCGAGGCGCGGTGGACACGACGATGCGGGCGGGCGGACATGGCGGTCTCCCTGCGGGCGCGGGCTCAGCGGTCCGTGCCGCCGGCGCCCACGCCGATGTTGATGATGTTGCTGGGCGGCGGCGCCTTGTACGAGTCGACAGCTCGCACGCCGGCCTCGCGCATCAGGCGCCCGTCGGTGCGGGTTGTCAGCGCGGCGTTGCGCGCGGGCGCGTTGGGATCCAGCACCTGCTGCGCGAAGAGCGCGCGCGTGGCGTCGCTGAACTGACGGTCGGTCTTGGGTGTCGTCGTGGCCGCGCAGCCGCACAGCAGCGCGGCGGCCAGGGCGATCAGGCTCGGCGTCAGGGCGCCGGGGAGGTCGTCGCGGATCATGGTCACTCCTTGTCGAAGCCGCCCTTGGCGGGGGACTGGGTCTTCGTCGCCGGCAGGGCGGGCGCGGCGCCGTCGGCCGCGGCCTTGTCGTCCTTGGCCGGGGGCTTGCCTTCGAGCCGGCCTTGCAGGATCAGCTCGCCGCGCGTGGGCGGTGTGTAGTTGTCGGTGGGCAGGCGGTAGTCGGGCGGCAGCGGCTTGACCAGGCGCGGCGTGATCACGAAGACCAGCTCCGAGCGGTCGGTCTGGAACTGCGTGCTGCGGAACAGCGCGCCCACCACCGGGAGCTCGCCCAGGAAGGGGAAGGCCTTGATGTTGGTCGTGGTGTTGTTCTTGATCAGCCCGCCGATGGCGAAGCTCTGGCCGTCCATCAGCTGCACCGTGGTCTCGGCCTTGCGCGAGGTGAAGGAGGGCAGCACCGAGTTGAGCGAACCCGCGCTGATCTGCACGCCGGTGGCGTTGAGTTCCGACACCTCGGGCCGCACGCGCAGGTGGATGCGGCTGCCGCCCAGCACGGTGGGCGTGAACTTCACCGAGACGCCGAATTCCTTCTCCTCCAGCGTGACCGTGCTGCCGCCGTTGCCGCCGTTGTTCTGCACGACGGGGATCAGGATCTTGCCGCCGGCCAGGAAGCTGCCGGTCTGGCCGCTGATGGCCATGACGGTCGGCTCGGCGAGCACCTTCACCAGGCCGTCGGTCTTCTGCATGTTGAGCTGCGCGTTGGTCGCGTTGCGGCCGGGGACCGTGCCGTAGGTGGTGGTGTAGGTCGGCCGTCCCTGGGTGTCGTAGGTGACGGTCACGTTGCCGCCGCTGATGCCGCCCAGCGGCACCGTGCCGCCGACCACCGCGTCCACCGAGCTGAAGGGGACGCCGGTCGGGCCGGTGCCGCTGATCTGGCCCAGCAGCCCGGTGGCGCCGCCGAAGATGCCGCCCAGGAAGCGCACCATCGAGCCGTCGCCCGGCGCGTAGGCGCGCGAGAAGTCGATGCCGAAGGCGTCCAGCAGCGACTTGGAGACCTCGGCCACCTTGACCTCCAGCATCACCTGCTGAGGCGCGCCGACCTGCAGCATGTTGACCACGCGCGCCGAGCCGGCCTTGCCGTCGCCGCGCACGTAGGCGGTGGCCAGGTCGATGGCGCGGTTCAGGGCCTCGCTGTCCGAGACCTCGCCGGCGAGCACGATGGAATCGAAGGCGGCGGACACGCGGATGCCGGGCTCGCCCGGCAGCAACTGGCGCAGCGTGTCCTGCAGCGCGGCGGTGTCCATGCCCACGACCACGTCGAAGGAGGTGCAGGCGCCGGTGCGGTCCAGCATCACGACGTTGGTCGAGCCGATGCTCTTGCCCAGCAGGTAGATCTCGGTCGGGGCCAGCAGCACCACGTCGACCTCGGCCACGCCGGGGCGGGTCTCGGGCGCGGCAGTCGGGGCCTTGGCGGCGGCCTCGTCCTTCTTGGGCGCGGTCTCGGCGGGGCGCGCGGCGCGGGCGTTGTCGGGATTGCCCAGCAGGATGCGGGCGATGGGCTGGGTGGGCTTGACCAGCGTGGACTTGCCGACCGGGACCGTCACCAGCGGCGCCACGTCGACCCGCGAGCACACCGGACCGGGCGCGGCGGCCGGACGCGTCGCGGCGATCGCGGCGGAGGTGCCGGCGGCGGGGGGCGCGGCCAGGGCGGCCGCCGACGCGAGGGCCAAGGTCAGCGCGGCCAGGGCGATCGGCGCCATCGCCAGCGGCGAGGCGGAGGGGACGCGCGGCGTGGTCGTCGCGTCACGCCGCGCGCCCTGGCGCGAGCGGCGGACCGAGGGCGAGGCGGGCTGGGTCGTGGTCATGACGTTCTCCCTGGGGCGGCGTGCTCAGAAGCACTCCGTGACCTTGTCGAGGCCGCGGATCAGCTCGACGCAGCTGCCGCGCGAGACGGCGGCCACCGGCGAGGCCACGGGCGCGGCGCGGCGGACCGCGACGGGGTGGGGGGCCGGCGCGGGCGCCGGAGCGGAGGCCGGGACCGCCTGCGCCTTCAGGCCCAGCAGCGCGGCCTTGGTGGCGCCGGTGCCGGCGGTGATGGTCTTGGGATCGGTCTGGTTGCGCAGCACCAGGGACAGGGTGCCCACGCTGCGCGCCAGGTCCAGCAGCTCGGCCTCGTCGGGGGAGACCTCCAGCGTCACCGCGTTGACGACCTTGGGCCGCGTCGTGTCGCGGTCGGCCTCCTGCGCCACCGCCAGGACCAGGATGCGTTCGAGCACGATCTTGGAGATGGAGTGGTCGCGGTCGCCGCGGGCGGCGTTCTCGTCCTGCGTGTTGACCATCACGTCGACATAGGTGCCGGGCAGCGCGAAGCCGGCGACGCCGACCACGTCGTTGACCCGCACCGCCATCGCGCGCTTGCCGCTGGGCACCACGGCGGACAGGCCGCCCTTGGTGCCGACGGGCGCCAGGCGCGCCTCGGTCAGCGGCTCGCCGCGCTGCATGGAGACCAGCACCACGCGGCCCTCCAGCGCGGCCGGATCCTCGAAGGCGCCGGCCGGCACGCTGCCTTGCGGCCAGTCGGTCATGCGGACCATCTCGCGGGAGATGCGGCCGCCGAGCTCGATGTCGGCGTTCGCCACCGCGATGCGGCCCTGGTTGCCGTTCTGGCCCTGCATCCAGCGGGCGGCCATGATGACCGCGGCCAGACCGGCGATCGCGGCGATGAAGAGCATGAGCAGACCACGGGATCTCATGACGACCTCCTCGGGGAGTCACTGGCGGCGGCGTCGCGGCGGGCATCGCCGTCGTCGCCGAACAGGGTGTGCCAGGCCCAGTCCATCAGCCCGGGATCGAGCGAGGGCGGGACCTCCAGGTAGCGGGCCCGGCTGGCGACCAGGCGCAGCAGGTCGCGCGGATGGCAGGCCAGCAGCGCGCGGCCGCGGCCGCCGTGCAGGGTCTCGATCAGGTGTTCCAGGGCCTCGTCGTCGAGCGGCAGGCCCTCGTCCTCGCAGGCGCTGGCGAAGATGCGCGCGTAGGCGTGGCTGTCGACCGGACCGACCTCGATCTTGTGGCCGATGCGGCGCAGGAAGGCGTCGTCCAGCGCGCCCGGCGCGAGGTTGGACGAGAACACCAGCTGCATCTCGAAAGGCACCTCGACGCGGGCGCCGCCGCGCAGGGTCAGGTGATCGTGGCGGCGCTCCATCGGGACGATCCAGCGGTTCATCAGCTCGCGCGGGGTGACGCGCTGGCGGCCCAGGTCGTCGACGATGAACAGGCCGTTGCTGGCCTTCAGGTGGGGCGGCGCCTCGTAGTAGCCGGCGCGCGGATCGAAGCCCAGGTCCAGCATCTCCAGCGTCAGCTCGCCGCCGCAGGAGACCACCGGCCGCTCGCAGGCGACCCAGCGGGCGTCGGGCCGGGCGCGGTTGTCCAGCGGCGCGCGCGCGGCCAGCGCGGCGTCGTCGGCATCGAGAGGTCGGTGGCATTGCACGTCGTAGAGGCGGATGACCTCGTCCTGCGCCAGCACCGCGTGCGGGATCGCGATCGGACCGGGCAGCAGGCGTTGCAGGCTGCGCGCGATGAAGGTCTTGCCCGACCCCGCCGGGCCGTGCAGCAGCAGGGGCCGGGCCGAGTTCATCGCGGTGCCCAGCTTGTCGACCAGCTCGTCGGCCAGGATCAGGTCGGCGAAGACGGCGCGCGCCAGCCGCAGGGTGACGGGCTCGGACGGGGTCTGCGCGCGTACGCGGGCGGCGTAGTCCTCCAGCGTGACCGGGGCCGGGCCGACGTAGGCGCTGCGGGAGAACGCGTCCAGCGCGCGGGCGCGGCCGGCCAGCGTCAGCTCGAAGACAACGTCGGATTCCTGCTCGCCGCGGCGCGAGACCTCGAGCAGGCCGTCGCGCCGCATCGCCTGGCAGACCGCGCCGACCAGCGCGCCGCCCAGGCACAGCCGGGTGGCGAGCTCGACCAGCTTGGCGCCCGCGGCCTGCAGCAGGGTCTTGGCGACGAGGTCGGCCAGGAAGGGGCCGGGCAGGCCGGTCTCCTCGAGGGTCTGCGGCGCGCGCGGCAGCAGCGAGGCGATCGAGCTCGTGCGGGGCGCCAGCGCGTGGGGGAAGTGGACCAGTCCCATGGCGCGCTCCTAGGCCAGCCGGGGCAGCAGCAGCGCCGCGCCCGTGCCCATCGCGATCGCGACGGCATAGGGCAGGCGCGCGGCCGTGCGGGTGAGCGGGGTGTCGACGGCAGCGGGCGCGGCCTCCGGGTTGGCGCCCGTGAGCGTCACGGGCTTGCCGAGCAGGTTCGCGACGAGGCGGGTGGCGACGCCGGCCTCGCGCAGGCTGGCCAGCGTCAGCAGACCGCCGGCGAGCATGGTGTAGATGACGGCGAGGGCCACGGTCGGCACGCCGAGGAACAGCCCGACGACGGCCATCAGCTTGACGTCGGCGGCGCCCATCGCGCGCATCAGGTACAGCGGCAGCATCAGCGTCAGGCCCAGCACGGCGCCGGGCAGCGGCGACCACCAGTGCGGACCCGACAGGGCGGGTTGCCCCGCGGCCATCGCGCCGGCGTGCAGCGCGAGCGCGCCCACGGCGCCGGCGGCGAGCCAGCGGTTGGCGACGCGCCGCCGGCGCAGGTCGCTGGCCGCCGCGCCGGCAAGCAGCGCGGCCAGGGTCGCGAGGGCGACGGCGGTGAAGAGCGAGGCCTGCATGGCGGCGTTCCGTCGGGCGGCGTGGGCCGGGGGATCAGACGGAGATCGCCGCGGCGACCGCGCTGGCGACGGCCGAGAAGATCGCGTCGAGCTTGGAGCCCACGAGGGCGACCGACGCGATGATGAAGACCGCGATGAGCGCGGCGATCAGGCCGTACTCGATCGCGGTGACGGCCTCGTCGTCATGGACGAGCGCCTGTAAGCGATGGATCAGGTTCATGGGGAGCTCCTGATGACACGGTGAGGGTGGTGGTGGTCGGCGGTGGGCGTCGCTGGGCGGGCGAGCCGGCGATGGCGCGGTGGCGATGGACCTCGCGACCGCGCCAGGCCGCTCAGGTCGCCGCGGCCAGCTGGCTGGCGACGTAGGTGAACAGGGCCGACAGCTTGGAGCCGACCAGGGTGACCGAGGCGATGATGAACACCGCGATCAGCGCGGCGATCAGGCCGTACTCGATGGCGGTCACGCCTTCTTCGTCCTGACCGAAGGTCTTGACGGCGCGGACGATCTTGGAGAGGGAGAAGAGCTGCATGACGTTTCCTTCAAAGGGGGAGTGAGGGAAAGCGCACCTGGGCGCGTTGGCTGGTTCCATCGGGGCTGGAACCGGACCCCGTCGGCCTGTTCTGGGACGCCGGCCGGCGAAACGCGTCATTCGGGAGTCGGGGACCTCGGGCCGGGCCCGTGTGGCTTGTCCATGGCCCTGACTCTAGGCATCGCGCTTGCCCTGCGCGCCGGAGGATGGCGCCATCGGCAGGGGGGAGCTTGACCCTTGCAGGGGGGGAGTTTTGTCCTGCCCCGCCGGCCGGCCGAGCGCGCCCAGACGCAGCAGCGCGCCCAGCAGCTCCGCGGCGGGACGGTGCTTCTCGAGGAAGGCGCCGGCGCCCAGGCGCAGCGCGCGGTCGCGGGTGGGGCCGTCGCCATGGCAGGTCAGCACCAGCACGCGGGCGCGGATCAGCAGCTCGGGCAGCAGGCTCAGGCCGTCCTCCCCGTTGAGATCCACGTCCAGGATGACGATGTCGGGTCGCAGCGCGCGCGCGGCGCTCAGCGCCTGCGCGCCGGTGGCGGCGGTGCCGACGCAGTGCAGCGATTCCGGCGTGCAGGCGATCAGCCGCGACAGACCGTCGCGCACGGTCTGCTGGTCGTCGACCAGCAGCACGCCGAAAGGCGGAGCCGCGGCCATCGGCAGGGAGAGCGGGGTCGGACTCATGGTGGTCCGCCTCAATAGACGAAGGGCAGCAGGCGCCAGGGGACGCGGCGGCGGTACGCGGCGTAGTCGCCCGAGGCCGTGTCGGCCTCGGTGCCCGCGGTGCCGGTGGCGCCGGGGTCGAGCGGCGTCTGGCTCAGCACCGCCTCCTCGCGCCGGATGCGCACGACCTGCGCGACGTAGAGCACGGCCAGCACCAGCGCGTTGCGTGGCGAGGCGTTGACCAGCAGGAAGCCGACGTGGCCAATGAGGTAGCCCAGATAGATGGGATGGCGCACCACGCGATAGGGGCCGCGCATGACCAGGCCGCGCTGGGCCGGCAGCAGGCCGAAGGAGCGGCCCAGCGTGATCTTGGAGGCGAACTGCCAGCACAGGCCCGCCAGCTGCAGCGCGGCGCCGATCCATTCCGGCGCGAAGGCCCGCGTGCCGTTCGGCGAGAGCAGCGCGACGAAGCTGGTCGCGTAGAGCGTGGCCGCCAGGGCGGGGATCGACAGGTCGCGCTGCGAGGCCCGCCGCGCGACCAGCACCAGCATCAGGGTGTAGCCCTCGGCGATGACCAGCAGCAGCAAGGTGCCGCGCGTCGGCTGCTGCCACCAGGCGTAGCCCCAGCGCGACACGACGAGCGCCAGGGCCAGCAGCGCGAAGCTGCGCAGCAGCCATTCGGTCAGGCGGCCCTCGCGGCGCGGCGCGGCGGGCGTCCGGCGCGGGGAAGCCGCGGCCGTCTTCGCATCGCGGGGCGCGGGGCGATCGATGTCCGTCGGTGTCTTGGTCGACCCGGCCATCCCGGGTGCGCCGACCGGGTCGGTCATGTCGGTCGGAGCGTCGAGGGCGGTCGCGCCGTTCGTGCCGCCCGGCGCGGGCTTGACCAGGCGCAAGGCGGGCGCGCGGCGGCCGGACCGCGGGCGGGGCGTGCCGCCCGGAGGCGTGAGGGACAGGGACATCACGAGCTCCTCGGATCGGAGGGGACGGGGCGCGCGGGCGTCGGCCGCCCCGGACGCCAGGCGATGGCGATCAGGGCCAGCGCGATGCCGGCCAGCACGTCCACCAGGTAGTGACCGCCGCACACCGGCGTGGCCGCCAGCATCAGCAGGTTGAGCAGCAGCGCGGGCCAGCGCAACGGCGTCGCCCACAGCGCGTGAGCCAGCAGCACCGCCATGGCCGCGTGCAGCGAGGGCATGGAGATCAGTCCCTGCATCTGGCTCAGTGCCAGCGTGCGCAGCGTGCCGTCGCGCAGCGCCTCGAAATGCCCGAGGTTGGCCGCGCCGGCCGAGTCCGGTCCGACGAAGAACTTCCAGGCACCCGCCGCCGGCATCGGCGCGGACAGCAGGATCACCGCCACGGTCACCACCGTGTAGCGCAGCATGAAGTCGCGCAGCGGGTCGCCGCGGAGGCTGAAGCCCAGGTAGAGCACCACCACCAGGATCTGCGGCAGGCCGCTGTTGTAGCCCAGGCGCAGCGCCGCGCGCACCGCGTCCGGCGCCTGCTCCGTCAGCACGCGCAGCGTGGGCCAGTCGAAGCCCAGCACCGCGTCCCAGTCCGCCAGCGCCGCGTCGACCAGCGGCGGGGCCAGCGAGACCAGCAGATAGCTCAGGCAGGCCGCGACGGCCTGGAAGAGCAGCAGCACGACCGCGCTCTCCAGCGTGACGGACAGGCGCGGATCCTGGCGATAGCGGCGCAGGGCCAGCGGCGCCCCCAGCCCGAGCATCGCCAGCCCGACCACGGCGAGATCGCGCGGCACCACCTGCCAACCCTCCAGCAGCATCCAGGCCAGGTCGACCGCGGCGAGGGCGAAGGTCAGCAGCCAGACCCAGGCCAGCGGATCGGTCGCGGCCGCGCCGGCGGGCACGGCCGCGTCGAGCAGCTCGGCGAAGGCGTCGCGCCGCGAGCGGGCGCAGTAGACGGTGTCGTCGTCCGTCTCAAGGCCGCTGTCCGCGTACGCGGGCTCGTCGCGCTCGAGGCGTTCGGCGCGCAGGGCGTCAGGGGCGTCGGGGGTGTCGCGGAGGTGGCCGCGCTCGGCGGGGCGGGACGGCCGGAGCGTCGCGGCCGGGCCCGGGACCGCGGCCGCGGGGGGGCGCGGGGGCCAGAAGGGCGCATGGAGGCGGAGCTGCGGCATGGGGACCTCGCGGAGATCGGGAGTTCATCGTGATCTCCGACCCCGCCAGGCGCCAGGGAGGCGCCGCGCCACCGGCCTAGGACATTGCTCCCCCCGCCGCGCGGCACGGCGCGGGGCGGTCCAGCCCGTGCGCCGCGGCATAGACGTGCAGTTCCAGCCGGCCGCGCACGCCCAGCTTGGAATAGATCGTCGTCAGGTGGTTGCGCAGGGTGTGTTCGCTCATGTGCAGCGTGTCGGCGGCCGACAGCAGCTTGGCGCCGGCGTTGCGCAGCAGCACCTCGATGATCTCGCGCTCGCGCGGGGTGAGGGTGGCAATGCGCTCGGCGTCGGGGTCGCGCGGCTTGGGCGCCGCGCCGCCATCGGTCAAGCGGCTCATCACCTCGCCCAGCAGCGCGCGGTGCAGCCAGACCTCGCCGCTGCTCACGCACTCGATGGCGCGCAGGATGGTCGCCGCGGGCGCCGACTTGTGCACCACGCCGCGCGCGCCGCGCATCACCGCGTCGCGATGCAGCTCGGCGTCGTCGGCACCCGTCAGCACCAGCACGCGCGCGTCGCCGCGCTGGCGCAGCGCGCCCAGCGCCGCGCCGGCATCCTCGCCGCCCAGGTCCAGGTCCAGCAGCAGGACATCCGCGCCGGGCAGCTCGTCATGGCGCAACAGCTCGTCCAGCGTCGACGCGCAACCCGCCATCGCCATGCGCGGACGGGAGGCGTCGATCAGCTGCTGCAGTCCCCACAGCGTGATGTGGTGGTCCTCCGCGACGAAGACGCGGATGGGGCGGGCCGCCAGGGCGGGGGTGCTCAAGCTCACGGTCATGGCTGTCTCCTTCGAGTCCGTGGCGCCATCCTCCCGGGCGCTCGTGTGATGTGTCGGCTCGAAATCAGGTCGGGATCAGGGGTCGATCCATGGGCGGCGCCCAGGATCGATCGGGAATCCAGCGGGGTCAAGGGTGGATCGGAATACGGAACTGGAGCTCCGTGTCGAGCCCCGCGATGCGCGCGATGGTCAGGGTGCCGCCAAGCTCGGCCACGCGTTCATGCAGGGAATGGGGGTGGAAGTCCGGCGCCGGACGGCCGCTGACGCTGCCGCTGTCGTCGCCGATGCACAGGGTGAGATCGCCGTCGTCGCCGCGCAGCACGATGCGCACGTGACGCGCCTGGGTGTGCTTGCGGATGTTGTTCAGCGCCTCGTTGACCAGGTGGAACATCGCGCCGGCCAGGGCGCGCGAGCTGGGCAGCGACTCCGGGCAGTCGACGTCGACCTCGATGCCGAACAGCAGCGCGAAGCGCCGCGCCTGGCGGCGCACCGCCGGCACCAGCGCGTTGTCGCCGCCCTGCGTGCCGGTGCGCAGGCCCGAGATCAATTCCCGCAGCGAGGCGACCTCGGCGTTGACCAGGTCGGCCAGCGCGTCGACCTCGGCGCGCGCCGGGTTGTCCGCCGGGATGCGCAGGGCCACGCACTCGACCGCGTACTTCAGGCCCAGGTAGGGCTGGATCGCGCTGTCGTGCAGGTCCCGGCCGATGCGGGCGCGCTCGTGCGAGGCGCTCTCGTCCTGGAGCTGGTCGACCAGGGCGGCCTGCTCGATGACGCGCAGCAGCTCGGGCGTGGCGTCGATCACCGCGTGCAGGTCGTGGCGGTGGCCGCGCAGGCCGCGGTAGCCGATCAGGAAATGGCCGTGCTGGCGGTCGTAGCGGGTCAGCGGCGCGATGTGCAGGTGACCCACGTCCAGCAGGCGGGCCAGGGCCTCCATCGGTCCGAGCAGCGCGCGCGAGGGGCGCTGGCTGCCATCGCCCTGCAGGCGCGGCCGGGGGTCCCACCACTGGCGCGCGGTGTAGCTCAGTGCGACCGTGCCGGTCTGCGCCAGGAGCTGCTCCATCGCCTGATGCGCCGAGGCGCTCGCGCGAAAGCCGCCGTCCTCGCGGCTGGCCACCATGGCCGGGGCGCCGAAGCGGCTGGGCAGCACCAGCGCCAGCACGTCGGACTGCGTGCCCTGGCGCAGGCGCTCGACGAGCTCGGTGCAGATGGGCTCCAGGCCGCGGCGCGGATCCAGGCCGGCCTCGATCTCGTCGATCAGCGCGATGCGCCGGTGCAGCGCGCGCATGGGCCGGGCCAGCAGCGCGGCGGCGGGCACCAGGGCCAGCACCAGGTACTGGGCGAAGCCGCCGAGGCGCTCGGCGGTCGGGAGCGGCGCGCGGCCCGCGTCGGGGTCGAAGGCGATGGCCACCACGCCCAGCGCCGCCATCATCAGGCCGTGGCCGACGCCGTAGCCGATGCTCGCCAGCACGATGGGATGGACCAGGGCCAGCATCAGCATCATGTTGCCGATGTTGAAGTGCCACATCATGGCGCTGGCCCAGGCCACGTCCAGCCAGTAGGCGGCCAGGCCGGAGACCAGCGGGCGGTCGTGCACGTCGGCCCACATGAAGGCGCCGGACCAGGCGATGTAGGCGAGCATGGTCAGCCCCGCGCCCAGGTCCAGGGTCGGCTTGATCGAGATGAGCAGCACGCTGACCAGCAAGGCCGTGACGACGCGCAGGCCGGCCGAGAAGCGGCGCATTTCCGCGGAGGGGCCGGCGGGGGCGGCCGATCCGGTGGGCAGGGCGGTCGCCGCGCGACCGCGCGCCGGGGCTGGCGCCTCGGCGATCGCGGCCGGCGGGGCAAGTCCGCCTGGCCCGGCTCCCGAGGGAGCCGCGTCCAACGACTGGCGAAACATTCTTGTGACCTTCTGGCGTCGCCGATGGGCTCGACTCGCTTGCGCCAAGTCTGACACCGCCAGGGCTGGCGTCACCCCCGGGAACAGGTGACGGCCTGTCGCGAAATCGCCGCCGGCGCGGGAGTTTTCACGCTTGCCAGCCGCTCGCGGGAGGCGCATGCGCGGCCGATCGCGGGGACGGCGGCCGCGTCGACACGTGCCGGGAACCCCGTGGACATCGGACGGAAACCCGCGTCGACGTCCCCCGGACCGGGTCGGTCGCAGGGTGTTGCCGGAAGCCCCGGCAAGGCTGCGACAATCCGCCGATTCGACGGCCGCCGTCCCTCTCGGGGACACGGTCCGCGCACCCCAGACAAGACACGAGGATTCCCGCCATGAGCGACAACCCCGAGCTGCCGCTGAACGACCAGAACCTGATCTGGATCGACCTGGAAATGACCGGCCTGTACCCGGACAAGGACCGCATCATCGAGATCGCCGTGGTCGTGACCGACCCCTTCCTGAAGGTGCGCGTCGAGGGCCCGGTCTTCGCGGTGCATCAGAGCGACGCGGCGCTGGACGCCATGGACGCCTGGAACAAGGGCACGCACGGCAAGAGCGGCCTGATCGACCGCGTCAAGGCGTCGACGGTGGACGAGGCCTCGGCCGAGCAGCAGGTGATCGACTTCCTGAAGGCCTACGTGCCGGCCGGCAAGTCGCCCATGTGCGGCAATTCGATCTGCCAGGACCGCCGCTTCCTGGCCAACTACATGCCCAAGCTGGAAGACTTCTTCCACTACCGCAACCTGGACGTGTCCACGCTCAAGGAGCTGGCGCGCCGCTGGAAGCCGGCCGCGATGGACGGTTTCAAGAAGGCCCAGAAGCACACCGCGCTGGCCGACATCCACGAGTCCATTGACGAGCTGATCCACTACCGCGAGCAGTTCCTCAAGCTGGACTGATCCGGCCCCTCGCGACGCCGCGATCCCCGCGATCTCCACGACCCCGATGAGCAACGCGCCCCCGCGCGCCTGAGCCGCCCATGGACACCCCGCGTCGCCCGCATCCGCTGTGGGCGGCATTCGACTTTCCGCGCCATCCGCTGGCGCGCGAGGACGGCGAACGCGTGCGCGGCGCCTTCTTCGCGCCGCCCGTGGAGCACCTGATCGCGCGCGATCCGGAACGGCTGCGCACCGTGCTGCGCCTGGCGCATGCGGCGGCGCGGGCCGGCGCCTGGGTGCTGGGCGGCCTGCGCTACGAGGCGGCGGGCGCGCTGGATCCGGTGCTCGCCACCTGGGGCGCGCCGGCCGCGGCCACCGCGAGCGGCGGCGCCCGCGCGGTCTCCGCCACGCCGGGTGCGCTCGGCGTCGGTGGCGTCGTCGGCGATCAGGGCCCGGGGGGCGATCCAGGTCCTCCGCTGGCGGAGTTCCTCGTCTGGGATCAGGCGCCCGCACCCTGGCCCGAGGATCTCGCCGCGGCCGGCGCGGCGCGCGCGCATCCGATGTCCGGCTGGACGGATGCGCGTCCCGATGCCGATGGCATGGCCGACGTCGAGCGCATCCGCGAGTACATCCGCGCGGGCGACTGCTATCAGGTCAATCTGACCACCCGCCTGACCGCCACCGCGGGCGACGGTTTCGATCCCGAGGCCCATTTCTTCGCGCTGCACGCGGCGCAGCCGGGCGGTTTCGCGCTGTTCCTGCGCACGGGGGAGGGCACGGTGGCGAGCGTGTCGCCGGAGCTGTTCTTCGACTGGCGCCCGCTGCCCGAGGCGCCGCAGGCCAGCCACACCTGGCTGGTGTCGGCGCAGCCGATGAAGGGCACCGCGCCGCGCGGCCGCGACCGCGCCGGCGACGAGGCCGCCCAGGCCTACCTGCGCACCAGCGCCAAGGAGCGCGCCGAGAACCTCATGATCGTGGACCTGCTGCGCAACGACCTGTCGCGCGTGGCGGTGCCGGGCTCGGTGCGCGTGCCGCGGCTGTTCGAGCTGCACGCGCTGCCCACGGTCTGGCAGATGACCTCCACCATCTCCGCGGTCACACGGGCCGGGTTGGCGCTGGACGAGGTGATGACCGCGCTGTTCCCCTGCGGTTCCATCACCGGCGCGCCGAAGAAGCGCGCCATGGAGGTCATCGTCGAGCTGGAGTCCGGGCCGCGTGGCTGGTACTGCGGCGCGCTGGGCCTGATGCAGCCGGGCGGGGCGGTGACCTTCAACGTGCCGATCCGCACCGTCGAGCAGCGCGGCGACGCGCTGCGCTGCGGCGTGGGCAGCGGCATCACGCTGGACTCCTCGCCGCGGGACGAGATCGACGAGTGGCGCGCCAAGGCGCGCTTCCTGTCGCGCGCCGCCGCGCCCATCGAGGCGCTGGAGACGCTGCGCCTGGACGACGGCGTGTTCACGCGTCTGGCGCGCCACCTGGCCCGGCTGCAGCGCTGCGCGCGGCATTTCGGGCTGGCGTGGTCGGCGGACGCGGTGAAGGCGCACCTGGCCGGCATCGCGCAGGCGCATCCGCTGGGATCGTGGCGGGTGCGGCTGACGCTGGCGCGCGACGGCACGCCGGCCCACACGGTGGCCGCGCTGCCGCCGGCCGGCGATGCGGACGCCGACACGCCGCTGAACGTGGCGCTGGCCCTGGTGCCCATCGACACGCGCGGCCCCGACGCCGAATTCATCCAGCACAAGACGACGCGCCGCGCGCTGTACCAGGCCTTCCTGGACGGCAAGCCGGCGGACTGCTTCGACGTGCTGCTGTTCAACCGGGACGGGGAGCTCACCGAGGGCTGCCTGACCAACCTCGCGCTGCGGCTCGAGGCCGACGGGCCGTGGCTGACGCCGCGCGCCGACGCCGGCCTGCTGCCGGGCACGCTGCGCGAGGAACTGCTGGAACAGGGCCGGCTGCGCGAGGCGCGGCTGACCCTGGACGACTTGCGGCGCGCGCATGCGCTCGCCATCTTCAACAGTGTCCGGGGCTGGCGCGAGGCGCGGCTGCGGCACGAGGATCTTCATGACGACCACCACCACACGGCGCCGTCCGACGGCGCGCAAGACCCGCGAGGCTGAGGCGATCGAGTCGCCCGCCACCGACGTCGCCGATCTGGCCATCGCGCCCACCGCCGAGGCCGATCCGGCAGTCGCTGCCGAACGTGCCGTCGCGATCGACGTGGCGCCCGTCGACGCGCCGGCCGAACCGGCGGGCAAGCCCCCGCGCAAGCGCGCCAGCCGCGCCAAGGCGCCTCGCGCCGCCGCAGCCGCGGTGGCCGACGCCGAGGTCGCCCGCGCTGCCGATGCCGCCGAGGTCGCAGCTGCCAACGACGCTGCCGCTGCCGCTGATGCTGATGCTGATGCTGGTGCTGATGCTGCGTCTGCCGACGACGTCGCCGCCTCGGTGACCGACGCCGCCAGCACGGCCGCCGAGGCCGATGCTGTCTTTGCCGACATCCTCGCCGAGGACGCCGCCAACGAGGCCGCCGGCGCCGTCGAAGCGCCCGTGCCGGCGCCCGCGCCGAAAAAGCGCCCCGCGCGCAAGCGCGCCGCGATCGCCGAGGTCGTGGCCGGGTTGATCGCCGATGTCGCCGCGGAAGCCGCCGCGCCGGTCGTGGCCGTCAGCGAGCTCCAGACAGCATCGGGCTCGGCCCAGACCGTCGCGCCGATCGCCTCCGGCGAAGCGTCGGTGGACGCTGACGCCCCCGCCGCGATCGCCGGTGACGCGCTGGCCGCATCGTCGGAAGGCGCCGAGGCCGACGTCGATGCCGAGGCCTCAGCCGCAGCCGCAGCCGCGGCCGCGGCCGACGCGCCCGCCGGCCGCAAGGGCCGTCGCCAGCCGAAGGCCGAGCCGGTCGTCGAGGAAGTGCCGGCCGAGCCGCCGCGCTTCACGCTGGGCGCTCGCGAGGACGATGGCGTGTTCGGCGACTACGAGCTTCGGGACGGCGAGACCGGCGGCACCTTCCGCCTGCGCCTGCTCGGCCGCCAGACCTGGCGCTGCGACTGCGCCGGCTATCTGGCGCAGGGCGAGTGCGAGCACGGCGCTCACCTGCTGGCGACGCTCGACGAGGCGCAGCAGGCGGCGCTCGACGCCGGCTGGCCGGCGCGCGAGGCCGAGGTCTGGCTGGTTCCCGGCGCCGAGCGCCGTGTGCAGTGGGTCTGTGGCCGCGACGTGCCGGAGCATCTGCGCCACCAGCCGGGTCTGGACGAACAGCGGCGCCGTGGCGCCGAGGGCGCGCAGGCCTGGCTGCAGCAGGTGCTGGCCGAGGCGCGCGCGCTGGGCGTGGTCCTGCGCGTGGATGCGCCGGTGTGGCCGCAACTGTGCTGGGGCCGCGATGCGCAGGCACGCGTGGAGCGTCTGGAGTCGGCGATGGCCGATGGCGCCGCGATGCGCGCGCTGCTGCGCGACGAGTTGCCGGTGCACGCCTGGGAAGCGGCGTTGTTCGCCGTCTGCGCCGGCCGCGCCCTGATTGCCGATGACCTGGGCCTGGGCCAGCGCGGCGCCGCGATCGCCGCGATCCGCCTGTGGGGCGAGCTGTTCGGCGTCAAGCCGGCCGTGGTCATCGCCCCGGAGGCCGCGCACGCCGCCTGGCGCCGCGATCTGCGCCGCTGGCTGGGCGACGAGGCCGCCACGGTGATGGTCGCCGTGACGCCGCCGGCCAAGCCCATCGCCGCGCTGCTGGTCGTCGATGGCATCGAGGCCGTGGCGCCCGAGGCCCTGGCCGAGCTGCGCGCCATGCCCGCCGCGCAGCTGCTGCTGATCGCGCATCAGGAGCCGCTGGGCGATGCCCGTCTGAACGACTGGATCGACTGGCTGGACCAGGCCCGCCGCGGCCCGCTGGCCGCGCTGCAGGCGCTGCCCGCCGACGCCGGCAAGAAGCACAAGCGCGAGGCGCTGGAGGCCGTCGTGCTGTCGCGCCGCAAGCGCGAGCTGGTCGATCAACTGCCCGAGGCGCTGCTGTCGCCGCTGTGGCTGGAGGCCGCCGGCGCCAGCCTGCCGTCCGCGCCGCTGAAGCAGATCCGTCAGCTGATCGAGCGCTGGACCGCGCTGCGCTTCCTCGGCAGCGCCGAGCAGCAGCAGCTGCTGGAAGCGCTGGCACTGCTGCCGCCCGCCTCGCGCCAGGCGCTGGCCGCGAAGGCCGAGGCGGTGCTCGCCCTGCGCCGCGAATGGATCCAGGGCGCCGTGCCGGCCGCCGCGCGACTGCTGATCTGCGCGCGCTCGGAGACGCTGCTGGACAGCTTGTCGATGTCGCCGCAGCTGCGCCGCCTGCCGCCGCAGCGCCTGCGCGCCGACGACAGCGCCGAGGTCCGCGACGCCGCGCTGGCGGCCTGGCGCTCGGCGGAGGCCGGCGTGCTGCTGGCCAGCGACGACGCGCTCGCCAGCCTCGATCTGGACGCGTTGGCCGACGATCGCGTGGCCCTCGTCCATGCGGACCTGCCGTGGCAGGCCGGGACGCTGGACCAGCGCGTGCTGTCCGCCGTCGGCGAGGACGCGCGTGGCGTGCCGGCCGCGCTGCTGCTGATCGAGGACTCGCTCGACGCGGCGGTGCTGCGGGCGCAGCGCGACGGCGTGGCCTTCCCGGCGTGGCTGGATGCCGCGCCGGTCTGGCTGGACGCCGATCAGCTCGCCGAGTTGATGGGCGTGCTGCCGAAGCTGCTCGAGGGGCTTTGACCCGGGCTCTGACATGCGACGGCCCTCACCCCGACCCCTCTCCCGCAAGCGGGAGAGGGGCATGCGGCATCGCTCCTTCAGAGGGGCGCGCCTTGGCGCCCGCGTCGCTCAGCCCAATGACACCGGCCCGCGCGGCGACTTGAACACGCCGGCGGGATCGATGCTGGCCTTGAGCGCCCGCAGCCTCGTCACGTTGCCGCCGAAGTAGGCCGACGCCGGCAGCGCCGCGTCGGCGTTCGCGTAGTTGACGTAGGCGCCGCCGCTGGTCCAGGGCTTCATCGTGTCGCGCATGGACTGCGCCCACAGGCCGTCGGCGTGCAGCGTCGCCTCGTCGGCGGTGCCGAGACGGTTCTCCACCACGTACTGCGCGCCGAACAACGCGTTGCGGTGCGGGAAGGCCGTCGCGTCCGGCGCCACGCGCGCGATCGCGCCGCCCATCAGGTCCAGCAGTGCCGCGCCCGGCCGGCCCGCCTTGGACCGCGCCACCATCGCGTCGGTCAGCGCCTGGATGCCGGCCGCCGGCAGGGTCTGGTGGTAGAAGTCGGAGCTCGCCACCATCGCCACCCGCGGCAGGACGCCGCCGACGACCTGCGTGGGCAGGTGGCAGGCGGCGTTCGACAAGGTCCCGCAGTTGGCCAGCAGCAGCGACTCGCCGGTCATGTCGGCGGAGAACTGGTTCTGCGGCGTGCGGCCGCTCGCCGCGAGCAGGCCGTCCCACCAGGGCTTGAACTGGGCGTTGGTCGCCAGCGCGATGCCGATCAGCGTGATCGCCAGATCCCCCTTGGTGTCGCTGGCGATCGCGAGCTGGGACCAGGCCCACTCGGGCAGCGTCGCCGGCCAGGACTGCCAGGCCGCCAGCAGGGCCGGCAGGTCGGCCGCGGTGAAGTAGGCGATGGAGCCGCTGAGCGCGCCCATCGGCTGCGTCTGGAAGCGCAGCTCGGTCACGATGCCGAACTGGCCGCCACCGCCGCCGCGCAGGCCCCAGAAGAGCTCCGTGTTCTGTGTCGCATCGCAGACGCGGGTCTGGCCGTCGGCGGTGATGACGGTCGCGCCGATCAGCGCGTCGCAGGCCAGCCCCATGGACCGGTCGAAGTAGCCGACTCCGCCCCCCAGCGTGATGCCGGTGACGCCGACCGTCACGCAACTGCCCGAGGGCAGGATGCGCCCGGCGCCGAGCACCGCGCGATAGACGTCGGCCAGCTTGGCGCCCGCGCCGACCACCGCCACCGTGCCGTCCATGCGGACGCTGTCCATGGTGCCGGTGTCGATCAGCAGGCCGCCGTCGCTCGTGGACGCGCCCACATAGCTGTGGGAGCCGCTGCGCAGCGCGAAGCTCATGCCTTTGCTTCGGGCGAAGGCGAAGGCCGCCGCGACGTCCGCGCCGCCGGCGCAGCGCGCCAGCGCGCGTGGCACGGCGCCGTCGTAGCGCGCGTTGGCGCCGGGGCGCAGGGTGCCGAAGTCGGCATCTGCGGGCAGGATCAACCGTCCCTGCATCTGCGCGGCCAGCGTCGCGAGTTCCGCGTCGCTGACTCCCTGCGTCGGTGGCACCGGCGTGACCGGCGCGCCGGGGCTGCCGCCCCCGCCACCACATCCGGCTGTCCAGCTTCCGGCGAGCACACCCATGCCCGCCGCCAGGAATCTCCGTCGGTCCATCTCATGTCTCCCTGAGCGGTGATGGACTGCTGTGGTGAGTCCAGTCAAATACCAGTGTAGGACCGAAGAAATACCGATGAAAAGCCGATTCGCCTCGGTACGAACCCGGTGTGAAGGAGGTCAGGGGCGAGCACCCGCTCGGGCGTCGGCTTGGGGTGCAGATTTCGGGAGATGGGCCGCAGAAGGGGCTAGGTGGAAACCCGAAAACTGTTTATACTTGCGGGCTTCACCGTTTCCGACGGTGCTTCGTACGTCTCCTCTGACCTCTTGCAGTCCGCTGCGCCGGAGTCCTGAAAACGGGTTCCACGCAGGCTTCGGCGCTCAGCCGAAGCTGATTCCCTCGACGGGAACACGCGCATTTGCATGCCCTCGGGTTCGGTCGGCGGCGATGCCGTCGCTTTGACTGTTCCCCGGCGCCTCACCAGGCCCCTCGCATCGCGTTTCCACAATGCCCCTGGGCATTGCGTCGCCATGTCGTTTTCTCTGCATTCCTGGTGATCGACGCGAGCTTTCTCCCAGCGACATCACGGTCCCGCCGCGATTCATTCGTTATCGCGCGGCGGGCAGGCGCTCCGGCGCGACGTCCGTCCTGACGGCGTCGGCTTCGGCGTGCCCCATTTGGATTGCAAGATGAGTTTCGACAAAGACATGAACGCCGACGCCAAGAACCAGAACGAGACCCTCGGCGAAGAGCTGGACCAGGTCGTGGAAGCCGGCGAGCTGGGCAACGAGGCCGTGACCTCGGGCACTCCGTTCTCGGCCCTGGGCCTGCACGACGCGCTGCTGCGCGCCGTCAAGGATTCCGGCTACGAGAACGCCACCGAAGTCCAGGCACAAGCCATCCCCCCGGCGCTGACCGGCGCGGACCTGATGGTCTCGTCGCGCACCGGTTCGGGCAAGACGGCCTCGTTCATCCTGCCCGCGCTGCAGCAGGTCCTGACCGCCCGCGCCGACCGTGCCGCCGGCAACAAGACCAAGACCGTCGGCCCGCGCGTGCTGGTGCTGGCCCCCACGCGTGAACTGGCGATGCAGGTCGCCAAGTCCGCCATGACCTACGGCCGCCACATCCAGGGCCTGCGCGTGGCCACCGTGCTGGGCGGCATGCCCTACGCCCACCAGCTGCGCGCCCTGAGCGGCCACCTGGACATCCTGATCGCCACCCCGGGCCGCCTGCTGGACCACATCAACAGCGGCCGCTGCAAGCTCGAGAACGTGACGATGTTCGTGCTCGACGAGGCCGACCGCATGCTGGACATGGGCTTCATCGACGACATCAACTTCGTCGCCCAGCAGATCCCGGCCACCCGCCAGACGCTGATGTACTCGGCCACCTTCGCCGGCAACACCGGCCGCCTGGCCGAGCAGCTGATGAAGGACCCGCAGCGCATCGACGTGTCGGGCCACACCGAGACCCACGAGAACATCGAGCAGCGCCTGCACTGGGCCGATAACGGCATGCACAAGCGCAAGCTGCTGGAGCACATCCTGGGCGAGCGCGACGTGGACCAGGCCGTGGTCTTCACCAGCACCCAGCAGGACACCGAGTGGCTGGCCGAGCAGCTGGAGGCCATCGGCCACCGCGTCGCCGCGCTGCACGGCGGCATGCCGCAAGGCAAGCGCAACCGCACGCTGATGGCCCTGCGCCGTCGCGACCTGCGCGTGCTGGTCGCCACCGACGTCGCGGCCCGCGGCATCGACGTCCCGACCATCTCCCACGTCATCAACTTCGGCCTGCCCATGAAGGCCGAGGACTACGTGCACCGCATCGGCCGCACGGGTCGCGCCGGTCGCTCCGGCATCGCGGTGACGCTGGCCGAGCGCGGCGACATCTCGATGATCAAGCGCATCCAGCAGTTCACGACGCAGCAGATCCCGGTCTCGCGCATCGAAGGCCTGGAGCCCAAGAACGAAGAGCCGCGCATCTACCCGTCGCGCCCCGGTTTCGACCGTGGTGACCGCGGTGGCTTCGGCGGCAACCGTGGCGGCTTCGGTGGCAACCGCGGCGGTTACGGCAATCGCCAGGGCGGCGGCTTCCGTGGCAACGACCGTGGCGGCTTCGGCGGCGGTGATCGTGGCGGTTTCGGTGGCGGCGACAACCGCTTCGACAACTCCGCCCGCTTCGAGCGTCCGGAAGGCCGTCCGGCCTTCGGCGAGCGTCGCGAAGGCGGCTTCGGTGGCGGCAACCGTTTCGAGCGCAACGACCGCCCGCAAGGCGGCCCGTTCGACCGTCCGCGTTTCGGCGATCGTCCGCAGCGTGACGGCCAGGGCTTCGGCGGCCAGCCGCGCGGCAACTTCGAGCGTCGCGAGGGCGGCAACTTCCAGGACCGTCCGCAGCGTGACTTCGGCGGCCCGCGTGGCGGCCAGGACCGCAACGGCGGCGGCTTCGAGCAGCGCCGTGGCGGCTTCGACGCCCGCTTCGACCGCTCGGCCGAAGGCAACGACCGCTACGGTCCGCGCACCGACCGTCCGGCCTTCAAGGGCAACGACAACCGCTTCGAGCGTCCGGCCAAGCCGGCCTTCGGCAAGGGTCCGCGCAGCGAAGGCGGCGACGACCGCGGCGGCTTCGTCAAGAAGGGTCCGCGCAAGGGCTACTGAGCCCTCGCGCGACAGGCTGAAGGGGATCGCTGAGGGATGCGCGTCGAAGGTCGGATCGTGCAGTGGGACGACGCGAAGGGCTACGGCTTCATCGCGCCGTCCGACGGCGGCCCGAAACGCTTCGCGCACCTGAGCGCCTTCGGCCTGCGGCCTCGCCGACCCTTCGTCGGCGAGCGCGTCAGCTTCGAGGCCGGATCCGATGCGCAGGGCAAGCCCCGCGCGCTGAAGATCCGCAGCCTCGAGCCCAAGCCGGCGCCCGCCGGCCCCGCACCGAAAGCGGGATCCGGCCGCCCCGCGCGGGCCGCGCCGGCGCCCCGATCGGGCGCATCGTCTTCCTCCTCCAGATCCTCCACGTCCTCGGCGGGCGGTCCGTCGGCCGACACCGGCGGGGCGCTCTGGCTGGTGCCGGGCTTTGCGCTGCTGGTGCTGCTCACCGACCTGGCGTGGCCGCTGCCGCGCGGCTTGTGGGGCGTGTACATGGCCATGAGTCTGGCCACCTTCATCGTCTACTTCATGGACAAGCGCGCCGCGCGCCTGGGGCAGTGGCGGGTGAAGGAGGCGACGCTGCACGGCCTGGCGCTGCTCTGCGGCTGGCCGGGCGCGCTGCTGGCACAGCACTTGCTGCGTCACAAGAGCGCCAAGCCCCGCTTCCGGCGCGTGTTCTGGTTGAGCGTGATGCTCAACATCCTCGGTTTCGTTGTTCTCTTCACGCCGTTGCTGGCGCCGTTCCTGTCCGGTCTCCCCGGTCCCTGGAACGCGCGGGGTGGCGGCGTCTCCGTTTGATCCGGTTTGATGCTGCAGTTGAAAGTGATCGCCACGGCGGACGTTCCCGCCGTGCTCGCCCTGCAGGCCCAGTGCTACGGGCCTGATTTCCTCGAGAGCGCCGCCGCGTTCGAAGCCAAGCTGAGCGCCGCTCGTCATCTGCATTGCAGCTACCTGGCGGTGGACGGCGACCAGCCGCTGGCCTACGTGGTGAGCCTGCCGGTCGACGACGACCAGCTCCCCGCCCTGGACGCCCCGACCGTGGCGCCGGCGCGCGCGCCGCGCACCCTGTACCTGCACGACCTGGCGGTGTCGCCGGCGGGCCGCGCCCGGCAGCTCGGACAGAAGCTGGTGCGGCAGGTCGTGCAGCGCGCGCAGGACATGGGTCTGGCACAGGTCGCGCTGATCGCGGTGCAGGGCTCGCAGGGCTACTGGGAGCGCCACGGCTTCGCCGTCGCCGAGGTGGCCGAGGGCTCCGCGACGGCCGGGAAACTGGCCAGTTTCGGCTCGGGGGCGACCCTGATGCGAAGGGCGCTCGGACCGGTGTGACGGGGCGCGATAATCCCGCCCCATGACAGTGATCCCGGGACGCGCGGACGACGCTCTGCGCGACGATCTCCCCGAACCCTCCTTCGAAGACTATTTCCGCGATGGCCAGCTGCCGCAGGACTCGCTCCTGTGGTGGCAGCTCGAACGCAACGAGGCCCTGCTGAGCGCGCAGCGCGCGCTGTTCCACGGCCCGGCCTCCCTGGTGCGTCTGCGCGTCTGGGTGTTCATCGAGCTGATGAGCCTCCCGCAGTCCCGGCTGTCGCGCGACGACCTGAACCGCCACTTCCACGTGCTGCGCGACGACGCGCTGGAGCTCGTGCTCAAGCGCCTGCGCGACGCGCAGCTGCTGGCCTGGGACGCGTCCAACCAGCAATACGGCGTGACGCCGCTGGCGCAGCAGCTGATGGCCATGGTCTCGCCGCTGACGCAAGGGCAGGGGCTGGACGAGGACAGCGATCTGGCCGGCCTGCTGGCCAACGTGGCCGGCGCGCAGCAGCTGGGCACGTTGGAGCCGGCGCAGCTGCAGCATCTGCTGGCGCAGCTCTCGCGGCTGTACAACGAGTTCGCCGACGCGATCGCGTCCGGCTCCGAATTCCACCTGCGCCGCGCGCGCACGCGTTTCGAGCGGGCGCTCAAGCTGGTCGAGCGCGCCAGCGAGGCGCTGTCCGCGATCATCCAGCAGGCCCAGACCGACGGCAACGCGCGGCTGGAGCGCCTGGCGCGCGAGCTGGGCCTCGCGCAGGCCCGGCTGCTCGCGATGGCCAGCCAGTTCAACCGCGCGCTGCAGCAGGCCGATCGCCAGCGCGTGACGCTGGGCTCCACCGGCATCACGACCACCGACGTGCGGCGCTGGCTGCAGGACGTCCCCTTCCTCGAGAACCTGGCGCTGGGCGCGCTGTCGCGCCCGGTGCATCCGATCTTCGTCGCGCAGCATGAGCTGCTCGACGGCTGCGAGGCCGAGTTCGAGCGCGATCGCCCGGCTCCGCCCACGCCGGAACCGCTGCCCACCGGCCTGGCCGCGCCCCCGGGCGAGCTCGCGGTGATGAGCCTGCCGCCCGAGATGGGCCAGCTGCAGGCGCTGCTGGGCCGCTGGAGCGGCGACAGCGTGCCGATGAACGACCTGCGGCCGGCGGTGCTGGGGGGCAGCTACGCGCGCGCCGCGTATCGCGCGCAGCTGCTGCCGCTGCTGGGCGACCCGCAGGCGCAGCATCTGGCCGGCGCGACCGGCGACATGGCGCGCCAGCCCTGGCGGGTGCGCTGGTCCGCGCAACAGGGCGCGGTCGACGACGAGTTCGTCCGCTGGATGAGTCAGGGCGTGCTGCACACCACCGACGTCGAGCCGCCGGTCGAGCCCGAGTTCCAGCCCAAGTGGAAACCGGCCGAGCCGCCCGCGCCGAAGCGTGGCCGTCGCAAGGCCGCCGTCGAGGCGCCCGCCGACGCCGCGCCGGCGAGCGCCGATCCCGACGCCACGGTCGACGCCAGTGCCCTGGACGTCAGCGCCGACACCGCCGCCGAGATGGCGCCCGCCGCCGCCGCGGCCACCTTCGAGACGACGGCCCAGGCCGCCGATTCCCCCGACACTCCCGCCTCGATCGACGCGCCCGCGGGCGCGCGGCCGGTCGAGGACGACACGCCTTCCCAGTCATGAGCAATCAACTCGACGACGCCGCGCAACTCGCGGCTCAACTGCTGGCGCGACGCTGGCTGCCGCGCAATCAGCCCCTGGTGCGCCGCGCGCTGATCGACCAGGAGCTCTGGCGCGCGGTCAACGAGCGGGTGGCCGCCGTCGGCCTGCGCGTCGTGGACAACGTCTACGCCGACCACATCACGCTGGCGATGCTGCGCCCGGCCGAGGTCGCCGTCTTCGGCGAGACCGGCCTGGCCTCCAACAACAACCTGGACTTGCCCCGCGACGGCGTGGCGCTGCTGGTGGTGCTGTGGGCGCTGATCGTGCTGCCCAAGCGCCAGCGCCAGCTCGCCCGCGCCGAGGAAGCCGCGGAAGGGCAGGGCGAGATGTTCGCCAAGGACAAGCCGTTGCCCAGCGCCGCGAGCAGCGCCCCCACGCTGTCCTACCGCAGCCTGCTGGCCGACTTCGGCAATCAGCTGGGCAAGAAGATGCGGCTGGACTCCAACCTCAAGCTGCTCGAGCGCCAGGGCTTCATCACCCGCAAGGGCGAGGACATCTGCGAGGGCCCGCTGCTGGACCTGCTGCTGGACTACGACACGCTGGCTCCGCGCATCCTCGACGGGGCGCTGGCCGACGTGCTCGCCCGCAGCACCGACGGCGAGGCCGGCCCGATGCTGACCGCCATCCTGGCCGCCCGCCACAACGAAGAATCCGACCTGAGCGACGCCTGATGTTTCACCTGCAATCCCTGGAACTGCTGCACTGGGACTACTGCCGCCGTGTCTCGATGCCGCTGGACGGCAACATCATCACCATCGCCGGGCCCAACGGCTCGGGCAAGACGACGCTGCTGGACGCGATGCGGACGCTGCTGGGCCTGGAGTGCTCCGGCGGCCGGACCTACAAGACCTACGCCCGTCACGCCAACGCCGAGCATGCTTGGTTGCGGGCGCTCGTCGACAACCGGCCCCGCAGCCGCCAGAACAGCAGCCGCCCGTTCGCGAGCTCGCTGTTGTACGCGGACCAGGTGACCCTGGCCTGCCGCATCTCGCGCCAGGGCGGCGACTGGGTGCGCCGCTACATCCTGGTCGACGGCGTCCACGAGATCGAAGAGCTCGACACCAAGGCCGAGAAGGACTGGCTGGGCATAGAAGCCTGGAAGAAGCGCCTGGAGGCCGCCGGCCTGACACGCGCCATCGGCCGCGTGCTGGCGCTGGAGCAGGGCCAGACCGACCGCCTGTGCGAGCTCTCCTCCAAGGAGCTGCTGCGCCTGGTCTTCGAGGTCTTCGGCGACCAGGAGGTGCTGGACCGCTACGAGCTCGCCCGCAACCACCAGCAGCAGCTGGTCAAGGAAGTCGAGCAGGCGGCGCATGAGCTCTCGCATGCGCAGGCGCAGCTGTCGGACCTGTCCAATCGGGTGACCAGCTACCAGCAGTACCAGCTGCGGCTCAAGGAGCGCGAGCGCCTGGCCACCGAGGTCGTGCCGGTGCTGCAGTGGAGCGAGCAGCGCCAGCGCACCGCGCAGCAGCTGCGCGAGCTGCATCGGCAGCGGCTCTTCGCCCGCTCGGACGAGCGCGGCATCAGCGACAAGCGCGCCCATCTGCTGGCGCTGTTCAAGGCTCAGGAAGCGGCCAAGGACAAGCTGGCGGACCTGGAGCAGCAGCGCAAGGACGCGCGCCAGGCCTTTGAGGCCGCGCGTGACGGCGAGCGCCCGATGGAGCAGCTCGCCAAGCGCGAGGAGGATCTGAAGGCGCTGGCCGCGGTGGAGACCGATGGCGCGGCGCTGACCGCCAAGCTCGAGGAGCTTGGCACGCGCCAGCATCAGCTGCGCGAGAGCTTCACGCGCCAGAACGACCAGCAGCGCAAGGCGCAGGCCGCGATGGACGAGCTGACCGGCCACCGCCTGCCGCCGCCGCCCGTGGAGGTGACGCGCTTCCGCAAGGCGCTGGACGAGGCGGGCATCGCCCACCACGTGCTGGCCGACGCGATCGACATCGCCGACGAGCAGTGGCGCGCCGCCGCCGAAGGCTTCCTGCGCCCGTCGCGCTGGGTCGTGGTGCTGGCGCGTGCCAGCGACGAGGGGCAGGCCTATCGCCTGGCCTCGCGCGAGCGCTATCGCCATTACGTCGTCGCCGATGGCGAGCACGCGCCGACGGTGAGTCCCAAGGACAGCCTGATGTCGGTGCTGCGCTTCAACGCGAAGGCGCCGGGCTGGCTGCTGCGGCAGCTGGCGTCGATCCGCTGCGTGGGCGACACCGACAAGGGCGCGCAGGCCGGCGGCGAGTGGATCACGCCCGAGGCCTACTACCGCGACGGCCGCGGCGGTCGCAGCCTGTGGGTCGAGCCGCGCGAGTACCAGTTCGGGGACTCCGCGCTGGATGCGCGTCGCGCGTCGCTCGAGAAGGAGCTCGCCCGCTACGACCTGGAGCTGTCCAAGCTCGCCAAGGAGCAGCTGGAGATCGAGCGCCAGCTCAAGGACGCGCAGCGCGCGGCGCAGGGTCACAAGGCGGCGCAGGAGCTGGTCGAGCGGGCCGAGGAGTTCGCCCAGGCGCGCGCCCGCCTGCCGGGTCTGCGTCAGGCGCGGATCGAGGCGGCGACGCGCATGGGCGCGCTGGACCAGGAGCACGACCGCTCGGTGGCCGCGTCGACGCGGGCCGAGCGCGACTACGAGGCCGCGCAGGCCGGCCTGAAGGCCAGCGAGGAGAACGTGCTGCGCGCCGAGCGCGACTGGGCCTCCAAGCGCGACGATCTGCTGGGCCTGGCGAAGCACTCGCGCGAGGCCAAGGACAAGTTCCCGGTCGCGTGGGTGCATCCGATGCGGCTGCAGTCGCTGCGGGACGAGTTCGAGAACGCCAAGCAGGCGGAGATCGCCTCGCGTCACGTCCAGCAGGAGCTGGACACCGGCGTGTGGGAGACCGATGCCGGCGTGCAGGAGCGTCACGCGCGCATGCAGCTGGCGGTGCTGGAGCAGACCACGCAGCTGGACGACCGCCGCGCGAGCAACGAGATGGCGCGGATCGCCGCGTTCAACGCGCGCGAGCGCTACATCGACGTGCTGCGCGCGACGGTGCGCCGCTACAAGAAGAATGTCCAGGAGCTGGGCGAACTCGCCGGTGTGCATGCGCAGGCCGAGCTGCCGCACCTGGACAACGACGACACGGTGCTGGCGCAGGCCGGCCTGCACGTGAAGTTCAACTTCGACGGCAAGGGTGAAGTCGGTCTGAACGACGGCGAGGCCTCCGGCGGGCAGCAGGTGCTCAAGAGCCTGATCCTGCTGGTGGGGCTGATGAAGGACGACGACGCGCCGGGCGGTTTCGTCTTCATCGACGAGCCCTTCGCCCACCTGGACGTGCGCAACATCCAGCTGGTGGGCCACTTCCTGAAGAGCACGCGCGCGCAGTACCTGCTGACCACGCCGATCACGCACAACGTCGAGGTCTTCGAGCCCTCGGAGATCACGCTGGTCACGAGCAAGAAGCCGCGCGGCGAGCGCTGGGCCCCGCCGATCGCGGTGCTGGCGCGCCGGCCGGAGGTGTCGGTCTACGACTGAGCGCCACACATCGAGGGTCTGACGCCCTCGCGCGTTCGGCGCGGCGCCCGCTCCCCGGGCCTATTGCGCATACCGAAAGCCACGCTGACGCGTGGCTTTCTTCTTTGCGCGTCGCACCCCCGAACGGGCGGGGGTGGATGACTCGCCGGCCCCCATCGGTGGGCCGCCTTCAGCACGAGATTGCAGCCGGCAACACCTGGCACTGACTGGCATCGCAGCGATGCGAGGAGGTCAGCGTGGCGGCACCGGTGTATGTGGTGGAGGGCTTCAGGCGCTGGATGCGCAAGCAGCCGCTGCGCGAGCTTGATCTGTGTCGCGCTGTCGCGGAAATGACGCGCGGGCTCGTGGATGCAGATCTGGGTAGTGGTCTCGTGAAGAAGCGGATCGGAAGATCCGGTGCGGGTAAGCGAAGCGGGTATCGGGTGCTGGTCGCAAGACGAAACGAAGGCCCTTGGTTCTTCGTCGAAGGCTATGCGAAGAATCAGCAAGGGAACGTCGAAGGGGCTGAGCTGCGCGCCTTCCAGCGCTATGGGCTGGCGCTGATGACCATGAGTTCGCCCGAACTGCTGGCCGCAGTCGGGCAAGGGAAACTGAAAGAGGTGAACTGTGATGAGGAAACGGAAGTCAGCGCTGGTCAAGCGAATCCTGCGCGAGGGGCGGCTGTGGCATAGCCTTGGCCTGATCGATGATGGGCAACGGCGCGGCTTCGAGATCGATTGCATGCAGGCGCCTGAGCAACTGCCTCCGCAGGTGCTTCGTGCGATCCGTGAGCGCGACAGCCTGGGCATCGAGCATTTCGCGGAGCTGATCAACACCTCGGCGCGTGAGCTGCGCCGATGGGAGCAGGGCTTGAGTCGCCCCCAAGGTGCTGCGCTGCGTCTGCTGCAACTGGTGCGAGATCGAGGGGTGCAAGCCGTATTTCTACCTGCGCCGTTGCTCTGAGCGCCGGTGTCCGAGGCAGCGCAGCACCCGCAGAAAATGCCTACTTCAGCCCGCCACTCAGGAACGCCTTCAGCCGCTCGCTCTGCGGCTTGATCAGCACCTCGCGCGGGTCGCCCTGCTCCTCCACACGGCCCTGATGCAGGAACATCGTGTGCGAGGACACCTCCCGCGCGAAGCCCATCTCGTGCGTGACGACGATCATCGTGCGGCCTTCCGCCGCCAGGTCGCGCATCACCTTGAGCACCTCGCCCACCAGCTCCGGATCCAGCGCCGAGGTCGGCTCGTCGAAGAGCATGACCTCAGGCTCCACCGCCAGCGCGCGGGCGATCGCCACGCGCTGCTGCTCGCCGCCCGACAGCTGCGCCGGGTACACGTCCTTGCGGTGCGACACACCGACCCGGGCCAACAGCGCCTCGGCCTTCTCGATGGCCTGCGCGCGCGGCTGCTTCAGCACGTGGATGGGCGCCTCGATGACGTTTTCCAGCACCGTGCGGTGGCCCCACAGGTTGAAGTTCTGGAACACCATCGCCAGGCGCGCGCGCCAGCGCTGCAGCTGCGCGGCATCGGCGGCCTTGAAGCTGCCGTCGCGGTCGCGGACCAGCTTGAGCTCCTCGGCACCCAGCTTCAGCGAGCCCTCGTGCGGCTGCTCCAGCAGGTTCAGGCAGCGCAGGAAGGTGCTCTTGCCCGAGCCGCTGGACCCGATCAGCGTGATCACATCCCCTGGCTTGGCGGACAGCGACACCCCCTTGAGCACCTCGCGCTCTCCATAGCGCTTGTGCAGGTTGTCGACAACAAGACTGGCGGCGGACATCAACGGGCTCCCAACAGTTTTCCAGTGCGGGTCGCCTCGCGACCGGCGACCTTCGCGATCCGCGCCCCGGTGGTGACCAGGCGCAGCGTGTCGCGGGCAAACAGCAGCCCGTCGACCGGGCTCTTCAATTCGGTGACCGACGCGGTGATCGGATCGATGACGTGCGCGATGACGTCGCCGGCCTTCACCGTCTCGCCGACCTCGCGCAGGAAGGTCAGCACGCCCGCCACCGGCGAGGCGATCGGCATCGAACCCGCCAGCGGACGCGCGTCGCCGACCGGCGCCGGCACCGCCGGGACCGCCCCGTCGGGCGCGATCACGCCGCGCCAGGTCAGGAAGTCCACGATGGCCTGCGCGTCCTGGGACGCCAGGTCGTGGTGCACGTCCTGCTGGCCGCGCAGCTCCACCGTCACCGACAGCGTCGCCTGCGGGATCGGGAAACGGTCGCCGAAATGACGCTTCCACTTCCACCAGCTCTGCGAGCAGGCCTCGTCGAAAGGGTTGTCGCCCGAGTCGGTCGCCAGCAGCGTCACGCCCGCGCCCAGGAAGGCCGCCAGCGGCTCGCACTGCGACCAGCACGGGGTCTCGGTGTAGAGATGCATCATGGCCTGCGCGTCGCAGTGCAGGTCCAGCACGACGTCGGCGTCGCAGGCCAGCAGCATCAGGGTCTTGCGCAGCGCCTTGAGCTCGGTGTCGGCGGGGGCGGCCTGCACCTCGGTGCGCAGCGCGGCGCGCAGCACCGCGACGTTCTGCCGCTCGTCCTGGCCCAGGCGCGGTTCGGCGGCGCGGGCGGCGGCCTCGATGTACTCGGGGTAGTGGCGGTTGAAGTTCTCGCCCGAGAGGCCCTCGAAGCGGCCCAGGTGCGATTGCAGCCACCACTGCGACAGGCCGATCGGGTTGGCCATGGGGACCAGCACGATCTCGCCGCGCAGGCGGCCGGCGGTCTCCAGCGCGTCGAACTGGCGGCGCAGGTGCCAGGCGGTCAGCATGCCGGGCAGTTCGTCGGCGTGCAGCGAGGCCTGGATGTAGACCTTCTCGCCCTGGCCGGCTTGACCGTAGTGCAGCGAGACCAGCTCGCGCCGGGTGCCCGGCGCGGGGCTGGGCAGGAGATGTTGTTTGACTTGCATGAAGCGACCTCGGGTCGACGCGGCGTCAGCGCGGCATCAGCGGCTTGAGCCAGCGGGCCTCCGCCTTGTGGAACAGACCCACCAGCACCAGCGTCATCGCGAAGTACAGGACCGCCGCGGTGATGAAGGCCTCGAAGGGGATGTAGTAGGTGGCGTTGACGTCGCGCGCCACGCCGGTGATGTCCATGATGGTCACGACGCTGGCCAGCGCCGTGCCGTGCAGCATGAAGATGGCCTCGTTGCTGTAGGCCGGCAACGCGCGGCGCAGCGCATGCGGCAGCACGATGCGGCGCAGCATCACGCCGCGGCTCATGCCCAGCGATTTCGCGGCCTCGATCTCCCCGTGCGGCAGCGATCGGATCGAGCCCGCGATGATCTCGGTCGTGTAGGCCGCCGTGTTCAGCACGAAGGTCAGGCAGGCGCAGAACCAGGCCGAGCTGAACAGCGGCCACAGCGCGCTCTGCTGCATCCACTCGAACTGGCCCAGTCCGTAATAGATCAGGAAGAGCTGCACCAGCATGGGCGTGCCGCGGAAGACGTAGGTGTAGACCCACACGGCGCGCGACAGCCAATTGATGGGCAGGGTGCGCAGCACGGCCAGCGGCACCGCCAGCGCCAGGCCGATCAGCAGGGACAGGATCAGCAGTTCGGCGGTGGTCAGCGCGCCGTCGAGGTAGCGCGGGAGGTTCTCGACGATGGCGTCCAGATTCATGAGAGGTCTCGTTCGATTCGGCGTTCGCGGAGGCGTTCGATGTCGCGGTGAGGCGCGGCGGCGGAGCGTGCCGGGCTCACAGCGACTGACGGCGCACGCCGACGGACAGGCGCTTCTGGAGCTGGTCGAAGAGCAGCTCCGACACCGAGGTGAAGGCCAGGTAGATCAGCGCCACCGCCAGATAGAAGGCGAAGGGCTCGCGCGTGGCGGCCGCGGCCTGCGAGCCGCGCATCATCAGGTCGTGCAGACCGATCACCGACACGATGGCGGTGCTCTTGATCAGCACCAGCCAGTTGTTGGACAACCCCGGCAGCGCATGCCGGATCATCTGCGGCAGCGTGATGCGCCACACCACCTGGCGCGGGCTCATGCCGAAGGCCAGGCCGGCCTCGCGCTGCCCCGGCGGGACCGCGAGAAACGCGCCGCGGAAGGCCTCGGTCAGATACGCGCCGAAGATGAAGGCGATGGTCGCCACGCCGGCGACGAAGGGGTTGATGTCGATGTACTCGTCGTGCCCCAGCGAGGCCGCGATCGCGTTCACCGCGACCTGGCCGCCGAAGAAGATCAGCAGCATCAGCACCAGGTCGGGCACGCCGCGGATCAGGGTGGTGTAGACCGTCGCGACACCGCGCAGCGCGCGCGATCTCGACAGCTTGGCCAGCGCGCCCAGGAAGCCCAGCACCATGGCCAGCGCCATCGAGCCGACGGCCACGCCCAGGGTCAGTACGGCGCCTTCGAGCAGGCTGGGCAGGAAGCCGTGCAGGATCATTCAGCGGTCCTCGTTCATTCAATCGGGAGAGAGGCCCGGCCGGACAGCGTCGGCCGGGCCTCGTGGGGTCAGGACCGGATCACTTGGCCGAGATGTCGTACTCGAAGTACTTGTCGTTGAGCTTCTTGAAGGTGCCGTTGGCCTTCACCGCCGCGATGGCGTCGTTGAACTTCTTGCCCAGCGACTTCTCGTCGGCCTTGCGCAGGCCCACGCCGCTGCCCACGCCGAAGTACTTGACGTCGTTGTAGCTCGGGCCCACGAAGGCGAAGCCCTTGCCGCCCGGCGTCTTCAGGAAGCCGACATCCGCCGCGACCAGGTCGGCCAGCGTGAGGTCGGCGCGGCCGGACTTCAGGTCCAGGAAGGCCTGGTCCTGCGTGGCGTAGCGGACGATCTCGCTCTGCTTGAAGGTGTCGGTCGCGAACTTCTCATGGATGGTCGCGCGCTGCACCGCGATCTTCTTGCCCTTGAGGCCGGCGGGCGAGAAGTCGAACTTGGCGTCGGCCTTGGCGGTGAAGCGGGCCGGGGTGTTGTAGTAGGGGTTGGAGAAGGCGATGACCTTCTTGCGCTCGTCCGTGATCGACATCGAGGCGATCACCGCGTCGATCTTGCGCGACTGCAGCGCCGGGATCAGGCCGTCGAAGTCCTGCTGCACCAGCGTGCACTCGGCCTTCATCTCGGCGCACAGCGCCATCGCCAGATCGATCTCGAAGCCCTTGAGCTTGCCGTCGGCGCCGACTTCGGAGAACGGGGGGTAGGCGCCCTCGACGCCGATGCGGATCTTCTTCCAGTCGGGGGCCTGGGCCTGGGCGGCACCGGCGGTGGCGAGCACGGCGATGGCCGAGAGGATGACGCGGGCGAGCAGTGGTCGTCGTTGCATGAAGACTCCTTGTGAGTGTCGGTCGTGGGGATCGAACCGCCGATCCGTCGCGTCGCGCGGACCGTCGTGCGGTAAAGCGTCCGATTGTTGCCATGCCGCACGCATGGCGGCCATCAGGGTTAAAGAGAGTGCAAAAACTTGTCAGCGGCCTGGACGGTGGACACGGGGTCCTCCTCCTGGGCCAGGTGGCCGAGCTCGGGGAAGACCTGCATCTGGCTGCCGGGGATGGCGCGGTGGAAGCGCTCGCCGGCCTCGACCGGGATGATCGGGTCCTTGCCGCCCCACAGGATCAGCGTCGGGACCTTGATCTTCGTGAGCAGGTCGTCGTGGCTGCCCGGATCGCGTTGCGCCAGCCGCTTGGCCAGCGCGACGCGGTTGCCCTCGCGCAGGGTGAGTTCGAAGTAGCGGTCGACCAACGCGGCCGAGACCTTGGACGGATCGCCGTACATCCCGCGGATCCCGCGGTCCACCAGCGGTCGGGGCAGGAACACGCCGACCAGTTGATGCAGCGGTGCCCAGTCGGGCATGCGCGCGCCGCGCGGGACGGTGGGGCTGGGCACGTCCAGGCCGTCGGCATCGACCAGGATCAGGGCCGCCACCTGCTGCGGATGCCGTGCGGTGTAGATCCAGGCGATCTCGCCGCCCAGCGAGTTGCCGCCCAGCACCAGGCGGTTGATCTCGAGCTTGGCCAGGAACTGCTGGAGGAACTGCTCGTAGGCCTCGTCGCTGTAGTCGTTCAGGGGGGAGGGGCCGGTCAGGCCGAAGCCGGGCAGGTCGAGCGTGATGACGCGGCGGGTGGCGCTCAGCGACTTCACCCAACCCTCCCAGGTGTGCAGGCTGGACAGCGTCGCATGCATCAGCACGATGGGCGTGGTGTCGGAGCGGGGGCCCTCGTCGCGGTAATGGACCAACTGGGTCTGGCCGCCGGGCAGCTTCAGCTCCATGAAGTCCGAGGGCGGGGCGCCCCAGCGCGCGATCAGGCTCTCCAGCGGCCGGTCCGGCGCGCGGAAGGCCATGGCCAGGATGGCCGTGACCAGCACGATGAAGCCCAGCAGCTTCATCAGCCGGGCGCCGAGGGTGGGGCGGTCGCTCATGGCGGGGCGGTGGGCGTTCAGGCCGGGGTCGTGGGACGTGCCGGGGCCGGCGCCTCGGCCGGGGTCTCGCCCGCGGCGGCCAGCGCGGCCGCCGCGGCGGCCTCGTGCGGCTCGACGATGGGCGAGGGCGCCAGCGCCGGGTCCAGCGCGCGGCGCTCGTCGAAGACGAAGCAGTTGCCGTGATAGTGGGCGCCGCCGACTTCCTCGAAGTACTTCAGGATGCCGCCCTCGAGCTGGTAGACGGTGGCGCCCAGGTCCTGCTGGTCCAGGAAGAGCGCGGCCTTCTCGCAGCGGATGCCGCCGGTGCAGTAGCTGACGACGGTCTTGCCGGCCAGTTCCTCGCGGTGCGCGCGCACGGCGTCGGGGAACTCGCTGAACTTGGTGATGCGCCAGTCGATGGCGTGGTCGAAGGCGCCCACGTCGACCTCGAACGCGTTGCGCGTGTCCAGCGTCACCACCGGCCGGCCGTCGTCGTCGTGGCCCTGGTCCAGCCAGCGCTTGAGCGTGGCGGCGGGCAGGGCGGGCGCGCGTGGCGCCTGGTCCGGACGGATGGTCGGGTGGTTCATGCGGATGATCTCCGGCTTGACCTTGACCAGCAGCTTGCGGAAGGGCGTGGCCTCGCTCCAGCTCTCCTTGGGCGCCAGCGCGGCGAAGCGCGCGTCGGCGCGCAGCGCGCCGACCCAGGCGTTCACCGCGGCCGCGGGGCCGGCCAGGAAGAGATTGATCCCCTCCTCGGCGATCAGCACCGTGCCCTTGAGTCCCAGCGCCGACGCGTGCTCGTGCAGCCGCTCGCGCAGCGCGTGCGGATCGTCGATGCCGACGAAGAGGTAGCAGGAGATGTTCAGGACGGACGCGGCGGCGTCGGCCGGATCGGCCGCGGAGGCGGTCGACTCGGGGGGCTCGGAAGGACGGACGGAGGACGACATGTCGGGCTGGGTCATGCCGGAGCGACGGACCGCGGCCCGCCGGGAATCAGCAAAAACCCGCGATTGTAGGCGCGGGGCGGGTGTCGCACGCCGGCTTTCCGGTGCCGGCGGCTCTGGGGGCGCGAGGGCTCAGCGCTTGAGCTCGGGCGACTTGGGCTCGTTGAGCTTCACGTCGCGGTCCATGGGCTTGGCGCGCACCGGCGCGGCGGCGCTGCAGATCTCGGTGTGCTCGGGGCTGTGCACGAACCAGCCGCCGCGGTGGCGGCGCGCCTCCAGCAGCTCCTTCCAGGTGGCGGTGTCGGTGCGCAGCACCTGCATCGCGGGACGCTGGTCCTCGGGCAGGGCCGAGGCCAGGGCGATCCTCTCGATGCCCTGGCGCTGTTCGGGCTTGTCGTAGAAGCCCATCGCGCCGCCGCCGCGCGGCAGCGAGGACAGGAACTCCATGCCCTTGAGCACCCGGCCCACGACGGTGATGTTCAGGTCCAGGCCGCGCGGGGCGTGGCCGATGACGGTGTAGAGCTCGGCGCCGGTGCTGGAGTCGACCGCGTTGCCGCGGCCCGCGCCGACGGTGCCGTAGCAGTGCGCCAGCCAGGCCTTGCCGGCCTTGGGGTCGGCGGCGACCGGGAAGCCGTCCACGTGACCGGCGCGCGGCGCCCAGCCGTCGACGTCGGGCAGGGCGGTCAGCGGCACGCCCTTGAGCGGAATCGAGAACTCGGCCGGCAGGTGGTCCTTGGCGCCGGCGGGGAAGGGCCGGGCCTTGCCCTTGATGCCGGCGTCCTCGTCGTCGGCGTCCGGGTCGCCCCACTGGGTGACGAAGTTGTCCTGGACGCGGACGACGGCCAGGCCATCCCAGTAGCCGCCGCGGGCCAGCGCGCGGATGTTGTCGACGTGGGCCGGGGCGAAGCGCGGCGCCAGCTCGATGAGCACCTGGCCCTTGGGCAGCGTCATCACCAGCAGGTTGTCGGGGTCGACGTCGCGCCAGTCGGCGACCGGGGCGGTGGCGATGATGTCGGCGCTGGTCCGGGTGGTCCTGCCCGCGCCGGCGGCCTTGGCGGCGGCACGGCCCGCTTCTCCCGCCGCCTTTCCGGCCTTGCCGGCGGCGCGACCCGCCTCGCCCGCGGACCGGCCGGCGGCTCCCGGCGTCATCGCGGGCGTGGCCTTGCCCTCGCTCGCCGGGGCCGCGGCCGGCGCGGGATCGGCGGCGGTCGCCAGCAGGGGGACGGCAAGGGCCAGCGCGGCCATCAGCGGCAGGGTCTTCATCCATCGGCTCCGGGTGTGTTCGATGGGGGAGCAGCATAGCCTCCCTACAATCCCGGGATGGCTTTCGTTCACCTTCGTCTCCACACCGAGTTCTCTGTCGTCGACGGCACCTTGCGCATCGACGACGCCGCCAAGGCGGCCGCCAAGGATGGGCAAGTCGCCCTGGGCCTGACCGACCTGGCCAACATGTTCGGCGGGGTGAAGTTCTACAACGCCTGCCGCAAGAAGGGCGTCAAGCCCATCCTCGGCGTCGAGGCCTGGCTGGAGGCGGATGCCGCCGACAAGCCGCCCAGCCGCGTGCTGCTGCTGGTGCAGAACTTCCAGGGCTACCTGAACGTCAGCGAGCTGCTGTCGCGGGCCTGGATCCAGAACGTGCAGCGCAACCAGGCGCTGCTCAAGCTCGAGTGGATGCAGGAGCTCAACGAGGGCCTGATCTGCCTGGGCGGTTTCCAGTTCGGCCCGGTCGGCCAGGCGCTGGTCGCCGGCGACGAGGCCAAGGCGCTGGACTGGGCGCGCCGCCTGTCCGCGATCTACCCGGACCGCTTCTACATCGAGCTGCAGCGCGCCGGCCTCCCGGGCCAGGAAGCGCTGCTGCGCCAGCTGGTGCCGCTGGCGGCCAAGGCGAAGCTGCCGGTGGTGGCGACGCATCCGGTCCAGTTCCTGGAAGAGGACGACTTCGAGGCGCACGAGGCGCGCGTGTGCGTGGCCGACGGCGAGACCCTGGCCAATCCCAAGCGGATCAAACGCTTCCTCCCGAGCCAGCATTTCAAGTCGCAGGCGGAGATGGAGACGCTCTTCGCGGACCTGCCCAGCGCGATCGCCAACACGGTGGAGATCGCGCGGCGCTGCAGCCTGTCGCTGGTGCTGGGCAAGCCGCAACTGCCCAACTTCCCCACGCCCATCCAGGCCGACGGCAACCCCATGCCGATGGAGCAGTACTTCCGGATGCTCTCCTACGAGGGCCTGGAGGACCGGCTGAAGCTGCTGTTCCCGGACGAGGCCAAGCGCGACGCGGCGCGGCCGCGCTACGTGGAGCGGCTGGAGTTCGAGCTCGCGACCATCATCAAGATGGGCTTCCCCGGCTACTTCCTCATCGTGGGTGACTTCATCCGCTGGGCGAAGAACAACGGCTGCCCGGTGGGACCGGGCCGGGGCTCGGGCGCGGGCTCGCTGGTGGCCTACGTGCTGCTGATCACCGACCTGGACCCGCTGCAGTACAACCTGCTGTTCGAGCGCTTCCTGAACCCCGAGCGGGTCTCGATGCCCGACTTCGACATCGACTTCTGCCAGGGCAACCGCGACCGGGTCATCGACTACGTCAAGGACAAGTACGGCCGCCCGGCGGTGAGCCAGATCGCGACCTTCGGCACGATGGCGGCCAAGGGCGCGCTGCGCGACATCGGCCGCGTGCTGGGCATGGGCTTCGGCCATGTGGACTCGATCGCCAAGCTGGTCCCGGCCCCGCCCGGCAAGACGGTGACGCTGGCCAAGCTCCCTCCCGACTTCGACCCCGACAAGGCCAAGATGGTCTACGCGCGGCACGAGTCCCCCGAGATCGAGGAGCGCGAGGCCCAGGACGAGGAAGTCGCCGGCCTGCTGGAGATGGCGGCGCGGGTGGAGGGCACGGTGCGCTCCATCGGCATGCACGCCGGGGGCGTGCTGATCGCCCCGGGCAAGATCACCGACTTCTGCCCGCAGTACCAGCAGCCGGGCTCGACCTCGGCGGTCAGCCAGTACGACAAGGACGACGTGGAGGCCATCGGCCTGGTGAAGTTCGACTTCCTGGGTCTGGCGACGCTCACGATCCTGGAGCTGGCCAAGGACTTCATCGTCGGCCGCTATCCGGAGCAGAAGGACTTCGCCTTCGAGACGATTCCGCTGGACGACAAGCGGACCTACAAGCTGTTCTCGGACGGGCTGACGGAGTCGGTGTTCCAGTTCGAATCCAGCGGCATGCAGCGCATGCTCAAGGACGCCAAGCCGTCCCGGCTGGAGGACCTGATCGCGCTGAACGCCTTGTACCGCCCGGGTCCGATGGACCTGATCCCCAGCTTCGTCGCGCGCAAGCACGGCAAGGAAGTGGTCGAGTACCCGCATCCGCTGGTGGAGCCGGTGCTGTCCGAGACCTACGGGATCATGGTCTACCAGGAACAGGTGATGCAGACCGCCCAGGTGCTGGGCGGTTACTCGCTGGGCGGCGCGGACATGCTGCGCCGGGCGATGGGCAAGAAGAAGGCCGAAGAGATGGCCATGCACCGCGACCTGTTCCGCAAGGGCGCGGCCGAGAAGGGCATCGATCAGGACAAGGCCGACGAGGTCTTCGACCTGATGGAGAAGTTCGCCGGCTACGGCTTCAACAAGTCGCATGCGGCCGCGTACTCGCTGCTGGCGTATCACACGGGCTGGCTGAAGGTGCATTTCACGGCGGAGTTCTTCGCCGCGAACATGACCATTGAATCGGACGACACGGACAAGCTCAAGGTGCTGATGCACGACGCGAAGCTGTTCGGCATCGAGTTCGAGCCGCCCAACATCAACCTGGGCGTGGGCCGTTTCGAGCCCATGGGCGCGGACGAGGGCACGGTGAAGTCGGTGCCCAAGGACGCCGGCAAGCCGGGCGTCACGCCGCGCGCGCGCAAGATCAACTACAGCCTGGGCGCGATCAAGGGCACGGGCGCCGGCGCGATCGAGGCCATCGTGCGCGCGCGGACCGAGGGCGGCCCCTTCACCAGCTTCTTCGACTTCTGCGCCCGCGTGGACCGCAAGGCGGTCAACAAGCGGGTGGTGGAAGCGCTGATCAAGGCCGGCGCCTTCGACGCGCTGCATCCGGAGCGGGAGCGGCTGCTCGCCAGCGTGGCGCTGGGCTACACCTACGCGGACAACCTGGCGCAGAACGTCAACCAGGGCGGCCTGTTCGACTTCGACGACACGCACGGCTCGTCGACCGCGGAGCCTGATTTCGTCGAGGTCCCGCCCTGGGGCATCAAGGAGCGGCTGAGCCTGGAGAAGACCGCGATCGGCTTCTATCTCTCGGGCCACCTGTTCGATCAGGCGGAGACGGAGCTGCGCAAGATGGTCAAGCGCCGCATCGTCGACCTGCAGGACAGCCGCGAGCCGACGACGGTGGCGGGCATCGTGTCGGACATGCGGGTGATCAACGGCTCGCGCGGCCGGGTGGCGATCTTCAAGATTGACGACAAGACCGATGCGATCGAGGCGGTGGCCAACGAGGAGCTGCTCAACGCCAACAAGGAGCTGCTGGCCGAGGACGAGCTGATCATCGCGGTCGGCAAGGTGCAGAACGACCGGTTCTCGGGCGGGCTGCGGATGAACGTGCAGCAGGTCTTCGGGCTGGCGGCGGCGCGGGCGCGCTTCGGGCGCTACCTGCGCACGGCGCCGAACCTGCCGGCGGCGCAGGTGCTGGATCTGATCAAGAGCTGGCCCGCCAAGCGGGTCGAGACCGAGCAGGGCGTGCTCAGCCAGGGCCTGGAGCTGCGCATCCCGATCAAGCGCGACGGCGCGGTGGCCGAGCTCGGCCTCGGTGGGGCGGGCAAGTTCTGGCCCAGCGACGAGGCGCTGGAGAAGCTCAAGCCGGCGGAGATCGTGTACGACGCGGGCGGGTGATGTTGTAGAAACTGTTGCCTCAGCAACAGTTAATCGCCTTGAATGTTGTTTTGGCAAGAGTTGTTCGGTATAACGCTTGCCCTATGAAGAGTCTCAAGACGTTCCCGTTCGTTGTCGAGGACGCGCTCACGGATCTGGGCGAGCGCATCTCGCTCGCCCGTCGCGCGCGCCGGTTGACGCAGCCGGACCTGGCCGCGAAGGCCGGCATCGGGCTCAGCACCTTGCTCTCGATCGAGAAGGGTCTCCCGACCGTGCAGATCGGCTCGGTGCTGATGGTGCTCTGGGCCCTGGGCTTGGAGGGGACCTTCGGGACCTTGTCGGAACTGGGCTCGGACAAGGATCTCTCCGAGCTGATGGCGGATGCGGTCCCGCTGAAAGTGCGTACCGCGAGGCGCAAGGCCTCATGAGCGCCGACGCGAAGCCCGTCTGGATCTGGCTCCCGGGCGAGTCCACGCCGACCGAGTGCGGTGTGTTCACGCTCAAGGGGGGGCTGGGGACCTTCGAGTATCGGCAGTCCTATCTGGATGCGGCTGGGGGGCTGGCGCTTGATCCCGTGCACCTGGCCTTGGCCTCCCGCGTGCGGACGATCCGGGAGACTCGGCAGGACGGGCTGTTCGGCGTCATTCGAGACGCCAAGCCGGAAGGCTATGGGCTGGATCTGCTCTCGCACATCCGGCGGGTCGAGGTCGACGATCACATGGCGGTGCTCGAGGAATCGGAAGGCGATTCGGTCGGCGCGATCGCGGTCTGCGACGACATCGATCGCAAGCAGCTTGTCCATGCCCCTCCGTCCGATGACTTGCTGCAGATCCTGGCAAACGTTCCCGACACCCGCCCCGCGAGCGACGCCGTGCGGGAGGTCAAGGGCATCGTCGGGACCAGCGCCGGGGGGGGGCGTCCCAAGCTGACGGTCCTCCATGAAGGACAGCTCTGGCTCGCCAAGCTTCAGGATCGCGGCGATCGGCCGCATTCACCCCTGCGAGAGTTCGTCGCGATGAAGGTCGCGACGGCCCTGGGCGTCAACGCCGCGCAGGTCCAGTTCAAGCGCGTGGATCGGCGCGAGGTGATCCTGGTGCGCCGCTTCGACCGGCACCGGGACGAGGCGGGCGCGGTCACGCGGCGGCTGTACGCCAGCGCGCACACGGTGCTGGGGCTGGACAAGCAGCCGCGCGGCAGTCGTGAGCGGTCCTACGTCGCCCTGGCCCTGGAACTGAGACGCTGGGGCGGACGTCCGGGCCTGGACACGGTCATCGAGGATCAGCGCGAACTGTTCCGACGGCTGGTGGTCAATGCCGTGCTGGCCAACGGTGACGACCATCCCCGCAACACGGGCCTCCTGTTCGACGGTGTCTCGTGGCGGCTCTCCCCCGCCTTCGACATCGCACCGTACGGCCTCGGCTTCAACGGCAATCAGGCGATGGATCTGTCCCGTTCGAAGACGCATGCCGCCTTGGCCTCGACCTTCAATCTGATCGACGCAAGCCCGGATTACGGCTACGGCGAGGAGGAGGCCCGCGAGTACATCGCCATGGCGAGGCGCAGGGCGCCGGACCTGTGGGCCGAGCAGGTGGCGGCCGCCGGCTACGCCGAAGAGGAGCTCCCGTTCCAGACGCCGGACTGGCTCGACATCGTGCCATCGCCCGACGCCGCCCCCCGGCGGCCGCCGCGCCGCCGCTGAGCCACCCCGGGATGCCCTCGGGCATCCCCCATTTGACGGGTGATCCGGTGACATGCGGCGGGCGTGTCCGGCGTAAGCTCCCGCCCATGCTGGACGCCAAGCCCAAGACCGGCCTGATCCTCACGGGAGGGGGGGCGCGCGCCGCCTATCAGGTCGGCGTGCTGGCGGCCATCGCGCAGCTCCGGCGCGACGCCTGCACCACCGGCGACAACCCCTTCCAGGTGATCGCCGGCACCTCGGCGGGCTCCATCAACGCGGCCACGCTGGCCTGCCAGGCCGACGACTTCTGCTCCGCCGTCGACGGCCTGATGTACATCTGGCAGAACATCCACGTCGACCAGGTCTACGCCGCCGATTCCTTCGGCGTCATCCGCACCGGCGCCAAGTGGCTCTCCATGATCAGCCTGGGCTGGGCGCTGAACCGCTGGCGACGGACGAGGCCGCGCAGCCTGCTCGACAACACGCCCCTGCGCGGTCTGCTCTCGCAGTGGATCCGCATGGACCGGCTCGACGACATGCTCGCCCAGGGCCACCTCGACGCGCTCGCGGTGACGGGGTCGAGTTACAGCTCCGGCCACCACGTCACCTTCTATCAGACCCACCACCAGATCGACCCCTGGATCCGCACCCAGCGTCTGGCCGTGCGCGCGCCGCGGCTGTCGATCGAGCACCTGATCGCGTCCTCCGCCATCCCCTTCATCTTCCCGGCCGAGCCGCTGGAGCTGGCCGGCGAGGTCGAGTGGTTCGGCGATGGCTCGATGCGGCAGACGGCGCCGATCTCGCCGGCCGTGCACCTGGGCGCGGAGAAGGTGCTGATCATCGGCGCCGGCCGCATGCACGAGAGCGGCGGGGAGGGCAACCACGGCCCCGTCAACACCGGGCACCCCAGCCTGGCCCAGATCGCCGGCCACGCGATGTCCAACATCTTCCTGGACTCCCTGGCGGTGGACATCGAGCGGCTCAAGCGCATCAACAGCACGCTGGCGCTGCTCCCGCGCGAAGCCCGCGCCAACACGCCGCTCAAGCCGCTGGAGGCCCTGGTCATCGCGCCGAGCCGGCCGCTGGACAGCCTCGCGGCCGAGCACCAGGGCGCGCTTCCCCCCGCCATCCGCGGCCTGCTGCGCGGTGTCGGCGTGCAAGGCGAGGGCGCGACCGCCAGCGGCTCGGCGCTGGTGAGCTACCTGCTCTTCGAGCCGGAGTACACCAACGAGCTGATCACCCTGGGCATGGCCGACACGCTGGCCCGTCGCGCCGAGATCCAGCAGTTCTTCGACTGGCCGGCCCAGGCGCCGCAGGTCGATCCGGCCACCATGCGCAAGCGCGCCGGCGGCTTCGCGCTGCAGATCCCGCCGCATCCGCCCGGGCCGCCGCGGCTGGTCGCCTGACCGCCCCGGGACGCCACGGTCCCGCCGGCGCGCGCGAGCCGCGGCATCCGGCGGGCGAGGCCCGGTAAACTCTCGCCCCTTGTTTTCGATCGCAGCCCGCCGCGGCTGAGCGCCATGTCCCTGCCCACCACTCCCCCCGACGAGCCCCTCGACGAGTCCGGCGCTCCCGCGCCCGCCGACGCGGCCGATCCCGGCGAGGGCGCCGAGGGCCAGCACCCGCATCCGAAGTCGCGCATCCGCAGCTTCGTGGTGCGCGCCGGCCGCATGGGCACCGGGCAGATCAAGGCGCTGGCCGAGCTCGGTCCGCAGTTCGTGATCCCGTTCAAGCCCGAGCCGCTGGACTACGAGCGCACCTTCGGCCGCCGGGCGCCGGTGGTCTTCGAGATCGGTTTCGGCATGGGCGGCCCGACCGCCCAGATCGCCCGCACGCTGCCCGACCACGACTTCATCGGCTGCGAGGTGCACGAGCCCGGCGTGGGCGCGCTGCTCAAGCTGATCGGCGAGCAGGACATCCCCAACATCCGCATCTTCCAGCACGACGCCGTCGAGGTGCTGGACGCGATGATCGCGCCCGGCTCGCTGGCCGGCGTGCACATCTACTTCCCGGATCCCTGGCACAAGAAGCGCCACAACAAGCGCCGCCTGGTGCAGTCGCCCTTCATCGCCAAGCTGGTCAAGCACCTGGCCCCGGGCGGCTACCTGCATCTGGCCACCGACTGGGAGCCCTATGCCCAGCAGATGCTGGAGGTGCTGAGCGCCGATCCGGACCTGGTGAACACCTCCACCCGGGCCGACGGCTACGCGGACAAGCCGGACTACCGGCCGCTGACCAAGTTCGAGCACCGCGGCCTCAAGCTGGGCCACGGCGTCTGGGACCTGGTGTTCAAGCGCAAGGCCTGACCGGGCGACCGGTCCGGGGCGCGCTGGTAGAGTCCCTCCCCATGTCCGAATCCAACTCTCTCGCCGGTCGGCACGTGCTGCTCGGTCTGTCCGGCGGCATCGCCTGCTACAAGATCGCCGAGCTGACGCGGCTGCTGGTCAAGGCCGGCGCCACGGTGCAGGTGCTGATGACCGAGGCCGCCGAGGCCTTCATCACGCCGGTGACGATGCAGGCGCTGTCCAACCGGCCCGTGTTCACCAGCCAATGGGATGCGCGCCCGGACAACAACATGGCGCACATCAACCTGACCCGCGAGGCCGACGTCATGCTGATCGCGCCGGCGAGCGCCGACATGATCGCCAAGCTGGCGCAGGGGCGGGCGGACGATCTGATGTCGCTGACCGCGTTGGCGCGTCCGGCCCAGCGCTGCGGGCTGCTGCTGGCCCCCGCGATGAACCGCGAGATGTGGGCCCATCCGGCGACGCAGCGCAACCTGCGCCAGGTCGCCGCGGACGGCTCGGTGGTGCTGGGCGTGGGCAGCGGCGACCAGGCCTGCGGCGAGATCGGCGACGGGCGCATGCTCGAGCCGCAGCAGTTGCTGGAACACGTGGTCGCGCATTTCCAGCCCAAGGTGCTGGCGGGCCGCAAGCTGCTGATCACGGCGGGGCCGACCTACGAGGCCATCGACCCGGTGCGCGGCATCACCAACCGATCGAGCGGCAAGATGGGCTTCGCCATCGCGCGCGCGGCGGCGGAGGCGGGGGCCGAGGTGACGCTGGTCGCCGGCCCGGTGCATCTGCCGACGCCGCTGGGCGTGACCCGCATCGACGTGCAGAGCGCGCGTCAGATGCTGGACGCGGTGCTGCCGCTGGCGGCGACGCACCAGGCCTTCGTGGCAACGGCGGCCGTGGCCGACTGGCGTCCGGCCACCACGCACGAGCACAAGATCAAGAAGAACGCCAAGGCGGGCGAGGCGGTCGCGCCCGCGCTGGACCTGGCGGAGAACCCCGACATCCTGGCCACCGTCGCCGCGCTGCCGCATCCGCCGATGTGCGTGGGCTTCGCGGCCGAGAGCCAGGACCTGATCAAGCACGCGCGCGAGAAGCGCCAGCGCAAGAACGTGCCGCTGATCGTGGCCAACGTGGGCCCGGCGACCTTCGGCCAGGACGACAACGCGCTGACGCTGGTCGACGCCCGCGGGGAGCGCGAGCTCTCCCGCGCCGACAAGCTGACGCTGGCCCGCGAGCTGGTGCGCGAGATCGCCCAGCGGCTCACGACCTACAACGCCTGAGACGACGACTTTCCGAGGTCCGGTCACCGGCGCCCGCGAGGCGCGGCGGCGGGCGGGCCTCTCCCGCAGATTTCTTCCTCCGCTGATTCCATGACCACCATCGATCTGAAGGTGCTCGACCGCCGCATGGCCGAGCAGCTCCCCGCCTACGCGACGACCGGCAGCGCCGGCCTGGACCTGCGCGCCTGCCTGGACGCGCCGATCACGCTGGCCCCCGGCGACACCGTGCTGGTCCCGACGGGCCTGGCGATCCACATCGGCGATCCCGGCCTGGCCGCGATGATCCTGCCGCGCTCGGGCCTGGGCCACAAGCACGGCGTGGTGCTGGGCAATCTGGTCGGCCTGATCGACTCGGACTACCAGGGCCAGCTGATGGTCAGCGTGTGGAACCGCGGCAAGGAGGTCTTCACCATCCAGCCGATGGAGCGCATCGCGCAGATGGTGATCGTGCCGGTCGTGCAGGCGAACTTCCGCGTGGTCGAGGACTTCGACGCCTCGTCGCGCGGCGAGGGCGGTTTCGGGTCGACCGGCAAGGGCTGACCCGCCGGCATCGCCCGATGCATGGCTGAAGGCCCGCCACTGGCGGGCCTTTTCTCTTGGCGCGTGCGGCACGGGTGCGCTTCCGCATGAAGGTGGGCGGCCCACCGATCGGAGGGAGTCGTGCGCAGAATGCGACGAATCGAGGCTAGTGCGTGATGTGACCGACGTCTGGAGACTGCTGGCTTTTGTCTCCACAGAGGTTCAGCCGATGTCCGACGCCAAGCGCCAGCGCCCCCGTTCCCAGCGCGATGACACCACCCAGGTTCCTCCGCCGGGCGAGGCGATGCCCTCGCTCGACGGCCCCGCTGAAGCGCCCGAGGGGCGTGGATCGGTCGAGGAGGGTGAGGCTTCCGACACCGCCCATCCCGCCATCGGTGACGCGACGAACGAGGCGGAGGCCACGGTCGAGGGCGGAGCGGCAGTTGGCGCCTCGGGGGTAATGTCCGCGAACGCCACCGGCTGGGTACTGGCAGGCGCCGCGGGCGTTCTGGGTGTGGTGGCCGCCGCGTCTGGCGGTGGCCACGGATCCAGCGTCCCCGCGATCTCGCAGGTCCTCCAGGAGCCGGTGACGCCTGCTGCACCCAAGCCTGACCAGCCGAAGGCGCAGGACCTCGATCCCGTCGTGCCGACGCAGGAGCGTCCCAGCCTCGAGGTGTCCGAGTTGCCCACGCCCGTGGAGCCGAAGCCGGAGTCGCCGAATCCCTCGGCCGACTTGCCGTCTCCCACTGATCCGGCCCCGGTCCCGGCGCCGGTCCCGAATTCGATCCCGACGCCGACCCTGGCACTGAAGAACGATACGGGGCCCGATCTGACCGGACTCGTCGGCGACGTCGGCGACCTGCGGCGCTTCGCGCACGATGGCCTCACACGCGACGGCACGATCGTCGTCAGTGGGCTGCAGGCGGGCGCGACCTGGGCCTTCAGCCTGGACAGCGGGCGGACCTGGCAAGCCGGCGTCGGTGCCGAGATCAGCTCACGGCAACTGGGCGCCGATGGCGACAAGCAGGTGTGGGTCCGCCAGATCGATGGCGCGGGGCAGATCTCCGAGCATGCGGCCCTCGCGCTGCGGCTGGACACGCACGCGGGCCGCATCACCGTCCAGTTGAGCCACGACGACGGCCCCAGCGCCACGGATGCCATCACGACCGACCCCACCTTGCGGATCGGTGGATTGGAAGCCGGGGCGCTGCTGGTCTGGTTCGGCGTCACCGATCGCGCCTACCACGTCGTCGACGGAGCGCCGGAAATCCGTCTCCCGAGCGCCCTGGGAGACAACTTCTACCCCTTCCTCCGCCAGATCGACGCCGCCGGCAACGAGGGACCGGAACTCGACGTGTTCCGGTTCACCCTGGTGGCCCTCTCGACGAGCGTCGGGACCCCGTCACCGATCACTCCGGTGATCTGAGCTGCGTCAGTCGCCGTGACCGTGGCCGTGCTCGACGCCAGCCGCTTCCGCGTCCACCGGCGCGCTGGCATTGGCACCGTCGAAGAAGAAGGGCTTGCGCGCCTGCTTCCTCGGCCACACCTCGTTCATCGACGGGATGTCGAAGACGCGGCCGCCCTGCATCACCTGCGCGATCCTGTCGCTCTGGCGGATGTCCTTGAGCACATCGCCGTCCAGGATCACCAGGTCCGCCAGCTTGCCCGGTTCCAGCGAGCCGATGTCCTTGTCCAGCCCCAGGTAGCGGGCCGGGTTCAGCGTCGCGGTGCGGATGGCCTCCAGCGAGCTCATGCCGCCCAGGCCCATCATCCACATCTCCCAGTGCGCGCCCAGACCCTCGCGCTGGCCGTGCGCGCCGATGTTCACCGACACGCCGGCCCGCTGCAGTTCGGTCGCGGTCCTCGCGACCTGGATGACGTTGAAGTCCTCCTCCGGCGCGGTCTCGCGACGCACGCTGCGCGGCTCCAGCACCGACTTGGGCACGTACTTGCTCAGGATCGGGTGGCGCCACACGTCCGTGCGCGCGTACCAGTAGTGCTCGCCGTCCAGGCCGCCGTAGGCGACGTTGAGCGTCGGCGTGTAGCCCACCTGCGTCTGCGGCCACAGCTGCTTGACGTCCTCGTAGACCTTGCCCACGGGGAGCGCGTGCTCGATGCCGGTGTGCCCGTCGATGATCATGTTCATGTTCATCTGGAACAGCGAGCCGCCCTCGGGCACCACCATCATCCCGGTCTCGCGCGCGGCCTCCAGCACCTGCTGGCGCTGGTCGCGGCGCGGCTGGTTGTAGCTCTTGACGCTGATCGCGCCGGCGGCCTTCAGGCGCTTCAGATGGGTCTCGGCATCCTCCAGGCTGTTGATCACCGCCGAGAAGTCCGCCTTCGCCCCGTACAGCACCGTGCCGGTCGAGTAGATCCGCGGACCGACGACGCGCCCCGCGCGCTGCATCTCCGACTGCGTGTAGATGTCGCTGGTGCGGTTGGACGGGTCGTGCAGCGTCGTCAGGCCGAAGGCCAGCGAGGCGTAGTTCACCCAGCTCTGCTGCGGAATGATCTCGCTCTCGGCCATGGTGCCGTGCCAGTGGGCGTCGATCAGGCCCGGGATCACCGTCTTGCCGGCCGCCTGGAGGGTCTCGGTGCCCGCGGGAATCGCCACCGACGCGCGCGGTCCGATGGCCGCGATGCGGTCCCCGTCGATCAGGATGGCGCCGTCCTCGATCACCTCGTCGGGCTTGCTCGCGTTCATCGTGACGAGGCGCGCGCCGACGATGGCGATACGGCCCCGCAGCTTGTCCGCCGTCAGCGTCAGGTGGATGGGCGCGCCACGTTCCGCGGGCTTGAAACCGGGCTTCATCGCCTGGTCCAGCGGGACGGTGAACAGCTCGTTGCCCAGGGCGTAGTGCAGCGCGTAGGGTCGGGTCTTGCCGTCGCCCGACCATTGCAGGTCGTCGCCGGCGTTGACGTCCAGCTTCTTGACCGGCATCGCGTCGGCCTTGGGGCCGACGGTCAGCAGCTTGCCGCTGGGCGCCAGCGGCGTGACGTAGGTGTGGAAGCGCTCCGAGAACCCCAGCCACTGCCCGTCCGGCGAGACGGTGAAGACGGTCGCGAACTCGCTCTTGGCGACGGCCACCTCGCTGCGGTCGACCAGGTTCAGGCGGACCAGCTGATGGAAGCTGTCGACCTCGCTGGTGCGCTTGCCGCGGGTGACGTACAGGGTGTCCGAATCGGCGCCGAACTGCGGCGCCTCGCCGTCCTTGGTCACGCGGCGCGGCTGGCTCTTGCCGTCGACCGCGGCCAGGTAGATGCCGGGCTCCAGGCTGTTCCACGGCGAGGTCAGGTAGCCGCCCTTGGCCTTGCGGTAGGCGACGGTCTTTCCATCGGGCGAGAAGGTCGGCGTCAGGTACTTGCCGGGCTCGGGCGTGACCACGGTGTCGCGGCCGCTGGCCAGGTCGAGCACGCGCACGCGGGCCTGGTCGGCGTCGTTCCAGCTGACGTAGACCAGCTGGCGGCCGTCGCGCGAGAAGGCCGGGAAGTACTCGAAGCGCTCGGTCTGCGTGGTCAGGCGTTTGGCCTCGCCGACGGGCTGGCCGTCGCGCAGCTCGCTTGCGTAGAGGTAGCCGGCGGCGGAGAAGATCACCCGCTTGCCGTCCGGCGCGACGCGCACCCAGCGCAGCATGTGGGATTCGAAGGTCGGCGGCGCGACCTCGTGCGCGACGCGCAGCGCGGGCGTGATCTGGCGCTCGTCCCGGACGTGGAAGGGGATCTCCGCGGCACTGGACTTGAACGGATCGATGCGCCACAGCTTGCCCTGCGCCCAGGCCACGACCTGCTTGCTGTCCGGCATCCAGGCGATGCCCGGGTAGACGCCGTGCACCGACCAGGATTCCTGCATATCGCGCTCCAGGCCGGTCCAGACCGGGAACTCGCGACCGGTCTTGAGGTCCTTCAGGAACAGCGCGGTGCGCGCGCCGTCGGCCTCGCGCAGGCGGCGGATGAAGGCCAGGTACTTGCCGTCGGGCGAGGGCGTCGGGCGGATCGCGCCGCCGGGGCCGGTGACGAAGGCCTCGCTGCTGCCGTCGGCCAGGTCCTGGCGGAAGATGCGGAAGATCTCGCCGTTGCTGTCCTTGTTGTATTCGAAGCTGTTGCCCGGCGTCGTGTCCTGCGAGTAGTACAGGTACTTGCCGTCCGGGGAGAGGGCGGGCTCGCCCAGGTCCTTCTGCCAGTTCGGCTTCTCGTTGAGCTGCTGGCCCTTCCCCCCATCGACGTGGTACAGCCAGATCTCGCCGCTGCCCAGCGAGCGCGTGCCGGTGAAGTGCTTGCGCGCGGCGATGTACTTGCCGCTCGGGTGCCAGACCGGGTTGTTGAGCAGGCGGAAGTCCTCGGTGGTGATCGCGCGGGCATTGCTGCCGTCGGCGTTCATGACCCATATGTTGTCGCCGCCACCGGCGTCCGAGACGAAGGCGATCTGCTTGCCGTCGGGCGAGAAGCGCGGCTGCATCTCCCACGCGATCGAGTGCGTCAGCGCCTTGGCCTCGCCGCCCTCGATGGGCATCACGTACAGGTCGCCCAGCAGGTCGAAGACGACCTGCTTGCCGTCGGGACTCACGTCGACCGACATCCAGGTGCCGGTGCGCACGTCCAGCTTCGCGATGCGCTTCTCTCCGGGCGGCTGGTTGACGTTCCACTTGGGGGCCGAGGCGGCGGCCGCCGGCGCCGGGGGCGCATCGGCGGCGAAGGCCGCGGCCTGCAGCGCGAGACCGAAAGCGATCACGCCCGCGCGGGCGGGCGTGACGGTGAAGAGGGTCGAGAACGTCGGCTTCGTGAGCGTCTTGGCAGGCATGCGGCACCCTGGGATGAAGAGTGCCGGCAGCATAGTGGCCGCCTACGGGTCATCCCGACCGGGTTTGCCAGGGCATGACGAATGGCGGTGCGATGCGCGTTCCGCGGGTACGAGCCGGGCCGATGCCGTGGCGTGCGCGGCGTCGCTGGCTATCATTCCCGCCACCACAAGGAGGCTCGGATGAAGACACGCAGCTGGATGGCGCTCGCGGCGGGCGCGCTTCTGTCCCTGACCGCGGCGGCCCAGGAGGTCACGCTGACGCGGCTCGAATGCGGCAACGGGACCAACGACGCCCGACGGTTCAGCGATACCTTCGCGTACACGGACCCGGCCAAGCCCTTCACCTTCAGCTGCTACGTGATCCGGCACGGTGCGGACGTCATGGTGTGGGATACCGGCTACCAGCCGGGCTCGGTGCCCAGCGCGACCAACAAGCCGCTGGCGGACCTGCTGCGGCAGATGAAGGTCGATCCGGCGGAGGTGAAGGTGGTCGGCATCAGCCACTTCCATGCCGACCACACGGGTCAGCTGGACGCGCTCAGGAACGCGACGCTGATGATCGGCAAGCGGGACTGGGACGGCATCACCGCGACCCCGCCCATGGCCGGCGCGAACGCCAAGGGCTTCGAGACCTGGATCGCGGAGAAGCGCAAGGTCGAGCTGCTGACGGCGGACAAGGACGTCTTCGGCGATGGCACGGTGATGATCCTGCGCGCGCCGGGCCACACGCCCGGCCACAGCATGCTGCTGGTGCGCCTGAAGGGCATGGGGCCGGTCATCCTGAGCGGCGACGCGGTCCACTTCCACGAGAACTACGACAACGACGGCGTGCCCGGCTTCAACGACGATCGCGCGCAGACGCTGGCCTCGATCCAGCGCATCAAGGAGATCGCGAAGAACCTCAAGGCGACGCTGATCATCCAGCACGACCCGCGCGACATCGGCAAGCTGCCGCCGTTCCCCGAGTCGGCGAAGTGAGCGCCTGACCGGAATCCGGCGGGGCGACGACCGGCCGATGCCGGTCGCCTGACGCCGAGCGGTGGAACGCACCATGAAGAACGGGCCGCGTCTGCGGCCCGTTGCACCTCATGCGGCCTCAGCCGCGCATCACTTGGCGCGCGACGTCACGATCGCGTCGGCGACGTTCTTCGGCGCCTCGGAGTAATGCTTGAACTCCATCGTGTAGGTCGCGCGACCTTGCGTCGCGGACCGCAGCGCGGTGGAGTAGCCGAACATCTCCGACAGCGGCACCTCGGCCTTGATGATCTTGCCGCCGCCGACCATGTCGTCCATGCCCTGCACCATGCCGCGGCGGCTGGACAGGTCGCCCATCACCGTGCCGGCGTAGTCCTCGGGCGTCTCGACCTCCACGGCCATCATCGGCTCCAGGATCACCGGGCTGGCGCGGCGGCAGGCTTCCTTGAAGCCCATCGAGGCGGCCATCTTGAACGCGTTCTCGTTCGAGTCCACGTCGTGGTACGAGCCGAAGGTCAGCGTGACCTTCACGTCCACGACCGGGTAACCCGCCAGCACGCCGTTGGGCAGCGAGTCGATCACGCCCTTCTCGACGGCCGGGATGTACTCGCGCGGCACCACGCCGCCCTTGATCGCGTCGACGAACTCGAAGCCCTTGCCAGGTTCCTGCGGGTCCAGCGAGAACACCACGTGGCCGTACTGGCCCTTGCCGCCGGACTGGCGCACGAACTTGCCTTCCACGTCCTGCACCGACTTGCGCACCGTCTCGCGGTAGGCGACCTGCGGCTTGCCCACGTTGGCCTCGACGCTGAACTCGCGCTTCATGCGGTCCACGATGATTTCCAGGTGCAGCTCGCCCATGCCGGAAATGATGGTCTGGCCCGACTCCTCGTCCGTGCGCACGCGGAAGGACGGGTCTTCCGCCGCAAGCCGGCCCAGCGCCAGGCCCATCTTTTCCTGGTCGGCCTTGGTCTTGGGCTCCACGGCCTGCGAGATCACCGGCTCCGGGAACACCATCTTCTCCAGCGTGATGATGGCGTCCGGGTCGCACAGGGTCTCGCCGGTGGTGACGTCCTTCAGGCCCACGCAAGCGGCGATGTCGCCGGCCAGGATCTCCTTGATCTCCTCGCGCTGGTTGGCGTGCATCTGCAGGATCCGGCCGATGCGTTCCTTCTTGCCGCGCGTCGGGTTGTAGACCGAGTCGCCCGACTTCAGGATGCCCGAGTACACCCGCACGAAGGTCAGCTGACCCACGTACGGGTCGGTCATCAGCTTGAAGGCGAGGGCGCTGAACTTCTCGTTGTCGTCGGCCTTGCGGGTCGTGTCCTTCTCGTCGTCATCGGTGCCGTGCACCGGCGGGATGTCGATCGGGGAGGGCATGAAGTCGATGACGGCGTCCAGCATGCGCTGCACGCCCTTGTTCTTGAAGGCGGTGCCGCACAGCATGGGCTGGATCTCGCCGGCGATGGTGCGCTGGCGGATCGCGCGGACGATCTCGGCCTCGGTCAGTTCGCCGGACTCGAGGTACTTGTTCATCAGTTCCTCGTCGGCCTCGGCGGCGGCCTCGACCATCTTCTCGCGCCATTCCTGCGCCTGGGCCTGCAGCTCGGCGGGGATGTCCTGGTACTCGAAGCGCATGCCCTGCGAGGCCTCGTCCCAGATGATCGCCTTCATCTTGATCAGGTCGATCACGCCCTTGAACTGGTCCTCGGCGCCGATGGGCAGCACCACCGGCACCGGGTTGGCCTTGAGCCGGTCGACCATCATCTGGCGCACGCGATAGAAGTCGGCGCCGACGCGGTCCATCTTGTTCACGAAGGCCAGACGCGGCACCTTGTACTTGTTGGCCTGGCGCCAGACGGTCTCGGATTGCGGCTGCACGCCGCCGACCGAGTCGTAGACCATCACCGCGCCGTCCAGCACGCGCATCGAGCGCTCCACCTCGATGGTGAAGTCCACGTGCCCGGGGGTGTCGATGATGTTGATGCGGTGCTCCGCATACGAGCGGTCCATGCCCTTCCAGAAGCAGGTCGTGGCGGCGGAGGTGATGGTGATGCCGCGTTCCTGCTCCTGCTCCATCCAGTCCATGGTCGCGGCGCCGTCGTGCACTTCGCCGATCTTGTGATTGACCCCGGTGTAGAACAGGATGCGCTCCGTCGTCGTCGTCTTGCCGGCGTCGATGTGCGCCGAGATGCCGATGTTGCGGTAGTGCTCGATGGGGGTCTTGCGGGACATGGTGGTCTCCAGTGGCAATGAAGGATCGCGGGCGGTCCGAGCGGCCGGCGATCCGGGGAAGCCGACGAATGTACCGAGAAGGGATGACGGTTGTCATCGACCGTTCGGAAGAGCCCGGCGCCGCAGGGGATGAGACGCGTGCTTCTGGCGGCGGCGCGTCGGCTGTGCCTGTCCGCCCGGGCGAGACCTGACCCCGGGTGGCCGCTTCCCCTCGGATCCGTCAAATCCGGATCCGCGAACGATCGAGACGCCTGGCGCGGCCAGTGGTATTGATCACGAACTTCTGGGGGTAATAGCAAATTCGAGCAGGTCACTGCCGAATGTGAGTTATTCGCAAGCGCCGACCCCCGCGACACACTGCCGCCCATCAATTGCGATGGATCGTTGTCATGAAGAACATGTATGCCATTTCGCTGGGTTTGTCGGCGGCCGGGATTGCCTGCGTCTGGATCGATCGCGGGGCCTTGGAAACTCCCTCATTTGAACTGACTGCAATCGGTTATCTGCTCGGCGCCGCGGGCCTGATGCTGCTGCTGATCTGCCTCGGCGCGACCGTCGAGGAATGCCTGAGATCCCCTCGGCGACGGGCTTTCGCGCCCTTCGGCGCGTTCTGGCGGCGTCGCTAGATCCGTGCGATCCGCGCCCTTGGGTGCCCGAATCTGACGATTCGGGGTTTACTTGATTCGGTGATTGCCGGTTGGCCCCATCTCGCGAAACTGTCCCGGCCCTCGGGGTGCCGGGACAACGCGTGAGAAGGAGTCAATCGAATGAGTATCGCCGTGGTGATCATCGAAGACGATCAAACCGTCATGAAACGGTTGGTGGACGTGATTTCGAACAGCAGTTTCTGCGAGGTAATCGGCGTGGCGAAAAATCGTGGGGAAGCCGTCGCGGCGATTCTCGCGAATCGCGCCGACTTGTATGTCGTCGACCTGGGTTTGCCGGACGTCGACGGGGTCGACCTGATCCGGCTGGTCAAGGAGAAGTGTTCCGAGGCGCGCTGCGTCGTGGTGAGCACCTTCGGGGACAGCAAGCATGTGCTGCGCAGCCTGCGGGCAGGGGCCAGCGGCTACCTGCTGAAGGAGGAGATCCAACCCGGCCTGGCCGAGAAGCTGGTCAGCGCCCACAACGGACAGGCGCCGTTGAGCCCCGCGGTCGCGAAGGTGGTGCTGGATCACCACGCCTCGCTCGAGAACAACGAGCGGCCCCAGTTCGACCGCGAGAAGGTGCTCAAGGCCTTCGGCATGGGCGAGCGCGAATGGGAAGTGCTGCGCCATCTGGCCGAGGGCTATCCCATCGCCGAGATCGCCCGCCGCCTGAGCATCTCCCATCACACCGTCAACCAGCATCTGCGCAGCCTGTACCGCAAGCTGGGCGTGAAGTCCCGCGCGATGGCGGCCAATGCGGCGCGGGTCTACGGGCTGATCGATGAATAGCGTCCGACGACGGGGCTCGCTGAAGGCGGTGTGCTTCTGGCTCACCGTCTTCGTGCTGCTGTTGCTGGTCGCGGCGACGAGCAGCCTGGCCACGCGGGTCCACCGGATCGAGGGCGGCCAGGACCTGCAGATCGTGCAGGCGCCGGCCGGTGCCCGCGACGTCGGCCCGGAGCTGTCGCGGTTGCCCGGGCGTCCCGTCGTCGAGCAGGCGCGCGTCGCGCTCCCGTATTTCCGGGACCTCGGTCAGGTGGGCGGGCTCAAGCGGATCCGGCTACGGGTCGACCTGGACCGCTACCTCGCGCGGCCGGCGATCTGCTGCGGCGCGCGCGAGGGCGATCCCGCCGGCGGCGCCTCGCGCAGCCCCGGCGCGAGCCTGCTGATCAGCCAGGCGCTGGACGGCATGGACGTCTATCTGAACGATGTCTGGATCGCGGGGCTGCCCAAGTCGAACGACCAGGTCCGCTACAAGTGGTACCGGCCACTGCAGGCGCCGCTGGCGCGGCGGCTGCTCAAGCCCGAGGGCAACGTCCTCACCCTGGAGCTGACGACCTGGGACCCCCAGGTGCAGATCGCCCCGGTCTACGTGGGCGACATCGACACCATCTCCTACATCTACGAACTGACCTACCTCGTGGGCTCGTCGCTGGCCAGCGCCTCCAACGTGTTCTGTCTGCTGGCGGGCATGTTCATGCTGGGTGCCTGGCTGGCCAGTCGCAAGGACGGCGCGGTGTTCCTGCACGCCGGGGCGACGACGGTGCTGTGGTCGCTGCTGTTCTGGCTGATCCTGCTCCAGCGCGTCCCGTCGTCGCTGATCGAGCTGCGCCTGTGGGCGCAGTACGCCTGCACCGGCGGGGTGGTGGGCGTGCTGACGATGTTCATCTTCGCCTTCATGGACCAGCCGCTGGGACGCCGGGGGCGCGTCGTGCTGATCGGCGCGGCCTCGTTCGCCGCGCTGACCTACCCCTGGCTGGGCCTGCGGGGGCGCGAATGGCTCGACGCCTACTGGCTGCCGGTGCTGCTGCTGTTCCATCTGTACGCCTGCTCGCGCCTGGCCCTGCATGTGGCCCGCACGCGCTCGCGCATGGCGATGTCGCTGCTGTTCCAGTCGGTGCTGGCGCAGGTGTTCGCGCTGCGTGATCACAACGCGGCCCTGCAGCTGGTCCGCGTGCAGGTGCCGGACGCGGGCTGGTCGCTGACGCACCTGCTCGCGACCCCTCTCTTCCTGAGCCACCTGAGCGTGCCACTGCTGCTGTTCGTCGTCGCACAGATCCTGCTGACCAAGTTCCAGGCCAACGTGAAGCGCATCCGGGACAACAACGTCGTCCTCACCGAGACCCTGCGGCAGCGCGAGCGGGAGCTGCTCGTCAGCTACCACCGGCAGCGTGACATGGAGAACGAGGCCGCCGCCCAGGCGGAGCGGGATCGCATCTACCGCGATCTGCACGACGGCATCGGGTCGAAGCTGGTGACGACGCTGTTCAGCGTGCGCGATCGGGACATCGACCATGCGAGGCTGGAGGACCGTCTGCTGGAGGCGCTGCATGATCTGCGCGAGATCATCTCGGTGACCGATGTCCGCGAGCAACGCAGCCTCCATGACGTGCTCTTCACCTACTGCAGCCGGCTCGACGAGGCCTTGAGCCGCGCGGAGTTCCAGGTCGAGTACGACATCCCCGAGGGGCCGGAGTTCGTCCTGCTGGACGACCTGGCGAAGCAGGTGATGCGCATCGTCGAGGAGTCGGTGGCCAACACCATCAAGTACGCCCGCGCGAGCCGGCTGTCGATCCGCATGGGCGTCGGCGCGGACGAGGTCCTGACGCTGTGCATCGAGGACGACGGACGCCCGCGCGAGGCGGTCGCCACGATCGCGCCCTCGTCGACGACGGCGGGAGAGGGGGGCTCGCTCGGCGGCGGCAGCGGCCTGGCCGGGTTGCGGCGGCGCGCCGGGCGCATCGGCGGCGACTTCCATTTCGAGCACACGGCGCAAGGCGCCAGGACCTGTCTGCGCCTGCCGCTGATCCTCGTCGGGCACGCGATCCCGACAAACGAGTCGGTCGCCGACTGCTCTCGGGAGAATGCGCACGCATTGCCACTGAGCTAGGCCATCGAACGCCAGGCCGTTCCTGGAAATACTGGCTGCCCGCCCGATCCCTCGGGCACAGCGGTGCGTTTCCCCGGTCATGCCATTCTCCCGATCCCCTCGCAGCGGCGTCGCGCAGCCTCGGCCGTTTCTCCACCCGGACCCGGCGCGTGTGCGCTTCGCGCGTCAACCCATCGTCGACGGATCGATCGAGCCCCTGGGGCACGAGCTCAGCTTCCGTTGGGGAGACGGCACCCGGCGCAACCCGCCGCCCCCGGGGCCCTATGCGGTCAGCGTGCTGCTGAGCCAGGCACTGCTCGATGGAGGACTCGCGCAACGGCGGCCCGGCCTGCTGTTCGTCGAGATGGAGGCGGCGACCTTGCTCAGTCCGATCGCCGACGTCCTCTGCGGGTCCCTGGGCGTCATCCAGTTGCCGGCCTCGCTGCGCGTCGATCCGTCCGTGACGCGACGCATCGCGCAACTGCATGCGCGAGGCTACCGGTTCGCGCTCGCCGGCTTGACGTCCTCGACGGACGAACGCCTGCAATGGCTGCCGATGCTGGCCTTCCTGAAGCTCGATGCCGCGCTGGCGTCGCCGGGCGGGTGGTCGGACCTGATGACGTTGTCGCGCCGGCACGGTGTGCCGCTGATCGCCGAGCGCGTGGAGGATCCGACCGACTACCTGCGTCTGCGGGAACGGGGTCTGAGGTTCTTCGAGGGGGACTTGATCACGCCGCCGCAGGAGGAGTCGCCGCGGGCCCTTCCCAGTTGCGACATGGACGTGGTGGGGCGGGTCTACGCGCTGGCGCGGCAAGGCGTGCCGCACGACGCGCTGGCGATGCTCGCGGGCTCGGATCCGGCGCTGGTGGTGCGCCTGCTGATGCTGCACCGGATCTACGCGGGCGCGGACCCGCGCCCGGCGACGCTGACGGAGGTGCTGGCCGGCTTCCCGATCGACGTGCTGGTGGGCTGGCTGCACATCCTGCGCGCCTGCACTTTCGACCTCACGCCCAGCGGGCAGACCTGGTCGGTCGCGGTCCGCGAGCAGATCTACAACTACCGGGCACGGCTGATCGTCGCGCGGGCCTGCGGCAGCCCGGTCGAACTGGAAGCCAAGGTGTTCGATCTGTACCGACGCCTGTGCTCGCGCGAGCCGTGAAGGCTCGCGCGGGATCGGTCAGCGGCTCAGTGAAGCGAGTCGTCCGGGCCGGGGCCGTTCGCCACGGAGAAGCCGGAGTCGCCCAGCGTGCCGGCCTCGATCTCCTCCTCCGTCGCTTCACGCACGTCGCAGACGGTGACGTGAATGCGCAGGCCGATGCCGGCCAGCGGATGGTTGCCGTCCAGCACGACGTGCTCGGGATAGACCTCGGTCACGGTGTAGATGCGGTCGGCGGGCATGTCCGGGGTGGACGCGCCTTCAGGCAGTCCTTCGAACTGCATGCCGACCTCGACGTTCTCGGGGAACACCTCGCGGGGCTCGAAGCAGACCAGGTCGCTGTCGTACTCGCCGAAGGCATCCTCGGGCTCCAGCGCGACGCTGACTTCGTCGCCGACGACCTTGTCGACCAGCGCTTCCTCGACCTTCGCGAACAGGTCCTCGCCGCCGTAGAAGAATTCCATCGCCGGGTCCAGTACCTCGACGGATTGGCCTTGGGCGTCCTCGAGTCTCCAGGTCAGGGAGACGACGCAGGGGGCAGTGATTTGCATCGCGCGATTGTCTCATCATGACCCCCGGGCCTGTCGCGTCGAAGGACAATGCGCCCCCATGACCGCGAAGACCTCTCCCTCCTCCCTCCCGCCGATCGACGGCAAGACGCCACTGCTGGGCGGGCTCAGCCCGGCCCAGTTCATGAAGCGGCACTGGCAGAAGCAGCCGCTGCTGGTTCGCCAGGCGCTGCCGGGCGTGCAGCCGCCGATCGACCGCGCCGGCCTGGCACGTCTGGCCGCGAGCGAGGACGTGGAGTCTCGCCTCGTCGCCCAGCAGAGCGGCGATCGCTGGACGATGCGTCAGGGCCCCATCGCCAAGCTCCCAGCCTGGAGCAAGTCGCAGTGGACTCTGCTGGTCCAGGGCCTGGACCTGCACGTGCCGGCCGCGCATGCGCTGCTGAGCCGCTTCCGGTTCGTCCCCGAAGCCCGACTGGACGACCTGATGCTGTCCTATGCGAGCGACGGTGGTGGCGTCGGCCCCCATTTCGACTCGTACGACGTCTTCCTGATCCAGGTCAGCGGCAAGCGGCACTGGCGCATCGGCCGGCTCGGCGTGTCGACGACCGGTGCCCTGCGCGAGGACGTGCCGCTGAAGGTGCTGTCCGACTTCGAGCCCGAGCAGGAGTTCACCCTCGAGGCGGGCGACATGCTCTATCTGCCGCCGGGCTGGGCCCATGATGGCGTGGCCGTCGGCGGCGACTGCATGACGGCGTCGGTGGGTTTCCGCTCGCCGTGGCGCAGCGAACTGGCGAACGAGTTGCTGGTCCGCCTGACCGATGACGAGGAGGCGCCGCGCGGCGATCGGATGTACATGGATCCGCGCCAGACTGCGACGGCGGAGCCCGGGCGCATCCCCGAGCAGTTGCTGAGCTTTGCGCGCGAGGCCGTGATGAAGGCGGCGTCCCAGCCGCTGGCGCTGGAGCGCGCGCTGGGCGAGGCGCTGACCGAGCCCAAGCCGCGGGTCTTCTTCGAACCGGGTGAAGCGCTGCCCGTCGGTCAGGGCGCGCAGCTGAGCGCGCGGACGCGGATGATGTACGACGCCGCGCACATCTTCATCAATGGACAGTCCTTCCGTGCCGGCGGCCGCGACGCGACCCTGATGCGGCGCTTCGCGGACCAACGCGCGATGAGCGCGGCCGAGGTTCGCCGGCTCAGCGATGGCGCGCGCGAATTGCTGGACCAGTGGACCGAGGACGGCTGGGTCCTGCCCGCCTGATCCGACGCTGGCCGACCGACCCATTCCCGCAGGAGAACGCCATGTCTGAGGCATCCGCCCATCCGGCTCCGAATCCGGGTGCGATCCGCACCGGGTTGGTCGAATCCGCCGACGAGGTTCGGCAAATGCTGCAGCAAGCGCTGCTGCTGACGGCGGAACAGGGCGGTCGCGAGCTGTGCTGGATGGATCCGGACTTCAGCGCCTGGCCGCTCTCCGATCCGGCCCTGCTCGATGCGCTGCACCGGTGGGCCTTGCCCCATCGGCGGCTGCGGCTGCTCGCCGCCGACTACGAACCGCTGCGCCGCGTCCATCCGCGCTTCGTCCAATGGCGGCAGTTGCACGACCATGTGGTCGCCGCCCGTGCCTACGATCCCGCCGAAGCGCTGGACCGCAGCCAACCCGCGCCACAGGGACTGGTGCTGGCACCTGGATTGCTCGCGATGAGGGTGTGGTCACCCGTGAGGGCTTCCTTGAGCCTGCGTGACGCCCGGGACGAGGCCTCGGCGCGCCAGTGGTTTGACGCTATTGAGCAACGGTCTGCCGATTCGTTCGCCAGCAGCACCCTGGGCTTGTAAGGAGATTACAAACTGGTGGCTATAATCGTTGGCTAGGCGAGGGAAGCGCTCGAGGTTTCTCGCGTCTTGGTCTGCTGAAGTTCGTACTCGTACTCTGGTACGACTTCATTAATTACCGGTAATTGATTGTTCGTCTAAAAGTTACTTGAGGACAAGTATGAAAAAGTCGATCCTGATGGCCTCCCTGCTGGCCGCTGTTGCTCTGACCGCTTGCGGCAAGAAGGAAGAAGCCGCTCCCGTGGCGACGCCCGCTCCGGAAGCTTCGGCTCCCGCCGTTGAAGCTTCGGCCCCCGCCGTTGAAGCTTCGGCTGCTGCCTCGGACGCTTCGGCTCCCGCTTCGGCCGCCAGCAACTAAGACGATCACTCGTCTCGAGAAAGCCGCATGGGTTCGCCCATGCGGCTTTTTCTTTGCTCGAATGTTTCTGAGGGGCGCTCGCCGTCGGGTACTCGCACCGCTGGTATTTGAGTGGATATAGACGTCGCCCCAATGAAAAACGCCACCCGAGGGTGGCGTTTTGTTTTGCGCAAACTGATGGCGTACGCCTGATCAGCGGACGTCTTCCATCAGCAGCTGCAGGATGCGCTTGGCCAGCTCGTTGGTCTGTTGCTGACCCTTGTCGTCCAGGACCAGGACCGTGGATTTGTTGCCCTCGGACTTGACCGCCACACGGTAGCGGACTGCCGACGAGGCGCCGGTCGCGCCGAACAGCTTCTGGAAGAAGTTCGGTTCTTCCTTGCCGGCCTGGTTCGGGTCGGCGTAGCGCAGGAAGAACAGGCCTTGCTTGCGGTCGCGGTCCTCGATGGTGAAGCCGTGGCGGTCCAGCGATTGTCCGACCCGGCGCCAGGCGCGGTCGAAGTCCTCGTTGATCTGGAGCTGATCCGGCACGTCGGCCAGCGACTTGGGCACGTTGCCGCTGGTCGCGACGGCGCCGAAGCCCTGCTGGGGAGGCTGCTTGGCCTCGGCCACGGCCTTGGCGTCGTCTTCCTTGCCGCCGAGCTTCAGCATCAGGCGCGACATCATCTCGGCCTCGAGCTGCGGGTCCGCGGGGCGGGGCTGCCAGGCGGTGTCGTCCTTCTGGGTGTTGGTGTAGACCTCCACCATGCCGCGGTGCGTCACGTAGATGTCCGTGCCACCTTGCTCGTTGCGCTCCAGGCGAGTGCGGAAGCGGTCGCGCTCACCCGTCGAGTACAGCGAATCCAGCAGGCTGCCGACCGTCTTGCGGATGAAGTCCATCGGCAGCTTGGCGCGGTTCTCGGCCCAGCTGGTTTCCATCATGCCGACGTTCTGGTCCTCGGTCTCGATCGAGAAACCGCGGTCTTGCCAGAAGCCCTTGATCTGCGGCCAGAGTTGCTCCGGCGGCAGCGAGCTGTGCAGCCAGCGGGCATTCCCCAGGCGCTCGTAGCTGACGCTGCCGGCCTTGTCCAGGGCGACGCTGCCAGGGCCGCCGGCGGTGGCGGCGACGGTGCGCTGGCCGGCCGGTTGCGCGGCCAGCTGGGCGGCGCTGATCGGGCCGGTGGGACGGTTCTCGCGGGGCAGTTGGGTCAGATCGGGCGGCACGTCCAGACCGGTGGTCTGGCGGGCCTGGCCACGGTAGTCGACCTTGTCGCCCGAGGTCATGCTGTCGAACGTGCTGCACGCCGTCAGCGAGGCCAGTGCCATCAAGCAGGCCACGCGCACCGGGGTGGAGGCGCCGGTTTCGGAAAGGGAACGAGTCACGCTAGACATCTCCAAGGGTTCGCTGCGGCGCGGTGCCGCTTCAGGAAATCGGGTGAAAACTGCGGGTAAAGGCTGAGAGAGGGCCGTGCCGGCTCGCACCGGCGTCCGCGATTAGAGCAGGCCGGCCTCGCGCATGGCGCCTTCCACCAAGGTGGCGCCCGACGCCGTCAGCGGCGTCAGGGGCAGGCGCAGGTGGTTGCTGCTGCGGCCCAGCTTGTTCAGGGCCCACTTGGTCGGGGCGGGGCTGGGTTCGCAGAACAGCTGCTTGTGCAGGCCCAGCAGCTTGAAGTGGAGCACGGTGGCCTCGCGCACGCGGCCTTCGATCGCGGCCATGCACATCTCGTGCATGGCCTTGGGGGCGACGTTGGCGGTGACGCTGACCGAGCCGCGGCCGCCCATCAGCATCATGGCGATGGCGGTGCCGTCGTCCCCGGAGTAGATGGAGAAGCCCTTGGGGGCGTGCTTGACCAGCCAGGCGGCGCGCTCGATGTTGCCGGTGGCTTCCTTGATGCCGAACACGCCGGGCAGGGCGGCGCAGCGGATGGCGGTCTCGGGGAGCATGTCCGCAACGGTCCGGCCGGGCACGTTGTACAGCATCATCGGAATGTCGACCGCCTCGGCGATCGCCTTGAAGTGCTGGTAGATGCCTTCCTGCGAGGGCTTGTTGTAGTAGGGGACGACCGACAGCGTGGCGTCGGCGCCGACCTGCTTGGCGAAGCGGCTGAGCTCGATGGCCTCGGCCGTGGCGTTGGCGCCGGTACCGGCCAGCACGGGCTTGCGGCCCTTGACGTGTTCCACCGCGACGCGGATGACCTCGCGGTTCTCTTCCATCGTCACCGTCGGGGACTCGCCCGTCGTGCCGACGACACCGATGACGTCGGTGCCCTGGTCGATGTGCCAGTCGATCAGACTGCGGAGCCCATCGAAATCGATGCGGCCGTCTTCGTGCATCGGCGTGACCAGCGCGACGATGCTGCCAACAATTGCGTTCATTGAGGATTCCTCGTGATCGGCGGATTCTACTGAAGCGGCGGGCCGCTCCCGGCGGCTCGCGCTCAGCGCAGCCGATACCTGGGGAAGACCCCGCCCGGCGGGCCGTCCGGCGCGCTCCCGGGCGACGGATTTTCGCGAACGGCAGCAACGCGCTGGACGTAACGCCCGTTGACGCCGCCGTCCGGGGCCGACGGCCCGGGCGTCTCGATGAATCCGTCCTCGTAGGCGACCACGCGCAGGCCGCGGACGACCTCGAGCAGTTCCCCGGGCCGCAAGAGGAAGTCCGGTCGCGAGGGCCGGCCGATGGACTGCTGTCCATCGGTAAAGGTTTCGTAAATCAGCCAGCCGCCCGGGGCGACGGCCGAGACCACGCGCGGCAGCAGCGGCCGCCACAGGTAGTTCGTGACCACGACCGCGTCGAACCCGCGGTCCTGGAGCGGCCAGGGGCCTTGCTCGATGTCGGCCTCCAGAAGCTCCACGCCGGCGGGCAGGGCGGCCGTCGCCGACCAGGCCGCCAGTCCGGCGAGCGCTTCGCCGTCGCGATCCACCCCGCACAGCCGCAGGCCGGCCTGCGCGAGCGGCCGCAGGTGGCGCCCCGAGCCGCAGGCCAGGTCCAGCACGGACGCGCCCGCGCGCCAGTCGCGCGCCCAGCGCAGCACCCAGTCGCTGGGCGCGGCGAGGGGCGACGGCGTTGATGGATTCACCAGGCTCATGCGGGCCGCTGCTCCTTCTTGAGCGCCTTCATGGCCATGCGGTCGACCATGGCCGGCGCCAGCAGCTTGAGCCAGCGGCCCAGCTTGCCCTTGGCGGTCATGACGATGTCGCGCTCGCGGGCGAGGGTGCCGTCCAGGATCAGCTTGGCGCATTCCTGGACCGTCATCGCGCCGCGCTCGTCCAGGCTGCTCAGGCCCGCGGCCTTGCCTTGCGCGTTGAAGCCCCGATAGCGGATCTGGGTGTCGACCACGCCGGGATAGGCGATGGTCACGCTGACGCCGTCTCCGGCCAGCTCGGTGCGCAGCGCCTCGAAGAAGCCGGTCATGGCGAACTTGCTGGCGCTGTAGGCCGTGCGGCCGGGGATGCCGAGCAGCCCCGCCAGGCTGGACACCGCGACGATGCGGCCCTTGGAGGACTTGAGCGCCGGCAGCGCCGCCTGGGTGCACCAGGCCGAGCCCCACAGGTTGATCTGCATCAGGCGCTGGTACCAGGCCAGGTCCTTGACCTGGTCGAACAGCGCATGGGCGGACATGCCGGCGTTGTTCACCAGCACGTCGATCGCGCCGAAGGCGCCCAGCGTCGCGTGGATCAGCGCCTGGCAGTCGTCCTGGGACTCGACGTCGCAGCGCTGCACCAGGGTGCGGGCGCCCAGCGCCTCGCAGTCGGCGGCCACCTGCTCGAGCTTGTCGACGCTGCGCGCCGCCAGGACCAGCGTGAGCTTGGCGCCCTCGCGCCGCGCCCATTGGCGGGCCAGTTCCGCGCCGATGCCGTCGGAGGCGCCGGTGATGATCACGACCATGTGCTTGTCTCCATCCCTGTTGTGATTGCTCTCGAAACCGATCCGGCCGGGCTCAGAAGCAGGCCCAGAGCCGGTCCGCCAGCTGCTGCATCAGCGAAGGCTGCGAATAGGCCAGGAAGACCGCCCCCAGCACCGCCAGGACCGCCAGCCAGCCCAGGGTCTTGAGGAGCAACGGACGTGCCTTCATGGGGGGGCGGGTCTTGCGATCGGGGCTCAGGCGGCGGCCGGCGCGGGCTGGCGCGCGATCGCCGACTCGCGCACCGGGAGGTTGGCCAGCATCGCCATGACGCCCAGGGCGATGGCCAGGTACCAGACCACGTCGTAGGAGCCGGTCGCGTCGTAGAGCTTGCCGCCCAGCCACACGCCCAGGAAGCTCCCGATCTGGTGGCTGAAGAAGACGAAGCCGCCCAGCATCGACATGTGCTGCACGCCGAAGATCTGCGCCACGATGGCGTTGGTCGGCGGCACGGTCGACAGCCACAGCACGCCCATCACGGCGGCGAAGACATAGACGCTGACGGGGGTCAGCGGCGCGCTCAGGAAGATCACGATGGCGATCGAGCGCAGGAGGTAGATGCCCGAGAGCAGGTAGCGCTTGGGCAGGCGCTGGCCCAGCGTGCCGGCGGCGTAGGTGCCGAAGACGTTGAACAGCCCGATCAGCGCCAGCGCATTGGTCGCGACCTGCGGCGACAGACCGTGGTCCTTCAGGTAGCTGGGCATGTGCACGCCGATGAAGACCACCTGGAAGCCGCAGACGAAGTAGCCCAGCATCAGCAGCTGGAAGCTGCGGTAGCCGAAGGCCTCGCGCAGGGCCTGGCCGATGCTCTGGTGATGGGCGCCGTGGGCCGCGTCGCGGGCCGGCTCGCGCAGGCCGAAGGCCAGCGGAATGATCAGGCAGGCGGCGAGGGACAGCACGAACAGCGCGTTCTGCCAGCCGCCGTAGCCGATCAGCCAGTTCTCCACCGGCACCATCAGGAACTGGCCGAAGGAGCCCGCCGCCGCGGCCACGCCCATGGCCCAGGAGCGCTTCTCGGGCGGGACGTTGCGACCGATCACCCCGTAGACGACCGCGTAGGTGGTGCCCGACTGCGCCAGGCCGATCAGCACCCCGGCGCTGCCGAGGAAGCCGGCCGAGGTCGAGGAGACCGCCATCAGCGCCAGGCCCGCCGCGTACAGCAGCGCCCCGACGACCAGCACGCGCAGCGCGCCGAAGCGGTCGGCCAGCATGCCGGCGAAGGGGCCGGCGGCGCCCCAGGCCAGGTTCTGGACCGCCAGTGCCAGCGAGAAGGCCTCCCGCGTCCAGCCCCGGTCGACGGTGATCGGGGTCAGCCACAGGCCGAAGCCGTGCCGGATGCCCATCGACAGCGTCACGATGGCCGCGCCGCAGATCAGCACCTGTCGCAGGCTCAGGGTCCGCGCCGCGGGAAGGGAGGGGGAGGTCGCGCTCATGTCGCGAATGTAGTGGCTCCGTCAGGCGGTGGCTGACGCCTGTTTGACTGCCGCGCTCGCCGTCGTGGACTTGCGGTTCGAGGCCTTGGCCGTGGTCGAGGGTTTACCCGCGGCGGCGCTCCTGGTCCTGGCCGCGGCGCTGCTGGTCTTGCCCTTCGTGCCGGCCTTGGGCGTGGCTTTCGCGCCGGACTTCGCGCCGGACTTGGCGCCCGACTTCGCGGTCGACTTCTTGCCTGTCGCCTTTTTCCCGGACGAGGGCTTGGCGTTGAGCGCGTTGTCTTCCTCGCCGGCCGTCGCGGCCACGTCGTCGAGCTGCGTCAGCACGCGCCCCTGCTTGATGCGCAGCAGCGGCTTGTCCAGCGCGTCCAGGTCCTCCAGCGGGTTGCCGATCAGCACCAGGAAGCTGGCTTCGCAGCCGGGCTGGAAGCAGCCCAGCTTGCGCTTGGGGAAGAGCGCCTGCGGGGTGTCGATGGTCGCCATCCTCAGCAGCGCGGGCTTGTCCAGCACGCCCAACTGGTCGAGGTGGTGCACCTCGTTCAGCGCATTGCCGGTGAACAGGTCCGAGCCCACCAGCAGCCGGGCGCCGGCGTTGCGCAGCAGCTCGACGTTGCGCTTCTGGACAGCCTCGATGCGGGCCAGCAGCTCGGGGGGCGGATTGAACAGCCGCGTCGCGACCGTGGCGGTGACGATGCCGACCTTCTTCTCGGCCGCCAGGGCGGCGACCTCGGGCGAGAGCAGGTGCGACTCGGGTTCCTCGCCGTGCTGCGGGAAGTAGCCGGGCAGCTCGGCGATGAAGTCGGCGCCGGCGCGCACGGCGGCCTCGAAGTCGGCGGCGCTCTCGATGTGGACCACCACCCGGCGGTTCTCGGCATGGGCGCGGCGCACGACCTCGGCCACCACGGCCGGCGTCACGCCCAGCTTGCCGCGCTCCTCGGCGACGCCGCGCAGCTCGGGGCGGTCGTGGTAGCTCATGATGACCTTGACCAGGTCGCTGCGGCGGCCGGCGATCAGCGGCCACTTGCGGCCCACGTCGTCCGGCGTGTCCATGATCAGCACCGCCTTGTCGACGATCTGGTCCAGCGACATCGGCGGGTTGCCCGACTGCAGCATCGCCAGCGGCTGGCCGTCGGACGAGGTGATGCAGGCGGTGGCGAACAGCACATCCGGCGTCTCCGGCTGGGCGATGCGGTCGCGGATGGGGCCGACGGACTCCGGGTCGGCGCAGAGCATGGCGGCGTAGAACACGCCGTCGCGCAGGTAGTCTTGGCCGAACTTGGCCAGGCCCCAGGCGCTCTGCAGGTTGTGGTTGTGGGCGTCGGCCAGCGGCGGCACCAGCACCTGGCCGCGCAGCTCCAGCAGCCGGTTGACCTTGCGCGGACGCTGGGCGACGAAGCGGCCGTCCTCGACGTAGAGCGAGCCGCTCTGCAGCTTCTCGCCGTCGAACCAGCGGGCGTGGCGCAGCTCCATCGCCATCTGCGGGCTGGCCTTGTAGTCGTCGGCGGCGGCGGGGCCGGACAGCACCGCCAGCAGGGCGGCCACGGCCGCGGCCAGCGCCGGCCGCACGGATTGCATCAAACGGGACATCTCACCTGGGATTGATTGGGGTCCTCGCGGCGCCTCGACCAGGGCGAGGGGCGGCGGACAAGCCGCGGATGCTACGTCAGCGACCGGGCCCGGTTTTTCTCCGATCGGTAACCGGACGTGCCGGGCCGGGCGGCGCGTGCGCCCTGCGCGCGTCCGGGGCCTCACCCCCTCGATTTCCCCCATGGGAATGACACGGGAGGGAGAGCGGTCGGGAGCGCCGCGGACGCTGCATAGAATCCCGCCCCATGGCAACCAAAGCAGTCACCCCGCCGGGCAGCTACGGCGAAGGCTCGATCCGCGTCCTCAAGGGCCTGGAGCCGGTCAAGCAGCGCCCGGGCATGTACACCCGGACCGACAACCCCCTGCACATCATCCAGGAGGTGATCGACAACGCGGCCGACGAGGCGCTGGCCGGACACGGCAAGCGCATCGCGGTCATCCAGCACACCGACGGCTCGGTCACGATCGAGGACGACGGCCGCGGCATCCCCTTCGGCCTGCACCCCGAGGAAGGCGTCCCCGTCGTGGAGATCGTCTTCACCCGGCTGCACGCCGGCGGCAAGTTCGACAAGGGCAGCGGCGGCGCGTACAGCTTCTCCGGCGGCCTGCACGGCGTGGGCGTGTCCGTCACGAACGCGCTGGCCAAGCGCCTGCAGGTGACGGTCTACCGTGAAGGCCAGGTCGCGACGCTGGCCTTCTCCGGCGGCGACGTGGTCGAGCCGGTGGCCGCCCGCAAGGCCGAGCTCAAGGCCGGCGACCGCAAGCAGGGCACGACGGTGCGTGTCTGGCCGGACGCCAAGTACTTCGAGGCCTCGGACCTGCCCAAGAACGAGCTGATCCATCTGCTGCGCTCCAAGGCCGTGCTGATGCCCGGCGTCACCGTGACGCTGACGCAGGAGAAGACCGGCGAGACCCAGACCTGGACCTACAAGGGCGGCCTGCGCGACTACCTGATGCAGTCGCTCCCCGCCGACCCGCTGATCCCGCTCTTCGAGGGCGAGCAGTTCGCGACGGCGTCCGAGAGCGAGAACTTCGCCGAGGGCGAGGGCGCCAGCTGGTGCGTGGCCTTCACCGAGGAAGGCCAGATCATGCGCGAGAGCTACGTCAACCTGATCCCGACGGTGGCCGGCGGCACGCATGAATCGGGCCTCAAGGACGGCCTGTTCGGCGCGGTCAAGGGCTTCATCGAGATGCACGCGCTCGCGCCCAAGGGCGTGAAGCTGATGGCCGAGGACGTGTTCTCGCGCGCCAGCTTCGTGCTGTCGGCCAAGGTGCTGGACCCGCAGTTCCAGGGCCAGACCAAGGAGCGGCTGAACTCGCGCGACGCGCTGCGCCTGGTGTCGGCTTTCGTGAAGCCGGCGCTGGAGCTGTGGCTCAACCAGCACGTCGAGCATGGGAAGAAGCTGGCCGAGCTGGTCATCAAGCAGGCGCAGACCCGTCAGCGCGCGGCGCAGAAGGTCGAGAAGCGCAAGAGCTCCGGCGTGGCCGTGCTCCCGGGCAAGCTGACCGACTGCGAGAGCACCGACCTGCTGCACAACGAGCTCTTCCTGGTCGAGGGCGACTCGGCCGGCGGCTCCGCCAAGCTGGGGCGCGACAAGGAGACCCAGGCCATCCTGCCCCTGCGCGGCAAGGTGCTGAACTCCTGGGAGATCGAGCGCGACCGGCTGTTCGCCAACAACGAGATCCACGACATCTCGGTGGCCATCGGCGTGGACCCGCACGGCAAGAACGACTCGCCGGACCTGAGCGGTCTTCGCTACGGCAAGATCTGCATCCTGTCGGACGCGGACGTGGACGGCGCCCACATCCAGGTGCTGCTGCTGACGCTGTTCTTCCGGCACTTCCCCAAGCTGATCGAGACCGGCCACGTCTACGTGGCGCGGCCGCCGCTGTTCCGCGTGGACGCCCCCGCTCGCGGCAAGAAGCCGGCCGCCAAGCTCTACGCGCTGGACGAGGGCGAGCAGACCGCCATCCTGGACAAGCTGCGCAAGGAAGGCGCCCGCGAGGGCAGCTGGAGCATCAGCCGCTTCAAGGGCCTGGGCGAGATGAATGCCGAGCAGCTCTGGGACACGACGCTCAATCCCGAGACCCGCCGCCTGCTGCAGGTGCAGTATGGCGAGCTGGAGATCGGCGACACCGAGGGCGCGATGAACAAGCTGATGGGCAAGGGCGAGGCGGCCGCGCGCCGCGAGCTGATGGAGCTGCACGGCGACGCCATCGAGGTGGACGTCTGAGCGGCCCGTCCGCGACGACCCGCTGACCGCAAGCCCGACCCTGGACGACCGCCATGCTGGAGCACCGCGTCACCCTTCGCCCGACCATGCTGTCCGACCTGGACTTCGTGGTCGGCGTGGAGCAGGACGCGGCCAACCGGCCCTTCATCACACCCTGGGAGCGCACGCAGCACGAGGGCGCGATCCGCTTCCCGGACGCGCGCCATTTCATCGTGGAGCTGGACGCCGAGCGCGCCGGCTTCGTGATCCTGCAGGGCTGCCGCAACCCGAATCGCTCGGTGGAGCTCAAGCGCATCGTGCTCGGCCCGAAGGGGCAGGGCGTGGGGCGCCAGTGCGTGCGGCTGCTCAAGAGGATGGCGTTCGAGCAACTCGGCGCGCACCGCTTCTGGCTCGACGTGAAGGGCCGCAACACCCGGGCGCAGGCGCTGTACCGCAGCGAGGGCTATGTCGAGGAAGGCCGGCTGCGCGAATGCGTGCGGATCGAGCCGGGCTCGATCACGCCCGACGGCATCGATGGCGCCGGCGACCGCGAGGCCTACGACGACCTGATCGTCATGTCGCTGCTGCGGCGCGAGTACGAGGCGCGCGTCGCGCGCGCGGAGGAGCCGACATGAGTCATGGTCGCCCCATCGGCACACCTCGCCCGCGCGTGCGCAGTCGCCTGGCGATGGCCATCGCCGCCGCGTTCGTCGCCAAGCTCACGCCCGCGCATGCGGAGCTGTGGGGCTATGTCGACGCGCAGGGCATGGCGCATTTCGCGCCCAGCCAGGTGGACAGCCGCTTCCAGCCGGTGCTGTCCTCGCTCAGCGGCATCCAGCGAGTGCCGGGCAAGACCGACCACGGCCAGCGCATGCTGACCTGGCTGGACATCGCGCCCGAGGTGAAGGCCGTCCAGCCTTATCTGCGCGAGGCGGCGGCGGCCACCGGCGTCGATGTCGAGCTGCTGAAGGCCATCATCGCGGTCGAATCCGGCTTCAAGGCGGACGCGGTGTCGCCGCGCGGCGCGACCGGACTGATGCAGATCACGCCGGTGACCGCGCAGCGCTACGCGACGGCGGAGGAGCTGCGCCGTCCGGCCGTGCTGACGGAGGCCCGCACCAACGTGCTGATCGGCGCGCGCATGCTGGCCGACCTGACCCGCCGCTTCGGCCGCATCGACGCGGCCCTGGCGGCCTGGAACGCCGGCGAGGGCGCGGTGCGCCGGGCTGGCGGTCAGATGCCTGACATCGACGAGACGCAAGCTCACGTGCACCTGGTGCTGGAGCTGTACTGGGCGCTGCTGCAGCGCAGCCTGGGCGCCCAGGCGCGGCAGATGACCATGGTGGCGGGTCCGGAGCGCTGAGCCCCGCATCGCCGCGACCGACACGAGATCCCACGAAAGAATTCCCACCGGCCCCGGGCCGGCATGAACCGAGATGACACAAGAGACCTTTGATTTCGAGACGCCCAACGGACCGGGCGGCCCGGGCGGGCAGGCCCCGTCGGGCGACGCGCTGCAGCTGGCGCAGTACGCGCAACAGGCCTATCTGGAGTACGCGTTGTCGGTGGTGAAGGGCCGGGCGCTCCCGTCCTACAGCGACGGCCAGAAGCCGGTGCAGCGCCGCATCCTGTTCACGATGGAACGGCTGGGGCTGGGCTTCACCGGCGCCACCGGCGCGAAGGCGGTCAAGAGCGCGCGCGTGGTCGGCGAAGTGCTGGGCAAATACCACCCGCACGGCGACCAGGCCGCCTACGACGCCATGGTCCGCATGGCGCAGGAGTTCAGCCAGCGCTATCCGCTGGTCGACGGCCAGGGCAACTTCGGCAGCCGCGACGGCGACAACGCCGCCGCGATGCGATACACGGAAGCGCGGCTCTCGATCTACTCGCGTCTGCTGCTGGACGAGCTCGACATGGGCACGGTCGACTTCCAGCCCAACTACGACGGCTCGTACGACGAACCCAAGGAACTGCCGGCGCGGCTCCCGTTCGTGCTGCTGAACGGCGCCTCCGGCATCGCGGTGGGCATGGCGACGGAAGTCCCCAGCCACAACCTGCGCGAGGTCGCGGAGGCGGCGGTGCTGCTGCTCAAGCGCCCGGACGCCAGCGACGACGAGCTGTTCGGCGCGATCAAGGGCCCGGACTATCCGGGCGGCGCGCAGCTGATCAGCTCCCCCGAGGACATCCGCGCGGCCTACAACAGCGGCCGCGGCAGCCTGAAGCTGCGCGCGCGCTGGAAGATCGAGGACCTGGCCCGCGGCCAGTGGCAACTGGTCGTGACCGAGCTTCCTCAAGGCGTCAGCACCGCCAAGGTGCTGGAGGAGATCGAGGAGATCACCAACCCCAAGGTCAAGACCGGCAAGAAGACGGTGACCGCGGAGCAGCTGCAGCTCAAGGCGTCGGTGCTGGCCGTGCTGGACAAGGCGCGCGACGAGTCCAACAAGGACGCGCCGGTGCGCCTGGTGCTGGAGCCCAAGAGCCGCTCGGTGGAGCAGCAGGACCTGATCAACACGCTGCTGGCGCACACCAGCCTGGAGACCTCGGCCTCGCTGAACCTGACCATGGTCGGCGACGACGGCCGGCCGGTGCAGAAGTCGCTGCGCAAGATCCTGACCGAGTGGAACGGCTTCCGTCTGAACACGGTCACGCGCCGCACGCAGCATCGTCTGGACAAGGTCCGCGACCGCATCCACATCCTGGAAGGCCGTCACCAGATCCTGCTGCACATCGACGAGGTCATCGCGCTGATCCGCAACTCGGATGAGCCCAAGCCCGCGCTGATCGAGCGCTTCAAGCTGAGCGACCGTCAGGCCGAGGACATCCTGGAGATCCGGCTGCGCCAACTGGCGCGGCTGGAGTTCATCAAGATCGAGCAGGAGCTGAAGAACCTGCGCGAGGAGGCGGACAAGCTCGAGGAAATCCTCTCCAACCCGTCGGTGCTGCGTCGCACCGTGATCAAGGAGATCGAGGCCGACGCCAAGCAGTACGGCGACGAGCGCCGCACGCTGATCCAGGAGGACAAGCGCGCGGTGGCCGAGGTCCGCATCGTCGACGAGCCGGTGACGGTGGTCGTCAGCCTGAAGGGCTGGGTGCGGGCGCTCAAGGGTCACGAGGTCGATCCGGGCGCGCTGGGCTTCAAGTCGGGCGACGCGCTGTACGGCGTGTTCCCGTGCCGCAGCGTCGATCCGCTGGTGGTGCTGGGCAGCAATGGCCGGGCCTACTCGGTGCCGGTGTCGGCGCTGCCGGGCGGCCGCGGCGACGGCCAGCCCATCACCACGCTGATCGAGCTGGAGTCGGGCACGCAGATCGCGCATTACTTCGCCGGCGCGGCGACGCAGAAACTGCTGCTCGCGGGTACCGGCGGCTTCGGCCTGGTGGCCGAGGTCGGCGATCTGGTAGGCCGTCAGAAGGCGGGCAAGAGCTTCCTGTCGCTGGAAGGCGAGGAGCGTCCGCTGCCGCCGTCGGTCGTGCCGGCGGCCGCCGCCGGCGTGCAGGTGGGCTGTCTGTCCATGAACGGCCGGCTGCTCACGTTTGCCATCGACGAGCTCAAGCACCAGCCCAAGGGCGGTCGCGGCCTGACGCTGATCGACCTGGAGGCCAAGGATGCGCTGGTCAGCGTCGCGGCCTTCACGACGCAGCTGCTGGTGGCGGGTCTTGCTCGCGGGCAGAAGCCCAAGGAGGAGCCGCTCAAGGGCGTGGCGCTGGCGTCCTACGCCGGCAAGCGCGCCAAGAAGGGCAAGGCCTGCGACCTGATGACCAAGCCGATGCGCATCACGGCCGGGTGATCGCGGCGGGTTGAGCACGGCGGTTTGATCGCGGCGGGCGGAGCGTCCGCCCGTTCTTACCGCTGTGACCCTCTGCAACAACTCTCGCCGTTTTCCGGCAAGACGTGGTGAAGGGTCGACATGCAAACTCCGTCACGCATGAGTTCGTCATGCGGAACGGAGTTCTTTATGCAGTTCAAGACCCTCGCCCTGGGGGCGACCCTGGCGCTGATCGGCGCCGCCGCCTCGGCGGAAACCTTCAGCTTCGAGCCGCAGGTGCTGACCCCGTCCACGGGCAGCTTCTCCGACGTCGTGCTGGGCAGCTTCACGTTGACGCAGGCCTCGAACGTCACCGGCTCGGTGCTGGCGGCGACCACCCTCGGCTTCGAGGGCAGCAGCACGCTGCCGTTGCAGTCGGTGTCCTTCTCGTTCGTCGGCCTGAACGGCCACACCGACCTGGATCCGAGCGCGACCGGTTTCAGCTTCGCCAATCTGGCGGCCGGCACGTATCAGCTGGTGGCCAGCGGCTCGCTCAGCGGCGCGGGCATTCCCAACTTCGCGGTGCTGCGCACGACGGCCACGGCGGTCGCCGCCTCCGCGGTCCCGGAGCCGGCGAGCTACGCGCTGATGCTCGCGGGGATCGCGGGCCTGGGCTTCGTGGCCCGGCGACGCAAGGCCTGACCCTGTCATCCAAAAGAGCGCTCCGATGGAGCGCTCTTTCGTTGCGGGTGGGAGAGGCAGCAGGGGCGATCAGAGTCGCGCCATCGCCTTCGCGCATTCCGGCACCAGGGCGGGGCCCTTGTAGATCAGGCCGGTGTAGAGCTGGACCAGATCGGCGCCGGCCTGCAGCTTGGCACGCGCGTCCTCGCCGCTGAGCACGCCGCCCACGCCGATGATGGGGAAGCCGCTGCCCAGCGCGGCGCGCAGCAGGCGGATCACGCGGTTGCTGGCCTCGAAGACCGGGGCGCCGGACAGGCCGCCGGTCTCGTTCGCATGGGGCAGGCCCTGCACCGCGTCGCGCGCGATGGTCGTGTTGGTGGCGATCACGCCGTCGATGCCGTGACGCTGCAGGCTGGCGGCGATCACCGCCACCTGGTCCTCGTCCAGATCGGGCGCGATCTTCACGAACAGCGGCACGGTGCGGCCGCTGTCGTCCTGCAGGGCCAGCCGTCTGGCCTGCAGCGGACCGAGCAGCGCATCCAGCGCCTCGTCGCTCTGCAGCTGGCGCAGGTTCTTGGTGTTGGGGCTGGAGATGTTGACGGTGATGTAGTCGGCGTGGGGGAACACGCCTTCCAGGCCGATCAGGTAGTCGTCGACCGCGTTCTCGATCGGGGTCGCGGCGTTCTTGCCGATGTTCAGGCCCAGCAGGCCGCCGTGGTGACGGAAGCTGTGCGAGCGCTTGACGTTGGCGATGAACGAGGCCAGGCCCTCGTTGTTGAAGCCCAGGCGGTTGATCAGGGCCTGCTTGGCGGGCAGGCGGAACATGCGGGGCTTGTCGTTGCCCGGCTGCGCCTTGGGGGTGACGGTGCCGACCTCGATGAAGCCGAAGCCCATCGCGCCCAGGCCGTCGATGCAGCGGCCGTTCTTGTCCAGCCCGGCGGCCAGGCCGATCCGGTTGGGGAAGCGCAGGCCGGCGACGGTGACCGGGTCCTGGACGCGCGTCTGCGCCCAGGCGCATTGCAGCGGGGTGTTCTGGAAGCGGGCGATGCTGCCCAGCGTCAGTTCGTGGGCATGTTCGGGGTCCATGCCGAACAGGAAGGGACGGGTGAGGCCGTAGGGAATCAGGGACATGATGGGGCCGGATTGTCGCATCGCCCCTCGCACGGGCCCGGCGCCGCGTACTCCCGGCGTGCGAACGGTGATGGGGAACTCGCCCTAGCTCGTTCGGGCCCGGGAGGGCTTGACGCCCGCCGCCGCTGTGAGGCTGGCGCTCGCTCGGGACATTCCCGTCGCCGTGATCGGGGACGGGGGCGGCGTAGCGCTCAGGCCTCGTCCGGCCGGTCCCAGGGGGGCAGCTCGCCGAAGCGCTCCACCAGGAAGTCGATCAGCGCCCGGACCTTCGGGCTCGGGAAGCGGCTCGGCAGATAGACCGCGTAGAGCACGTTGGCCTCGGCCGGCCCGCCCAAGGGCGTCCAGTCCGGGAGCAGGGCGATCAGGCGGCCCTCGCGCAGGTCGCGACCGATGGCGTAGGTCGGCAGCACCGCCAGCCCCATGCCGGCCAGCGCGGCCACGCGCAGCGACTCGCTGCTGTTGGCGGTCAGGCCGCTCTCGAAGCGCAGGGCGCCGGAGATCTCCGCCTCCCGCTCGCCCTCGGTCTCGTGCCGGAAGCGCCAGCGCTCGGGCGCGTGCAGGTAGCCGAAGCGCAGGCAGCGGTGGCCGGCCAGGTCGGTCACCGAGGTGGGCGTCCCGTGCGCCGCCAGGTAGGCCGGCGAGGCGCACAGCACGAAGCGCACGTCGGCCAGCTTGCGCGCGACGAGGCCGGGACTGGGGCGGCCCGTCAGTCGCAGCACGACGTCGAAGCCTTCCTCGGCCAGGTCGACGTAGCGGTCGTTCAGGCCCAGCACCACCTGCAGCTGCGGATACCGCGCGCAGAAGTCCGCCATCAGCGCGGTGAACTGCAGGTTGCCGAAGGCGGTGGAGGTGCTGAGCCGCAGCACGCCCCGCGGCTGCTCGCGCTGGCCGGCGAGCTCGGCGTCCAGCGCCTGCGCCTCCTCGAGCAGGCGCTGGGCGCGCTCGTAGACACCGCGGCCCTCGGCGGTGGCGCTGATGCTGCGGGTCGTCCGATGCAGCAGGCGCGTGCCGAGCTGCTGCTCCAGCCGCGCCACCTGCTTGCTCACCGCGGACTTGGTCGTCCCCAGCAGCTTGGCCGCGCCCGAGAAACTGCGCGCGTCGACGACGCGGGCGAAGGCTTGCAGATCTTCCAGACGACCCATGGCGTGCTCCTCGCGGTGCTTGCGGTCCAGGTGGTTGATGCGCCCGATGCGCCCCAGGTGGTTCCGCGGTTCGCTCGATTGTCATCCATTTGGAAACACTGAAATGAATCGACAGTGGATTGTGTCCGTGAGTGTTGATTTCTAGAGTCTCGCCATCGACCACACGCCTTGGGAGTCCGCCATGTCGACCTCCGTCTCGCACCTGAACGCGCTGCTTCGCTCCCGGCCACGGCCCGCCGCCGCACCCCTGGCGACGCCCGCGGCCATGCCGGCCGCCGCTCGACCGGATCGCCTCTCGGCGCTGGTCGCGCTGAGCATGCCGCTGCTGTTCATCCTGCTGTGGAGCACCGGCTATGTCGCCGGCAAGCTGGCGCTGCCCCACGCCGGCCCGTTCACGCTGCTGGCGTTGCGCTTCGGGCTGGCGGCGCTGGTGCTGATCGTGGTGTCGCTGGTGACGCGCGCCCCGTGGCCGCGCACCGCGCGCGAGTGGATCCACCTGGCCGTCGTCGGGCTGCTGATGCAGGTGCTGCATTTCTCCGGCGTCTACTGGGCGATCCAGCAGGGCCTGCCGGCCGGCATCGCCGCGCTGCTGATCGGGATGATGCCGCTGGCCACCGCGCTGGGCGCCCATCTCTGGCTGGCGGAACGCCTGTCCACGCGCCAGTGGCTGGGGCTGCTGGGCGGCGCGGCGGGCGTGGGTCTGGTGGTCGCCGGACGTCCCGTGATCGCGGGCGGCGAGGGCGCCTGGGCCGCCTACGGCGCGGGCCTGCTGGGCCTGGGCGGGCTGGTCGCCGGCACGCTGTACCAGAAGCGCTTCTGCGCCGGCATGGACCTGCGCACCGGCAGCGGCGTGCAGATGTCGATCTCCGCGTTGGCGGTGCTGGCCCTGGCGCTGTGGCGCGAGCCCGCCGCGCCGGACTGGAGCCTGGAGCTCATCGGCTCGACGCTGTGGCTGGCGCTGGTGAACTCGATCGGCGCCTTCAGCCTGATGTTCGTGATGATCCGGCGCGGCCAGGCTGGCGCCGTGGCGCGGCTGTTCTTCCTGATCCCCGGCGTCTCGGCGCTGATGGGCGCCGCGTTGCTGGGCGAGCGGCTGGGCGCGATGGCGGTGTTGGGTTTCGTCGTCTCGGCGGTGGCCGTGGGACTGGCTTCACGGACGCGCGCGGGCGGATAATCCGCCGGCCATGAAGAACCTCGACCATCCGCAGCAAGACCGGGAAGTCGGCACCGCCGACGGCACCCGCGACGCCACCCGTACCGACGACACGCGCATCGACGCGGTCCGCCCGCTCATCTCTCCCGCGCTGCTGCTCGACCAGCTGCCGCTCCCGGAGGGCTCGCAGCAGGTCGTGGAGACCGCCCGACAGGAGATCAGCGCGGTGCTGCACGGCGCGGACGACCGGCTGCTGTGCGTGGTGGGGCCGTGCTCCATCCACGATCACGGCCAGGCGATGGACTACGCCCGCCTGCTCAAGGACCTGCGCGACGAGCTCAAGGACGACCTGCTGATCGTGATGCGCGTCTACTTCGAGAAGCCGCGCACGACGGTGGGCTGGAAGGGCTACATCAACGACCCCTTCCTGGACGGCAGCTTCCACATGAACGAAGGCCTGCGGCTGGCGCGCCAGCTGCTGCTGGACGTGACCGCGCTGGGCCTGCCCGCGGGCACCGAGTTCCTGGACCTGCTGTCCCCGCAGTACATCTCCGACCTGATCGCCTGGGGCGCCATCGGCGCCCGCACGACCGAGAGCCAGAGCCACCGCCAGCTGGCGTCCGGCCTGTCCTGCCCGGTGGGCTTCAAGAACGGCACCGACGGCTCGGTGAAGGTCGCCTCGGACGCGGTGCTGGCGGCGCGCGCCAGCCACGCCTTCATGGGCATGACCAAGATGGGCCTGGCCGCGATCTTCGAGACCCGCGGCAACGACGACTGCCACCTGATCCTGCGCGGCGGCAAGGCCCCCAACTACGACGCGGCCTCGGTGCAGGCGGCGGCGGAGGTGCTGAAGGCGGCCGGCCTGCGCGAGCAGCTGATGATCGACTTCTCCCACGCCAACTCGTCCAAGAAGTACGAGCGCCAGATCGACGTCGGCCACGACGTCGGCGCGCAGATCGCCGGTGGCGACACGCGCATCACCGGCGTGATGGTGGAGTCCCACCTGCAGCCGGGCCGCCAGGACCTGGGCGAGGGCCAGACCAAGGCCGACCTGCTGCCGGGCGTGTCCATCACCGACGCCTGCCTGGGCTGGAGTCAGACCGAGCCGCTGCTGCGCGATCTGGCCGCCGCCGTGCGTCAGCGCCGCGAGCACCGCAAGGCCTGACCCCCGCGGTCGACCACGATCGCCCGGGCCCCGCGTTCATGAGCCGCGCCTTCTGACGACATGCTGAGTGGTCTGTCCGGACTGGTCAGCTGGCATCCCTGGGTCTATCCGGCCCTGGCGGTGCTGCACCTGATCGGGCTGGGCGCGCTCTTCGGCGGACTGCTGCTGCTGGACCTGCGGATGCTGGGCCGTGCGGCCGTGCTCGATCCCTCGGCGCTGGCGCGGCTGGCGGTCCCGGCGGCACTGGCCGGTTTCACGCTGTGCCTGCTGACGGGCGTGCTGATGTTCGCGGCCCACGCGGACGAGGTCTGGGCCAGTTGGGCCTTCCGGGTGAAGCTGGGCCTCATCGTCCTGGCGGGCTTGAATGCCCTGTGGTTCCACCGTCGCGGCGCGCTGCGCCGTCAGGACGGTCTGGCGGGCTGGCAGAGCGTGTTCTCCCTGATGCTGTGGATCGCCGTCATCGCCTGCGGGCGATGGATCGGGGTGGCCTGAGCGCCGCCCGCATTTCGCGACCCCGCCCGACGCTTCACGCCGTCCGCCGACGTTTCGTCCCAAGCCGCTTCGACGTCGCGGGACGGCTTCCTAGAGTGCGCTCCATCGACCCGACACCCGGGTCGGCCTCAGGAGCCCACCATGACGATCCGTCTCTTCCGCGCCGCCCGCCCGTTCTTCCTGGCCCCCTTGGCCACTGCCGCGATGGCCGGCCTGATCCTGATGGTGGGCGCATCCGCCGCGCGGGCCGCCGACATGGAGGTCGAGATCAGCGGCGTCACCACCAGCGGCGCCGGCACGGGCGCGCAGGTGCTGGTCGCCGCCTTCACCGGTGGCGAGGGCTGGCTGCGTCAGCCGGTCGCCGTGGGCCGCGCCGCGCTGAGCAGCGCCAAGGCGGGCGTCGTCACGGTGCGCCTGACCGGTCTGCCGGACGCGCCGGTCGGCCTCTCGGTCTTCCAGGACCAGAACGGCAACGGCAAGCTGGATCGCAACGCGATGGGCATGCCGATCGAGCCCTATGCCTTCTCGCGCCAGGCGCAGGGCAACTTCGGTCCGCCGAGCTTCGAGCAGGCCGCGCTGCCCGCCGGCACCGCCCGCCACGCCATCCAGCTGCCCGCCCAGAACTGAGCCACGAGGAGCACGACATGGACCGCGCCCGCATCGACGCCGCCCTCATGGCTTCCGCCGTCATCGACCCCGACAGGCTCGATCCCACCGTGATCGCGCCCGCTGTCACGGTCCCCGCCGCCACCGACCTCGCCGCCCAGGATCGCGCGCTCATGGGCCGCCGAGGCGCGCTGCGCGCCGGTGCCGCCGCCGCGCTGACGACCGCCGCGGCGACCGTGCCCCGCCTGGCGCTGGCTCGCGCCGGCGAGGCGCTGGCCAGCGCCGCCCACCTGGCCAACGGCGCCGCCGCCCTGAGCGCCGAGGACTTCGAGCGGGCCGTGGCCGAGGCGCCCGAGCTGCTGCCGCTGCGCGGCTGGTCCGGCGAGGACCGCGCCGCCGCCCGGCTGCGCATCGAAGGCCGCTGGCCCCGCGAGCTCAACGGCACGCTGTACCGCAACGGCCCTGGCCTGATGAGCCGCGGCGGCGAGCGCTACCGCCACTGGTTCGACGGCGACGGCCTGGTGCAGGCCTGGCGCTTCGAGGGCGGCCAGGCGAGCCATCAGGCGCGCTTCGTCCGCACGTCGAAGTTCGAGGCCGAGCAGAAGGCCGGCCAGTTCCTGATGCCGACGCTGGGCACGGCGATCCCGCCGCAGCGGCCGCTGACAGGGCCGGACAGCCTCAACGTCGCCAACACCAGCGTGTTGCGTCTGCAGGACCGGCTGTATGCGCTGTGGGAAGGCGGCAGCGCCTACGAGCTCGACGCGGGCTCGCTCGCGACCACCGGCGTGAAGACCTGGGCGCCGGAGCTGCGCGGGATGCCGTTCTCGGCGCATCCCAAGGTCGAGCCGGACGGCACGGTCTGGAACTTCGGCGCCACCGCGCGCCATCTGGCCGTGTACCGCATCGGCCGGGACGGCGCGCTGAATCGCCATCAGGTGCTGTCGCTGCCGATGTCGGCGATGGTCCATGACTTCGCGGTGTCGGAGCGGCACCTGGTCTTCCTGCTGGCGCCGATCACGCTGGACATGGCGCGCGTGCAGCAGGGCGCGAGCATGATCGCGTCCATGCAATGGCGGGCGGAGCAGGGCACCCGCGTCCTGGTCCTGGACAAGGAGACGCTGACGCCGCGCTGGTACCAGCTGCCGGCGAGCATGGTCTTCCACTTCGGCAATGCCTGGGAGACGGCGGACGAGCTGGTGGTCGACTACGTTGAGGCGCCGGCGCTGCCGGCGTTCAACGCCCGCATCGCGCAACTGATGTCGGGCCACCGCAGCGAGTCGGTGCCTTCGCAGCCGCGGCTGCTGCGTCTGCCGCTCCAGGGCGGCGAGCCGCGCCTGGCGGCGCGGGATGAGTCGGTCGAGTTCCCGGTCGTCGATCCGCGCGTGGTCGGCCGGCGCCACCGATACGTCTACTACCCGGTGCGGGTGGAGGATCCGCGCCGCTGGGGCTTCGACGGGGTGATGCGGCTGGACATGGAGACCGGCGCCCGCCAGCGCTTCGGCTTCAGCGAGCCGGTGATGCTGGAGGAGCAGCTGCTGGTGCCCAAGCCGGGATCGACCCGCGAGGGCGAGGGCTGGCTGCTGGGCACCGGCTACGACGTGAAGCGCCAGCGCAGCTTCGCCACGGTGTTCAACGCCGAGCGGATCGAGGACGGTCCGGTGGCGCGGGCCTGGCTCCCGTACTGGGCGCCGCTGGGCTTCCACGGACGCTTCTATCCCGCTTGATCCCTTCGGCTTCCGCCGAGGCTGCCTGGGCGGCACCACACCCGCACTGCCGGTCAGGCGAGGCGTGGGCGGAGACGCGGGGCCGCGATAATCGCGGCTTCCGTTCCTCCTCCTTCGAGCTCCCCATGACCCAAGACGAATTGAAGACCCTGGTCGGCCAGGCCGCATTGCAGTACGTGACGCCGGATACGGTGGTCGGGGTGGGGACCGGCTCGACGGTCGACAAGTTCATCGACGCGCTGGCCGCCAGCGGCATCCGCATCGCGGGCGCGGTGTCGAGCTCGGTGCGCAGCACGGAGCGGATGAAGGCGCTGGGCATCCCGGTCCTGGACGCGGCCGAGGTCGAGTCGCTGCAGGTCTACATCGACGGCGCCGACGAGATCGATCACGGCGGACACATGATCAAGGGCGGCGGCGCCGCGCTGACGCGCGAGAAGATCGTGGCCGACCTGGCCAAGACCTTCGTCTGCATCGCCGACGAGAGCAAGCTGGTGCAGGCGCTGGGCGCCTTCCCGCTGCCGGTCGAGGTGATCCCGATGGCGGCGGCGCAGATCGCGCGCCGCTTCCGCGCGATGGGTGGCGAGGCGGTGCTGCGCAAGGACTGCGTGACCGACAACGGCTGCCACATCCTGGACGTCAAGGGCCTGAAGATCACCGATCCGGCGGCATTCGAGGCCGACGTCAACCAGTGGCCGGGCGTGGTCACCGTGGGCGTGTTCGCCCGCAACAAGGCCGGCGTGTGCCTGCTCGGCACGGCGCAGGGTGTGAGGACGATGACGTTCTGAGCGTCGACGTTCTCAAAGCAAATCGGGGCCCGCGGGCCCCGATCTGCATGGCGCGTCCCCGCGCTCAGCGCAGGCGGAACACCGAGATCGCCGTCGCCAGGCGCTGCGACTGCTCCTTGAGGCTCTCCGCGGCGGCGGCGGATTCCTCGACCAGCGCGGCGTTCTGCTGCGTCATCTGGTCCAGCTGACCCACGGCGGCGTTGACCTGGTTGATGCCGTCGCTCTGCTCGCGGGCCGCGGCGCTGATCTCGCCGATGATGTCGGCCACGCGCTGCACGCTGGCGACGATCTCCGTCATCGCGCCGCCCGCATCCTCGACCAGGCGCGAACCCGACTCCACGCGCTCGACGCTGGCGCCGATCAGGGTCTTGATCTCCTTGGCCGCTTCCGCGCTGCGCTGCGCCAGCGAGCGGACCTCACCGGCCACGACCGCGAAGCCGCGACCCTGCTCGCCCGCGCGGGCCGCTTCCACCGCCGCGTTCAGCGCGAGGATGTTGGTCTGGAAGGCGATGCCGTCGATGGTGCCGATGATGTCGGCGATGCGGCGCGAGCTGTCGCTGATCTCGCCCATGGTGCTCACCACCTGACCCATCACCGAGCCGCCGCGCTGCGCGGTCTCGGCCGCGGAGCTCGACAGCTGGTTGGCCGTCATCGCCGAGTCGGCGGTCTGGCGCACGGTGCCCGTCAGCTGCGTCATCGAGGCCGCGACCTCCTGCAGGTTGGACGCCGTCTGCTCGGTGCGGGCGCTCAGGTCGTGGTTGCCGGTGGCGATCTCGGCGCTGGCGGTCCCGATGCTCTCGGCCGAGCCGCGCACGTCGCCGATCAGCTTCAGCAGCTGGTCCTGCATGCCGCTGAGCGAGCCCAGCAGCTGGCCGGTCTCGTCGCGACCGCCCTGGGGCACGCGCTGCGTCAGGTCGAAGTTGGCGATGGCGTCGGCCACGTCGGCGGCGCCCTGCAGCGGACGGGTGATCGAGCGCGTCAGCGTGACGGCGAACCACACGCCCAGGCCCAGCGCGATCAGCGAGAACACCAGCAGCGCCGTGCGGGCGCTGGCGTTGGTCGATTCGACGTGCTGAGCGGCCTGGTCCAGCTGCGTGCGCTTGTGCTGCACGATGGCCTGGATCGCGTCCTGGAACTTCGCGGCGGCGGGCTGGAACTCGCGGTCGAAGATCTCGCGCGACTTCTCGGCCTCGCCCGCCTTCTTGGCCGCGGACACGGCGTCGCGCGTGCTCAGGTAACCCTTGCGGGCCTCGCTGAGCGTCTCGAACATCTTGCGTTCCTCGTCCGTGACCATGTAGGTCTCGAGCTTCTTCTGCAGCTCGCCGGATTGCTTGGTCGAGTCGGCCGAGATCGTGGCGAAGAACTGGGCCAGGCTGGCGTCCGCGCTGACGGCGATCGCGCTGGTGCGGTTCACGCCGTTGGTGATGTTGCGGAACCAGTCGGAGGCCACGCGCTCGGCGGCCAGGTCCTGGTTGAACATCGTGTCGGTCTCGGCGGCGACGCGGCCCAGGGCCAGGTAGCTCAGGCCGGAGCCGACGAAGGAGATCAACAGCACCAGCCCCAGTACCAGGCCCAGACGTTGGCCGATGGTGCGACCCGCCACGAGATGAATCATGAAATGTCCCCGAATGATGAGAATGCGCCCGCTTTCAGGGCGCTTCCGTTGCCTATCGACCGGCAGGGGGAAAACTTAAACGGTCGGCGCGAAGGGATGCGGACAATGCGCCATCCTTCACATCCGGAGATTGATCGATGTCATCCGAGTGCCCGTCGAGCTACCTGCAGGTCATCGCGCATTACCACGTCAAGCCGGGGCTGGGCGATCAGGTCGGCGCGCTGCTGGCCGAGCTCACCGCCGCGACGCGGGGCGAGCCCAAGAATCTGGCCTACGACTTCTACCGGTCGCCGCGCGATCCGGATCGCTACGTGATCCTGGAGCAGTACACCGACGCGAGCGGCCTCGACGAGCACCGTGCCTCCGCGCATTTCCAGCGTCTGGGCTTCGGCACCATCATCCCGATGCTGGTGTCGCGCGAAGTGACGAGCTATGTGGTCCGGGTCGGACAGGACGGCCAGCCCGGCGGGGCGAGCGCGACCTGATCGGCACCGAGGATCGGTCTGGCCGGCTACACGACCGCGCAGGTGTCCGCGATGAAGCGTCTGGCGGCAAGTTCGATCAGCCAGCGCTCCGACGTTGTTTCGCGCCGAACCGAGCGGGATCCAGCGCCTCCGCGAGGCTCGCCTCGATCGGCCACGGCGCTCCCGTGAGCTGGGCCGCCAGCAACTCGGCGCACAGCGTGGCCCAGGTCAGCCCGCGCGAGGCCAAGGCCCCCATCACCATCAGCCCCGGCTGTCGCGGCCAGAAGCGCACCTGCTCGGCGCGTTGATCGGGCGCGGCCATCGGCAGCGCGCCGACGATGGGCAGGCGATCCGGCACCAGGCTGCGCCAGCCGACGCGGCCGGCCAGCGGCAACTGATCGGGGATGTCCGAGGACGGGAGCAACTGCCCCAATCGCTGAAGGTTCTGTGCCTGATCGGTCTCGCGCAGCGCGGGGTCCAGGTCGCCCGGGTCGGCGCTGGCGCCGAAGCACAAGCGACCATCTGGCAGGCTCAGCGCATAGCCCAGACCGGCGACCGGCATCGCGAGCCGAGGCGGCGAGGCGGCCGCGGCCATCAGGCTCAGCTGGCCGCGTTGCGAGACCCATGGCCACTCGGGGCCGGCGGACCATGCCGCGGCCAGCGATCCGCTGCCGATGCCGCCGCACAGCACGACCGCGTCGGCCGAGGCGATGACCTCGCCGCGCATGTCCACCGCCGACCAGCGCGAGCTGGCCTCGTCGCGGCGCAAGGCGGCGACCGGTGCGTTCACGCGCAGTTCGATGCGCTCGTCGGCCAGCCAGGCCTGGACGAGGGCCGGCGGCGATACCGCGCCGCCCCCGGGGAAGAACCAGGCCGGCTGCCCGAGCGTGATGCCTGCCCGGGCATCGGCCGCCTCGGCCTCCAGGGCCTGGACGTAATCGTCCGGCAGGCCGCAGCGCGCCAGCAGCGCGCGCATCTCGTCGAGCGCCTGGGGTTGCCGCTCGACGCGCAACAGACCCCATTGCAGCCAGGGGAGGCGATCCGACATGCGGCGCAGCTCGCGCTGCGTCGCGAGCGCCGCCGCCCGGTTGAAGCGGGCATGCGGGCCGTCCTCCGCGTGCAGCGTGCCGTGGAAGAGGCCGCCCGGGTTGCCCGAGGCCTGCGCGGCGCACGACGGTCCGGCCTCGAGCACCGTGCAGCGCAGGCCCTCGCGGGTGAGCACGCGAGCGCAGGCGGCGCCCGCCAGGCCGGCGCCGATGATCAGCACGTGCTGCGCCTCGGGCGCGATCGCGGCGCGTCCGGGTGGCGTCGGCACGCGATGGCGCGGTGTGAAGCGAGCCGCGCTCATCGACCACTTGCCGGCGAGACCGGGGAGCTTCTCCACCGTGAAGCCCGCCGCGCTCAGACCGTCCCGCACGCCGCGGGCCACGCTCCAGGTCGCGGCCGTCGCGCCGTCGGCGGCCAGGCGGCCGACCTGCTTGAACACGCCGACCTCCCACAGCGTCGGGTTCTTCGCCGGCGCGAAACCGTCGAGGTAGAAGGCGTCGACCTGCGCGACCAGCTCCGGCAGCCAATCGCGGGCGTCGCCGAAGGCCAGCAACAGCCGCACGCGGCCCTCCTCGAAGTCCAGCGCGTGCAGGTTGGGGGTCAGCGAGGGCCAGGCGTCCAGCAGCTGACGAGCGAGCGCGGGCTCCGGCGAGGTCGCGTGGGCGCGGGCGAGATCCTCCCGCGTCAGCGGGTGCTTCTCGAGGCTGAGGAAGACGAGCCGCTCGCAGCGCTGCGGATCGGCGCGCCAGGCGGCCCAGGTCGCGAGGAAGTTGTTGCCCAGGCCGAAGCCGGTCTCCAGCACGACGAAGCGCGCGCGGCCGCGCCAGCGCCCGGGCAGTCCGTTGCCGCTCAGGAAGACGTGCCGCGCCTGCGCGAAGGCGCCGGCGGGCGAGTGGTACGGGTCGTCGAACTCCGGCGCGCGGGGGAGGGCGGCGTCGGTGAAATCGACGCGGGCCGGGAGGATGGGCGCGGTCTTCATGGGGGAGGGTCGTGGAGGCGGCGAGTATGCCCAAGGCGGGTCGCTGTGTGCGCGCCGTCGGCGCGGCGCGAACTCGATCCGGTCAAGCGCGAGGGGCGGTCGATGCCACCCTCGGACGCGCCATGAAAAACGGCGCCGAGGAGGCGCCGTCTTCATGGGTGGTCGTCGATCAGGACGACTTCGGGCGCGTCAGCGCCGAGCCGGACGGGCGGTTGCCCTGGCTGCCGTGGCCGCCGCCATGACGGCGGTCGCCCTGGCCCTGACCCTGGCGCTGACCGCCTTGGCCTTGCCCCTGGCCTTGGCGTTGTCCGCCTTGACCTTGGCCCTGGCCCTGGCCCTGGCCTTGACGCTGTCCCTGGGGTTGGCCGCCCGGACGGCCGCCGCCCTGTGCCTGGCGAGGCTGACCCTGGCCGCCGCCCTGCGGACGACCCTGGCCTTGCGGACGGCCACCGCCGCCGCCACCGCGGCGACCACCGCCACCGCCACCGGCCGGACGCGGGGCGCCGGAAGACTTGCCCAGGCCGCCGTTCAGCACCATGCGGCCCATCACGATGGGCTCGGCCTTGGCGTTGGGATCGGGTTCGAAGCCGGGGACGACCTCGCGCGGGATCTCGCGCTTGATCAGCTTCTGGATGTCGCGCAGGAAGCCTTCCTCGTCGACGCACACCAGCGACAGGGCCTCGCCCTGCGCGCCGGCGCGACCCGTGCGGCCGATGCGGTGCACGTAGTCCTCGGCCACGTTGGGCAGCTCGTAGTTGATGACGTGCGGGAGCTGGTCGATGTCGATGCCGCGCGCGGCGATGTCGGTCGCCACCAGCACCTTCAGGTCGCCGCTCTTGAACTCGGACAGCGCCTTCGTGCGGGCGCCCTGGCTCTTGTTGCCGTGGATCGCCATCGCGGTGATGCCCTGCTTGTCCAGGAACTCGGCCAGGCGGTTGGCGCCGTGCTTCATCCGCGTGAACACCAGCACCTGATGCCAGTCGTGCTTGGTGATCAGGTGGGCCAGCAGTTCCTTCTTCTTGTCGCGGTCGACCGGGTGGATCTTCTGCGCGATCGTGTCGGCCGTGGCGTTGCGGCGCGCGACCTCGATCAGGCCGGGGTTGTCCAGCAGGCGGTCGGCCAGGGCCTTGATCTCGTCGCTGAAGGTCGCGGAGAACAGCAGGCTCTGCTTCTTCGCGGGCAGCAGGGCCAGCACCTTCTTGATGTCGTGGATGAAGCCCATGTCCAGCATGCGGTCGGCTTCGTCCAGCACGAGGATCTCGACCTTGGACAGGTCCAGCGTGCCTTGCTGCGCGTGGTCCAGCAGACGGCCCGGCGTCGCCACCAGGATGTCCACGCCCTTGCGCAGCTGGCTGATCTGCGGGTTCATGCCGACGCCGCCGAACATGACCATGCTGGTCAGCGGGAGGTACTTGCCGTAGGTGCGCACGCTTTCCTCGACCTGCGCGGCGAGTTCGCGGGTGGGCGTCAGGACCAGCGCGCGGATCGCGGGGCGACCCTTGGCGTCACGCACGGGCTTGCCGGCGGACAGGCGCTCCAGCACGGGGAGGGTGAAGCCGGCGGTCTTGCCGGTGCCGGTCTGGGCGCCGGCCATCAGGTCGCCGCCGGTGAGGACGGCGGGGATCGCCTGGCTCTGGATCGGGGTGGGGTTGGTGTAGCCGGCGTCGGCGATCGCGCGGAGCAGGGGCTGGGACAGTCCCAGTGCATCAAAACTCATAGGCCGCTTTGTTCTTGCTCGAGAGAGCTTTGTGTGCAGCGCGCCGGCCCGGGGAGGGCCTGGCGCCAGTCTTCGGCTGCCGTGGGAGAGCGTGAGCTCAAAAACATGAAAGCCGCGGCAAGACTGAGCCGCGGCGATGGCCGGGATTGTAGCCGACCGGGTCCGACGCCCTCCGTGAGGAAGGTCCGGCTCGGCCCGTGTGGCACGTGCGTCGCCCGAGCGTTCGTCATCGGGGAATCCGACAGCTTTCCGCAAGCTCCGCGACAGGCCGATCACAGTGTTCATCGGGCGGAAAACGCCCTCGCGCGGGGCGCGGCGTGTCGGCGTCCGCAGCCGTGTTTCAGGCCGGTTAACCGTGGGTAAAAAGCGCGGGAAGGCCCGGCCAGATCAGGCTTCCGAGAGGTTTCGGGCGGCATAGTCTTGCGCCAGTTCCCACTCGAATCACGTAGCCATGAGCGCCCCGTTCCCCGATCCCGCCGCAGGCACCCACCTGCTGCTGCTGGACCCCGACAGCCATGCGCGGCTGCGTTTTTCGGCGCTGCTGCGGGCCTGGGGATTCCGCGTCACCGACAGCAGCGAGGCCGCCTTGCTCGACCGCGTACCGCTGCTGCCGGTGGACCTGGCGCTGCTCGATCCCAGCGATGCCCGCGAGGCGGGCTGGGGCGCGCTGACGCGGCTGCGCCAGCGATCGCGCCTCCCGGTGGTCGTGCTGCTGCAGCACGACAGCACGCTGGAGCGGGTGCTCGCGCTGGAGCGCGGCGCCGACGCGGTCGTGGCCAAGGACGGCGAGCCACGCGAGCTGCAGGCCCGCATCAAGGCGCTGTTGCGCCCGCGTGAGGGCGATGCGGCCGAGGTGCTGATGTTCGGCCGCTTCCGGCTGGAGCCCATGACGCGCCGGCTGACCGGGCCGGGCGGCTTCTGCGTGGTGCTCTCGCAGAGCGAATACAAGCTGCTGCGCGCCTTCCTGGAGCGCCCGCACAGCGTGCTGCAGCGGCAGGAACTGCTGCACCTGGCGCGCGGCGACGGGGTCACCGCGCTGGAGCGCAGCGTGGACCTGATGGTCTCGCGGCTGCGTCAGAAGCTGAACGACGACCCGAGCGCGCCGCTGATCCGGACGGTGCGCGGCATCGGGTATCTCTTCGATCCGCCGCTGCGCTGATCGCGTCGGACGCGGGCCGTTCGCGGCGGCCGGCGTCCGGGTCCCGGGCCTGTGGCCGGGGCTTCCCGTCGGGCTTTGTGTCGACGCCGACATGAGGCCGCTACATCTTCGCCATCAACGGGTTTCCCGATCGGCCGAAACACAGGCCGAGAGGAGGTCGCGTCCGTCGCGGTGCGGGCCGGCGCCCATGACCATTCACCGCGTAGGAGTCCCCTGATGAACGTCAACTCATCCACGGGCGGCGGCTGGCAGAACGTCGGCCAATGGTTGAACGTCGGCGGCAGCAGCGCCGCGACCTCGACCTCCGCCACCACCTCGAAAACGGGCGGCGCGTCGTCCGACGGCGATGCCGACGACCAGCAGGGCGGGCCGCCGCCCGGACCGCCCCCGGGGCCGCCGCCGGAATTCCTGATGTTCATGAGCACGCAGCAGTTCGCGTCCGGTGGCTCGTCCAGCTCCGATTCGTCGAACTCGTCCAGCGCGTCGTCGGATGCGTCGGGCACCTCGGGCACGACGAGCGCCACGGGCTCCAGCAGCACCTCCACCGCGACATCCTCCGACTCAATCTCCCTGCAGGAAGCCGCGAAGAAGCTCTTCGACGCCATCGACACCGACGGCGACGGCAGCCTGAGCGACTCCGAGGTCGATGCCTTCAAGCAGGCGCTCGAGGCGGCCAAGGATGGCGCGGGTCAGTCGGGCCAGGCGGTCCAGGGCCAGCAGGGCCAGCAAGGGCAGGAAGGCCCCGGCGGCGCGCGGGGTCGCCACGGCCATCACCACCACCATCACGGCGGTTCGTCCTCGTCCTCTTCCTCGTCGAGCACCACGTCGACCGGCAGCACGACGACGTCCAGCTCGTCCAGCAGCGACGAGACCTCGACCGCGACCACCGGCGTCACGGGCTGAGCCCGCGCGGCGAGCCGCACGGGGCGCCGACGGGCGCCCGGTGCGCGCTCAGGCCCCGCCGGACGCGGCCGGGGCGGTCGCCCGGGTCACTTCGCCGCCACGCTGGCCCAGCGCAGCTCGAACCAGTTGTCCGGGCGGTGTTGCACGGTCACGTTGGCGCGGGTCGCCCACGGGATCATCTGGCGGTGCAGCGGAATGAGATGGGTCTGCGCGCGGAACTCCCGCAGCGCGGCCTTGACCAGTTCCTCGCGCTTCTTCGGATCGGCCTCGCCGCTGGAGGCGGCGGCCAGCTGGTCGAACTTGTCGTCCTTCCAGTTGCCGAAGTTGTACTGCCCGACCGACTTCTCGCCCCGGTTGCGCATCAGCGGCGTGATCGCGGTCTCGGCATCGGTGATGGTGCCGCCCCAGCCGTAGAGGTAGAGGCTGGTGTCCAGCTTCTCCAGCTTGGGGAACATCAGCACGCGCGGCTGCGCGTTCACGTTCACCTTCACCTTGATCTGCGCCCACATCGAGGCCAGCGCCAGGCAGATGCGCTCGTCGTTGACGTAGCGGTTGTTCGTGCAGTCGAGCGTGACCTCGAAGCCGTTCGCGTAGCCCGCGTCGGCCATCAGCTTGCGCGCGGCCGCGAGATCGAACGGAAGCCGGGTCTCCAGCTGCGGGTCGTCGTAGGCGCCCAGCGGGGAGGGCGTCACGCCGCCGGTAGGCAGGCTCAGCCCGTTCATCAGCTTGGTGCGCAGCGTGTTGATGTCGATGGCCTGGTACAGCGCCTGGCGCACGCGCAGGTCCTTGAACGGGTTCCTGTCGCCCGGCACCTTGGCGTAGAGCAGCTTGTCCCGAGCCTGGTCCATGCCGACGAACACCAGCCGGTTCTCCACGCCTTCCTGCACCTTGACGCCCGCGGTCTGCTTCAGGCGCGGGATGTCCCGCGGCGACGGGTCCTGCACGAAGTCGATCTCGCCCGAGACCAGCGCGGCCAGGCGCGTCGCGTCGTTGGCGATGGGCGTGTAGACCGCGTCCTGCACGTTGCCGTCGAACTTGCCCCACCAATTCGGGTTGCGCTTGAAGGTGGTGCGGATGCCGGGCTCGCGGCTGGTCATGACGTAGGGGCCGGTGCCGTTCGAATGGGTCGCGGCGTAGGTTTCCTGCTTGTCCTTGAAGTTCTGCGGCCTGGCCACGCCGTGGGTCTCGCTCCACTTGCGGCTCATGATGAACAGCAGGTCGATGTGCTGCAGGAAGATCGGGTTGATCTGTGCGAGCTGGAACTCGACCGTGTAGTCGTCGATCTTCCTGGGGGTGCCGACCGCCTCCGCGTAGACGCTGATCTGCGAGGCCGGGTCCTTGGCCCGGTTGACCGAGAACACCACGTCGTCGGCGGTGAAGGGCGTGCCGTCGTGGAACTTCACGCCCTGGCGCAGCTTGAAGCGCCACAGCCTGGGACTGACCTGCGTCCACTCGGTGGCAAGACCCGGCACGATGACCAGGTTGCGGTCGCGCGAGACCAGACGCTCGTAGACCTGCCCGTTCATCGCATTGGTGATGATCTCGTTCTGGGCGTGGGGGTCGGCGGTCTGCATGTCGCCCTGGCTGGACCAGCGCAGGGTCTGCGCCTGCGCGCCGGCGGCGAGCAGCGCCAGCAGCCCGAAGGCCAGCGGCGCGAGCCCGGCGCGCCGGAGGACGCCCGGTGCGGAGCGGCGCGCGGAGCGCACGGAAAGGGAGGGCTGCGGCATGGTGGTCATCTCGGGAACGTGGGCAGGGCGGTCGAGTTTAGGGGGATGGGCGGAAGCTGCGACAATGCGTGACTATTGCCCGGGCGGCTCTGCGCCCATGCACGCCGCCAGCCCTCGTCCGCAGGGCCAGGGCGGCCCCGGTCACCCACGAAACGCTGCACAACCAACGCCATGGCTCAATACGTTTTCTCGATGAACCGCGTCAACAAGACGGTTCCTCCCAAACGCCACATCCTCAAGAACATCTCGCTGTCGTTCTTCCCCGGCGCCAAGATCGGCGTGCTGGGCCTGAACGGTTCGGGCAAGTCCACGCTGCTGAAGATCATGGCCGGCGTCGACAAGGAGATCGAGGGCGAAGCCATCCCGATGCCCGGCATCAAGATCGGCTACCTCGAGCAGGAGCCCAAGCTGAACCCGGACCAGACCGTGCGCGAGGCGGTCGAGGAAGGCATCGGCGGCGTGCTGGCCGCGAAGAAGCGCCTGGACGAGGTCTACGCGGCCTACGCGGAAGAGGGCGCGGACTTCGACGCGCTGGCCGCCGAGCAGGGCGAGCTGGAAGCCATCATCGCCGCCGCGGGTTCCGAGAACACCGACCTGCAGCTGGAACTGGCCGCCGACGCGCTCAACCTGCCCCCGTGGGACGCCAACATCGGCGTGCTGTCCGGTGGCGAGAAGCGCCGCGTGGCGCTGTGCCGCCTGCTGCTGTCCAAGCCGGACATGCTGCTGCTCGACGAACCGACCAACCACTTGGACGCCGAATCGGTCGAGTGGCTGGAGCAGTTCCTGCAGCGCTTCCCCGGCACCGTGGTGGCCATCACCCACGATCGCTACTTCCTGGACAACGCCGCCGAATGGATCCTGGAACTGGACCGCGGCCACGGCATCCCCTGGAAGGGCAACTACTCCGACTGGCTGGACCAGAAGGAACGCCGCCTGGAGCAGGAGCAGAAGTCCGAGGACGCCCGCGCCAAGGCGATGAAGGAAGAACTGAAGTGGGTGCGCTCGAACGCCAAGGGCCGTCAGGCCAAGAGCAAGGCGCGTCTGGCCCGCTTCGAGGAACTGAGCGACGTCGAGTACCAGAAGCGCAACGAGACCAACGAGATCTTCATCCCGGTCGCCGAGCGCCTGGGCAATGAGGTCATCGAGTTCGAGGGCGTGACCAAGTCCTTCGGCGACCGCGTGCTGATCGACAACCTGTCCTTCAAGGTCCCGGCCGGCGCGATCGTCGGCATCATCGGCCCGAACGGCGCGGGTAAATCGACGCTGTTCCGCATGATCCAGGGCGTCGAGCAGCCGGACAGCGGCACGGTCAAGATCGGCAAGACGGCCAAGCTGGCCTTCGTCGACCAGAGCCGCCAGAGCCTGGATGCCAGCAAGACCGTGTGGGAAGACGTCTCCGGCGGTCTGGACAACATCATCGTGGGCAAGTTCGTGATGCCCTCGCGCGCCTACATCGGCCGCTTCAACTTCAAGGGCAACGACCAGCAGAAGCTGGTGGGCTCGCTGTCGGGCGGTGAGCGCGGCCGTCTGCACCTGGCCAAGACCCTGGCCCAGGGCGGCAACGTGCTGATGCTGGACGAACCGTCCAACGACCTGGACGTCGAAACCCTGCGCGCGCTGGAAGAGGCGCTGCTGGAGTTCGCGGGCTCGGCGATGGTCATCTCCCATGACCGCTGGTTCCTGGACCGCATCTGCACCCACATCCTGGCGTGCGAGGGCGACTCGCAGTGGTTCTTCTTCGACGGCAACTTCCACGAGTACGAAGCCGACAAGAAGAAGCGCCTGGGCGAGGAAGGCGCGCGTCCTAAGCGCGTGCGCTTCAAGCCGATCACCTGATCGACGACGACACGTGGGCGGCAACGCGCGCGACACGGAGCCCCGGGTGGGCGCCGACTCCACGGGGCCCCACGCGGGCCCCGCGTCATTGGGGCGCTCGGACGGGCCGGAGCACCTCGGCCCGCCGGGGCGCTTCGGTCGTCTCGGCCGCTTCGGCCGCTTCGTGCTGGTCGGTGGCGTCGCCACCGCCGTGCACTACCTCACCGCGCTGGTGCTGCTCCATGCGGCGCAGTGGGGCCCGGTGCCGGCCTCGACCGCGGGCGCCTTCGCCGGCGCGCTCGTCGGCTACGCGCTCAACGCGCGCTTCACCTTCGAGGTGCGGGAGCGGCATGGGCATCACCTCGCCCGCTATCTGCTCGTGGCCGCGCTGGGCTGGGGCCTGAACGCGATCGGCCTGTGGGGGCTGCTGCGCCTGGGATGGCATCCCTACCTCGCGCAACCCGTCGTCACCGCGCTGGTGCTGCTCTCCAACTTCGCCTTCAACGCGCTGTGGGCCATGCGGCCCGCGGGTGGGGCACGCTAATGTTCGTGTCCTCGGCAGGGGGCGCCGTCAAGAGACTTCGATTCATTTCAAGAATCTTTACAGCGCACCCACGGCCTCCTAACGTCCTCCCGCGACCATCTCCTCACCCCCGAACGAATTGGAGATCGAGATGGTCAAGAGCTTCTCCCGCCCCCTGAAGTTGATGGGCCTGGCCGCGATGGTGAGCCTGGCCGCCCTGTCCGCGCAGGCTCAACCGGCCCCGGGTCCCGGCATGCCGCCGCCGCCGCACGAGATGCGTGGCGGCCCGGGTCATCACCCCATGGGCATGCTGGACGGCCGTCTGCTCAAGGACGCCGGCGTGACCGATGCGCAGCGCGCCCAGATCAAGCAGATCTTCGACGCGGCCCGCAACGACCTGAAGAGCCAGCACGACACCGAGCGCCAGCTGCATGAGCAGATGCAGGCCCTGTTCGTCGCGCCGACCGTCGACGCCAACGCGGTCGAGAAGCTGCGCCAGCAGATGTCGGCCCAGCGCGAGGTGGCCTCCAAGCGCCTGAGCCTGGCCATGATCGATGCCTCCCGCGTGCTGTCGCCGGAGCAGCGCGCCAAGATCGCCGAGCTGATGAAGCAACGCCGCGAGCAGATGAAGGCCCACATGAAGGACCGCATGGAGCACTGGAAGGACCGCAAGCAGAACCAGCAGGCGAATCCGGACAATCCCGTTCCCAAGCCTTTCACTGATCGCTGAGCGACGAGAGGACGGCTATGCTTCAGACTTTCGATGAGTCCGCGGCGCGCGGTCCGGGCGATCTGGCCCGGACGGTGGCCGCCTCGCAACGCCCGATGAATCCACGACTGCTCCTGATCGACGACGATGCCCGCCTCACCGCGATGCTGGGCGACTACCTCAGCAGCGCCGGTTTCGAGGTGAGCTTCGCCGGTTCGCTGGCGCAGGGCCGCACCGAGCTGGAGAACGGCCAGTTCGAGCTGCTGGTGCTGGACCTGATGCTGCCCGACGGCGACGGCCTGGAGTTCTGCCGACAACTGCGTGGCGACAAGCGCTGGCGCCGCCTGCCGGTGCTGATGCTCTCGGCGCGTGGCGAGCCGATGGACCGCATCCTCGGTCTGGAACTGGGCGCGGACGACTACCTGCCCAAGCCTTTCGAGCCCCGTGAGCTGCAGGCCCGCGTGAAGGCGCTGCTGCGTCGCACCGAGCCGCAGGCCATGGGCGACGAGGTGCTGCGCTTCGGCCGTCTGGAGATCGACCTGGCCGCGCGCCAGGTGCGCCTGGACGGCAACGCCTGCGACCTGACCAGCCACCAGTTCGACCTGCTGGTCGTGCTGGCGCAGAGCCCGGGCCGGGTGCTGTCGCGCGACCAGATCATGGACGCGCTCAAGGGCCATCCGCTGGAAGCCTTCGACCGGTCGATCGACGTGCACATCTCGCGCATCCGCTCGGTCATCGAGGACGACGCGAAGAACCCGCGACGCGTGCTGACGGTGCGTGGCGCGGGCTATGTCTTCGCCCGCAAGCAGGACGCCGAAGGGCTCGAGTGAGCGCCCATCCCCATCGATCGAAGTCAGCGAATCAAGTGAAGAGTCAGTGAAGGCGCTGTATCTGCGGATCTACATCACCGTCGTGGTGGTGTTGCTGGCGTTCGCGCTCGGCTCGGCGTGGCTCTTCCAGGGCCGCATCGAGCAGGAGCGCGGTACCTTCGAGCAGGCCGCCTCCGAGCGGCTGGTGGCGATGGCCGTGCTGGTGCAGCGCGCGCTGCCGCCGCCGACCGCCTCGGTGGACGAGCAGTCCGACGCGATCGAGGACTGGGGCCAGCGTCTGCGCATGGCCCTGGCGCTCGAGGACGCGCGGGGCAAGCGCATCGGCGCCTCGCCGATGTTCGAGCGCCGCGAGGATCTGCCCGGTTCGCGCATCCAGCGCATTCCGCTGGATGACGGTCGCCACCTGCTGTTCCTGAGACTCGCGCGCCCGCCGGGCGCATCCGCGCCCGCGGGGCAGCCCGCCTTCGGTCCCGACGGCCGCGCGAGCGGCGCTCGCCGCTTCGAGGGGCGTGATCCGCTGTTCGGCGGCCCGGGTGGTCCGCCGCCCGAGGCGGGCGAGCGCCCGCGCGCGGCCAAGCCCGATACCCGTCCTGAAACCGAATCCATCCGCCAGCGCATGCTGGAGCGGCTGGAGCAGCAGCGCCGCGAGGACGCGACCAACGCGTCGTGGTTCCCGGGCTGGATTCCTCGCCCGAGCGGCGAGGCGCTGGCCGTGCTGCTGGCCGTGCTCTTCCTGGCCGTGGCCGGCGGGGCTTACCCGGTGGTGCGTCGGCTGACGCGCCGGCTCGAATCGCTCAAGTCCGGCATGGAGCAGTTCGGCTCCGGCGACCTGGGCTTCCGCGTGCAGGACAACGGCAAGGACGAGGTGGCCGCGCTGGCGGGCAGCTTCAACCGTGCCGCCGAGCAGATCGAGACCTTGCTGCGCTCGCACAAGAGCCTGCTGGCCAACGCGAGCCACGAGCTGCGCTCGCCGCTGGCGCGGCTGAAGATGGCGTTCGCGATGCTGGAGGATGCCTCGCCGGCGCAACGCGCGCGGCTGGGGCTGGAGATCAACACCAACATCGCCGAGCTGGATGCGCTGGTCGAGGAAGTGCTGCTGGCCAGCCGGCTCGAAGGCGGCGCGCAGTCGCTGCGGCCCGAGCGGGTGGACCTGGTCGCCGTGGCGGCGGAATCAGCCGCGCGGGCGAGCGCCGAGCTCGAGGTCGAGCCTGGGCTGGAGCACGTGATCATCCAAGGCGACGAGCGCCTGATCCGCCGCGCGCTGCGCAATCTGCTGGAGAACGCGCGCCGCTACGGCGGACCGGACGTCGAGGTGAAGTTGCGGCGCGCGGGGCAGTCGCAGGTCGAGATCCAGGTCTGCGATCGCGGCCCGGGCGTGCCCGAGCCGATGCGCGAGCGGATCTTCGAGGCGTTCTTCCGGATGCCGGGGCATGCGGAGGTGTCGGGGGGGGTGGGGCTGGGTCTGAGCCTGGTCCGGCAGATCGCCTTGGCGCATCAGGGGTCGGTGCGGTGTGATCCCCGTGAGGGCGGGGGCAGCAGCTTCGTCATCACGCTGCCGTTGGACTGACGCGAGCCCGAAGACCCTCACCCCAGCCCTCTCCCGCAAGCGGGCGAGGGAGTCTGCCTTCCCCGTCTCCCGCAAGCGGGCGAGGGAGCCTGTCTTCCCCCTCTCTCGCAAGCGGGCGAGGGAGTCTGCCTTCCCCCTCTCCCGCAAGCCGGCGAGCGAGTCTGCCTTCCCCCTCTCCCGCAAGCCGGCGAGCGAGGCTGCCTTCCCCCTCTCCCGCGGGGCGGGAGAGGGCAGGGGTGAGGGTGGGAGCGTGGCAGTGACTCAGTCCCGATGGCGAGGCACTTCCCGCCGATGCACCAGCGCCAGCAGGAGGCCCAGCCCGGTCGCCGCGGCCGCGAGTCCGACCGAGGCGGCGCTCCAGAATCCCATTGCGCCTTGCATGAGCCTGGGCAGTGCGATGTCGTGCTCGCCGAAGGCCAGCCAGTAGCCCCCGCCCAAGCCCAATCCCCAGATCGCGAAGGCGTAGATCACCATCGGCATGGTCGCGATGTGATGCGCGCGCAGCACGAAGGCGGACACCGTCTGCCCCGCGTCCGCGACGTGGAACAGCCATACCCAGCCGAGCAAGGGCAGGGCGGCCGCGATGATGGCGGCGTCGTTCGTGTAGAGCCCCAGCACCTGCCCGCGCAGCGAGAAGATCAGCGCGCCCAGCACGAAGGCGATCGCCAGCGCGATCTCCAGTCCATGCCAGCCCAGTCGCCGCGCCGCCGCGTAGTCGCGCGCGCCCAGCGCCTGCGCCACCAGCGTGCTGCAGGCGTTGGCCTGCGCGAGCGGCAGCATGAACATCATCGCCACCAGGTTGGCGCAGAGCTGATGACCCGCCACCGGCGTCGTCCCCAGTCGCGCGATGAAGATCGCCATGAAGGTGAAGCCGGTGACCTCGATCAGCACGGACGCGCCCATCGGGATGCCCAGCTTCAGCAGCCGCGTCAACGTCTCCTTGCGCGGCCGATGCAGGCCGCCCGTCCCGAATCCGAAGCCCGCGTAGAACGGATCGCGTCGCAGCACCTGCAGCGCGATGAGCAGCTGGCTCCACATCACGATCGCGGTGGCGATCGCGCAGCCGACGGCGCCCAGCGGGGGCACGTGCAGCGGGCCCAGGGTGAAGCCGCCGATCAGCAGCGCGCTGGCCGGGAACTTCAGCGCCAGCCCGCCGATCTGCAGCGCCATCACCGCCTTGGGGCGCGACACCGCCGTGTTGAAGCCGCGATACGCGGTGAACAGCAGGGCCGCCGGCAGCGCGATGCCCAGCATGCGCAGGTAGTCGCGCACCTTGGCGGCGATCTCGCCCTCGGCGTGCGACAACGCCAGGAAGGGCTGCGGGAACCACAGGATGATCTCGCCGATCACCGTCAGGAAGATCGCCAGCCAGGCGGCCTGGTGCAGGCTGTCGCCAGCCTCGGTGATGCGCTTGGCCCCGAAGAGCTGGCCCGCCAAGGGCGAGATCGCCAGCACCACGCCCATCAGGCCGACGAAGACCGAGGTGTAGACGGCCGAGCCCACCGCCAGCGCCGCCAGGTCGGTCGCCGAGTGGCGCGCCACCAGCAGGGTGTCGATGGTCGAGTAGGCCAGAACGGCCAGTTGCCCGATGAACACAGGCCACGCGAGCGGCAGGATCTGGCGCAGGCTTTGCAGACGAGGATTCAAGCGCGGTCCTTCTCGATCGCCCGCTCCGCGTAGCGGTTGAAGCGCCAGGCGGTGGCCTCGATCGTGATGCGGCGCCAGGTGGCGCGTTTCTCGCCGGGCGTGAAGACCGGCCAGTTCTGCACCTCGTCGAAGCTGCGGCCGCAGCCCTTGCACAGCTCGTCGCCCTGGCTGGTCGAGCAGATCGCGATGCAGGGGGCGTCCGGCGTGGTGTCGTACCAGGCCAGCCAGGCGTCGCGCGCCCGCTCGGGCATGGAGTCCTCGTCGCACTCGGTCTCGTGATGGAAGACCATCAGCGCGTAGACCTCGGCCAGCGCGCGCAGCTGCGGCACCAGCGTGACGCCGTCGCCGGGCTCGCGCTGCCGCCACCAGTTGATCGCGGACTCGATGTCGGTGATATGGATGCCAGCCATCGATCAGTAGTCCAGTCCCATCGCGCCGCGCACCTCGCGCAGCGTCTTGCGCGCCACCGCACGGGCACGTTCCGTGCCGACCTCGACGATCCAGTGGACCTTCTTCGGATCGGCCAGCAGCGCCTCGGCGCGCTCGCGCCACGGGGCCTGCTCGTCATGGATCGCGTCGATCAGCGGCTGCTTGCAGTCCAGGCAGCCGATGCCCGCGCCGCGACAGCCGGCCTCGACCCAGGCGCGCGTGTCGCCGTCGGTGTAGACCTTGTGCAGCGACCACACCGGGCAGCGCTCGGGCTCGCCCGGATCGCCGCGGCGTACCCGCTGCGGATCGGTGGGCATGCGGCGCACCTTCTCGGCCACGACTTCCGGCGCGTCGCGCATCGCGATCGCGTTGCCGTAGGTCTTGCTCATCTTGCGGCCGTCCAGACCGGGCAGGCGCGAGGTCTCGGTCATCAGCGCCTGCGGCTCGGGCAGCAGGGGCGCCTGGTGCGGGCGGTACAGATGGTTGAAGCGCCGCGCCACCTCGCGGGTGACCTCGACGTGCGGCGCCTGATCCTCGCCCACCGGCACGAAGGCGGCCTTGTAGATCAGGATGTCGGCCGCCTGCAGCAGCGGGTAGCCGAGGAAGCCGTAGGTCGCCAGCTCGCGGTTCTCCGCGACCATGTCCTTGTAGCTGGGCATGCGCTCCAGCCAGCTCGAAGGGGTGCTCATCGCCAGCAGCGTGAACAGCTCGGCGTGCTCGGGCATGCGGCTCTGGATGAAGAGCGTGGCCTGCTCGGGATCGACGCCGGCGGCCAGCCAGTCCACGACCATGTCGTAGACGCTCTGCTCCAGGCCTTCGCGATGCTGGTAATGCGTGGTCAGCGCATGCCAGTCGGCGACGAAGAAGAAGCAGTCGTAGGCCGACTGCAGGCGCACCCAGTTCTTGAGCGCGCCGTGGTAGTGGCCGAGGTGCAGCGCACCGGTGGGGCGCATGCCGGAGAGCACGCGCTGGCGCGAAAGAGTGGGCGTTTGGTCGGTCATGGCGAAGGGCTGCGGCGCGCCCGATGCGCTCGTCGCGCGGGCGGAAGGCGCGCGAGGGCGACGCGAGGCGGGAGGGCGATTGTAGGGAGCGACGGCCCCGCGCCGGGCGAGCCGCGTCCTTGCCCTTGGCTACACTGCCGGCCCATGAAGAACATCGTGATCCTGATCTCCGGCCGCGGCTCCAACATGGAGGCCATCGTGAAGGCCTGCGCCGGCGAGGGATGGCCCGCGCGCATCGCCGCGGTGATCAGCAACCGGCCGGACGCCGGTGGCCTGGCGTTCGCCCAGGCCCACGGCATCGACACCGCGGTCGTCGATCACAAGGCCTTCGGCAAGGGCGACGCGGCGCGCGCCGCCTTCGACGCCGAGCTGCAGCGCGTCATCGACGGCTTCAGCCCCGATCTGGTCGTGCTTGCCGGGTTCATGCGCATCCTGACGCCGGGCTTCACCGGTCACTACGCGGGTCGCATGCTCAATATCCACCCCTCGCTGCTGCCGGCCTTCCCCGGCCTGCACACGCATCAGCGGGCGATCGAATCGGGCTGCCGCGCCGCGGGCGCGACGGTGCACTTCGTCACCGCGGAACTGGACCACGGGCCCATCGTCGCGCAGGCGGTGGTGCCGGTGCTGGACGGGGACGACGAATCGGCGCTGGCCGGCCGTGTGCTCAAGCTGGAGCACCGCATGTATCCGAGCGCGGTGCGCTGGTTCGTGGAGGACCGGCTGGTCATCGAAGGCACCCGCGTCCTGCATCGCGCCGGCGAGACGCAGCTCTTCGTCTGAACGCCGTCCGGGCGCATCGGACGCGTTGAACGCGCCGGGCGGCCGCGCCACCAGCCGGGCGCCTCGCGAGGCGTTCCGGGGCCGGGCTCAGCCCAGCATGCCGGCCAGGAAGTTGATCGTCAGCGCCAGCACCACCGTGTTGAACACGAAGGCCTGGATGGTCTGCACCAGCACCAGGCGGCGGATCGGGCGGGAGCTCACCGCCACGTCCGAGGTCTGGGAGGTCGCCGCCACCGTGCCGGCGAAGTAGAAGAAGTCCAGGTAGTCGGGCGTGTCGCCGTCGTCGCCGGGAAATTCCAGGCCATGCGCGGATTGCTTGCCGCTGTGGAACAGCGCCGCGTAGGCGAGCGCGAATTCCACCGGCAGCAGCAGCCACGATCCGGTCAGCGTCGCCGACGCGATCAGCAGATGCGGCCAGCCACCGATGATCCCGGCGGTCTTGACCTGCGCCAGCTCCAGCACGATCGCCGCCATGCTCGCGGCGCCGCCGATCATCGCCAGCACCAGGACGGTGAACACGCCGTCGGCGAGCGCGCGGGCCTGGTCCTCGACATCCTCGGCATCGGTCCGGAACATCATCCAGCCCAGCAGGAGCAGGTAGGTCCAGACGCCGGCGCTCCAGCCCATCAGCGCCCGGGTGTGCCAGGCCAGTCCCTCGGGCCAGGCCGCCGCCAACAGTGCGCCGACCGCGGCGCCGATCAGCAGGCGAGGGCGGCGCTTGATCTGGTGGAACAGCGGCATGGGCGGGGGGCTTCCGGGGCGGGGTGGTCAGTCGGGCAGGCGGGCGAAGCGGGGCTGGCGCACGCCGTCGATGACGACGTCGCCGAAGAACATGTCGTAAGGGCGCACCCACAGGCCGCTGTCGTTGTAGAGCGGGGCGTAGAGCACCAGCGCCTCCAGGGTCTCGCTGTGCCGCACGACGCCGCGGACCTCGTACTCGCCGCCCTTGTAGTGCCGGTAGCGGCCGGGGCGAGTATCGGGCAGCGGGGCGAGCGGATCGCCGGCGCCATGGGCGTTCGCGTCGGGCGCGGCAGTGGAAACGGTGGGGCGGGAGGAGGCGTCGCTCATGGGCAGCGGGGCAGTGTGGGGCAAGGGTGGACCGGAATGCGGGCAGCCCTGGGATAATCCGGGGATGCATCCTAATGCCCTTCTCGAACTCTGCGCCGAACTCGTGGACAGCCTGCTGCTGTTCGACAAGCCGGCCGACGCCCTGGTCTCCGACTTCTTCCGCGCCAACAAGGCGCTCGGTCAGCGCGAGCGCCACACGCTCGCCGAAACCGCCTATGCCGTGCTGCGCAAGCGCCCGCTGTGGCAGCACCTGGCCCAGTCCGGGCACGGTCCGATGGCCCGCCGGCTGGCGATCCTCGCCTGGGCCGGCAACGAGGCCTTCCTGCGTGGCGCCCTGAGCGACCAGGAGCAGCAATGGCTCAAGCAGGTCGCCAAGATCGACCGCAACAAGCTGCCCGAGAAGCTGCGCCACAACCTGCCGGACTGGCTGGTCGACCCGCTGCGCCAGCGCCTGGGCGACGAGGAGTTCTGGAAGCTTGCCGACGCCGTGAACGAGGCGGCTCCTCTGGACCTGCGCGTGAACCTGCTGAAGGCCAAGCGCGAGGAGGTGCAGGCCGCCCTCGAGGCCAAGGGCTTCAAGTCGACGCCGACGCCGTTTTCCCCCTGGGGTCTGCGCCTGGAAGGCAAGCCGGCGCTGCAGAAGCTGGACGTCTTCACCAGCGGTCAGGTCGAGGTGCAGGACGAGGGCAGCCAGCTGCTGTCGCTGCTGACCGAGGCCAAGCGCGGCGAGATGGTGGTGGACTTCTGCGCCGGCGCGGGCGGCAAGACCCTGGCCCTGGGCGCGGCGATGCGCAACACCGGTCGGCTGTACGCCTTCGACGTGTCGGGGCATCGGCTGGACAAGCTCAAGCCGCGCCTGGCGCGCAGCGGGCTGTCCAACGTCTATCCGGTGCAGATCTCCAGCGAGCGCGATGACCGCGTCAAGCGCCTGGTGGGCAAGATCGACCGGGTGCTGGTCGACGCGCCGTGCTCGGGCCTGGGCACGCTGCGCCGCAATCCCGACCTGAAGTGGCGCCAGTCGCCGACCTCGGTGCAGGAACTGCACGACAAGCAGATCGCGATCCTGAACAGCGCCTCGCGCATGCTGAAGCCGGGCGGGCGCCTGGTCTACGCGACCTGCAGCCTGCTGGACGCGGAGAACGAGGCCGTCGCCCAGGCCTTCGCCGAGGCCCATCCCGACTTCACGCTGCTGCCCGCCCAGGACGTGCTGGCGCATGCGCAGGTCGAGGCCTCGCAGGCGGCGGCGCTCTCGGACAACGGCTATCTGCGCCTGTGGCCGCACCGTCATCAGAGCGACGGCTTCTTCGCCGCCGTCTGGGAACGGAAGAAGTAATTCCTATGGCGAACACGCGGAAACCCCGATGACATCGGGGGAATACGCGTTGTCCACTCGATCACGCCGAAGGCGCTTCCGGCTCGGAAGCGTCAAAAGACCGCTGCCTTCCGGGCATTGATCGTGGGCGAAATCTAGAGTGACTCGCCTACAATCGTGGCTTCTTGTCGACAACTGGCTCCTCGCGAGCAGGGTTAGGACCTAATGAACGTTTTGATGTCCGTGCACGACGCTCTCCTGAATTGGCTGAGCGATGGCCTGACCGGCGCCAGCTGGTGGCAGATCGTGGTGTTCACGCTGGTGGTGACGCATATCACCATCGCCGCCGTGACGATCTTCCTGCACCGCGCCCAAGCGCACCGGGCGCTGGACCTGGGTCCGATCCCTTCGCACTTCTTCCGCTTCTGGCTGTGGCTGACCACCGGCATGGTCACGCGCGAGTGGGTCGCCATCCACCGCAAGCACCACGCCAAGTGCGAGACCGAGGATGACCCGCACAGCCCGGTCACCCGCGGCATCAAGACCGTCATGACCCGCGGCGCCGAGCTGTATCGCGCCGAGGCCAAGAACGAAGAGACCATCAAGAAGTTCAGCCACGGCGTGCCGGACGACTGGATCGAGCGTCACGTGTACTCGGGCCGCTCGGTCTGGGGGGTGTCGCTGATGCTGATCATCGACGTCGCGCTGTTCGGCGTGGTCGGTCTGAGCGTCTGGGCCGTGCAGATGGCCTGGATTCCGATCTGGGCCGCTGGCGTGATCAATGGTGCGGGCCACTACTGGGGTTACCGCAACTTCGAGGCGACCGACGCGTCGACCAATGTGTCCCCGTGGGGCCTGATCATTGGCGGCGAAGAGCTGCACAACAACCACCACACCTATCCGACGTCGGCCAAGTTCTCGGTCAAGCCTTTCGAGTTCGACATCGGCTGGGGCTACATCCGCGCGATGGAGATGATCGGCTGGGCCAAGGTTCGCAAGACCGCGCCGCAGATGAAGACGGGCGAGCTGAAGGCCGTGGCCGACAAGGACACGCTGGAGGCGATCATCGCCAACCGCTACGAGGTGATGGCGCGTTACGCGCGCGAGCTGCGTGGCGCCTGCGCGGCCGAGCTGGCCAAGCTGAAGGATGCCGGCGAGCAGCACAGCGACAAGTTCAACCAGTTCAAGGCCGCCAAGCGCTGGCTGCACCGTGACGCGGAGAAGATCCCGGCGGCCTATCAGGCGCAGCTGGATGGCGCCCGCGCCGCCAGCCCGGTGCTGGACAAGCTGGTCACGATGCGTGAAGAGCTGCGTCAGCTGTGGACCCGCACGAACGTGTCGGCTGAGCAGCTGGTCCATGACCTGCAAGCCTGGTGCCGCAAGGCCGAGGAAAGCGGCATCGCCGAGCTGAAGGCTTTCGCGCAGGGTCTGCGCGCCGTTCGCGCCTGATCGGCGGAGGTCTCATCCTCACAGAGTGATGCTCATCACTCTGATGTTTGAACGAATGCAAAGGGCGCCCACTTCGGGCGCCCTTTTTCATTGGCGCGCCCATAATTTGTCGGGACTGTCACACAAGGAGATTGCCATGACTGCCTCGAAGTGGGTTCGCGGCCTGAGGGCTGGGCTGATGGTGTTGTCGCTGGGGGCGGTGGCTGCTGCCGCGCACGCGCAGGCCGAAGTCAAGTTCATCAAGCCTGAGAACTTCAGCGACATCGGAGACAACGCGCGCGATCGCGAGACCGCGATGAATCAGCTTGCCGAGCACATCAAGACGGTGGCGGCTCGCGAGTTGCCGGGCAAGCAGCTGGCCATCGAGGTCACGGATGTGGACCTGGCGGGTGAGCTCGAGCCGCGTGGCGTGACGGCGCAGCGTCTGCGTGTGCTGCGCACGGTGACCATTCCGCGCATGGAGTTCAGCTATACCTTGAGCGAGAACGGCCAGGTGTTGAAGTCTGGCAAGGCCAGCATCAAGGACATGAACTACCAGCTCTCGTCGGCCAACCGCTACTTCGAGAGTGAGCCGCTGCGCTACGAGAAGAAGATGCTGGACGACTGGTTCGCCAAGGATCTGCTAGGCAAACAGGGCATCGAGCGCGCCTCGCGTTGAGCCCTGGGTGGTCCGTGCAGGCACCGCTCGGCGGATGTCTGCATGCGAGGCGATCCGCCAAAAGAAAAACCCGCCGAGAGGCGGGTTTTGTCTTTCAAGGGGGCGGATGCGGGATCCGCCGACCGGCTGAATTACTTCAGCTTGGTTTCCTTGTACAGCACGTGCTTGCGTGCCTTGGGGTCGAACTTCATGAATTCCAGCTTTTCGGGCGTGGTCTTCTTGTTCTTGTTGGTGGTGTAGAAATGACCGGTGCCGGCAGTGGATTCCAGCTTGATCTTTTCGCGTCCGCCTTTGGATGCCATGGTGTCGCTCCTGGTTCAGTGATTAGGCTTGACCGCGGGCACGCAGGTCGGCCAGCACGGCGTCAATGCCGTTCTTGTCGATCAGTCGCAGCGCGGCATTGCTGATGCGCAGACGGACCCAGCGGTTTTCGCTCTCGACCCAGAAACGACGATATTGCAGGTTCGGGAGGAACCGGCGCTTGGTTTTGTTGTTGGCGTGGGAAACGTTGTTTCCGACCATGGGCTTCTTGCCCGTGACTTCGCAGACGCGTGCCATGAGGACACTCCGATACTTGTCATCCGGCGACCAACCCATTCGCCCCGGCCTCAATGCCGAGCCGCGGGTGGCGGCCTCACCTCGCCATAGGGTGGCGGTATCCCATTTTCCCCGCGTCGAATTCCTTCACAGGATGTCGGCGCAAGAAAGACCGCGAGTGTAGCAGGAAACAAGCGGCCCGCGCAAAGGCGGGCCGGTCGCGGGGCGCGGCGGTTCCGCGCCGCGCCGATCAGGCGCTTTCCTGCTCGAGGAAGCGCTGTGCGTCCAGGGCGGCCATGCAGCCGGTGCCGGCGCTGGTGATGGCCTGGCGGTAGACGTGGTCCTGCACGTCGCCGGCGGCGAACACGCCGGGCACGCTGGTCATCGTGGCGAAGCCTTCCAGGCCGCTCTTCGTGCGGATGTAGCCGTCCTTCATCTCGATCTGGCCCGCGAAGATGTCGGTGTTGGGCTTGTGGCCGATGGCGATGAAGCAGCCCTGCAGCTTGATGTCGCGCGTCGTGCCGTCCTGCGTGCTCTTGATGCGCACGCCGGTGACGCCGCTGGCGTCGCCCAGCACCTCGTCGAGCGTTTGGAAGACGTGCAGCTCGATCTTGCCGGCCTTGACCTTGTCCATCAGCTTGTCGACCAGGATGGGCTCGGCGCGGAACTTGTCGCGGCGGTGGATCAGGTGGACCTTGCTGGCGATGTTGGACAGGTACAGCGCCTCCTCGACCGCGGTGTTGCCGCCGCCGACGACACAGACTTCCTGCTCGCGATAGAAGAAGCCGTCGCAGGTCGCGCAGGCGCTGACGCCGCGGCCCATGAAGGACTCCTCGGACGGGAGGCCCAGGTATTGCGCCGAGGCACCGGTCGCCAGGATCACCGCGTCCGCCGTGTACACGGCGCTGTCACCGGTCAGCGTGAAGGGGCGCTTGGAGAAGTCGACCGTGTTGATGTGGTCGAAGACGATCTCGGTCTGGAAGCGCTCGGCATGTTCCTGGAAGCGCTGCATCAGCTCGGGACCCTGCACGCCCATCACGTCGGCCGGCCAGTTGTCGACCTCGGTGGTCGTCATCAACTGGCCGCCTTGCGCCATGCCGGTGACCAGCAGCGGCTTGAGGTTGGCGCGGGCCGCGTAGATGGCGGCGGTGTAGCCGGCGGGGCCGGAGCCGAGGATCAGGAGTTGGGCGTGGCGGGTGGTGGGGCTCATGGCTCGGAGATGGGGAGTTCGGGGTCGAACGCAAGGGTCGGAAGGCTACGGCCTAAACCCTATGAACAACCGTGAACAAATTGGCACAATGCATCCATTCTAGGTGGCGGGTCCCTCTGCCATCCTCTCGACCTCGATTGACCCTAACCCCCGACAGGAGTGACCGCTTCATGGCCATGTTGTCCAACTTGGATCTGATCCGCAGGGTCCCGTTGTTTTCCCTGCTGACCGCCGACCAGGCCCAGTCCATCGCCGACAGCGTCGTCAAGCGGCGCTTCAAACGTGGCGAGCTGATCGTCGAGCAGGGCACCAAGTCCAACGCTCTGTTCATCCTGCTGAACGGCCGTGCCCGCGTGCTGACCGCCGACAGCCGCGGCCGCGAGGTGATCCTCGCGGTGCTGCAGCCCGGCGACTACGTCGGCGAGATGAGCCTCATCGACAACGAGCCGCACTCGGCCACGGTCCGCGCGGAAGTGCAGACCGACATGCTGGTGCTCGGCCGCGCCGATTTCGCGCGCGGCCTCCCCGAACCCTCGTCGCTCGCCTACGGCATCCTGCGTGGCCTCGTCGCGCGTCTGCGCAACGCCGACCGCCAGATCGAGTCGCTCGCGCTGCTCGACGTGTACGGCCGCGTGGCGCGCACGCTGCTCGACATGGCCGAGGAAGAGAAGGGCGTGAAGATCATCCGTGGCAAGGTGTCGCGCCAGGACATGGCCAAGGTCGTCGGCGCGTCGCGCGAGATGGTCAGCCGCGTCATGAAGGACCTCGAGGACAAGGGCGTCATCGAGACGCTCGAGAACGGCTCCGTGGTCATCAAGGAACGGCTGCAGCACGATTGAGCGCGGCCCCGCGGTCGCCCGCCGCTCCCTGGCGCGGCGACCAACGAATCTTCACCATGCGACCCGACCCCGCGCCTGAAGCGCGGGGCTTGTGCGTCACAATCGCGGGATGAGTTTTCCCGGTTCCCTGCTGGGCGGCGACGACGCCGCCACCGAGCGCCCCGCGCCGGCGCGCAAACCCAAGAAGGCGGCCAAGCCGCCGGCGGCCGCGCCGACTCCGGCCAGTCCGCTGCGCACGCCCCTGTGGCTGCTGGCCAGCGGTCTCGTGTGGTGCCTGGTCTTGCTCGCGCTGGTCAGCCATGACCGCGCGGACGCCGCCTTCAGCACCGCCGGCAGCCAGGCGCTGACGCACAACCGCGTCGGCGCGCTCGGCGCCTGGATCTCCGACCTGCTGCTGTTCGGCTTCGGCTATTCCTGCTGGTGGCTGATGCTGGTGTCGCTGCGCTCGTGGCTCAGCGGGCTGGCTCGGCTGCTTCGCGCCGACGACAGCATCGTCCCGTCGGTCAAGGACCGTCTGCCCACGCTGGCCGGCCTGTTGCTGCTGCTGGCCGCGAGCTGCGCGCTCGAATGGACCCGCCTCTATCGCTGGGAGGCGCATCTGCCCGGTCACGCCGGCGGCGTGCTGGGCTATTTGCTGGGCCCGGCCAGCATGAAGCTGCTGGGCTTCGCCGGTTCCGGCGTGGTGTGGATCGCCGTGCTGGTCGCGGGCGTGTCGCTGGCGCTGAAGTTCTCGTGGCTGCGTCTGGCCGAGCTGATCGGCACCGGCATCGAGGGCCTGCGCGAGAAGCGCGAATCGCGTCGCGAGATCGCCGAGGACAAGCGCGTCGGCAAGGAGGCCAAGCGCGAGCGCGAGGCCGTCGTCGAGGTCGAGCGCCACATCGAGGAAGAGCACCACATCCCCATCGTCATCGAGCCGCCGGTGGTCGAGGTCCCCAAGTCCACGCGCGTCATCAAGGAACGCCAGCAGACGCTGTTCACCGACCCGAGCGACGCCAAGTTGCCGCAGGTCGACCTGCTGGACGCGCCTCCTCCCCGCATCGAGACGGTCACGCCCGAGTCGCTGGAAATGACCAGCCGCATGATCGAGAAGAAGTTGAAGGACTTCGGCGTCGAGGTGCGGGTGGTGGCGGCCTCGCCCGGCCCGGTGATCACGCGCTACGAGATCGAGCCGGCGACCGGCGTGAAGGGCTCGCAGATCCTGGGTCTGGCCAAGGACCTGGCGCGCTCGCTGAGCCTCACGTCCATCCGTGTCGTCGAGACCATCCCGGGAAAGAACTACATGGCGCTGGAGCTGCCCAATGCGCGCCGCCAGACCATCCGCCTGTCCGAGATCCTGGGCTCGCAGGTCTACGCGGACGCGTCGTCCTCGCTGACCATGGGCCTGGGCAAGGACATCGTCGGTCTGCCGGTGGTGGCCGACCTGGCCAAGATGCCGCACTGCCTGGTGGCCGGCACGACCGGTTCGGGCAAGTCGGTGGGCATCAACGCGATGATCCTGTCGCTGCTCTACAAGGCCGAGGCCCGTGACGTCCGCCTGATCCTGATCGACCCGAAGATGCTGGAAATGAGCGTCTACGAGGGCATCCCGCACCTGCTGGCGCCCGTGGTCACCGACATGAAGCAGGCGGGCAACGCGCTGAACTGGTGCGTCAACGAGATGGAGCGGCGCTACAAGCTCATGTCCAAGATGGGCGTGCGCAACCTGGCCGGCTACAACAAGAAGATCAACGACGCCGCCGAGCGCGAGGAGAAGATCCCCAACCCGTTCAGCCTCACACCCGAGGAGCCGGAGCCGCTGGATCGGCTGCCCCACATCGTCGTCGTCATCGACGAGCTGGCCGACCTGATGATGGTGGTCGGCAAGAAGATCGAGGAGCTGATCGCGCGTCTGGCGCAGAAGGCCCGCGCGGCCGGCATCCACCTGATCCTGGCGACGCAGCGCCCCTCGGTCGACGTCATCACCGGTCTGATCAAGGCCAACATCCCGACGCGTCTGTCGTTCCAGGTCTCGAGCAAGATCGACTCGCGGACCATCCTGGACCAGATGGGCGCCGAGGCGCTGCTGGGCATGGGCGACATGCTCTACATGGCCTCGGGCACCGGGCTGCCGGTGCGCGTGCACGGCGCCTTCGTCAGCGACGACGAGGTGCACCGCGTGGTCGAGTACCTGAAGGAACAGGGCGGCGAGCCCAACTACATCGAGGGCATCCTCGAGGGCGGCGTGCTCGATGGCGACGGTGGTGGCGACGGGCTGCCCGGCCTGACCGCCGGCGGCGACGGCGAGTCCGACCCGATGTACGACCAGGCGGTGGCGGTGGTCCTGCAGCACAAGCGGGCGTCGATCTCGCTGGTGCAGCGCCATCTGCGCATCGGCTACAACCGGGCCGCCCGTTTGCTGGAGCAGATGGAGAAATCCGGCCTGGTGTCCTCCATGGCCACCAACGGCAACCGCGACATCATCCCGCCCCGGAGCGAGGAGTGAACTTCCCCATGACCCATCCGATCCCATCGACCCGGTCCCGGGCCGTGCGCGCCCTGGCCGCCCTGGTGCTGGCCGGCACGGCCGCGATGGCCCATGCCGACGGCGTTTCCGCGCTGCAGAGCTTCGTCAGCGAGGTCAAGAGCGGCCGCGCCAGCTTCACCCAGACGGTCACCTCGCCGGACGGCAAGCGCAAGAAGACGAGCACCGGCAGCTTCGAGTTTCAGCGCCCGAACCAGTTCCGCTTCACCTACGGCAAGCCCTCGGACCAGGTCATCGTCGGCGACGGCAAGGAAGTCTGGGTCTACGACCCGGATCTCATGCAGGCCAGTGTCCGCAACATGGACCAGGCGCTGGGCGCGACCCCGGTCGCGCTGCTCGCCGGTGGCGACCTGTCCAAGGATTTCACCTTGAAGGCGCAGCCGGCGGTCGGCGGTGTCGAGTGGGTGCAGGCCACGCCCAAGCGCGAGGGCGCCGGGCTGCAGAGCCTGCGCCTGGGCTTCAAGGGCCGCGAGCTGTCGGCGCTGGAGATCATCGACGGCTTCGGCCAACATTCGGTGATGCAGTTCAGCGCGGTCGAGGTCAACGCCAAGGTTCCCGCCGAGCGCTTCCGCTTCACGCCGCCGACCGGTGTCGACGTCGTGCGCCAGCAGGCGCCCCAGCAGCCCTGAACCCGCGGCGACCCCGCCACCACTTCTCGCGTCGCCCCGCTGATCTTCGTCCCTTCTGATCGTCTCTTCCCGGCTCTGGCACGCCTGATCGTCCTGGCCTCACGTCGATGAGCAACGCTTCCCTGTTCCCGGACGAGTTCGCCCCCGTGCCGGTCCCCGGTTCCGCCGCCGCGCCCGGCGCGCATGCGCCGCTGCCCGAGCGGCTGCGGCCCCGCAAACTCGACGAGGTCGTCGGCCAGCGCCATCTGCTGGGTGACGGCATGCCGCTGCGCGTCGCGCTCGAGAGCGGCCGGCCGCACTCGATGATCCTGTGGGGGCCGCCGGGTGTCGGCAAGACCACGCTGGCGCGCCTGATGGCGCAGTTCTTCGACGCGCAGTTCATCGCGATCTCGGCCGTGCTGGGCGGCGTCAAGGACATCCGCGAGGCGGTCGAGCGCGCCGAGGTCGCGGCCGGGCAGGGGCGCCGCACCATCGTCTTCGTCGATGAGGTGCATCGCTTCAACAAGGCGCAGCAGGACGCCTTCCTGCCGCACGTCGAATCGGGGCTGTTCAGCTTCATCGGCGCGACGACGGAGAACCCGTCCTTCGAGGTCAACTCGGCGCTGCTGTCGCGGGCGACGGTGCACGTGCTGAAGTCGCTCGACGAGCAGGACATGCGGGAGCTGCTCGCGCGCGGTCGCGCGGCGCTCGGCGCGCCTCCCATCACCGAGGCCGCCACGCTGCGCCTGATCGGCTATGCCGACGGCGACGCGCGCCGGGTGCTCAACACGCTGGAGACGGTCGCGCAGCTGACGCCGGCCGGCACGGCCGAGATCGACGAGGCGCTGCTCGAGCGCACCTTGGGCGAGCAGCTGCGTCGCTACGACAAGGGCGGAGACCAGTTCTACGACGTGATCTCGGCGCTGCACAAGTCGGTGCGCGGCTCCAATCCGGACGCGGCGCTGTACTGGCTGGTGCGGATGCTCGATGGCGGCGTCGATGCGCGCTACATCACGCGACGCCTGATCCGCATGGCCAGCGAGGACATCGGCAACGCCGACCCGCGCGCGCTGCGTCTGTGCCTGGACGCGGCCGAGACCTACGAGCGACTGGGCTCGCCCGAGGGCGAGCTGACGCTGGCGCAGGCGGTGGTCTATCTGGCGATCGCCCCGAAGTCGAACGCCGTCTACAACGCCTACAACAATGTGCGGGCGCTCATCAAGCAGGACGCGTCGCGACCAGTGCCGGTCCATCTGCGCAACGCGCCGACCCGGCTCATGAAGGAGCTCGGCTACGGCAAGGCCTACCGCTACGCGCATGACTTCCCCGGCGCCTACGTGGCGGGCGAGCAGTACCTGCCGGACGGCCTCGAGGACCAGCGCTTCTACGAGCCGGTGCCGCGCGGACTGGAGATCAAGATCGGCGCGCGGCTCGACGAGCTGCGGCGCCTGGATGCCGAGGCGCGCGACGGCGGCGAACCCGGCGGCGAGGGCTGATCGATGACCGCGCTGCGCTCACGGATCCTCGCGTCGGCCCTCGTGCTGACGACGTTCCTGGGCGCCGCGCCCGCGCAGGCGGCGCCCGCCTCGGCCTCCGCGCCGCTGCGCACCGCCCAGCCCGCGGAGGGGCCGACGCTGACGCGCATCCGCGAGACCGGCGTCATCGTCATCGGCTACCGGCCCGCATCGGCCCCGTTCTCCTATCTGGACGCGCAGCTGCGGCCCACGGGTTACTCGGTGGAGCTCTGCGAGCGCGTCATCGCCTCGCTGCGCACACGCCTGAAGCTGCCGGACCTGGAGGTGCGCCGCGTGGCGGTGGGCTCGGCGACCCGCATGCCCATGGTCACCAACGGCACCCTGGACATGGAGTGCGGCATCACCACCAACACCGCCGAGCGGGCCCGCAACCAGGCCTTCTCGCTGACGATCTTCGTGGCGGAGACCCGGTTGATGACGCGCCAGGGCGAGCGGGCCGAGAGCCTGGCCGACCTGCGCGGCCGTCCGGTGGTGAGCACCATCGGCACGACCAGCATCCAGTACCTGGCCAAGATCAACGAGCAGCAGGGGCTGGGCATCCGCATCGTCGCGGGGCTGGATGATCCGGACGCGTTCCAGCTGCTGCGCAGCGGCCGCGCCGACGCCTTCATGATGGACGACGTCATCATCCGCAGCCTGCTGGCGCAGCAGGGCAACGGCGTGTCGCCCGGCGATTACGTGCTGTCCGAGCGCGCGTTGACGGTCGAGCCTTACGCGATCGGCCTGAACCGCGACGATCCGCTGTTCAAGTCCATGGTGGACGAGGTGCTGGTGTCGCTGTACCGCAGCGGCGAGATCCACGCGATCTACCGCCGCTGGTTCGAGTCCCCGTTGCCGCCGACCGGCATCAACCTGAAGTTGCCGATGAGCGCCGCTTTCCGGCGCGTGATCGCGCAGCCGACGGATTCGCCGGATCCGGAGCGCTACCGCTGAGCGTGGCGCTGGCGCCCATCAGCTCGACGAAGCGCCGCGCCGCCAGGCCCAGCGGGCGGTTCTGTGTCCAGGCCACGTCGACGTAGAGCTGCAAGGCCGTCGTGAAGTTGCCGGCCGGGATCTGCACGAGCTCGCCCGAGGCCAGCGCCCCGCGCACGAAGCCCGACGGCAGCCAGGCCCAACCCAGTCCCGCCGACACCAGACGCAGCGCCGCCACCGGGCTGTCGGTCCGCCACTGCGTGCGCGAGACCGAGATCCGCTTGTCCACGTCGCAGGCGTCGCGGCCGGCGACCAGGATCTGGCGCTCGCCGATGAGGTCCTCGTCGCGCAGCGCGCTCGTGGTCGCGCGAGCGAGCATCGGGTGGGAGGCGGCGACCACCGCGAGCAGGGTCTCGCGGGCGACCTCCTGGAAGCGTTCGGCGGGATCCAGGCCCTGGCGCTCGAAGACCAGCGCCAGATGCGCGCGGCCGGATTTCAGCATGGCCAGCGCGTCGGCCTGCGGCGCGGTCAGCACCTCGACCTCCAGCAGCGGGAACTCGGCCGACAAGGTCCCGAGCGCGTCGCTCCAGGGGGTGGCGGCCACGAGCTCCGGCACGACGGCGATGACCAGCGTGGGTTCCAGGCCTTGCGTCATCGACAGCGCATGGCGGTTGAGCTGGCCGAGCTGCTCGGCGATGCGCCGCGCCTGGGGCACCAGCGCGAGCCCTTGCGGCGTGGCCACCGGCTCGCGGCCGGTACGGTCGAACAAGCTCAGGTCGAGTTGCGCCTCGAGGTTGGCGATGGTCATGCTGACCGCCGAGGGCACTCGTCCCAGCGCCCGTGCCGCTGCGGAGAACGAGCCGTGATCGATGGCGGCCAGGAAGACGCGCAGGTTGTCGAGATCGAAGGCCATGGCCGGGGAGGGCGCGGGAAGCGACCTGTCAGAAGTCCTGAAGGGTTCTGACTTTATCCATCAGTTCAGGAAACATACAGTCCGGGCCTTCGAGACGTCGCGGCGATGGCGCGACGACCGCATGGGCGGCGCGACGCGTCCGCGACGACAACCCGATGAAGGAGTGAGCGATGGTGTGGGGAATCCTGTTCCTTGCCGGACTGTTCGAGATCTGCTGGGCCGTGGGCCTGAAGTACACCGAGGGCTTCACCCGGCTGTGGCCGACGGTGGGCACGGTGACGGCGATGACGGTCAGCGTGGTGCTGCTGGGGCTGGCGCTCAAGCACCTGCCCGTGGGGACCGCCTACGCGATCTGGACCGGCATCGGCGCGGTCGGCACCGCGATCGCGGGCATGGTGCTGCTGGGCGAGTCCGCCTCCCTGGCGCGACTCGCCTGCATCGGCCTGATTGCCACCGGCATCATCGGCCTGAAGCTGGTGACGCCGCAGTGAGCGGTCCGGCGTTCCGGGCGCGCCGCCACCGGGCGTCCGGGCGGGCGCTCCAGGACGGCATGGCGCGCCTCACGGCGCGCGCCTGGAGGCTCGGCGGCGATCGATGACGATCAATGACGCTCGATGTCGTGGATCGCGCCTTGCTGGGCCCAGACCTGGACGGTCGTGAGCGGAACCGAGACGGTCTTGTCCTCGAAGTAACCGGCGCCATTCAACTTGCTCGCGTCCCCGATGTCGCGCTCCGCGCCGCGGACCTTGTTGTAGCCGACGTGCGGCATCTCCAGCTCCAGCTTGTCGTCGGCGACCTGCTTCACGCGGATCACGCCGTAGGTCGAGCCCGCCTCGCCGGTCAGCTTGTTCAGGTCGATGACGTAGAGGTCGCCCACGGCCGGCGCGGCGGTGTAGTCGGTGACGTGATGGCTGCGGCCGTCGGAGGCGATCTTCCCGTACACCCCCAGCGCGCCGATCACGAGGACCAGGCCCAGCCAGCCGAAGCGCTGGGTCGCCGGGATGGGGTTCTTGGTCAGCTTGGGCTCGACCTCCTTGGCGGGCAGCTCGGCGCCGCGCTGGCAGACGTCGCAGACCAGCAGGTACTTCTTGCTGGAGACCCACTGGAACACGTGGTACAGGTGATGGATCTTGTACTGGAGCGCCAGCTTGAACGGTCGCTCGCGCTCGCAGGTCTGGCAGTGGTGGTGGGCTTGCACGCCCAGGTCGGCGACGGCGCCCTTGGATCCCCAGATCAGCATGTCGGTTCTCTCCCTCGTGGTCGGTGTGGCGGACGTGGATCGTCCGCTCGGATCAGGCGCGCACCCTATCAGCCTCTCGGGGGCGGCTCGGGCCGCGCGCGCGGGAAAGCAGCATAGGACTGACGTATTCCTCGGAAAATCCTGAGTTCCTGGGGGGATCTTGGGGGAGACATGACGCGTCGCGGCGACGCGGCGCGATCAGCGGAAGGCCTTCAGTGCGTCACGACCCGCCGGCGTCAGGAAGGGCTGTACCGCGCTCAGCGGCAGCGACACGTCCTCGGCGCAGGGCGTCATCGCGTAGGACGCCTGGGTGTGGAAGACCAGGTGGCCGACCTCGGGATGGATCGAGTCGCCGCGCCAGCGGACTTCGGTCAGGCATTCGGCGTCGACGGCGCCGTTGCCCTCGCCCTTGTAGGTCTTCATCAGCAGTCGCCCGAGCCGCGAGTCCGACGGGATCTCGTCACGCAGCGTGGGCAGGATCCATTGCTGGACATCGACCGCGGCGCCCGTGTCGGCGCGGTAGGTCCTGTAGCCGTCGCCGTGCCAGGGATGGGCACCGCCGCAATAGCCCTCGGCGTGCGTATCGATGACCACGAAGCTGGCGTTCCACGCGGCGACGCTCAGGCTCTGCGAGGACTCGTAGCCCGCCTCCGGGCCGCGATCGCGGCGCCCCTGCGCGACGCATTCCACGTGCTCGAGGACAGCGTCCACCGACTGCGTCCACAACGTGGCGTTGAGCGCCGCGATACCCGGCGTCGAGCCGACCAGTCGCACGCCGAGGTTGCCCGCGCCGCCGGCCTCCGGGAAGTTCAGCACCTCGTAGCGGAAGGCGCCGATCTTCTCGGTCTTGGCCACGGTCGCCTTCAGTCCAGCCTTGCGTGCGACGTTGTACTGGTCGTCCTTGATCGCTCGCGCGCTGACCGGCAGCTTCTTCGTGCCGTCCGGCGAGCGCCACTCGCCGCTGAGCGTGGTCGCGTCGCAGCTCAGCTGCAGGCGGCCGGTGAGCTTCTCCTTGGTGTCGAGCTCGCGCCAGCGGCCGGCCGCGCCGTCCGGGACCAGCGTCAGGTCGGACAGCGAGGCGCGGTAGTAGTAGCGGCCCGCGGCGGGGCGGTCGTCCTGCGCGGGGTCCAGGTCGATGGACACCGGCGTGCCGCCGAGGGTGCCGGCCCAGGTGCCCTGGCCGCAGCCCGCGGCACGGGCCGTGACCGGCAGCGCCATCGCGGCGATCAGGCTGAGGAGGGTGACGGGCAGGAGGGAGGTCGGGGCACGCATGCGGGCGACTGTAGCGTCCGCCCGCCGTGGGCGCGCCCGTCGATGGTCACGCTACTTCTTCTCTTCGAGCGAGCGTCGCACGGCTTCCATCGGATCCTCGGGCGCCGCCGCGGGGGAGGAGGCGGCCTGCGCGGGCGCGCTGCCGGACGCGGCCGATGCCGCGCCGGGCAAGCCGAACAGGGCGTTGAGGTCCGCGTTCGGGTCCTGGCCGCGGTCCTTCTGGCCGGCGTCCATCTCCAGCAGTTGCTGGGTCGCCTTGTCGGTGTCGATCGCGCCCTGCTTGTCGAGGAACACGGTCACCGTCTGCGGGAAGAAGATGACGATGGCCACCAGCAGCAGCTGCATGAACACCCAGGGGATCGAGCCCATGTAGATGTCGGTCGACGACACCGGGCGGGGGAGCGAGCCCTTCTTGTAGAGCGAGTCCGCGATGCCGCGCAGGTAGAACAGCGCGAAGCCGAAGGGCGGATGCATGAAGCTGGTCTGCATGTTCACGCAGAGCATCACGCCGAACCACACCAGGTCGATGCCCATCTTCTGCGCCACCGGCCCGAGCAGCGGCAGGATGATGAAGGCGATCTCGAAGAAGTCGAGGAAGAAGGCCAGGAAGAAGATGAACAGGTTGACGACGATCAGGAAGCCCACCTGACCGCCGGGCAGGCCGGTCAGCATGTGCTCGATCCACCTGCCGCCCTCGACGCCCTGGAAGACCAGCGAGAAGGTCCGCGACCCGATCAGGATGAACACCACCATCGCGGTGATGCGCATGGTGCTGATCATGGTGTCCTTGACCAGCGGCCAGCTCAGGCGACGGTGCAGCGCGGCCAGGATGAAGGCGCCGACGGCCCCCATGGCGCCGGCCTCGGTGGGCGTGCAGATGGCCGAGTCCATGAAGGGCAGCCCGCCCATCGACCCCAGCACCGCGAAGATCAGCACCGCCGACGGGATGATGCCGCGCAGGCACTTGGCCCACAGCGCCCAGCCGTTCAGCGTGCGCGCCGACCTGGGCACGCCGGGCACGTGCTCCGGCTTGAAGCGGCTGAGCAGGAAGGTGTAGGCCGCGAAGATCAGCGCCTGCAGGATGGATGGCCCCCAGGCGCCCTTGTACATGTCGCCGACCGAGGGCCCCAGCTGGTTGGCCAGCACCACCAGCACCAGTGACGGTGGCACCAGCTGCGTGATCGTGCCCGAGGCCGCCAGCACCCCGGTCGCGTAGCGCATGTTGTAGCCGTAGCGCATCATGACCGGCAACGAGATCATCGCCATCGCGATCACCTGGCCCGCCACCGTGCCGGTGATCGCGCCCAGGATGAAGCCCACGATGATGACCGAGTAGCCCAGCCCGCCGCGCACCGGCCCGAAGAGCTGGCCCATCGAATCGAGCATGTCCTCGGCCAGCCCGCATTTCTCCAGCAGCGCGCCCATCAGCGTGAAGAAGGGGATCGCCAGCAGCAGCTCGTTGGACAGGATGCCCAGCACGTTGGAGGGCAGGGCTTGCATGAAGGCCAGCGGCATCCAGCCTTGGCTCACCGCGAAGACGCCGCAGGCCAGGCCCAGCGCGGCCAGCGAGAAGGCGACGGGGAAGCCGATCAGCATGACGAAGATCAGCCCCGCGAACATCAGCGGGGGAAACTGTTCCATCGTCATTGCAGCGGCCTCTCGTAGTGGGTGTCCATCTCGATGCGCCCGGTCAGGTAGCCGATGCGCTTGATCACCTCGGAGAGGCCCTGCAGGGTCATCAGGGCGAAGCCCAGCGGCAGCGTCGCCGCCGCGGGCCACAGGATCAGGCCGCCGGCGTTGCCGGAGTACTCGCCGCTGCTGATCAGTTTCCACAGGTAGCCGGCCAGGCCCAGCGTCGCCACGCTGTCTCCGGGTCGCATGCCGGTCGTGAGCTTGACCAGGAAGAGGTCCCAGGACAGCCAGCCCGCGTAGGCCATCACGGGTAGCAGGAAGACGATCAGGCCGAACAGGTCGACGAAGACCTTGCCGTGGCCGCGCAGCCGCGTGTAGACGATGTCCACGCGCACATGCTCGTTCAGGCGCAGGACCTGCGCCGCGCCCAGCATCACGCAGGCGGCGAACAGGTACCACTGGATCTCGAGGAAGGCGTTGGAGCTGATGTCCAGCGCATAACGGATCAGCGCGTTGGCGGCGCTGATGAAGCACGACAGCAGGACAGCCCAGGCGGCAGCGCTGCCGAACCGGTCCGTCAGCCAGTCGATGCCCTTGGCGAGTGCAAGCAGGGCGTTCATCGACGAGTCCGAGTCTCCATCCGAGCCCCTGACGGCGAGGCCCTTGTCTTGTGTAGACCCGCACTGTAGCCAGCGGCCGCTGACGGCAGGCTGATTCGCGGCGTCGCTGCGGGAAAGCACCGACGCCGATGCGGCGCGACTGTGGCGCAAATGAAAACGCCCCGGCACACGGGGTGTCGGGGCGTGGTGGGAGGCGGTGCGCCGCGTCGGTGCGGCGTGAAGCCGCGCGCCGCGGTGGATGCCCGCGATCAGAGCTGCGAGGCGGCGGCGAAGAGCTTGGTCGAGCGCGCGCCGGAGCGGCAGAAGGCCAGCACCGGCGTGGGCACCTCGTCCAGGATCGCGCGCATCGCGGCGATCTCTTCCGGCGACTGGTAGCCGCCCTGCACCGGCAGGTGGCGGTAGACCAGGCCGGCCGCTTCGGCGGCTGCGCGGACCTGCTCGCTGGTCGGCTGGTCCGGACCGCCTTCGAAGTCCGGGCGGTTGTTGATCACGGTCTTGAAGCCGGCCGCGGCCAGCGAGGCCATCGTGTCCGGCGTCAGCTGCGGCGCGACGCAGAACTCGGGCGTCAGTTGAGAGACGGTCAGTTCCATGATGGGAGCTCCGGAGGTTGCGGGCGGGGCGGGGGTCAGCCCGCCAGCGCGGCCTTCACCGCGGCGGACACCAGGCCCATGTCGGCCTTGCCGGCCAGCTTGCCCTTGACGGCGCCCATGACCTTGCCCATGTCGCCCGGGCCCTTGGCGCCCAGCTCGGCCACGATCGCGGCGACCTCGGCCTGGATCTCGGCTTCGCTCAGGCGCTGCGGCAGGTAGGCCTCGAGCACCTTCAGCTCGGCGCTTTCCTTGTCGGCCAGATCCTGGCGGCCGGCGGCGCTGAACTGGCTGATCGAATCCTTGCGCTGCTTGATCAGCTTGTCGACGATTGCGACCAGCATCACGTCGTCGACCTCGACGCGCTCGTCGACTTCCTTCTGCTTGACCGCGGCCAGCAGCATGCGGATGGTGCCCAGCTTCTCGCTGTCCTTGGCGCGCATCGCGGTCTTCATGTCTTCGGTGATCTGGGCTTTCAGGCTCATGGGGACTCCTGGGAATTCGGTGGATCGATACGACGGAACGACGCTCGCGGGTGCATCGGAAAACAAAAAAGCCCGCGGCAGCGTCCTGCGCGGGCTTTCGTGCCGTTCGGGCGGTGGGGTGGATTGTGCAATCGACCCCGGTGCCGAAGCAGTCCGATCAGTCGATCAGTACAGCTTCTTGGGCAGCTGCATGCTGCGCACGCGCTTGTAGTGACGCTTCACGGCGGCGGCCTTCTTGCGCTTGCGCTCGGCAGTCGGCTTCTCGTAGAACTCGCGGGCGCGCAGCTCGGTGAGCAGGCCCAGCTTCTCGATCGTGCGCTTGAAGCGGCGCAGGGCGACGTCGAACGGCTCGTTTTCTTTGACGCGAATGGTGGTCATGAAGTTCCTTCAAATAGCGGTCGGTGTTCGCTGGGGATGTCCATGTCTCCATGGACTTCGAAGCGGATATCCGGATTCCACTTCCGAATCGACGCGCAGGGTTTGCCAGCAAAACGCGCATTCTAGCCTCAATTTCCACCCTCCGCCACAACATTGGCCGACGCGCGTCACGGTCCGCCGCGAGGTAACGGGACGTGACATTTTCACGCGTTGGCGGCGAAGGGGCTTTTCCCGGCCTCCGGCGGGCGCGGGGCAGCCGGCGTGCCGGTCGGGGCCACGCTAGGATGACCAGCCCCAAGCTTAGGGGGAGTGACGCCGGAACCTCTCTGTCGGCACTTGCCCGGGCAGGGGTCCGCTTCTACATTCCCTCATCCACCATTCGATCGCCAGGGGCATCCCTGGCCCGGCCCGCCCCATGGAATTTCAAGCCGTCGCGCCCCCGGCGCCCGCCAGTTTCGATGCCTGGCTGGCATCGGTGGGATCGCAGCAGGCGGCCGTCGCGGCCGGCCTGCTCAGCCTGCTGGAGCCCACCGGCGCCTGCCTGGCGGTGAAGTCCATGGCCACCGGCCGCTACGTCTTCGCCAGCCCGGGCATGGGCGAGCTCTTCGGACATGCCGAGACCGGCATCGTCGGCCATGCCGACGCCGACCTGCTGCGCAGCGACGAGGTCCAGGCCATGCGCCGCTCGGAGCAGGCCGCGCTGGCCCAGCGCGGGGTGGTGAGCTCGGAACACCGGCTCGAGTTCAACGGCCGCCGCCGCGAGTTCATGGTCACGCGCTTCCCGCTGGGGCAGGACTACGTGATGGCCCTGTGGAGCGACAAGACCGAGGAGCGCCACCGCGAGACGCATCTGCAGCGCGCGCTCCAGCAGCTGGAGCAGCAGCAGAAGTCGCTCGAGCAGATGCGCCGCGAGCTCCAGCAGGGCAGCGGGCGCGACGAGACTTCCGGCCTCTACATGCGCGCGCAGTTCGATGACCAGCTGCTGCGTGAGATCGATCTCTCCACGCGAGAGCATCGTGAGTTCACGCTGGTGCTGATCGCGCTGGATCCCTCGTCGGCCGAGGCGGAGCTGGGCGCGGAGGCGCGTCAGAGCCTGCTGGAAGGCCTGGGGCGCATGCTGCGCGCCAACACCCGGGCGATGGACGCGGCCTGCCGCATCGGCGAGGACCTGTTCGCCGTGCTGTTGTCTGGCGTGGGCCTGGCCACCGCCCATGCGCGGATGGAGCAGCTGCGCCGCCAATGCCATGCGCAGATCGTGGTGCTGCAGGGGCAGGACCTGGGCCTGTCGCTGTCCATGGGCGTGGCCAGCTTCCCGCACACCGCATCGCGCCAGGAAGAGCTGCTCGGCGCGGCCGAGATGGCCGTCAAGGAAGCGCAGCGCCGCGGCGGCAATCAGGTGGTGCTGGCGTCGATCCCCTTCGGACTCGGCGGCTGAGCGCCGATCGACGCGGTCGCGCGACCGCGTTGTCACCGGCGCAAGCAGAAGGGGCCCTCGGGCCCCTTCGTCGTTCTGGCGAGCGGGTCGCGGCGGGCCGCGAGCTCAGGTCAGCAGCGCGTGCAGATGCGCCCATTCCTCCGGCGTGACCGGCGTGATCGACAGCCGATTGCCCGGCTGAAGGGTGCGCATGTGGGCGAGCACCGGATCGCGCTTCATCGCCGCCAGGCTCAGCAGCGGCGTCTTGCGGACGAAGCGCACATCGACATGCAGCCAGCGCGGCTCCTCGCGCTTGGACTTGGGATCGAAGTAGGGGCTCTTCGGATCGAACTGGGTCTCGTCGGGATAGGCGGTGCTGCTGACCTCGGCCAGGCCCGCGATGCCGGGCTCGGGGCAGGACGAGTGATAGAAGAGCACGCCGTCGCCGACCCGCATCGCGTCACGCATGAAGTTGCGTGCCTGGTAGTTGCGCACGCCGGTCCAGGGCAGTTCGCCCGCGGCCTGCAGGTGATCGATCGAGGCCTCGTCCGGTTCGGACTTCATCAGCCAGTACTGGCGGGCGTCCTTCGATGGGGTCGTGCTCAAGGCTGCTCCTTCGTGTCGGTCCGACAAGGCGCCCGATGGGCGATCGCGCATGAAAAAACCGCGCCTGGGCGCGGTTTCGGGAAGAGGTGTCCACGGCGAGCCGTGAGCCGCATTCCTGAACCCAAGGGGTACAGGTGGGCGAGGTCAACATGGCTTCGGGTTCATCTGACGCGAGACGCTCACACCAGCCAGGTAATGTTCCAAGCCCTTGCTCGCGAGAGCATCGGTTCAAGGAAATATAGAACTCACGCGAACGCAGTGGACGGGGTGGATTCTAAGCGCCGCGCGAGAGGCTTCACAGCAGTTGCCCGTCTTGGACAAGGGCTTCGTCGAGCCGCTTCATCAGCGTTTCAAGATCGGGTAGCGCTTCATTCGGCGTGCCCGCCGCGCGGGTTTCACCAGGCGTTGCATTCGTTGCATCGCCGTCGGCGCCGGCAGCCGAATCGCTCAGCGAGAAGGCCAGGTTCAGCGCGGCCAGCACCGCGATGCGCTCGCGAGCCTTGATGCGGCCGGCGTCGCGGATCGCGCACATCTCCTTGTCGACGCGGGCCACGGCCTTGGTCAGCGCGGCTTCGCCGCCTTCCGGGCAGCCGAGCAGATAGCTCTGGCCCATGATCGTGACTTCCATTTGCTTCATGCGCCTGTCTTTCGGGATTCGGGGGAGGAGGGGCTCGCGGCGTCTTGAGCGGACGTGGCGGCCGGGGATTCGGCGCTGTCGAGCAGGTCGGTGACTTCCATCGGCAGGCGGTCCAGCAGCGCGTCGATACGCGAACGCGCGGCCGAGAGGCGAGAGCGCAGGCTGTCGCGCTCGAGCGTGAGCGCCTGGACTTGCTGCTCGAGCAGCGTATTCGTGCGCTTCTGCTCCTCGTGGCGCACCAGCAGGCGCTCCACGCGGTCGACGAGGTCGTTGATGCTGGACATGACTTCCCTGACGGACGGAACGCCGGGATTGTAGGCGGGCGTCCCCCCGACCTTCGGTCGGTCGGTAGCGGAAAGTTGTCAGCGCGCGGCCGCCATCGGCGCGCTGTCGCACTGCGCGACCACGGCGCAGCGCTCGCACAGCGGACGGCGTGCCTGACACACGTAGCGGCCGTGCAGGATGAGCCAGTGATGCGCGTCGACGAGGAATTCCTCCGGCACGCGCCGGAGCAACTGCTGCTCGACCTCGAGCACGTTCTTTCCCGGCGCCAGTCCGGTCCGGTTGCCGACGCGGAAGATGTGCGTGTCGACCGCCATCGTGGCTTCGCCGAAGGCGACGTTGAGCACCACGTTGGCCGTCTTGCGGCCGACGCCCGGCAGCGACTCCAGCGCCTCGCGGCTGCGCGGCACCTGGCTGTCGTACTGCTCGACCAGGATGCGGCAGGTGGCGTAGAGGTTCTTGGCCTTGGTCTTGTACAGGCCGATCGTCTTGATGGCGTCGGCCAGCTTCTCCTCGCCCAGGTCCAGGATCTTCTGCGGCGTGTTGGCGACGACGAAGAGCCGTCGCGTCGCCTTGTTGACGCCGACGTCGGTCGCCTGGGCCGACAGCAGCACCGCGGCCAGCAGTTCGAACACGCTGGCGTACTCGAGCTCCGTCTGCGGCGAGGGATTCGCGGCGCGCAGGATCTCGAAGAACTCGCGGATCTGGGTCTTGTTCATGGCGGTGGGCGGGAGCGGATCTCGGAAGGGATCGCGGACGATCAGGCGCCGCGCTTGGCGCGAGCGCGGGCCAGCGCGGCCTCGATGACGGCGCGCTTGCGGTCGAGCTGCGCGGGCTCGGTGAGCCGGGATTCCTGCTCGAGGTGGGCCAGCTTGTGCTCGGCCTTGGCCTCGAGGCGCTCGTCGTTCTCGCGCTGGTCGCGCGCGACGCGGATCTCGTGCCAGCGGTAGCGCGCGCGGGCGCGCTCGGCCTGGGGCTCGCTCCACGCCGCCCAGCCGCTGCGGCCAGGGGTGACGTCGGTCAGGGAGATGCAGTCCACCGGGCAGACGGGGATGCAGAGTTCACAGCCGGTGCAGTCGGCATCGATGATCACGTGCATCTGCTTGTTGCTGCCGACGATCGCGTCGACCGGGCAGGCCTTGATGCAGAGCGTGCAGCCGATGCACCAGTCCTCGTCGATGACGGCCAGACGGCGCGGGCCCTCGACGCCGTTCTCGGGATTGAGCGGCAGCGGCGCGCGCGCGGTGATCGCGGCGAGCCGGGCGATGCCTTCGGCGCCGCCGGGCGGGCACTGGTTGATCGCCGCCTCGCCCCGCGCGATGGCGTGGGCGTAGGAGTGGCAGTCCGGGTAGCCGCAGCGCGTGCACTGCGTCTGCGGCAGCGCCAGGTTCAGGCGCTCGACGAGATCGTCGAAGGCCTGGGACGGGGCGCTGGCGGTCGGGTCGGTGGGGACGACGGGGGCGGGATTCACTCGGTCGGCTTGGGCGTGCGACGCGCCGCCGGACGGGAACCAGAGGCGCGCTTGGCCGCGGCGGGCTTGTGCAACGGGGCCGCATCGTACCTGGCAATGAAGTCCCGGATCACCGGATAGACCTTCTCGCGCCAGCGCCGGCCCGAGAAGATGCCGTAGTGGCCCGCGCCGATGGCGTCGTAGTGGACCTGGTCCTTGGCCGCGATGCCGCTGCACAGCTCATGCGCGGCCTTGGTCTGGCCGGCGCCGGAGATGTCGTCCAGCTCGCCCTCGACGGTCAGCAGCGCGGTGCCGGTGATGTCCTGCGGACGCACCAGCTGGCCGCCCACGTCCCAGGTGCCGTTCACCAGCGCGAAGTCCTGGAAGACGGTCTTGATGGTGTCCAGGTAGTACTCGGCCGGCATGTCCAGCACGGCGTTGTACTCGTCGTAGAAGCGGCGGTGGGACTCGACGTTGTCGTCGTCGCCGCGGATCAGGTCGAGGAAGTAGTCGTAGTGCGAGCTCAGGTGGCGATCGGGGTTCATCGCCACGAAGCCGGTGTGCTGCAGGAAGCCGGGATAGACCTCGCGGCCAGCGCCGGGGTAGGTCGTCGGGACGCGGTAGATGACGTTGTTCTCGAACCAGCTGTAGCTCTTGTTCATCGCCAGGTTGTTGACCGCGGTCGGGCTCTTGCGAGCGTCGATCGGGCCGCCCATCATGGTCATCGAGCGCGGCGTGGTCTCGCCGTTGGAGGCCATCAGCGAGATGGCCGCCAGCACCGGCACCGTCGGCTGGCAGACCGAGATCACGTGGCAGTCCTCGCCGACATGGCGGATGAAGTCCTGCACGTAGTAGATGTAGTCGTCGAGGTGGAAGGGGCCGGCCTCGAGCGGGACCATGCGGGCGTCGGTCCAGTCGGTGATGTAGACCTTGTGGTCCTTGAGCAACTGCTTGACGGTGTCGCGCAGCAGCGTGCTGTGGTGGCCCGACAGCGGCGCCACGACCAGCACGGTCGGCTGCGCCTTCATCTTCTCGAGGACCTTGGAGTCGTCGGTGTAGCGCTTGAAGCGCAGCAGGCGGCAGAAGGGCTGCTCCAGCGCGACCAGTTCCTGGACCGCGACGTCGACGCCGTCGACCTCGACGCTGGTGATCTCGAATGCCGGCTTCTCGTATTCCTTGGCCAGACGGTGCATCAGGTCCAGGCCGGCCGACACGCGGTGGGACAGCGGCGTGTGGGCGAAGGGGGAGAGCGGGTGGCTGTACAGCTTGGCCGAGGCGCTGGCGAATTCGGCGAACGGGCTCAGCAGCGCGCGCTGCGTTTCATAAAGCTGATAGAGCATCTGGCGACCTCGTGAGGGGAGGGAGGCTGGCGAAGGAACCGGAAGAGACTGCGGGACCGCCGGTCGGCATGCACGTTGTGCAATGCAGCAATTCTAGGTCCCGGTTCCTGGAAGTGTGTGTCGCCCACGTGGCGCGCAAGGCCCGAACAGGGACTTCGAACCCGACTATTCCGCCATAAATGCGCAGGGCCGGCCCGCTTGCGGCGGGTCGGCCCTGAGAGAGATCCGGAGACCGTGACGCCTCCTCGCGCCGATCGTGCGATCAGCGCATCGAGGCGTCAGGGCTCATGCCTTCTTGACGGCGGCGATCGCGGCGGCGACCGGCTTCAGGTTCTTGCTGTTCAGCGCGGCGACGCAGATGCGGCCCGAGTCCACGCCGTAGACGCCGAACTCCGCGCGCAGGCGCTGCATCTGCTCGGCGGACAGGCCGCTGTAGCTGAACATGCCCTTCTGGCGGGTGACGTAGCTCAGGTCGTCGGCGATGCCGGCGGCCTTCAGCTCGGCGACCAGCGCCTCGCGCATCTGCTTGATGCGCACGCGCATGCCGGCCAGTTCCTCTTCCCACTGGGCGCGCAGCGCGGGCGTGGACAGCACGGTGGCCACGACCTGGGCGCCGTGCGTCGGCGGGTTGGAGTAATTGGTCCGGATGACGATCTTGAGCTGGCTCAGGACCTTGGTCGCCTCGTCGGCCGAGGCGCAGACCACGCTCAGCGCGCCGACGCGCTCCCCATAGAGCGAGAAGCTCTTGGAGAAGCTGGTCGAGACGAAGAAGTCCAGGCCGGCGGCCAGGAACTGCTGGATCACCGCGCCGTCCTCGGCGATGCCCTCGCCGAAGCCTTGATAGGCCATGTCCAGGAAGGGGACCAGGTTCTTGGCCTTGACCGCGGCGACCACCTGCGTCCACTGCTCGGGCGTCAGGTCGTAGCCGGTCGGGTTGTGGCAGCAGGCGTGCAGCACGATGACCGTGCCGGCCGGGGCGGCGTTCAGCGCGCCCAGCATCGCGGCGAAGTCGATGCCGCGGTTGGCGGCGTCGTAGTAGGGGTAGGTCTCGACCGGGAAGCCGGCGTTGGTGAACAGCGCGCGGTGGTTTTCCCAGGACGGGTCGGAGATCAGCACCTTGGCATCCGGGTTCAGGCGCTTGAGGAAGTCGGCGCCGATCTTCAGGCCGCCGGTGCCGCCCAGGGCTTGGACCGTCGCCACGCGCTTGCTCTTGAGCACGTCGCTGTCGGCGCCGAAGACCAGGCCTTGCACGGCCGCGTCATAGGCGGCGATGCCGTCGATGGGCAGGTAGCCGCGCGGCTTGGGGGCGGCTTGCATCTGCGCTTCCGCGGCGGCGACGCAGGCCAGCAGCGGCAGCTTGCCGTTGTCGTCGTAATAGACGCCCACGCCCAGGTTGACCTTGTTGGGATTCGAGTCGGCGTTGAATTGCTCGTTCAGACCCAGGATGGGGTCGCGGGGGGCCATGGCGACGGCGGCGAACAGGGACATGAGAGGCTTTCCTGACAGTGCGTTGGCAAGAGCGGAGAGGGCCGGATCCGGAGAAACCCGTCCGGCTGCGCTACGCTGTCGCGTCCTGACGCCCGAGGCGCCTCCTGAGCGCCCAGCGAAGCCCGCCGATTGTAGGCAGGGAACACGCGTTGCCCCTGGGAAACCCTGATGAGCCGATCCTCCGCCGCCAAGTCCGAAACCCCCGCCGCCAAAGGGAAAGCCGCCTCTGACGCGGCGGCGGACAGCCCTGTCGCGGCCGAAGCGCCGAAGGGCGAATTCGTTGCTTTCGAAGGCTCTCCCTTCCAGCTGTTCCAGCCTTACCCGCCCGCGGGCGACCAGCCGGCGGCCATCCAGCAGCTGGTCGAGGGCGTCAACGACGGGGAGAGCTTCCAGACCCTGCTGGGCGTGACGGGTTCGGGCAAGACCTTCACGATGGCCAACACCATCGCGCGGCTGGGCCGTCCGGCCATCGTGTTCGCGCCCAACAAGACGCTGGCGGCGCAGCTGTACAGCGAGTTCCGCGAGTTCTTCCCCAAGAATGCGGTCGAGTACTTCGTCAGCTACTACGACTACTACCAGCCCGAGGCCTACGTCCCCCAGCGCGACCTGTTCATCGAGAAGGACAGCGCGATCAACGAGCAGATCGAGCAGTTGCGGCTGTCCTGCACCAAGAGCCTGCTGGAGCGGCGGGACGTGGTGATCGTGGCCTCGGTGTCGGCGATCTACGGCATCGGCAACCCGAGCGACTATCACCAGATGGTGATGACGCTGCGGGTGGGCGACAAGGTCGGCCAGCGCGACGTGATCCAGCAGCTCGCGCGCATGCAGTACACGCGCAACGAGATGGAATTCACCCGCGGCCACTTCCGCGTGCGCGGCGACACCATCGACGTCTTCCCGGCGGAGCACTCGGAGCTGGCACTGCGGATCGAGCTCTTCGATGACGAGGTGGAGGGGCTGACGCTCTTCGATCCGCTGACCGGGCAGATCCGCCAGAAGATCCCGCGCTTCACGGTCTATCCGTCCAGTCATTACGTGACGCCGCGCGACCGCGTGGTGGCCGCGATCGAGACGATCAAGGTGGAGTTGCGCGAACGCGTCGCCTTCTTCATCAAGGAGGGCAAGCTGGTCGAGGCGCAGCGGCTGGAGCAGCGCACCCGCTTTGATCTGGAGATGCTCCAGGAGGTCGGTCACTGCAAGGGCATCGAGAACTACACGCGCCATCTGTCGGGCGCGCAGCCGGGCGATCCGCCGCCCACGCTGGTCGACTACCTGCCGCCGGACGCGCTGATGTTCCTGGACGAGAGTCACGTGCTGATCGGCCAGTTCAGCGCCATGTACAACGGCGACAAGGCGCGCAAGAGCACGCTGGTGGAGTTCGGTTTCCGGCTGCCCTCGGCGATGGACAACCGGCCGCTGAAGTTCGAGGAGTACGAGCGCAAGATGCGCCAGGCCATCTTCGTGAGCGCGACGCCGGGCGATTACGAGAAGCGCCAGGCGGGCGCGGTGGTCGAGCAGCTGGTGCGGCCGACGGGTCTGGTGGATCCGGTGGTGGAGGTGCGGCCGGCGGCGCATCAGGTCGACGACGTGCTGCAGGAGATCCGCGACCGCGTGCAGATCAACGAGCGGGTGCTGATCACGACCCTGACCAAGCGCATGGCGGAGCAGCTCACCGAGTACCTGAGCGACAACGGCGTGAAGGTCCGCTACCTGCATTCGGACGTGGACACGGTGGAGCGGGTCGAGATCCTGCGCGACCTCCGCTTGGGCACCTTCGACGTGCTGGTGGGCATCAACCTGCTGCGCGAGGGCCTGGACATTCCCGAGGTGTCGCTGGTGGCGATCCTGGACGCGGACAAGGAAGGCTTCCTGCGCGCGGAGCGCAGCCTGATCCAGACGATCGGGCGGGCGGCGCGGAACGTGAACGGCAAGGCCATCCTGTATGCGGACCGGATCACCGAGTCGATGAAGAAGGCGATCGGCGAGACCGAGCGCCGCCGCGCCAAGCAGATCCTGTTCAACGAAGAGAACGGCATCACGCCGCGCGGCGTGGTCAAGCGCATCCGCGATCTGATCGACGGCGTCTACAGCGACAAGCCGGGCCGCGACGACGCGAAGGTGATCGCGGACACCGCCGAGGTCGAGGCGATGAGCGAGAAGGACCTGAGCAAGCGCATCACGCAGCTGGAGAAACAGATGCTGGAGCACGCGCGCAATCTCGAGTTCGAGAAGGCGGCGCGGCTGCGCGACCAGTTGGCCCAGCTCAAGGAACAGGCCTTCGGCGGATCGGCGCACGACAACATCGTGGCCATCGCGGCGGGCAAGGGCGGTCGCTGAGCGGCGTGCCGTCGGCGTTTCAGCGGGCGTTGTCGGTGGCCGTGCCCGTCGCGGTGCCGGCCTCCGGCATCGTGGCGTCGGCGAAGCCGGCCAACGGAGCGGGACGTTTCTCGAGCAGCTCCTCGCAGTGCGTGTGCCATCGCGAGCGCGCCCCGTTCGGCGCCTCCCAGGCCTGATAGGCGAGGTAGTTGCCGGCCACGGTCGCCGGCAGCTTGCCCGATTCGCCGAGTTCCAGGATGCGTGCCGGCGTGAGCCGCTCCGCGCCCGGGAACTGGATCACGCGCGGTTCGGTGAGGCTGACCACCTGCCGGAACACGCACTCCGCCGTGGCGTAGGCCAGGAACTCCTCGTGGACGATCTCGAGCGGACCGCCCAGGTTGACCTTCATGTGGAAGTGCAGCAGCTCGTGGGCCAGGGTGCTGACGACCTCGAAGGTCCAGTACCTGTTCCAGTCGCAGCCGGCGTTCTCGTAGAGCGGATAGGCCAGGTGCATGCGGGCCCGGGCCGGGCTCGAGAAGGACACCTGGTAGCCGGCCGAGGATTCCGTCGGAGGAATCAGCTCCAGCTCGACCGTGGGCATCGGGGCATCTCGGTACCACCGGTGCATCAACGGCGCCAACTGGTCCAGGGCTGTCCGCAGCGACTCGCCGAGGGGCTTGCAAGCGCCGTCGCTGGTCTGCAGGCGCTGGAGGACGCGACCTCGGTTCTCGGTCGTCGCCACGAGGTCGATCGTCGCGCCGCCCAGTGATGCGGATATGCCGAGGGGCTGGGTCGGCTGTGCGGGGTGCTTCTCCGCCACGCGCCAGGCGGAGACCGTCATGACCCGCTCGAACGGGAGCCTGACGAAGTGGTAGCTGTTGACCGCCGGACCGCCACCCAGGCCGCTGGGGATCAGGGCATCCGCGACCCAGGGTTGGACGCTGCCGCAGCCGGTGCAGATCAGGGTGAGCGGCAGGGCTGCCAGTCGGAGGCCGCGACGGAGCGAGGGGATCGGCAACGCGAGTTCAGGGTTCGTGATCGAAGGCGTCGAGCGTGCTTGGATTCGCCGCGGATCGCCATGCGATGTTTCCCTGTGCCGGGAGGCCTCGGCGCCCGTCAGTCTTCCTCGATGACCCGGAAGAAGTGGGTGCCGTCGCGGTCCAGTTGGGCGAGCAGGCCGAACTCCCAATCGATGTAGGCCTGCATCGCGGCATGCGGGTGGTCGGTGCCCTCGTAGGGGCGGCGATAGCGATCGTCGCGCGGGAAGGCGAGGCGCGGGTTGGCGGACTCGATCGGGTGGCCGGCGTCGAACCAGGCCGTCGTGCCGCCTTCGAGGACCAGCAGCTCCCGCCCCTCGGCGGCCAGCTCCGCGGCGAGGTCGGCGGCCACGAAGCGCGGCAGCACGCCGAGGTTGCCTGTCAGCACCACGCGCCGCGAGGGCGGGATCACGGTCCGCAGCGCCTCGGCGAGGCGGGCCCGCGGGCTCCACCAGGCGCCGGGAATGTGGCGCACCAGGTAAGTGATGCTCGGCGCGACGTCGATGACGACGGTCTCCGGGCGCTCCCGATCCGCATCGGCGGCGCGCCATTCGGCAAGTCGCGCGGGGGTGACGGTGGCGACGGGAGGCGATTCGGGCTGCGGCGGCAGGTCGGGGCCGGTCGCCGTGTGCGTCGCGGCATCGGGAGGCAGGATCGCCACCTCCCACCCCATTTGCGCCAGCCAGGCGGCCGCCAGCGGCGCGCGGATGCCGTCGTCGTCGCTCAGCACCAGGCGAGCGCCGCGCACCGGCGCGTGGAGGTCGGTCTCCTGGACGAGCTGGCCGCCCGGTGCGTGGCGGAAGCCCGGACGGTGCCCGCGGGCGTACTCGGTGGCGCCGCGGACGTCGAAGCGATAGGTCGTGCGGCGGCTGTCGGCGAGCCATTCGGCCAGCGTCGCGTCGTCGATCCGGCGCACCCGGGCGCGGCGGGCGAGGGCGGTCGCGCCTTCGCGTGCCGCTCCCAGATCGCCGACGGGCGTGTCCTCGTGCGAGCGGCCCTGGCCATGCGCCAACGCGAGCCCCGCCAAGGTCCAGCCGATCGTGCCGTTGCGCAGCGCGTAGACGGGATTCGGCAGGCCCGCGTCGATCAGCGACTGGGCGCCGATCAGGCTGCGCGTGCGGCCAGCGCAGTGGACGACGATGGTCGTCCGGGGATCCGGCGCGAGGTCGCGCGCGCGGCGCACCAGCTCGCCACCGGGCACGCTGATCGAGCCGGGCAGGCTCATGGTCCGGTACTCGTCGAAGCGGCGGGCGTCGAGGAGGACGACGTCGGCGCGCTTCACGACCAGCGCGCGGACCTCGTCCGCGGACAGGGCGGGCGTGTGCCGGCGCGCCTCGACCAGCTCGCCGAAGGCCTTGCTCGGCACGTTGACGTCGCGGAACAGCTCCAGCCCCGCTTCGCGCCAGGCATCCAGGCCGCCGGCGAGCAGCGCCACGTCGGTGTAGCCCAGCGCTTGCAGCTTGCGCGCGGAAGGTGCCGCCACGCCCTCGCCGTCGTCGTAGACCACGATGGGTACGTCGCGGCGCGGCAGGCGGCCCCAGGCGTCGAGTTCCAGCCGGGAGGCGGCGAGGTTCGCCGCCCAGAGGGGATGGCCAGTGGCGTAGGCCGCTTCGCCGCGGACGTCCAGCAAGGCGATCTCCACCCGGGCGAGCAGCGCGGCGCGGACATCGGCGACGGTGCGGGTGGGTAGCGGCGCGGGGTGGCTCGGCGCGGTCGGGCGCGCGAGCTCCGGCGTCGTGGTCGGGGAGTCGGTGTTCAGGACGGACATGGCTTCGGTCTCGGGCGCGAGCGGGATTGGGGGGAGGGCCTCAGGCTAGGGCTCCGCGCCCCCAGTCGAAACGAAGCAAAGCGAGGATCCTTAGAAGTGGCGCATCGCCTCGTGCCCGTGAGCGCGCCGCTTCTGGCATCGCCCGCGCGCCGGGTGGGTGTTTCCTCGGACAGCGACAATCCTGGCCCATGTCCGATCTCTCGATCCTCTTCATCTGTTCAGGGAATATTTGCCGCTCTCCCACCGCCGAGGGTGTATTGCGGCATCAGCTGGAGGCCATGGGCCTGAGTGACCGGGTGCGGATCGATTCGGCGGGCATCCAGGGCTGGCATGCGGGCGAGGCGCCCGACGAGCGCTCCCAAGACCACGCCCGGCGCAGGGGTTATGAGCTCTGCGATCAACGGGCGCGCGCCCTGCGCCCCGACGATGTCGAGCGCTTCGATCTGCTCGTCGCGATGGACGCCGGTCACCTGCGGGAGCTGCGCCGCCGCTGTCCTGCTGCGCTGCAGCACAAGATCTCGCTCCTCCCGGGGGAGGTGGAGATCCCGGATCCCTATTACGGGGGACCGGAAGGCTTCGAGCGGGTGCTCGATCTGATCGAGCAGGGCTGCCGGGGCCTAGCGCAAATCGTCGCCGCGCGCCTGTGTTGAGCCGACCTCCGCGACCCGGTCGGGGGTAACCCGAGCAGGCTCTGTCTTAATTGAGTAAAATGCTCGGACATTGCAGGGGGAAACCCTGCTCCGTGAGTCGACCCGGCACCCGCCGAGCCGCCGCCTCCATGTCCTGAAGCCCATTGGGCACCAAGGAGAAGTTCGATGCGTCTCACCACCAAAGGTCGTTTTGCCGTCACCGCGATGATTGATCTGGCCCTGCGCGAAAACAGCGGCCCCGTCGCGCTGGCGGCGATCAGCCAACGCCAGCAGATATCGCTGTCCTATCTGGAACAGCTGTTCGGCAAGCTGCGCCGGCATCAGCTGGTCGAGAGCACCCGCGGCCCTGGCGGCGGCTATTCGCTGGGCCGTCGCTCCGATGAGATCACCGTCGCCGACATCATCGTCGCCGTCGACGAGCCCATCGACGCCACCGGCTGCGGCGGCAAGGAAAACTGCATGGGCGACGACAACGGCCGCTGCATCACGCACGACCTGTGGACCGCCCTGAACAACAAGATGATCGAGTTCCTGGACTCGGTGACGCTGCGCAAGCTGGTCGACGACCAGCTCGCCAAGGGCGTGACCGTCGAGGAGGCGCCCGTCAAGCGCGCCATCTCCAGCGCCCCGGTCGTCAAGCCCATCCGCATCACCGCGCCGAACTCCGTGTTCGCGCTCGGCAATGCGATGAGCAAGTAAGCCGGCCCTGGTCCCGAACCCCGCCCGGCATCCCGATTGAATCAGTAGTCGACAAGAAGAACGTTCCCATGGACATGACCCCGCACTTCCCCATCTACATGGACTACGGCGCGACGACGCCGGTGGATCCGCGCGTCGTCGACGCGATGATCCCGTGGTTGCGCGAGCACTTCGGCAACCCGGCCTCGCGCAGCCATGCCTGGGGCTGGGAGGCGGAAGAGGCCGTGGAGAAGGCCCGGGGCGAGGTCGCCAAGCTGATCAACGCCGATCCGCGCGAGATCGTCTGGACCTCCGGCGCGACCGAGTCCAACAACCTGGCCATCAAGGGCGCGGCCAACTTCTACCAGTCCCGCGGCAAGCACCTGATCACCGTCAAGACCGAGCACAAGGCCGTGCTGGACACGACCCGCGAGCTGGAGCGCCAGGGCTTCGAGGTGACCTACCTCGACGTCAAGGAAGATGGTCTGCTCGACCTGGACGTGCTCAAGGCGGCGATCCGCCCGGACACCATCCTGATCTCGGTCATGTTCGTGAACAACGAGATCGGCGTGATCCAGGACATCCCGGCCATCGGCGCGCTGTGCCGCGAGAAGGGCATCATCTTCCACGTCGACGCCGCGCAGGCCACGGGCAAGGTCGAGATCGACCTGAACACGCTGCCCGTCGACCTGATGAGCCTGGCCTCGCACAAGAGCTACGGCCCCAAGGGCATCGGCGCGCTGTACGTGCGCCGCAAGCCGCGCGTGCGCCTGGAAGCCCAGATGCACGGTGGCGGCCATGAGCGCGGTCTGCGCTCGGGCACGCTGCCCACGCACCAGATCGTCGGCATGGGCGAGGCCTTCCGCATCGCCCGCGAGGAGATGGCCACCGAGCTGCCCCGCATCAAGGCGCTGCAGCAGCGTCTGTTGGACGGCCTGAAGGACATCGAGCAGGTCTTCATCAACGGCGACCTTGGGCGCCGCGTGCCCCACAACGTCAACGCCTCGTTCAACTACGTCGAGGGCGAGTCGCTGATCATGGGCATCAAGGGCATCGCCGTGTCCTCGGGCTCGGCCTGCACGTCCGCCAGCCTGGAGCCCAGCTACGTGCTGCGCGCCCTGGGTCGCAGCGACGAGCTGGCGCATTCGTCCCTGCGCATGACGATCGGCCGTTTCACGACCGAGGAAGAGATCGATTACGCCGTCTCCCTGCTGAAGGACCGCGTGGCCAAGCTGCGCGAACTGTCCCCGCTGTGGGACATGTACAAGGACGGCGTGGACATCAGCACCATCCAGTGGGCCGCGCACTGACGCGCCCGCTGCCCCCCGAACAAGAGACGTTGGAGAACTGACATGGCATACAGCGACAAGGTCATCGACCATTACGAGAACCCCCGCAACGTGGGCGGCTTCGACAAGGGCGACGAGTCGGTCGGCACCGGCATGGTCGGCGCCCCGGCCTGCGGCGACGTGATGAAGCTGCAGATCAAGGTCAACCCGGCCACGGGTCTGATCGAGGACGCCAAGTTCAAGACCTACGGCTGCGGCTCGGCGATCGCGTCGAGCTCGCTGGTCACCGAGTGGGTCAAGGGCAAGACCCTGGACCAGGCGCTGTCGATCAAGAACAACCAGATCGCGGAAGAGCTGGCCCTGCCGCCGGTGAAGATCCACTGCTCGATCCTGGCCGAGGACGCCATCAAGGCCGCCGTCGACGACTACCGCGCCAAGCACGGTCAGACCGCCGACGTCGCCACCGCCTGAGGTCCGCCCGATGTCCGTCACCCTGACCGAAGCCGCCGCCCGTCACGTCACGCGATACATCGCCAAGCGTGGCCGGGGTGTCGGCGTGCGCCTGGGCGTGAAGACCACCGGCTGCTCGGGCCTGGCCTACAAGCTGGAGTACGCCGATGAAGTGGCGCCCGAGGACGTGATCTTCGAGGGGCATGGCGTGAAGGTGCTGATCGACCCCAAGAGCCTCCCGTACCTGGACGGCACCGAGCTGGACTTCGTCCGCGAGGGCCTGAACGAGGGCTTCAAGTTCCGTAATCCTCGCGAGAAGGACCGCTGCGGCTGCGGCGAATCGTTCCGCATCTGAGGTCGGCGGCGAACGAGGGCGCGGCCGGGTGCCGCGCCTTTTCATTGGCGCGCTGGGATCGCGCCTTTTTCGAGGGGCGCCGTCTGACGCCGTTGGAGCGACTGGGTTCATGAAACTCGACGACGACGATTTCAGTTTGTTCGGCTTGCCGCAGCGCTTCGCGCAGGACGGCGCCGAGATCGCGCAGCGCTGGAAGGCGCTGGCGGCCAAGGTGCATCCGGACCGTTTCGCCGCGGAGGGGGCGGCCTCGCAGCGCCTGGCCATGCAATGGGCGCTGCGTGTCAACGAGGCGCATCAGCGCCTGCGCGACCCGCTCAAGCGCGCCTCGTATCTCTGCGAACTGCGCGGAGCGCCCATCCAGGCCAACGAGAACACCCGCATGCCGGCGGCGTTCCTGATGGAGCAGATGGAATGGCGCGAATCGCTCGACGAGGCGAAGACGCCTGAGGCCATCCTGGCCATCGACCAGCAGGTCGCCGACCGAGAGCGCGCCTTGCTCGCGAAGGCGGGACGTCAGCTCGACGACGAGAACAACGCGCCCGGCGCTGCGGAATCCGTGCGCGCGCTGATGTTCCTGACCCGATTCCGTGCCGACATCGATCGACGCCTGGAGGCGGCCGAGACCTCCTGATCGGGGTCCTGCCCGGCCCTCGCATGACCTGATCCCTCGAGCTCCCGATCTCCTGATCCCGACATTCGAAGAACAAGACAAGACACCATGGCCCTGCTGCAAATCTCCGAGCCCGGCGCGTCGCCCGATCCGCATCAGCGTCGCATCGCCGTGGGCATCGACCTGGGCACGACCCATTCGCTGGTCGCCGCGATGCGACATGGCGTCTCCGAGTGCCTGCCCGACGATCAGGGGCGCGTGGTCCTGCCGTCGGCCGTGCGCGTGATGCCCGAGGGGCGCCGTCAGTTCGGCTTCGACGCGCTGGCCGCGCAGGCCGAGGACCCCGAGAACACCATCGTCTCGGTCAAGCGCTTCATGGGCCGCCGCGTCGAGGACATCGCCAACCGCGAGAAGCTGCCGTACCGCTTCGAGGACACGCCGGGCATGCTGAGCCTGGCCACGCGCGAGGGTCTGAAGTCGCCCGTGGAGATCTCCGCCGAGATCCTGGCGACGCTGCGCCAGCGCGCCGAGGACACCTTCAACGACGACCTGTTCGGTGCCGTCATCACGGTGCCCGCCTACTTCGACGACGCGCAGCGGCAGGCCACGAAGGACGCCGCGCAGCTCGCGGGCCTGAACGTGCTGCGCCTGATCAACGAGCCGACCGCCGCCGCGATCGCCTACGGGCTGGACAACGGCAGCGAAGGCCTCTACGCCGTCTACGACCTGGGTGGTGGCACCTTCGACATCTCGCTGCTGCGCCTGACCCGGGGGGTGTTCGAGGTCGTGGCGACTGGCGGCGATGCGCAGCTGGGCGGCGACGACTTCGATCGCCTGCTGGCCGACTGGGCGCTCGCGCAAGCGGGGCTGAGCATCACGACCGCCGCGGACAAGCGTCGCGTGCTGGTAGCCGCCCGCCAGGCCAAGGAAGGTCTGACCGACCACGAGCGAGTGACGCTGGGCGCCGCGCTCGATGCCGGCGCGCTGAGCGTCGAGGTCTCGCGCACGCAGTTCGACGAGCTGGCGCTGCCGCTGGTCAACAAGACGCTGACGGCGGTGCGCCGCGTGCTGCGCGACGCCAAGGTCGCCGCGGACGAGGTGCAGGGCACGGTGATGGTCGGCGGCTCCACCCGCATGCCCATCGTGCGCCGCGTCGTCGGCGAGCTCTTCGGCCGCGAGGTGCTGACCAATCTGAATCCCGACGAGGTCGTGGCGCTGGGCGCCGCCGTGCAGGCCAATCAGCTCGCCGGCAACAGCGCCGACGGCGAGATCCTGCTGCTGGACGTGATTCCGCTGTCCCTCGGTCTGGAGACCATGGGTGGCCTGGTCGAGCGCATCATCGAGCGCAACGCCACCATCCCCGTCGCGAAGGCCCAGGACTTCACCACCTTCAAGGACGGCCAGACCGCGCTGGCGGTCCACGTGCTGCAGGGCGAGCGCGAGCTGGTGAGCGAATGCCGCTCGCTGGCGCGCTTCGAGCTGCGCGGCATTCCGCCGATGGCCGCGGGCGCCGCGCGCATCCGTGTGAGCTTCCAGGTGGACGCCGACGGCCTGCTCAGCGTGTCCGCGCGCGAGCTGGGCTCGGGCGTCGAGGCCTCGGTGCAGGTCAAGCCGAGCTACGGCCTGGCCGACGAGCAGATCGCCACGATGCTGCGCGAGGGCTTCGCCAGCGCTGAATCCGACATGGCCGCGCGCAAGCTGCGCGAAGCCCGCGTCGAGGCCGAGCGCATGATCCTGGCGACGCAGTCCGCGCTGCGCGCCGACGGCGACCTGCTCAGCGACGCCGAGCGTGCCGAGATCGCCGCGTTGCAGTCGGACCTGCTGGCCAAGGCGCAAGCCGAGGATGCGGTCGCGAACGCCGACGCCATCGACGCCGCCGTGGAGGCTCTGGCCAAGGGCACCGAGGCATTCGCCGCCGCGCGCATGAACCGCGGCATCCAGCAGGCCCTGACCGGCCGCAGCATCGATCAGGTCTGAGCGCCAGCCGACGCGCACGCCTCGCCGCCAGCATCAAGGACATCCCATGCCCGTCATCAAGATCCTTCCCCATCCCGAATACGCCCCCGAAGGCAAGACCATCGAAGCCCCGTCCGGCACGACGATCTGCGAGGCGCTGCTCGACAACCACGTGGACATCGAGCACGCCTGCGACCAGGTCTGCGCCTGCACGACCTGCCATGTGATCGTGCGCGAGGGCTTCGCGTCCTTGTCCGAGATGGAGGAGAACGAGGAAGACATGCTGGACCGTGCCTGGGGTCTGGAGCCCAACTCGCGCCTGTCCTGCCAGGCCATCCTCTCCAACAAGGACGTGACCGTCGAGATCCCGAAGTACTCGATCAATCACGCCAAGGAGAATCATTGAACTGGACGGCCTGCTCGCCGGTCCTCCGGCGGGTGGTCGCGGTGGCGTCTCCGGCGCGTGAGCCGGCGGACCCGAAGAAGCGGAATCACTGATCCCCCATGCGCGTTCTCGGCATCGAATCCTCCTGCGACGAAACCGGCGTGGCGCTGGTCGACGCCTCCGGCGACGGCGTGCCGGCGCTGCTCGCGCATGCGCTGCACAGCCAGATCTCGATGCACCAGGCCTATGGCGGCGTGGTGCCCGAACTGGCCTCGCGCGACCACATCCGCCGCGTGCTGCCGCTGACGCGCGAGGTGCTCGACAGCGCCGGCCTTTCGCTGGCCGACGTCGACGTCGTCGCCTACACGCAGGGGCCGGGCCTGGCGGGCGCGCTGCTGGTCGGCGCGGGCGTCGCGGCCTCGCTGGGCGCGGCGCTGGATCGGCCGGTGATGGGTGTCCATCACCTCGAGGGCCATCTGCTCTCGCCCTTCCTCTCGGCGGATCCGCCGGAGTTTCCTTTCGTCGCGCTGCTGGTCTCGGGCGGTCATACGCAACTGATGCGGGTCGATGACGTCGGCAGCTACGAGCTGCTCGGCGAGACCATCGACGACGCCGCCGGCGAGGCCTTCGACAAGTCGGCCAAGCTGCTGGGATTGCCGTATCCCGGCGGGCCGCATCTGTCGAAGCTCGCGGAGCAGGGCAGTGCCGAGGCGTTCGCGCTGCCGCGCCCGCTGTTGCACAGTGGCAAGCCGGATTTCAGCTTCGCCGGTCTGAAGACGGCCGTGCTGACGCAGGTTCGCAAGCTGGAGGCGCAGCCCGGCGGGATCACCGAGCCGCAGCGCGCCGACCTGGCCGCGTCGACGCAGGCGGCGATCGTCGAGGTGCTGGTCAAGAAGGCGCTGCTGGCGCTCAAGGAGACCGGTCTCAAGCGCCTGGTCGTGGCCGGGGGCGTCGGCGCCAACAGGCATCTGCGCGAGCAGCTCAACGCGGCCTGCGAGAAGCGCCGTGTGCGCGTGCACTATCCCGAGCTGCATCTGTGCACCGACAACGGCGCGATGATCGCGCTCGCGGCCGCGTTGCGCCTGCAGCGCGACATGGCGAACCTCACCCGTGGCGGCGGCTTCGAGGTGAAGCCGCGATGGGATCTGTCGCAGATCGCCGGCCCGTCTCAGCTGTGATGCGCGAGGCGAGGAGGGCGGCGATGCGGGCCGCCGCGATGGCCATGGCCTTGGCTGCCCTGTCCGTCGTGACGCCATCGGGTGCGATCGCATCGACCGCCGCCTCTGCTGCTGCTGCTGCTGCTGCGGTCGATCCCGCCGCGGCGGCGACGGGCGCCCGGATGACCTCCGTTGCCGTCGGCGCCACCGGCGCGAAGGCGCCGATCCGGCTCGCGCTGATCGAGGGGCTCTCCGGCCCGCTTGGCAATGGCGGTGAGGCGGTGTTCCGCAACCTCGTCTGGGCGACCGAGCGCGTCAATGCGCGCGGTGGCGTGAAGCTGCCAGGCGGCGCGCGCCGCCTGGAGCTGGTCCGCTTCGACAGCAAGGGCTCCGTCGAGGAGTCGCTGTCCCTGCTGCGCGCCGCGACGGATCAAGGCATCCATGTCGTCCTGCAGGGCAACAGCTCGGCGGTGGCGGGCGCGCTGGTGTCGGCGCTCGACAAGCACAATGCGCGCGAGCCCTCGCGCCGCGCGATCTTCCTGAACTACGCGGCTGTCGATCCCGTGTTGACCGGCGCGCAGTGCAGCTACTGGCATTTCCGCTTCGACGCCAACACCGACATGCGGCTGGCCGCCCTCGTGGAGGTGATCGCGCAGGACCGCGAGCTCAAGCGGCTCTATCTGATCGGCCAGGATTACAGCTTCGGCCAGCATCTGCGCGAGCAGGCGAGGGCGATGCTCGCCAAGCGGCGACCGGACCTGGAGATCGTCGGCGACGAGCTGCACCCGCTGGGGCGGGTGAAGGACTTCATGCCCTACGCCACCAAGATCCGCGCCAGCGGGGCGCAGGCGGTGCTCACGGGCAACTGGGGCAATGACCTGACGCTGCTGATCAAGGCGGCGAAGGACCTGGGCCTGCCGACGCGCTTCTACACCTTCTATGGCAATGCCCTGGGCGTGCCTGGGGTGCTGGGCGAGGCGGGCGTCGATCGGGTGCTCGCCGTCGCGGAATGGCATCCGAATGTCGGCACGGCCGACTCGGAGCGCTTCTATGCCGCCTTCCGCCAGCGCTTCCCGCGGCCGCAGGATGACTACCTGCATGCGCGCATGCAGCTGATGGTCGAGATGCTGGTCGCCGCGATGGAGAAGGCCGGTGGCGACGATCCGGCGGCGGTGGCCAAGGCGCTGGAGGGGCTCAGGCTCGACGGTCGAGCGCTGGGCATCGCCCATCAGGGTTGGATGCGCCCGTCGGACCATCAGGTCCAGCAGCCGCTGTACGTCAGCGTCATGCGCCGCGCGGGCGATGCCGGGACGCCGCACGACAACGAGGGCTCCGGTTACGGCTTCCGCACGCTGCGCTACCTGGAGCCGTCGCAGGCGGAGCTGCCGTCGACATGCCGCATGGTCCGTCCCCAGTGAGGTGGGGCGGGCGGGCGCTTGCTCGCATGGATCTCCCGAGGGTGGTTCATTTGGTCGACCTGTTCCCATCGGATATACTCCGAGAGTTTTTCGCCCGCACCTCCCCGGGGCAGGCAAGGAACAACGAGCACGGCACGGGTCGGTTTCACCTGTGACCGCAAGTCCAACCTCGGAAACCGTCTGCGCACTTGACGCCCCTTGGGCCATGCCGGCGGACCTTCCGAATCATTCCGGAACAAGGAACGCACATGTCCACCAATTTCGACCAAGCCAAGGCAGAGATCGTCAAGGCCAACGCCCGCAGCGCCAACGACACCGGCTCTCCGGAAGTCCAGGTCGCCCTGCTGACCGCCCGCATCAACGAGCTGACCCCCCACTTCAAGCTGCACGCCAAGGACCACCACGGCCGTCGCGGTCTGCTGAAGATGGTCAACCAGCGCAAGAGCCTGCTGGCCTACCTGAAGAACAAGGACGCTGACCGCTACACCGCCCTGATCCAGAAGCTGGGTCTGCGCAAGTAATCGGCGCATGAATGCAAAGAGCCTGATTGGTCTGATTCCAACAGGCTCTTTGTCGTTTCTGCGCGGCCCCGCTTTTTGCTGAGCGGGGCGGCCAGGAAACAGGCTTGAACCGGTCGACTCGCCGGTTCTCAAAACAAACGGAGTCGGGCTGACGTGGCGCTGCTGTGTCATTCCAACGCGCTTGCCGGGTGTCCCGGCAGGGCAGGCGCTCTGGAATGGCATCCCGCCAAACCCAGCTTCACTCCCGGTCCCGAGCCGCGCCGCAAGCGGCCGTTCAACTGTGGAGAACACGAATGAGCATGTTCAACAAGGTCGTCAAGACGTTCCAATGGGGCGAGCATCAGGTCGTGATGGAGACCGGCGAGATCGCCCGTCAATCGTCCGGCGCCGTGCTGGTGAACATCGAGGACACCGTGGTGCTGGCCACCGTCGTCGCCAAGTCCGCCCCCAAGGCCGGCCAGGACTTCTTCCCCCTGACCGTCGACTACATCGAGAAGACCTACGCCGCCGGCAAGATCCCCGGCAGCTTCTTCAAGCGTGAAGGCCGTCCGAGCGAACTCGAGACCCTGACCTCGCGCCTGATCGACCGCCCGATCCGCCCGCTGTTCCCCGAAGGCTTCTTCAACGAAGTCCAGGTCGTGGTGCACACGGTGTCGCTGAATCCTGAAGTCCAGGCCGACATCGCCGCCCTGATCGCCACCAGCGCCGCGCTGGCCATCTCCGGCATCCCGTTCAACGGCCCGATCGGCGCCGCCCGCGTGGGCTACGTCAACGGCGAGTACGTGCTGAACCCGGGCAAGACCGCGCTGCTGGACTCCAAGCTGGACCTGGTCGTCGCCGGCACCGAAGCCGCCGTGCTGATGGTCGAGTCGGAAGCCGATCAGCTGAGCGAAGACATCATGCTGGGCGCCGTGACCTACGGTCACGACCAGGGCAAGATCGCGATCGCCGCGATCAACGACCTGGTCCGCGAAGCCGGCAAGCCGTCCTGGAACTGGACCGCCCCCGCCAAGGACGAGGCCTTCATCGCCAAGGTCACCGCCCTGGCTGAAGAGAGCCTGCGCGCCGCTTACCAGATCCGTTCGAAGCAAGCCCGTACCGAGGCCTGCCGCACCGCCTACTCGAAGGTCAAGGAAGCCCTGACCGCCGAAGGCGTCGCGTTCGACGGCGTGGAAGTCGACGGTCTGCTGTTCGAGATCGAAGCCCGCATCGTGCGCGGCCAGATCCTGGCCGGCGAGCCCCGCATCGACGGCCGCGACACGCGCACCGTGCGCGCCATCGAGATCCGCAACAGCGTGCTGCCGCGCGCTCACGGCTCGGCCCTGTTCACCCGTGGTGAGACGCAGGCCCTGGTCGCCGCGACCCTGGGTACCGACCGCGACGCGCAAGTCATCGACGCGCTGGCCGGCGAGTACTCCGAGCGCTTCATGCTGCACTACAACATGCCCCCGTTCGCCACCGGCGAAACCGGTCGCGTGGGCAGCCCCAAGCGCCGCGAAATCGGCCACGGTCGCCTGGCCAAGCGCGCGCTGGTCGCCGTGCTGCCGACCAAGGAAGACTTCCCGTACTCGATCCGCGTGGTCTCGGAGATCACCGAGTCCAACGGCTCCTCGTCGATGGCGTCGGTCTGCGGTGGCTGCCTGTCGCTGCTGGACGCTGGCGTGCCCCTGAAGGCGCACGTCGCCGGCATCGCCATGGGTCTGATCAAGGACGCCAACCGCTTCGCCGTGCTGACCGACATCCTGGGCGATGAAGATCACCTGGGTGACATGGACTTCAAGGTGGCCGGCACGACCGCTGGCATCACCGCCCTGCAGATGGACATCAAGATCCAGGGCATCACCAAGGAAATCATGCAGGTCGCGCTGGCCCAGGCCAAGGAAGCGCGTCTGCACATCCTGGAGAAGATGGTCGAGGCGATGGGTTCGGCCAATGCAGAGATCTCGCAGTTCGCGCCGCGCCTGTACACGATGAAGATCAATCCGGAGAAGATCCGTGACGTGATCGGCAAGGGCGGCGCCACCATCCGCGCGCTGACCGAAGAGACCGGCACGCAGATCGACATCGCCGAGGACGGCACGATCACCATCGCGTCGACCGACGGCGACAAGGCCGAGCTGGCCAAGAAGCGCATCGAGCAGATCACGGCCGAGGCCGAGATCGGCAAGGTCTACGAGGGCCCGGTCACCAAGATCCTGGACTTCGGCGCGCTGATCAACATCCTGCCGGGCAAGGACGGTCTGCTGCACATCAGCCAGATCGCCCACCAGCGCGTGGAGAAGGTCACCGACTTCCTGAGCGAAGGTCAGATCGTCAAGGTCAAGGTGCTCGAGACCGACGAGAAGGGCCGCATCAAGCTGTCGATGAAGGCGCTGCTGGACCGCGACGCGGCCCCGGCTCAAGCGCCTCGCCACGACGAAGGCTCGGCCGAGTAATCGGCCCCAGGTCACCGAGCGCGTCATGAAGGCGATCGCCATCACCCAGCCCGGCGGACCGGAGGTCCTGCAGCTGATCGAGCGTCCCGATCCCGTCGCCGGGGTCGGGGAATGTCTGATCCGCGTGCAGGCCTACGGCATCAACCGGCCGGACGTGCTGCAGCGCAAGGGCGCCTATCCGGCCCCGGCGGGTGCCAGCGATCTTCCGGGTCTGGAAGTCGCCGGCATCGTCGAGGCGGGTGACGCCCAGGCGCTCGCGGCCGTCGGCCTGAAGGTCGGCGACGCGGTGTGCGCGCTGGTGGCTGGTGGCGGTTATGCGGAGCGCTGTGTCGCGCCGGTGGCCCAGTGCCTGCCGGTGCCGGACGGCTGGAGCATGGTCGAGGCGGCGAGCCTGCCCGAGACCTTCTTCACCGTCTGGAGCAATGTGTTCGAGCGCGCTCGCCTGCAACCGGGCGAGACGCTGCTGGTGCACGGCGGGAGCAGCGGCATCGGCGTCACGGCGATCCAGATCGCCAAGGCGCTGGGCTCGAAGGTGCTGGTGACCGTCGGCAACGCCGACAAGGCCAAGGCCTGTCTGGCGCTCGGCGCCGATGTCGCGATCAACTATCGCGAACAGGACTTCGTCGAGGAGGCGAAGGCCGCGACGGATGGCCGCGGCGTCGACGTGATCCTGGACATGGTCGCCGGCAGTTACGTCGCGCGCAACGTGCAGTGTCTGGCCGATGACGGTCGCGCCGTGATCATCGCGGTGCAGGGCGGTGTGAAGGCCGAGTTCGACGCGGGTCAGGTCTTGCGCCGCCGGCTGACGATCACGGGATCCACGCTGCGTCCTCGGCCGATCGAGTTCAAGGCGGGCATTGCCCGCGCGCTGCGTGAGCGTGTGTGGCCGCTGCTGGCCTCGCGCGCGATCGTGCCGGTGGTCTACAAGCAGCTGCCCGCGTCGGAAGCCGCCGCGGCGCATGCGCTGATGGAATCGGGCGAGCACGTCGGCAAGATCGTGCTGAGCTGGTGATCCTTCGGGGTCGTCGGAGCTCGGAATATTCGGATTCAAGGGAGTTGATCTGATGCGCAAGAAACTGGTGGTCGGCAACTGGAAGATGCACGGCAGCCGTGCGGCCAATGCCGTGCTGCTGGCGGGCCTGAAGGAAGCCGGACCGTGGAATGCCCAGGTGGCGGTCTGCGTGCCGTTCCCCTACATCACCGAGACGGCGCTCGCGCTCACCGGCATGCAGGTCGCGTACGGCGCGCAGGATTGCTCGGCGCATGAGCAGGGCGCCTTCACCGGCGAGGTCTCGTCGGCGATGCTGGCCGATCTCGGCTGCCGCTTTGTGATCGTGGGTCACTCGGAGCGCCGCGCCTACCACGCCGAAAGCGACCAACTGGTCGCCGACAAGGCCAAGGCCGCGCTGGCCCATGGCGTCACGCCCATCGTCTGCGTCGGCGAGACGCTGGTGGAGCGCGAGGCGGGTCGCACGGAAGAGGTGGTCAAGCGTCAGCTGGCCGCGGTCATCCACACGCTGACGCATTGCATCGGCGAGATCGTGGTGGCCTACGAGCCGGTGTGGGCGATCGGCACCGGCCTGACTGCCACGCCAGAGCAGGCGCAGCATGTGCACGCGCTGCTGCGCCAGCAACTGCGCGCGGCCACGCAGAAGGCGGATCAGATGCAGATCCTCTATGGCGGCAGCGTCAAGCCCGACAACGCCACGCAACTGTTCACGCAGCCTGACATCGATGGCGGCCTCATCGGAGGCGCCGCGCTGAAGGCGGCAGATTTCGCGGCGATCTGCCGCGCCGCCGGCTGATCGCCGGCGTTTGGGGTTCCTGGAGAAACAAGCAATGCAAGTGATGATGAATCTGGTGCTGGTGCTGCAACTGGTGGCGGCGCTGGCGATGATCGGCCTGGTGCTGGTGCAGCACGGCAAGGGCGCCGACATGGGCGCGTCCTTCGGCAGCGGCGCCTCGGGCTCGCTGTTCGGTGCCACCGGCAGCGCCAACTTCCTGTCGCGCTCGACCGCGGTCGCGGCGACGATCTTCTTCGTCGCCACGCTGGCGCTGGCCTACATGGGCAGCCATCGTGATGGCGGCATCGGTGGTGGCGCGTCCGCCGGCGAGCAGTTGCTGCAGCGCGCGGCCGAAGCCGCCTCGGCGCCGGCCTCCGCGGCCGCGCTGCCGGGTGCCTCGATTGCTCCGGCTGCTCCCGCATCCGCTGCTTCGAACTGACAGGTGTGGGCGGCTGGCGTAAGCTCCTCGACAAAATCGTCTCGGATCTCTATTGAGTCAAAAAAACCAGTATAGAATTCGAGGCTGTCTGAAACGCGAGCCGTCAAGACAAGGTCACTGAAAGGTGGCGACAAGCCGACGTGGTGAAATTGGTAGACACGCTATCTTGAGGGGGTAGTGGCGAAAGCTGTGCGAGTTCGAGTCTCGCCGTCGGCACCAGAATAAATCGGCCTGCCATGGTCTTCGCGATCTAGCCGGAAAGCCGGATCGATCGAGATCAAGCAGGACGAAGTGCTCTGGAAACCGCATGCGCAACACGTGTGCGATCTTCCGGAGAACTAGGCGGGCGCGGTCCGTGAGCGGTTTGATAATCGCTGGCGGCGCGCCCGTTGCTTTTGCCGAATCGTTGGTCGGCTCGGCCAAAGTTCGGCGACACACTGGGAATCGAATTTGTCACTCGAAAGCGGCAAACTCGGATTCCTGGCATCCAACGAAAGCAAGTCGTGAGCCTGGAACAATACCTGCCCGTCATCCTTTTCATCCTTGTCGGTTGCGGAGTGGGTATCGCCCCGCAAGTGCTGGGCTTCCTGGCCGGCCCGCGTCGCCCTGACGCGGCGAAGAACAGCCCCTACGAGTGCGGCTTCGAGGCCTTCGAGGACGCCCGCATGAAATTCGACGTGCGGTACTACCTCGTCGCCATCCTCTTCATCCTCTTCGACCTGGAAATCGCCTTCCTGTTCCCCTGGGCTGTCTCGCTGCGCGAGATCGGTCCGGCGGGCTTCTGGGCGATGATGATCTTCCTGGGCATCCTCGTCGTGGGCTTCGCCTACGAGTGGAAGAAGGGCGCGCTGGACTGGGAATGACAGGCCCGGCGGCCTGTGAATGCTTCAGGACACGGCGCCCGTTTCGGGCGCGTGTCCGTTAGGGAAGGGCGCTCGCGTCAACACCGCGTGAAGACCTGACCCCCGGATCTCGAAAGATTGGAATCGATATGGGTAACGAAGGCGTTTTGAAGGAAGGCTTCATGACCACCCAGCTGGACAAGCTGGTGAACTGGTCCAAGACCGGTTCGTTGTGGCCGATGACCTTCGGTCTCGCCTGCTGCGCGGTCGAGATGATGCACGCGGGCGCCGCCCGCTACGACATCGACCGCTTCGGCATGCTGTTCCGTCCCAGCCCGCGCCAGTCCGACCTCATGATCGTGGCCGGCACGCTGTGCAACAAGATGGCGCCGGCCCTGCGCAAGGTCTACGACCAGATGGCCGAGCCGCGCTGGGTGCTCTCGATGGGCAGCTGCGCCAACGGCGGCGGCTACTACCACTACAGCTATTCGGTCGTGCGCGGCTGTGACCGCATCGTCCCGGTCGACGTCTATGTCCCGGGCTGTCCGCCGACCGCCGAGGCGCTGCTCTACGGCATCCTGCAGCTGCAGGCCAAGATCCGCCGCGAAAACACCATCGCGCGCTAAGCCGAGTCAGGCAGGAAGCTCATGACCATCAAACTCGACACCCTGCAGGCGGCGCTGGAATCCGTCCTGGGCGGCCAGATCGTCGCGCTCAAGCGCGAGCTGGGCGAAATCACCATCACCGTCGCGGCCAAGGACTACCTGAGCGTCGCCAAGCTGCTGCGCGACCATTCGGAGCTGCGCTTCGAGCAGCTGATCGACCTGTGCGGCGTGGACTACTCGGCCTACAAGGACGGTGCCTACGAAGGCGCGCGATTCTGCGTGGTGTCGCACCTGCTGTCGATCAACAAGAACTGGCGTCTGCGCCTGAAGGTGTTCGCGCCGGATGACGACTTCCCGGCCGTGGCCGCGGTGACGCCGATCTGGAACGCCGCCAACTGGTTCGAGCGCGAAGCGTTCGACATGTACGGGATCATCTTCGAAGGTCACGAGGACCTGCGTCGCATCCTGACCGATTACGGCTTCATCGGCCATCCGATGCGCAAGGACTTCCCGGTGTCGGGCCATGTCGAGATGCGCTACGACCCCGAGCAGAAGCGCGTCATCTACCAGCCGGTGACCATCGAGCCGCGCGAGATCACCCCGCGCGTCATCCGCGAAGACAACTACGGCGGGCTGTAAACCATGGCCGAAATCAAGAACTACACCCTGAACTTCGGCCCGCAGCATCCGGCCGCCCACGGCGTGCTGCGCCTGGTGCTCGAGCTGGACGGCGAAGTCATCCAGCGCGCCGACCCGCACATCGGCCTGCTGCACCGCGCGACCGAGAAGCTCGCCGAGACCAAGACCTTCATCCAGTCGCTCCCGTACATGGACCGCCTCGACTACGTGTCGATGATGTCTAACGAGCACGCGTACTGCCTGGCCATCGAGAAGATGCTGGGCATCGAGGTCCCCGAGCGCGCGCAGTACATCCGCGTGATGTTCGGCGAGCTGACCCGCATCCTGAACCACCTGCTCTGGCTGGGCGCGCACGGCATCGACTGCGGCGCGATGAACATCCTCATCTACTGCTTCCGCGAGCGTGAGGACATCTTCGACATGTACGAGGCGGTCTCGGGCGCGCGCATGCATGCGGCCTACTTCCGTCCGGGCGGCGTCTATCGCGACCTGCCGGACACGATGCCGCAGTACAAGGTCAGCAAGATCAAGAACCAGAAGGCGATCGACAAGCTCAACGAGAACCGTCAGGGCTCGCTGCTCGATTTCATCGAGGACTTCTGCAAGCGCTTCCCGGCCAACGTCGACGACTACGAGACGCTGCTGACCGACAACCGCATCTGGAAGCAGCGCACCGTGGGCATCGGCGTCGTGACGCCGGAGCGCGCGCTGAACCTGGGTCTGACCGGCCCGATGCTGCGCGGCTCGGGCATCGCCTGGGACACCCGCAAGACCCAGCCCTACGACGTGTACGGCCGCATGGACTTCGACATCCCGGTCGGCACCAACGGCGATACGTATGACCGCTACGTCGTGCGCGTCGAAGAGATGCGCCAGTCCTGCCGCATCGTCGAGCAGTGCGTGAAGTGGCTCAAGGCCAATCCGGGTCCGGTCATCACCGACAACCACAAGGTGGCCCCTCCCAGCCGCGTGGCGATGAAGACCAGCATGGAAGAGCTGATCCACCACTTCAAGCTGTTCACCGAAGGCTTCCGCGTCCCCGAGGGCGAGGCCTACGCGTCGGTCGAGCACCCGAAGGGCGAGTTCGGCATCTACATGATCAGCGACGGCGCCAACAAGCCGTACCGGCTGAAGATCCGCGCCCCGGGCTATTCGCACCTGGCGGCGCTGGACGAGATGGCGCGCGGTCACATGATCGCCGACGCCGTGGCCGTGATCGGCACGATGGACATCGTGTTCGGTGAGATTGACCGTTGAGTGGTGAAGCGATGAGCAGCACTGAATTTGTCTTGAGCGAGGCCACCGCGGCCCGCTTCGCCCGCGAGGTCGCCAAGTACCCGGCGGAGCAGGCGCAATCGGCCGTGATGGCCTGTCTGTCGATCGTCCAGCAGGAGCAGGGCTTCGTGTCCCGCGAGGCCGAGGACGCGATCGCGGACTACCTGGGCATGCCGGCGATCGCCGTCTACGAGGTCACGACCTTCTACAACATGTACAACCAGCGCAAGCTGGGCGTGTTCAAGCTGAACGTCTGCACCAACCTCCCTTGCCAGCTGCGGGACGGCCAGAAGGCGCTGGACCACCTGTGCACGAAGCTGGGCGTCGAGGCCGGTGGCACGACGAGCGACGGTCTCTTCACCGTGCAGCAGAGCGAGTGCCTGGGCGCCTGCGCCGACTCGCCGGTGATGCTGGTCAACGATCGCCAGATGCTGAGCTTCATGAGCGCCGAGCGTCTGGACGAGCTGGTGGAGGCCCTGCGCGCCCACCATGCCGCCAACAAGAACTGAGGGAACGCGACGATGCAGCACATCGATCTCTCCAAGTGGCAGGCGACCGGCGTCGAGACCTGCTTCCACGACCGCAACATCACCCCGCAGATCTACGCGGGCCTCGATGGCAAGAACTGGTCGCTGAAGGACTATGAAGCGCGCGGCGGCTACCAGGCGCTGCGCAAGATCCTCGCCCAGGGCGAGGGTCAGGGCATGACCTCGGACCAGGTCATCGCCGAGGTGAAGGCCTCGGGCCTGCGCGGCCGCGGCGGCGCCGGCTTCCCGACCGGACTGAAGTGGAGCTTCATGCCGCGCCAGTTCCCGGGCGCGAAGTACCTTGTCTGCAACAGCGACGAGGGCGAGCCGGGCACCTGCAAGGACCGCGACATCCTCATGTACAACCCGCACATCGTCATCGAAGGGATGGCGATCGCGGCGTATGCCATGGGCATCAAGGTCGGCTACAACTACATCCACGGCGAGATCTTCGAGGTCTACGAGCGCTTCGAGGCGGCCCTGGAAGAGGCCCGCGCGGCCGGCCTGCTGGGTGACAACATCCTGGGCAGCAACTTCAGCTTCCAGCTGCATGGCCACCATGGCTTCGGCGCCTACATCTGCGGCGAGGAAACCGCGCTGCTGGAATCGCTGGAAGGCAAGAAGGGCCAGCCCCGCTTCAAGCCCCCGTTCCCGGCCTCGTTCGGCCTGTACGGCAAGCCCACGACCATCAACAACACCGAGACCTTCGCGGCGGTGCCCTGGATCATCCGCAACGGCGGCCAGGCCTATCTCGAGGTCGGCAAGCCCAACAACGGCGGCACCAAGATCTTCTCGATCTCCGGCGACGTCGAGCGTCCGGGCAACTACGAGATCCCGCTGGGCACCTCGTTCGAGAAGCTGCTCGAGCTCGCCGGCGGCGTGCGCGGCGGCCGCAAGCTCAAGGCCGTCATCCCCGGCGGCTCGTCGGCGCCAGTGCTGCCGGCCGACGTCATGATGCAGTGCACGATGGACTATGACTCCATCGCCAAGGCCGGCTCCATGCTGGGCTCGGGCGCCGTCATCGTGATGGACGAGACGCGCTGCATGGTCACGAGCCTGCTGCGCCTGTCCTATTTCTACGCGCACGAGTCCTGCGGCCAGTGCACGCCCTGCCGCGAAGGCACGGGCTGGATGCACCGTGTGATCGAGCGCATCGCCCACGGCAAGGGCCGCGTCGAGGACATCGACCTGCTCAACTCCGTGGCCGACAACATCCAGGGCCGCACCATCTGCGCCCTGGGCGACGCCGCGGCGATGCCGGTGCGCGCGATGCTCAAGCACTTCAAGGGCGAGTTCATCGCGATGATCGAGCAGGCCCAGAAGAGCAACTCCTCCTCGTCGACGGCGAAGTCGCCGGCGCACGCCTGATCGGAGCCGCTGAGAAGAACTATGGTTGAAATCGAACTCGACGGCCAGAAGGTCGAAGTGCCCGAAGGCAGCATGGTGATGCATGCCGCCGAGAAGGCCGGGACGTACATCCCCCACTTCTGCTACCACAAGAAGCTGAGCATCGCGGCCAACTGCCGCATGTGCCTGGTCGAGGTGGAGAAGGCGCCCAAGCCGCTGCCCGCCTGCGCGACCCCGGTCACGCAAGGCATGATCGTCCGCACCAAGAGCGAGAAAGCCATCAAGGCCCAGCAGGGCGTGATGGAGTTCCTGCTGATCAATCACCCGCTGGACTGCCCCATCTGCGACCAGGGCGGCGAATGCCAGCTGCAGGATCTGGCCGTCGGTTACGGCGCCGGCTCCTCGCGCTACTCGGAAGAGAAGCGCGTGGTGTTCCACAAGAACGTCGGCCCGCTGATCTCGATGGAAGAGATGAGCCGCTGCATCCACTGCACGCGCTGCGTCCGCTTCGGCCAGGAGATCGCTGGCCAGATGGAGCTGGGCATGGCGCATCGCGGCGAGCACAGCGAGATCCAGACCTTCGTCGGCCGCACCGTGGACTCGGAGCTGTCGGGCAACATGATCGACATCTGCCCGGTCGGCGCGCTGACCAGCAAGCCCTTCCGCTACAGCGCCCGCACCTGGGAGCTGTCGCGTCGCAAGAGCGTCAGCCCGCATGACTCGACCGGCGCGAACCTGATCGTCCAGGTCAAGAACAACGAAGTGCTGCGCGTCGTCCCGCTGGAGAACGAAGCCGTCAACGAATGCTGGATCGCCGACCGCGACCGCTTCTCGTATGAAGCGCTGAACGGCGACGAGCGTCTGACCACGCCCATGCTGAAGCAGGGCGGCGAGTGGAAGTCCGTCGACTGGACCACCGCGCTGGAGTACGTCGCCAACGGCCTGAAGCAGGTCAAGGCGGAGAAGGGCGCCGCATCGATCGCCGCGCTGGGCTCCGAGCACAGCACCGTCGAGGAACTGCACCTGCTGGCCCAACTGGTCCGCGGCCTGGGCAGCGAGAACATCGACACGCGTCTGCGTGTGACCGACCCCGCGCTGCGCACCGCCGACGGCAAGGCCTTCTGGCTGGGCACCCCGATCGCGTCGCTGTCGCAGCTCGACCGCGCCTTCGTCGTGGGCTCGTTCCTGCGCAAGGACCACCCGTTGTTCGCGCAACGCCTGCGTCAAGCCGCCCGTCGTGGCGCGCAAGTCGTGGCCCTGGGCGGTGCCGCCGACGACTGGCTGATGCCCGTCGCCGCGCGCATCACCGCGGCGCCCTCGACCTGGGTCGCCGAGCTGGCCAATGTCGCCACCGCGATCGCCGCGTCCAAGGGCGTGAGCGCCCCGGCGCAAGGCCAGGCCACCGACGCTGCCAAGGCCATCGCCGACGCGCTGCTGTCGGGCGAACGCAAGGCCGTGCTGCTGGGCAACGCCGCCGTGCAGCACCCGCAAGCCGCGACGCTGCTGTCGCTGGCCACCTGGATCGCCGAGCAGACCGGCGCCAGCGTCGGCGTGCTGTCGGCCGCCGCGAACACCGTCGGCGCCCAACTGGTCAAGGCCCAGCCGGGGCAGGGCGGTCGCAGCGCAGCTCAGCTGCTGAACGACCAGCCGGCCAAGGCCCTGGTGCTGCTGAACACCGACCCGGTGCTGGACGGCGCCAACGCCGCCGCCGCCAAGAAGGCGATCAACGCGGCCGAGATGGTCGTGGTGATGAGCCCGTTCAAGACCGGCCCGGTGGTCGAGTTCGCCGACGTGCTGCTGCCGATCGCTCCGTTCACGGAAACCTCGGGCAGCTTCGTCAACGCGGAAGGCCGTCTGCAGAGCTTCGTCGGCGTGGCCAAGGCCCGCGGCGAGTCGCGTCCGGCCTGGAAGGTGCTGCGCGTGCTGGGCACGATGCTGGGCCTGCAGGGCTTCGAGTTCGACAGCTCCGAGCAGGTCCGCGCCGCGGCGCTGGGCTCCTCGCTGGATCTGGGCGCGCATCTGGGCAACGCGATCGGCGCTCAATCCGCCGCCGCCGCTCCGGTGCAAGGCCTGGAGCGCCTGAGCTCGGTCCCGATCTACGCGACCGACGCGCTGGTGCGCCGCTCGACCTCGCTGCAGCTGACCCGCGACGGTCGCGACGCCGCGGCCGCCGCGCTGCCGCAGGCGCTGTGGGACTCGCTCGGCCTGGCCGAGAAGGGCGCGCAGGTGCGCGTGACGCAGGATGGCGGCGAGGCCGTGCTGGCCGCGGTGCTGGACGCGTCGCTGCCCGCGACCGTGGTGCGCATTCCCGCCGGCGTGGTCGAGACCGCGTCGCTGGGCGCTCTGAGCGGCGCGATCGCCGTGACCAAGGCCTGAGGACGAGACGACGATGGATAACTTCTACAACGCCGGCGCCTCGGCGCTGGGCATGCTGTGGCCGGTGGTCTGGAGCCTGCTCAAGATCATCGCCGTGATGCTGCCCCTGCTGGGCTGCGTCGCCTATCTGACGCTCTGGGAGCGCAAGGCCATCGGCTGGTCGCAGATCCGTCCGGGCCCGAACCGTGTCGGTCCCTTCGGCCTGCTGACCCCCATCGCCGACGCGGTGAAGCTGATCTTCAAGGAGATCATCGTCCCCGCCGCCGCGAACAAGAGCCTGTTCTTCCTCGGCCCGATCATGACGATCATGCCGGCGCTGGCGGCCTGGGCGGTGGTCCCGTTCGGTCCTGGCGCAGCGATCGCGGACGTCAACGCCGGTCTGCTGTTCCTGATGGCGATCACCTCGCTCGAGGTCTACGGCGTGATCATCGCCGGCTGGGCGTCGAACTCGAAGTACGCCTTCCTGGGCGCGCTGCGCGCCTCGGCGCAGATGGTCTCGTACGAGATCGCCATGGGCTTCTGCCTGGTCATCGTGCTGATGGTCACCGGCTCGATGAACATGAGCGAGATCGTGCTGAGCCAGGAGCGGGGCACCTTCGCGTCGCACGGCGTGAACTTCCTGTCCTGGAACTGGCTGCCGCTGCTCCCGATCTTCGTCGTGTACTTCATCTCCGGCCTGGCCGAGACGAACCGCCACCCGTTCGACGTCGTCGAAGGCGAATCGGAAATCGTGGCCGGTCACATGATCGAGTACTCGGGCATGTCGTTCGCGATGTTCTTCCTGGCCGAGTACGCCAACATGATCCTCGTGTCGGCCCTGGCCGTGGTCATGTTCCTGGGCGGCTGGTCGGCACCGATCACCTGGTCCGCGCTGGGCATGGACACCCCGTCCCTCATCCAGCACACGATGGCGTTCTGGAACTGGTTCTGGCTGTTCTTCAAGACCTTCCTGGTCGTGACCTGCTTCCTGTGGGTGCGCGCCACGTTCCCGCGCTACCGCTATGACCAGATCATGCGTCTGGGCTGGAAGATCTTCATCCCGATCACGCTGATCTGGCTGGTGATCGTGGGTCTGTGGATCCAGTCCCCGTTCAATATCTGGAAGTAATCCGAGGTGTCCGCTGTGAGCTCCATCAAGGACCTAATCAAGAGCTTCATGCTCACCGAGCTGTTCAAGGGCATGGCCCTGACCGGCCGGCATTTCCTGTCGAAGAACATCACGGTGCAGTTCCCGGAAGAGAAGACCCCGCTGTCTCCTCGCTTCCGCGGTCTGCATGCGCTGCGACGCTATGAGAACGGCGAAGAGCGCTGCATCGCCTGCAAGCTGTGCGAGGCCGTCTGCCCCGCCATGGCGATCACGATCGAATCGGACGTGCGCGCCGACGGCTCGCGCCGCACGACCCGCTACGACATCGACCTGACCAAGTGCATCTTCTGCGGCTTCTGCGAGGAAAGCTGCCCGGTGGACTCGATCGTCGAGACCGACATCTTCGAGTACCACGGCGAGAAGCGTGGCGACCTCTACTTCACCAAGGACATGCTCCTGGCGGTGGGTGATCGCTATGAGACGCAAATCGCAGCCACCAAGGAGGCCGACGCCAAGTACCGCTGACCGGTCCACCGGCGTCCACCCCCTCGCGCAGGCGAGGGGAGGGCGCCGCGACCGGCGGCCTGCTTGCAGGAACCCGCATGGATATCACTACCGCGCTGTTCTACGTTTTCTCGGCCGTGCTGCTGGGCTCCTCGTTCCGTGTCATCACGGCGAAGAGCACGGTGCACTCGGCCCTGTTCCTGATCCTGGCCTTCTTCAACGCGTCCTGCGTGTGGATGCTGCTGAAGGCGGAATTCCTGGCCATCACCCTGGTGCTGGTCTACATCGGCGCCGTCATGGTGCTGTTCCTGTTCGTGGTCATGATGCTGGACTTCGAGTCCACCCAGGTGCGTGAGAGCATCTGGAAGCACATGCCGCTGGCCGGCCTGGTCGGCGCGCTGATCGCGCTGGAGATGGCCGCGATCCTGATGGGCGGCTTCCGCGTGAGCGACGCCCCCGCGATCCCGGGCATGGCCGAGATGGGCAACGCCAAGCTGCTGGGCGTGCAGATCTACACGAACTACCTGTTCCCGCTGCAGATCGCCGCCGTGCTGCTGCTGGTGGCCATCATCGCCGCCATCGCGCTGACGCTGCGCGGTCGCAAGGACTCGCGTCACCAGGACCCGTCGCAACAGGTCAAGGTCACCAAGGCCCAGCGCCTGAAGATCGTGAAGGTCGCCGCGACGGTGGAACAAACGGCCGCTCCGGTCGAGAAGAACGAAGGGGCCGCATGATGGGCGCAGTCGCTACGAGCCTCACGCTGGGGCACTTCCTGACGCTGGGCGCGATCCTGTTCGCGCTGTCGGTGATCGGCATCTTCCTGAACCGCAAGAACCTGATCGTGCTGCTGATGGCCATCGAGCTGATGCTGCTGGCGGTCAACCTCAACTTCGTCGCGTTCTCCCACTACCTGGGCGACATGGCGGGGCAGGTCTTCGTGTTCTTCATCCTCACCGTGGCGGCCGCCGAATCGGCGATCGGCCTGGCGATCCTCGTCGTGCTGTTCCGCAACCGCAGCAGCATCAACGTGGAAGAGCTGGACACCCTGAAGGGCTGACGAGCGTCAGGAAGCGAGAAAAACAATGTCTGCAACACTCTCTCAGAACATGCTGCTGGCGGTGCCGATGGCGCCGCTGGTGGGCGCCATCGTGGCGGGCCTGTTCGGCAAGCAGGTGGGGCGCCGCGGCGCCCACACGGTGACCATCCTGGGCGTCCTGATCGCGTTCATCCTGTCGGCCATGACGCTCAGCGCCGTGCTCGACGGCGCGCGCTTCAACCAGACCGTCTACGAATGGATGGTGCTGGGCGGCCTGAAGATGGAAGTCGGCTTCATGATCGACGGCCTGTCCGCGATGATGATGTGCGTGGTGACCTTCGTGTCGCTGATGGTGCATATCTACACCATCGGCTACATGGAAGAGGACCCCGGCTACCAGCGCTTCTTCAGCTACATCTCGTTGTTCACCTTCAGCATGCTGATGCTGGTGATGTCCAACAACATGCTGCAGCTGTTCTTCGGCTGGGAAGCGGTGGGCCTGGTGTCGTACCTGCTGATCGGCTTCTGGTACACCAAGCCGACGGCGATCTTCGCCAACATGAAGGCCTTCCTGGTGAACCGGGTCGGCGACTTCGGCTTCATCCTGGGCATCGGCCTGCTGGTCGCCTACGGTGGTTCGCTGAACTACACCGAGACTTTCGCGAAGTCCGCCGAGCTGGCCAAGATCGGCTTCGCCAACCCCTTCGGCGGCGACAACTGGATGATGCTGAGCGTGGCCTGCATCTGCCTGTTCATCGGCGCGATGGGCAAGTCGGCGCAGTTCCCGCTGCACGTCTGGCTGCCGGACTCGATGGAAGGCCCGACCCCGATCTCGGCGCTGATCCACGCGGCCACCATGGTGACCGCCGGCATCTTCATGGTGTCGCGCTTCAGCCCGCTGTTCGAGCTGTCGGACACCGCGCTGAACTTCGTCATGATCATCGGCGCCATCACCGCGCTGTTCATGGGCTTCCTGGGCATCATCCAGAACGACATCAAGCGCGTGGTCGCGTACTCCACGCTGTCGCAGCTGGGCTACATGACGGTGGCGCTGGGCGCCTCGGCCTACTCGGTCGCCGTGTTCCACCTGATGACGCACGCGTTCTTCAAGGCGCTGCTGTTCCTGGGCGCGGGCTCGGTGATCATCGGCATGCACCATGACCAGGACATCCGCAACATGGGCGGCCTGCGCAAGTACATGCCCATCACCTGGATCACCTCGCTGCTGGGTTCGCTGGCGCTGATCGGCACCCCGTTCTTCTCGGGCTTCTACTCGAAGGACTCGATCATCGAGGCGGTGGCCGCGTCGCACCTGCCGGGCGCGGGCTTCGCGTACTTCGCGGTGGTGGCCGGCGTCTTCGTGACGGCCTTCTACAGCTTCCGGATGTATTTCCTGGTCTTCCACGGCAAGGAACACTTCCACCACAAGCCGTTCCCGGGCGAGCACGACCATCACGACGATCATGGCCACGGCCATGACCACACCCCGCATGAATCCCCGTGGGTGGTGACGGTCCCCCTGATCCTGCTGGCCATCCCGTCGGTCGTCATCGGCTACTTCACCATCCAGCCGATGCTGCATGGCGAGTTCTTCAAGGATTCGATCTTCATCAACCACGCGATCCACCACGCGATGAGCGAGCTGGCCGAGGAGTTCCACGGTCCGGTGGCGATGGCGATCCACAGCCTGAAGACGCTGCCGCTGTGGCTGGCGATCGCCGGTGTCGCGGTGTCCTACTGGTTCTACATGATCAGCCCGGCCATCCCGGCCGCGATCGCCCGGACCTTCCGTCCGATCGTGACGATCCTGGAGAACAAGTACTACATGGACTGGTTCAACGAGAACGTGCTGGCGCGTGGCGCCCGCATGATCGGTACCGGCCTGTGGAAGGGCGGCGATCAGGGCGTCATCGACGGCGTGCTGATCAACGGCTCGGCGCGCACGGTGGGCGGCATCGCCGGCCTGGTGCGCCTGATCCAGACCGGCCACCTGTACTGGTACGCGCTGGTGATGATCCTGGGTGTCGTGGGTCTGATGACCTGGCAGCTGTGGCCTTACATGGGGCCCCAATTCAAGGCCCTGTTCGGCCTCTGACGCGGGCGGAGAATAAGAATGTTGCTAAGTCTGTCCATCTGGCTGCCCATCGTCCTCGGTGGTCTGCTGCTCGCGATCGGTCGCGACAACAACGCCGGCGCGGTGCGCTGGTTCGCGCTGGTCGGCTCCATCGTGTCCTTCCTGGTCACGCTGCCGCTGATCGGCGGCTTCGACACCTCGACCGCGGCGATGCAGTTCGTCGAGAACGCGTCGTGGATCGAGCGCTTCAACATCCACTACCACCTGGGCGTGGATGGCATCTCGATGTGGTTCGTCCCGCTGACGGCCTTCATCTCGATCATCGTGGTGATCGCGGCGTGGGAAGTCATCGAGACGCGCGTGCACCAGTACCTGGGCGCCTTCCTGATCCTGAGCGGCTTGATGATCGGCGTGTTCTGCGCGCTCGACGGCATGCTGTTCTACGTGTTCTTCGAGGCCACGCTGATCCCGATGTACATCATCATCGGCGTGTGGGGCGGTCCTCGTCGCGTGTACGCGGCCTTCAAGTTCTTCCTGTACACGCTGGCCGGCTCGCTGCTGATGCTGATCGCGCTGCTGTACCTGTACAGCCAGTCGGGCAGCTTCGAGATCCTCGAGTGGCACAAGCTGCCGCTGGCCATGCCGGCGCAGACCTTGCTGTTCTTCGCCTTCTTCGCGGCCTTCGCGGTCAAGGTGCCGATGTGGCCGGTGCACACGTGGTTGCCGGACGCCCACGTGGAAGCCCCGACGGGCGGCTCGGTGGTCCTGGCGGCCATCATGCTGAAGCTGGGCGCGTACGGCTTCCTGCGCTTCTCGCTGCCCATCGCCCCTGACGCGGCCCGTCACTACGACTGGTTCATCATCGGCCTGTCGCTGATCGCGGTGATCTACATCGGCCTGGTGGCCATGGTCCAGCGCGACATGAAGAAGCTGGTGGCCTACTCGTCGGTCGCCCACATGGGCTTCGTGACCCTGGGCTTCTTCATCTTCAACGAGCTGGGCATCTCCGGCGGCCTGGTGCAGATGATCTCGCACGGCTTCGTGTCGGGCGCGATGTTCCTGTGCATCGGCGTGCTGTACGACCGCGTGCACTCGCGTGAGATCGCCGACTACGGCGGCGTGGTGAACACCATGCCCAAGTTCGCGGCGCTGGCGGTCTTCTTCGGCATGGCCAACTGCGGTCTGCCGGCGACGGCGGGCTTCGTGGGCGAGTGGATGGTGATCCTGGGCTCGGTGGCGCACAACTTCTGGATCGGCCTGCTGGCGGCCACGGCGCTGATCTTCGGCGCGGCCTACACGCTGTGGATGATCAAGCGCGTGTACTTCGGTCCGGTGACCAACGACAACGTCCGCAACCTGACCGACATCAACGGTCGCGAGTTCCTGATGCTGGGCGTGCTGGCCGCGGCCACGCTGTACATGGGCGTGTATCCGAAGCCGTTCACCGACGTGATGCACCAGTCCGTCGACGCGCTGCTCAAGCACGTCGCGGTCTCCAAGCTCCAATAAGGACCCAACACAATGAACGACATGAACTGGGTCGCGGTCTATCCCGAAATCCTGTTGCTGGTGCTGGCCTGCGTGGTCGCGCTGGTGGACCTGTTCGTCACCGACCCGCGTCGCACGCCGACGTACTGGCTCACGCAGTTGAGCCTGGTCGTCGTCGGTGCGATGCACTTCTGCGCGATGGGCAACGCGTCCGTCGACGCGATGCAGGGCATGCTGGTCGTCGACCCGCTGAGCCACCTGCTGAGCGGCGTCAGCTGCATCGCCCTGATCGTCACGCTGGTTTACGCGCGTCCGTACGCCGAGTCCCGCGACATGCTCAAGGGCGAGCTGTTCACGCTGAGCCTGCTGTCGCTGCTGGGCGTGTCGGTGATGGTGGCCTCCAACAACTTCCTGATGGTCTACCTGGGCCTGGAGTTGATGAGCCTGTCGCTGTACGCGCTGACGGCGCTGCGTCGTGACCACACGGTCTCGACCGAGGCCGCGATGAAGTACTTCGTGCTGGGCGCGCTGGCCTCGGGCTTCCTGCTCTACGGCCTGTCGATGATGTACGGCGCCACGGGTTCGCTGTCGATCCCGCGCGTGTTCGAGGTGATCTCCACCGGCGTGCCCAACAAGGCCGTCATGATCCTGGGCGTCGTCTTCGTGGTCGCCGGCCTGGGCTTCAAGCTCGGTGCCGCCCCGTTCCACATGTGGGTGCCCGACGTCTACCAGGGCGCTCCGACCGCCGCGACGCTGCTGATCGGCGCCGCTCCCAAGCTGGCCGCGCTGGGCATCACCCTGCGTCTGCTGGTGGAAGGCATGCTGGGACTGGCCAACGACTGGCAGCAGATGATGCTGGTGATGGCCGTGGCCTCGCTGGTCGTGGGCAACCTGGCCGCGATCGCGCAGACCAACCTGAAGCGCATGCTGGCCTACTCGACGATCTCGCAGATGGGCTTCGTCGTGCTGGGCCTGGCCTCGGGCGTGGTCAACGGTCAGCCGGACAACCATGCGCTGAACGCCTACAGCTCGGCCATGTTCTACGCGATCACCTACGTGCTGACCACGCTGGGCAGCTTCGGCCTGGTGATGCTGCTGGCGCGCCAGGGCTTCGAGTCCGAGCAGATCAGCGACCTGGCCGGCCTGTTCAAGCGCAGCCCCTGGTATGCGTTCGTGATGGCCATCTACATGTTCTCGCTGACCGGCATCCCGCCGACGGTGGGCTTCTACGGCAAGCTGGCCGTGCTGCAGGCCATGGTCACGACCGGCCAGTCGCTGTACATCGGTCTGGCCGTGGTCGCGGTGATCCTGTCGCTGATCGGCGCCTTCTACTACCTGCGCGTGGTGAAGGTCATGTTCTTCGACGAGCCGACCGATCGCAGCCCGCTGAGCGCGCCGGCCGACGCCCGCGTCGTGATGTCGCTGAACGGCATCGCCGTGCTGGTCTTCGGTCTGCTGCCCGGTGGCCTGCTGGCCCTGTGCAGCCAGGCCGTGACGCGCGCGCTGGCGCACTGATCCGGTTCTTCCGGAGCCGCAGGCAACATGGATCAAGGCGCGTCGATCTGGACGGTGCTGGTGGTCGCGCTGGTCGCGGCCAACCTCCCGTATCTGAGCCCCCGCATCCTGCTGGTCGGGCCGCGCCGCGATCCCAAGGCCGCCGGCTGGCGCGTGCTGGAGGTGGTGCTCCTGGCCCTGATCACGCTGGCCATCGGCTTTGGACTCGAGTCCCGGCTGAGCCAGCGATCGGCGCAGGGCTGGGAGTTCTACGCCGCATCGCTGGCCTTGTTCGTGACGCTGGGCTTCCCCGGCTTCGTGTGGCGCTACCTGCGCCGCTCCCGATCCAAGGTACGCGAGTTCGATGACGAAGAGACTGCCTGACGCCAGCCCCCTGAACGACGACGGCGTGATCGGCATCCCGCCGGCAGCCGGCTCCGACGAGCATCTGCGCGAGACCCCGCTTGCATCCGACTGGATCCTGCGGGGTAATTTTCTTCAGGTGAAGCGCGACCGCGTCGCGCTGCCCGACGGCCGGGAGGCGTCGCGCGAGTACATCCGGCATCCCGGCGCCGCCGTGATCGTCCCGCTGCTGGACGACGGCCGCGTGCTGCTGGAGCGCCAGTACCGCTACCCGCTGGGCCGCGTGGTGACCGAGTTCCCCGCCGGCAAGCTGGATCCGCAGGAGCCGCCGCTGCGCTGCGCGATGCGGGAGCTGCTCGAGGAGACCGGCTACACCGCGCGCGAGTGGGCCTATGCCGGCGTGATGCACAACGCGATCGCCTACTCCGACGAGCGCATCGAGATCTTCTTCGCCCGCGGCCTGCGGGCCGGCGAGCGCCGGCTGGACGAGGGCGAGTTCCTCGACCTGGTCGAGCTGTCCGAGGCAGAGCTCGACCGCATGGCCTTGCACGGCGAGCTCAGCGACGCCAAGTCCCTGGTCTGCCTGCAGTGGCTGCAGCGCTGGCGGGCCGGCGCATGGCCTTTGCAGTGGATGACGGCGGACGAGGCCGCGACCCGCTAGCATCGACCGATCATGTTGGTGCTCAACCTCGCCTGCGAGGCCGGACACAGCTTCGAGGGCTGGTTCGGGTCCTCGTCCGATTTCGATTCCCAGCAGCAGCGCGGCCTGCTGAGCTGCCCGCTGTGCAACAGCGCGCAGGTGCGGCGCATGCCGAGCGCGCCGCGTCTGAACCTGCGCGCGACGCAGGGCGCGGCCCGGTCCGGCCAGTCCGGCCCGGCGAGTCCGGCGGGCCCGTCGGGTGAGTCCCGTGCCGGCGCCACCTCCCAATCGCCGCGCGGCGACACGCCGCGGACGTCTCCCGCGCCACTGCCCGCGACCGCGCCGGTCGACGCGAACGGCGAGTTGCCGCCGCTGGCGATCGAGCTTCAACGCCAGGTCCTGCAGGCCGTGCGCACGATGATCGCCAACACCGAGGACGTCGGCGACCGCTTCGCCACCGAGGCCCGCCGCATCCATTACGGCGAGACCGAGCAACGCGGCATCCGCGGCCGCGCCACGCCCGACGAGGCGCGAGAACTGGCCGATGAAGGCATCGACGTCGTGGCGCTGCCGGTGCCCGACGCGCTGAAGGACCCGCTCCAGTAACAACCTGACCCCTTGATGGGATTGCCGTGGAGGCGCCGCAAGGTGTCGAATCGGGCGGTCTCACATCGCAAGGAGAACAGGTTCATGAAGGCATTCCGTTTGCTCGTCTGCGCGGCCGCGGCCGGCGCGTCACTGGCGTTCGCGCCCGCGGAGTCGGTCCTCGCGGCGTCCGTCGCCCCCGTGATGGCGCCCAACGGCATGGTGGTCACCGCGCAGCACCTGGCCACGCGCGTGGGCGTGGACGTCCTGAAGGACGGCGGCAACGCGGTCGACGCCGCGGTCGCGGTCGGCTACGCGCTGGCGGTCGTCTATCCGGCGGCCGGCAACCTGGGCGGCGGCGGCTTCATGACGATTCAGCTCGCCGACGGCCGCAAGACCTTCCTCGACTTCCGCGAGAAGGCCCCGCTGGCCGCCAAGGCCGACATGTACCTCGACAAGGACGGCAACGTCGTCAAGGGCGCGAGCACCCACGGCCACCTGGCGGTGGGCGTGCCCGGCACGGTCTCGGGCCTCGAGTACGCGCGCGAGAAGTACGGGACCATGAAGCGCACCGCGCTGATCGCGCCGGCGATCGCGCTGGCGGATCGCGGCTTCGCGCTGCAGCAGGGCGACGTGGACATGTTCCACACCGCCACCAAGGACTTCGAGGCCGACCCGGCCTCCGGCGCGATCTTCCTGAACAAGGGCAAGCGCTTCGAGGCCGGCGACAAGCTGGTGCAGAAGGACCTGGCGCGCACGCTGCGCGAGATCAGCGTCAAGGGCACGGACGGCTTCTACAAGGGCTGGGTGGCGCAGGCCATCGTGGCGTCCAGCCAGGCCGGCAAAGGGATCATCACGCAGGCCGACCTGGACCAGTACAAGACGCGCGAGCTGGCCCCGGTCGAATGCGACTATCGCGGCTATCACGTGGTGTCCGCGCCCCCTCCCAGTTCAGGCGGCGTCGTCATCTGCGAGATGCTGAACATCCTCTCGGGCTATCCGCTGCGGGAGCTGGGCTGGGGCTCGGCGCAGGGCGTGCACTACCAGATCGAGGCGATGCGCCATGCCTACGTGGATCGCAACAGCCAGCTGGGCGACCCGGACTTCGTGAAGAACCCGATCCAGCGCCTGCTCGACCCGGCCTACGCGGAGAAGATCCGCGCCGCCATCGATCCGAGGAAGGCGGCCGTGTCGGCCGAGCTCAAGCCCGGCGTCGCGCCGCATGAGGGCAGCAACACGACGCACTACTCGATCGCGGACAAGTGGGGCAACGCGGTGTCGGTGACCTACACGCTGAACGACTGGTTCGGTGCCAAGGTCACGGCGGCCAGGACCGGTGTGCTGCTGAACAACGAGATGGACGACTTCACGTCCAAGGTCGGCGTGCCCAACATGTACGGCCTGGTGCAGGGCGAGGCCAACGCGATCGCGCCCGGGAAGCGGCCGCTGTCGTCGATGAGCCCGACCATCGTGACCAAGGACGGCAAGCCGGTGATGGTGGTGGGCACGCCCGGCGGCAGCCGCATCATCACGGCGGTGCTGCTGACCATGATCAACGCGATCGACTACGACATGAACGTGCAGGAAGCGGTGGACGCGCCGCGCTTCCATCAGCAATGGCAGCCGGAGGCGACCAATGTCGAGCGCCACGCGCTGTCGCCGGACACGCGCCGGATGCTGGAGGCGATGGGCCACCGGTTCGGCAAGCCGCAGGAGGCCAATCACCTGGCCGCCATCATCATCGGCGCCCCGTCGCTGAACGGGACGCCGGTGGGCAACAACCGCTTCTACGGCGCGAACGATCCGCGCCGGAACACGGGATTGGCGCTGGGTTATTGAACTCGGCGGGTGTCGCTCGCTGCCGGCTTGCGCGCCATGATCTCCGCCAGGATCGCGGAGGACTCGGCGGCGGGCAGCGTGCGTACACGCAAGACCACCTCGGTGGTTCCGTCGTCCGCCGTCGTGCTCAGGCCGGCCTCCTTCCCGTCTTCGACCAGCACCGCACTGTTGAGCCGCGGCTTGCCGCCTTCGGTGACGCGGTAGGCGATCCGCACGTGGGTCGGGTCGACGCGTGTCGGGGTGAATTCGATGCGGACCTGGTCCGGGGCATCGTCCGCGGGGTTGTTGGAGGGACGCGGAGGCGGCGACGACGGGGCCGAGGCTGCCCCTGCACCGGCCTGCGGCTTCTGACCTCCGCTCATGAAGACCATCCCGTCGCGGCCGTCGTGCATCGCGACACGGAGCTTCGGAATCATGCGCTGGTCGCGAATCACGCCTTCGACGCGGTGATTGAACTGCATCGACATCTCCAGGCCGATCAGTTCGCCCTTGGCATCGTCTGGCGCCGCCGCGTTGACCGCGTGCACCGCGCCGGCAGCACCGAGCGCCAAGGCGCAGAGGGAGAGGGCGCCCATCAGTCGGCGCGAACGGGAGCGGGGGCGGACAGCCAGCATGGCAACTCTTTCGATCAATGGGTGGGAGGAGCGCCAGCCGGACCACGGCTGGAGCGGGGACGGGGATTCCTGGGCGCGCATCAGCGCGCGGCTGTAGTCGGCTTCCTGGCCGGGGTGGGCGCGCATCACGGCGTGATCGCAGGACAGTTCCTGATCGGCCCGCATCGCGCGCAACGCCAGCCAGGCCAGCGGGTTGAACCAGTGCAGCGCGCAGAGCGCGGCGGCGAGCGCGCTCCAATGGTTGTCGAGGCGGCGGCGGTGGACCTCCTCGTGGGCGAGGACCAGCGGCCTCTGTCGCGCGTCGAAGCGCTGCTCGAAGTCGGGCGGCAGCACCAGGCGCGCGGGCCACAGGCCCACCAGCGCCGGCCCTTGCGCGCCGACCCAATGCGTGCCGCCATCGGCGCGCGCGAGCGAGGCGCCGAAGCGCCGTTGCAGCCAGACCATGCGGGCGCCGATGGCGAGCGCGCCGAGCGCCCAGAGTGTCAGGACCAGTGCCGCGACCGATCCGGCCGGGAGCCGGGGCACCGGGAGTGCCGGCGTCTGCGCCAGCGTGAACGCGGGAGCGATCTGCTGGACGATCGCGGTGGCGATCTGCGCGACGGGGCGGTTCGTCGGCATCAGCGAGACGACCAGCAGCAGAGGCAGGGCCGCCCAGCTCGCATAGGCAAGACCTGGCCCGAAGCCGCGCGCGATCGGCCGCCGCAGCACGAGCAGCACGACGGCGACCAGCGACAGCAGCACCGTCTGCCGCAGCAGGGCGTGGAGCAGGTCCTGCAGCGGCGTGTGGAGCAGGAGCTCAGTCATTGCGACGATCTCCCTTGCCGCCGCGGGTCTCGTAGTCCTCGATCAGCTGCTTGAGCGCCTTGACGTCGCTGGCCTTGAGCTTGCGCTGCGAGGAGAAGTGCGACACCAGCGGCGCGAGGCTGCCGCCGAAGAGGCGGTCGAGCAGGGACAGGCTCTCGTTGTGGGCCCATTCGGCGCGCGGGAAGCGCGGCGCATAGAGGAAGCGGCGGCCGTCGCGCTCAGCGACCAGGGCGTCCTTCTTCAGCAGCCGGTTCAACAGAGTCTTCACCGTGGCGAGCTGCCAGTCCTGACGCTCGGCGAGCGCGGCGGCGATGTCCTCGGCCGACAGCGGCGAGGACCGCCACAGGACTTCCATGACCTCGGCTTCGGCCTCGGTGATCGGGGGGAGCGCTGGCTTCATGTGGGGTGGCGATGATTCGTTTACGTCTGTAATCGTTGAATGATTACAGCTGTAAATGAGGTCGTCAACTCAGGGTTGATGCGGGGGCTTTCGGCGGCGACAGGGCGACCACGACCGCGACCGCGACTGCCAGAGCGGGCGAGTGGGTGGCTAGCTGAGCGCGTCGACAGCCGAGGCGAGGTCGTCGGGGTGGAGCATCACCTCGCGCACGCGCTGCAAGGAGGGGTACTGGTGGAGCACGCCCACGAACTGCGGCGCCGAGAGCAGCTGATGCCACACCGGTTCGAGCGCCGAGGGCTCGACGGTCTCGCCGCGCTCGAGGCGTGCCGCGACATCGAGGCTCGCGGCTGCCGAGAGCAGCTGCATCCGGCTCGCGGCGCTGAGCAGGCGAGGGCGCTGATCCTCGTCGCCATCGCAGCAGTAGAGCACCTGCCCGCCGAAGTCCGGCGCCTCCACGTCGAGTGCCGCGAGCGATGCGCCGGTCAGGCGCAGCTCGCCGTCGTGGGTCTGGAACGGGTAGACCGTCGCGGCATCCGCGGCGCGCAACAGTCGCAGGCCGCGCACGAGGCGGGGCAGGTCGGTCGAGGCCGCTTCGGCCGACGCCTTCGCCTCGATGAGAAGCACCAGATCCCAGGCGGTGTCCGAGGCTCGCCGCAGCAGGGCCACGTCCCATTCGACCTTGGCGCCTTGCATGTCGCCGACCAAGGTGCCGGGAACACGCAGCGAGGCTGCGCTACACCACCGTGTCGCCGCGCTAGGCCGCGGTGCCGCTGCGCTAGGCCATGGTGCCGCTGCGCTAGGCCATGGTGCCGCTGCGTCACGCCCGCGAGGCGGCACCTCGGCCTCCGCCGCGGAGGCAGCGTCCTCGTTGAGGCGCCCCGCCAGCCCGGACATCGCCTCCGCGACGGCCGCTTCCACCGTGGCACCGCGCCATTGGGCCCGGGCGCCCCGATCGGCGGCCGCTTCGCTGCCTGCCGTGGGGCCCTGCTGCTGGATCAGCGCGCGATAGCGCAGCACGAGCGCATCGCTCCCCAGCTCGTCCCATCGGATGAGCTTCGCCAACGACGGCTCGTCGCGCAACGTGGTCAAGCCGGCGAGCGTCGAGGCGTCGTCACTGGTGGCGGCTGGTGTCGTCGAGATCGGGCCGATGATCGCCTTCACTTCCAGCCAGGCGCCGCGTGCCGCCGCCTCGCGCAACGCGCTCAGCTTCGCGCGGAGAGGCCCTGGCGGACGACGTTCCAGCTTGGCCGGATGCGCCATCGCGTTCACCAGCGACACCACCCGCCGCCGGTCCTGATCGGCATGCGCTGACAGCGATGCGTACTCCCGCACGCGCGGCTCATGATGGCGCAGCACCATCGCCTGGAAGGACGGATCGCCGCGTTCAGGTCGCAGGGCCGCGCGAATCAGATGGAGCAGGGCGTCGGTGAAGAGCGCCGCCTCCTCGGGGGCGGGGGGCGTGCGGCACTCCACGGCCTGACGTGCCCGCTCGATCACACAGGCCAGCGCGGTCCACGTATCGCCTTCCCGAGCCTCGTCCAGCGTGGGCGGCAGGGGCGGCGCGCGATGCCGACGGGTCGCGGCTTGCAGCGTGACTCGCAAGGCGGCGAGCGAGGGTGCCTCCCTGGCGGTCACCGCAGA
>NZ_BCYP01000028.1 GCF_001598255.1 Mitsuaria chitosanitabida ATCC BAA-476 = NBRC 102408
AAAGCAGACAAAGCAGACAAAGCAGACAAAGCAGACAAAGCAGACAAAGCAGTCTCCGCGGAGGCCGCGGTCTCCGCAAACTCTGTCGCCGTCGCCGTCGCCGTCGCCGTCGCCGTCGCCGTCGCCGTCGCCGTCGCCGTCGCGGCGAGCGGTGCGGTTGACCCCAGGTGCGGGTGGTGGGGCTGGGGCGCGTCGGGTGTCATACGTTCAGCAGATCGCCTGACCGCGCAGCAGGCCTTGCGGCGTACTGCCCGTGGCGAGTCGCATCTCGCGGATGAAGTGCGACTGGTCGTAGAAACCGGCGCCGACCGCGAGCTCGGTCAACGCCATGCCGGCGCCATAGCTCAGCACCGCGGCGCGCAGCCGCACGGCGCGCGCGAAGCGCTTGGGACTGACACCGATGGTGGCGCGGAAGCGGCGCTCCAGCGTGTCCACGCTCATCGCCAACGCCTGGGCGAGTGTCGCGATCCGAAGGCCACCGGCCTCCTCGCGCAATCGGCGGACCGCCTCCACGATGGCCGGAGCGGGGGCCTCGGCGGCCGCGAGACGGTCGCTCACCGCGTGGGCGAGCCGGGCGACGCAGGTCGAGTCATCGGGCGCCTGCGCCATGGCCTGCGCCAGCGCCTCCAGGTCCGAGGCCGGCCACCACCCGGCCAGGTCCCAGGTGCCCTCCGCGGCACGCTCCGGATCGATGCCGAACATCGCGGCGGCCGCCGGATGCAGATGCACGAGCGCCAGCACGCTGCCGCCCTCGGTGCACACCGTGCGCGAGCTGCAATGCAGACCGGTCAGCGTGAAGCGGGGCAGCGGGGCCCAGGCCCCGTCGCGCCAGACGCTGGCCGATCCCGCGAGACGGACGCCGATGCTCAGGCGGCTCTCGGCGACCAGGGTGCGCACGGTCCGTCGCGGCGAGCGCAGCAGCGCCATCCCCTCGACCAGGCTGTCGATCGCGCGTGGGCGCGCCGGGGCCGGGCCGGCGGCGTGGGCGCCGACGGGCGGAGCGGGGAACTCGGTCAGTTGCATGTCGGATGGCGGCTGCGGCATTTGTCCAATCGCCGGCGGCGATGACGGGGCATTCTCGCGGCATCGCCCCCACAAGGACATCCACCATGGCCGTCTTCGCCTTCCTGTACCACCCCACCCGAACGCTCAGCGACGCCGAGCTCGCCGAGCGTGCCCAGCGCGTGCGCGCCTGGACGCTGGCCCAGCGCGAGGCGGGGCGCGTCCTGGTCGTCTCCGTCTTCGAGGCCGGCGCGCGCCTGCTGCCGCAGGACGCGCCGAGCGATCGCGCGCTCGAGCACGAGTCGGCGCTCGCCGGATGCACCTTCGTCCAGGCCGAGGACATGGCCGATGCGCTGGTCCTGGCGAGCGCCTTCCCTGGCCGCGCCTTCGGCACCGAGGTCGAGGTGCGGCCGGTGGGGGTATTCCTCACCCCGGCCCGGTGAGCGTCACGGCCGCGCCGCGCGGGCACGGCGCGACGGGGCTCACTTCGAGGTCTGCGCGAGCCGGTTCAGGATCTCGTAGCCGGCCGTGATGCGGTCCTCGTTCGGGTACACGCGATTGGCCAGCATGACGACGCCGATGCGGCGCGCCGGCACGTACAGCACGTAGGCGCCGAAGCCGCCCGTCGAGCCCGTCTTGTTGAACAGCCGCGTCCCCTCGGGCGTGGCCGCCAGGCGCTTCACCGGCACCAGCTGGCGCGCGATCGCGTTGCCCGCCTGCAGCGGTTCCAGCGCCAGCGGGTACGCGTACTGCTCCCAGCCCAGCGCCTGGGTCATCGCCCCGACCTCGTAGTAGCCGACGTGCGTGCCCTCGATGGCGCGCCGGACCATCGGATCGAGGCCGCTCGGATCGATGTTCAGCTGGACGAAGCGGATCAGGTCCGCGGCCGTCGTCTTGATGCCGTAGGCCTCGGCGTCCAGCACGCCGGGATTCACCCGCACCGGCTTGTCGCCGCGGTAGCCCGAGGCGTAGTCGCCCATCGCGCTCGCCGGCACCCGGACATGGGTGTGGGTCAGGCCGAGCTTGGGCAGCAGGTCCGATTCCATCGCGTCCGCATAGCCTTGCTGGAGCGCCACCGCGGCCACATGCCCGAACAGGCCGATGCTGGGATTGGAGTACAGCCGCTTCTCGCCCGGCGCCGCGACCGGCTTCCAGTCCTGGAAGTAGCGCGTCATGCCGGCCGGGCCCTTCGCCTCGACCTCGACCGGCACCTGCAGCGGCAGGCCGCCGGCGGTGTAGGTCCCCAGCTGCAGCAGCGTCGCGCGGTCGACGGGATGGCCCTGGAGCGCCGGCAGGAAGCGGCCGGGATGATCGTCCAGCGACATCTTTCCCCGCGCGACCGCATAGGCCGCGAGCGTCGCGTTGAAGGTCTTGCTCACCGAGCCGACCTCGAAGAGCGTCGCGTCGCCCACCGGCTGCCGGGACTCGCGTGAGGCGAGGCCGTAGTTGTAGACATAGGCGCGCCCGTCGATGGTCACCGCCACGGCCATGCCGGGGATGTCGTGCTTCGCGATCAGCGGACGCACGGCGGCGTCGACGACGGCGCGCAGCGTCGCGGCCTCGGTCGTGCCGGGCGTGTCGGACGGGCGTGCCGTGCCGGCGGGGTCGGTCGCGGTGGCCGGTTGCGCGGCCGAGGGCAGGGCGCAGGCCGCGAGCAGCGCGGCGGCGGCGGCGGTCGCCAGGGTGCTCAGGGTCGCGGGAAGACGCTGGAGCCAATGCATCGAATCACCTCTTCGGAATCGCCGTCGCGGGATGCGCGGCATGGGGGGAACGATAGGCCGGACGGGCGCGTCGGCGGCGACGAAGTCCTGTTACGCCGACGCGGCCGTAACGCCGCGCCGCGTCGATGCAGGGAAGGCCCGCATCGACGCCAGGCGCCCGTTCGGACGACCATCCGCCCGCGGTGCGCGCCCCACGGCGGCGCGTGTCGAAACTTGATGCAACGGGCATTGAATCTGCTGCGCCGCCGCATAGAGTGGCGGGGTTCCTGAGCACCACGGAGGTCCACCATGAATTCCCTTGCCATGGACTTGTTCCTGGACTCGTCGCCAGGCGAGCTCGTCGAGCTCCCTCACGCCGGCTCCGCCCTCGAGCACCCGCTGGTCTTCGACCGCGTCGCGCGCGACATCCAGCGGCTCGCCGCGGACGGTCGCCTCGAGGTGGTCCGACAGACCGTCACCACCGAGGGCGACGGCAGCCTGATCCAGGACCTGCAGTTCCGCCGCCTCCTCTGACGCTCGCCCGAACGCCCCGCTCAAGGGGCGTTCTGCTTTGGAGGGACCTGGTCCGAACGGGCTCTTCATGAGGTCCTCACGGGGTCGTCTCCACCAGATTGGGGACATCCCATTCGCCCGGACCGGTCCCCGCGCCCTCTGAGCGGGGCCGCCTCGCGCGTCCGGTTTGCGAACTAGGGGGCATCCGCGGCGCCCTCGATCTGCTAGTTTTTCCGCCCCAACCACCCCCTATCGGATTGGAGGAAGCGATGAAGCAGATCGTGATGAAGGCCGTGCTGGCCGCGAGTCTCGGCGTCTTGCCCTTCCTGGCGCCCGCGCCCGCGCTGGCCGGCGACTGGCCGATGACGCTCGGCGACTACTGGGAGGTCACCGGCGTCCATCTGAAGGACGGCGGCGCGCTGACCTATGCGCAGTTCCTGGCCAAGGACTGGAAGGCCGATCAGGAGTTCGCCAAGTCCAAGGGCTGGATCAAGTCCTACATGATCCTGAGCAACAACAACCCCCGCAAGGGCGAGCCCGATCTCTATCTGGTCGTGTCCTTCGACCGCATGGCCGCCGGCGCCGAGATGGAGAAGCGCAACGACGACTACCTCGCCTGGCGCAAGAAGTCCGAGGCGCAACTGCAGAAGGAATCGGGCAACCGCTTCGAGTTCCGCGAGATCGGTAGCTCGATGCTGCTGCAGGAGCTCAAGATCAAGTAAGCGTTTGTCAAGGCGTCATGAAGCGCTCGATATGATCCCGGTCGCCCCGCCCATCCCATTCCATACACAACACGGGCGGCGGCGACAGGGAGTGTCATCACATGCGATTGGTTTTGCTGCTGGTCGTCGCGGCGTTCGCGGGCGTTCTGGCCTGGAAGAAGCGCGACGAGATCCCGTTCCTGCGCGAGGCGCAGACGCAGATCCCCAAGGAGTTCAAGTTCGACAACGGCAGCGACAAGCCGCTGCCGCCCCTGCCGCCGCCGCTGAGCGAGCGCCAGGGGGACGCGCCCGGCGGCGTGCGCCGCTGCGTCGTGGACGGCAAGACGCTGTACACGAACGATCCGTGCCCCACGGGCAGCACCGAGCAGCGCGTCAAGACCGGCAACGTGTCCGTCGTGCCCGGCTACAAGCCGCCCAAGCCCGCCGAGACCCCGTCCAGCGGCATCCCGAACGCGCGCCAGCTCCTCGGTCCCAAGGGCGACCTGCAGGACAAGATGCTGGAGCGCGCCGAGCGTGGGCAGTGAGCCGCTGAACCGCTGAACGACCGGACGTTGCCGCCGCGCCGCCGAGGCCCGCGCCGGATGGGCCCGGATCCGGTCCGGTCGTGGCGCGGGGTCAGGCCTTGCGTCCCACCTTGCCGACGGCGTCGGTGGGCCAGACCGCCAGCAGCGCGCGGCCACCCCCGAAGACCGCCAGGGCCAGCGCCCAGGCGGCCAGCTTCGCGACCGAGCACAACCCCATCAGGCACAGCGTCAGCCAGGCGAAGGTCGGCAGCCCGCAGGCATCCATGGCCATGGCGGCCAGGACCAGCAGGTCCTCCGCCGCGTCGGTGCCGACCGCGACGGCGGGCAGCCAGCCCAGCGCGAGCAGCCACCAGGGGGTCAGGTCATGCGGCTTGCGCCAGCCGGCGGCCCAGGTGAACACGCGCGAGGACAGCCGCGCCAGCAGATAGCCGATCATGGCCAGGAACAGCAGGTCCCAGACCATGCCCCAGACCACGCCCGCGCGCAGGCCCGGCAGGCCGATCAGCGTCGGCGGATCGAGCGAGCGCTGGAGCACCACGTCGGCCTGCAGACGCGCGTAGCCGATCGCGGCGCGCGGCGCGTCGAAGAGGAAGTCGCGCACGCCGTCCTTCACCGTGACCCAGTCCAGCGGCGTGGCGGGCAGGGCGATCTCCAGGTTGGCGCGATCGCGCAGGTTCCAGCCCGACAGCGCCAGACACAGCCAGGCCAGCGCCAGCGCCGCGATCACCCAGGCGATCGAACGCCGCTGGTCCCAGACGCTGGGGCCGGGGCGGGGCGTGGGCGGGCACTGCGGCTCGACATCGACCAGGATGGGCGGCCGATCGGGGAATTGCACGCGCTCCGTCGTCATGCGGCGCACCGTCATTCCGGCCAGCGCCCAGATCGGCGTGTCGTGCAGCGCGTCGTGACGCAGCGGCACCGCGCCGGGGAAGGGCTCGGGCAGCGGCATGCCGAAGGCCATGTCGCCCCGCGACAGCGCGCCGAGCGGGGGCACGCCCAGCTCGGCGGCGGCCTCGTTGATCATCCATTGCAGCGAGGCGTCGGCCAGGCCGGTGCGGCCGTGCGGATGCAGCCGATCCTCCGACGAGCTCATCGGATAGCTGCCGCCGACGTCGCAGTGCACCCCGGGGAACCAGCACTGGCGGATGGTGCGGCGCACGGGGCGGCCCTTGACGTCGACGCCCTCGAGGTCGGCCTGGCAAGGCGTGTCGTAGACCCGCGGCAGGAAGGGCCAGCGGTGCTCGTCGAAGGCCAGCGCGTGCCGCACGTTGAGCATGTGCGGCTTGTCGGCGAAGGTCGCCGTCGCCGGATTGGTGCGCGAGCCGAAGGGCGGCAGACCCACCGACTCGACGGTGTCCCAGACGCCGACCCAGTGGATGTCGGCGGGACAGGCGAAGTTGTGGCGGACCTGGCGCGCCAGGTCATTGCGGTCGGCGCTGCCGGTGGGCTCCTCGGCGGGGCGGCCGGGCTCGGCGGCGGCCTTGCCGGGGTGGGCCCAGGCGCGGTGCAGCGAGCGGGCCAGCGCCTGGCTCACGGTCTTGCGGTTGGCCGCCTGGTCGTGTTCCGGCGGCAGCGAGAAGTAGATGCGGATCAGCGTCGGGATCAGTTCGCGGTGCTCGGGCCGCAGGATGCCGAACAGGTTCACCATGCCGACGATGGCCCGCGCGGTGAAGGCGCCGCGCGAGAAGCCGAAGCAGAAGATGCGGTCGTCGCGGTGCTCGTCGTACTCACGCATCAGGAAGGCGTAGCCCTCGCCGATGTTGTCGTAGACGCCCTGGCCCGAGGCCAGGCCGGCGACACGCTCGGACGTGCGCTTGAACCAGTCCAGCAGCCCGGTGGGCGGTGCCGACTGGGGCGACCCGACGCCGGGGTCGTAGTAGAGCAGCGTCGGGATCGTCGGCCGCTGACCGCGCAGGTAGCCGAAGAGCTTGAGGACGTTGGTGTCCTGGTAGCCGCCCGTCAGCGTGTTGTTGGTGCCGTCGCAGCACAGCACCAGGTTGCGCCTGGGGAGCGAGGTGGGTTCCAAGGCAGGCCTCCTGCGCGGCGCTGGGGCGCCGTCGAATGAGGCCGACCTTAGCTCACTCGCGCCGTTCCTGTTGTTTCTCCTTGTCCCTTTCCTTGTCGTCGGGGTGACGCGGATCCCGGTGAGCCTGGCTGGCCGCGCGCGCCGCCGCCTCGGCACGGCCGCGATCGCGGGCCTGCTGCTCCTGCTGGCGCTGGACCTGCTGCTCGCGCTGATGCTGTGCCTGCTCGCGCTGCTGCCCTTGTTGCGCCTGCTGCTCCTGACGACGCTGCGCGTCCTCGCGCTGCATCTGCTGCTCGCGGGATTGCTGGTCCCGCATCTGGCGGTCGCGCTGGGCCTGTTGATCGCGCAACTGCTGGTCGCGGGCCTGCTGGTCCCGTTGCGCCTGCTGATCCCGATGCGCCTGGTCGCGCATCTGCTGCTCGCGCTGGGCTTGCTGCTCCCGCAGTTGCTGGTCGTGCTGCGCCTGCTGCGCCTGCTGTTGCTCCCGCATCTGCTGGTCATGCAGTTGCTGGTCGCGCTGGCGCTGGGCCTGTTGCTGGGCCTGCTGCGCCTGCTGGGGATCCTGCCCCGGGGTCAGGCCTTGCGCGCGGGCACGGGGCGAGTAGGTGGGCACGGCCGCGGTGCTGGTGGGCACCGGCGCCGGCGCGTGGACCTGGGCCGGCAGTGCCGCCGCGAGGTGCGCCGCCGCCGGCACGTTGTTCTGGAAGGCCTTGCCGCTGGCGGTGGCGCCAGC
>NZ_BCYP01000029.1 GCF_001598255.1 Mitsuaria chitosanitabida ATCC BAA-476 = NBRC 102408
TGGCGGTGGCGCCAGCCGGCGCCACGATGGTCACGTTCGTGATGTTGGTGACGTTACGGACGTTGGTGACGTTGTTCGTCGTGTTGTAGGTGTTGTTGGTCGTGTTGACGCTGTTGTTGATGTTGTTGGTGACGTTGTGCTGGATGCGCATGCCGACGTTGACCACCGGCGGCGCGCTGACCACCACGGCCGGCGCGGTGCCGATCGGTGCCGGCACGATCAGGCCGGGCCGCGAGCCCGGCGGCGGCGGCACGAACACCCCCATCGGCCCCACCGGCCGCGAGCCGCCGCCGATGGCGACCTCGATGGCCAGGTGCAGGCTGGGCGGCGGCGGCACGAAGGCGACGTCGCGCGCCCCCCAGTAGCCGGAGACGAAGACCACCGCGCCGTCGCGGTGCTCGTAATAGGGCTGGACCCAGACGTAGTCCGGCCGCGGCGGCGCCGACCAGCGGCCCGCGCACCAGACCCAGCGGCTCTGCCAGCCCCAGTAGCCTCCGGTCCAGACCGCGCCGGCGAAGGGCGGGGGCGGTGGCACTTCCACCAGCATCGGCGGCGGGGCCGTGTCGATGAAGACGGGGTCGGGTTGCACCAGCGGCGGCTCGACGTAGACGCTGACGGGCGGGGGCGGCGGAGTCCAGGCGGGGACACCGACGCGCATGTCGGCGCTGACGCGGGTATGGGCCGGCGCGACGCAGCCGCTCAGCGCCGCCAGGGCCGTGACGGTGGCGACGGCGGCCACCGCGGTCAGGCGTCGCGGAAGACGCGCGGCGGACGGCGTGAGTGGTCGCGGGAAGGGGCGCGGAGTCATGGTTGTCCTTTGATGAGCAGGATGTCTCCGCCCAACGCCTGCCGCCGGCCCTCGTTGACGCCGGCGACCCGGGCTGGTTTCCGGTTGTGAGCCCTGTCGTGAAGGGGGTGTGAGGGTGGTTTCAGGGACGCGTTCAGCCCCGTTCCGGACCCGTTCGCGCGCCGTTGCTGGCGTGTCGTCCGCCCGTCACGAGGATGCGGACGCGGCGTGAGGGCGACCCCTTGCCCGATGTACCCGCGCCGTACCCGCCGCCCTTCCGGGGGGATGTGCGACGGAACGCTGAATCCCGGGGATGAACCGCGCTCATGACCACCTTCACCTGTCGGGGATGACGTTAAGCTAGCGCGCCTTTTTGCGCTTTGCGCACGCGGCACACATCTTTACCGCATTCGAAGCCTCTTCTGAAAGAGGCCCGCTTCCCGCCACGTCCCCTGGAGCCCGCTACATGTTGCGTCTCTCGCTGATCGCCCTCGTCACCGCGTCCCTGCTTGCCGGTTGCGGCAAACCCGGAGGAGGGGACCAGCAGGCGGCAACCCCGGCCGATGCCGCCGCCAGCGCGCCCAGCCTGCTGGTCTCCAGCGAGGACGTCCAGACCCTGGGCATCTCCGAGTACGCCAGCGGTCCGGTCATCACCGGCTCCATCCAGCCCGAGCGCCGCGCCGACCTGCGCGCCGAGTTGCAGGCCATCGTGCTGCAGGTCTACAAGGAGAACGGCGAGCGCGTGAAGCGTGGCGACCTGCTGGTCCGCCTGGACGACACCGCCATCCGCGACTCGGTCCAGTCCGCCGACGAGGCCGCCCGCGCGGCGGGCCAGAGCTTCGAGCAGGCCGAGCGCCAGTACCAGCGCCTGAAGACGCTGCAGGCGCAAGGCATGAGCTCCATCCAGGCCATGGAGGACGCCGAGATCCGCCGCAACAACGCGCAGAGCGACTTGGTCGGCGCCCGCGCACGCGTCGCCACCGCGCGCCAGCAGCAGCAGCGCACCGAGGTCCGCGCGCCCTTCGACGGCGTGGTCAGCGACCGCAAGGTCTCGCCCGGCGACTCGGCCCAGTTGGGCAAGGAGCTGATCAAGGTCATGGACCCGGGCTCGATGCGCTTCGAGGGGCTGGTCTCGGCCGACCGCATGTCCGAGCTCAAGCTCGGCCAGACCGTCTTCTTCCGCGTCAACGGGTATCCGCAGATCGACTTCCAGGGCAAGGTGCGCCGCATCGCCCAGGCCGCCAACGCCAACACGCGTCAGGTGGAGGTGCTGGTGGACTTCGCCGGCCAGCAGCAGCCCGGCGTCGCCGGCCTGTATGCCGAGGGCCGCGTGCAGACGACCAGCGTCTCGGCGCTGATGGCGTCGGACGGCGCGCTGGTGCGCGAGGGCGACAAGGTCTTCGTGTGGCGCATCGACGGCGGCAAGATCGTCAAGACGCCGGTGCAGCTGGGCGCGCGCGACGACCGCCAGGGGCTGTATGTCGTGACCGGCGGCCTGAAGCAGGGTGACCGCATCCTGCGCAACCCGACCAGCACGCTGATCAATGGTCAGCGCGTGGAGCTGGGCAAGGGCGCGAGCACCGGCCTGGGCGCGACCAAGGGCGCGCCGGCCGCGGCCGCCACCACCGGCAATGCCGCCGTCCCGGCGCTGCCGATGGCGTCGGCCGCCTCGGCCCAGTGACGCGCGAAGGAGCTTGAGCCATGTTCCTGTCCAACTTCTCGGTCAAGAAGCCGATCGCGATGATCGTGATCATCATCGGCTTGATGTCCCTGGGCCTGCTGGCCCTGTCCAAGCTGCGCGTCAACGAGCGGCCGGACGTGGACCTGCCGCTGCTGGTCGTCAGCATCAGCTACCCGGGCGCGTCGCCCGAGACCTCCGAGCGCGAGATCGTCAACCGCATCGAGAAATCGCTGCAGAGCATCTCCGGCGTGAACGAGGTCCGCTCGACCTCGGGCGAGGGCTCCGCCCAGCTGCTGCTGTTCTTCAACTTCGACAAGAACATGATCGAGGCGGCCGACGAGGTCCGCAACGCGATCGCCGCGGTCCGGCACAAGCTGCCGACCGAGATGCGCGAGCCCGTGCTCCAGCGCGTCGACCCCTCGGCGCAGCCGATCATGCAGCTGGCGCTGTCGTCCAGCAGCCAGTCGCACGCGGAGATCTCGCGCCTGGCCGAGGACCAGCTCGCCGATCGCTTCCGCGCGATCCCGGGCACGGCCACGGTGACGGTCACCGGCTCGCTCAAGCGCGAGCTGTCGGTGCTGCTCAACGCACAGAAGCTGCGTGAGTTCAATGTCTCGGTGACCGAGGTCGTCAACGCGCTGCGCATGCAGAACACGACGGCGCCGGTGGGCAAGGTGCGCGGCCAGCTCGAGGACCAGAGCATCCGTCTGCTGGGCCGCATCGAGTCGCCGGCCGACTTCAACCAGATCGTGGTCAAGCGCGCGGGCAGCGAGCTGATCCGCCTGGGCCAGGTCGCGACGGTGCAGGACGGCTTCGCCGAGCAGACCGGCCTGTCGGTGCGCAACGGCCATCCCAACGTGGGCATCGCGGTGACGCGCTCGCGTGACGCGTCCACGGTGAGCGTGGCCAAGGAAGTGCGCCACCTGGTCGACGAGATCGGCAAGACGCTGCCGGCCGGGACCCGGCTGGAGGTCGTGCAGGACGGCGGGCAGGACGCGCAGGACAGCCTGAACAACGTGATCCACGCGCTGGTCTTCGGCGCGGGGCTGACCATCTTCGTGGTCTACGTGTTCCTGAACTCGTGGCGCTCGACCATGATCACCGCGCTGTCGCTGCCGACCTCGGTGGTGGCGGCCTTCATCGCGGTCTGGCTGTGCGGCTTCACGCTGAACTTCATGAGCCTGCTGGGCCTTTCGCTGGCCATCGGGGTGCTGATCGACGACGCCATCGTGGTGCGCGAGAACATCGTGCGCCACATGGAGCGCGGCGCGGACCGCCGCACGGCGGCGCTCAAGGGCACGGCCGAGATCGGCCTGGCGGTGGCGGCGACGACCTTCTCGATCGTCGCGGTGTTCATCCCCGTGGCCTTCATGCCGGGCGTGTCGGGCGAGTGGTTCCGGCCCTTCGGCCTGACGGTGGTGGCCTCGGTGCTGGTCTCGCTGTTCATCTCCTTCACGCTGGACCCGATGCTGTCGGCCTTCTGGGGCGACCCGCCCGGACATCACGAGGCGCCCAAGACCGGCATCTCCAAGAAGCTGCAGGGCTTCAATGAATGGTTCGACCGTCAGGCCGATCGCTACGGCAACGTCATCGCCTGGGCGCTGCATCACCGCAAGTGGATGGCGGCCTTCGCGATCATGAGCTTCGTCGGCGCGATCGCGCTGCAATCGACCTTCGGCGGCACCAGCTTCCTGCCGGCCTCGGACTCCGGGACCATCGCCATCGAGGTCCGTACCCCGGCCTCGTCCAGCCTGGAGTACGCCCGCCTGAAGATGGGCGCCGCGTCCAAGCTGGCGCGCGAGATCCCCGAGGTCGTGGCGACCAACGAGAACGTGAACGCCAGCGGCGGCCGCGTCTACGTGGACCTGGGCAAGAGCACGAAGCGCAAGCGCAGCGCCGCCGAGATCGCCGCCGACCTGCGCACGCGGGTGGCGCGCCTGGTCGGCGCCGAGTACGTCGTGCTGGACGACCTGAACAACGGCGCGCAGAAGCCGGTGCAGATCCGCTTCTCGGGCGCGGACTCGCGCAAGCTGATGGAGATCACCACCGACTACATGGCGCAGCTGCGCAAGGTCAAGGGCGCGGTGGACGTCGGCCTGTCGGAGCAGGATCCGCAGAACGAGCTGCAGATCGAGATGAACCGTGGTCTGGCCAATTCGCTGGGCATCTCGGTGGGCGACGCGGCCAACGCGCTGCGGGTGGCCTTCGCCGGCGTGGAAGTCGGCGACTGGGTGGATCCCAGCGGCGAGACCCGCGACGTGGCGGTGCGCCTGGCGCCGCAGGACCGCGTCGACGCGAGCAACATCGAACGGCTGCCGATCTCGGTGACCGGTGCCGGCGTGATGGTGCCGCTGGAGCAGATCGCCACGGTGACCATGGGCAAGGGCCCGGCCAAGATCCAGCACGCGGACGGCAAGCGGATGATCGCGGTGTCGGCCAACGCGCACGGTCGCTCGCCGGGCGAGGTCACCGCCGACGCGCTGAAGCTGGCCAAGTCCATCAACTTCCCGCCGGGCTACGGCATCGAGCTGGCGGGCGCGGCCAAGGACCAGCAGGAGGTCTTCAGCGCGATGGGCATCGCGCTGGTGTCCGGTATCGGCCTGATGTACCTGATCCTGGTGATGCAGTTCGGCAGCTTCACCGCGCCGCTGGGCGTGATGCTGTCCCTGCCGCTGTCGCTGATCGGCGTGGTGGTGGCGCTGCTGCTGACCAAGGGCACGCTGAACCTGATGAGCTTCATCGGCATCATCATGCTGGCCGGCCTGGTGGCGAAGAACGCCATCCTGCTGCTGGACGCGGCGCGCCAGGAGGAGGCCGACGGCGTGCCGCGCGAGGAGGCGCTGATGCACGCGGGCCGCAAGCGCTTCCGTCCGATCCTGATGACGACCTTCGCGCTGATCGCCGGCATGTTGCCGGTGGCGATCGGCATCGGCGAGGGCGGCGAGTTCTACCGTCCGATGGCGGTGGCCATCATCGGCGGCACGATCACGTCGACCTTCCTGACGCTGCTGATGGTGCCCAGCTTCTACGACAGCATCGAGATCAAGCGCGATTCGTTCCTGGCCAAGTTCCACGCCCGCGAGGCGCGCTGGACCACGGCGGGCGCGGTGCTCATGGGCCTGGTCGAAATCGTGCTGTTCCTGACGCTGGTGCGCTTCGTCTACCGTTCGCTGGTGTCGGGCTGGCGCCTGATCACCGGCAAGGGCCGTCGGGGGGCGGGCCAGGCGCAGCCGCACGGCGCCGATTGATCGCGGCCGCGGCGTGAGGCCGCGGCGCCTCCGATCCCCGCGAGAGCGAAAAGGGCCCCGTCGACGACGAGGCCCTTCTTCATTGGGGCGAGGGCGGGGCGGACCCGAAGGGCGGTGCCGGCGATCAACCGCCGGCCGGCGGCTCCCAGAGCTCGACCTTGTTGCCCTCCGGGTCGATGACCCAGCCGAACTTCCCGTACTCGGACTCGTCGGTCTTGTCGAGCACCTGGCAGCCCTCGGCGCGCAAGGCCTGCAGCAGGGCCGCGAGGTCGGCGACGCGGTAATTGATCATGAAGGGCGCCTTGGCCGGTCCGTAGCCTTCGCCGTCGTCCTTGTTGATGGACCAGGCGGTGGTGCCGCCGACCGGGCGCCCCTGATCGTCGGTCCAGTCGAAGGCGGCGCCGCCCCAGGGCTGGACGTCCACGCCCAGGTGCGTCCGGTACCACGCGTGCAGCGTGGCGGGATCCCTGGCGTTGAAGAAGATGCCGCCGATGCCGGTGACTCGCTTCATCTGATGCTCCTCAGCGTGGTGAGGAGGCGAGGGTAGCCCGGCACGTGTTGCGCTGGTATTGCGGCGGGCCCCAGGGTCCCTCGTGCCGGCCGGGCGGCGACGTCGTCCTCGGGGCCCGTCAGACCTTGCGCGCCGAGCGCCAGGGGCGCGGGAAGCGCCAGCGCTCACGGCCCGGGAGAGGGGCGTCGCGCTCGTAGGCGCGGGCGGCCGGGACCCACAGCTCCACCTGCGTGCCCATCCCGGCGCGCGAGCTCAGGCGGTAGGTCGCGCCGGCCAGCTCGGCCCGCTCGCGCATGCCGGAGAGTCCCCAGTGTCCGGGACGGCCGCCGCGCTCCTGCACCTCGTCGGCCACCCCGACACCGTCGTCATGGACGATGAGGCTGAAGGCGTCGGGGCCGTACTTGACCGTGACCTCGATGTGATCGGCCTGGGCGTGCTGGAAGGCATTGAAGATCGCCTCGCGGGCGATGAGGCACAGCGAGGCCGACAGCGCCGGCGCCAGCGCGCGCGGCGCGCCCTCGACGTTCAGCGCGAAGGCCGCGCCGTGCGTCTGCGCGAGCTGCTGGCCCAGCGCGTCCAGGGTCTGCTCCAGCCGCCCCATGTCGGGCGGCGGCAGGCGCAGATCGGCGACGCGGTCGCGGCCCTCGACCAGCAGCGCGTCCGCGTCGACGAGCACCCGTTCCATCGCGCCGCGTTCCGGCAGGGGCAGCCGGCGCGCGACGGCCTCGAAGCGCAGGATCAGGCCGTAGACGCCCTGCAGCAGCGTGTCGTGCAGGTCGCGGGCGATGCGCTCGCGCTCCTGCACGCGGGCGGCGAGGCGGTCGCGGTCGCGTTGCGCGATCTGACGCGCGCGCAGCAGCACCAGGCCGATCAGCGCCAGCACGGCGGCCCCTCCGGCGGCGATGCGGAAACCGGGGGACTGCATCAGCGTCGGCGCGATCTCGAAGGCGCGCGTGGCGGCGGTGGGGCTCCACGGGCCGCCGTCAATGGCGGCCTCGACGCGGAACTCGTAGCGGCCCGGGCCCAGGTTGGTATAGAAGGCACGGCGCCGCGCGCCGGCGTCGATCCAGTCCGCGTCCTGGCCCACCAGCCGATAGCGGAAGCGCGTGCGCTCGGGCAGGCCCAGGCTCATCGCCGTGTACTCGATCTCGAGGTCGCGCGTGCCGGCAGCCAGCGACGCCGGCAACGCCGCGTCGAGCGCCGTCGGCACGCCCTTGACGATCACGCGCTGGATGTCGACCGGGGGCGGCGCGATCTCGTCCCTGACCAGCTTGGTCGGATCGATCGTCACCAGGCCGTTGTTCAGCGAGAACCACAGCATCCCGTCCGGCGTCCGCAGCGCGGTGCGCAGCGGCCAGGACTGCTCGGCGCGACCGGTCAGGCCATCCAGCAGGTCGATGCGGTGGCCGCGGGGGCGGTACGCGGGATCAGCCAGCGCGCGCCGGACCTCGTCGGCCGTCAGATGCGTGATGCCCTTGGCGCCGTTGAGCCAGAGATCCCCCTCCGGCGTCTCGACCAGGCCCGAGACGCCCTCGAGCGCGTCCGGGTCGCTCAGGCGCAGCACGGGCATACCGGCCTCGCTGACCAGTTGCACGCCGTTCTCGCCGCCGATCCAGAGGTGCTCCCCCTGTCCGGCGATGACCTTGATGCCGCCGACCTGGAGACCGTCGGCCGCCGTGATCACCGAGAGCTTGTCGCCCTCCAGGCGGCGCAGCGAGCCGTCGCCGTAGCCGAACCACAACCGCCTGCGCGCGTCGGTGCCGATGGCGTCGGCGCCGCCCTGCGGAAAGCCCTTGCGGCCCGACATCCATTCGGTCTTGCCGTCGGCGTAGCGCAGGAGCCCATAGCGATGAGCGTTGAACCAGATCGCACCGTCGGCGGCCTCGGTGAACTCGAAGGCCGCGGCATGCCAGGGCACGCCGTCGGGCGACGGGAGTTGGACGAACTGGTCTCCCTCCTGCCGCCAGGGGCCGTTGCGCCCGGCCATCCAGCGTCGCTGCTGGCTGTCGATGAAGACCGCCGTGAAGGTCTCCATCTGGCCGCGCACCGGGACGGGCTTGAGCGGGCCACCCTCGGCGGGACGGCGATAGACGATGTTGCGCGCCGCGACCCAGAGCTCGCCTGTCGCACTGCTGGCCATGGTCACGCCGGTGTCGAGGTCCGGCAGCGCGACCCGCTCCACCGCCGCGCCGCGGAAGCGGTCGAGGCCGCCGTTGGTGCCCACCCAGATCGCCCCGTCGCGATCCTGGAACACCCGCATCACCAGGTCGCCGGTCAGGCCCCTGTCCTGCAGCAGCAGGTCCCAGTCGCCGTCAATGGGCGGGTTCCGCGAGGGACTGGCGTCGCCTGCCGCGCGAGTGCGCAACAGCCCGCGGTTGCCCCCGAACCAGAGCTTGCCCTCGCGGTCGAAGGCGGGCATGAACAGGCTCATCGGCGTGCGCACGCTCAGGCGGTCCTCGGCCTGGCCGGGAACGGTGAGCCGCTCGAAGCGCCGATCGCTGCCGGAGGCGCCGCCGGCCCAGGCGCGGCCCTCATGGTCGATCGCGAGCTGCCGCATGCCCAGGCCGAGGTCCCCCAGCGCCTCGACGAAGCGGGTGCTGCCGGCCGGGCGCACATACAGCGTCTGGTCGGTGGAGACCCAGATGTTGTCGCTGCCGTCGATCTGGAGGTTGATGGTGGGCGGCGGCTGCGACCCGGTGCCGTAGCCCGACTCCGGGCCTATCCTGACCCAGCGGTCTCCCTCGCGTCGCAGCAGGGCGCGCCCGGTGGCCAGCCAGATCGTGCCGTCGCGGGTCTCGGCGATGCTCCGGGTGGAAACCGAGAAGGGCCCGCCGGGCGGGCTTCTCGGGTCGAGGTGGTCGACATGGCCCTGGTTCACGAGCGCGACACCGCCCTCGAGCAGACCGACCCACAGCCGGTTGTCCCGGGTCGCGTGCAGGGACATGACCTGGCGGCTGGGCAGACGCTCGCCGGCCAGGGTCTCGAAACGCTCGAAGCGCACCCCGTCGAAGCGGTACAGCCCCGTGCCGGTGCCCAGCCACAGGTAGCCGTCGGTGGTCTGCGCGATCGCCATCACCGGGCCGGGCATGCCGTCCTTGAGCGTCCAGCTGCTGTGCTGCAGATGCGCGAGCGGCTGCACCGACGGCGTCGTCGCCTGCGCCTGGACGCGCGCGGGCAGGAGCGCCGCGGCGCCCAAGAGCGCGGCGAGGCAGACGGCGTGGAGTCGAAGGGAGCGCGAGCGCATGCCTTCGGCGCGGCGCGTGGGCGTCGGAGATGTCATCGTGGGGAACTGCGGCGGGAACGAGACGGCGGAAGCGGGCGGATTGTGCCCGGCACGCATGCACGAATCGTGCAAGCCGATGTAAACCGCGATTCCCCTGGGCATCGGAACCTGGAGGCTTCGCGGCCCCCCTGGGTCCGGCTTGCCGGAACGCGTGGGCCGGACGGTGATCCGGCGATCCGTCAGATCACACGATTCGGATTCAGCAGCCCCTGGGGATCCAGCGCCTGCTTGATCTGGCGCATCAGCTGCAGGGCCACCGGGCTCTTGCGCTGCGCGAGTTCCTCGCGCTTGAGCTGGCCGATGCCGTGCTCGGCGGAGATGGAGCCCCCATGGGCCATCACCTGGTCGTAGACGACGGCGTTGACCGCGTGCTCCCGCTCGCGCAGGAAGTCGGCGGCGGCCACGCCTTCCGGCGCCTGCACGTTGTAGTGCAGGTTGCCGTCGCCCAGATGGCCGAAGTCGACCAGGCGGGCGCCCGGGAAGCGTTCGGCCAGCAGCGCGTCGCAGCGCGCGACGAAGTCCGGGATGCGCGACACCGGCAGCGCGATGTCGTGCTTGATGTTCAGGCCTTCCTCGCTCTGCGCGAGCGGGATGGACTCGCGCAGGTGCCACATGGCCTGGCTCTGCGCGAGGCTCTCGGCGACCGCGGCGTCGTCGATGGCGCCTTGCTCCAGCGCCTGCTCGAGCAGCGACTCGAACTGCGCGCGGGCATGGTCCTCGCCCTCGCTGTCGGACAGCTCCAGCAACACGGTCCACGGCCGCGGGCCCAGCGGCTGCGCCAGCTGCGGGAAATGCTTCGCCACCAGCGCCAGCGACAGCGCGTTCATCACCTCGAAGCCGGTCAGCGCCGCGCCGCAGCGCGCCTGCGCCAGGCCCAGCAGGCGGACGGCGTCGCGCAGCGTGTCGCAGGCGGCCAGTGCCGTCATGCGCGCGCGCGGCTGCGGGTGCAGCTTCAGCGTCGCGGCCGTGATCACGCCCAGCGTGCCCTCGGACCCGATGAACAGGTCGCGCAGGTCGTAGCCGGTGTTGTCCTTGCGCAGGCCCGACAGGCCGTCCCAGACCTGGCCGTCGGCGGTGACGACCTCCAGGCCCAGGCAGAGCTCGCGCGCGTTGCCGTAACGCAGCACCTGCGTGCCACCGGCGTTCGTCGCGAGGTTGCCGCCGATGGTGCAGCTGCCCTCCGCGGCCAGGCTCAGCGGGAAGAGCAGGCCCGCGTCGCGCGCGGCCTGCTGGACGTTCTGCAGCACGCAGCCGGCCTCGACGGTCATGGTGAGGTTGGCGGTGTCGACGTGGCGCACGCGGTTCAGGCGCTGCAGGCTCAGCAGCAACTGCGCGCCCGAGCCGTCCGGCACGCCGCCGCCGACCAGGCCGGTGTTGCCGCCCTGCGGGACCACGGCCACGCCGTGCTCGCGCGCGAGGGCGACGACCGCGGCCACCTGCGCGGTGTCGGCCGGGCGGGCCACGGCCAGCGCGCGGCCGACGTAGCGCTTGCGCCAGTCGCGCTCGTAGGCGGAGAGGTCGTGGCCGTCGGGGGTCAGGACGTGCGCCTCGCCGAGCAGCGCGCGCAGCGAGGTCAGGAAGGCGGAGGAGGGCGGGGTGGCCGCGGCGTCCGCCGACATCGGCGTGGTGCTCGAACTCATCGCGCGGGCTCCGCGTCGGGCGAGGCCTTGGCTTCGGCCAGGCGGTGCCGGATCTGCGCGGCGCAGGCGACGAAGATCAGCACCGACAGCGCGACCTCGATCCACGCCAGCGCCATGCCGACGCCGCGCTCGGAGGTGGCGCGCACCAGGCCCTCGGTGGTGTAGAGCCAGATGAAGATGCTCAGCGCGCGGTAGGTGTACAGGCGGTAGCGCCACAGGCCGATCAGCGGCGGCAGCAGTGGCAGGGCCTTGATCGCCAGCGTGCCGCGGCCGGTCGGGGCCAGCCAGAGCTCCCAGGCCAGGCAGACCAGCGCCAGCGCCAGCGTGGCGGCGAAGGCGGCGTTGCGGCTGGCGCGCTCGCGCGCGGTGGGCTCGGTGCGCGGGGTCGGCGCGGGGCCGGCGGACGCGCCGCGGGAGGCGGGCAGGCTTGACATGGCTGGCATCATAGCCAGCATGAATATCAGACAGCGGGTGGCGCGGCGAGGCTGGCGCGTGGCACTTCGGGAGGTGGGGCAGGGCTTGCTGAAGTGGCCGTGGCTGCGGACCTTGCGCATCTTCGTGCAGCGCTTCCGCGAGGAGCGCCTGGGCATGACCGCGGGCAGCCTGACCTTCACCACGCTGATCTCGCTGGTGCCGCTGCTGACCGTCGCGCTGGCGCTGTTCACCGCCTTCCCCATGTTCTCCAGCTTCCAGTCGGCGCTGGAGAAGTACTTCCTCAAGTCGCTGATCCCCGACAACATCGCGCGGCCCGTGCTGATGTCGCTGACGCAGTTCGCGGCCAAGGCCAATCGGCTGGGCGCCGTGGGTCTGGTGGTGCTGGCGGTGACGGCCTTGTCGCTGATGCTCACCATCGACCGCACGCTGAACCAGATCTGGCGCGTGCAGCGGCCGCGGCCGATCGCGCAGCGCGTGCTGGTGTACTGGGCCGCGCTCACGCTGGGCCCGTTGCTGCTGGGCGGCAGCCTGACGGTGACGAGCTTCCTGATCTCCGCGAGTCGCGACTACGTCGACAACCTGCCGCGCAGCGTCGTGCTGCTGCTCAACAGCGTGGACGTGCTGGTGCTCTGGGGCGCGATCGCGGCGCTGTTCCACTACGTGCCCAACACGGACGTGCGCTGGCGCCATGCGCTGATGGGCTCGGGTTTCGTGGCCATCGCGTTCAACCTGGCCAAGCAGGGGCTGGCCTGGTATGTGAAGCAGGTCCCGACCTACTCGACCCTCTATGGCGCCTTCGCGGCGGTCCCGATCTTCCTGATCTGGATCTACGTCGGCTGGTCCATCGTGCTGCTGGGGGCGATCCTGTCCGCCAACGCGCCCGCGCTGGCGGGCGGTGTCAGCGTGCGGCGCAACCGGCCGGGCATGCAGATGGCCCTGGCGCTGGATGTGCTGCGGGAACTCGACGCCGCGCGGGTGGCGGGTCAGGCGGGGCTGACCTCTCAGGCGCTGTCCAAGCGCCTGTGCGTGGATCCGCTGCAGATCGAGCCCGTGCTGCAGCAACTGCAGACACTGGACTGGATCGGCCGGCTGGAGGAGGACGGCGCGCAGCGCCTGGTGCTGCTGTGCGATCCCACCTCGACGATGGCCGAGCCGCTGATCCGCGCGCTGCTGGCCGAGCGGCAGGAGGGCCTGTCGACCCTGTGGGAGAAGGCCGGCTGGCAGCAGACGACGGTGGGCGCGCTGATCGCGAACGCCGTGCCGGTGTCCGCGCCTACCTCAGGTAGGTGAGCGCCGCGCCGCCGGCGACCACCACCAGCGCGAGGACCGAATAGAGCGTGCGCCGGAACGGGGGCTTGGGCCGCGTGCTGCCGGTGGGCTTCATGCCGTACTTGGGCGGGCTGCCGATGGGCAGGGCGCTCTTGTCGATCAGCGGGGTGGACCGGTGGTCGCGCGCGCGCTGCTCGGCGGCGCGCAGGCGCGCGGTGCCTTCGAGCAGTTGCAGTTGCTTGGCCTGGGTCTCGCTGTCGATCGTGGCGGGCTGCGTCGGTGTGGGGATGTGGTGGGACTTGTGCTGTGTATTCAACGAGCGTTGCTGCATGGGTGTACTGCCTTGACTGCCGGGAACGCTCCCTCGCCTCCGCGATCGGGCGATTGTGACGATCGAGGCTGGGCGGTCAAGTAACAGTGGGTGTGATCCCGTGCGACGACATCTCCGTCGTCATCGGATGTCTACGCGTGCAGCACCACCAGCAGCGCCGTCGCCGCCTTCTTCGACAGGTTGCGGATCGCGTGCGCGCCGTCGACCGCGTAGCGGGCGGTCTCGCCTGGCTTGACCATCTGCCGGCTGCCGCCGGCGGTGACCTCCAGTTCGCCGCTGAGCACGCTCAGGTGCTCGCGCGAGCCCGGCTCGTGGGCCGCCGATTCCAGCGCGCCACCGGGCTGCACGGTCAGCTCGTACCACTCGAAGTTGCCGGCCAGCTCGATCGGGCCGAGTATCCGCAGGCGGCACAGACCGTCCGGGCTCGACAGCCCCGGGGTCGCGTGCGACGCCACCACCTCGATGGGCGGCGCGGCGGGGCGCTCGCCTCCCAGCAGCTCCGACAACTCCACCCGCAGCGCATTGGCAAGCCGCCACACCACCGCCACCGTGGGATTGGCCTGATTCCGTTCGATCTGCGAGAGCATCGACTTCGACACGCCCGCCCGCCGCGACAGCTCGTCCAGCGACAGGCCCTGCGATTGCCGCAGCGCCTGCAGGGTCGCGCCCACGCGCGGAGGTTCTAGCTTTTCGGAAGGAATGGCGGACATCTCGGCTCGGGCGGAGGGGCTGGGATCCGGGACGCGCCGCCTTGACCGGCTCGCGCAGTTTCGTGATACTGCACGGCTGTTCGATATAGCGAACGCGTTCGATTTAACGGATTGTGCCGCAGGAGCACCGCATGACCAACATCGCCACCCCGTCCACCGACGACTTCTATCGCCACCTGCAGAACGAGCTGCAAGGGATCCGCGATGCCGGCCTCTTCAAGAACGAACGCATCATCACCAGCCCGCAGGGCGCGATCGTCAAGACGAAGGACGGCCGCGAGGTGATCAACCTGTGCGCCAACAACTACCTGGGCCTGTCCGCCCATCCGCAGGTGCTGGAAGCCGCCCACGAGGCGCTGCGCACGCATGGCTACGGGCTGTCCTCGGTGCGCTTCATCTGCGGCACGCAGGACATCCACAAGGAACTGGAGCAGCGCCTGGCGCGCTTCCTGGGCACCGAGGACACCATCCTCTACGCCGCGGCCTTCGATGCCAACGGCGGTCTGTTCGAGCCCCTGCTGGGCGAGCAGGACGCCATCATCAGCGACGAGCTGAACCACGCGTCCATCATCGACGGCATCCGGCTGTGCAAGGCCAAGCGCTACCGCTACAAGCACAACGACATGGCCGACCTGGAGCGCCAGCTGATCGAGGCCCGCAACGCCGGCGCCCGTCATTTGATGGTGTTCACCGACGGCGTGTTCTCCATGGACGGCACGATCGCGCAGCTGGACAAGATCCGCGAGATCACCGATCGCCACGGCGCGCTGCTGGGCATCGACGAGTGCCATGCCAGCGGCTTCATGGGCAAGACCGGCCGCGGCACGCACGAGTACCGGAACGTCTTCGGCAAGGTGGACATCATCACCGGCACGCTGGGCAAGGCGCTGGGCGGCGCGTCCGGCGGCTTCACCACCGGCCGCAAGGAAGTGATCGAGCTGCTGCGCCAGCGCTCGCGTCCCTATCTCTTTTCCAACACCGTGGCGCCCAGCATCGTCGGCGCGTCCATCGCCGTGCTGGACCTGCTGGAGGGCAGCACCGCGCTGCGCGACAAGCTCGAGGCCAACACCACCTACTTCCGCGAGGCCATCCAGCAGGCGGGCTTCCAGATCAAGCCGGGCACCCACCCGATCGTGCCGGTCATGCTGTTCGACGCCGTCAAGGCGCAGCAGCTGAGCGCGCGCCTGCTGGAGCTGGGCGTGTATGCCGTCGGCTTCTTCTATCCGGTCGTGCCCAAGGAGCAGGCCCGCGTGCGGGTGCAGATCTCCGCCGTGCACGAGCGCGAGCATCTGGAGAAGGCGGTGGCCGCCTTCGCGCAGGCGGGCCGCGAGCTGGGCCTGGTGAAGTAAGCGGCGGGAACGCCCTGGCAGTACGCAAGAGAAGAAGACCCCATGACCAAGATCCTGTTGATCGGCGCGAACGGCCAGATCGGTTCCGAACTGGCGGTGGAGCTGGCCAAGCGGCACGGCAACGCCAACGTCATCACCAGCGACGTCGCGCCGCAAGGCCGCGTGCCGCAGCTGACGCACGAGATGCTGGACGTGACCGACGCGGCGGCGCTGGCGGCGGTCGTCAAGCGCCACGGCATCACGCAGATCTATCACCTCGCGGCCGCGCTGTCGGCCACCGGCGAGAAGCATCCGATGTGGGCCTGGGACCTGAACATGAAGGGTCTGCTCAACGTGCTGGAGCTGGCGCGCACGGTGAAGCTGGAGCGCGTGTTCTGGCCGAGCTCGATCGCCGCCTTCGGTCCCCAGACGCCCAAGCAGGGCACGCCCCAGACCACGGTGATGGATCCCACGACGATCTACGGCATCTCCAAGCTGGCCGGCGAGGGCTGGTGCCGCTGGTACCACGCGAACCACGGCGTGGACGTGCGCAGCCTGCGCTATCCAGGCCTGATCAGCTGGAAGACGCCCCCGGGCGGCGGCACGACCGACTACGCCGTCGAGATCTTCCACGAGGCGCTCAAGCACGGCCGCTACACCTGCTTCCTGAAGGACGACCAGGCGCTGCCCATGATGTACATGCCGGACGCGCTGCGCGCGACGCTGGAGCTGATGGAGGCGCCGGCCGATCGCATCACCGAGTGGGGCAGCTACAACCTGGCCGGCGTGAGCTTCACGCCGGAACAGATCGCCGCGTCGATCCGCCGCCGGATCGAGGGCTTCGCCATCGACTACGCGCCGGATTTCCGCCAGAACATCGCGGCCAGCTGGCCGCAGTCCATCGACGACACGGTCGCGCAGCGCGACTGGGGCTGGAAGCTGGGTTACGACCTGGACGCGATGGTCGACGACATGCTGGCGTCGCTGAAGACGCAGTTCGCGGCGACGGCGAAGGCCTGAAGGTCGGGCGCCGTGGGGCGCCGCATCGCCCGCGGTCGCGCGCGGGGCGCTTCTGGACGTAGAGTTCGAGGCTGTCTTCCAGCCCGACCTTGAACGCGCCGTGTCCCGACTCGCCACCGAATTCCAACGCCTCTACGCCGCCGGCCCCGACGGCGCCACGCGCTCGCTCGTGCTCGACGTCGGGCGTCCGTCCGACTGGGACTTGCTCGCCACGGTGTGGCGCGGCGCGCAGCTCGACCTCGGGCTGCCCGCGCCAGGCATCGCCATCGCGGGCGAGAACAGCTATCAGCTGTGGTTCTCGTTGCAGCGGGGTTGCTCGACGGACGAGGCGATGCGCTTCTTCGACGGCCTGCGCGCCCGCTACCTGAGCGACGTCGCCGCGCCACGCATCCGTGCCCTGACCACGGCGCCAGTGGTGCCCGCTCAGGTCCAGGAGGACCAGTGGTCCGCCTTCGTCGCGCCGGACCTGGCGCCCGTCTTCGTCGAGGCGACCTGGCTGGACATCCCGCCGGGCGGGGAAGGGCAGGCCGACCTGCTCAAGGCGCTCAAGAGCATCAGTCCCCCGGAATGGGCGGCGGCCCTGGCGCAACTGACCCCGGAGCCGCAAGACCCGGCCCCCTCGACGGGAGCCCCGGCGGCGGCTCAACCCGCGGCGCCGACATTCGCATCCGCGACGACCTTCACCGACCCCCGAGCCTTCCTGATGCAGGTGATGAACGACGCCACCGTGCCGATGGCGCTGAGGATCGAGGCGGCGAAGGGCTTGCTGCTTGAATCGGGCAGCCCCTGACCATCCGCTGTCAGCGTCCTTCAATCGTCGACATCGATGGGTCAATGACATTGGCCTCGGGTCTCGACAGAGTCGCAGTCTTCCTTCCTGGAGGTGCTGCTCATGTCATTCGGTGTTGTCGGATCTCAGTCCATGGTGTCGCCCGAGGATCTCTACATCCTCGACGTCACCGAGTTCTCCAAGGACTTCTATCGGATGGGGAACGGCACCTGGCCGCTCTTCACGGAGGGGCGGGCCAGGACCGATGTACCGATCGTCGTGCAGAACGGCGTGGAGGTGGTCATGGCCGAAGGGAACGGATTCTCCGCATTCGACAAGATCACCCCGGCCATGTGTCTGCGAGGCAGAAAGGTCTGGCGCATCATGAAGGGCGCGGAGATTCCAGCCGAGTTGGTCGTGGTGAAGGATTTGCGGCCGAATCATCGCGGGCACTACATGATCGCGCCGGCGCGGATGATGCCGCTGAAGAAGTACCTGGGCGCGCTGGAGGAACTCGGCATGGATCGGAGCCGGGTTCAACTCATCGAGGAAGGAGATTCAGATGCCTGTTAGGTTCATCGTCAGCGAGTACAACCTGCTCTGGGAGGCGCTGAGACTCTACGAGCAGCATTTGCAGAGGGAGTCCACCCAGGCGGAAGGCGAGGATGCGCAGATCCTGGCTGACGAGAAGTTGATCAAGCTCGATGCCATGCTGAAGGACGTGCAGGAGGGGGCTCAGCGGGACTGGGGGCTGGATCTGAGATGAGCACTGCCGGTCACGAAGTCCCCGGGTCGCGCGGCCCCTGGGCCCGCCCCGGCCATCAGAACGGGATCTTCCCCGTCCAGATGTCCTTGTACATGACCCAGTCGCCCATGAAGCTGTAGAGCGGGCGCTTGAACGAGGCGGGCTTGTTCTTCTCGAAGCCGAAGTGGCCGATCCACGCGAAGGCGTAGCCGCACAGCAGGCCGATCAGCAGGAAGCCCCAGGTCTGCGTCACCAGCGCATAGGCCAGACACGCCAGCCCCAGGGTCGAGCCGACGAAGTGCAAGCGGCGGCAGGTGGTGTTGCGGTGCTCCCCCAGATAGAAGGGGTAGAACTCAGCGAAGCTGCGCATCGCCTTGACCCGATTCGCGGTGGAATCGGCCTCGCGCGGCGCGTGGGGCAGGGGGCTGGTGCTCATCGCTCGTCTCCTTGGCGCGGCCCTTCCCGGGCTCTGTGCTCGGACTCTGCGACGCTCAGGCCAGCGCCGCCTTCAGCGCATTCAACATCCCTTCCGGCGCCTCGGTCATCAGTGAATGCCCGGCCGGCAAGGTCTGCACCCGCGCGCCGAGCAGGTCCGCCAGTTGCTTCGCGGCTTTCGGCGGCGTCATCGCGTCCTTCGTGCCCAGGATCAGGTGCGATCGCACATGACCGTCGGCCGTCACCTTCGCGACAGCCTCGGGCGCGCCCTGGTAGCGATCGCAGACCTGGAAGTCGTGCTCGAAGAGATTGCCCGTCTCCGCGTAGCCGTCCTGCAGGCGCTCCATCAGCGCCATGCCGCCGCCATGCAGCCAGCCGCCCGGGCCCGGATAGGAGGGCTTGGCCGCCGTCGTCGAGTGCGCGAAGGCGTTCACCATGGCCATCGCCGCGCGCGGACGTTCGCGCGAGGTCGACAGCAGGGCGTCCGACACCTTCATCGGCCAGGCCGTGCCGACCAGCGCCAGCCGCGACACGCGCGCCGGCCGCTGCGCCGCCGCCTCCAGGGCGATGAGCGAGCCCATCGAATGACCGACCAGCGCCACCCCGGGCGCGCCGTCCGCGCCCGCGCCGGCCGGCACGCCGGCCGCGTCGAGCAGCGCGTTGATCCAGCCGCCCAGCGCCTGCACGTCGGCCAGGGCCGGCCCCGCGCTGCGGCCGTGGCCGGGCAGATCGACAGCGAGCACCGCCCGGCCGTGATGGGCGAAGTAGCGCGCCAGCAGCGTCCACACGCTGTGGTCGTTGAGCGCGCCGTGGATGAAGACGACCGCCGGCAGCGAGGCGTCGAAGCGCTTGCCACCGGTGTACGCGTAGGCCTCGTGGCCCTGGACCTTCAGCTTGATCGAGCTCATTTGGCGGCCACCTTCAGCGCGGACTTCAGATCGGCGATCAGGTCGTCGGGATCCTCCAGACCGATCGAGAGACGGATCGTGCCCGCCGTGATGCCCGACGCCGCGAGCGCCGCGTCGTCCATGCGGAAGTGCGTCGTCGTCGCCGGATGGATGACGAGCGAGCGCGCGTCGCCCACGTTGGCCAGATGCGAGAACAGCCGCAGCGATTCGATGAAGCGCTTGCCCTGCTCGCGGCCGCCCTTCAGGTCGAAGCTGAACACCGCGCCGCAGCCCTTGGGCAGCAGCTTCCGCGCCAGCGCGTGATCGCGGTGCGAGGCCAGCCCCGGGTAGTTGACCCGCGCGACGATGTCCTGCGATTCGAGGAACTCGGCGACCCGCTGCGCATTGCTCACGTGGCGCGCCATGCGCAGCGGCAGCGTCTCGATGCCCTGCAGGATCAGCCAGGCCGTGTGCGGGCTCATGCAGGCGCCGAAGTCGCGCAGGCCCTCGCGGCGCGCGCGCAGCAGGAAGGCGCCCACTGTGCTCTCCTCGGTGAACACCATGCCGTGGAACCCGTCGTACGGCTCGCACAGTTCGGCGAAGCGCTGGCGGCCGCTGGCCGCATGCGCCCGGTCCCAATCGAAGCGGCCGCTGTCCACCAGCAGGCCGCCGACCACGGTCCCGTGCCCGCACAGGAACTTGGTCGCGGAGTGGTGCACCAGGTCCGCGCCCAGCGCCGCCGGCTGCTGCAGCCAGGGCGTGGTGAAGGTCGCGTCCACCAGCAGCGGCACGCCCGCCTCGTGCGCGATCTGCGCCACCGACGGGATGTCCAGCACGTCCAGGCCGGGGTTGCCGAGCGACTCGCCCAGCAGCAGCTTGGTCTCGGGGCGGATGGCGGCGCGCCAGCCGTCCAGGTCGCCCGGGCGGACGAAGGTCGTCGTGATGCCGAAGCGCTTGAGCGTGTAGTGCAGCAGGTTGTGCGAGCCGCCGTACAGCGCGCTCGAGGCCACGATGTGGTCGCCGGCCGCGGCGATGGTCGCGATCGCCAGGTGCAACGCGGCCTGACCGCTCGCCGTCGCGAGGCCGCCCACGCCGCCCTCCAGCGCGGCGATGCGTTCCTCCAGCACCGCCGTGGTGGGATTGGACAGCCGCGAGTACACATGACCGCTGCGCTCCATGTTGAACAGGCCGGCGGCGTGCTCGGCGCTCTCGAACACGAACGAGGTCGTCAGGTGCAGCGGCACGGCGCGGGCGCCGGTCGTGGGATCGGGCGCGGCCCCGGCGTGTAGCGCCAAGGTGTCAAAGCCCGGGTCTGAGGGACCAGACATGCATGTCTCCTGCGTGTTGTGCTGTTGTGTGCGGCGCATTGTGTGCTATGTTGGGCGCCACCTTTCCGCCTCGTGCGGATGCCCACCCACCCCCTCGCGCGCCACCGGCGTTCACCGTCTCCCGACTGTCCCGCGCGCGACGCCGTCCCCCGATCCCAACAGGCTTTTCCCCGAGATCATGAAAGTCTCCGACATCCTGCGCGTCAAGGGCAACACGCTCTTCACCGTCTCCCCGGACCAACCGCTGGCCCACGCCGTCGAGACCATGGCCGAGCGCGACATCGGCTCGCTCGTCGTCATGGAGTTCGGCGACCTGATCGGCATGCTGACCTTCCGCGAGGTCATCCAGGCCGTCGTGCGCAACGGCAACACGGTCGGCACGTCGCTGGTCCGCAGCGTGATGGACGACGCCCCGCTGACCTGCACGCCCGAGACCGAGATCGACGAGGTCCGCCGCATGATGCTGGGCCGTCACGCCCGCTACATGCCGGTGCTCAACGGCAAGCAGCTGATGGGCGTGATCTCGTTCTACGACGTCGCCAAGACCGTCGTCGACGCGCAGGACTTCGAGAACCGCATGCTCAAGGCCTACATCCGCGATTGGCCGGCCGAGGACGGCGCCGCCAACGCGTCCTGAGCGACGACGCGGCGTTCCAGGGCGGGCAGACCGCCCGGGCCCCGACACCCCCGGACACCCCCGGACACCAGACAGGCGCACCCTCGGGTGCGCCTTTGCATTGCGGGGTCGTCCGCGCGCCTCGCGAGCGGGCCGCGGCCTCGGCACGCAGCGTCCATCGCCCGCCAACGAAGGGTGCCCAGGAACCAGGGCGATACACTCGGCGGCTCCCGCGACCCTCTCTGGAATTCCGCCATGTCCGGCAGCACCTTCGGCTCTCTCTTCCGTGTCACCAACTTCGGCGAGAGCCATGGTCCGGCCATCGGATGCGTGATCGACGGCTGCCCCCCGGGGCTCCCGTTGTCGGTGGAGGACATCCAGCCCGAGCTGGATCGCCGACGCCCGGGCACCTCGCGGCACGTGACGCAGCGTCAGGAACCGGACCAGGTGGAGATCCTGTCGGGCGTCTACGAGGGCCTGACGACGGGCACCCCCATCTGCCTGCTGATCCGCAACGTGGACCAGCGCAGCAAGGATTACGGGAACATCCTGGACACCTTCCGCCCCGGACACGCGGACTACACCTATTGGCGCAAGTACGGCCTGCGCGATCCGCGCGGTGGTGGCCGTTCCTCGGCGCGGCTGACGGCGCCGATGGTGGCCGCGGGCGCGGTCGCCCGGAAGTGGCTGCGCGACGAGCTCGGCGTCCAGTTCCGCGGCTGCATGACGGCGCTGGGCGAGATCGACCTGGCCTTCGAGGGCTGGGACCACGTCCCCAACAATCCCTTCTTCGCCGCCAACGCCTCGCAGATCGAGGCGCTGGAGGCGTATATGGACGCGCTGCGCAAGGACGGTGATTCCGTCGGCGCGAAGCTGATGGTCGAGGCGACCGGCATGCCCGCGGGCCTGGGCCAGCCGCTGTTCGACAAGCTCGATGCCGACATCGCCTACGCGATGATGGGCATCAACGCGGTCAAGGGCGTGGAGATCGGCGCCGGTTTCGAGAGCGTGCGCCAGCGCGGCAGCCAGCATGGCGACGAGCTGTGGCCGGACGGCTTCGCCAGCAACAACGCGGGCGGCGTGCTGGGCGGCATCTCGAGCGGCCAGGATCTGCGGGTCTCGATCGCGATCAAGCCGACCAGCTCCATCCGCACCGCCAAGGCCTCGATCAACCGGGCCGGCGAGCCGACCTCGGTCGAGACCTTCGGTCGCCATGATCCCTGCGTGGGCATCCGCGCCACCCCGATCGCCGAGGCCATGCTGGCGCTGGTCGTCATGGACCACGTCCTGATGGACCGCGCCCAGTGTGGCGACGTCGAGCTGCCCCTCCCGCCGATCGCCGCCTCGCGCTTCTGAGCGCGCCCGGCCCCCCACCGGATTCCTCACGCCGGCTTCACGCGCCGGCCCTCCGCGCCTCCCTGAGCGGCGCGACCCCGGAGCCCGCGCCCGGAGGGGCGCCGTCTCTCCGCCCATCCGTCCCTGCTGCATTTCGTCCGCCCGGGCGCTGATTTCGGGCCCGGAGAAAAGCAGGCCATGACGCGCAATCTGCAATTCGTCGCAGTTGGCGCACGGGTCGAATTGGGGATTCCTACACTGCGCCGCATTCAAGGATCATCGGGCCCCGGTGATCCCGTCTCAAGGATGGGGGAGATCATGCGCAAGCAATGGTGGATGGGTGGTGTCGTGGTAGCCGTCCTGGCGGGTGGCGCCGGTGTTTACGCCACCAGCCGGAGCGAACCTCCGGCGCAGAAGAAGGACGAGAAGCCCGCCCTGGAATTCCAGGCCAACGAGGTGGTCAAGCCCACCCAGGCCCGGATGCCCGGCGTGATCGAGTTCTCCGGCCCGCTGGTCGCGCCGAACACGGTGATCGTCCGGGCCAAGGCCTCGGGCAGCCTGGTCAGCCTGGCGGTGGGCGAGGGCAGCCGCGTCCGCGCCGGCGAATCCCTCGGCCAGCTGGACCTGGAGGAGCTGCGCCACCGCGTCGCCGAGCGCAGCGCCGGTGTCGAATCCGCCCGCGCCACGTACGAGCAGACCCAGCGCCAGTACAAGGCCAACCAGGGCCTGGCGGAAGCCAACTTCATCGCGCCGACGGCGCTCGACAATTCCCGCGCCGCGATGGAAGCGGCCCGCGGCCAGATGTCCTCGGCGCAGGCCCAGCTGGGCACGAGCGAGGTCCTGCTCAAGCAGGCGGCGCTGATCTCGCCGATCAACGGCATCGTCTACAAGCGCCATGCGCTCCCCGGCGAGAAGGTCGCGGCGGAGCAGCAGGTGCTGACCATCGTCGACCTGTCCAAGCTGGAACTGGCCGGTCTGGTCGGCACCCACGAGGTCGGCAAGCTGCAGCCCGGCATGGAAGTGCAGATCAAGGTCGAGGGCGTCGACGAGCCGGTCACCGCGCGCATCGCCCGCATCGCCCCGGCCGCCGAGCCCGGCACCCGTTCCATCGGCGTGACGCTGAGCCTGGACAACCCCGGCGAGCGCTTCCGCGCCGGCCAGTACGCCGTCGCCCGCGTGGAGCTGGCCGACGACAAGCAGCGCATGACGGTGCCGATGGCGGCGCTGGGCAGCGTCTCCGGCCAGGAGCACGTGTGGGTGATCGAGAAGGGCGCGCTCGTGCGCCGCATCGTCACGACCGGCCGGCGCGATCCGCGCGAAGGCCGCGTCGAGATCCTCGCCGGCCTGACCGCGCAATCCCAGGTGCTGGGCGCGCGCTTCGACAACCTGAAGGAAGGCGAGCGGGCCGAGATCCGCGCGCCCAAGGCCAGCGTCGCCAGCGCCTCGGCGAGCGACTCGGTCGCCCAGTAAGCCGCCCGGCCCGCGAGGGCCCGCCTCCATGAGGCACGGACGTCCTCGGCCACGAGCCGGGCGTCGCGCCGTGCCGCCCGAACACGATCACAGGAAGGGACCCGCACCATGTGGATGACCCGCGTCTCGATCAGGAACCCCGTCTTCGCCACCATGGTCATGGTCGCGCTGTGCGTGCTGGGCCTGGTCGCCTATTCCAAGCTGGGCGTCGAACAGTCGCCCGACATCTCCTTCCCCGGCGCCCAAGTCGACATCCAGTACCCGGGCGCCTCGCCCGAGGCCGTCGAGCGCGAAGTGGCCAAGCCGCTGGAGGAAGCGCTCAACACCATCGCCGGCGTCGAGCGCATCCAGTCGCGCAGCTTCGAGGGCCGCGCCCAGACCACGGTGGAGTTCTCGCTCAACGCCGACATGAACCGCGGCATGCAGGAGATCCGCGATCGCGTGGCCATGGTGCAGGCGCAGTTCCCCAAGGACGTGAAGCCGCCGATGGTGCTGCGCTTCCAGGGCGAGAACGCGCAGCCCATCATCGTGGCCGCGCTGCTGAGCCCCAACCGCAGCGCCCGGGAAATCTCGATGATGGCCGACCTGGTCGTGTCCAAGCGGCTGGGCCGCGCCGAGGGCGTCGCCAAGGTCGATGTCGGCGGGCTGGCGCTGCGCGAGGTGCGCATCGACCTCGATCCGCAGCGCCTGCGCGCCTACAGCATCACGCCGGCGCAGATCTCCACGGCGCTGAACGCCGCCAACACCGACGCGCCGGTGGGCCTGCTGTCCGACCGCTTCGCCGACGCGATGCTGCGCGTCGAGGGCAAGGTCAAGGATCCCAAGGACTTCGCCAATGTCGTGGTCGCGCACCGCGGCGATCTGGTGCTGACGCTGGGCGACCTGGGCACGCTGAGCGAGCGCGAACGCGAGCTCGACAGCATCGCCCGCATCAACGGCCAGACGGCCGTCACCTTCAACATCTTCAAGCAGCAGGACGCCAACATCGTCCAGACCGGCGAGGCGGTGAAGGCCGCCGTCGAGGAACTGCGCAAGACGCTCCCCAAGGACATGGAGCTGCGCATGATCTACGTCAACAGCGACTTCGTGAAGCACTCGCTGGACGGGTTGCGCCATACGCTGATCGAGGGCGCGCTGCTGACCATCGCCATCGTCTTCCTGTTCCTGCACAGCTGGCGCTCGACCATCATCACCGGCCTGACGCTGCCGATCTCGGTGATCTCCAGCTTCATCGCGGTGTACGCCTTCGGCTTCACGCTGAACTTCATGACGATGATGGCGCTGAGCCTGTGCATCGGCCTGCTGATCGACGACGCCATCGTCGTGCGCGAGAACATCGTGCGCCACGTCGCGATGGGCAAGGGCCACCACCAGGCCGCCGAGGATGGGACCAACGAGATCGGTCTGGCCGTGATGGCCACGACCTTCGCGATCTGCGCGGTGTTCGTGCCCGTCGCCTTCATGGGCGGCATCGTCGGCAAGTTCTTCTATCCCTTCGGCATCACCGTCGCGGTCGCGGTGCTGGTGTCGCTGTTCGTGAGCTTCACGCTGGACCCGATGCTGTCCTCGGTGTGGCCGGATCCGCCCAGCACCTACATCAAGAAGGTGCCGGTCATCGGTCACCTGATCCGCGCGACCGACGCCGGCATGGACGTGCTGCACGATTTCTACGAGAAGACGCTGCGCTGGGTGTTCTCGCCGCGCCGCTACCGGCTGTGGGTGCTGCCGTCCTATGGCCGGCCCTTCGATGCCGACGGCGAGCGCGACAAGTCGGCGCCTCGCCGGCTGCGCTCGGCCACCATCACGCCGCGCGGCATCGTGACGATGTCGGGCATCGGCAGCTTCGTCGCGGCGCTGATGCTGGTGCCCGCGGTGGGCAGCGAGTTCCAGCCCCAGGTCGACCAGGGCTTCACCCATCTGACGCTGCGCATGCCGGTGGCGACCAGCCTGGACCGCGGTGACGCGAAGGTGCGCCAGGTCGAGGAGATCCTGGCCAAGTTCCCCGAGATCAAGACCGTGTCCACCGTGGTGGGCAGCAGCGGCGAGGGCATGGCCACCGGCCGCAACCAGGCCAACCTGGACATCGCGCTGGTCGATCGCAAGGAGCGCAAGCGCACCCAGACCCAGGTCGAGGACGCGATCCGCGCCGAGATCGCCCGCATCCCCGGCGTCGAGGTCAGCGTCGGCTTCAACCGCCCGGTGTGGGTGACCATCCTGGGCTCCGATCCCGAGGTGCTCACGCAGGTGGCCAAGGACTTCGCCGAGAAGCTCAAGAAGATCAAGGGCGCCGTCGACGTCGACACCACCGTCAAGCCCGGCCTGCCGGCCTACGCGGTGCGGCTCAAGGATTCCGCCGTGCGGGAGCTGGGCCTGAGCGCGCCGCAGGTGGCCTCGTCGCTGCGCGCCTATGTCAACGGCGACATCGCCACCTACTGGACCACGCCGGACGGCAACCAGGTCGAGGTGCTGCTGCGCCTGCCCAAGGCGCAGCGCCAGAGCATCGAGCAGATGCGCAACCTGCCGGTGGCCTTCGCCAAGGATGGCTCGCCGATCTCCCTGGAGCAGGTCGCCACCATCGAGCCGGTGTTCAACCCCGAGGTGATCCGCCGCCAGAACCTGCAACGCCGCGAGGCGGTGTACGCCGGCGTGCAGGGGCGCCCGGGCGGCGACGTCAACGCCGACGTGCAGAAGCTGATCAAGGAGACGCAGTTGCCCCCGGGCATCAGCTTCATGGTCGACGGCGACGGCAAGCAGCAGGCGGAAGCCTTCAACGGTCTGCTGATCGCGATGGGCCTGGCGCTGATCTTCATCTACATCGTGCTGGCCAGCCAGTTCGGCAGCTTCGTGCAGCCGATCGCGATCATGGCCTCGCTGCCGCTCGCGCTGATCGGGGTGATGGTGGCGCTGCTGCTGTGGAAGACGACGCTGAACGTGTTCTCGATGATCGGCCTGGTGATGCTGATGGGCCTGGTGACGAAGAACGCGATCCTGCTGGTGGACTTCGCCAATCACGCGCGCCGCGACCAGGGCGTCTCCATCCCCGAGGCGCTGCTGCAGGCGGGCCTGATCCGGATGCGCCCCATCATCATGACCACCGCGGCCATGGTGTTCGGCATGCTGCCGATGGCGATCGCGCTGAACGAGGGCGGCGAGATGCAGGCCCCGATGGGCCGCGCCATCATCGGCGGCGTGATCACCTCGACGCTGCTCACCCTGGTGGTGGTGCCGGTGATCTATTCCTACCTGGTGAAGGGTCGCAAGACCTTCGGCGCGGCGGACGCCTCGGGCGCGGCGCCGATGGCATCGAGCCATGGTGCCGAGGCCCCGGTCGCGCCCCTGCTGCCGGGCATCGCTCCCCAGCCTGGAGCCGCGGACTGACGGCAACAAGAGGTGGGTCCCACGCCGTGACTTGACGCATTCCGGTCATGGCGCCTCGATCGCGGGGCAGGCAGATTCGGCGGCTCTTCCCACGAGCCGACCGAGATGCCTGCCCCGCTGCCATTTCCCGCCCCCGCGCCAAATCCCGATCGTTCTCCGCGACGTCCGCCGCCCCGTGACGCGGCGGCGTCCGCCGGCACCGCAAGCCTCGACGACGGGTGTGGCCCTCCGGAGGACCCACCGAACGCGATGAACGGGGCCCGGGACGGCGACCGGGAAGACCAGCCGCTCGTGCTGACGTTCCGCACGCTCTCCATCGAGCTGACGCCGTCGTTCTTCGCGTTGCTGGCGCCGGTGGCGCCGCTGCTGGTGGTCGGCGTGTCCCTGGAGTCGGTGTTGGCGATCGCGCTCGCCATCCTGCTCGCGGCCGTCGCGATCGGGAGCCTGGGGCTCTGCATCGCCACCTTGCTCGGGCTGCGTCTGCGCGTGTTGCCGCCATCCCCCGGCTTCGCGGGCGACGCCGTCATGCTGGAGGTGCGCGTGGACAACCCGGGGCCGCGCTTCCGCTGGGACATCGGCATCGGTCTGGAGGCCGCCGACTTCCCCGGATGTCCGAGCCCCGCGGGCTGGATCGACGTCCCGCCGCATGCCTACGGCCTGGCCCTGGTCCCCGTGGCGGCGCGAGAGCGCGGCCGACGGCCCTTGCCGACGCTGTGGATCGAGACCCGGCATCCCTTCGGCTTCGCGCGGGTGGGACGGCGATGGACGCCCGCGGGCGCGATGCAGGTGTTCGCCCGTCCCGAGTGGCGCCCGCCGCGATTGCCCGCGCTGCGGCGCGGTCGAGGCGGCGCGGGGGCGGGCGCTGTCGTGCTGGATCCCATGCTGGCCCGTCGGCGCGAGATCGGCGTGCGCGGCGATGAGGGCGCTGGCGACGCCGACGTGGAGCGAACGGTCTCGCGCCTCAGCGCCTGGGTGTTGCAGGCCGAGTACGCCGGCCACCCCTATGGCCTTCGACTGGGTTCGGTGGTGGTGCCGCCGGGACTCGGCCACGCGCATCAGCGACGCTGCCTGGCGCTGCTGGCCGATTGGCCGGGCGACGAATGAGGCGTCGCAGGCACGCCACCGGTCCCGGCCAAGCGGGCGCGGCCCCGGGACCTGGAACGGTCCGACTCAGCAGCTCGACCGCATCACCAGCTCGAAGCCCAGATCCACGCGGCGCTCGGGCACGTCCTCGCCGCGCATCAGCGCGACCAGCATCCGGGCCGCATGCAGGCCGATCTCGCCGCGTGGCGTGCGGACCGTGCTCAGCGGCGGCAGCATCTGGTCGCCGCCCGTCAGGTCGTTGAAGCCGACGACGGCGATGCGCTCGGGCACCCGCAGCCCCAGGCGCAACGCCTGCAGCAACGCGCCCTGCGCGAGGTCGTCGTTGTTGAAGAAGATCGCGTCCACATCGGGCGCCTCGCGCATCACCCGCTCCAGCAGCTTGGCACCGAGCGCGAACGAGGAGGGCGCCGCGTCCATGAACTCCAGCCGCGGATCGTGCGCCGCGCCGAGCGCCGCCCGGTAGCCCTGGGCGCGCTGCAGCGTCCGGGGATCCAGCTGCGCCGCCGCGAAGGCGATGCGCCGGTACCCGCGGCGCAGCAGCTCCGCCGTCATCGCGTGACCGGCCGCCTGCTGCGAGAAGCCCACGGAGTAGGGCTCCCCGCCGTCCTCGGCGTCGGCCGCGCCAGGCGCCGCTCCCCGGTTCTCCATCACATGCACGCAGGGAACGCCGCTGCCGTGGATCAGGGCGTGCGCGGCCTCCGTATGGTCGAAGCCGGTCACCAGCAGACCCGCGGGCCGGTTCATCAGGTAGGTGCGCAGCAGCGCCTCCTCCTCGTCGGCGCGGTAGTGGGTGACGCCGATCAGGCTCTGGTAGCCGGCAGCCAGCAGCGTCCGCTGGGCGGCGTCGAGCAGGTCCACGAACAGCGTGTTGGACAGCAGCGGGATCAGCACCACGACCTGGTTGCTGCGCGCCGAGGCCAATGCCCGCGCGGCCGGATCCGGCACGTAGCCCAACTGGGCGACGGCCGTGGTGACGCGCTCGACCAGGTCGGCGGCCACGCTGCGCTCGCCGCGCAGCGCGCGCGAGGCCGTGATCGGGCTGACGCCCGCGGCCAATGCCACATCCTGGAGCGTGACCCGGCCCGTGGCGCGGCGTCGTTTGGGGGCGGAAGCTGTCGTCATCGGGAAGGGAGGATAGCGCTGTCTCCCTGGGAACGCAGCCGGGGCGGACCCGTGGATCGCCCCGCCGGCGCGTCGCCCGACGCCTCCTCCCGTCGCCCCGTTTCCGGGCGCCGTACCTGCGTGTAATCCCTATCGTGGTGCGACGAATCGCTGCCTAAGATAGCGCTATCCCATTTGGACAGCGCTATCCCAAAATCGTTTGGAAGGCCTGTCCGGCAGTTCACGACCATGGCTTCTCACGCGTCCTCACCCCCTGGATCGACCGCTCCACCCGCGCCTGCCGCGAGCGCGCGGTGCGCCCGCGCCCTCGTCGTCATGGGGGTGGCCGGCTGCGGCAAGACCAGCGTCGGCGAGGCGCTGGCGCGCGCGCTGGGCTGGGGCTTCATCGAGGGCGACGCGCACCACGCGCCTGCCTCGATCGCCAAGATGCAGGCCGGCCAGCCGCTGGACGACGCCGACCGCTGGGGCTGGCTGGACCGCCTCGGCGAGATGCTCGCGGCGCAGGCGCCGGTGGTGCTGAGCTGCTCCGCGCTCAAGGGCGCCTACCGCGAGCGGCTGCGGGCCGCGAGCCCGGGCCTGCGCTTCGTCTTCCTGGCGATCGACAAGCCGCTGGCGCTCGAGCGCGTGGCGGCGCGGGCCCAGCGCCATTTCTTTTCCGCCAGCCTGGTGGACAGCCAGTTCGCCACCCTGGAATCGCCCGATGGCGAGCCCGGCGTGCTGACGCTGCCGGCCGCGCTGCCGCTGGACGAGCAGGTCCGGCAGGCGCGCGCCTGGCTGGCCGCCGATGCACACGACCCGGGCGAGGCATCGCCCCAGCGCGCGGGCCGCTCCGGCCCCGCCGACGAGGAGACCTCCGCATGAACGAGCACAAGCCTTCCGACGCGGTGCCGGCCCCGGCCGTCCCGCCCAAGTCCCGCTGGCAGATCGCCGCCGAAGCCGCGATGGCGTTGTGCCTGGGCGTGATGGCGCTGGCGGTCTTCGTCAACGTCGTGCTGCGCTATGGCTTCGGCAGCGGTGTCGCGGCCAGCGAGGAACTCTCGCGCCTGCTCTTCGTCTGGATGGTCTTCATCGGCGCGACGGCGGCCTATCCGCTGGGCGAGCACATGGCCTTCACCAGCCTGCTGCTGCCGCTCAGGCGCAAGCCCGCGGCGCTGCGCGCGGTCACCGCGCTGATCCGCGTCGCCGTCATCGTGGCTGCGGTGCTGGTCGCCTGGGGCGCGTGGCAGCAGGTGGTGGTGGGCATGGACAGCCGCTCGGTGGTGCTGGGCTACTCGAATGCGTTGCTGCCGCTGCCGGCGCTGCTGTCCTGCGGGGCCATCGCGCTGATGGCGCTGTGGGAGCTGGTGCGCAACAAGCCGCTCGATCTCGAGCACGAGTCGGACGTCGAGTAAGGGCAGGGGACATCGATCATGAGCAACGAGGCACTGTCCTTCATCGTCTTCTCCGGCGGCATGCTGCTGCTGATGGGCATCGGCATCCCGATGGCCTTCGCGCTGGTGCTGACCGGCGCCGGCATGGCCTGGGCGCTGGAGTTCTGGGACACCCAGCTGCTGGCGCAGAACCTGGTCGCGGGCATCGACAGCTTCCCGCTGCTGGCCGTCCCGTTCTTCATCCTCGCGGGCGAGCTGATGAACGCCGGCGGCATCAGCCGGCGCATCATCCAGATGGCGCAGGCCTGGGTGGGGCACATCCCCGGCGGGCTGGGCTTCGTGGCGATCGGCGCGGCGGTGCTGATGGCCAGCATGAGCGGCTCGGCGCTGGCCGACACCGCGGCGCTGGCCACCATCCTGCTGCCGATGATGCGCAACCACGGCTATCCGATGGCGACCTCCGCCGGCCTGATCGCCGCGGGCGGCATCATCGCGCCCATCATTCCGCCCTCCATGCCCTTCGTGATCTACGGCGTGACGACCAACACCTCGATCTCGGCGCTGTTCCTGTCAGGCATCGTGCCGGGCCTGATCATGGGCATCGGCCTGCTGGTCGCGTGGAAGCTGCAGCTGCGCAAGATCGACCTGCCGCCGGGCCGGGCGCTGCCGATGTCGGAACGCCTGATGGCCACGGCCCGCGCCTTCTTCGCGCTGCTGATGCCGCTGATCATCATCGGCGGCATGAAGACCGGCGTGTTCACGCCCACCGAGGCCGCCGTCGTCGCCGCGTTCTACGCGCTGGTGGTGAGCTTCCTGGTCCACCGCGAGATGACGCTGAAGGACCTGCACGGCGTGCTGGTGCGCGCGGCCAAGACCACCGCCATCGTGATGTTCCTGTGCGCCGGCGCGCAGGTGGCCAGCTACATGATCACGCTGGCCGACCTGCCGGGCGTGCTGTCGGCCTGGCTGGGCGGGCTGATCGAGTCGCCCCGGCTGCTGATGGCGCTCATGATGCTGCTGCTGGTGCTGATCGGCACCGCGCTGGACCTGACGCCCACCATCCTGATCTTCGCCCCGGTGATGCTGCCCATCGCCGTCAAGGCCGGCATCGACCCGGTGTACTTCGGCCTGATGTTCGTGCTCAACGGCGCCATCGGCCTGATCACGCCGCCGGTGGGCACCGTGCTGAACGTGGTGGCCGGCGTGGGCCGGCTCACGATGCACCAGGTCATCAAGGGCGTGAATCCCTTCCTGGCGACCTACGTGCTCATCCTGGTGCTGTTCACCGCCTTCCCCGAGCTCGTCATCGCGCCGATGAAGTGGCTGCGCTGACGCGCCCGGCCGACGACCTTCCCCGCAACCCCTCGAAGAACCACGACCCGGAGACCCCCATGACGACCGCACTCTCCCGCTTCCCCCGCATGCGCCGCCTGGCGCTGGCCGCCGGCACGATGCTGGCCCTGGCCGCCGTGCTGCCCGCGCAGGCCGCCGACATCAAGCCGCGCCTGATCCGCTTCGGCTACGGCCTGGCGGAGAACAGCAACCAGGGCCGCGCGGTGAAGGTCTTCGCGGACGAGGTGCTCAAGCTCTCCGGCGGCAAGATGAAGGTGCGCGCCATCGGCGGCGCCGCGCTGGGCCCGGACACGCAGATGCAGCAGGCGCTGATCGGCGGGGCGCAGGAGATGATGGTGGGCTCGACCGCCACGCTGGTGGGCATCGCCAAGGAGATGGCGCTGTGGGACACGCCCTTCCTGGTCAACAACGTGCGCGAGGCCGATGCGCTGCTCGACGGTCCGGTCGGCGACAAGGTGCGCGGCAAGCTGGCCGAGAAGGGCATGGTGGGCCTGGCCTACTGGGAGAACGGCTTCCGCAACCTGACCAACAGCAAGCACGCGGTCACGAAGCTGGAGGACCTGAATGGCATCAAGCTGCGCGTGATGCAGAACAACGTGTTCCTGGACAGCTTCAAGCAGCTGGGCGCCAACGCGGTGCCGCTGCCGTACTCGGAGCTCTTCACCGCGCTGGAGACCAATGCGGTCGACGGCCAGGAGAACCCGTACAACACCATCCTGTCGGCCAAGTTCTACGAGGTGCAGAAGTACCTGACGGTCACGAACCACGTCTACAGCCCGTGGATCGTCACGGTGTCGAGGAAGTTCTGGGACGGCCTGTCCAAGGACGAGCAGAACGTGCTGCAGCAGGCCGCGATCAAGAGCCGCGACTTCGAGCGCAAGGACACCCGTGACGAGGCGGCCAAGGCCTTGGCCGAGCTCAAGGCCAAGGGCATGGTGGTCAACGAGCTCAGCCCCGCCGAGGCCGGCCGCATGCGCGACAAGCTGACCAAGGTGAACGCGGGCATCGCGACGCAGGTCGGCATGGACCTGTGGACCGAGACCCAGTCCCAGCTGACCAAGCTGCGCGGCGGGAAGTGACCGCGATCCGGGTGGCCGTCCGGCCGCCCGCCCAGGTGTCAGGCCCGGCTGCTTCGCCCGAGCGTCGGCGTCATGACACGCCGCCTCGGTGTTTTCCCCGCCCGCGTTTGCGTACGAATTCGCGGCGCGGACGCCGCATCCCGCGATCGAGTTAAGACACGACTGGTTACCGCCGCCTATCATCAAAAGCGCCTGCTGATGCGGGTTTCTTGACCGATTCGTGGTTCGGGGACTTGCCGGGGCGACTGATTTGTCCTTCGGGATCCTTGGCGGCGGCCGGTCGATGACCGGGCGCCGATGTCCAGCGGCTTGTGTGGGATCACGAATGCATCGACGACATCTGACCCTGGCGGGTCTGGCGTGGATGAGCGGCGCCAGCGCCGCCGGGCGCGCCACGCCGGCCAGCCTGATCACGGCACTGCCGCCGGTGGCGCCGGGCATGGCCCCGTCCGCCGGGCCGGCACAGGTGCCTGCGTCGCTGCGCCTGCTCAGCGAGGAGTTCCCGCCGGTGAACTTCAGCGAGGGCGGCCATCCGCGAGGGCTGGCGGTCGACATCGTCCAGGCCATCCAGCAGCGCCTGGGGCAATCGCTCCCCATCGAGTTCATGCCCTGGGCCCGTGCCTTCCGCGAGGCGCAGGACAACCAGCCCACCGCGCTCTTCGCCACCGCCCGCATCCCGGAGCGGGAGGCGCTCTTCCAATGGGTCGGGCCCATCGTCCAGTTCCAGAGCACCTTCTACGCGCGCGCCGACAGCCGGCTGCGGCTGCGCTCCCTGGAGGAGGCGCGGCGCCTGCAGAAGGTGCTGGTCGTGCGGGACTGGTACACGCTGGTCCAGCTGCAGAGCGCGGGCTTCCACAACCTGCAGCAGATCAGCGATCCGGTGCAGGGCGTGCGCATGCTGCAGGCGGGCCGCGCGCCGGTGTTCGCCGCCGAGAGGATCACCATGCCGCAGACCCTGGCCCAGGCCGGGCTGTCGCCCAAGGCGGTGAAGGCGCTCTTCAGCTTCGCCAGCAGCGACGGCTACATCGCCTTTTCCAGGAGCACGCCGGCGTCCACCGTCGCGGCCTGGCAGGCGCAGCTCGCCGAGCTCAAGCGCGACGGCAGCTTCGCGGCGCTGCACAAGCGCTGGTTCCCGACCGACACGGCCTCGCGGTAGGCTCCGGGGGCCGCGGGCCCTGAGCTCCCGCGCCTGGACCGCCATGCCGACTCCGCGACCGCGCCGCCGACCCGCCCTCCCTGGCCCCCTCGCTTCCGAGGCAACGAACGCCGGTTCGCCGGGCGCCGCCGCCCAGCCCGCCGCCCATCCCGCGGAAGCGCCGCGGTCCATCGACCTCGCGCTGCAGGGCGGCGGCTCGCACGGGGCCTTCACCTGGGGCGTGCTGGACGCGCTGCTCGAGGACGGCCGGCTGCGCATCGACGGGGTCTCCGGCACCAGCGCCGGCGCGATGAACGCCGCCGTCATGGCCAGCGGTTTCGCCAAGGGCGGGGCACTGGGCGCGCGCCAGGCGCTGTCGCGCTTCTGGCAGGACGTGTCCGGCGTGCCGGCCTGCTTCGGCGTCGTGGGCGCGATGGGCGAGGCGGGGAAGGGCGACCACCCGGGCGCGTCCGCCGGCATCCCCGGACCGGCGCCGGTGGAGATGCCCGCCTGGGTCTACAACCGCAGCGCCTGGCCCGGCTACGCCGCCTGGGACGCCTGGCTGCGCCTGTGGAGCCCCTACCAGCTGAACCCCTTCAACCTCGATCCGCTGCGGGACATCGTGCGCCGCCATGTCGACGTCGACGCGCTGCGCGAGGGCCCGATCCAGGTCTTCGTCACCGCGACCTCGGTGCGCACCGGTCAGCCGCGCGTGTTCAGCGGCGAGGACCTGGGCATCGAGGCGCTGATGGCCTCGGCCTGCCTGCCGCACGGCGCGCAGACGGTGGTCATCGACGACGAGCCCTTCTGGGACGGCGGCTACTCGGGCAATCCGGCGCTGTGGCCGCTGGTGTACGGGACCCAGTCCGACGACGTGCTGCTGGTGCAGATCAACCCGCGCGAGCACGCCGGCATCCCGCGCACCGCCGCCGAGATCGACGATCGCATCAACGAGATCACCTTCAACGCCAGCCTGGTGGCGGAGCTGCGCGCGATCGCCTTCGTGCAGCGGCTGCTGCGTGATCGGCGCGTCGATCCGACCCGCTACAAGCAGATGCGGCTGCACCGCGTGGCCGACGAGGACGGCCTGGCCCCGTTCGGGGCGTCGAGCAAGCTCAACACCGATCCCGGTCTGCTGACCACCCTGTTCGGGCTGGGGCGCCTCGCGGGCGAGAAGTGGCTCCAGACCTGTTCGGCCAAGGTCGGTCACGAGAGCTCGGTGGACATCGGCGAAGTCTTCCTGGCCAACCGCGTCCGCACCGGCGGTCGGGGCAAGCAGTTCTGACCCGCCGCCCGGACCCGTCAGGCCGGGTCCTGGCCGTCCGCGACGCGGCGGGTCGGGCGCGGGCCGGACCGCCGCGCCGGCGGCCGATCGGCGTCATCCGCCCTGGCGTCATCGGGCGCCTTGACTTGGTTCATATCTTTCGGTTATCATTTGTCCTTAAATGTCAGTCAAATTGATATGTTGACTGCCCTCGCACTACTCGCGGATCTCTGAATCCCGTCGCGGTGCAGGTTCGCCGCCGGGCCCGTCCCGGCTTCTCCGGCCGGTCTTCCGGCCCCATTGCCACGCCAGGCTCGCCGGGCGGCGCCCCTCGACCAGGCCCGCCGTCCGCGCTCCGAGTCCTCCAGCGGGCACTGGCCCTTGCTTCGCTTTCGCCGTGCCCGCTGGCAGCCCTTGAGGCCCGCCGGGGCCGCCGCGTGCCCCTCCCGGTTCCCTCCCGACGGCTGATGGCGTGACCGCCGCCGCGTTCGCGCGCGCCCGCGTCCTCCCGACGTCCGCGCGCAGACCGGCGACCCGTCCACCCCTGCACGAATGGAGTCACGGCACATGGCCAAGGGAATTCACATCGACCACGTCTTCAAGGTCTTCGGCGAGAAGCCGGCGCAAGCGCTGGCGCTGGTCCGAGAGGGTCTCGACAAGCAGGAGATCCTGGCCCGCACCGGCCAGTCGATCGGCGTCTTCGACGCCAGCTTCGAGATCCAGGCCGGGGAGATCTTCGTGATCATGGGCCTGTCGGGCTCCGGCAAGTCGACCCTGGTGCGGCTGCTCAATCGGCTCATCGAGCCGACCGCCGGTCGCATCGTCATCGACGGCGACGACATCAACGCCTATTCCGACGCCCAGCTGCGTACCCTGCGCCGCAAGGACTTCGGGATGGTGTTCCAGTCCTTCGCGCTGATGCCGCACATGACCGTGCGGGACAACACCGCCTTCGGCCTGGAGCTGGCCGGGGTCGGCCGCCGCGAGCGTCTGGCGCAAGCCGACCAGGCGCTGGCGCAGGTCGGCCTGGCCGGCTGGGGCGACAAGTACCCGGACGAGCTGTCCGGCGGCATGCAGCAGCGCGTGGGCCTGGCCCGGGCGCTGGCCTCCGATCCCGCCATCCTGCTGATGGACGAGGCCTTCTCGGCGCTCGATCCCATCATCCGCGCCGAGATGCAGGCCGAGCTGCTGCGCCTGCAGCAGGTGCGGCGCCGGACCATCGTGTTCATCTCGCATGACCTGGACGAGGCCATGCGCATCGGGGACCGGATCGCGATCATGAAGGACGGTCACGTGGTCCAGGTCGGCACGCCCCAGGAGATCCTGGACGCGCCGGCCGACGATTTCGTGCGCAGCTTCCTGAGCGCGGGCGACCGCTCCGCCTCGCCGCTGCGCCACCTGAACTGAAAGGACCCCGATGAACGACCTGATCCCACCGGTCGAGCTCGCCTCGTCCGACGCCGCCACCTCGGCGATGCAACTGACCCCGCCGGCCGCGCAGCCGCCCGGCCTGGATCCCTGGGAGGCGATGTCCGCCACGCCGGATCCCTCGACCTCGACGGCCTGGCTGGACGCGCCGGTCCAGTCCGCCGCGCATGCCGCGACCCAGGCCGCCGGCCATGCCGACGCGGCCGCCAGCGTCGACCTGCACCGCCTGATCGACGGCTCGCTGCCGATCGCCGCCTGGATCAATCACGGCCTGGGCTGGGTGGTCGAACAGGCGCGTCCCGCCTTCCAGTCGGCGCGTCTGCCCATCGACGCGACGCTCGCCTGGGCGCAGAGCCTGCTGACCGGTCTGCCGGCACTGCCGACCATCGGCGTCGTGGCGCTGCTGGCCTGGCAGCTCGCCGGCGCGCGCATCGCGATCGGCACCGCGCTGTCGCTGTTCATCGTGGCGATGCTGGGCATCTGGCCCGAGACCATGGTGACGCTGTCGCTGGTGCTGACCTCGCTGGTGTTCTGCGTGCTGATCGGCTTGCCGCTGGGCGTGCTGCTCGCGAGCAGCGAGCGCGCGCAGCGCCTGGTGCGGCCCGTGCTCGACGCGATGCAGACCACGCCGGCCTTCGTCTACCTGGTGCCGGTGGTGATGCTGTTCGGCATCGGCGACGTGCCGGGCGTGATCGTCACCATCGTCTTCGCGGTGGCGCCGCTGGCGCGCCTCACCAGCCTGGGCCTGCGCCAGGTGCGCGGCGATCTGGTCGAGGCGGCGCGCTCCTTCGGCGCCTCGCCCTGGCAGATGCTGGTCAAGGTGAAGCTGCCCCTGGCGATGCCTTCCATCATGGCCGGCATCAACCAGTCGCTGATGCTGTCGCTGTCGATGGTGGTGATCGCCTCGATGATCGCGGTCGGCGGTCTGGGTCAGATGGTGCTGCGCGGCATCGGCCGTCTGGACATGGGCCTGGCGACCATCGGCGGCGTCGGCATCGTGCTGCTGGCGGTGACGCTGGACCGGCTCACCCAGGCCATCGCCAAGCCGCGTCGCGGTGGCGAGCGCTGGTACCGCCGCGGTCCGGTGGGGCTGCTGCTCAAGCCGTTCTCGGGCGTCGGCCCGCGCGTGCTGACCGCCGCGCTGGTCGCGCTGGGCCTGGCCCCGCAGGCGCGCGCCGCCGACGTGGACCTGCCGCCGCAGGCGCAGGTCCAGTCGCAACCGCAATCGCAACCACAGGGCTCGGCCGCCTCGCCGGCGGAGACCGCGTCCCGGCCGCTGACCGAGGTCGAGGCGCCCGCCGCGCCCAAGGCCGCGGTGAACCCGCTGCCCGGTCGCGGCGTGACGGTGCAGCCGCTCAAGAGCTCGCTGGCCGAGGAGGCCTTCCAGACGCTGATCGTGTCCAAGGCGCTGGAGCAGCTCGGCTACCAGGTCAAGCCGATGAAGGACCTGGAGCCCGCCACGGAGCACCTGGCCATCGCCAACGGCGATGCCACCTTCATGGCCAGCCACTGGCGGCTGCTGCACGGCCAGTTCTACGCCAACAGCGGCGGCGACGCGAAGATGGCGCGCATGGGCGCCTACGCCGAGGGGGCGGTCCAGGGCTACCTGATCGACCGCAAGACGGCCGAGCAGTACCGCATCACCCGCATCGACCAGCTCAAGGATCCGGCGATCGCCAAGCTCTTCGACACCGACGGGGACGGCAAGGCCGATCTGACCGGCTGCAATCCGGGCTGGGGCTGCGAGCTCGCCATCGAGCACCACCTCGAGGCCTACGGCCTGCGCGGCAGCGTGACGCACCGCCAGGGCAGCTACGCGGCGCTGATGGCCGACACCATCGCCCGCTTCAAGGAAGGCAAGCCGGTGCTGTACTACACCTGGACCCCGTACTGGGTCAGCGCGGTGCTGCGCCCGGGCCGCGACGTGGTGTGGCTGCAGGTGCCGTTCTCCGCCTCGACGGACGGGGCGGACACGCGCCAGGCCAACGGGAAGAACTACGGTTTCCAGGCTGACCAGGAGGAGATCGTCGCCAACAGGGGCTTCCTGGAGAAGAACCCGGCCGCGGCCAGGCTGTTCACGCTGATGCGGCTGCCCATCGCCGACATCAACGCGCAGAACCTGCGCATGAGCGAGGGCGCGAACTCGGAACGCGACATCGAGCAGCACGCCGACGGCTGGATCCGCGCGCACCAGGCCGAGTTCGACGGCTGGCTGGATCAGGCGAGGGCGGCCGCGTCCCGCTGAGCGTTCGCCGGCACACCGAAGGCGGGGCGCGTCGGGGACGGCGTGCCGCCTTGCTTTCCTCGAACTGTGTCCACATGCAAGCCGACTGCCCGCGACGGGCGCGGCTTAACCGAATCGTCACGAGTCCCTCGGAACATCCGGGCCCGAACACGACGCGCGCACAGCGCGCACCTTCAGGCCAACCAGGGAGACTCCGAGATGCGATCCATCCTGCTTCTGACCGCCGTCGCGGCGGGCCTTGCCCATCACGGCGAGGCTGATGCCTTCGCCCAGGAAACGCACAAGCGCATCGCGATCGACGCGGTGCGCTACATGCAGCGCCACGCCGACACGACCCAGTACGCCAAGCTGCTGGCCGGCGTCACGCGCGCGGGCTACACCATCGACCAGTTCGCCGAGCAGCTCGGCCAGGGCGCCTACGACGTCGACGACTTCGCCGACACCTACCTCTGCGGCGCGGTCACCGGCGACTGCCAACTGGCGCCGGTGTGGGGGCTCGGGTCGGGCATCGTCAACTACACCTCGTACTGGCACTTCCAGAACCGCACGCAGGGACCGGACGCGCACGGCAACCCTTTCGGCGGCTACAACTACGCCAAGCTCACGGTCAAGGGCGACATCGACGACCTGGCCGCCTCCTGGCTGGTCGGCGACCACCTGGACGACGGCAAGGGCGGCATGAAGGGCTGGTTCGGCGACGGCAGCAAGTACAACACCTACGGCCTGACCGAGGCCAACTACCGCCAGGGCAGCACCTCGACGCCGTCCATGTACGCGGACTTCGAGACCATGCCCTTCCAGCCGGTCGACAACCTCGGCCAGTACTGGTGGTCGCAGTTCCTGGCGCGGCCGACGGTGCAGAGCCTGGGCTTCGTGATGCACACGACGGACCTGCTGCAGCCACATCACACCTGGACCACGTCGGCGCTGAACCACTCGGGGTGGGAGAGCTGGGTCAAGGATTACTACGACAGCGAGGCGCTGAACGACGACGCTCGCGTCACCGCGGCGCTGGGGAGCTACACGCCGCTGGCGCCGACGGCGACCGACATCCGGCCGCTGCTGCGACAGGGCGGGCAGATCTCGTACAGCCGCGGGGGGCAGGTCTTGTCCTCGACCGACCACGGCGTGCGCCGCGAGGTGGGCCGCGTCGTCGTGCCGCACGCGATCGCGATGGTCGTGCACCTGCTCAATCGCGCGGCCGAGCGGCTGTGAGGCGGACGCGAAGCGGGGCGCTGTCGTCGCCCTTGTCCGCCTTGGCGGCCAGGGCGTCCGCCCGGGCTCCGGCCTCAACCTCGGCCGCAATCCCGACCCGAGCTCGCGCGCGGGTCATGGCCGCGGCTGGCCAGTTCGGGATCGGGCTGGGCGTGGCGAGCCTCCTGGCGGCGCTCGTCCTGCCATCGCCCGTGCTGGGCGCGACGGAGAAGGGCGCGTCCACGACCGCCGCCAAGACGGCTGTCGACGCGAAGGCCTCATCGGCCTGGGTCGCACGCATGGGCGAGGACCTCATCCCGCGCCGGCCCGCCGAGGCCTTGCTGATGCTCGCCCGACGCGAGCAACCCGACATCACGCTGCCCGAGCTGACACGGCGGCTCGCGCTGGATCTGCTGCTGGGCGAGGCCGCGCGGCAGGAGGTCGGCGACGAGCAGCTCTTCTCGAGCCGGCGGGTCGGGTTCGCGCCCGAGGTCGAATGGCGCCGCCAATGGCTCGCGACCTTGCAGCAGGTCTGGCCCGACCGCATCGACCGCGCCTGGCGGGCGGCCTCGCCCGAAGTGCCGACGAGCCTCGACGCGAAGGCCTGGGCGGCGTGGTGGTCGACACCGACGTCCACCGGCCTGCGCATGGACGAGGACCTCGACGAGGCGCAGCGGGCCGAGGCCGGGCGCCTGGTGCTGCTGCGTCACCGCGCCTACGAGGACACCGCGGCGGGCGCGATCACGCTGGCTGACATCTGGCCGCTGCAGAACGTGCAGGGCCGGCGGCTGCTGCGCATGGGCGGGATCGAGTTCGCGCAGGCCCAGGCGCGCCAGCTGCTGCATGAGCGCTTCGTCGAGCGCTGGCTGCGCCGCGAGAGCGGCTGGAGCACCGCCGAACTGGACTTCGTGCGCCGCGCCATCGAGGCCCGGCAACGCAAGCTCGCGTGGGAGCGATGGCAAGGGCTGACGGCCGATCCGCACGGCGACGCGCCCGAACGCGATGCGCTCGCCGCCTCGGTGACGACGGAGGAGATCGCTGCCCACTACCGCGCGCATCCGGAGCGCTTCGAGCGGATCGAAGCCGTCGATGGCCTGCGACTGCGGTGCCCGAGCGCGGCCTGCGGCGAGGGGTCGCAGGTCGGTGGCGCCGCGGGCGACCTTCGAGGAGAGGCCGATGCCCGATCCGTGGCCTGGCGGGTGGGCGATCCGGCGCCGGCGTCGGAGCTCGACGCCTGGTCGCTCGATCTGCTGCGCGCGTGGCCGGTCGGTCCGGCGTCTCCGCCGATCCGGCATCCGGACGGGGCGGGCTGGGAGCGCGTGCAGACCTTGTCGGTCAAGCGGGGCCTTCATCCGGTGGACAGCGAGACCGTGCGCCACGAGGCGCGTCAGGCGCTGGCGCTGGACAAGCTCGAGCGCGCCTGGCAGCAGCGGCAGCGCAAGCTGCTGATGTCCGCCGGCCTGGTCTGGGCGCCGGGCGTCACGCCGCCGGCGAGCCCGTTCGAACCGGCGCTGCCGATCAAGAGCGACGAGGGCCATGCCCATGCGCATTGATCCGCGTGTCGGCGGGGCCGTGGCGGCGGGGGGGCTCGCGATCGCGCTGGCCGGATGGCTTGCCCTTGGCGATGGCGATGACCGAGGGGAGGGGGCCATGGTCATGGCTGCCGCCGCATCGGGCTCGCCGGTCGATGGCCCCGCGCCGAGCGCGAACGTGGCCGGGCCTGGCGTCGACGCGGCGGAGCAACGCGTTCCGACGCTCGAGGGCGTGACCGCCGTCGCGTCAGCGGCGCAGGAGGGCGCATCGATGCCGGCGTCGTCGTCGCCCGGGGGCGACGTGCCGGCCGCGTGGAGCCTGGCCGATGCGCGCGTCGCGGGCGATGACAGGACGCCGCCCCTCCGCCGTTCCGAGGCGGAGCCGGCGACGCCGGCCTGGCAGCTCGACGACCACCAGGCCTATGCGCGGCGCGAGCAGGACCGGCATCAGGCGGCCCAGCGCGCCTTCGTGGCCGCCGCGGAGCAGGCGCTGCCGGAGCTCGACCAGCAGATCGCGCGCGGCCGCGCCATGGGACTGTCGCCCGAGCAACTCGCCAAGGGCGAGGAGAAGCGGCGGCGCATCGCCGAGATGCAGGCCCGCCTGCGGGCGGGGCTCGCCGCGAGCGGCGCGACGCCCTGAGGGGCACGCGCACCACCAGCCGCCCTGGCGCGGCGTGCCTGTCGCGGATCCGTAGAACAATCACGGCCTCCCGATCGCCGAAGTGCCCGCCCGTGTCCCCCTGGCACGGCCACCTCGGCGCCGAGGCCCGGCATGACCGTCCTGGCCCCGGCTTCCGTCCCCGCTGCCGTTCCCGCTTCCGACCCTGCTGCCGCTTTCCATGAACGCCACCCGCCTCCGCGCCGACGTCCTGGCCGGACTGACGACCTCCTTCGCGCTCGTGCCCGAGTGCATCGCCTTCGCTCTGGTCGCCCACCTCAATCCGCTGATGGGGCTCTACGGCGCCTTCTTCATCTGCACGATCACGGCCCTCTTCGGCGGCCGGCCGGGGATGATGTCGGGCGCGGCGGGTTCGATGGCCGTGGTCATCGTGGCGCTCGTCGTCCAGCACGGGGTCGGCTACCTGCTCGCCACCGTGCTGCTGAGTGGTCTGATCATGGTGCTCTTCGGCCTGCTGCGGCTGGGCAAGCTGGTGCGCATGGTCCCGCATCCGGTGATGCTGGGCTTCGTCAACGGGCTGGCCATCGTCATCGCGATGGCGCAGCTGGAGCACTTCAAGCGCGACCACCACTGGCTCGGTGGTCCGGCGCTGTGGCTGATGGCGGGACTGGTCGCGCTGACCATGGCGGTCGTCTTCCTGCTGCCCCGGCTGACCCGCGCGGTGCCGCCGGCGCTGGTGGCCATCCTGGGCGTGGGCGTGCTGAGCAACGCGCTGGGCCTGCCCACGCGCACGCTGGGCGACATGGCCCACATCGCGGGCGGCCTGCCCAGCCTCGCGCTGCCCGACATCCCCTGGACGCTGGAGACGCTGCGCATCGTCGCGCCCTATGCGGTGCTGATGGCGATGGTGGGCCTGCTCGAGACGCTGCTCACGCTCAACCTGACCGACGAGATCACCCAGACCCGCGGCCGCACCAACCGCGAGTGCGTCGCGCTGGGCGTGGCCAATGTGGCCTCGGGCCTGGCCGGCGGCATGGGCGGCTGCGCCATGATCGGCCAGACCATGATCAACCTGAACTCGGGCGGCCGCGGCCGGCTCTCCGGCGTCGTCGCTGGCGTGCTGATCCTGATGTTCGTGCTCTTCCTCTCGCCCTGGATCGAGCGCATCCCGCTGGCGGCGCTGGTGGGCGTCATGTTCGTGGTCGCGATCGAGACCTTCGCCTGGGGCTCGCTCAAGGTGGTGGGCAAGGTGCCCCGGAACGACGTCCTCGTGATCGTCGCGGTCACCGTGATCACGGTGCTGACCGACCTCGCCGTCGCGGTGATGTGCGGCATCGTCATCGCCGCCCTGAACTTCGCCTGGCAGCACGCGCGCGAGCTCGAGGCCGATCACGACCTCGACGCCGACGGCGGCAAGCGCTACCGGGTGCGCGGGACGCTGTTCTTCGCCTCGGTGAAGCCCTTCCTGCAGCGCTTCGACGCGGCCGGCGACCCGACCCGGGTCACGCTGGACTGCCAGCACCTGAGCTTCGTCGACTACTCCGCCATCGAGGCCCTGCGCACGCTGCGCGAGCGCTACGCCAAGGCCGGCAAGCACCTGCACGTGGTGCATCTGTCCCCGCGCTGCAAGCAGCTGCTGCGCCGCGCCGGCCTGCATCCCGAGCTCGGGGACTGACGCGCGGCCGCGCTGGCGCGCCTGGACGGGACCAAGCCCGGAACGACGACGGGGCCCCGAAGGGCCCCGCGTCGAGGGGAAGGCGTGCCGTCGTTCAGGCGGGCCTCAGGCGGCCAGCAGGCCGTCGCGGACCTTGAACTTGGCGATGACCTCGGTCAGCGCCTGGGCCTGCTGACGCAGGCTCTCGGCCGCCGCGGCGCTTTCCTCGACCAGCGCGGCGTTCTGCTGGGTGCCGCGGTCGATCGAGGCCACCGCCTCGTTGACCTGCACGATGCCGCTGCTCTGCTGCTCGGTGGAGGCGCTGATCTCGCCCATCAGATCGGTGACCTTGCGCACCTGGCTCATGATCTCGCCCATCGTGCGGCCGGCCTCGGCCACCAGCGCGCCGCCGGCGTCGACCTTCTCCACGCTGTCCGAGATCAGGGTCTTGATCTCCTTGGCCGCCTGCGCCGAGCGCTGCGCCAGCGCGCGCACCTCGCCGGCCACGACCGCGAAGCCGCGGCCCTGCTCGCCGGCGCGGGCGGCTTCCACCGCCGCGTTCAGCGCGAGGATGTTGGTCTGGAAGGCGATGCCGTCGATGACGCCGATGATGTCGTGGATGCGCTTGCTGGAGCCGTTGATCTCCTCCATCGTCGTGATCACGCGGTTCACCACGTCACCGCCCTGGCCCGCGACCTGCGCCGCCTGGTTGGCCAGGCCGGTGGCCTTGCGGGACGATTCCGTGTTGACCTGCACCGTGGCGGTCATCTGCGCCATCGAGGACGCGGTCTCCTGCAGCGCGCTGGCCTGGGTCTCGGTGCGGTTGGACAGGTCGTGGTTGCCGCTGGCGATCTGGGTGGACGCCGTGGCGATGCCGTCGGCGGCCTGCCGCACGCTGGTCACCATGGTCGACAGGTTGCCGCTCATGGACTTGAGCGCGCCCAGCAGCTGGCTCAGCTCGTCGCGCCCGGCCACGTCGATGTCCTCGCGCAGGTCGCCGTCGGCGACCGACTTGGCCAGCTTGATCGCGCGGTTCAGCGGACGGGTCACGGCGCCGCTGATCAGCCAGCCCAGCACGCCGGCCATCGCGGCGGCGGCCAGGGCCGCGGCGATCAGCAGCGACCGGTCGGTCGTGAACAGCTCGGTCGCCTCGCGGGTCTCGGTGGCGGAGCGGTCATCCTCGTAGCGGATGAACTCGCCGGTGGCCGTCAGCAGCTGCGCCAGCAGCGGGCGGCACTCGTTGTTCATCTTCGTGACGGCTTCCTCGCGCTTGTTGTCCATCGCCAGACCGACGATGGCCTCGGCGACGGCGCCGTACTTCTGCTCGATGCCGTCGAGCTTCTCGTAGAGCGTGCGGTCCTGCGCGGTGGTGTCCAGACCGCCGGTCAGGTCGGTCTTGAGCTTGGACAGGGAGTCCTTGACCTGCTTGTGCGAGGCCATGACGGCGTCGTACTCCATCTTGCGGTCGGACTCGGTGGTGACCAGCACCAGGTTGCGCGCCGCGATGGCCCGCGACTTGGCCGCCGATTCCAGCGCGATCACCAGGCGCTCGCGCTTGGCGACGCCGTTGAGGTAGCTCTCGAAACGGGTGTTGGACTGGTCCAGCCAGTGCAGCGCGGCGCCGGAGACGGCCGCCACGATCACCGCCATGACGCCGAAACCCAGCCACAGCTTGGTCTTCACCTTGAAGGTCGAGAAGTTCATGTCGTTCCCCCTGCTTGCCGTTCTCACGCCCCGCGGACGGGCCTTCCGTCGCGGTGACCAGATATTGGGCGACCGCGACGAAGTTCTCAATGCCGGACGGGCTTGGCCCGCCGTGCGCGTGCGCTGAACCCGGTGTGCGGATTTCGCCTACAAACCGGCCCCGGCGTACCGTACGGTGGACGGTTCTCCCTCTCAGCGAGCCCCGGCTGGCAGTCGCGACCCCGCCACGACGGACGCCGGAATCGGCGATGCCCGGTTCAAACCGGGCGTCCACAAGATTGAGGATGAAGCGGGCGCGGCGCGTGGCGCGGCCGCCTCACCGGGCGTCGCGGGAGCCGCCCCGAGGGCCCTCAGGCCCCGAAGGCATGGGCCACGCCGGCCACCTCGCGCTCGAAGATCATGCGTTCGCGCTGCACCGCCTGACGGGCCGGGAGGGACAGGTCCAGATAGAGCTCGTACTGGCGCATGAGCTCGGTCGCGCCGGCGAAGACCTGGTCCACCTGGTCGGGCTTGAAGTAGCACTCCTCGGGCAGCGCGTAGTCGCGCGCCGCACCCACGTCCAGCGCGAAGACGCAGCAGTCGCGCATCAGCGCCTCGCGCGCCAGGCGGTCCTTGCCGGGGAAGTTGCCCAGGTCGATGAAGAGCTTGCTGCGGCCCAGCGCCTCGTAGACCTGCGCCCGCGTCAGGCCGCGGATCAGGTGCACCTTGCAGCCCTCGATCTCGCGCTCCAGCCGCGCCGCGATGGCGCCCACGTCGTAGACCACCTTGTGATTGGCGTTGAGCGCGATGTCCGTCTTGGCCGAGCGCTCGAAGACCGGTTCGCCCTCGACCGGCACCGGCTTGCCCGGCGTGTAGTCCGACAGCGGCAGGGTGCGCAGGCACCCCAGCGCGCGGATCACGTCGTGCGCATAGCTCGACTGGTAGGTGTGCAGCACCCGCTCGCTGCGCAGCAGGTTCATGTTGATCTTGTTGACCGACAGGTACTCGAAGGCGTTGTCGATGCTCAGCCACCAGACCAGGGGCGTGCAGGGCTGGAAGTAGCGCAGCCAGTGCACATAGGTCTCCGCCAGCACCACGCAGGTGTCCGGCGTCATGGCGATCTCCTCGGCCAGCCGGACCTGGTACTTGGCGTAGTCGGCCACCGTGTTGGGCCGCGGCTGCAGCTTCAGCGCGGTGCCCGCGGTCAGGCCGTTGCGGCGGAACAGGTCGTCCACCGCCGGCAGGTCCGTCGGCAGCACGTACCAGACGCGGGCGTCGTGGCCCTGGCGGATCAGCGAGTCGGACAGCTGGTGCAGCGCCTCCGGGCCGCCGGTCTGCACGCCGTGGGGAATCAGGATGACGATCTGCTTCTTGGCGTTCATCGCGGGCTTTCGGGGGAGGAGGCCGGCGCGGCGGCCGGCGAGATCGGGGGGGATGCGCCGTCGGCGGCGGTCAGCCGGGCCAGGCGCTCGCGCAGGCGCTGCGCGGCGGCCGGGGCGACGGCGTCCAGGCCGGGCAGCAGGTAGCCGCTGCGGCTCCTGACGATGCGGTCGGAGAGGTGGTCCAGCAGGAAGTCCGGCGCCTCGCGGTAGACGCTGGGCAGGTGGAAGATCCCGTGGAAGCCGAAGGTGGGGAAGGGCACGGCGGGGAACTCGACCGAGAAGTGCTGCGCGATCGCCTTGGGCGCGAAGCGGCAGCCGGCCTGCTCCAGCACCGGCCGCATCGTGCGGCAGATGAAGAGGTCCTCGGCCTCGGTCGGGTCCGGGTAGTCCAGTTGCGCGACCGCGTGGACCAGGCGCCTGGAGCGCCACGAGAAGCCGCCGTTGCCCACCTCGTTGTCGGGGTAGTTGGGCCAGGGCGCGCCGATGTAGTCGTAGTGCAGGAAGTGCGGCGAGAACTGGTCGGCGTTGAGCACGAAGCCGTCGTACTGGATCACCAGCACGTGATCGGCGCTCAGGTGCCCGGCGAGCTCGCGCGTGATCAGCAGGTTGTACTCGGTGATCGAGCGCAGCGTCGGCACCGGGATCACCGGCAGGCCGGGCCAGAGCTCGGGCCGGTCGGAATAGATCAGCACTTGGCTGAAGGGCAGCCCCTGCGCCTCCATCAGCCGCATGCTGTGCAGCAGCGCCTGGCGCGCCAGCACATGCAGGTCGGTGTCGACGATGGCGACGGCCAGGCTGGGCTTGGCGGCCATCACATCAGGTCCAGCAGCTGCTTCGTGACCGTCGCCCAGGAGAAGCGCTGCGCCAGGCGCTGGCGCGCGGCCTCGCGGCGGCCGGCCGGCGGCAGGCGGTGCTCGACCACCTGCAGCATGGCCTCGCGCAGATCCTCCAGATCCGGCACGACGAAGGCGCCTACCGGCTGCGGCGCGTCGGCGTCGGTGCCGGGGCGGCTGTGCAGGCGATGGCAGAGCTCGGGCGGGGTGAAATCGTCGGTGGCGCCGCCGCCGCTGACGATCACGTGCGTGCCGCAGCCCATGGCCTCGAGCACCGGCAGGTTGAAGCCCTCGGCGCGGTAGGGGGAGAGGTAGGCGTCGGACAGCGCGTAGAGCGAGCGCAGCTGCGGCAGGTTCAGGCTGGTCGACAGCACCGAGATCCCGTCCCGCACCTGCGGCGTGTTGAGCTGCGGCGCGCGGGTGGCCATCTCGGCGAAGACGCGATCCACGCCGATCCCATACAGGCCCTGGTGGTCCTTGAGGATCAGCCGCACCGGCAGGCCCTGCAGGCGCAGCTCGGCGAAGGCCAGCAGGATCAGGTCGATGCCCTTGTTCCAGGTGGCGACGCCGACGTTGGTGAAGACGGTCTCGTGCGGCTGCAGGCCCAGCGCGGCGCGGGCGGCCTGGCGCTGCTCGGCCGTCATCGGGAAGAAGGTGTCGGTCTTGTAGCCGTGCGGGACCACGTGGACCTTGTCCGCGTCGAAGCCGTGGTCCACCAGCCGGGCCTTGGACCAGCGCGTCGGCGTGACGACGAAGTCATCGCCCTGGGTCAGCGCGGCGGGCGGCATCTCGGGCGGATCGAAGCTCTTGCCGGACAGGCCGAACTCGGTGACCACGAAGGTCGCGTTGCGCCGCGCCGCGGCCATGTCGCCCAGTCGGACCGGGGAGGCGATGCGCAGGCGCACGTCCACGACCTGGTCGCCGGGATCGGGCAGGGCGTCGATGACGGCGCGCTCCTCGGGGGCGAAGCCGGAATCCAGCTTGTTCTTGTCCCAGTGGGGCAGGAAGAAGGGCGCGTCGCGGTGGAACAGCTGGAAGCGCGGGTCCTTCGCCATCTCCAGGATCTGGTTCTGGTTGACCATCGCGATGGAGTGGTTCACCCCCCGCCAGCCCTCGATGCACAGTGTTTTCAACGCGGAATCCCCTTTTGACGCTCCGGCCGCGCGCCCGGAGCCGGGGCGGCCATCCCATCGATGTCCGGCCGATTGTGTCGCGGCCGGCGGGCCGACCATCTTCGGATAAGGGGGACAGGCCCGGCCAACTCCGGGCCGGGCGGGGGGGCCGTCAGGGGGCGAGGGCCCGCCCGGGGGCTCAGATCAGCGCCGCGGCGCCGTCGTCCTCGCCGAGCTTGCGCATCGTCGCGTGGATCGCCGCGAGCGCGGCGTGGTGGACGTGGGTGCCGTCGTCCGAGGCGGCCGTGCCCGAGGCCGCGGCCGCGGCGGTGCTGCCCGAGGCGGTCGACGCGTGGGACGCGTCCGCCAGCACCGACGCGGTCGGCGCCGCCAGCACGTCGGAGGCGGCGATGTGCGCCTTGGCCTCGGTCGCGCTGGCGGTGCCGCTGGCCGTCGCGCCGTCGCCGGTCGACTTCGAGAACCAGACGTCGCCCATCTGGTGGGTGACGCCGTCGGCCGTCTTGTAGCCGGAGATCAGGCCGATCACGTTGCCGTGGTCGATCGTCGAGCTGGCCTTGGCGTTCAGGTCCAGCTCGACGATGCCCAGCTCGGCCAGGGTCTTGAGCTCGCCCGTCTCGGTCTTGCCGTCGCCGTTGGCGTCGACCCAGACCCGCAGCTGGCTGAAGTTGGCGTCCAGCGCATTGAGCGCGTGGTCGCCGTTGGTGTCCATCGCGGCCATGGCCTCGTAGCCGTTGGCCGCGTGCTTGCCGTTGGCCAGGACGGTGCCGGTGCCGAAGAGCTCCGCGCCCGAGTCGATCTGGCCGTTGCCGTTGATGTCCCGCGCCAGCAGCCCGTTGCCGCCCGCCATCCAGCCCCATTGCTGGGCCTGGCCGGTGTTGTTCATGTCGAAGCTGACCCCGTGCTCCGCCGACACCGTGCCCAGCCCGTGGCCGTCCAGGTTCAGCATGATGGGCGTGGCCAAGAACAGCGCGTCCAGCTGCTTGCCCGACATCGCGTGCAGCGCGTCCGTCGAGAAGGACAGCACCTGGTCCATGTTCAGCGCCGCCAGGTCGCGGGTCTCGAAGCCCACCACCGCGTCGCTGGTGATCGCGTGGATCTGGTCCAGCGTCAGCGCCTTGGCCTGGTCGCGGCTGAGCGCGGCCAGCTCGTCGCTGGACATGGTGGAGAAGCCCTCGGACGAGATCGCCGCCAGCTGCGCCGTGGTCAGCGCCATCACCTGTTGGCTGTCCATCGCGGCGATGGCGTCGCTGCTCAGCGCCGCGATCGAGGCGTTGTTCAGGCCGTGCAGCACCTGCGTGCTCAGGCCGTGGATCTGGTCCGAGCCCAGGCTGGCGAAGACGTCCGTGGACAGCGCGTTCAGCGTCGTCGTGGTCAGCACGTGGAAGGCGCCGGAGCTCAGCGCCATGTAGTCCTCGGAACCGAAGCCCGAGAGCTGCGTCGTCGTCATCTCGACCAGCTGGGTGCTGGTCATCGCATGGACCTGGTCGGTGGTCAGGGCGGCGAAGTCGCCCACGCTCATGATCCGGATCGCGCTGCCGCGCAGCAGGGCGAAGTCCTGCGACTCGATCGCCGCGATCTGGTCCGTGCTCCAGGCCAGCACCTGCACATTGGTCACGCCCAGCATCTGCGCGGTGGTCAGCGCCTGGATCTGGTCCGTGGTCATGGCCGCGGCCTGCTGGTAGGTCAGGTTGCCGACCTGATCGGCCCGCAGCGCGGCGACCTGGTCGACCGTCAGCAGCGCGATCTGGTCGGAGCTCAACGCCCGCAGCGCGGTGGAGTGCAGCACCGCCAGGTCCTGGGTCTCGATCGCGTTCAGGTGGGCCGCGTCGAAGGCCGCCAGCTGCGACGAGCGCAGCGCCGCGAACTGCGCCGTGGTCAGCGCCGCGATGGCGTCGGTGGACAGCGCCTCCAGCTGCAGCGAGTTCAGCGCCGCCATCTGCTTGGGCGACAGCGCCGCGATCTGCGCCAGGTCCAGCGCGCCGAACTGGTCGCTGCTCATGCCGATGATGGCGCCCGTCCCCAGGCTGGCCAGCTGGCTGGTGCTGAGGTGGTCGATCTGGTCGGCGGTCAGGCCCAGCAGCTGCCTGGAGCTCAGCGCCGCGAGCTGCGCGTTGCTCAGCGCCGCGACGGCGTCGCCGGTGAGGGCGCCCAGCTGGGTCGAGCTCAGGCCCAGCAGCGCGCGGGTGTTCAGGCCGACGACGTCGGCCACCTCCAGGTTGGCGAGCTGGTCGGTGCTCAGCGCCGCCAGCTGCTTCGACGAGAAGACGGCGAACTGCGAGGAGTCCAGCGCGTTCAGGTCGGCCTGCTGAAGCCCGGCCATCTGGGCCGTGGTCAGCGAGGCCACCTGGTTGGTGCGCAGCGCCGCGAACTGCTCCGGCACCAGGCCGTTGAGCTGGTCCGTGGTCAGGGCCTGCAGCGCCTGCACGGTCAGGCCGCGCACGCCGTCGGTGGACATGGCGTCGATCTGCGACGGCGTCAGCGCCGCCACCTGGCCGGTCGACAGCAGCGAGGTCTGGCTGCTGCCGAAGGCGCCCACCTGCTCGCGGCTCAGCGCGTGCACCTGGGCCGTGCTCAGCATGATCAGGTAGCCCGGCTTGACGGCGGCCAGCAGGTCGGGGGTCAGCGCGCCGATCTCGTCGGTGGAGATCGCCGCCAGCTGGTAGGAGGTCAACGCCGCGAAGTGCTGCGAGCCCAGCGCGTTCAGCGTGTCGTGGTCCAGGCTGCGGACCTGGGCCGTGGTCAGCGCCGCGAGCTGCGCGTCGCGCATCTGCGCCACGCCGGTGGGGCCGAGCGCGTCCAGCTGGGTGCTCGACAGGCCGCGGATGGCCAGCGTCGTGATGCCTTGCAGCGCGGCCGCGCTGAGCGACTGCAGCTGGCTGTCCGTCAGGCCGCTGATCTGCAGCGTGCTCAGCACGCTGGTCTGCTGCGAGGTCATCGCGCCCACCAGCGAGACGTCCAGCGCCTGCACCTGCTGGCTGCTCAGCGAGCGGATCACCGTCGCCGACAGGGCACCGAAGTCCTCGGCCTGCAGGTGCGCGACCTGGTCGGTGGTCAGCCCGCGGAACTGCTGCGAGCTCATCGCGGCGAACTGCGCCGTGGTCAGGGTGTTCAGCTCGTCGAAGGACAGGGCCGACAGCTGGCCGGTGGTCAGCGCGCGCACCTGGTTGCTGGTCAGCGCGGTGAGCTGGTCCGAGGTCAGCATCTCCAGCTGCGCCTGCGACAGCGTCGCGATCACGCGGGTGGACAGCGCCTGGATGGCCGACGGGGTCAGCGCGGCGAGCTGGGCGTCGGTCAGGTGGCTCAGCTGCAGCGTGCCCAGGGCGCCGGTCTGCGTGCTGGACAGGGCCGCCATCTGGTCCGGATCCAGCGACGCGAGCTGCGCCGCGGTCAGGCCCTTGAGCGCGATGCTGCTCAGCGCGGCCAGGTCGTCGGTGCTCAGCGAGTGGAACTGCGCCGTGCTCAGCGAGGCGAGCTGGCCCGAGGTCAACGCCGCGATCTGGGTGGTCGAGAAGGCCGCCAGGTCGTCGGTGCCGAAGGCGGCCAGCTGGCGCGTGGTGATGGCCGCGACCTGGATGGTCTTGAGCGCGCCGAGCTGGTCGGGGCTCATGGCCGCCAGCACCTCGGGCTTCAGGCCGGCCAGGGCCATGCTGCTCAGCGAGCGCAGCTCGTCGGTGCTGAACGACGGCAGCTGGCCCGAGTTCAGGCCGATCAGCTGGGTCGAGGTCAGGCTGGCGACCTGGGTGGACGTCAGCGCGTCCAGCTGGTCCGAGCTCAATACCGACAGCTGGGTCGAGTCCAGGGTGCGGATGCCCTTGGTGCCGATGACGGCCAGGTCCTGGCCCTCCAGCGCGGCCACCTGCGTGGTGTTCAGCGACTTGATCTGCAGCGTGCCGACGGCGGCGAACTGGTCCGTCGTCAGCGCGATCAGGGCGTCGGTGCCCAGCGTGCGGAACTGCTGGCTGGTCATCGCGCCGACCTGCTGGCTGGACAGCGACTGCACCGCGTCCGAGGACAGGTGCGAGACCGCCTCGGTGCTCAGGCCGCGCACGGCGGCGGTGGTCAGCGCCTGCAGCGCGGTGGTGGTCAGCGAACTCAGCTGGTCGCCGTTCAGGCCGCGGGTCTGGTTGCCGCGCAGGGCGCCGATCTGGTCGGTGCTCAGCGCGTTGAGCTGGTCGCTGCTCAGCGCGCCGATCTGGATCGTGTTGAGCACCTGCATCGAGGCGGTGCTCAGCACGCCCACCTCGTCGGTGGTCAGCAGCTGGATCTGCTGGCTGCCCAGGCCCCGGATCTGCACCGAGGACATGGCCGCGACCTGCTGGCTGTCCAGCGCGCTGAACTGGTCGCTGGTCATGCGGCGCAGCCGATCCACCGTCAGCGCGGGCATCTGGTCGGAGCTCAGCGCGTGGATCTGGTCGGTGGTCAGCACCGCCAGCGCGTTGGTCGTCAGGGTGCGCAGCGCCGCGGTGTTCAGCGCCTGGATGTCGGCCGTCTCCATCGCCGACAGATGGCCCGAGGCCATGAAGCTGAGCTGGCGCGCGTTCAGCGAGGCCACCTGCAGCGTGGTCAGCGCCACCACCTGATCGGCGCTCAGCAATGCCCACTGCGCCCCCGTCAGCGTCGCGAGCTGGGCGGTGGTGAGCGCGGCGATCTGATCGGGGGTGAGCGATCCGACGTCGAAGGTGGCCATCTGTGGAACGAGTACTTCGGAGAGAACTTCCGGGAGGAAACCTGAGGTCTGTCGTCTGCGGCCATGGGGCGAGGCGCCCGCCGGCCGCAAACGGCAAACCGGGGGCGCGAGGCCCCCGGTTCCGGTGCGGTGCTTAGATCAGCGGGCCCGAACCGGACTGGTCGTCTTCATGCAGCTTCTTGTAGGCCGCGCTCATGACGTCGGCGTGGACCGTCGCATCCGTCGCCGTGCTGGCCGCCGCGGTCGCCGCCGCCGTGGTCACGGTCGCGGTGTGCGTCGTGCCGCCGGTCAGCAGGTTGGCCTCGGGCTGCGCCAGCAGGTCGCCCAGTTGCGGCGTCGTGCCGGTCGTGGCCGTGGTGCCGGTCGTCGCATGCTGGGTCGCGCCGTCCTTGGCCAGCCAGACGTCGGACATCTCGTGCGTCGTGCCGTCGGCCTTGGTGTAGCTCGACACCAGACCCACGACGTTGCCGTTGTCGACGTGCGTGGTCTTCGTGGCGTTCAGGTCGAGGTCGACGATGCCCAGGTCGGTCAGGGACTTCATCTCGCCCGCCTCGACCTTGCCGTCGTGGTTGGCGTCCACCCAGACCTGCAGCTTGCTGAAGTCCGCGTCCTTGGCGTTGATGTGGCCGTCATGGTTGACGTCCAGCGAGCCCAGGGCGCCGAAGCCGTCCAGCCCCTTGCGGCCGTTCACCGAGGTGCCCGAGCCGAAGAGCTCGGAACCGTCGTCGATCTGGCCGTTGCCGTTGCGGTCCATCACCAGCAGACCGGTGTTGCCGGCGGTCCAGCCCCACTTGTCGGTGTGGCCGGAGGCGTTCAGGTCGAAGTTCACGCCGTTGGCCGCCGAGGTGGTGTGGATGCCCGTGCCGTCCAGGTCCAGCATGATCGGCGTGGCCAGGAACACCGAGTTGCGCTGTTCGTCGGTCCAGCCGGCACGCTGCTCGGAGGTCATCGCCAGCACCTGCTCCATGTTCATGGAGGCCAGGTCCTGCGTGTCCCAGCCGATGAACTGGTCGGAGGTCATGGCCACGATCTGGTCCGTGGTCAGGCCCTGCACCTGGATCGAGGTCAGCGCGTGGATGTCCGAGGAGTCCATCGCCAGGATCTGGCTCGTCGTGAAGGCGTGCATCTGCGCCGAGGTCAGCGTCGCGAAGTGCTGGCTGGTGAAGGCGTTGATGTCGTCCGTCGTCAGGGCCGCGATCTGGTCGGTGCCCAGCGCATGCATCTGCGCCGTGCTGAACTCATGGACCTGGTCGCTGGACAGGGCCGCGATCTGATCCGTGTGGAAGGCGTGGATCGCCGCGGTGCTCAGCGCATCGATGCCGTCGGTCGAGATGGACGCGATGTCCGCCGTCTCGATGCCCACGATCTGGGCCGAGCTCACCGCGCTCCACTGCGCCGAGGTCATCGCGTGGATCTGGTCCGACGTGAAGGCCGCGAAGTCACCGGAGTCGAAGGCCACCAGGTTGGTGCTGCTGATCGCCGCCAGGTCGCCGCTGTCGATCGCCATCACCTGGTCGGTGGTGAAGGCGTGCAACTGCGCCGAGGTCATGGACACGATCTGCTGCGAGGTCAGCGCCTGCACGTCGTCGGTCGCCATCTGGCTGACCTGCAGCGTGCTCAGGGCCGAGACCTGCTGCGTGCTCAGCGCCGCGATCTGGTCGGAGCCCAGCGCTTCCAGCTGCGCGCTGTCCAGCGAGCGGATGGCCGCCGTGCCCAGCATGCGCAGGTCGGCCGTCTCGAAGGCCGCCATCTGGGCCGTCGTCAGGCCGTCGACCTGGACCGAGGTCAGGGCCGCCGCCTGGACGGTGGACAGCGCCACGATCGCGTCGGTGCTCAGGGCGCCGATCTGCGTCGAGCTCAGGGCCAGCATCTGCGTGCTGCTCAGCGCGGCCACGTCGGCCGTCTCCATCGCCGAGATCTGCGCCGTCGTCAGGGCCTGCAGCTGGCTGTTGCTCAGCGCGCGGATCTGGCCGCTGGTCAGGGCGTTGAAGTCGTCGCTGGTCAGGTTGGCGATCTGGCCGGTCGTCAGGCTGGCGACCTGGGTGGTCGTCAGCGCGGCGATCTGGTCGGACCCCAGGGCGTCCAGTTGCGTGGAGGTCAGGGCGCGCAGGGCGGCCGTGCTCATCGAGCGCAGATCCCCGGTTTCCAGCGCCGCCATCTGGTCGGTCGTCAGACCCGCCACCTGGGTGGAGGTCAGCGCCGCCGCCTGGCTCGAGGTCAGGGCGACGATCGAGTCGGTGCTCAGGGCGCCGATCTGGGCCGAGCCGAGCGCGATCACCTGGTTGGTGTTCAGCGCGGCGACGTCCAGGCTCTCCATCGAGGCGATCTGGCCGGTGGTCAGCGATTGCAGCTGCTGCGTGGTCAGGGCCTTGATCTGGCCGCTGGTCAGCGCGTTCAGGTCGTCGCTGGTCAGGTTGCTCACCTGGCCGGTCGTCAGGCTGGCGACCTGCTGGGTCGTCAGCGCGCCGATCTGGTCGGTGTGCAGGGCGTTGAGCTGGTCGCTGGTCAGGGCGCGCAGGGCGGCCGTGTTCAGGGACTTCAGGTCACCGGACTCGATGGCGCCCATCTGGTCGGTGGTCAGGCCCGCGACCTGCTTGCTGGTCAGCGCGGCGACCTGGGTGGAGGTCAGCGCGACGATCGCGTCGGTGCTCAGGGCGCCGACCTGGGCCGAGCCCAGCGCCGCCACCTGGTTGGTGGCCAGCGCCTGCACGTCGGCGGTTTCCATCGTCGAGACCTGGGCCGTGGTCAGCGCGGCGACCTGGCCGGTCGTCAGCGCCTTGATCTGCGCGCTGGTCAGCGCGTTCAGGTCGTCGCTGGTCAGGTTGGCGATCTGGGCGGTGGTCATCGCGGCGACCTGCTGGGTCGTCAGCGCGGCGATCTGGTCGCTGTTCAGGGCTTCCAGCTCGGCGGAGGTCAGCGAGGCGACCTGGCCGGTCGTCAGCGCGCGCAGCTGGCCGGTGGTCAGCGCGGCGAAGTCGTCGGTGGCGAACTGGCTGATCTGCGTGGTCGACAGGGCCTGCAGCTGCTGCGAGGTCAGGGCTTCGATCTGGTCGGAGCCCAGGGCCTGCAGCTGGTCGCTGGTCAGGGCGCGGACGGCCGTGGTCGACAGGGCCTTCAGGTCGCCCGTCTCGATGGCGGCCATCTGGTCGGTGGTCAGGCCGGCGACCTGCTTGGTCGTCAGCGCGCCCACCTGGGCCGAGGTCAGGGCCACGATCGAATCGGTGCTCAGCGCGCCGACCTGGGCCGAGCTCAGCGCCGCCACCTGGTTGGTGGCCAGCGCCTGCACGTCGTCGGACTGCAGGGTCGAGACCTGGCCGGTCGTCAGCGCGGCGACCTGGTTGGTCGACAGCGCCTTGATCTGGCCGCTGGTCAGCGCGTTCAGGTCGTCGCTGGACAGGTTGCTGACCTGACCGGTGGTCAGGGCGGCGACCTGCTGGGTCGACAGGGCCTGGATCTGGGCGGTGCCCAGCGCGTCCAGCTGCGTCGAGGTCAGCGAGGCCAGGGCGTTGGTCGTCATCGCCTTCAGGTCGCCCGTCTCGATGGCGGCCATCTGGTCGGTGGTCAGGCCGGCGACCTGCTTGCTGTTCAGCGTGGCGACCTGGGCGGAGCTCAGGGCGACGATCGAGTCGGTGCTCAGCGCGCCGACCTGGGCCGAGTTCAGCGCCGCCACCTGGTTGGTGTTGAGCGCGGCGACATCGGCCGATTCCATCGTCGAGACCTGGCCGGTCGTCAGGGCCGCGACCTGCTGCGTGGTCAGGGCCTTGATCTGGCCGCTGGTCAGCGCGTTCAGGTCATCGCTGGACAGGTTGCTGATCTGGCCGGTGGTCAGCGCGGCGACCTGCTGCGTCGACAGGGCGGCGATCTGGTCGGAGCCCAGCGCGTCCAGCTGCGTGGAGGTCAGCGAGGCCAGGGCGTTGGTGCCCAGCGACTTCAGGTGGGCCGTCTCGATGGCGGCGATCTGGTCGGTGGTCAGGCCGGCGACCTGCTTGCTGTTCAGCGCGCCGACCTGCGACGAGGTCAGGGCCACGATGGATTCGGTGCTCAGCGCGCCGATCTGGGCCGAGTTCAGCGCCTGGACCTGCTGGGTCGTCAGCGACTGCACGTCGTCGGACTGCAGGGTCGAGACCTGCGCCGTGGTCAGCGCGGCGACCTGGGCGGTGCCCAGGGCCTTGATCTGGGCGCTGGTGAGGGCGTTCAGGTCGTCGCTGATCAGGTTGGCGATCTGGCCGGTCGACAGCGCGGCGACCTGGGCGGTCGTCAGCGCGCCGATCTGGTCGGTGTGCAGGGCGTTGAGCTGGTCGCTGGTCAGGGCGCGCAGCGCGGCCGTGTTCAGGGACTTCAGATCACCGGACTCGATGGCGCCCATCTGGTCGGTGGTCAGGCCCGCGACCTGCTTGCTGGTCAGCGCGGCGACCTGGGTGGAGGTCAGCGCGACGATCGCGTCGGTGCTCAGGGCGCCGACCTGGGTGGAGCTCAGCGCCACGACCTGGTTGGTGCCCAGGGCGGCGACGTCGGCCGATTCCATGGTCGCGATCTGGCCGGTGGTCAGGGCGGCGACCTGCTGGGTGGTCAGGGCCTTGATCTGGGCGCTGGTGAACGCGTTCAGGTCATCGCTGGTCAGGTTGCTGATCTGGCCGGTGGTCAGCGCGGCGACCTGGGCGGTCGTCAGCGACTGGATCTGGTCGCTGTTCAGCGCTTCCAGTTCCGCGGAGGTCAGCGAGGCGACCTGGCCGGTCGTCAGCGCGCGCAGCTGGCCGGTGGTCAGCGCGGCGAAGTCGTCGGTGGTGAACTGGCTGATCTGGCCGGTGGTCAGGGCGGCGACCTGGTTGGTGGTCAGCGCCTCGATCTGGTCGGAGTGCAGGGCGTTCAGCTGGTCGCTGGTCAGCGCGCGCAGCGTGCCGGTCGACATGGCCTTCAGGTCGCCCGTCTCGAAGGCGCCCATCTGGTCCGTGGTCAGGCCGGCGGCCTGCTTGCTGGTCAGCGCGGCCACCTGGGCCGAGCCCAGGGCGACGATCGAGTCGGTGCTCAGCGCGCCGACCTGGCCGGAGCTCAGCGCCGCGACCTGGTTGGTGTTCAGCGCCGCGACGTCGTCGGACTGCATGGTCGAGACCTGGCCGGTCGTCAGCGCGGCGACCTGGTTGGTCGACAGCGCCTTGATCTGGCCGCTGGTCAGGGCGTTCAGGTCATCGCTGGACAGGGTGCTCACCTGGCCGGTGGTCAGGGCGGCGACCTGCTGGGTCGTCAGCGCCGCGACCTGGTCGGAGTTCAGCGCGTCGAGCTGGGCCGAGGTCAGCGAGGCCAGGGCGTTGGTGCCCAGGGCCTTCACGTCGCCCGATTCCATGGCGGCGATCTGGTCGGTGGTCAGGCCGGCGGTCTGCTTGCTGTTCAGCGCGGCGACCTGCGCGGAGGTCAGCGCGACGATGGATTCGGTGCTCAGGGCACCCAGCTGGGCCGAGTTCAGCGCGGCGACCTGGGCGGTCGTCAGCGACTGCACGTCGTCGGACTGCATGGTCGAGACCTGGCCGGTGGTCAGGGCGGCGACCTGGGCGGTGCCCAGGGCCTTGATCTGGCCGCTGGTCAGGGCGTTCAGGTCGTCGCTGCTCAGGTTGGCGACCTGGCCGGTGGTCAGGCTGGCCACCTGGTTGGTCGTCAGCGCGCCGATCTGGTCGGTGTGCAGGGCGTTGAGCTGGTCGCTGGTCAGGGCGCGCAGGGCGCCGGTGGACAGGGACTTCAGGTCAGCCGACTCGATGGCGCCCATCTGGTCGGTGGTCAGACCCGCGACCTGCTTGCTGGTCAGCGCGCCGACCTGCTGCGAGTTCAGGGCCACGATCGAGTCGGTGCTCAGCGCGCCGACCTGGGCGGAGCCCAGCGCCACGACCTGGGCGGTCGTCAGCGCGGCGACCTCGTCCGAGTGCAGCGTGGACAGCTGGCCGGTGGTCAGGGCGGCGACCTGGGCGGTGCCCAGGGCCTTGATCTGGCCGCTGGTGAACGCGTTCAGGTCATCGCTGGTCAGGTTGCTGACCTGGCCGGTGGTCAGGGCGGCGACCTGGACGGTCGTCAGCGCCTGGATCTGGTCGGAGCCCAGCGCGTCCAGCTGGTCGCTGGTCAGGGCGCGCAGCGCGGCCGTGTTCAGGGCCTTCAGGTCGCCCGTCTCGATGGCGCCCATCTGGTCGGTGCTCAGGCCGGCGACCTGCTTGGTCGACAGCGCGCCGACCTGCGTCGAGGTCAGGGCGACGATGTTGCCGGTGGACAGGGCGGCGATCTGGTCCGAGCCCAGGGCCGCGACCTGGGCGGTCGTCAGGGCCTGGACGTCGTTGCTCTCCATGTTGGCGACCTGGGCGGTCGTCAGGGCCGCGACCTGAGCGGTGCCCAGCGCGCGGATCTGGGCCGAGCCCATCGCGTTCAGGTCCTCGGTCGACAGCGCCTGGATCTGGGCGGTGCCCAGGGCGGCGACCTGGGCGGTCGTCAGCGCGGCGACCTGGTCGGAGGTCAGGGCGGCCACCTGGTCGGTGGTCAGCGCGCGCAGCGAGGCGGTGCTCAGGGCCTTGACGTCGACGGTCTCGATGGCGCCGACCTGGTCGGTGGTCAGGCCGCCGACCTGCTTGGTCGACAGCGGAGCGACCTGCTGCGAGGTCAGGGCGGCGATGTTCTCGGTCGACAGCGCGCCGACCTGGGCCGAGCTCAGCGCGGCGACCTGGGCGGTCGTCAGCGCCTGCACGTCGTCGGACTGCAGGGTCGAGACCTGGCCGGTCGTCAGCGCGGCGACCTGGCTGGTCGACAGCGCCTTGATCTGGCCGCTGGTCAGGGCGTTCAGGTCATCGCTGGACAGGTTGCTGATCTGGCCGGTGGACAGCGCGGCGACCTGGGCGGTCGTCAGCGCGCCGACCTGGTCGGTGTGCAGGGCGTTGAGCTGGTCGCTGGTGAGCGAGCGCAGCGCGGCGGTGTTCAGGGACTTCAGGTCGCCGGTCTCGATGGCGCCCATCTGGTCGGTGCTCAGGCCCGCGGCCTGCTTGCTCGACAGCGCGCCGACCTGCGTCGAGGTCAGGGCGACGATGTTGCCGGTGGACAGGGCGGCGATCTGGTCGGAGCTCAGCGCGGCGATCTGGGCCGTCGTGAGCGCCTGCACGTCGTCGCTCTCCATGTTGGCGATCTGGCCGGTCGTCAGGGCGGCGATCTGGGCGGTGCCCAGGGCGCGGATCTGGGCCGAGCCCAGCGCGTTCAGGTCGTCGCTGGACATGGCGGCGACCTGGCCCGTGGTCAGCGCGGCGACCTGGCCGGTCGTCAGCGCGGCGACCTGGTCGGAGTG
>NZ_BCYP01000030.1 GCF_001598255.1 Mitsuaria chitosanitabida ATCC BAA-476 = NBRC 102408
ACTCGATGGCGTGGACCTGGTCGGTGCTCAGGCCCGCCAACTGCTTGGTCGACAGAGCGGCGACCTGCTGCGAGGTCAGCGCCACGATGGCGTCCGTGGACAGCGCGCCGATCTGGGCGGAGCTCAGCGCGGCCACCTGGCCGGTGGTCATGGCCTGGACGTCGTCGGTGTCCATGCCAGCGACTTGCGCGGTCGTCAGCGCGGCGACCTGGGCGGTGCCCAGGGCGCGGATCTGGGCGCTGTTCAGGGCGTTCAGCTCGTCGGTGGCCAGCACGGCCACCTGGCCGGTCGACAGCGCCGCGATCTGCTGCGAGCTCATCGCGGCGACCTGGTCGGAGTTCAGGGCCTGGAACTGGTCGGTGGTCAGGGCGCGCAGCGCGGCGGTGCTCAGCACCTTCACGTCGTCGGAGCCCAGGGCGGCGACCTGGTCGGTCGTCAGGCCCTTGACCTGGTTGGAGCTCAGCGCCGCGGCCTGCTGCGAGGTCAGGGCGGCGATGGAATCGGTGCTCAGCACGGCGATCTGGGCCGAGCTCAGCGCGCCGACCTGGGCGGTCGACAGCGCGTGCACGTCGGCGCTGCCCACGCCGGCCAACTGGTCGGTGGTCAGGGCGGCGATCTGGGCCGTGGTGATGGCGCGGACCTGGTCGGTGCCCAGGGCGGCCAGCTCGTCGCTGGCGAACTGGCGGATCTGGGCCGTGGTCAGCGCGCCGATCTGGGCGGTGGTCAGGGCGGCGATCTGGTCGGAATTCAGCGCGGCGATCTGGTCGGTGCCCAGCGCGCGGATGGCGGCGGTGCTCAGGGCGTGGACGGCGTCGGAGCTCAGCGCGGCGGCCTGGCTGGAGTTCAGCGCGCCGGTCTGGGTGCTGGACAGCGCGGCGGCCTGCTGGGTCTGCAACGCGGCGACGCCTTCGGTGGACAGGGCACCGACCTGCTGCGAGCTCAGGGCCTTGACCTGGTCGGTCTTCAGGGCCTGCAGGTCGTCGGAGCTCAGGGTGCTCATCAGGCTGGTGCTGATGGCGGCCACTTGCTGGGTGCTCAGCGAGCGGATCTGGTCGGAGCCCAGGGCGTTCAGGTCGTCCGACTCCAGGTTGCGCACCTGCTGCGTGGTCAGCGCGCCGACCTGGCGGGTGGTCAGCGAGCCGAACTGGTCGGAACCCAGCGCGTTGAGCTGCGCCGAGGTCATGGTCTGGACGGCGGCGGTGCTCAGCACGCGCAGGTCGTCGGACTGGATGGCGGCGATGTTGGCGGTCGTGAAGAACGACACGGCCTTGGTGCCCAGCGTCGCGAACTGCGACGTCGTCAGTGCCTGGAACTGATCGGTGGAGAACGCCGCCCAGTCTTCGCTGGTGAGACGGGCCAGCGTGGTCGACGTCAGGGAGGCGATCTCGTCTGTCGTCAGGTTGGTAATCAGCGATGCCATCTTTGAACTCCGTGGACCTATGGGGCAGATGCGCCCATAGGCGCGTGGTATTGATCAGCTTTTTCGAAAGGCACCCGACCTTCCGGTTGCCGTCACTCGGGTTTTCGGACGCTGAATGACGAACTTGAGCTAGCCCGGAAATGGTAGGGGGCTCCCCCTTCACCTGATGCACACAAAAGGGCCGGGAGTCGGCCTCAAATCACGGTTACAGATCGCCCGTAAGCCCCGGAACGCGGGGGATCGAAAGACTGCCTGGGCAAGCATTCGCGGCGCCGGTTGGCGAGGCTTCACGAAAAGTTCAAGGCGGCGTCACGCGCGATGCGTCATCCGGGATCGTCCTGTTCATCGGGGGTGACGGCGTACGGTGCCGGAAGAGGCTCGCCGGGAAGCGAGAGGGCCTGTGTGCGGTAGCCCGCGGACCACTTGGGCGAGCACTGCATGCAACACGATGTAAGCCGCGTTACGGCAATCGCCCGATGGCAAGGCTGCCCGGAGGGGGTGGGGATGGCATGCTGTGTCGGTCGTGACATATTCCCGGGGTTTTCGAGTGGCCGGATTTCCGGCGTCCCAGGGTTATGGGGCAAGTATTTGTCATTGACCCGTATACCCAATATCCGGGCAGTTTTCACGGTGCGGCCGGCACCGGCGGGCCGGTCCGCGGTCGGGGCGCGACGCCGGCCGGCGTGGGCCGGGCAGGGGGCTCGGAGGGGGTGCCGAGGGAGGTCCTCCTGGCGCCTCGGGCACGCGAGCGGCTGGGAGCGCGCGCGGTGCGTGTAAACTCCCGGCCTTCACCGTATTTCCGACGCTGCTCAAGGTCGGCCCGCAGGACCCGTCCTGCCGCCGGCGAGTCTGTGACTTCGGGTTGGTGTTTTTCTCAGAACTCAGTTCATTCATTCCGGAGCCAACATGGGCAACAAGATCGTCACCGAAGCCGAGCGTCGCGCTTCCCCCCGTCCCGCCGCCCCCAAGGGCGTGACCCTGACCGCGCACCGCGGCCAGAAGAGCAGCCTGGAGCGCGGCTCTCACACCCGTTCGAAGAAGAACCCGGGCAAGCGTCCGCACTCGGGTTGAGGTCGCGGGGAGCAAGACCCCGACGACATCCACGACAGGCCCATGCCGACAGGCGGGGCCTGTTTTGTTTTCCATGTCCGCAACGACGCTGCCCGATCAATCGCCATGATCCGCATCAACGAACTTCGCCTTCCGCTCGACCATCCCGAAGAGGCCTTGCGCGCCGCCATCCTGGCCCGTCTGGGTCTGGAGGAGGCGCGGCTGAAGGACTTCACCGTGTTCAAGCGCAGCTACGACGCGCGCAAGAAGACGGCGATGGTGCTGATCTACAGCGTCGATTGCGACATCGGTGACGCGGCCGCCGAGGCCGCGCTGCTGCAGCGCCTGGCGGGCGACACGCACGTGAAGCCCTCGCCCGACACGCGCTACCACTTCGCCGGCCATGCGCCGGCCGACTTCTACGCCGGCGAGCGTCCGCGGCCGGTGATCATCGGCTTCGGTCCCTGCGGCATCTTCGCGGCGCTGATCCTGGCGCAGATGGGCCTGCGGCCCATCGTGCTGGAGCGCGGCAAGCAGGTCCGCGAGCGGACCAAGGACACCTGGGGCCTGTGGCGCGAGAGCGTTCTGGACCCCGAGTCCAACGTGCAGTTCGGCGAGGGCGGGGCGGGCACCTTCTCGGACGGCAAGCTCTACAGCCAGATCTCGGATCCGCGCTTCCTGACGCGCAAGGTGCTGACGGAGTTCGTCAAGGCCGGCGCCCCCGAGGAGATCCTCTACGTCAGCAAGCCGCACATCGGGACCTTCCGCCTGGTGAGCATGGTGATCAAGATCCGCGCCGAGATCGAGCGGCTGGGTGGGGAGATCCGCTTCCAGCAGAAGGTCACGGATTTGCTGATCGAGCCGGACGCCGACGGCCATCAGCACGTGCGCGGCGTGCAGCTCGAGTCGGGCGAGCAGCTGCGCACGGACCATGTGGTGGTCGCGCTGGGCCACAGCGCCCGCGACACCTTCACGATGCTGCATGGGCGCGGCGTCTACATGGAGGCCAAGCCCTTCTCGATCGGCTACCGCATCGAGCACCCGCAATCGATCATCGACAAGGCCCGCTTCGGTCCGAACGCCGGCCATGAGCTGCTGGGCGCGGCGGACTACAAGCTGGTCCACCACGCGAAGAACGGGCGCTCGGTCTACAGCTTCTGCATGTGCCCCGGTGGCACGGTGGTGGCGGCGACCTCGGAGCCCAATCGCGTGGTCACCAACGGGATGAGCCAGTACTCCCGCAACGAGCGCAACGCGAATGCGGGCATCGTGGTGGGGATCTCGCCCGAGGACTACCGCCAGGACGGCAAGACCGACGGGAGCCTGGTGAATCCGCTCGACGGCTTCGCCTTCCAGCGCTTCTGGGAGTCGCGCGCCTATGAGCTGGGCGAGGGCAACTACCTCGCGCCGGCCGCGCTGGTCGGCGACTTCATCAAGCGCCAGCGCAGCACGGCGCTCGGCACGGTCGAGCCCAGCTACAAGCCGGGCGTGACGATGACCGACCTCCAGCAGAAGGGCTTCGGCAGCCTGCCGGTCTACGCGCTGGACGCGATCCGCGAGGCGCTGCCCGCGTTCGAACGCCAGATCCGCGGCTTCTCGATGAACGACGCGGTGCTGACGGGCGTGGAGACGCGCACGTCCTCGCCGCTGCGCATCACGCGCGGCAAGGACTATCAGAGCCTGAACGTCCGCGGCCTCTATCCGGCGGGCGAGGGTGCCGGCTATGCCGGCGGGATCATGTCCGCCGGGGTCGACGGGATCGAGGTGGCGGAGGCGCTCGGCAAGTCGATGCTGGGCCTCGGCGCCTGAACGCCGCGCGCTCTCGGCCGGCCTTCAGCCGGTCCGAGGGGCTCATCGCAAGGCGCCGGTCTCGACCGGCGCCCGCTTCATCGGGCGAATGCTTTACCAGAGACCGGCTTCACCCGGCGCGCTTCACAGCGCCTGCCACAGGGTCGGCGACGTCGCCGGCGTCCAGCCCGCGCCGACATAGGCGGTATGTGCCTGCAGGCAGCGGTACTGCTTGCCCTGGTAGCTGACGACCTGGCCGGCTGTGTAGCTCGCGCCCTCGACCCAGGTCGTCGACCCCGGCGGCGTCGTCGGCGGCAGCACCACGTCCATCGCGTAGCTCGCGCCCGAATTGGCGTTCTGCAGGTAGACGTCCATCACGGTCACGCCGCTCGGCACGATCACGCTGCCGCCTTGCAGCGTCCCCACCTTCACGTAGGCCGAGGTCTGGTTCACCCGCGTCGCGAGCTGGCTCAGCCAGGTCGCCTTGCTGGCGGCCGCGGTCAGCGTGATGGCGATGGTCTCCAGGTCGTTGCCCGCGCCGTTGAACACGCGCAGCTTCACCTGGCTGCTGGCCGGCAGGTCCTGTGCGGCGGACACCTGGCCGATCTGCTTCAGGTCCGAGGGCGTGCCCGGCGGGGTCGATCCGCCGCCGAAGTCCACGTCCGAGCAGGCGTAGAAGGCCTCCGTGCTGTCCGAGCGCTGCCAGGCCGAGAAGATCACGTGCTTGCCGCTGCGTTTGGGCAGGCCGAGCTTCATCGTGTAGATCGTCTTGCCCGACGTGACGATCTGATCCGGACCGATCTCCGCGACCTGCTCCAGGTCCGACCACCGCAGCGGCGAGGCCGCCGGGTTCCAGCCGTCCTTGGTCAGGAAGAACTTCCAGTTCAGCGAGCGGTGCGGCGCGGTCGCGTAATAGCGGTATTCGTACTTGCCGTCGGTGCCTGGCGACCAGGCCGTCGCCGGCCAATCCGAGCGCGCCAGGTCGAAGCCCTTGAACTTCTCCTGACCACCGGCGCAGATCTTCAGATCCGGCGCGGCCGCCTGGTGGTTGCCGTTGGCGTTGGCCTGGTTGACGCCGTTCCAGTCGTAGATGGCCTGCTCGCCGCCGTAGGCGATCGCGCCCTGGCAGGCGGGCAACGACGGGTTCTTGAAGCAGTTGTACTGGCGCGAGATCGGGAACTCCGGCGCGCCGTGGGCGAGGGCGGCGCTCGGTGCGAGCGCGGCCAGGAAGCCGATCGAGAACGAGGTCAGCGCCAGCGCGCCGCCGAGTCGGGCAGGGGAATGCATCAAGGTCTCCTTGAAGAATGGAAGAAACAGAGGGATGCGCCCCGATGCGTGGCCCGACACGACACCAAAGCGATGCCACCATAGGACCTATGGCAGACCAAAACAAGTCGGGAAGCGGTAACGGTTGTCGCCGAGGCGGTGGGGCGAGCCCGTGGCTGCGGGCTTGAGCGTTCCCGGATCGCCACGTTCCATGAAAGTTTCAAGACTTCGCGACTGACGAAGTGGTTATCATGAACACCCATAGTCTTGCTCTTTGAGCGAAGGCTAAAGTTCAACTCAGCCGCCGCCACGCCATGCGCCTCGACCTCACCACCCTGAATCTCGTGCTTGCGATCGAACAGACCCGATCCATCACTCGCGGTGCCGAGCGCGAGCACCTCGCGCTGGCCGCCGCCAGCAAGCGGATTTCGGATCTGGAGACGCGACTGGGCGTGCAGCTCTTCGAACGCCGCGCCCGTGGCGTCGAGCCGACCGAGGCCTGCCGCGCGCTGGTGCGGCACATCCGTTCGCTGCATGCCTCGCTGCATGCGCTGGAGAGCGAGGTGGTCGAGTTCGCGCGAGGCATCAAGGGCCATCTGCGCATCGCCGCCAACGCCGGCGCGATCGCCGAGGCGCTGCCGCCCGATCTGGCCGCGTTCTCGCAAGCCCATCCGCAGATCCGCATCAGCCTGGAGGACCAGACCTCGGCTGAAGTGCAGGCCGCCGTGGCCGAGGGCCGCGCCGACGTCGGCGTGTTCACGACGCCGCTGCTGGACAACCGGCTGCAGACCTGGTCCTACCGCACCGGCCGGCTGGCCGTGCTGGTGCCCGCCAAGCACGAGCTGGTGGGCAAGACCTCGGTCAGCTTCGACGACCTGCTGGAACACGACCTCGTCGGCCTGCATGGCGGCGCCGCGGCGCAGGAGCTCATGATGCAGGAGGCCATGGCCCGCGGCCGCACGCTCAAGGCGCGCCTGCAGGTGCGCGGCTTCGACGCGATCGCGCAATTGGTCGAGGCCGGCATGGGCGTCGCCGTGCTGCCCGACGCGCCCGCGCGCCGCTTCGCGCAGGTCTTCGACGTGCATCGCCTGGTCCTGGACGAGACCTGGGCCCAGCGCGATTACGTGCTGGGCGTGGCGCGCCAGGAGCGTCTGCCCACCGTGGTCCAGCGCTTCGTCGATGCGCTGTGTCCCGCCGCCAAGGAGCAGCAGGCCCAGCAGGCCAGTCAGAAGGCCGACGCCAAGCCCGTGGCCAAGATTGATCCGAAGGGCGGCTCGAAGTGAGTCGTCCTGTTTTGAAGTGATGGAGAGCCATCCCATGACCGCCAACATCGCCCATCCCGCCGGCAACGCCGCCGCCCCGCGCACGCTCTACGACAAGCTCTGGGACGAGCACGTGGTGCACACCGAGGAAGACGGCACGGCCGTTCTCTACATCGACCGCCACCTGGTCCACGAGGTCACCAGCCCGCAGGCCTTCGAGGGCCTGGATCTGGCCGGCCGCAAGGTCTGGCGCCTGTCCGCCAACCTGGCCGTCAGCGACCACAACGTCCCGACGACGGACCGCAGCCAGGGCATCGCCGATCCGGTGTCGCGCCTGCAGGTCGAGACCCTGGACAAGAACTGCGACCGCTACGGCATCACGCAGTTCAAGATGAACGACCTGCGTCAGGGCATCGTCCATGTGATCGGTCCGGAGCAGGGCGCCACGCTGCCCGGCATGACCGTGGTCTGCGGCGACAGCCACACCTCCACCCACGGCGCTTTCGGCGCGCTGGCCCACGGCATCGGCACCTCCGAGGTCGAGCACGTGCTGGCCACCCAGACCCTGCTGGCCAAGAAGGCCAAGAACATGCTGGTCAAGGTCGAGGGCCGCTGCGCCCCCGGCGTCGGTGCCAAGGACATCGTGCTGGCCATCATCGGCCGCATCGGCACGGCGGGAGGCACCGGCTACACCATCGAGTTCGCCGGCGCCGCGATCCGCGCGCTGTCGATGGAAGGCCGCATGACGGTCTGCAACATGGCCATCGAGGCGGGCGCCCGCGCCGGCCTGATCGCCGTCGACGACACGACCGTGGCCTATGTGAAGGGCCGTCCCTTCACGCCCACCGGCGTCGAATGGGACCAGGCCGTCGAGTACTGGCGCACGCTGCATTCGGACGCCGGCGCGAAATTCGACACCGTGGTCGAGCTGGATGCCGCGCAGATCCGCCCGCAGGTGACCTGGGGCACCTCGCCCGAGATGGTCCTGTCCATCGAGGATCGCGTGCCCGATCCCGACAAGGAGAAGGATGCCGTCAAGCGCGGCGCCATCGAGCGCGCGCTGACCTACATGGCGCTGGAGCCCAACAAGGCGATCGACGACATCCGCATCGACAAGGTCTTCATCGGCAGCTGCACCAACAGCCGCATCGAGGACATGCGCGAGGCCGCCGCCGTGGTCAAGCGCGTGGGCGGCCGCATCGCCAGCAACGTCAAGCTGGCGATGGTGGTGCCGGGCTCCGGCCTGGTGAAGGCGCAGGCCGAGGCCGAGGGCCTGGATCAGATCTTCAAGGCCGCGGGCTTCGAATGGCGCGAGCCGGGATGCTCGATGTGCCTGGCGATGAACGCCGACCGGCTGGAGCCGGGTGAGCGCTGCGCCTCGACCAGCAACCGCAATTTCGAAGGCCGGCAGGGCGCCGGCGGCCGCACCCATCTGGTCAGCCCGGCGATGGCCGCGGCCGCCGCGATGGAAGGCCACTTCGTCGACGTCCGCCGCATCGCCTGAGCGCGCGCACGCAGGAGCAAGACATGGACAAGTTCACCGTGCACAAGGGCCTGGTGGCCCCGATGGATCGCGACAACGTCGACACCGACGCGATCATTCCCAAGCAATTCCTCAAGTCGATCAAGCGCAGCGGCTTCGGCCCGAATCTCTTCGACGAGTGGCGCTATCTGGACCATGGCGAGCCCGGCCAGGACCCGGCCAGCCGCAAGCCCAATCCGGACTTCGTGCTGAACCAGCCGCGCTATCAGGGCGCTTCCATCCTGATCGCGCGCAGCAACTTCGGTTGCGGCTCCAGCCGCGAGCACGCGCCCTGGGCGCTGCAGCAGTACGGCTTCCGCGCGCTGATCGCGCCCAGCTTCGCCGACATCTTCTTCAACAACACCTTCAAGAACGGCGTGCTGCCCATCGTGCTCCCCGAGCGCCAGGTCGCCCGGCTGTTCGACGAGGTCTTCGCCTTCCCCGGCTATCAGCTGACGGTGGACCTGGAGCGCCAGGTCGTGGTCAAGCCCGACGGCGAGGAGCTTCCGTTTGACGTGCAGCCCTTCCGCAAGTACTGCCTGCTCAATGGCTTCGACGACATCGGCCTGACCCTGCGTCACGCCGACAAGATCAAGGCCTACGAGGCCGAACGCATCGCCACCAAACCGTGGCTCAACCATCGAATTACGCGCTGAGCGCGCGCGCCGCGCTCGACACGCCAGAGAGGAACGCTCATGAAGATCGCAGTCTTGCCGGGTGACGGCATCGGTACCGAAATCGTCGCGGAGGCCGTCAAGGTCCTGAAGGCGCTGGACCTGCCGCTGGAGATGGCATTCGCGCCCGTCGGCGGCGCCGCCTACGAGGCCAGCGGCCACCCGCTGCCGGAGGCCACGCTGAAGCTGGCTCAGGAAGCCGATGCGGTGCTGTTCGGCGCCGTCGGCGACTGGAAGTACGACAAGCTGGAGCGCGCGCTGCGCCCCGAGCAGGCCATCCTGGGCCTGCGCAAGGCGCTGGGCCTGTTCGCCAACTTCCGCCCCGCGATCTGCTACGAGCAGCTGACCCACGCCTCCAGCCTCAAGCCCGAGCTGGTCGCCGGCCTGGACATCCTGATCATTCGCGAGCTCACCGGCGACATCTACTTCGGCCAGCCGCGCGGCCGCCACACCGCCGTCGACGGTCACTTCCCGGGCGCCGAGGAGGCCTTCGACACGATGCGCTACTCGCGCCCCGAGATCGAGCGCATCGCCCACGTGGCCTTCCAGGCCGCGCGCAAGCGGGGCAAGAAGGTGACGTCGGTCGACAAGGCCAACGTGTTGGAGACCTTCCAGTTCTGGAAGGACGTGGTCACCGAGGTCCACAAGGAGTATCCGGACGTCGAGCTGGATCACATGTACGTCGACAACGCGGCGATGCAGCTGGTCAAGGCGCCCAAGAAATTCGACGTGGTCGTCACCGGCAACATGTTCGGCGACATCCTGTCGGACGAGGCTGCGATGCTGACCGGCTCCATCGGCATGCTGCCCAGCGCCTCGTTGGACAAGAACAACAAGGGCCTGTACGAGCCCAGCCATGGCAGCGCGCCGGACATCGCGGGCAAGGGAATCGCCAATCCGCTGGCTACAATCCTGTCCGCTGCCATGATGCTCAAGTTCTCCCTCAACCAGCCCGAAGCTGCCGCTCGTATCGAGTCGGCGGTTCAATCCGTGCTGGCCCAGGGTCTGCGTACCGCGGACATCTGGAGCGAGGGCACCCAGAAGGTGAGCACCCGCGAGATGGGTGATGCCGTCGTCGCCGCCATTGCCGCTGGCAAAGGCACGACCACGACCGCGTCGCAGACCATTACCACGACCAAAACCATCAAGAGCTAGTCCGCTCCGGTTCGTCTCGCCCCCACTCACAAACCCGGCGAAGCGAGCCGGGCAGGCTCCCCAGGGTTTGTGACGGTGTTTAGGGCGATTGCCCGGCCAGCAGTGCCGGGTCTATTCAAGGAACGCAAATGACGACATTGGTTGGTTTGGTGGGCTGGCGTGGCATGGTCGGCTCGGTGCTGATGGACCGCATGGCCCAGGAGCGCGATTTCGATCTGATCGAGCCGCTGTTCTTCAGCACCTCGAACGCCGGCGGCGCGGCCCCGTCGTTCGCCAAGAACGAAACAAGGCTGCAAAGCGGCTACGACATCGAGCAGCTCAAGCGCTGCGAGATCATCATCACCTGCCAGGGTGGCGACTACACGACCGAGGTCTATCCCAAGCTCCGCGCCGCGGGCTGGAACGGCCACTGGATCGACGCGGCGTCCTCGCTGCGCATGGCCGACAACGCCGTGATCGTGCTGGACCCGGTCAACATGCCGGTGATCAAGAACGCGCTGTCGCAGGGCGGCAAGGACTGGATCGGCGGCAACTGCACCGTCAGCTGCATGCTGATGGGCGTGGGCGCGCTGTACAAGGCCGGTCTGGTCGAGTGGATGTCCACCCAGACCTATCAAGCCGCGTCGGGCGGCGGCGCGCAGCACATGCGCGAGCTGCTGACCCAGTACGGCACGCTGAACGCGGAAGTGCGCTCGCTGCTGGACGACCCCAAGAGCGCCATCCTCGAAATCGACCGCAAGGTCATCGCCAAGCAGCGCGCGCTGTCGGGCGACGAGGTCGCCAACTTCGGCGTCCCGCTGGGTGGCTCGCTGATCCCCTGGATCGACAAGGACCTGGGCAACGGCCAATCCAAGGAAGAGTGGAAGGGCATGGCCGAGACCAACAAGATCCTGGGTCTGGGCGAAGGCTTCGCCGGCACCTCGGCGATCCCGGTCGACGGCTTCTGCGTGCGCGTGGGCGCGATGCGCTGCCACTCGCAGGCGCTGACCTTCAAGCTCAAGAAGGACGTCCCGCTGGACGAGATCGAGGCCATGATCGCCGCCGACAACGAGTGGGTGAAGGTCGTCCCGAACACGCGTGAAGCCACGATCAAGGACCTGACCCCGGTCGCCGTCACCGGCACGATGGGCATCCCGGTCGGCCGCATCCGCAAGCTGGCGATGGGCCCGGAATACGTCGGTGCCTTCACCATCGGCGACCAGCTCCTGTGGGGGGCGGCCGAGCCGCTGCGCCGCATGCTGCGCATCCTGCTGGATCGCTGAAATCGTCCGTCCGCCGACAGGCGGGCAGGGCGCTGAAACCCGAGAGAGCGATGGCGAAGGCCATCGCTCTTTTTCATGGCGATTCGCTCCCGGATCGCATGCGCGAGACGGCGGGGTTTTGCCCGGCTTCGCATTAGGGATTGCGAGAGCGTCGCATCTCGTTGCCTGCTAGCGACACGCCGGTAACCACCTGTGAATCTAAGCTAGCTCATCGATGTTATTCAGGAGCTACCTCAGCAACAGAGCGTATATGCTTGCCCCCGTTGTGATTTTCTGCGCGGGAACGAGCGAGGCCCGCGGCGGGCGCCGGAGCCGCACAACAACAATAGGTCATGAGAGCGGTCTTGAAGTCGAGGCCGCTTTGTCGCTTTGGGGGACGCCTTGAAAAAACATGCAAGCGCATACGCGCGATTTGCGCTAAGCCAGGTGGCGGCCGTCACCGCGTTGGGATTGGCCACGGGCTCCGCCTGGGGCCTGGGGTTGGGCAAGCTGACCGTGCAGTCGGCGCTGGGCGAGACCCTGCGCGCCGAGATCGATGTCAGCAGCCTGAGCCCCGAGGAAGCCACCTCCCTCAAGCTGCGCGTCGCTCCGCCCGATTCCTATCGTGCGTCCGGCCTGGACTACAACCCGGTGCTGTCCAGCGCCCAGGTGCAACTGGCCCGCCGTCCCGATGGCCGCCCGTACCTGCGCCTGAGCAGCGACCGCGCCGTCCAGGAACCTTTCGTCGACGTGATCCTGGAACTGAGCTGGTCCAGCGGCCGTCTGACCCGTGAATTCACGCTGCTGTTCGATCCCCCGAGCGGCCCCGCGGTCGCCCGCGCGCCCGAGGCCACGACCTCGCCGGTGATCTCGGCGCCGGCCCCCACGGCGCCGGCTGTCGCCTCGGCGCCGGTCGCACGCAGCACGCCGTCCGCCGCCTCCGAGTCGGCCAGCCGTACGCCGGCCACGCCCGCGGCGCAGCCGCCCGCGCCGGCGGTGACCGCGCGTCCGCGCCCGGCTGCTCCGGCGCCGGCCCCCGCGCCGGCCGCTGCCGCCACGGCGGCGTCCGAGTACACCGTCAAGCCGGGCGACACGCTCTCGCGCATCGCCTCGCGCACCCAGCCGACGGGCGTCTCGCTCGACCAGATGCTGGTGGGCCTGTACCGCAGCAACCCGGACGCGTTCATCAACCAGAACATGAACCGCCTGAAGTCGGGTGCCGTGCTGGCCGTGCCGGACAGCGGCTCGGTCCAGGCGATCACGCCGACCGAGGCGCGTCGCGTCATCCAGGCGCAGAGCAGCGACTTCGGCGGCTACCGCCAGCGTCTGGCCGAAGGTGCTCCGGCGTTGAAGGCGGAAGAGAACGCGCGTCAGGCCAAGGGTTCGGTGCAGGCCGCGGTCGAGGACCGCAAGCCCGCCGCCGCGCCGTCGCCGGACAAGCTGACGCTGAGCAAGCCCGGTGCCGCGGCCGAGACGGCCAACAAGGTGTCGAAGGAGACCGAGAAGAAGGACTCCGCCGCCCGTGTCGCCGAACTGACCCGCAACGTCGAGGAGCTCAAGAAGCTCTCCGCCGCCGCCAAGCCGGGCACGCCGGCTCCGGCTCCCGCGCCGGCGCCGGCTCCCGCGCCGGCCTCCGCGCCCGTGGTGCCGCCGGTGACGGTGGCCGCCAACGTGCCGGCCTCGGCCGCGCCCGCGACACCCGCTTCCGCGCCGGCCTCCGCCGTCGTGGCGGCCGCGCCGGCTTCGCGTCCGGCCGCCGCCTCGGCGCCCAAGGTCATGCCCGCGCCGCAACCCGAGGCGGAGGAGCCCAGCTTCCTCGACTCGCTGTCGGATTACCTGCCGGCCCTGGGCGCGGCCCTGGCCGTGATCGTGGGGGGCGTGGTCTACAACCGCTGGCGCGCGCGCCGCGACGCGGCCTCGCGCTCCGAGACCGCCTTCGCCGAAAGCCGTTTGGCGCCGGACTCCTTCTTCGGTCACAGCGGCGGCCAGCGTGTCGACACGCGTGACGCGTCGACCACCGGCCAATCGTCGATGAGCTACTCGCTGAGCCAGCTCGACGCGATCGGCGATGTGGATCCGGTCGCCGAGGCCGATGTCTACCTGGCCTACGGCCGCGACCTGCAGGCCGAGGAAATCCTGAAGGAAGCGCTGCGCGCCAACCCCGAGCGCCTGGCCATCCGTCTGAAACTGCTCGAGGTCTACGGCAAGCGCCGCGACATCAAGGGCTTCGAGCAACTGGCCGTGCAGCTCTACGCCGAGACCAAGGGTCAGGGCGAGGACTGGGCCAAGGTCCAGGAACTGGGTCGCCAGGCCGATCCGGACAATCCTCTGTACCAGCCGGGCGGCACGCCGGTCGTCTTCGAGAACGACGACGAGCGTCCCGAGCCGATGAACGCCAGCACGCTGCCGGCCACCGGCCTGACCCATCCGGGCAGCGGCGCGGTCGCCCGCGCGGCGGCCACCGCGGCGGCGGCTGCCGCCGTGGCGTCCTCGCGCGACAGCGGCCCGTCCAGCCTGATGGATCTGGACCTCGACCTGGATCTGGGCTCGCCCCCGGCGCCGGCTGCCGCGATGGCCGCGACGCAGGCGCTGCCGACCTCGGCTTCCCAGGCACCGCTGAACATGGACCTGGACCTGAGCGCCCCGTCCGCCGCGCCCACGCATGCGCCGACCAGCGCCAGCGCGCATGAGCTGGAGTTCGACCTGGGCGATCTGGACGATCTGGGCGGCACCCCGCCGGCCCCGGCCGCCGCCGAACCGGGCTCGCTGGACTTCGACCTGTCCAACATCGACCTGGACCTGCCGTCCGTGTCGCCGACCGCCGGCCACGACGAGCGGACCATGGGCAAGGTGCAGGACGTCGAGGACATCGACGCTGTCGAGCTGCCCGACCTGGACATGGCGGCCCACGCGCCGGCGCCGTCCTCGGACACCATGAGTCTGGACGACCTGGGTGTGGACCTGGACAGCATCGATCCGAACGACGACGAGGCCCTGCAGCGTCAGCTGGAGCTGGCCGAGGAGTTCCGCCAGATCGGCGACACCGAGGGTGCCCGCGACGTCCTGCAGGAGCTGGTGGGCAAGGCCTCCGGTCCGCTGAAGGAGCGCGCCCAGCTGATGCTGGACTCGATGCGCTGAAGCCGATGAGGAGCGGCGGGGCGCGGGCGCTTCGCTAAACTCGCGAGCTTCGCGACAAGGCGCTCGGCCTGGCCGGGCGCCTTTTCTTTTGGGCGGCCGCTTTCATGTGCCCGCCGTTTCCTGATTCCGGAGAGCTGGGATGCGCGTGGCGCTGGGCGTGAGTTACCGCGGCGAGGCCTACAAGGGCTGGCAGAGCCAGCCCAGCGGCGGCACCGTGCAGGACAAGCTGGAAGCCGCGCTGGCGCAGTTCGCCGCCCAGCCGATCCGCACCATCTGCGCGGGTCGCACCGACACCGGCGTGCACGGGCTCAACCAGGTCGTGCACTTCGATTCGCCGGTGGACCGCGAGCCCTTCTCCTGGGTGCGCGGCGTCAACCGCTACCTGCCGCGCGACATCGCCATCCAGTGGGCCGCCTTCCCGGGCGAGGACTTCCATGCCCGCAACTGGGCGCGCGGCCGCCGCTACTGGTTCCTGCTGCTGGAGTCCAACGTGCGGCCGTCCATCCAGGCGGGTGGGGTGGGGTGGACCTTCCGCCCGCTCGACGGCGACGCGATGCGCGACGCGGCGGCGCGGCTGGTGGGGGAGTACGACTTCAGCTCCTTCCGGTCGTCGGAGTGCCAAGCGGCCTCGCCGGTGAAGATCCTGCGCGACATCCGCATCGAGAAGCGCGGTGCCTACTGGCGCTTCGAGTTCGACGGCGTGGCCTTCCTGCATCACATGATCCGCAACATCATGGGTTGCCTGGTCGCCGTGGGCGCCGGCCAGAAGCCGCCGTCGTGGATGGACGAGGTGCTGGCGGCGCGCTCGCGCGACGCGGCCGCGCCGACCTTCCCGCCGGACGGGCTGTATTTTGTCGGTCCGACCTACGACGACCACCTGAACCTGCCGCGTCACACCGCCGCGATGGATTGGTTGCCGTGAGCGCATGTCTCCCCGCGTCTGGCGGTCGACGACTCTCGATAGACTGCGCCCCATGAGCCGTACCCGAATCAAGATCTGCGGACTGACCCGCGAGGCCGACGTCGACGCGGTCGTCGAGGCTGGCGCCGATGCGATCGGCCTGGTGTTCTACGCCAAGAGCCCGCGCGCGGTGAGCGTCGAGCGCGCCGCCGAGCTGGCCCGACGCCTGCCGCCCTTCGTGACGCCGGTGGGCCTCTTCGTCAACGCGACGGCGGCGGAGATCCAGGCCGCGCTGGCCGCGATCCCCAACCTGACGCTGCAGTTCCACGGCGACGAAACCCCCGAAGACTGCGATCGTTGGGCGCGCACCTATCTGCGCGCGGCTCGCATGGCGCCGGGTTTCGATTTGCTAGACTTCACGTCTCGTTTCTCTCGCGCCCAAGCCGTGCTGCTCGATGCCTTCGTCGAGGGCTATGGCGGCGGCGGAAAGGTGTTTGATTGGTCACTGCTGCCTCCAAGCGTTCCCTCTCCGGTCGTTTTGTCTGGTGGGTTGGATGCAGCCAACGTGATCGATGGCGTGCGGCGCGTCCGGCCCTGGGCCGTTGATGTCAGCTCCGGCGTCGAGGCCTCGAAAGGCCTCAAGGACGCCGCGAAGATCCGCCAGTTCTGCGATGCCGTGCGCGAGGCCGACCGCCTGATGTCGGTCTGATTTCCTGAAGCGCGCGCGGGCATCCTCCGACACCGAGGACCCCTCATGTCCAAGACCATTTCCAGTCCGATCCCGTTCATCACGGGACCGCTCGAAGGCTATGCGCAACCCGACGCGCAAGGCCGCTTCGGCCCCGTGCCGACCCCCAGCGCGCACGGCTACTACGGTGGCCGCTTCGTCGCCGAAACCCTGATCCACGCGCTCGACGAGCTGAACGAGGCCTATGCCCGCTACAGCCAGGATCCGGAATTCATCCGCGAGTTCCAGTACGAGCTGGCCCACTTCGTCGGCCGCCCCAGCCCGATCTATCACGCCCGCCGGCTGAGCGAGGAGCTCGGCGGCGCCCAGATCTTCCTCAAGCGCGAGGACCTGAACCACACGGGCGCGCACAAGGTCAACAACACCATCGGCCAGGCGCTGCTGGCGCGGCGCATGGGCAAGAAGCGGGTGATCGCCGAGACCGGCGCCGGCCAGCATGGCGTGGCCACCGCGACCATCTGCGCCCGGTACGGGATGGAGTGCGTCGTCTACATGGGCGCCGAGGACGTCAAGCGCCAGTCGCCCAACGTCTATCGGATGAATTTGCTGGGCGCCAAGGTCGTGCCGGTGGAATCGGGCTCCAAGACCCTGAAGGACGCGCTGAACGAGGCGATGCGCGACTGGGTCACCAACATCGAATCGACCTTCTACATCATCGGCACCGTGGCCGGCCCACATCCGTATCCGATGATGGTGCGCGACTTCCAGCGCATCATCGGCGACGAGTGCCTGATCCAGATGCCCGAGATGACCGGGCGTCAACCCGACGCGGTCATCGCCTGCGTGGGCGGTGGCAGCAACGCCATCGGCATCTTCTATCCCTACATCCCGCATGCGGACGTGCGCCTCATCGGCGTCGAGGCGGCCGGCCTGGGCGTCGACACGCCCAAGCACGCCGCGACGCTGGGCGCGGGCTCGCCGGGCGTGCTGCACGGCAACCGCACCTATCTGCTGCAGGACGACGCGGGTCAGATCATCGAGACCCATTCGATCTCGGCCGGCCTGGACTATCCGGGCGTCGGTCCGGAGCACGCGTACCTGAAGGACATCGGTCGCGCCGAGTACGTCGGCGTGACCGACGCGGAGGCGCTCGCCGCCTTCCACCGGCTGTGCCGCAGCGAGGGCATCATCCCGGCGCTCGAGTCCAGCCACGCGCTGGCGCACGCGCTCAAGATCGCGCCGACGATGCGCCCCGATCAGCACCTGCTGGTCAACCTGTCCGGTCGCGGCGACAAGGACATCGGCACCGTTGCCGACCTGTCCGGGGCGGCGTACTTCGATCGCCCGTCGATGGCCGGTCACGCCGTCAAGGGCGGTGCCGAGCTGAACGCCAACGCAACGACCGGAGGCGCGCAATGAGCTCGACCCGCATTCAGGCGACCTTCGCCAAGCTGGCCTCGGAAGGCCGCCAGGCGCTGATTCCCTACGTCACCGCCGGCGATCCCTATGCCGACGTCACCGTCGAGCTGATGCTGGCCATGGCCCGCGCCGGCGCCGACGTGATCGAGCTGGGCGTGCCGTTCTCCGATCCGATGGCTGACGGTCCCGTGATCCAGCGCGCCAGCGAGCGCGCCCTGGCCAAGGGCATCACGCTGACGCATGTGCTGGAGATGGTCCGCGCCTTCCGCCTGGAGGACGAGGGCACGCCGGTCGTGCTGATGGGCTATGCCAACCCGATCGAGCGCTTCGGCCTGGAGCGCTTCGTCGCCGAGGCCAAGGCCGCAGGCGTGGATGGCGTGCTGGTGGTCGACTATCCGCCCGAGGAGTGCGAGGCCTTCGCGACGCTGATGAAGGCGCAGGGCATGGATCCGATCTTCCTGCTCGCCCCGACGTCCACCGACGAGCGCGTCGAGCGCCTGGGCCGGCTGGCCAGCGGCTACGTCTACTACGTCTCGCTCAAGGGCGTGACCGGCGCGGGCCACCTGGACACCAGCGCCGTGGCGGCCGCGATGCCCCGTCTGCGCCAGCATGTGAAGGTGCCGCTGGGCGTCGGTTTCGGCATCCGGGACGGGGCCACGGCGGCCGCCGTGGCGCGTCATGCGGACGCCGTGGTGATCGGTTCGGCCCTGGTCCAGCTGATCGAGGTGCAATCCAGGGATAATGTCGCGATCCAGGCAGCGGCCTTCATTCGAGACATCCGCGCCGCGCTGGACGCCTGAGAGGGCGTTCGGCGATAGACATAGGAGCCCGCCATGAGTTGGCTTGAGAAACTTCTCCCGCCCAAGATCCAGCAGACCGACCCGGACCAGCGCCGCACGGTGCCCGAAGGCCTGTGGATCAAGTGCCCGTCCTGCGAGACGGTGCTGTACAAGACCGACCTCGAGCAGAACGTCAACGTCTGCCCGAAGTGCGGTCACCACCACCGCATCGGCGCGCGCGCCCGCCTGGACGCGTTCCTGGACGGCGAAGGCCGCTATGAAGTCGGCCAGGAAGTGCTCCCGGTCGACGCGCTGAAGTTCAAGGACAGCAAGAAGTACCCCGATCGACTCAAGGAAGCGCTGGAGAACACCGGCGAGACCGACGCGTTGATCGTCATGGGCGGCGCGGTGATGAGCATCCCCGTGGTCGTGGCCTGCTTCGAGTTCGACTTCATGGGCGGCTCGATGGGCTCCGTGGTCGGCGAGCGCTTCGCGCGCGGCGTCGAGACCGCGATCGAACAGAAGACCCCCTTCATCTGCTACACCGCCACCGGCGGCGCGCGGATGCAGGAAGGCCTGCTCTCGCTGATGCAGATGGCCAAGACCAACGCCGCGCTCACGCGTCTGGCCAAGGCGAAGCTCCCGTACATCAGCGTGCTGACCGACCCGACCATGGGCGGCGTCTCCGCGAGCTTCGCGTTCGTGGGCGACATCGTCATCGCCGAGCCCAAGGCGCTGATCGGCTTCGCCGGCCCGCGCGTGATCGAGAACACCGTGCGCGAGAAGCTCCCGCCGGGCTTCCAGCGCGCCGAGTTCCTGATGGAGAAGGGCGCGATCGACATGATCGTGGACCGCCGCAAGCTGCGCGAGGTCATCGCCCGCAACCTGGCCATCCTGCAGCGGCAGAGCGCCGACGCGGTCGCCTGACGACGGTCCGAGGGCAGGGCGCTCGCGCATTGGCCCCCGCGACTCAGCACGGCCAGACCCGAATCGGTCTGGCCGTCTTCATTTGAGCCCTGGATTCCACGATGACTTCGAACTCCCCGTCGTCCCCGAACACCTCGTCCCCCGATCTGTCGATTCCGGTGCTGGCGCCGGGCGGCAACGCCCAGCAGGTCCTCGATGCCTGGCTGTCGCGCTGCGAGCGGCTGCATCCGAAGGAGATCGACATGACGCTGGCGCGCGTGTCCGAGATGCGCCAGCGCCTCGGCCTGGACTTCGGTCCGGACACGCCGGTGGTGATGGTCGCGGGGACGAACGGCAAGGGCTCGACCTGCGCCATGCTGGAGAGCATCGCGCTGCAGGCCGGCTATCGCGTCGGCCTCTACATCAAGCCGCACCTGGTGCACTTCCAGGAGCGCTGCCGCGTCGGCGGCCGGCCCGTGGACGCGGCCTCGCTGCTGCCGCACTTCGAGGCGGTCGAGCAGGCTCGCGGCGAGCTGCAGCTGACCTATTTCGAGTTCACGACCCTGGCCATCCTGCATCGCCTGGCCGCCGAGCCGCTGGATCTGGTGATCCTGGAGGTCGGTCTGGGCGGGCGGCTGGACGCCGTCAACGCGATGGACGCCGATTGCAGCGTCATCACCAGCATCGACCTGGACCACACCGAGTACCTGGGCCCGGATCGCGAGTCCGTCGGCCGCGAGAAGGCGCACATCATGCGCGCCGGCAAGCCGGCGATCGTGTCGGACCCGATCCCGCCAGATTCGATCGCGGCCTACGCGGCCTCGATCGGCGCCGACGTGCGCCAGCTCGGCCGCGACTTCAACTACAGCGGCGATCGCCAGCAGTGGCAGTGGGCGGGACGCTCGCGCCGCTACAGCGGCATGGCCTATCCGGCGCTGCGCGGCGTGAACCAGCTGCTGAACGCCAGCGGCGTGCTGGCGGTGCTGGAAGCGCTGCACGAGCGCCTGCCCATCAGCGCGCAAGCCGTGCGCGCGGGCCTGGCGCTGGTAGAGCTGCCGGGCCGCTTCCAGGTGATCCCGGGCTCGCCGATGCTGGTGCTGGACGTGGCGCACAACCCGCACGCGGTCGCCGCGCTGGCCCAGAACCTGGACCAGATGGGCTTCTATCCGCGCACCCGCGCGGTCTTCGGCGCGATGGCCGACAAGGACCTCGCCAACATCCTGGCGCGCATCTCGCCGCTGGTCGATCACTGGCACTTCTGCGACCTGCCCATCGCTCGTGCGGCCACCGCCCGGGCGCTGCAGGAGCGCTTCGACGAGGCGCGTGCCGCCGGACTGCTGAAGGCGCCCGCGGACGTGGGCTCGACCCTGCACGCGGACCCGGCCTCGGCCCTGGCCGCGGCGGCGTCCGAGGCGGACCCCGCTGATAGAATTTTGGTCTTCGGTTCGTTCTACACCGTGGGCGGCGTGCTCAAGGACGGGATCCCGAGGTTGGGGACCGGCGTGCAGCCCGAGGCTGACGCCTGATCCCACGCCGAACCCCCTCCGCATTGAGCGCGTTCACCGCGTTGCAACGCTGCGTTCGAACCGCTCGCAGTTGAAGTCGGCGGCCCGGTCCGTACATGCGGAAGGGCCGCTTTCCGCTCCCGGCCTGCCACACACAATTCCATGGGTTTCCTGTCTTTCCTGAAGCGTGGTGATGCGAACGACTCCGGCGATCGGAGCCCTCCGCGCGAGTCCGGCCGTGGCCGTGCTCGCGGCGGTGCCGAATCCGTCGACGACGTCCAGCAACTGCGCATCAGGGCGCGCCGCCGCCTGATCGGCGCGGCGGTGCTGGTGGGCGTCGGGATCATCGTCTTCCCGCTGCTCTTCGAAACGCAGCCCCGGCCGATCCCGGTCGATCTGCCCATCGACATCCCGCGCAAGGACGGCGCCGCCCCCTTGACCATCCCGGCACCGGTCGCGCAGACCGCGCAGCCGGGGCAGGGCGCGGGCGATCAGGGCCGCGGCATCATCACCGAGACCCCGGAGCAGGCCGCCGCCGATCGCGCCGTGCCGCCGCCGGAAGCGCCGGCCGAGCAGCTCGCGCGGAACACGACGCCGCCGGCCGTGGTGCCCGTTCCGGTGCCCCGCGTCGAGCCCAAACCCGAACCCCGCGCCGCGATCGCCGAGCCGGCCGCCAAGCCCGAGGCCAAGCCCGCCCAGGCGGCCGCCGAGCACAAGCCGGAGCGCAAGCCTGATCCGAGGCCGGAGACCAAGCCCGACACCAAGGTCGCCGCGGCCAAGCCGGACACACGCGCCACCGACGCCGCCCGCGCGCAGGCGCTGCTGGAGGGCCGCGCGCCCGCGCCGGCCACCGCCGCCAAGCCCGATGCGGCCGCCAACGGCGCGCGCTTCATCGTGCAGGTCGGCGCCTATGCCGACGGCAAGGCCGCGCAGGACGTGCGGGCCAAGGTCGAGCGCATGGGCCTGAAGACCTACACGCAGGCGGTCGACACCGCGGACGGCAAGCGCATCCGCGTCCGCGTCGGCCCGTTCAACTCCCGCGACGAAGCGGACAAGGTCGCGGCCAAGGTCCGCGGCGGCGGCCTCTCGTCGGCCGTGCTGACCCTCTGACGGCTGGCACGGAGCCCTTGGCATGACCCATCATGAACAGCTCGCCGCGCGATGAACTGGGTCGACATCGCCCTGGCGGGCCTGCTCGTCGTCTCGGTGCTGGTCGGGGCCTGGCGCGGCTTGGTCTTCGAACTGATGACCATCGCCGGCTGGGTCGTCGCCTATGTGGCGTCCCCGTTCGTGGCGCCGGTGATCGAGCGCTTCATCCCGATCGAGAAGGTCGGCCCGACGCTGCTGCATGCCCTGGGCCTGGTGCTGGCCTTCGTGCTGGTGCTGCTGATCTGGGGCATCGGCGCCAAGCTGATCCGCGCCTTGATCCACGCGACGCCGCTGGGCGTGCTGGACCGGCTGGGCGGCGCGGGCTTCGGCGTGCTGCGCGCCGTGCTGGTGGCGCTGCTGGCCACGGTCATCGTCGACATGACGCCGGCCGCCAAGTCGCCGGCCTGGACCGAATCGCAGATTGCGCCGTGGCTGCAGACCACGCTCGCGCAAGTCCGGCCGCTGCTGCCGGAAGCGCTGAAAGACTTTGTTCCGGCCTGAGCGTCACGAGCGCGCAGGCCATTGTTCTCCCCGTTCCAAGTGCATTGAAGGACTCCCCATGTGCGGCATCGTCGGTGTGATTTCCAAGGCGCCGGTCAACCAGCTGATCTATGACGCGCTGCTGCTGCTGCAGCATCGCGGCCAGGACGCGGCCGGCATCGTCACCATGCAGGGCCAGAAGTGCTTCATGCACAAGGCGCGCGGCATGGTCCGCGATGTCTTCCGCACCCGCAACATGCGGGCGCTGCCGGGCAACGTCGGTCTCGGCCAGGTCCGTTACCCGACCGCCGGCAACGCCTACAGCGAGGAAGAGGCCCAACCCTTCTACGTCAACGCGCCCTACGGCATCGTGCTGGTCCACAACGGCAACCTGACCAACGCCCACGCGCTGAAGGAAGAGCTGTTCGAGGTCGACCGCCGCCACATCAACACCGAGAGCGACACCGAGGTGCTGATCAACGTGCTGGCCCACGAGCTGGAGATGGCTGGACGCGACCTCCCGCTGACGCCCGCGCAGATCTTCAAGGCCGTGGCCACGGTGCACAAGCGCATCAAGGGCTCCTACGGCGTGATCGCGCTGATCGCCGGTCATGGCCTGCTGGCCTTCCGTGATCCCTACGGCATCCGTCCGCTGTGCTTCGGCCAGGCGGCCGACGGCGAGGTGATGGTCGCCAGCGAGAGCGTGGCCCTGGAGGGCACCGGCCACACGCTGACGCGCGACCTGGCGCCCGGCGAGGCCCTGTTCATCGATACCAGCGGCGCGATCCACACGCAGCAGTGCGCCGAGAACCCGACGCTGAACCCCTGCATGTTCGAGTTCGTCTACCTGGCGCGCCCGGACTCGGTGATGGACGGCATCTCGGTCTACCAGGCTCGCCTGAACATGGGCGAGACCCTGGCCCAGCGCCTGATCTCGACCATCCCGCCCAGCGAGATCGACGTCGTGATCCCGATCCCGGAATCGAGCCGTCCGTCGGCGATGCAGCTCGCGCACCGGATCGGCAAGCCCTACCGCGAGGGCTTCGTCAAGAACCGCTACGTGGGCCGGACCTTCATCATGCCGGGCCAGTCCACGCGCAAGAAGTCGGTGCGTCAGAAGCTCAACGCCATCGGCCTGGAGTTCAAGGGCCGCAACGTGCTGCTGGTGGACGACTCCATCGTCCGCGGCACGACCTCCAAGGAGATCGTGCAGATGGCCCGCGAGGCCGGCGCCAACAAGGTCTACCTGGCCTCGGCCGCCCCGCCGGTGCGCTTCCCCAACGTCTACGGCATCGACATGCCGACCAAGGAAGAGCTGATCGCCCACGGCCGCTCCATCGAGGAGATCCGCCAGTTCATCGGCGCCGACGCGCTGATCTACCAGGACGTGGACGCGATGAAGCGCGTGGTGGCGCAGTTGCGCCCCGGGCTGAACGGCTTCGAGGCCTCGTGCTTCGACGGCCAGTACATCACCGGCGACGTGTCGGCCGAGGACTTCGCGACCATCCAGGCGCAGCGCAAGTCCCAGGGCGGCGACGAAGAGGACCTGCCGGCGCGCAGCCGGCTCGCGCTGCAAAGCGGCGGAGACCAGTGAATGAGCATTGAATCGAACAAGCCCGCCGGCATCCCGCGCGTGGACCTGCCCGCCGACGCGCGGCTGGACACGCTGGCCGTGCGCGAGGGCCTGCCGCCCACGCCCTGGGGCGAGAACTCGGAAGCGCTGTTCATCACCAGCAGCTTCGTGCATCCGGACGCGGCCACCGCCGCCCGCCGGTTCGCCAACGAGGAAGAAGCCTTCGTCTACAGCCGCTTCTCGAATCCGACCGTCATGATGATGGAGCGCCGCCTGGCGGCGCTCGAGGGCACCGAGGCCTGCATCGCGACCTCGTCCGGCATGTCCGCGATCATGCTGCTGGTGATGGGCCTGCTGAAGTCCGGCGATCACGTGGTGTGCTCGCGCTCGGTCTTCGGCTCCACCATCAAGCTGCTGCAGGGCGAGTTCGGCAAGTACGGCGTGGAGACGACGTTTGTCTCCCAGACCGATCTGGCCGAGTGGAAGGACGCGCTGCGCCCCAACACTAGGCTGCTCTTCGCCGAGACCCCGACCAACCCGCTGACCGAGGTCTGCGATGTCGCGGCCCTGGCCGAGATCGCGCACGGCCACGGCGCGCTGCTGGCGGTCGACAACTGCTTCGCCTCGCCGGCGCTGCAGCAGCCGGCCAAGATGGGCGCGGACTTCATCATCCACTCCGGCACCAAGTACCTGGACGGCCAGGGCCGCGTGATCGCGGGCGCGATCTGCGCGTCCGCGAAGTACGTCGAGAGCGTGTTCACGCCGGTGATGCGCACGGTGGGCATGTCGCTGTCCCCCTTCAACGCGTGGGTCGTGCTCAAGGGCATGGAGACGCTGTCGGTGCGCATGAAGGCGCAGACCGCCGGTGCCGGCGTGCTGGCCGCCTGGCTGGAATCGCATCCCGCGATCGAGCGCGTCTACTACCCGGGCCTGAAGTCGCATCCGCAGCATGAGCTCGCGATGCGCCAGCAAGGCGGGCAGGGCGGGGCGGTCGTGTCCTTCATCGTGAAGAGCCAGGCCGACGACCAGGGCCGCGCGGCGGCCTTCCACGTGATCGACCAGACACGCATCTGCTCCATCACCGCCAACCTGGGCGACACCAAGACCACCATCACCCATCCGGCGAGCACCTCGCACGGGCGGCTCACCGAGCCGCAGCGTCAGGCCGCCGGCATCACGCAGGGGCTGATCCGCGTCGCGGTCGGCCTCGAAGACATCGAAGACATCAAGGCCGATCTGGCCCGCGGTTTGAACTCGCTATGACCTCTCCCATCCGCACCCGCATCGCCCCCTCGCCGACGGGCTTCCTGCACCTGGGCACGGCGCGCACGGCGCTGTTCTCCTGGGCCTATGCCCGTCATCACGGCGGCCAGTTCGTGCTGCGCATCGAGGACACCGACGTCGCCCGCTCGACGCAGGACTCGGTCGAGCAGATCCTGGCGTCGATGAAGTGGCTGGGCCTCGAATACGACGAGGGTCCGATCTATCAGATGCAGCGACTGGAGCGCTATCACGCCGTCATCGAGCAGATGATCGCGGCCGGCACCGCCTACCGCTGCTACTGCTCGCCCGAAGAGCTGAACGCGATGAAGGCCGGTCAGGAAGCGCGCGGCGAGAAGCGCCGCTACGACGGCACCTGGCGTCCGGAGGCGGGCAAGACGCTGCCGGCGGTTCCGGACGGCATCACGCCGGTGGTCCGCTTCAAGAATCCGGTGGACGGTGACGTGACCTGGGACGACGTGGTCAAGGGCCCGATCACCATCAACAACCGCGAGATCGATGACCTCATCATCCTGCGTCCCGACGGTGTGCCGACCTACAACTTCGCCGTCGTGATCGACGACTGGGACATGGCCATCACCCATGTCTTCCGCGGCGACGAGCACATCAACAACACGCCCTGGCAGATCAACATGTTCAACGCCCTGGGGGCGAAGCTGCCGGCGTTCGGGCATATCCCGGTGATCCTGGGCGACGACGGCCAGAAGCTGTCCAAGCGCCGCGGCGCGGTCAGCGTGACCGCCTACGAGGACAACGGCTATCTGCCCGAGGCGATGCTGAACTACCTCTCGCGCCTGGGCTGGAGCCACGGCGACGACGAGCTGTTCACGATCGAGCAGATGGTGTCGTGGTTCGACGGCAGTCACATCTCCAAGAGCCCGGCCCAGTGGGATCCGGCCAAGCTGGAGTGGGTCAACGCCCATTACATCAAGCTGGCCGATGACGCCCGCCTGGCGGCCCTGGTCGCGGCGCAACTGGCCAAGCGCGGCCTGGAAGCGCCGCAGCGCCTGGAGGCGATGTGCGGCCTGTTCAAGGACCGCTGCAGCACGACCGTGGCGCTGACCGACTGGCTGGCGATGTACGTCTCCCCGGTGACGGTGAGCGACGCCGATCGCGCGCAGCACCTGACCGACGCGATCAAGCCGGCCGTGCTCACGCTGGCCGACAAGCTCGAGGCGCTGGCGGTGTGGGACAAGGCGTCCATCAGTGCCGCGATCAAGGAAACCATCGGCGCCCATGGTCTGAAGATGCCGCAACTGGCCATCCCGGTGCGCGTGCTGGCCTGTGGCCGCGCGCAGACGCCGTCGGTGGATGCGGTGCTGGAACTGTTCGACAAAGAAATTTTGTTGAACCGCTTGCGTTCCGTTTAAAACTCGGTCTATACTCTCGTTCTCGCTTGAACAGCGCGTTGTTCGAAACGAACGACGAAGCAGCAGACAGCGAATCAAACCGGGGAATGCAAGTTCCCCGACGAGATTCAAGAAAGCTGATTCGACGTCGAATCGAATCCCCGAAGGGGGTATAGCTCAGCTGGGAGAGCGCTTGCATGGCATGCAAGAGGTCAGCGGTTCGATCCCGCTTACCTCCACCAAATTTCGGTTTGTGTGGCGCGCGGTTCAAGGAAGAAGGTTTAGTCCCCTTCGTCTAGAGGCCTAGGACACCACCCTTTCACGGTGGCTACAGGGGTTCGAATCCCCTAGGGGACGCCAAGTTTTCGAGCTTGGTTGCTTTCCTGGAGATTGAACGAGAAAATCGAAAAATTCTTCGGAAATCGATTTGATCGTTGTCAAAATCAGGTATAGTAACGAAATCGACGCGGCGCTGACATCAAGCAGTTGATTGAGGCGATGCGATAGAGTCTGATGCGACGGATCGAAAGATCTTGAGTATCTGGAGTGGTAGTTCAGTTGGTTAGAATACCGGCCTGTCACGCCGGGGGTCGCGGGTTCGAGCCCCGTCCACTCCGCCAACACATAGTTGAAACTCGGGCTGCGTACCGGTTCGATGCGAAAGCATTCGGGGGTATAGCTCAGCTGGGAGAGCGCTTGCATGGCATGCAAGAGGTCAGCGGTTCGATCCCGCTTACCTCCACCAAGATTCCTTCGGGAGTCTGGGCGCAGACCGAGAGTCAACGACAGTCCAGTCCCCTTCGTCTAGAGGCCTAGGACACCACCCTTTCACGGTGGCTACAGGGGTTCGAATCCCCTAGGGGACGCCAAGTTTGACAAGGCTTGGTTGCATCGCGGTTCTGAATGGAACTGGCGGCTTGCAACGAAACTTGTCCGCGAACAAGAATGAGGTGCTTAACAACCTCGTCTTAGGAGTGGTAGTTCAGTTGGTTAGAATACCGGCCTGTCACGCCGGGGGTCGCGGGTTCGAGCCCCGTCCACTCCGCCAACATTTGAAACCCCGTCGATGCAAGTCGACGGGGTTTTTCTTTTGCCCGTTCGAAACTGAGAATACCGCGGCGCTCGATTCTAGCGCGTTGGATTGCTCGCGCACTGCCGGCGGTTTGTCGGGTGATTGCTTGATACTGGACGGGTCAGAGGTCTGGATACTCGCGCTTGCGCTGCGCCGTATAACTCCACCAATCGCGGGGAGGGCTGCCGTTCATGAAATCGACGGCCGCCATATAGGTATCCAGCACGCACGGGTCATGACGTTGACCGGTCAGTTTGCAGATCTTTTGATAGAGCGCGAAGGGATCCGCGCCCATCAGATCCGCGGGCTGATGGATGCCCATCAGTTTGAAATCCCGGACCATCGCTGGCCCGATGTTGGGGATTTGCCGCAAGTCGGCGCACTCGACGGCCGAAGCCGCCTTGGTGCTCGCGCGCTTGTGCGATTTGCGTGCGCCGGTTGCGGTCATGGTCAGTGGAAGCCGCCTGCGCGGATCAGGCCCACCGCCAAACCTTCGATCGCGAACTGATCGTCGGCCGTCACCTCGATGGGCTGGAAGTCCTCGTTCTCGGGCAGCAGCCGGATGCCGCCGCCATGGCGCTGGAAGCGCTTCACGGTGACCTCGTCACCGATGCGCGCCACGACGACCTGGCCGTTGCGTGCCTCGCTGGTCTTCTGCACGGCGAGCAGGTCGCCATCCATGATGCCGATGTCCTTCATGCTCATGCCTTTCACGCGCAGCAGGAAGTCCGGCGACTTCGAGAACATCGAGGGGTCGACGCTATAGTGCTGCTCCACATGTTCCTCGGCGAGGATGGGCGAGCCGGCGGCGACGCGGCCCACCAGCGGGAGCGTCAGCTGGGCCAAGCTGGCCAGCGGCAGTGCGAACTGGCTGTACTCGCGGGCCCGATTGACCTGCCGCAGTGCGGTCGACGGCAAGCGGATGCCCCGCGCCGTTCCCCCCACCAGTTCGATCACGCCCTTGCGGGCCAGCGCCTGCAGATGTTCCTCGGCGGCATTGGCGGACTTGAAGCCCAGCTGTCTCGCGATTTCGGCGCGGGTCGGCGGGGAGCCGGTGCTCTCGATGCTGTCGCGGACCAGATCGAAGATCTGCTGTTGGCGGGCGGTGAGTTTGGGTGGTGTGTCCACGGGCGCGGGCCTTTGTCGAGTCGCCGGGTTTTGAGAGATGGGATCCCGAGTCGCAGAGCGTCCGGTTGTTCGGGTTCTGCCTGAGATTCCATCCAGCATCTGGATTTTTATACAGGAGACGACAAATTGCAAAGCGAGCTGCATACGACGCCTGACGCGGCCCAGACCGTGGTGATCATCGGCACCGGCGGCACGATCGCCGGCGCGTCCGGCAGCGCGACCGACAACGTCGGCTACAAGGCGGGATCGCTGTCGGTGGCGTCGCTGGTGAAGGCGGTGCCGGCGCTGGCCTCCAAGGCGCTGGAGGCGGAGCAGCTCGCCCAGCTCGACAGCAAGGACATGGACCACGCGACCTGGGCGCGACTGGCCCGGCGCGTCGAGCAACACCTGGCACGTCCCGAGGTGCGCGGTGTCGTCATCACGCACGGCACGGACACGCTGGAGGAAACCGCCTACCTGCTGCAGCGCGTGCTCGCGCCGAGCAAGCCGGTGGTGCTGACGGCCGCCATGCGGCCGGCCACGGCGATCCAGGCGGACGGGCCGCAGAACTTGCTCGACGCGGTCGCGGTCGCTGGCGCCGAAGGCGTGCGGGGCGTCGTCGCGGTGGTCGCGGGTCAGGTGTGGTCGGGGCTGGAGCTGCGCAAGACGCACAGCTATCGGCTGGATGCCTTCGAGGCGGGCCCCGATGCGGGTCCCCTGGCCGTGGTGGAGGAGGGGATCATCCGCCGCTTCCGCGATTGGCCGCTGGGCGAAGCGCTTGGCGCCACGCTTCTGCCGGAGGATTCGACGGGCTGGCCCTGGGTGGAAGTGCTTGGCAGCCATGCGGGCGCCGACGGTCGGGCGCTGGACGCCTGGCGTGCGGCGGGCCTGCAGGGGCTGGTGCTCGCGTGCACCGGCAACGGCACGGTGCATCAGGCGCTCGAGGCGTCGACCGCTGCGTTGAAGCAATCGGGTGTGCCCGTGTGGCGCACGACGCGATGCGCGCAGGGGCGCATCGTCGGCGCCGTCGACGAGCCGGCGGGCGCGTTGTCGCCGTGGGCCGCTCGGGTCGAGCTGATGCTGCATCTGCTCCAGCGAGGCTGAGGCAAGACCTGGCCCCCGAGCAAGCGGGGGCAGGCTTTAACGACAAACGCCGGCAATTGCCGGCGTTCTTCATGGCGAGCCCGAAGGGCTCGACGAGCTGGAGCCCATGAGGGCTCGGCGCTCTCAGACGATCGTCAGCGAGACGTCGATGTTGCCGCGGGTGGCGTTCGAGTACGGGCAGACTTCGTGGGCGTCGGCGACCAGCTTCTCCAGCTGCGCGCGGTCCATGCCCGGCACCGAGATCTTCATCGCGACGGCGATGCCGAAGGCGCCCGGCTTGTTGGCGTGAGGGCCGATGCCGACTTCGCTGGTGATGGAGACTTCGGCCGGCAGGGCGACCTTGTTGCGGGCCGAGACAGCCTTCATCGCGCCGATGAAGCAGGCGGAGTAGCCCGCGGCGAACAGCTGTTCGGGGTTGGTGCCGCTGCCGCCGGCGCCGCCCAGTTCCTTGGGCGTGGACAGCTCGACCTTCAGCGCGCCGTCGGACGACTGGGCGCTGCCTTGACGGCCGCCGGTGGCGGTGGCGGTGGCGGTGTAGAGGGCTTTCTCGATGGCCATGTGGCGCTCCTTGGTGGGGTGGGGTTGGGATCGAAAGAACGGAGGGGTGGCGGTCAGGCTCCGGCCTGATCGTCGTCTTCACGGGCGAGGTGCGTCAGCACATTGCTCCGCAATTCATGCAGCCGCCGGGTCAGCGTCTGCAGCTCGTCGGGGCGGCAGGCGCTGGCGCAGGCCAGCTGCTGGGGAATGGCGACCGCCTGCTCGCGCAAGGCGCGACCCGCGGCCGTCAGGTGGATCTCGACGCGACGCTCGTCCTGGACGTTGCGACGGCGCTCGATCAGGCTGGAACCTTCCAGGCGCTTGAGCAGCGGCGTCAGCGTGCCGGAGTCCAGGCTCAGCCGTTGCCCCAGTTCGGACACGCCGGGGCCGTCGGTCTCCCACAGCACCAGCATGACCAGGTACTGCGGATAGGTCAGGCCCAACGGCGCCAGCAGCGGCTTGTAGAGCTTGGTCATCGCCAGCGAGGTCGAATACAGCGCGAAGCACAGCTGCACGTCCAGCTGCAGCCAGTCGGTGCCCGCCGGCATCGGCTGGACCGCGACGCCGGTGGCGGTCGCGTCCTGCGCTTGGGGGTGGTTCGTCTTCAGCATGGGGTGAACTGTAGCGAGCAATTGAATTGCACGCAATCGATATGGTCTTTCGCGGCGGTTGAGGGCAACTATCGGCGGCCCTCGGCGGTCGGTCCAGCGATCTCGCGTGAGGATCCCTGGAAAAGGCGACGCCCCGGGGACTTGCGTCGCCGGGGCGTCCGGGTCGGGCAGGGCGCCAGCGCGCGGAACCTGAAGCTCAGCCCGCGGTCATGATCGCGTCCACCTGTTCGCTGAGCTCCAGCCAGCGCATCTCGGCTTCCTCGACCTCGTCGCCGATGGCCTTGAGGCGCTTGCCGGCGTCGGCGATCTGCGCGGGCGTCTGTCCAGCGCTCGAGAGCTGGGCCTCGAGCTTGGCGCGCTCGTCGTTCCAGGCCTTCATCTTGGCGTCGATCTGCTCCATCTCCTTGCGCAGCGGGCGGGTCTGCTCGTTGAGCTTCTGGCGCTCCTGGCCGCTGAGCTTGCGGTCCTCGCGCTTGGCGGGCGCGGGGGCAGGTGATGCGGCCGGCGCGGCGACGGGCGCCGCCACCGGCGCGGGAGCCGCGCCCGTGCCGGCACGCGCCGCGCGCAGCGCCTGCTTGGCTTCTTCCTTCGCCAGCTTGGCAGCTTCCTTGGATTGCTCCAGCAGCCAGCGCTGGTAGTCGTCCAGGTCGCCGTCGAAGGGCGCGAGCTTGCCATCGGCCACCAGCCAGAACTCGTCGCAGACCTCGCGCAGCAGCGCGCGATCGTGGCTGACCAGCATGACCGTGCCCTCGAACTCGTTGAGCGCCATGGACAGCGCCTCGCGGGTCTGCAGGTCCAGGTGGTTGGTCGGCTCGTCGAGCAGCAGCAGGTTGGGGCGTTGCCACACCAGCATCGCCAGCACCAGTCGTGCCTTCTCGCCGCCGGACAGGCTGCCCACCTCCTGGTTCACCATGTCGCCGACGAAGCGGAACTGGCCCAGGAAGTCGCGCAGTTCCTGCTCGCGGGCGTTCGGGCTGACTTCCTTGGCCAGCCGGATCATGTGCATCAGCGGGCCCTCGTCGGGCCGCAGCACGTCCATCTCCTGCTGGGCGAAGTAGCCGATCGACAGGCCCTTGCCCTCGGTGATCGTGCCACCCATGGCGCGCTGCATGCGGGCCACGGTCTTCACGAAGGTGGACTTGCCCTGGCCGTTCGCGCCCAGGATGCCGAAGCGCTGGCCGGCCAGCACCGAGCGGTCGATGCCGCGCACGATGACCTTCTCGCCCTCGTCGGTGTCGTAGCCGACCGAGACCGTGTCGAACATCAGCATCGGATTCGGGAGGTTCAGCGGCTCGCGGAACTCGAAGCTGAAGTCGGACGCGGTGAGCACCGGCGCCAGGCGCTCCATGCGCTCCAGCGCCTTGACGCGGCTCTGCGCCTGCTTGGCCTTGGAGGCCTTGGCCTTGAAGCGGTCGATGAACTTCTGCAGATGCGCCATGCGCTCCTGCTGCTTGTCGAAGGCCTGCTGCTGCTGGAGCATGCGCTCGGCGCGCATGGACTCGAAGGCCGTGTAGTTGCCGCCGTAGCGATGCAGCTTGGTCTCGTCCAGGTGCAGCGTGACCTTGGTGATCGCGTCCAGGAACTCGCGGTCGTGGCTGATGATGATCAGCGTGCCTTCGTAGCGCTGCAACCAGGCTTCCAGCCAGACCAGGGCGTCCAGGTCCAAGTGGTTGGTCGGCTCGTCCAGCAGCATCAGGTCGGACGGGCACATCAGCGCGCGCGCCAGCTGCAGGCGCATGCGCCAGCCGCCGGAGAAGCTGTTCACCGGCGCATCCACCTGCGCGCCCTTGAAGCCCAGACCCATCAGCAGCGCCTGGGCGCGGGCGGGTGCGTCGAGGCTGCCGGCGTCCATCAGCTGCGCGTAGGCGTCGGCGATGGCGTGGCCGTCGTCGGCGGCTTCCGCGTCGGCCAGGGCCTGGCGCGCGGCCATCAGGCGGACGTCACCCTCGAGCACGAACTCCGTCGCCGGCATCTCGGTCTCGGGCATGTTCTGCGCGACCTCGGCCAGTGCCCATTGGCGCGGGATCTCCACGTCGCCCTTGTCGCTGTGCAGGCGGTCGGTCAGCAGCGCGAAGAGGCTGGACTTGCCCGCGCCGTTGCGGCCGACCAGGCCGACCTTCTCGCCGGGTTGAAGGACGACGCTCGCGTCGTCGAGAACGATCTTGGTGCCGCGGCGCAGCACCACGTTGCGCAAGGTGATCATGCGGAAGCTCCTTGCGACGAAGCGCCCGAATCATTGGAATGGGTGGAGGCGCTGCCGAAGCCGCCGGCGACCAGGGCCTCGCGCGTCACGAGCAGCACCTGGTCCTCGCCGGAGGAGGTCTCCAGCCACGCGACTTCCAGTTGCGGGAAGGCGGCCTCGAAGAACTCGCGCTCGTTGCCGATTTCCAGCACGAGCACGCCCTGCGGCTTGAGCTGCGCGGGCGCGTCGGCCAGCAGCTGGCGGATGAAGTCCATGCCATCGGTGCCGCCGGCCAGCGCGAGCTCGGGCTCGGCGCGGTACTCGGCGGGGAGGGCGGCCATCGAGGCGCTGTTCACATAGGGCGGATTGCACAGGATCAGGTCGTACGGCCCTTGCGCCGGTTTCAGGCCGTCACCCTGCAGCAGTCGCACGCGATCGGCGAGCTGGTGGCGCTCGACGTTGATCTTGGCGACGGCGAGCGCGTCGGCGCTCAGGTCGATCGCGTCGACCGCCACGTCCGGCCAGGCCATCGCGGCCAGCACGGCCAGCGAGCCGTTGCCGGTGCACAGGTCCAGCACACGCGAGGTCTCATCGGACAGCCAGGCGTCGATGGTGGCGTCGGCCAGCAGTTCCGCGATGAAGCTGCGCGGCACGATGGCCCGCTCGTCGACATAGAAGGGGACGCCTTGCAGCCAGGCCTCGCGCGTCAGGTAGGCGGCGGGCTTGCGCGTGGTGATGCGCTCGGCGACCAGCGCCTCGGTCCTGGCGCGGCCGGCGTCGTCCACGACCTCCGTCTCGTGCTCGTCCAGCGCGTCCAGGGGCAGATCCAGCGCCCACAGCGCCAGCCAGGCGGCCTCGTCGAAGGCGTTCGTCGTGCCATGCCCAAACGAAACGCCCGCCTCGGAGAGGCGGGCGGCCTGGGCCTCGATCAATTCCAACAGCGTCACAGCAGCAAATTCTCCAGGGTGCGGCGGTAGATCCGGGTCAAGGGCCCGATCTGATCCAGCGGCACGTATTCGTCGATCTTGTGGATGCTCGCATTGAGCGGTCCGAATTCCACCACTTGCGGGCAGAGCTTGGCGATGAATCGCCCATCCGAGGTGCCGCCGGTCGTCGAGAGCTCGGTCGTCACGCCGGTTTCGGCCTCGATGGCCGCGGCCAGTCCGGCGGACAGCTCGCCCACCGGCGTCAGGAAGGGCTCGCCCGAGAGCGGCCATTCCAGCGCGTAGTCCAGGCCATGCCGGTCCAGCAGTGCCTGCACGCGCTGACGCAGGCCGTCGGCGGTCGATTCGGTCGAGAAGCGGAAGTTGAAGTCCACCACCAGTTCGCCCGGAATCACGTTGCCGGCGCCGGTACCGGCCGCGATGTTAGAGATCTGGAACGAGGTCGGCGGGAAGTCACCATTGCCGCCGTCCCATTCGGTCACGGCCAGCTCGGCCAGCGCGGGCGCGGCCTGGTGCACCGGGTTGCGGGCCAGATGCGGGTAAGCGACGTGGCCTTGCACGCCGATCACGCGCAGCTTGCCGGACAGCGAGCCGCGCCGGCCGTTCTTGACCGTGTCGCCGAGGCGCTCGACCGAGGTCGGTTCACCGACGATGCAGTAGTCCAGGCGCTCGCCGCGCTCGCGCAGGCGGTTCACGCAGACGACGGTGCCGTCGCGTGCCGGGCCTTCCTCATCGCTGGTGAGCAGGAAGGCAATCGCGCCGCGGTGGTCGGGGTGCTTCGCGACGAAGTCCTCGACCGCCACGACCATCGCCGCCAGCGAGGTCTTCATGTCCGCCGCGCCGCGTCCGTACAGACGGCCGCCGCGCACGGTGGGGACGAAGGGATCGCTGCTCCATTTGGAGAGATCGCCCGTGGGGACGACGTCGGTGTGGCCGGCGAAGACCAGCACCGGCGCGTCCGCGTCGCGACCGGGGCGCTTGGCCCACAGGTTGCTCACGCGGAAGTTCTCCGGGCCACTGTCCATGCGTTCCAGCGCGAAGCCGGCCGCGGCCAGCCGGGCGCCGATCAGCTCGAGGCAGCCGGCATCCTCGGGCGTCACCGAAGCGCGCGCGATCAGCTGCTCCAGCAGCTCCAGGGTCAGGTCGTCGGTCGAGCCGTCGGTCGAATGAGCCACGCGCGTCCCTCGCTCAGCCGGCCTGCACGTCGAGCGTGATCGAGGTGAAGCTGGCCTCGTCGTTGGCCGGCTCTTCCTTCTTCTGCGCGCCGGCGCCGGGCTTGCTGCCGGGCGCGTCGTTCTGCAGACGCCAGAGCAGGTTGGTCGGGCTGTCGGCGAAGGCCAGGCCTTCCTCGCGCGTGATCGTGCCCTCGGTGATGAGCTTGGCGAAGTGCTCCTCGAAGCTCTGCGAGCCCTCGGCGATGGACTTCTCCATCGCTTCCTTCACGCCGGCGAAGTCGCCTTGCTCGATCAGCTCCGAGATCAGCTTGGTGTTGAGCAGGATCTCGGTCACCGGGACGCGCCCCCCCGCGGCGGCGCGCACCAGGCGCTGCGAGATCACCGCCTTCAGGCCCGCGCCCAGGTCGTTCAGCATCGCCGGACGGGACTCCGGCGTGTAGAAGGACATGATCCGGTTGAGCGCGTGATAGCTGTTGTTGCCGTGCAGCGTGGCCACCACCAGGTGGCCCGACAGCGCGTACGAGATCGCGGCCGTCATGGTCTCGCGATCGCGGATCTCGCCGATCAGGATGCAGTCCGGGGCCTGGCGCAGCGCGTTCTTCAGCGCGATCTGCAGCGAGGCGGTGTCGCGGCCGACCTCGCGCTGATTCACCAGCGAGCGCTTGTTGGTGAACAGGTACTCGAGCGGGTCCTCGATGGTCAGGATGTGGCCCGACATCGTCTGGTTGCGGTGCTCCAGCATCGACGCGAGCGTGGTGCTCTTGCCGGTGCCGGTCGCGCCGACCATCAGGATCAGGCCGCGCTTCTCGGTGATCAGCTTGCCCAGCACCGGGGGGAGTCCCAGCGAGTCCAGCGTCGGGATCACATGCGGGATGTGGCGGAACACCGCCGCGATCGAGCCGCGCTGGCGGAAGCCGGACAGCCGGAAGCTGCCGACCTTGGGGATGGAGACCGCGAGGTTGAGCTCGCCGTTGGCGTCGAGCTCGGCCATCTGCTGGGGCTCGATGACCTCGGAGATCAGCGCGCGCGGCTGCGCCGGCGTCAGCAGCTGATCCGACAGCTGCAGCATCTGGCCGTTGATCCGGATCAGCACCGGCATGTTGGCGGACAGATAGGTGTCGGACGCGCCCTTCTCGGCCATCAGCCGCAGGATGCGCTCCATGTTTCCGGTGCTCATCTCCGTCCCTTCCTCGTCGACGTCATGGCGTCGGATCGTAGCGGTGGCACGGGGCCGGCCTCGGCCGGCCCGTGGGGTTCAGGCGCGCAGCAGGTCGTTGATGCTGGTCTTGGCGCGGGTGCCGGCGTCGACCTTCTTCACGATGATCGCGGCGTACAGGCTGTACTTGTCGTTCTTGGGCAGGCTGCCGCTGATCACGACGGAGCCGGCCGGGACGCGGCCGTAGCTGACGGTGTCGGTCTCGCGGTCGTAGATCGGGGTGCTCTGGCCGATGTACACGCCCATGGAGATCACCGAGTTCTCCTCGACGATCACGCCCTCGACGATCTCCGAGCGGGCGCCGATGAAGCAGTTGTCCTCGATGATGGTCGGGTTGGCCTGCAGCGGCTCCAGCACGCCGCCGATGCCGACGCCGCCGGACAGGTGGACGTTCTTGCCGATCTGGGCGCAGGAGCCGACGGTGGCCCAGGTGTCGACCATGGTGCCTTCATCGACGTAGGCGCCGATGTTGACGTACGAGGGCATCAGCACGACGTTCTTGGCCATGAAGCTGCCGCGGCGGGCGACGGCCGGCGGGACCACGCGCACGCCGGTGGCGCGCAGGGCCTCGTCGCTCATGCCGCCGAACTTGGTCGGGACCTTGTCGAAGAAGGTCATGTCGCCGGCGCCCATCTGGCGGTTGTCGTTCAGACGGAAGGACAGCAGCACGGCCTTCTTGACCCACTGGTGGACGGTCCACTCGCCGACGGCCTTGCGTTCGGCCACGCGCAGCGTGCCGTTGTCCAGGCGGGCCAGCACGTCGTCCACGGCGGCGCGGACTTCCGGGCTGTTGGCGGAGTTGAGGTTGGCGCGGCCTTCCCAGGCGAGGTCGATGATGGATTGCAGGTCTTGCGTCATGGCGGTTCCGGAGAAATCTGAGGAGAGGGAGTGATGTGAAGCGGGCAGCGAAGGCGGGCTCAGGCTGGCTTCACGAAGGATCGGATGCGGTGGGCGGCTTCCAGGCATTCGGCCTGTTCGGCCACCAGGGCCAGGCGGATGCGGCCGGCGCCGGGGTTGATGCCGTGGGCGTCGCGGGCCAGCAGACTGCCGGGCAGAACGCCGACATTGTATTGAGCGAGGAGCTGCTGGGCGAAGCCGATATCGTTACCGTCTGGCACTGCGGCCCACAGGTAGAAACCCGCGTCGGGCAGGGCGACGTCCAGCACCTCGGCCAGCACCGGCGTGACCGCCGCGAACTTGGCGCGGTACTGCGCGCGGTTGGCGATGACGTGCGCCTCGTCGTTCCAGGCGGCGATGCTGGCGGCCTGGATCATCGGGCTCATGGCCGAGCCGTGATAGGTCCGGTACAGCAGGAAGCGCTTGATCCACGTCGCGTCGCCGGCCACGAAGCCCGAGCGCATGCCCGGGACGTTCGAGCGCTTGGACAGGCTGGTGAAGGCGATCAGGTTGCGGTAGTCCGTGCGGCCCAGCTGCGCGGCGGCCTGCAGGCCGGACAGCGGCGCGGCGTCGGGGCCCTCGCGGAAATAGATCTCCGAGTAGCACTCGTCCGAGGCGATCACGAAACCGTGGCGGTCGCTGAGCTCGAACAGCGTCTTCCACTCGGACAGCGGCATGACCGCGCCGGTCGGGTTGCCGGGCGAGCAGACGAACAGCAGCTGGGTGCGGGCCCAGGTCGCGTCGTCGATCTGCGACCAGTCGGCGGCGAAGTTGCGCGTCGGGTCGGAGTTCGCGAAGGCCGGCTGGGCGCCCGCGAGCAGGGCCGCGCCCTCGTAGATTTGATAGAAGGGATTGGGGCAGACCACGGTCGCGCCGGGGCGGGCCGGGTCGACCACCACCTGCGCGAAGGCGAACAGCGCCTCGCGCGAGCCGTTGACGGGCAGCACCTGCGTGGCGGGGTCCAGCGCGAGTCCGTAGCGGCGCTGGATCCAGCCGGTGATGGCCTCGCGCAGCTTGGGATCGCCGGCGGTGGCGGGGTAGCTGGACAGGCCCTTGAGGTTGGCCATCAGCGCGTCCTCGACCAGCTTGGGCGCGGGGTGCTTGGGCTCGCCGATGCCCAGCGAGATGGGACGGTACTCGGGGTTCGGGACGATGCCCTGGGTCAGGGCACGCAGGCGCTCGAACGGGTAGGGGTTCAGCAGCGCCAGTCGTGGATTGACCGGCGGCGTGGCGGGAGTGGAGCTCATGCGCGAAATGATAGGCCGGCGAGGTGCGCGGCCGGGCGTCTCAGGGGTGCTTATGTCGACAACGAAGGGTTGTCGTTCAGAGCGCCCCTCGACACCCCTCGGCCCCGCACCGGCAAGCCAAGCGACCCTCGTGATGCGTCACGCCGTAGTCGACGGTGATCTCCGCGCCGGGCGCGAGGTCCTCCAGCGCGAAGAAGCTGACCTCGCCGTCCTCGACCTGGATGCGGGCGTTGGGGCGGCAGCTGTGGTTGGTGAAGCGCATCGCGTCCTGCGAGCGGCTGCAGTCGATCGCCCGCGCGGGCGAGAGCTCCACCAGCATCAGCCGCCGGCTCTCCTGCGCCCGGCGGCGCGCCTCCGCGACGGTGATCGATTCACCGGTCAGCAGGCCCAGCCGCGTGCCGGCGGGAATGGCCTCGGCCGCGAACACGCCGAAGCCGTCGATGCGGCTGCGCTTGAGCGCGACCGCGACGAACTGCGTGCGCGTGTCGTAGGCGAGGGCCATGCCTCCTCAGCTCAACGCAGCAGGCCGGTCTCGACACCGTGCGCCGGCAGGTCGACGGCCGGCAGCGGCTTCCAACCCTTCTTGCGGTGCTCGGTGACCACGTTCGTGTAGATGCCGCCGCGCACGTACCACTTGGCCGTGATGCGGATGAAGCGCGGATTCGTGACCTTCACGATGTCCTCGAGGATGGTGTTGGTCACCTTCTCGTGGAACGCGCCCTCGTCGCGGTAGCTCCAGAAGTACATCTTCAGGCTCTTGAGCTCGACGCAGAACTGGTCCGCGATCATGTCGATCGTGAAGTGCGCGAAGTCCGGCTGGCCCGTCAGCGGGCAGTGGCAGGTGAACTCCGGGATCTGGAACTGGATGACGTAATCGCGCTCCGGGGCCGGGTTTGGGAAGACGTGGATCTCCTTGCTCGGGCGGCTGGGCGGGTTGGGCGGCATCTCGCGCATCTTGGGCGCGACCGCGGTGTCGGCCTTGGAGGCCTTCGCCGGCTTGGCGGGTTTCGCGGCCTTGTCGGCCTTGATCGGGGCGATCATCTTCAGCGGGGTCGCCTTGAGCGTCGACGATGCGGCAGCCTTCGCGGCCGGCTTGGCGGGGGTGTTCTTGGCCATGGGAGCAGGAATGGAATTCTGGGGCCGGACGGGTCGCTGCTTCAGAGGGCGGCGACGGCCGGAAGAGGAAGGGCGCGATGTTATCATCCGCCGCGAACCGGACGCCCCTTCATGGGGCGTTTCCACAATCAAATCAAAGGCTTAGCTCAACTTCGGGCCAGGTCATGGTTCGAACGTCTCGATGCGACTGAACTCGATCAAGCTCTCGGGCTTCAAGTCCTTTGCCGATCCGACCAACTTCCAGCTGCCTGGCCAGCTGGTCGGCGTGGTCGGTCCCAACGGCTGCGGCAAGTCCAACATCATGGACGCGGTGCGCTGGGTGCTGGGCGAAAGCAAGGCCAGCGAACTGCGTGGCGAGTCCATGCAGGACGTGATCTTCAACGGCTCGGGCAACCGCAAGCCCGCCAGCCGCTCCAGCGTGGAACTCGTGTTCGACAACGCCAGCGCGCGCGCCGGCGGCCAGTGGAACCAGTTCACCGAGATCGCCGTCAAGCGCGTGCTCACGCGCGACGGCACGTCCAGCTACTTCATCAACAACCAGCCGGTGCGCCGGCGTGACGTGCAGGACGTGTTCCTGGGCACGGGCCTGGGCCCGCGCGCCTACGCCATCATCGGCCAGGGCACGATCAGCCGGATCATCGAATCCAAGCCCGAGGAACTGCGCATGTTCCTCGAGGAAGCCGCGGGCGTTTCCAAGTACAAGGAGCGCCGCCGCGAGACCGAGAACCGCCTCAAGGACACGCGCGAGAACCTGACCCGCGTCGAGGACATCCTGCGCGAGCTCAACAGCAATCTCGAGAAGCTGGAGCGCCAGGCCGAGGTCGCCGCGAACTACCGCCACCTGCAGGAGCAGGGCACGCTGAAGCTGCATCAGCTGTGGTTCCTCAAGCACCGCGACGCGGCCGGCGAATCGGCGCGCGTGAAGACCGAGCACTCGGAGGCGGTCAACGCCCTCGAGGCCAAGATGGCCGAGCTGCGCCAGATCGAGGCGGAGCTGGAAACCGTCCGCCAGGCCCACTACGCCGCGGGCGACGAGCTCCACGCCGAGCAGGGCCGCATGGCCGAGGCGCAGATGGCGGTGAGCCGGCTCGAGGAACGCATCCGCTACGTGGTCGAGGGCCGCCAGCGTCTGGAGCAGCGGCTGATCGAGCTGCAGGCGCAGAACCAGCAATGGCAGGAGCGCGCCGAGCAGGCGCAGGCCGAGCTCGACGAGGTCGCGACCCAGATCGCCCAGGCCGAGGAGCAGAGCGAAATCCTCGCGGCCCAGGCCGAGGATCAGGCGATGAAGCTGCCCGAGGTCGAGGACCAGGTGCGCGCCGCGCAGGCCCGCGCCAACGAGCAGCGCACGCAGGTGACGCAGGTCCAGCAGCAGATCCAGGTGCTGGCGGCCGAGAGCCGCAGCGTGGACGAGCAGCTCAAGGGCCTGCGCGGCCGCCGCGACCGGCTGGGCCAGGAGCGCCAAGGCCTGGCGGCGCCGCAGCATGACAAGCTGGACGAGATCCGCCGGCTGTCGACGGCCGCGGACGAGCAGCAGGCCGTCGCCGACGCGCGGCTGGCGGAGCTCGCCGAAGCGGTGCCCGCCGCCGACGAGACACGCCAGCAGGCCCAGCAGGAATCGCAGCAGCAAGCCGCCAAGCTGACCGACATCGTCGCCCGCCTGACCGCGCTGCGCGCGCTGCAGGAGAAGGTGCAGACCGAGGGCAAGCTCAAGCCCTGGCTGGCCAAGCATGGCCTGCAGGACATCAAGGGCCTGTGGACGCAACTGCACGTCACGCCGGGCTGGGAGAACGCGCTGGAGGCCGCGCTGCGCGAGCGCATGGGCGCGCTGTCGGTGGGCCGGCTGGAGACGGTGCAGGCCTTCGCGTCCGACGCGCCACCGGCGCGATTGGCCTTCTATTCGCTGCCCTCGGGCGAGATCGCCAACACGCATCGCGCGCTGGCGCCGCTGAGCGATCTGCTCAAGCTGGAGTCCAACGGCCTGAAGGCCTTGATGAACGACTGGCTGGAAGGCGTGTACACGGCGGAGTCCATCGCGCAGGCGCTGCAGGACCGGCCCAAGCTCAGCCATGGCGAGGTCATCATGACCCGCGAAGGCCACGCGGTGAGCCAGTTCGCGGTCAGCTTCTATGCGCCGGACAGCGAGACCGCCGGTCTGCTGGCGCGCGCGCAGGAGATCGAGAACCTGGATCGCGAGCAGCGCGCCCAGACGCTGATGGCCGACGAGGCCCGCGCCCAGGCCATCCGCGCCGAGGCCGCCTACACCGAAGCCGCTCAGCGCCTGTCGGTGCTGCGCCGCGAGGCCACCGAGACGCAAGGCCGCGCGCATCAACTGCAGGTCGAGCTGCTGCGTCTGGCGCAGCAGACCGAGGCCGCGGTGGCGCGTCGCACCCAGCTGGACGAGGAGATCGGCGAGATCGACGCCCAGACCGAGGCGCTGATGGAGCGCCGCATGGAGGGCTAGGCGCGCTTCGAGGAGCTGGACATGCAGCTCGCGACGACGCAGGAGAAGCACGCCGAGCTCGACGAATCCGTGATCAACGCGGAGCGCAAGCTGACCGAGGCGCGCGAGCATCAGCGCGTGCTGGAGCGGCGCGCGCAGGAAGCGGTCTTCAGCGCCCGCGCGCTGGCGGCCAAGCGCGGCGAGCTGCAGCGCGCGATCGAGACCTCGCGCCAGCAGGTGCAGGTCAACGAGCAGACGGTGCAGAACATGGCGCAGGAGCGCGCCGAGCTGGACGACGCCGCGGCGCAGGCCGGGCTGGAGGACGCGCTGGCCGTGCGCATGGAACGCGAGCAGGCGCTGGCCGCCGTGCGCGCCAACTACGACGACCTCAGCCTGCGCCTGAAACGCGCCGAGGAAGGCCGCATGGGCATCGAGCGCGCGCTCGATCCGCTGCGCGAGCGCATCACCAAGTTGCAGCTGGACGAGCAGGCCGCCTCGCTGGGCGGCGCGCAGTTCATGGAGCAACTGGTCGCCGCCAACGTCGATCTGGAGGCGCTTGGCAAGGTCATCGAGGAGGGCGGCGTCAAGCTCTACGGCCTGCAGGGCGAGATCGACCGCATCACCCGCGACATCGCGGCGCTGGGCGCGGTCAACCTGGCGGCGCTGGACGAGCTGGGCGCGGCGCGAGAGCGCAAGACCTTCCTGGACTCGCAGTTCGGCGACCTGACCAGCGCGATCACGACGCTGGAGGACGCGATCCACAAGATCGACCTGGAGACGCGTGACCTGCTGGGCGCGACCTTCACGCAGGTCAACGACCATTTCGGCCGCATGTTCCCGAGCCTGTTCGGCGGCGGCCAGGCCAAGCTGGTCATGACCGGCGACGAGATCCTGGACGCGGGCGTGCAGGTGATGGCGCAGCCGCCGGGCAAGAAGAACTCGACCATCCACCTGCTGTCGGGCGGCGAGAAGGCGCTGACCGCGATCGCGCTGGTGTTCGCGATCTTCCAGCTGAACCCGGCCCCGTTCTGTCTGCTGGACGAGGTCGACGCGCCGCTGGACGACGCCAACACTGAGCGCTATGCACGGCTGGTGGCGGAGATGAGCAAGATCACGCAGTTCCTGTTCATCTCGCACAACAAGATCGCCATGGAGATGGCCGAGCAGTTGATCGGCGTGACCATGCAGGAGCAGGGCGTGTCGCGGATCGTGGCGGTGGACATGGAGTCCGCGCTGGCGATGGCGGAGCAATGAGGATGACGACGGCGATCGCGGCGCGGGGCGCGCGCGGGGCCGCAGGAGCAATGACGCGATGACGACGGACTGGAACCTGACGACGCTGCTGGCAGCGCTGGGCGGCGTGGTGCTGGTGGGCCTGCTGGCGCAGGGCTGGTGGAGCGCGCGCAAGGCGGGCCCGCGCCGCGCCGAGCCGGTGACGCCGGCGGGCGACCGCCACGAGCCCAGCCTGGGTGCGAACGGCGCGGCGGGCGGCGAGCCCCCCATCACGCTGGACGGCCACGAGGCGGGCGGGCTGCCGGATCTGCGCACGCTGGACGAGACCGTGCCGGCGGTGGCGCGCGCGCGCAAGGCCTCGACGCGCATCGACGCGCTGATCGACGCGATCGCGACGCTGACGCCCGAGTCGCCGGTGAGCGGCGAGATGGCCTTGTCGCACCTGCCGGGCAGCCGGCGCGCGGGGACCAAGCCCTTCCAGGTCGAAGGCCTGAACGCCGACAGCGGCGAGTGGGAGCTGCCGCATCCCGGCCAGCGCTACACCGAGTTCCAGGCCGGCCTGCAGATGGCCAACCGCAGCGGCGCGCTCAACGAGATCGAGTACTCCGAGTTCGTGCAGAAGATCCAGGGCTTCGCGGACGGTGTCGGCGCGATGCCGGAGTTCCCCGACATGCTGGACGTAGTGGCGCGGGCGCGCGAGCTGGACCAGTTCGCCGCCGGTCACGACGCGCAGCTCGCGATCGTGCTGCGCGCGCGCGGCGCGGCGTGGACGCTGGGCTTCGTGCAGCAGGGCGCGCTGCGTCACGGCTTCGTGCCGGGCGCGATCCCGGGCCGCCTGGTGCTGCCGGCGGCCGAGGAGGGCGCGCCGCCGCTGCTGACGCTGAACTTCGACGCGCAGGCGGCGCTGGCGGACGATCCGCAGACCTCGTCGCTGCGGGACCTGACCCTGTCGCTGGACGTGTTGCAGACGCCGGAGGCGCTGGAACCCTTCGCCACCTGGCAGGAATCGGCGCGCAGCCTGGCGCGCGACTTCGAGGCCGACGTCTGCGACGACCGCGGCCAGGTCCTGAACCTGCACGCCTTCCAGTCCATCGGACAGGAGCTGGCGGAGCTCTACAAGTCGCTGGCCGCGCGTGACCTGACGGCGGGCAGCGCCGTGGCGCGCCGCTTGTTCAGCTGAGCGCACGTCTTCCAGCACTTCGAGTCACCCGGCCCTCATTTGTCGATGGTCCCGGGGCGACTTCACAGATGAATCGGTGATCGATCGCGCGTCACCCCTTCGGCACAGTCAGAACCTTCTGTGTTGACGGGCGTCGCTCCAGCAATGGGGGACGAGTGGGACGTGGTGGAAGCTCATGAATTCGCATCGCAGGTGGGCGCGCCTGCATCGAGACGGGTCAGTACCGCATGCTGGCCATACAGGAAGCCTAGGGAACGAGCCCCTGAATGCGAGCCGGACCTCTTCATCCAGGCGACAACCTACGGGTCGATCGGACAGTTGGCGGCGCTGTTGAAGGTGACCCCAGAGGAGGTCGCGGAACTGGAGACGCGAGGGCGGCTGCTCAGCGTGCCGCCGAGTTCACGGCCCAGCCGGGACTACCCGTTGTATCAGGCCCTGCCTGGGGTGGTCGGGCCGCCCTTGGAAGCCGTGCTTGAGCTATTTCTTCGCGCCAGGAACGCGGGAGAGATTCACATCGCCAACTGGGAGATGGCGTCGTTCTTCTTGATCCCGACGCCGTTCCTGGTCTGGCTCACCCCTTTGGAGGTGATGCTTGGCCAACGGGTCTACGACGACCCCCTGGAGCAGGAGGCGGCATGGCTGCTGCGACAGGACGCCGCCTTCCGCATCCGGGCGGCGCTGGCGGCAGCCCACGACGAGTCCATGCACCGGAGGTCGCCATGACCCAGACGCGCATGACGCCTCCCAGCCTGCCCCCATTCAAGGGGCATCATCTCCAGCTGGAGTTGGTCGACCCGGGCAGCGTGCGTCTGATTCGCGCCTATGAGCACCCAATGGGGGACTGGCATCCGGCACCCGTGGAGTTCCGGCGCAATCATGTGGATCCGCCACCGGGCTATGGCGATGCCTTCGCCATGCTCTATACGGCGAGCAACATCCAAGCGGCGGCGACCGAAGTGCGCGCAATGTGGTGGGACCCTCGGCTGGGGCGCAGCTTCTGGTGTCCAAAGGCCGCGGCCGCGCATCGTGTCGCGCGCTTCGAACTCGAATCGCCCGGATTGTTCATCCCGATCGACGGCCCCAATCGCATGGTCTTCGGTCTTCAAGGTCGATACGACCCGAGCTATGAGACCTCCCGATGGGTGGCGCTTGCACTGTTCAGAAGGTACGGCCACCTGGCCCACGGGCTGAGCTACGAATCCTTTCATCGCTTTCAACCGGGTCGCGTCTACGCGATCTGGCACTCGAGAAAGGAAGGCTTGCTGCTCCGCTCGAAGGATGGGCACCCTGCCGTCATCGATGACCCCGAGTGGCGAGCGTTTCTGGGGGCGCATCCGGAGGTCGAGCGGCAACCGGGAGCGCGGGGAGAGGGGTGGGTGGAGGCGCTCGATGGCGTGTCCATCTAAGGGTAAGGCGACGAAGCCCCGTGATCCTCGCTTGGGTGTTGGTCCAGCAAGCGCCGCACCTCCTCATCCGACGTCTGCTCGAACCTCGCATACCACTCCCCGACGGATCGGAAGCGTTCCGGCGTGTGGCCGCAGATCACCTCATCCGCGTCCTGCCCGAGGAGGGGACAGGTTTCCGGCGCCGCGACCGGGACCGCGACCACGATGCGCGCCGGACGCATCTCCCGCAGCGCCTGCACGCCTGCGCGCATGGTCGCCCCTGTGGCCATGCCGTCGTCCACCAGGATCACCTGACGGCCGCGCACGATGGGCGGCGGCCGATCGCCGCGATACAGCTTCTCGCGTCGATGCAGCTCCCGCAGCTCCGCACGGGTGACGATGTCGATGGCGGCGTAGCTCAGCTTCAGTTGCTGGATCACCTGCGTGTTGAGCACGCGGACGTCGCCGGTCGCGATGGCGCCCATCGCGTACTCCGGCTGGCCGGGCAGACCCAGCTTGCGGACCACCAGGACATCCAGCGGCGCTCCCAGCGTCCGCGCGATCTCGGCGGCCACCGGCACACCTCCGCGTGGCAACGCCAGCACCAGCACGTCCTCGCGCCCCGCGTAGCCGGCCAGTCGCTGCGCCAACGCGCGTCCACCTTCTAGGCGATCCGCGTACAGCGGCCCACGTGACGCGCTCGCCCGCGGATGACCGTCGCTGACGGACAAGCGGTCGGTCGTCGGGAGGTGCGGGAGCAGGGCGTGGGTCTCTGGCGTCATGTCGGTCTCGAAGCGCGGCTCCGCGGAGTCGCCGATCTCTTCGTCAGAGCAAGGCGGGTGCCCGATGGCGACCTGACGAGCGAAACGAGGCTCCTCGTCATCGGTCCCGCCTCGCGCCGACCGGGAGCGACCACCGCGCCTCGCGCGTGGGCGCGTCGCTTGCCGCATGGCAACTCCCGTCGCGTCGCCGACTCGCCATCGAGGTCCGCATGCCCACTCGCGCCGCTGCTTCGAGCACCCGTTCCCACGCCCCCCGCAAGGCGCCCCCGCGCGCCGCCGCTCCCGCGCGCAAGCGGGCCTCCAACGCGGACCACGCCGGACATGGCGGACACCGATCCGGCCCAACGGGTCACGGCAAGTCCTCCGACGCCAAGACCGCCCGCGGCGACAGCGACACCGCGCCCGCCGCGCGCCGCGCGATCTGGAAGGGCGCGATCAGCTTCGGTCTGCTGCATGTGCCGGTGGCGCTGTATCCCGCGTCGCGCGACCAGGGCGTGGACTTCGACTGGCTGGACAAGCGCAGCATGGACCCGGTCGGCTACAAGCGCATCAACAAGCGCACCGGCAAGGACATCGACAAGGCGCAGATCGTCAAGGGCGTGAGGCAGGACAACGGCGATTACGTGCTCGTCTCCGACGACGAGATCCGCAAGGCCTATCCCACGACCACGCAGACCATCGAGATCGAGACCTTCGTGCCCGCCACGCAGGTCTCCTTCGTCTATCTGGAGAAGCCGTACTACCTCGAACCGGTCGGCAAGGCGAGCAAGGTCTACGCCTTGCTGCGCGAGGCGATGGCGGACTCCGGTCTGATCGCGATCGCGCGGCTGGTGATCCACAGCAAGGAGCACCTGGCCGCGCTGCTGCCGGCCGGGCCGGCGCTGATGATCGGGATGCTGCGCTGGGCCAACGAGATCCGTCCTTGCGAGGACCTGAACCTCCCGGCCGAAGGCAAGTCCGCGCACGGCTTCAAGGCGGCGGAGCTGCAGATGGCGCGCCAGCTCATCGACGAGATGAGCACCGACTGGCACCCCGAGGACTATCACGACGAGTTCACCGCCGCGATCCGGCGGTTGATCGCGCGCAAGGTCGAGCAGGGCAAGACCGAGACCGTCACGCCGCTGGAGGCCGAACCCGACACGGGCGCCCGCGAGGAGGGCGGCAAGGTGGTCGACCTGACCGAGCTGCTGCGTCGCAGCCTGGGTGGGAAGAAGAAGCCCAAGGCGGCCTGACCATGCCGACGACCCCCCGCCAGCATCCGCTCGCGCGCTACCGGCAGAAGCGCGATTTCCGCATCACGTCCGAGCCCGACGGGGCCGAGACGCCGCGCGCGCGGCCGCGGCGCGCTCCGGCGCCCGATTCGGGGACCGCTGGGAGGACCGCCGAGAAGTGCTCGGACGAGACCTCGGCGAAGCGCGCCAAGACCGCGAGGAAAGCTGTCGGCAAGGCCTTGTCCTTCGTCGTCCAGAAGCATTGGGCCAGCCACCTGCATTACGACTTCCGGCTGGAGCTCGAGGGCGTGCTGCTCAGCTGGGCCGTTCCCAAGGGGCCGTCCTACGATCCCAAGGAGCGCCGCATGGCGATCCATGTCGAGGACCACCCGCTGTCCTACGGCGGCTTCGAGGGCACCATCCCGCCCAAGCAGTACGGCGCGGGCGAGGTCATCGTCTGGGACAACGGCACCTGGGAACCGGAGGGCGACCCGGCCCAGGGGCTGCGCGACGGCAAGCTGGTGTTCCGCTTGCATGGGCAGAAGCTGGCGGGCCTGTGGCAACTGGTCCGGACCTCGCGCGGCTCGACGGAGCGTGAGCAGTGGCTGCTCATCAAGAAGCACGACGGGCGAGAACGCGCGCATGCCGAATACGACGTGACCGTCGCGCTGCCGGACAGCGTGATCCAGCATCCGCTGGGACTCGTCGAGGAACGGGACGCGACGGGGCGCGAGGTGGCGCCGGTCGAGGCGGACCTCGATCCCGCGCTGACCGGCCCCGACCTCCGCCGCGCCAGGAAGGCCCGGCTGCCCGCGACGCTGGCGCCTCAGCTCGCCACGCTGGTCAGCGCGACGCCCCCCGGCGAGTGGGTCGCCGAGGCGAAGTTCGACGGCTACCGGCTGATGGCGCGCATCGACAAGGGCCGGCCCCGTCTGATCACCCGCGGCGGCAACGACTGGACCGAGCGGCTGCCGGCGGTGGCCGAGGCGGTGGCGGGGCTGGGCGTCGACAGCGGCTGGCTGGACGGCGAGATCGTCGTGTTGCGCGAGGACGGCGCCCCCGACTTCAACCTGCTGCAGAACGCCATCGGCCGCTCGGCGCGGACGTCCTCGCGATCACGATCCCCGGCCGGGCAGGACGACATCGTCTACTTCCTCTTCGACGCGCCCTTCCTCAACGGCCACGACCTGCGCGAGGTGCCGCTCGCGCATCGGCGCGCGGTGCTGCGCGCGCTGATCGACGGCCACGAGGACGAGCGCCTGCGCTTCAGCGAGGACTTCGCCGTGCCACCCGAGGAGATGCTCGCGGCCGCCTGCCAGATGCGCCTCGAGGGCCTCATCCTGAAACGGCCCGACAGCCCTTATGTCTCCGCGCGCAGCGACAGCTGGGTGAAGCTCAAGTGCCAGCAGCGGCAGGAGTTCGTGGTGGTCGGCTTCACCGATCGCTCCGATGGCGGGCAGGCGCTGGGCAGCCTGCTGCTCGGTTACTACGAGCCCGGGGAGAGCGCCGAACTCCGCTTTGCCGGGCGCGTCGGCACGGGCTGGTCGATGAAGCTCGCGGGCGAGCTGCACCGGCGCCTGCGCGCGATCGAGGTCAAGACGCCGCACTTCGACGAGGCCACCATCGCCCGCAGCCACTGGGCGAGGATCGCCGGCCGCGCGGGAGGCGCCGCGCGGTGGGTGAAGCCGAAGTTGGTCGTCGAGGTCGCCTTCGCGGAATGGACCCCGGACGGCCACATCCGCCATGCCTCCTTCCAGGGCGAGCGGGAGGACAAGGCGCCCAAGGATGTCGGCCGCGAGTCGCCCCAACCGGCCGAGCAGGTCAAGGCACCGTCGACCCCTGTGAAGGAGAAGCCACCGATCAAGGCAACGACATCGAGCACAGCAACGAAGGCCCCCAAGGCGTCCAGGGCGGGCTCGTCGGGCGGAAGCGGCAAGGCGGCGGCCCCGTCGTCATCCTCTGCGTCTGCGTCTGCGTCTGCGTCTGCGTCTGCGTCCGCGGCCGGGCAATTGCGCATCAGCCATCCGGAGCGCGTCGTCGACCCCTCGACCGGGCTCACGAAGATCGACCTGGTCCGCTACTACGAGAGCGTCGCCGAGTGGCTGATGCCGCATCTGGGGCGCCGCCCGGTCGCGATCGTGCGCGCCCCCGACGGCATCGAGGGTCAGCTCTTCTTCCAGAAGCATGTCGAGGGCGACGCGCTCATCGTGATCCCCGACGCGGCGACGCTGATGTCCTTCACGCAGCTCAATGCGATCGAGTTCCACACCTGGAACGCGCAGGACGACAGGCTCGACAGGGCGGACCGCATCATCTTCGACCTCGATCCCGGCGAGGGCGTGAGCTTCAAGGCCGTGGCCGAGGCGGCGCGGATCACGCGGGCCCTGCTCAAGGAGCTCGGGCTGCAGTGCTGGTTGAAGACCAGCGGCGGCAAGGGCCTGCACGTGGTCGTGCCGCTCGAGCGCCGGCACGATCACGCGACCGCCAAGGCCTTCAGCCAGGCCGTCGTGCGACACCTCGCGCAGGTCTTCCCCAGGCAGTTCTCCGCGAAGAGCGGACCGAGGAATCGCGTGGGCAAGATCTTCCCGGACTACCTGCGCAACGGGGAAGGGCAGACGACGGCCGCCGCGTTCTCGGCGCGCGCGAGGCCGGGGATGGGCGTGTCCATGCCCATCGACTGGGACGAACTGGCGGACGTGACACGCGCCGACCAGTGGACCGTCGCCAATGCGCGCGATCGCCTGAGCTTCCAGAAGGAGGACCCGTGGCGGGCCTGCTGGACCACGCGGCAGACGCTCACCCAGGGCCTGAAGATCCTGGGGCCGTGAGCAGCGGCACGCGCAGCTCGAAACTCGCACCCGTGCCGATGCCGTCGCTGGTGGCGTCGACGCGCCCGCCATGCATCTCGATCAGCCGGCGGACCAGCGACAGCCCGATCCCGAGCCCGCCTTGCGACCGGTCCAGCGTCCGGTCGCCCTGGACGAAGAGATCGAACATCGTGGCCTGCAGGTCCGGCGGGATGCCGACCCCGTCGTCCCGGATCCGGATCACCGCCATGCCGCCGTCCGACGGCGTCGGCGGCTGCTCGGCATTCACGCTCAGCTCGATCCGGCCCTCCGGGTCGGTGTACTTCGCGGCGTTGGTCAGCACGTTGGCCACGCACTGCACCAGCCGCGCCTGGTCCGCGCGGACCACCAGCGGCCGGCCCGCCGAGACCGAGAAGCGATGCCGCTTCTCGCGCATCAGGGGCTCCACCGTCTCGACCGCCTGGGCGATCACCTCCGGAAGCATCACCGGCGTCAGCTGCAGCTCGATGCGCCCCTCGGTGATGCGCGAGATGTCCAGCAGGTCGTCGACCAGCCGGGTCAAGGTCTCCACCTGGCGCCGGATGATGGCCACCATCTGCCGGGACCGCTCGTCCGGCAGGCCCAGCCGCGCCAGCACGTCGCCGGCGCTGCGGATCGGCGCGATCGGATTGCGCAGCTCGTGGGCCAGCATGGCGAGGAACTGGTCCTTCTGCCGATCCGCCGCCTCGAGCCGCCGCCGCGCCTTCAGGTGGGCGGAGATCTCCCGGAAATAGCACACCACCCCGGCCGAGCCGTCCGGCAGCGGGATGCGGTTGATCTGCCACTCGTAGGCCTCGGTCGTGCCCAGGTCGCTGCGCGCCTGGATGAACTCGGGCGTGTAGTAGGGCTCGCCCGTGGCCCAGGTCCGCGCGAACAGCGCCACGATCTGGTCCGCCAGCGGATGCCCCCATTGCCGCGCCACCAGCTCGTCGAAGCGGCGGTCCAGCAGGTCCGGCGCGTTGCCGAAGCTCGCGCGCGCCGTCGGATTCGCCTCCCGCATCCGGAAGGCCGTGCCGTCGTGCGCGACCAGGAAGACGCCCAGCGGGGCCTCGTTCAGCAGGGTCTCGAACTGCTCGGTGCGCAGCCGGAAGGCAGCCTCCGCCGCCTGGCGCATGCGCCGCAGCTCCAGCAGCGCCCCCAGCCGCGCGAGCAGCTCGCGCGCGGAGAAGGGCTTGATCAGGTAGTCGTCCGCGCCGGCGTCCAGGCCCTCGATGCGGGCCTCCTCGCCGGCCCGCGCCGACAGCAGCACCACCGGCACGCCGCCCAGCCGCTCGTCCGCGCGGATCGCGCCGAGCAGGGCCAGGCCGTCCAGCCGGGGCATCATGACGTCGCTGACGATCAGGGCCGGCGGCTCCCGGCGCGCGGCCTCCAGGGCCTGCAGACCGTCGGCCACCACTTCCACCGCGTAGTAGGGCGACAGCAGGTCGCGCAGGTAGCCCCGCATGTCGGCGTTGTCGTCGGCCAGCAGCACCCGCGCGCCGAAGTTCGGCGCGAAGCGCCGGTCCGGCGCGGGCTGGGCGCCCGTCACGTCGGCCGCCGGCGGCGCGATGTCCGGCATCGGCAGCCAGCGCAGCGCCTCCTCGACATAGGCGCGCGCGCCGGTGGTGCTGGCGGGCGCCTGCGCGGCCGCGCGCGCGGTCTCGATCCGCTCGGCGGGGAGGTGCGCCGAGCCCAGCGGCACCCGCACGCGGAACAGCGATCCCTCGCCCATCACGCTGGCGGCCTCGATGTGGCCGCCATGCAGCTTCACCAGCTCCTGCACCAGCGCCAGGCCGATGCCCGAGCCCTCGTGCGAGCGTCCCTCCGCCCCGGCCACGCGATGGAAGCGCTCGAAGACCCGCGGCAACTCGTCCGGCGGGATGCCGGTACCCGTGTCGGCGACCTCCAGCATCGCCTCCCGCGGATCGTGCCCCTGGGCGCGCAGGCGCACGGTGACCGCGCCGCGCAGCGTGAACTTGAAGGCGTTGGACAGCAGGTTCAGGACGACCTTCTCCCACATCTCGCGGTCGACGAAGACCGGCTCCGGCAGGGCCGGGCAGTCGACGACGAAGTCCAGTCCCGCCCGCTCCATCGCGGAGCGGAAGGTGCTCGCCAGATCGCGGGTCAGCGCCGCCAGGTCGGTGGCCTCGTAGCGGGCGAGCGCGCGGCCCGCCTCGATGCGCGAGAAGTCCAGCAGCGTGTTGACCAGCCGCTGCAGCCGGCCCGCGTTGCGCAGCGCCAGCGCCAGGCGGTCGCGCTGCGGCGCGTCCAGGCCCGGCGCGGTGAGCAGCTCCTCCAGCGGGCCCAGCATCAGCGTGAGCGGCGTGCGGAACTCATGGCTGACGTTGGAGAAGAACGCGGTCTTGGCGCGGTCCAGCTCGGCCAGCGCCTCGGCCCGCCGCCGCTCGGCCTCGTAGGCCATCGCATCGGCCAGCGCCGCCGCGACCTGGCCCGCGACCAGCCGCAGGAAGGCCCGCGAGGCCTCGTCGTCCGGGCGACGCGGGCTGAGGCCCGCGACCAGGAAGCCCGCCGGCTCCTTGCCCGGACTCTTGAGCGGCAGCAGCACCGCGCGCTCGACCCGTTCGGGCCAGGGCGGCAGGTCGATCCCGATCCCGAGCGCGGCCAGCGAGGGCAAGGCCTGCGCCGCCTCGCCCCCGTAGAGCGCCCGCAGCGGCCAGCCGTCCGGCGGGTCGACCAGGCTCAGCCGCGCCGGCAACTGGCCGGCGGCGCGCTCGCCCGCGCAGCCGACGCGATGGGCGTGCCGGCCGTCCGGCTCGGTCAGGTAGAGGCCGGCGAAGGGCAGGTCCAGCGGGAACTCCGCCAGCACCTCGCAGGTCCGGCGCGCGCATTCGGCGGCGTCGTCGGCGCCCACGGTGCGCGCCGCCAGGTCCCGCAGCACCCGCAGCCGGCGCTCGCCGACAACGCGGTCGGTGACCTCCGTGACCACGCACAGCATGCCGGTGACCCGCAGCGCGTCGTCGTAGGCGGGGCTGTAGGAGAAGGTGTGGTACGTCTCCTCGGGGAAGCCGCTGCGCTCGAGGAACAGCAGCAGGCCCTCGTCCCAGGTGGCCTCGCCGGTGGTGAGCACGTGCCGGATGCGGCTGTAGGCGGCGTCCCAGACCTCGGCCCAGACGCGCTCCGAGCGGGCCCCCAGCGCCCATTCGCGCTTCAGGCCCAGCGTCGGCAGGTAGGCGTCGTTGCACAGGAAGGTCATCTCCGGCCCCCACGCCATCCACATCGCGTAGCGGGAGTCCAGCATCATCCGCACGGTGGTCTTGAGCGACCGCGGCCAGCCGTCGGGCGCGCCCAGCGGCGTGGCGGACCAGTCCAGCGCGCGCATGCGCTCGCCCATCTCGCCCCCACCGTCCAGGAAGTGCCGCCACTGCGGCGGGGCGACCGGCGCGATCGCGCCGGCGGCGTCGGTGCTGCCGTCGACGCCGGTGGCGGGGCGGAGAGGCGGGGCCGTGGCGTCATTGCCGGCGGGCTTGGGAAGCATCAGGGCGGAGTCCTCGAGGCAAAGGGGCGGGACGGCGCGGGGCAGTCTACAAACGCCAAGCAAGCGGCGGACCCGGGACGACCCTCGCCGAACACGGCGACGGCGCTCGCCGGCGGGCACCTCGCGGGTGGGCTGTCTCGGGAACGACATTTGCCAAGAGCACACTTCGCCCGATCGCCCGGATCGGGCATGACAAGAGGAGGTGCCATGAGAAAGACTCACCTGATCACGCCCGCCAACCTGAGCGCGGCCTGGGCCGCGGCCCTGGCCCTGGCCATCGCGCTGCCGGTGTCGGCGCAGACGACGCAGCCCCCGGCGGCGGACGCCAGGTCCACCCCCACGCCGCAGGTCACCGAGGCGACCGATGCCGCCACCAAGTCCGCCACCGCCTGGCTGCGCCAGATCGACGGCGGCAAGTATCCCGAGAGCTGGGACCAGGCGTCCAAGAGCTTCCGCGACGAGGTGGCGCGCAACGACTGGAACGCGGCCCTGACGTCGCTGCGCACGCCGCTGGGCGCGCCGACCACGCGCACGCTCAAGTCCGCGCAACTGACCCGCGAGCTGCCCAATGCGCCGCCCGGGGAGTACGTGGTGATCCAGTTCGACACGGCCTTCGAGAAGAAGCCCGCGTCGGTCGAGACGGTGGTCGCCATCCGCGATCCCGACCGGAACTGGCGGGTGACGGGCTACTTCATCAAGTAGGTCCCGACCGCGATGAGCCGGTGGCGCCTCCGGGTTCTCCCTCGACGCAGCGACGCGTCGACCCGGAGGCGCTCGTTACACTGGCGGCTTCCGCATTCCGAAAGCCGCCTTGAGTTCCAGCCTGCTGCTCATCCTGTTGCTGATTTCCGCCAGCGCATTCTTCTCGATGGCGGAGTTGTCCCTGGCCGCGTCCCGGCGGCTCAAGCTCCGCCAGCTGGCGGACGAGGGCGACCCCCGCGCCGCCCAGGTGCTGAAGGTGCAGGAGCAGCCCGGCCACTACTTCACCGTCGTGCAGATCGGCGTGAACATGCTGGCCATCCTGGCCGGCGTGGTCGGCGAGGGCGCCTTGACGCCGCACTTCGAGACCCTGCTGCGGCCGCTGATCGACGTCGACACCGCGCAGCGCGTGGCCTTCGGCCTGTCCTTCGCCTGCGTGACCATCCTCTTCGTGGTGCTGGCGGACCTGCTGCCCAAGCGGCTGTCGATGAACGAGCCCGAGCGGGTGGCCATGGTCCTGATCCGGCCCATGCTGCTGCTGACCACCGTGCTGCGGCCGGTGACCTGGGCGCTGAACCTGGTGTCGGACGGCCTGCTGCGGCTGCTGGGCCGGCCGGTGACGCCGGACAACACCATCACCCATGACGACATCCTCGCGCTGGCCGCGGCCGGACAGCAGGCGGGCGTGCTCGCCGCGGCGGAGCAGCAGGTGATCGAGAACGTCTTCGAGCTGGAGACCCGCACGGTCGAGTCCTCGATGACCTCGCGCGAGCGCATCGTCTACTTCTCGCTGGACGACGACGAGGCGCTGGTGCGCACGCGGATCGCGGACTCGCCGCACTCGACCTACCTGGTCTGCGATCAGGAGATCGACCGGGTGGTCGGCTATGTCGACGCCACCGACCTGTTCCAGCGCGTGCTGCGCGGCGAGGTGATCTCGCTGCGGGCCGAGCCGGCGCTGATCAAGAAGGTGCTGATCGTCCCCGACCGGCTGACCCTGGCCGAGGTGCTGACCCAGTTCCGCCAGGCCCATGAGGACTTCGCGGTCATCGTCAACGAGTACTCGCTGGTGGTGGGCGTGATCACGCTGAACGACGTGATGAGCACGGTGATGGGGGCGATGGTCTCCACCGACGAGGAAGAGCAGCAGATCATCCGCCGCGACGACGGCAGCTTCCTGGCCGACGGCATCACGCCGATCCCCGACGTGCAGCGCGCGCTGGGCGTGGACGACTTCCCGCACCACGGCCAGTACGACACGCTGGCCGGCTTCCTGATGGTGATGCTGCGCCGCATCCCCAAGCGCACCGATGTCGTCGAATGGCATGGCTGGCGCTTCGAGGTCGTCGACGTGGACAGCCACCGCGTCGACCAGGTCATGATCGCGCGCGTCGCCCACGCGCCGGCGGCCTCGGACGCGGACTGAGGCGTCCCCCGTTTCCCGTGCATCGCGGCGCCCAGGGCGCCGCGTCTCGTTTCCGGCCGCCGCGGGCGATCGACGGCGCCCGCCAGGTCCCCGCGAAGCCCTCGCGCGGACGATGCCGGACACATCGCTGCTGCCATCTGACGGCCGGCGCGACGGTGACGCTGAGCCACAATCCGCGGATGACTTCCGCCTCGTCCGCTCCCTCCGTTCCCGCCACCGCCGAGCTGGCCGCCACGCGCGCCGCCGAGCTCCGCGAGCAGCTGCACCACCATGCCCACCTCTACTACGTGCTGGACGCGCCCGCGCTGCCGGACGCCGAGTACGACAAGCTGTTCCAGGCGCTGCAGGCGATCGAGGCCGCGTATCCGGCGCTGCTGACGCCGGACTCGCCGACGCAGCGGGTCGGCGGCCAGGTGCTGGACGGCTTCGTGCCCGTGCGCCACACGGTGCCGATGCTGTCGATCCGGACCGAGACCGACACCGAGGCCACCGGCGCCGAGGCCTTCGACGCCCGCGTGCGCCGCGAGCTGGACCTGGCGCCGACGGCCGCGCCCATCGAGTACGCGGCCGAGCTCAAGTTCGACGGCCTGGCCATCAACCTGCGCTACGAGCACGGCGTGCTGACGCAGGCGGCCACGCGCGGCAACGGCGAGACCGGCGAGGACGTCACGCAGAACGTGCGCACCATCGGCCAGATCCCGCTGCGCTTGCACGGCGAGGCCGCGGCCGGCATCGCGGTGCTGGAGGTGCGGGGCGAGGTCTACATGCGCCGCGACGACTTCGAGGCGCTCAACGAGCGCCAGCGCGAGGCGAACGAGAAGACCTTCGTCAATCCGCGCAACACGGCGGCCGGCGCGATCCGGCAACTGGATCCGGAGCTGGTGCGGCAGCGCCCGCTGAGCTTCTTCGCCTATGGCCTGGGGGACGTGCAGGGCTGGGAGATCCCGGCGACGCACAGCGCCATGCTGGACGCGCTGCAAGGCTTCGGGCTGCCGGTCTGCGCGGACCGCGCGGTGGCGCTGGGCGCGGAGGGGCTGGTGAAGTTCCACCGCGAGATCGGCGAGAAGCGCGACGCGCTGCCCTTCGACATCGACGGCGTGGTCTACAAGGTCAACAGCCGTGAGCTGCAGCGGCGGCTGGGCTTCGTCTCGCGCGAGCCGCGCTGGGCGGTGGCGCACAAATACCCGGCGCAGGAGCAGGTGACGCGGCTGGACCGCATCGACATCCAGGTCGGCCGTACCGGCAAGCTGACGCCGGTGGCGAAGCTGGAGCCGGTCTTCGTCGGCGGCACGACGGTCAGCAACGCGACCTTGCACAACGTCTTCGAGCTGCGCCGCAAGGGCGTGCGGGTTGGCGACCAGGTCATCGTGCGCCGCGCGGGCGACGTGATCCCGGAGATCGTCGGAAGGATCGCGCGGGTCGCCAAGGCCGACGAGGCCGCGGCGGATCTCGCCGGCGCCGAGTCCGTGGCCGAGCCGTCCCGCAACCCCTACGTCCCCAACTTCCACATGCCCAAGGCCTGCCCGATCTGCGGCAGCGAGGTGGTGCGGGAGAAGGGCGGCATCGACCACCGCTGCAGCGGTGGCATCTTCTGCCCGGCGCAGCGCAAGCAGGCGCTGCTGCACTTCGCCGGTCGCCGCGCGATGGACATCGAGGGCCTGGGCGACAAGATCGTCGACCAGCTCGTGGACGGCGGCATCGTGACCAACCTGCCGGGGCTCTACAAGCTCGGTGTCGCCAAGCTGGCCGAGCTCGAGCGCATGGGGGAGAAGAGCGCGCAGAACCTCTTCGACGCGCTGCAGAAGAGCAAGTCCACGACGATGGCCCGCTTCCTGTTCGCGCTGGGGATCCGGCATGTGGGCGAGACCACGGCCAAGGACCTGGCCAAGCACTTCGGCAACATGGACGCGCTGATGGCCGCGACCGAGGAGCAGCTGCTCGAGGTCAAGGATGTGGGGCCGGTCGTGGCGCGCAGCGTCCACGCGTTCTTCAAGGAAGAGCACAACAAGACCGTGGTCGAGCTGCTGCTGGCGCAGGACATGATCTCGTTCCCGCAATCGGAGGGCGCCGCGGCGGCGCCGACCGGGCCGCAGCCGCTGGCCGGCAAGACGCTGGTGCTGACGGGGACGCTGCCCACGCTGTCGCGCGACGAGGCCAAGGCGCTGATCGAGGCCGCGGGCGGGAAGGTCAGCGGGTCGGTGTCGAAGAAGACCAGCTTCGTGGTCGCGGGCGAGGAGGCGGGCTCCAAGCTCGACAAGGCGCGGGAGCTGGGGGTCGCGATCGTCGACGAGGCGGGGCTTCAGGCGCTGCTGGCGGCGCTGGAGTGATTCGGGGAGACCCTCACCCCCGCCCTCTCCCGCAAGCGGGAGAGGGAGCAAGAGGGGCGCGCTGACTCGCTCCGTAGCGGCAGAGCACTGGCGGATCCTTCTCCCGCTTGCGACAGAGCGCTGGCGGATCCTTCTCCAACTTGCAGCAGAGCGCTGATGGCTCCCTCTCCCGCTTGCAGGAGAGCGCTGATGGCTCCCTCTCCCGCTTGCGGGAGAGGGCAGGGGTGAGGGTCTTCGGGCTCCTGCCTCAAGCGCCTACCGAAGCGCCCTTGCGCCGGATCACCATCGCCATCACCGCCGCCAGCAGGCAGGCCGCTCCCGCCACATACAGCGCGGGCGAGTAGCTCAGCAGCAGGCTGCGGCTCAACCCGGCGCCGTAGGCCGCGACCGCCGCGCCGATCTGGTGGCCCGCGAAGATCCACCCGAACACCATGCCCACCTTGGCCGCTCCGAAGCGCTCCGCCGTCAGGCGGACCGTCGGCGGCACGGTCGCGATCCAGTCCAGCCCATAGAACACCGCGAACAGCGACAGCCCGTAGAGCGTGAACTCCGCGTTCGGCAGCCACAGCAGCGACAGCCCCCGCAGCGCGTAGTACCAGCACAGCAGCTTGCGCGCGTCGTAGCGGTCGCTGAGCCAGCCCGAGGCGATGGTGCCGATGAAGTCGAACATCCCCATCATCGCCAGCACCGAGGCCGCGGGCACCGCGGCCAGGCCGTAGTCGCCGCACAGCGAGATGAAATGGGTCTGCACCAAGCCGTTGGTCGACAGCCCGCAGATGAAGAAGGTCCCGAACAGCAGCCAGAAGGTCGGCTGCGTCGACGCCTCGCGCAGCGCGGCGAAAGGTGTCCGCCAGGTCACCGGCGCGGCCGGGGCCGCGGGCGCGGCGGCCGTCGCGGGATCGGCGCCATAGGGCGCCAGTCCCACGTCCGACGGCCGGTCGCGCATGAACAGCAGCACCAGCGCCATCACCGCCAGGCACAGCACCGCCAGCGGCAGCAGCGGCGAGCGCCAGCCCCAGTGCTCGATCATCCAGGCGGCGATGGGCAGGCAGATCAGCTGGCCGGTGGCGGCGCTGGCCGTGAGGATCCCCATGATCAGCCCGCGACGGGTCGCGAACCAGCGGTTGGACACGACCGCGCCCAGCACCAACGCGGTCATGCCGCTGCCCACGCCCAGCATCACGCCCCACAGCAGCACCAGCTGCCACAGCTGCGTCACCAGCCCCGCGAGCAGCATGCCGCCGCCGACCAGCGACAGCGCCGTCGCCACCACGGCCCGCACGCCGAAGCGCTCCATCAGCACCGCCGCGAAGGGCCCCATCAACCCGAACAGCGCGAAGCGCAGCGCCAGCGCGGACGAGATCTGGCTGGTCGACCAGCCGAACTCCTTGGCCAGCGGCTGCAGCATCGCGCCAGGCAGCCCCAGCGCCGCCGACATGAACAGCATGGTCAGGAAGGTCAGCCCGGCGATCACCCAGCTGAAGTGAAGACCTTGATGGGTCAGGCGGCGGGACAGGGCGGGTGCGAGCATGGCGACCTCACGGGCGGCGGTCAGGCCGGCCAGTTTTGATGACGGTCGGCATCGTAATCGCAAGCCCCGCCGGTCGCTCGAATTTGATGATGACCATATTCAAAACCATGCCTTCGCCGGAAGTTGGCGGCCCAGGCGAAGTCGGCGATACGATGACGTCCATCATGAAAGTCAGCAAGGAACAGTCGGCCGCCAACCGGCAGGCGCTGGTCGAGGCCGCCTCGCGTCTGTACCGGGAGCGCGGCATCGCCGGCGTCGGTCTGGCGGAGATCGCGCGCGAGGCCGGCTTCACGCACGGCGGCTTCTACGGGCGTTTCGCGTCCAAGGAGGAACTCGCGGCCGAGGCCTGCGATCAGGCCTTCGAGGGCGCGCTGGGCAAGCTGTCGGCGCAGTTCGAGCGCCACGGCGGCGACCTGACGACGCTACTTCGGCGCTACTTCGGCGCGACGCATCGCGACACGCCCGGCGCGGGCTGCCCGATGACCTCGCTGGCGGTCGACGCCGCGCGGGAGGGCGGACAGCTCGGCCAGTCCATGAGCCAGGGCATCGACGCCTATCTGCGGGCACTGGCCATCCACCGGCCCGACGGGACCGTCGTCGACGAGCCGACGCCCGAGGACCAGGCCCGCGCGATCCGGACGCTGACGACCATGGTCGGCGCCGTCGTGCTGGCGCGCGCCTGCGGGCAGGGCGCGCCGGGGCTGTCGGATCAGATCCTCAGGACGTCGCTCGAGCAGCTGACGACGGGAGCTTGAGCACGCCCACCGCCAGCGCGGTGCCCACCAGCACGACCAGGCAGCCCAGCGCCATGCTTGCGCTCAGGGTCTCGCCCAGGAAGATCCAGCCCCACAGCAGGCCGAAGACCGGGATCAGGAAGGTCACCGAGATGGTGTTGGTCGGGCCGACCCGCTTCATCAGGCGGAAGAACAGGATGTAGGCGATGCCGGTGCACAGCAGCGCCAGCAGGGCGACCGCGCCCCAGGCATGCGCGCTGGGCAGCGCGGCGGGCCGCAGCGTCCAGGCGGGCAGGGCCAGCAGCAGGGCGGCGGCGAACTGGCTGCCGGTGGCCACCGCCAGCGGGCTGGCGCCGGACAGGTAGCGTTTGGTCGCGCTGGCGGCGACGCCGTAGCTCAGCGCGGCGATCAGGCAGGCGACGATGGCGAAGCCGCTGCCGCCCGGCTTGAACGAGGCCTTGTCCCAGGCCAGCAGCACCACGCCAGCGAACCCCAGCGCCAGGCCCACCAGCCGCGAGCCGTCCAGCCGTTGCCCGAACCAGGCCCAGGCGACCAGCGCGCCCCACATGGGCGTGGTGGCATTCAGGATGCTCGACAGGCCGGCGTTGATCGACAGCGCGGCGAAGCTGAACAGCGCGAACGGGAAGGCGCTGTTGAGCAGGCCCACCAGCAGCAGGCCCTTCCAGTGGGTGCGCAGGTCGCCGAGGCCCTCGCGCAGACCCAGCAGCGGGATCAGGAAGAGCGAGGCGCCGGCCACCCGCACCGCGGCGGTGGCCACCGCGCCGAACTCCGGCGCGGCCAGGCGCATGAACAGGAAGGACGCGCCCCAGATGGCGGCCAGGACCAGCAGTTCGATCAGATCGCTTCGCTTCACGCGGGTACCTTTTGCGGGTTGGGCGAGGCGCGTAGCGTATCCGGCAACCCGCCCTCGATTGTCAGCAGGGCCTCCTTGCGGTGCAGACCGCCGGCGTAGCCGGTGAGGCTGCCGTCGGCGCCGACCACGCGGTGGCACGGGATCAGCACCGACACGGGGTTGCGACCCACCGCCGCGGCGACCGCGCGGACCGCCTCGGGCCGGCCCAGACGCGCGGCGAGCTCGCCATAGGTGATGGTCTCGCCCGCCGGGATCGCCAGCAGCGCCTGCCAGACGGCCTGCTGGAAGGGCGTGCCGCGCGGCGACATCGGCGGCAGGGCGGGCGACTCGCTCCGCGACGCGTCCCGCGACTTGCCGGCGAAGTAATCGCGCAGCACGGCCACCGTGTCGCGCAGCAGCGGGTCGGCGTCGTCACGCGGGGCGTCGACACCGCCGGGGTGGTACTTCTGGCCCTCGAACCAGAGGCCGGACAGGCCCTGGTCATTGCGGGCGACCAGCAGCGGCCCCAGCGGGGTGGCGGTCTCGGTCCAGGCGGTGTGGCGGGGCGCGGCGCGCGAGGCGGCGGCCCGGGGGGACGCCGACACGGGGGCGGTGCCGGGGCGGGCGGTGGTGCGGGGTGTCTTCATCGCGTCATCTCCTTTTTCATGGCGGCGGCGGAACGGCCCGCCTTGGCCGCGGTCCTGGCGGCGGCCCGGGCCTCGCTGGCGGCGGCGCTCGCGGCGGAGGCCTCGCGCCAGAGCTGCAGCACGGCGTAGCTGCGGTAGGGGGCGAAGTGCTCGGCGGCGGCGATCAGCTCGCGCGGCCGCAGCGGGGTGCCGGCGCGCTGCTCCAGGCATTGCTTGAGCACCACGTCGCCGGGCAGGTAGGCGTCGGGCCAGCTCCAGCCTCGCATCAGCATGTAGTGCGCGGTCCAGGGGCCCAGGCCGGGCAGGGCGGCGAGCTCGGCGATCGCGTCCTCGACCGTGCCGCGGCCCTGCGCGAAGGCCAGGGTCGGCCATTGACGGGCGAGATGGATCAGCGCCTCGGCGCGGCGCGCCGGCATGCCCAGCGAGGCGACGTCGTCGACGGTGGCGGCGGCCAGCGTGGCCGGCGTCGGGAAGACGTGGGTCACCCCGGCTGGCGCGCCGAGCGCGTCGGGCAGCGGGACGCCGAACTTCGCGATCAGGCGCGTGGCCAGCGTGCGGGCGGCGGCGACCGTGATCTGCTGGCCCAGCACCGCGCGGATCGCCAGCTCGAAGCGGTCCAGCGAGCCCGGCAGCCGCAGCCCCTCGGCGGCCGGGCCGAGCGTCTCGCCCAGCGCGGCGGCGATCGCCTGCGGATCGGCGTCCAGGTCCAGCCAGCGCCTCAGCCGCGGCATCAGCTGCGCGATCGCCGGCCACAGCGAGGCGCTCAGCGAGAGCCGCACCTGCGCGCGCTCGGCGCCGTCGGGGCTCAGCCGGATCGACACCCAGCCCAGCAGATCGTCTTGACCGGCGCGGACCAGGCGCACGCTGCGCGACAGCGTCAGCGCCGCCACGTCGACCTGCTCGACGCCCGGCACCGCACGCGCCGCGAGGAAGCTCAGCAGCGCCGTGCCGAGCAGCGGCGGGCGCAGGTCGAGGCGCAGTTCAGCGGTCTCGAAGACTCCCGCGCCAGGGGCGTGGGACGGGGGGCGGGCCGTGCGTTCGCCGTGCTCGTCGGTCGCGGACGTCGCGAGCGGCGACGCCGCGAGGGCGGTCGCTGTCGGGCCGGGGGCGGGCGGCGCGGAGGCCGACGTCCTGCCGCCGGGCTGGTCGCTCTTGCTGCCCTTGCGCAAGGCGGTCGGGCTCAGCCGGTAATGTTCCTGGAAGGCGGCGTTGAAGCGGCGCAGCGAGGCGAAGCCGGCGGCCAGCGCCACCTCGGCGATGGGCAGGCGGGTATCGGTGAGCAACTGTTTCGCCAGCAGCAGACGGCGGGTCTGCAGGTATTGCAGCGGGGCGACGCCATGCACGGTGGTGAACACGCGCCGCACATGGCGCTCGCTCACGCCCAGGTGGGCGGCCAGGGCGGGCAGCGAGGCGTCCTCGGGCGCGCATTCGTCCAGCCAGCGGGCGGCCTCGCGGGCCAGCACCTCGGCGGCGTCCATGGTGCTCCAGGGACGTGCGGCCGGCGCCAGTTCGGGGCGGCATTTCAGGCAGGGGCGGAAGCGGGCCGCCTCGGCCAGCGTGGCGCTGGGGAAGAAGCGGCAGTTCTCGCGGCGCGGCGTGCGCACCCGGCAGATCGGGCGGCAGTAGACGCCGGTGGACGTCACGCCGACGAACCATTGGCCGTCGAAGCGCGCGTCGCGCGCCAGCAGCGCCGGGTAGCAGTGTTCGGGGTCGAGCAGGAAGTCCATGCGACGAATCATAGGAGCCGGTCCCACCCCCGGCTGGCCGTTTTCGGACATGTCCCTGACGCGGTCCCCGGCGCCTCGCGCGAGGCCGGCGGATCGCGTGGCGACGAGGCGGCGAGCGCTTGCGGTCCGGCCCGGGGGGCGGCGCCCTGGTCCGACATTTGCCCCCGTGCACCGGGTTACACGGGCACCTCACGAGCCCTGCCTACAATCCGCCCAGTTTTTCGAGCCCGCCGGGTCGCCGCCGGGCCGGATCGTCCCGATTCACTCCAATTCCTACAGGGAAGCACATGCAAGTTCACGCATCCATCTTCAAGGCCTACGACATCCGCGGTGTCGTCGGCACGACGCTGGACGAGGCGCTGGCCGAGCACCTCGGCAAGGCCTTCGGCACGGAAGCCGTCAAGGCGGGCGAGAAGGCCGTGGCCGTCGGCCGCGACGGCCGCCTGTCGGGCCCCTCGCTGGTGGATGCGCTGATCCGTGGTCTGAAGTCGACCGGCCTGGACGTGGTGGACATCGGCGCCGTCACGACCCCGATGCTGTATTACGTCGCCGCCACGCGCGGCAAGCATGGCTGCAACTCCGGCATCCAGGTCACGGGCAGCCACAACCCCAAGGACTACAACGGCTTCAAAATGGTCCTGAAGGGCGCCGCCGTCTACGGCGAGCAGATCCAGGAACTGAAGCGCCGCATCGAGGCCGAGGACTACGTCGCCGGTGAAGGTCGTGTCGCCTCGATGGACGTGGTGGCCGAGTACACCCACCGCATCGTCACCGACGCCAAGCTGGCCCGCCCGATGAAGATCGTGGTCGACAGCGGCAACGGCATCCCGGGCGCCACCGCCCCGGCCATCCTGCGCGCCCTGGGCTGCGAGGTGGTGGACATCTTCTCCAAGGTGGACGGCGACTTCCCCAACCACCATCCGGATCCCTCGCGTCCCGAGAACCTCGAGGACCTCAAGCGCATCGTGCACGCCACGGATGCCGAGCTGGGCCTGGCCTTCGACGGCGACGGCGACCGCCTGGGCATCGTCACCAAGGACGGCACGATGATCATGCCGGACCGCCAGATCATGCTGCTGGCCGCCGACGTGCTGACCCGCAACCCGGGCGCCGAGATCATCTTCGACGTCAAGTGCTCGCAGCGCCTGGGTCCGTGGATCGAGGAGCACGGCGGCAAGCCGCTGATGTGGATGACGGGCCACTCGCTGGCCAAGGCCAAGCTGAAGGAGACCGGCGCGCCGCTGGCCGGCGAGCTGTCGGGCCACATCTTCTTCGCCGAGCGCTGGTACGGCTTCGACGACGCGATGTACACCGCCGCCCGCATGCTGGAGATCCTGTCGCGCAGCGCCGACCCGAGCCAGGTCCTGAACGACCTGCCCAACAGCGTCAACACGCCTGAGCTGAACGTCCCCTGCAAGGAAGGCGAGCACCACGAGGTGGTGGCCAAGCTCAAGGAGATCGCCGAGTTCCCGAACGCCAAGGACATCGTCACGATCGACGGCCTGCGCGTCGAGTACGACGACGGCTTCGGCCTGGTGCGCGCGTCCAACACGACGCCGGTGCTGGTGCTGCGCTTCGAGGGCCACACCCAGGAAGCGCTGGAGCGCATCCAGAAGGAAGTGCTGGCGCAGCTCAAGCGCGTCAAGCCGGACATCACCTTCACCTCGGGCCATTGATGGCCACGCCGGGCGGTGAGGCCCGCCCGGACGGCGCCGCCGGGTCCGGTCGGTCCGGCGCGCCGGATTCGGGGACGGGCCGGGTGGTCGCGCCGGCGGTGCCGGTGACGGCGGGTGCCTGGCCCCCGCCGTCCGATTCGTTCCAGGAGCGCTTCGCCCGGGGCTTCTTCAGCACCGTGCTGCGGCTGGGAACGCCGGCCTATCTGCTGCGGCTGTTCCTGCGCGGCCGGGTGGAGCCGCTCTATCAGGCTCACCTCGGCGAGCGCTTCGGCTTCGGCCCGGCGATCGCGCCGGGGGCGGTCTGGGTGCACGCGGTCTCGCTGGGAGAGACCCGGGCCGCCGTCGCGCTGATCGATCAGCTGCGACGCGATCGGCCGGGGATGCGGCTGCTGCTCACGCACACGACGGCGACCGGTCGCGAGGCCGGCCGCGCCTTGCTGCGCGAGGGTGACGAGCAGCGCTGGCTGCCCTTCGACACCCCGGGCGCGGTGCGCCGCTTCCTGCGCCGCACGAAGCCCGCCGTGGGCGTGCTGATGGAGACGGAGATCTGGCCGAACGTGCAGCACGAGTCGCTCAAGGCCGGCGTGCCGATGGTGCTCGCCAACGCGCGTCTGTCGGCGCGCAGCCTGCGCCGCGGGGAGAAGTTCAAGGCCTTGCTCGCTCCGGCGGCGCGGACCTTGCGTCTCGCGCTCGCGCAGTCGGGCGAGGATGCCGACCGCCTGCGGCAAGCCGGCGTGCCGGACGTGCGCGTGTGCGGCAATCTCAAGTTCGACCTGCAGCCTGACGAGGTCCTGCTCGCGCGGGGCCGCGCCTGGCGCGCCGACCTGGACCGTCCGGTGCTGATGCTGGCGGTCTCCCGCGAGGGCGAGGAGGCCGCGATGCTGGCCGCCTGGAAGGCGGCCGAGGCGCAGCGCCGGGCCGCGGGCTCGCCGCTGCTGCTGATCGTGCCGCGGCATCCGCAGCGTTTCGACGAGATCGCCTCGATGGTCAGCGAGACCGGGCTGACGCTGGCGCGCCGCAGCGCTTTCGGCAGCCACGAGCACGCCGTGCCGCCGCTGAGCGCGCGGGTGGCGGATGTGTGGCTGGGCGACTCGATGCGCGAGATGGCGCTGTATTACGGCTTGGCCGACGTCGCGCTGCTGGGCGGCTCCTTCGAGCCGCTGGGCGGCCAGAACCTGATCGAGGCGGCCGCCTGCGGCGTGCCGCTCTTCATGGGACCGCACACCTTCAATTTCGCCGAGGCGGCGGAGCTGTCGCTGGCCGCGGGCGCATCCAAGCGCGTGGACGCGTTGCCGACGGCGGTCCACGAGGCGCTCGCCTTGCTCACGCGGCCGGCGGATCGAAGCGCGATGGCGCGTGCCGCTGCCGATTTCGCGACGGCCCATCGTGGCGCGGCTGCACGGATGGCGGCGCCGATCCTGGCTTTGGCTAGCGCCTGATTCCTGTGATCGATGGTGGTCGGGCTCGTGTGGGCGAAGTCCCCCGGGAGGGGGCGAGCGTCCGGATCAGATGGCGACGCGCGTTGAGCGGTGGGCGAGTCGAGCGGACGCGAGCGAGCGTGTAGAGAGAGGCTGGCCAGTTGGCAGCAGGGTGGCGTGGGGTGAGGGCATCGTCGGAGGAGTCTCGGAGCGGAGTGACGAGCGACGACTGCCGGCCAGCGAGCGCATATGAGCGTCGTCAGAGCCGTTTTGCTTCCTTTGTCGGCTGACAAAGGGAGTCGCCCGCCGGGGCGAAATCCCGGCGGGCTGTGGCGAACAGCGGCTACTGGTTGCTGGTGGCCCGAACCTCGCCGAGCGTGGTGACGCCTTGGAGGACTTTGGTGATGCCGTCCTGACGCAGCGTGCGCATGCCTTCGGACAGGGCCTGATGCATGAGTTCCTCCGCCCGTGACCCGGTCTGGATGAGGCGACGCAAGGTGCGGCTGACCACCAGCAGCTCGTGCACGCCGGCGCGGCCCTTGAACCCGGTGTTGTCGCATTTCTCGCAGCCGGGGCTGTGATAGTGGAGGAGGTTGGGCTGGCCGAACTGGCCCTTCCATTCCGCGAGCACCGCGTCCCGTTCAGGCCGGTGCTCCGGCTTGAACACGTGCAGGTAGTCGTCGAGCAGCTCGTTGAGCGTGGCCTCCGGCATGGGTTCCGACTTCCGGCAGGCCGGGCAGATCCGCCGCACCAGCCGCTGCGCGAGCACCGCCAGCAGCGAGTCCGCGAAGTTGAACGGGTCCATCCCCATGTCCAGCAGACGCGTGACCGTTTCCGGCGCGCTGTTGGTGTGCAGCGTGGACAGCACCAGGTGGCCGGTCAGCGAGGCCTCGACCGCGATCTCGGCGGTTTCCTCGTCGCGGATCTCGCCGACCATGATCACGTCCGGGTCGGCCCGCAGGAAGGCGCGCAGGGCCTTGGCGAAGGTCCAGTCGATCTTGGGGTTGACCTGGACCTGCCGCAGCCCGGACTGGGTGATTTCGACCGGATCCTCGGCCGTCCAGATCTTGCGGTCGGGCGTGTTGATGTGGGACAGCACCGAGTGCAGCGTCGTCGTCTTGCCCGAGCCTGTCGGGCCGACGCACAGCACCATGCCGTAGGGCCGCGACGCGGCTTCCTTCAACTGCCTGAGGTTGGACGGGGAGAACCCCAGCTTCTCCATGGGGATGGGCTTGGCCGACGCCAGCAGCCGCATCACCACGTCCTCCAGGCCGTTGTTGGTCGGGATCGTCGCGACCCGCAGCTCCAGCTGGTGCTGCGGCGAGAAGCGCGCGAAGTTGATCTTCCCGTCCTGCGGCTTGCGGCGCTCGGAGATGTCCAGGTCGCACATGATCTTGATGCGCGCGATCATCGCGCTGCGATACGTGTGCGGCAGCTCCAGGTGGGGTTGCATGACCCCGTCCTTGCGGAAGCGGATCTTGAGCTTGTCCTTGCCCGGATGGGTCTCGATGTGGATGTCCGACGCGTTCTGGTTGTGCGCGTCGATGATCATGCTGTTGATCAGCCGCACCAGCGAGTTGTCGCTCTGCTCGATGGGCCGTTCTTCCTCGCGCGCGACCTCGCGGGCCTGCTGCTCCTGGCCCTCGCGCTCCAGGGTCTCGATCAGCTTGTCCGAGCTGTCGAGCTCGAAGTCCATGGTCAGGGCGGGGAGGCCGGACTCGCGGCTGGCGATCGGCTGACCGCCGAAGCGCTCGTAGGCGGTCGGGATCGCGAACTGCAGCGATCCGAGCCGCGCCAGCGCCGGCACGACCTTGAGCTGGGTGATGAACTCGACCTCGTCGATGCAGTCGCGCCGCGTGGGGTCCTCCATCGCGACGATGAGCTTGCCCTCGCGCAGCACCAGCGGCAGCACCTCCAGTCGCCGCGCGACGGAGAAGGGCAGCTTGCGCACCGCGTCCGGCTCGATCGCGAAGTTGTCCGCGTCGACCAGCGGGTAGCCCATCTTGCGGGCGAGCGCGGACTGCAGCTGCGCGCGGGTCACGATGCCCTTGCGCACCAGCAGCTCCCCCAGCGGCACGGAGCGATCCTGCTTCTGCTGCTCGAGCGCCTCGTCCAGCTGCGCCTGGGTGACCAGCTCCAGCGCCAGCAGCGCCTCGCCGATGCGCACCATGGGCATCTTGGCCTGCTGCTCGATGGCGAGCATCAGCTGCTCGGCGCTGACGATCTGCTGGGCCACCAGGATGTCGCCGACGCGGCGATCGCGCAGCTGGCGCTGCTCGTTGACGGCGTCCTGGACCTGTTCCGACGTCGCCACTTCCTCGCGCACCAGCAGGTCGCCGATGCGCTCGCCGACCTCGAAGCTGGCCAGCACCTCGCGCGGCACGAACATGCAGCGCACCCAGTCGCTGGTGTCGCTCACCGGCGGGAAGAGGAACAGGCCGAGATCGCTCTCGTGGTGGCCGATGGTCGTGCCCTTCTGTTCCTCGCCGCCCTGGTAGACGAGCCGGAACTCGCTGCGCGGGCGCTGGTCCAGGGTCAGCGGGTCGCCGACCTGTTCCGGATCCTGGGGCGGGACCTCGATCGCGTGCAGCAGCTTGAGCGCCTTGAACTGCGAGAACTTCAGCGGCATCGCGTTGCGCGCCGGCGGGACCACCACCTGGGCCAGGCGCTCGCCCGGCACCATCAGGATCACCTTGCCGACGGCGCGGCTGCCATTCAGGCCGAGGATCTCGCAGGCGAGCGGCTCGCGCTGCGGCTTGGGTTGGGGATAGGCGGCGAAGGGCGGGGTCGGCCACTCGAACAAGGGCGGCTGCTCGGCCGGGGTGAGGCCGGGCTGGGCGTACGGCCATTGGAGCGGCGCGGACGGGTCGGACATGTAGGCGGTCTCCGCAGGGGGGGCGTTCTCTGACAGATTCAAGCCGGGAGGGTAACCCGTTTGTGAGGGTGCAACTACCCGGATAAGCAGGTGGCGTTCCCGATTGAATCCGCAGAGCCCTCCCGAGGGCGGGGGGGCAAGACCTGGACACGGGTCCCGGTCCGCCCCGCCGTGTCGCCGGAAGCCGGCCCTCAGAGCACGCGCGACGCCAGCACGCGGGGGCTGGCCGGCAGGCCTTCCCAGGCCATCGGCGTGTCCAGCAGCTCGATCCTGGTCAGCGCCTTGTCGCCGGGCACCTGGATCGCGAAGAGGCGGAAGCTGTCGCCGTTGAGCGGGTCCGAGGCCGTCGCCGCCGGCGTGCCGCGTGCCTGATTGAACGGGCGGAATCCGCCCTGCAGGAGGCGATGTCGCACGGTGCCGTCGGCGTAGGTCAGCCGCAGGGTGAAGTCGCAGCCGCCGTTGCGGCAGAACCAGTAGTTCGTCGAGGTGTCGGGGACGATGCTCGCGCGGTCGGCGGCGGCGCTCGGGTCGATGCCGCGCGGCAGGTTGCCGGTGAAGCTCAGCGGGGGATAGATCTGGGTGACGCCCGAGACGTTGCCGGGGTCCGCGTTGCTGAGCGTCAACACGATCGCATGGACCGGGACGTCGCGCTGCAGGGCCAGACCGCGGTCCAGGCCCCACAGTCCGCCGGAGGTCGTTCCGGTCGGGGCCTCGATCCAGCGCTTGTCGAGGGTGTCCCACTGCTTGAAGCCGCTGGCGAAGGCCGCGTCCGCGACGATCCGCCCGCCCGGCACGTGGTTGCCCTTGCTGTCCACGGTGGTCGAGCCCTCCAGGTAGCGCTGCATGACCGCGGTGCTGAAGTCGGAGAAGGTGGCGTAACGGAAGCCGGCCGCCTGATCGCCGGCGCCGCTCTGCATCGGGTCCTGCTTCACGCAGCGGCCTTGGGCGTCCAGGGTGCGGGGCTTGCCGCCATAGGTGGCGGACTTGCAGTTCGCGTAGGAGGAGGCCGTGGTCGGCACGAAGGGGGCGAGCAGCGTCTTGCGGCCGGTGTCGACGCCCCAGGCCGAGCCGTTCAGGCTGCCCCAGGCATAGGGGTAGCGGCCGGCGTCGAAGGCCTCGCCCACGTGGGGCAGACCGAAGGCGTGTCCCTGCTCGTGGACGAAGATGCCGGTATAGCCCTCGTCCCCCGCGCCGACGCTGCCGCCGCCCAGGCCCCCGCCGGGACCGTGGTACTTGCCGGCCGAGTCCAGCGCCAGCAGGGGCGCGTAGTACTGGACCGCCATCGGGCCCTCGCCGTTGGCGTTGCGCAGCGCGCCCAGCACGCCGAGCACCCCGGCCAGTCCGGCGAAACCGTCCTTGTAGTCGCTGGACGAGCGCGCCACATAGGCGGGCTGCGCCTGGCCGGCGGCGTCGCCGCGCGGACCGATCACCAGGGTCGGCCACATCGCGGCGCGGGCCGGGTGCTTGACCGCGTCCAGCTTGGCGACCGGCCATTTGGCGAGCAGCTCCGCGACCGCGTCGGTCGGCGGCGCGGCGGTGACCGACAGCGGCCGGCCGGTGTTGGTCTCGTTGGCGCCGAACAGATAGAAGGGGAGCACGCGCAGCGTGAACGGCATGTCGGCCCCGACCTCGACCGGGCGCGCGTCGCCGGCCCCGTAGTTCGCGGCTTTCACCCGGAGCGTCAGCCCGGGCCGCAGCCACGCGGCCGGAAGCAGGGCGCTGTGCAAGTCGGTCGCATAGACGGGGCCGTTGGCCTCGGTCGGCGGGAGCTGCGCGGGCGGGTTCAGCGCGATCGTGCCCAGCGACTGGCCGTCGACCCGGCCCTCGATGACGGGCTGGCTGGCATCCGCCGCGGACAGGCGGACCAGGGCGAGCGCCTCGCGACCGCCGACCAGATGCAGCGATTCGGTGGCGTTGGCCGGGGTCGGCGGCGCCCAGGCGCGGGAGCCGTCCGGCAGCAAGTGCGTCTGGCCGACCTCGAGCCGTTGAATCCCCAGGACGGTGACCGGCGTCGTCGGCGTGGTGCCCGTGCCTGAACCCGTACCGGAGCCAGCGCCCGTTCCCGTTCCCGTGCCTGTACCCGTACCCGTACCCGTGCCGATCGTGCCTGTTCCAGTCCCCGTGCCGATGCCGGTCTCTGGCCCGCCACTGGCGGTGTTGTTGGTGGTCGCGCTGTCACCCGAGCCGCCACCGCAGCCAGTGATCAACGTGGCCGCGGCCAGGGCGACGCAGGCGCGGGCGAGGGAATGACCAGCGGGGCGGATCACCGGGGACAGGTGTTGAGGCATGGAGCGGCGAGGACGCGAATCGAAAGGCGCGAAGTCTCCCTGCGGGGACAGGGAGGGCCATGACTTCGACGGGTGAGAGTCTGCTCATCCGGGTAAGCAGTGTTGCGGGATGTGAAGGGGTGGCCGCCGCTAGACTCGCCGCCATGAAGAAAGTGCTGCTCACCGGCTTCGAGCCCTTCGGCGGGGAATCCGTCAACCCGTCCTGGGAACTGGCGCGCGCGCTCAGCGGCGAGGTGATCGGCGGCGCGAAGGTCGTCGCGGTGCAACTGCCCTGCGTGTTCGGGGAGGCGCTGCGGCAGCTGGACGAGGCGCTGGCGCGGGTCCGGCCCGTGGTGGCGCTGGCCATCGGGCAGGCGGGCGGGCGCTGCGACCTGTCGCTCGAGCGGGTCGCCATCAATGTGGACGACGCCCGAATCCCCGACAACGCCGGTGCCCAGCCGGTCGACGAGCCGGTGGTGCCGGACGGCCCGGCGGCCTACTTCACGACACTGCCGATCAAGGCCATCGTGGCCGGGCTGCGCGCGGCGGGCTATCCGGCCTCGGTGTCCCAGACGGCGGGCACCTTCGTCTGCAATCACCTGTTCTACGGACTGCAGCATCGGCTCCAGGGCGAGCCCGTCCGCAGCGGCTTCATGCACATCCCCTACCTGCCCGAGCAGGCCGCCCATCATCCCGGCGCGCCCAGCCTGCCGCTGCCCACGCTGGTGGCGGCCACGCGGCTCGCGCTGGAACTGGCGGTCACGGCCGACGAGATCCGCATCGGCGACGGCCAACTGGACTGAGCCGACGAGACGACCTGACGTCTTGGCGGCTCGACGCCCCGACGACACGCCGACACGACGTCCCGACGACACGCCGACACGCCGACACGCCGACACGCCGATACGCCGATACGCCGATACGCCGATACGCCGACGCGGCGGTCTCCTGCCTTGTTCTGACAGGGGCAGTCCCTAGGCTGCGTCTCCGTGGCCTTGCCTGGCCCGATGAGGAGACCCCCATGACCCCCGCCGAACTGTCCCTGTACTTCGCCCTGGTGCTGGGCATCGTCCTGATCCCCGGGATGGACATGGCCTTCGTGGTCGGACACAGCCTGACCGGCGGACTGCGGGCCGGACTCGCGGCCTTGGGCGGGGTGGTGGCCGGGGCGCTGTGCCACCTGACGATGGGCGCGATGGGCTTGGCCCTGGTGCTGAAGGCGCTGCCGGGCGCCTTCACCGCGATGCTGGTCGCCGGCGCGCTCTACCTGGCCTGGCTCGGCTGGGGCCTGATGCGCGCCGAGCCGACGTCGACCGCCGCCACCGGGACGCCCCAGGCCGGACGGACACGCTCCGCCTTCTTCGGCGCGATGCTGACCAACCTGCTCAATCCGAAGGCCTATCTCTTCAGCCTGGCCGTGCTGCCGCAGTTCGTGCATCCGGAGCGGGGCGGCCTGGTGCTGCAACTGGGCGTGATCGCGCTGATCACCGCGGCGACCCAGATCGCGATCTATGGCGGTCTGGCCTGGGTCGCCGCCGGCGGCCGGGGGCGGATGGCCGGTTCTGGCGCGGCGGGCTTGCGCCGCCAGCGGCTGCTGCTGCGCGGTGTCGGCCTGCTGCTGTGGGTCACGGCGATCTACACCGGCTGGCAAGCCTGGGTCCAGGCCGCGGCTTGAGCTTTGTCAAGGATCAGGACAGCGGCGCTCGCGCGCCGCGCCTGATCGGCAACTGAGGCGCCTGTGCTCGGCGGGCCCTCGACAAGGGTCGGACGCCTGGCGCAGATCCAGTCCAACCGCGGGCCCGCGCCTGCATGCCGGAGCGCCCATGACCACTCGACACGTCCTCCTCGTCGCCCTGACCGCCGCCTTGTCGGCGGGAGCCGAGCACGTCACCCCGGCGGCGACCGGCCAGGGCTGGGAGCGGCGTCACGATCTGCTGGCGGCGGGGCTGGACGACGTCGACGTCACGGGCCTGCCGATGTGCGGGCCCCCGACACGGGCCGATCGCGAGGAGCCGGACGAATGGCGCTATCGCGCGGACGGCCAGGGCGCGAAGGCCGCGTCGTGAGCCGCCGTGCCGCGCTCTGGCCGGTCGCCGTCGGCATCGGCTGGCGTCCGCCGCACTACCGGGAGGTCACGGCGCAGGGCGCCGACGGGATCGACTTCCTGGAGGTCCACAGCGAGCATTTCCTCGCGCCCGGCGGCGTCGCCCGGCAGGTACTGCTGGAGGCGGCCTGCCATCACCCGATCAGCTTGCATGGGGTGGGGCTGGGACTGGGCTCCGCGGCCGGCATCGACTGGCTGCATCTGGGACGGCTGCGCACGCTGATCGAGGAGCTGCGTCCGGCCGTGCTGTCGGAACACGCCAGCTTCTGCCGCGTGCAGCGCCACGAGGAGGCGAGGCACGCGCACGCGCAGCTCCCGATCCCGTTCAGCGCGCGCGGCCTGGCGCTGCTGGCGGCGCAGGTGGACACGGTGCAGCAGGTGCTGGGCCGGCAGCTGCTGATCGAGAACCTCGCCGCCTATGTCGCCTGGGAGGAGAACCACCTGAGCGAACCGGCCTTTCTGAACGCGCTGGCGGACCGGACCGGATGCGGCCTGCTGCTGGACCTGAACAACCTCTTCGTGAACGCCCTCAACCACGGGCTGGCCGAGGCCGAGGCCGTGCTGGCCTGCCAGGGCTGGCTCGACGAGATCGACGCGGCGGTGGTGGGGCAGTTCCACCTCGCCGGTCACACGCGGCTGGAGGGGCTGGTCGTCGACGACCACGCCGGCCCGGTGGCCGAGCCGGTCTGGACGCTCTACCGCCATGCGTTGGCGGGCATCGGCGCTCGGCCGACCTTGATCGAGTGGGATCAAGAACTGCCCCCGCTGGCCGGTCTGGTGGCCGAGGTCGACCGCGCGCGGCACGAGCAGGCGGCCCTCGGCCGGCTCCTGATCGCGCCGCCACCGCCTCGTCCCAACTCGCGCAAGGCGAGGGCGGCCGCCCGCCGCCGTCCCTTCCCGGAGGGGCGCCATGGCGCCGAATGACCTCGACGCCCTGCGGGGGCGGCACGAGCTGATCGCCGCGCAATCCCGGCTGGTGGACGCGGTGCTCGCGCCGCCGGGCAGCGATCTGGCCGCGATGGCGCCGCAAGGCCTGACCCCCTTGCCCGGCATCCGGGGCGGGCTGGCACGGGCGCTCGGGGTGTACCGGTCCGGCGCCTGCGTCCTGTCGGAGCGCGTGCTGACGCCGATCTATCCGCGCCTGCGGGCCCGCATGGAGGCGCAGGACGCGGGCAGCTTCGCCGCCCTGGCCTGGTCCTGCTGGCGCCAGCGCGGGCCGTCGCAAGCCGACCTGGGCGAGTGGGGGGAGGCGCTGATCGATCGGCTCGCCCAGGCGGAGCGGGACGGACTGCCCGCGGCCTGGACCGCGATCGCGCGCCTGGAATGGGCGCTCCATCAGGCCGAGCGCCAGCCCGAGTCCCGCGTGGACCTGGGCAGCCTGGCGCTGCTGGGTCGCCTGCCGCAGGAGGCGTTGCGGCTGACCTTGTCGGAGAGCGTGGTGCTCCAGCCCTGCGAGGGAGTGGCGCTGCGGGAGGTCGCGGCCCTGCCGGATGAACGCTTCGGCAAGGGGCCGCGCGTCGCGCTGATGGTGTGGCGCGAAGGCTGGCGAGGGCGCGTCATCGCGCTGGACATGGCGACGCTGCGCTGGTGCGAGGCCTTGCGCGGGGGCCTGGACCTGGAGCGGGCGCTGATGGCCGCCGGCCCGGGCTTCGACTTCTGCGCCTGGCTGCCCGCGGCGGTGAGGCGCGGCTGGCTCGGGCGGGTGGAGAGCATCGACCTGGTGGTCTCGCACCCGCTGATCCCGCGCGGCTGATCGCACGCGATCGCTCGCGTGCGTCATGAAGACGGCCGGCTTGCGCCGGCCGCCGCTCACTCCCGGGGACGGAAGGTGATGATCATCACCTGCGGAACGCGGCCGTCGGTGTCCGGCGGGAACTTCTCGGTCTTGTCCAGCGCGCGCAGCACCGCGTTGTCGAAGTCCGGCAGGCCGCTGGGCTTGACGATCTTACGGGCGATGATGGTGCCGTCCGGCGCCGAGCGCACTTCGACTTCCGCTTCCGGATTCGATGCGCCACCCGGGTCGCTGTAGATGATGTTCGGCCGCACGCGGGCCTTGATGCGTCCCGCGTAGCTGGCCGACGGACCGGAGCTCTTGAGCGCCGTGCCCGTCGAGGTCGGACCGCCGCTCGCGCCGGCCATGCCCTGGATGCGGCGCAGGTTCTCCTGCCGCTGGGCTTCGGCCTTGGCCTCGGCGTCCTTGCGGGCCTTGTCCTGCTTGGCCTTTTCCGCCTTGTCCTTGGCGGCGTCGTCCTTCCTGGCCTGCTCTTCCTTGGCCTTGCGGTCCCGTTCCTTCTTGTCGGCCTCGTCCTTCTCGCGCTTGAGCTGATCGAGCTTGCGCTGCTTCTCGTCGGCCTCGCGCTGCGCCTGCTCTTCCTTCTGCTTGCGCTCCTTGGCTTTGGCGATCGCGATCTCCGCGTCACGCTGGGCCTGGACCTGCTCGGGCGGCGGTTGCTGCGGCTTGGGCGGCTCGGGCTTGGGCTCTTCCTTGGGGGGCTCGGGCTGGGTCTCGGTGGGCAACTGCTCCTTGGGGGCGGCGGCCTTGGGCACGGCGGACCAGAGTTCCGCCTCCAGCGCCGGCACCGGCGTGGAACGCCAGCTCACGCCGAAGCTCAGCGCCACCACCAGCAACACGTGGGCGGCCATGGCCAGGCTGAAACCGCGCCCCAGTCCCGGAGCGGGCGGCGGACGCAAGGGATCCCGGTCGGGATGGAATCGGGAGGACGTGCTCATCGCGTGGGGTCGGTCCTCGGGATCAGTTGTCGGCGGGCGCGCCGTTCTTGACCGACAGGCCCACGCGCTGGATGCCGGCGCGCTGCAGCACGTCCATGGTCTTGACCACGGCCTCGTACTTGACGTTGCGGTCGGCCGAGATCACGACGGGCGTCGCCGCGTCGCCGTTCTGGGCTTCCTTGACGCGGGTGGCCAGCGCCTTGAGCGGGACCGGGGACGGGTCCTGGTCACCGTCCAGCTTGATCTTGAGCTGCTCGTCGGTGCCGACGATCACCTGGATCACGTGCTGCGGCTGGGCCTTGGCGCTGCCGACGCTGGGCAGGTCGACGGTGCCGGTGGTGATCAGCGGGGCGCTGACCATGAAGATGATCAGCAGCACCAGCATCACGTCGATGAAGGGGACCATGTTGATCTCGTTCATCGTGCGGCGGCGCGAGCCGCGGGAGGACATCGCGGGCATGTCGTTCTCCGGTGGTCGCGATCAGCGCTGCGCGGCCGGCGCGGGCTGGCCGGCGTTGCGCTGCAGGATGTTGGAGAACTCCTCGATGAAGGTCTCCAGCGTGATCGCGTTGCGGTCGATCTGGCGCGCGAAGCGGTTGTAGGCCAGCACCGCAGGGATGGCGGCGAACAGGCCGATGGCGGTGGCGACCAGCGCCTCGGCGATGCCGGGGGCCACGGTGGCCAGCGTGACCTGGGTCAGGTTGGACAGGCCCACGAAGGCGTGCATGATCCCCCAGATGGTGCCGAACAGGCCCACGTACGGGGACACCGAGCCCACCGACGCCAGGAACGACAGATGCGATTCCATCGCGTCGAGTTCCCGCTGGAAACTGGCGCGCATCGCGCGGCGGGCACCGTCGAGCAGCTGGCCCGAATCGACCACGCGCTTCTCGCGCAGCTTCAGGAACTCGCGCATCCCGGAGGCGAAGATGCGCTCCAGCGGGGCGCCGTCGGGGCGGTTGGACACGCTGCTGTAGAGGTCGTTGAGGTTCTTGCCCGACCAGAACTCCTGCTCGAAGCCCTCGTTGCGCGCCTTGACGCGACCCAGCGCGATGAACTTGCTGAAGATCACGCTCCAGCTGGCCAGCGACACCAGCAGCAGCGCGGCGATCACCAGCTGCACCGTGAGGCTGGCATGGGCGATCAGGGAGATGATGGAGAGGTCTTGATTCATGGGGTCGACGAGGGTGGTCGCGGAGGGGCCGGGTCCGGTCGCGGAACTGCAGCGGCGGTCAGGCGTTCAAGGGTGGAATTGTGACAAGACTGGCGGCCACCTCGGCAAACGGCGGGCCAGCATCTGCAAAGAAGCGTGTCCGCGCCGTCAGGCGCGTGCGGATGGCGGCACGATCGGCTCCAGCGATTGCAGGATGCGTGCCGGGATGCGGGCGGGCTTGAGGCTGAGCGCGTCGACGCAGCCGATGCGGATGCGGCCCTGCGTGAGCAGCTGGTCCCCGCGGAAGACGTGCTGGTCGATGGTCATGCTGGCGCGGCCGATCTCCGTGGGCTGCACGCTCACGCGCAGCCAGTCGTCCAGCCGCGCCGGCGCGAGGTAGCGCAAGGCGGTGTCGCTGACGACGAACATCAGGCCGTCCTCGCGGCGCATGGTCTCCTGCTCGAAGCCCAGCGCGCGCAGCCATTCGGTGCGGGCGCGTTCCATGAACTTCAGGTAGTTGGCGTAGAAGACGACGCCCCCCGCATCGGTGTCCTCCCAGTAGACGCGCAGCTCGTGCTGATACGCGGGCAGGCCCGCCGCGGCGCCGGCGAGGGCGATCGGACCGCCGAGCAGGGCGGGGACGGTGGCGGGGGAGTCGTTGGAGGAAGTCGCGGTCATGCGGCGCTGGCGGTGCTGCGGGTCTTGAGTTGATCGAGACGGACACGGATCCGCGCGAGGGCCTCGCGCAGGTCGTCCATGCCGCTGGCGAAGGACAGGCGCAGGAAGCGCTCGCCGAAGGCCGGGCCGAAGTCGCGGCCGGGCGTGAGCGCGACCTGCGCATGCTGCATCAGGTCCATGCACAGGTCCCAGCTGGACAGTCCGGTGCCGGAGGCGTCGGCCCAGGCGTAGAAGGCGCCGTCCGGCATCACCGGGACGGGCAGTCCCATCGCGTCCAGCGCCGGGACCACCAGGTCGCGGCGGCGGCGCAGCTCCTCGCGGCGGCGTTCGTACTCGTCGAGCGAGGTCGGCTCGAAGCAGGCGAGCGCCGCTTGCTGCGCGATCGTCGACGGGCAGATGTAGAGGTTCTGGGCGAGCTTCTCGACCGGCGTGATCATGGCCTCGGGGAGCACCAGCCAGCCCAGGCGCCAGCCGGTCATGCCGAAGTACTTGGAGAAGCTGTTGATCGACACCACATCGTCGCCCAACGCCAGCGCGCTGCGCGCGAAGCGGCGGTCGTAGCCCAGGGACTGGTAGATCTCGTCGACGATGGTGACGCCGCCGCGCTCGCGCACGAAGGCGTGGATGCGGGCGAGCTCCTCGGGCTCGATGGACGTGCCGGTCGGGTTGCTGGGCGAGGCCAGCAGCACGCCGCGGCTGCGCGCGTTCCAGTGCTGGCGCAGATGGCCGATGTCGAGCTGGAAGCGCTGCTCGGGCGTGGACGGGATCAGCACCGGCGTCGCGTCGACGGCGGCGACGAAGTGCCGGTTGCAGGGGTAGCTGGGGTCCGGCATCAGGACCTCGTCGCCGGCCTGGAACAGCGCCAGGCAGGCCAGCTGCAGCGCGGCCGAGGCGCCGGCGGTGATGACGATGCGCTCCGGGGCGATGTCCAGGTGCTGCGTGTCGCGGTACCAGTCGGACAGGCGCTGGCGCAGCGTCGTCAGGCCGTTGGCCTGGGTGTAGGGGATGCGGCCGGCGGTGGTGAAGCGGGCGGCGGCCTCGCGGACCGCGGGGCTGGCGCCGAAGTCGGGCTCGCCGATGTTCAGGTAGATCATGCGCCGGCCGCCCTGGGCGGGGTCGCACACCGCCGATCGGGCGATCTCGTCGGCGCGCTTGGCGCATTCCATGACGTAGAAGGGATCGATGCGGGCAACTCGATCGGAGAGTCTCATTTCATGCGGTCTACGTTGGTGGCGGATGCCAACGAGGGATCAAGGTCCGGAACAGGGTCGGAACGACGGAGGGGCGCGGCCGGGGCCGCCGTCGGCATGATAGGCCTTTGCCCGGGTGTCGCCCCCTCCCGATCTGCCTTACTTCGAGGTCGACTCCGTCTCCTTGGCCTTGCGGGCCTTCTCCTCGAGGTCCGCCTCGTGATTGGCCTTGGATCTCGCATCCCGCCACCTGGAAAACTCCTGCCCTCGCTTCGAGGTGCCCGCATGAGCACCCGTGTGGTAATCGCTCGTCGGGCCTTCCAGCGTGTCCCAGCCCTCGATCCCGGGGTCGATGACGGCATCTGCGGGGATCTCCCGCGTCACGACCTCCATGTTGCGATAGCCGCTCATCTGCACCTTGCGGGACTCCTTCGCCAACTCCTCGCCATCACCCTTCGACAGCGGCGAGTGCTTGGCCGTATCGAGGCGCACCTTGTGGCCATGCTCCGGGTCCAACTGCCATTGGGCTCCGATCGCTTCCGTGTCCAGATGGGCGAGATCGGTGATATGGGCGCCCTTGTGCGTCTCCTCTGGCTTCTTGGGGTTCTGACCACCAAAACTGTGATGCGTGTTGCTGAGGATGGGGCGCTTCGTGGAGGTGTGACTGAACGCGTACGGGGTTTTCCCTCCTCCCGAGCTTTGTTGAAGGAACTCACGGTGGGGCCAACTGATTTGATCGGCTGCTTGCGGGGCGCCATGTTCGGCGGCGTCGGGAAGGGTGACCTCGTCATCCGTCTTCAGTCTGTGGTAGGTCTTCCCTTTTCCCAGCAGCGTCTTTCCCACCTTGTCACGGGCGTTTCGCTCACGACGGATATAGCGCGGGACGAAGGTTCCTCGATGGTCCTTGACGTACTCCTTGCCGTTGTCCGGGCGTCGGAAGACCTTGGAGTCTCCCACCCGGGTGCCGTAGTACTCAGCGCCGGATATCAGCGGCAGCTCATGCTCCTTGGCAAGGGCTGCAATCGCCTGCTCGTGGGTCGCGCGTAGCGCTTCGATGTCGGCGTTGTACTTGTCATCCCGATCGAACGCCGCCTGCTGATCCGGCTTTCCGTCGTCCAGCATCGGGGTTTCTTCCCCGGCCCATGCCGCTGTCCTCGTTTGCTTCTGCTGGCGCTTCTCCTCCTTCAGCGCTTTGATGGCAAGCTCCACCTTCGCGCGCTCCTGCTCGTCGCCGATGCTGGCAGTGTCGATCCGCCCTTTGCGCTGCACCGGCGCCCCGGTCGCCGCCTTCGCCCCCATGGCGTCGGCCTCGCGCTCCAGGTGATCGTGGTCGTTGACCGGCACGTCGTCGCCCATCGTGGTGGTCGCCTTCACGCGGCCCTGCGCCTGCTGCACCACATGCCAGGCCTCGTGCGGCAGGTGCTGCTCCTGCCCCGGCGCGAGGTGGATGTCCCGTCCCTGCGCATACGCAAGCGCGTTGAGCTGCGCCGGCTTCGACGAGCCGTAATGGACCAGTACATCGCCGAGGTCCATGCCGGACATCGCCTCCATGCCGGCCCGCAGCTGCGCGGGCAGACCGCCCGGGTCGGCGATCGGCGCCGCCGCCGCTGACGGCTCGGCGCCGCGCAGGCGCTCCAGCTGCGCCGCCTGGCCGGCCATGCGCGTGCTGTCCGCCGGCGCGTCCGCCCCCGGCCCCGCGTGCTCGCTCGCGGCCGGTTGCCGCGTCGCGGCCTGCGCCGCTTCCCGCCTTCGCGTGTCGTGCTGCTTCATGGCTTCTCCACCGTTCGCTTGAGCATCGCCGCGCCGAGGAACACGATCAGCGCGATCACCAGCAACCCCAGCAACACCGTCCCGTTGCGCAGGAAGGCCATCGCCGGATCGCACCCCGACAGCGCGAACGCGACCAGCGCCGGCGGCAACCCCGCCAGCATCGCCACGCGCCCGTAGCGCCGCCGCCATTCGCAGTTCAGCTGCAGCGCGACCCACACCCCCGCGCCCGCCACGAGCAGCAACTCCAGCAGCAGCCGCAGCGCCCAGCGGTTCGGACAGATCCAGTTGCACAGCGCCGCCTTCCAGTCGAGCTCCGGCCCCGGACCGAAGGCGTTGCTCAGCACCTCGCGCCGCGCCGCGTCCACCTCGCGATCCTCGAGCGGCACCGGCCAGAACCCCAGCCCGCCGAAGTTGTCCTGCGCATAGACCACGTCGTCCTGGAACTGCTGCGCCTCCGGCGACGGCAACTGCAGCACCGGCACGATGCTGCGCAGGAAGACGCGGCGGTCCGTGCCGTGCAGCGCGGGGCTGTCCTCGGCGAACTGCCGCAGCCGCTTCTTCGACAGCGCCGTCGGCTCGGGCAGCAGCACCAGGAAGCGCAACTCCACATTGCTGCCGCGCTGGTAGTCGGACTGCTCCGCGACGATCCGCCCATGGGCCACCGTCGGCTGCTCCACGGTCTTCAGCAGCTCGAACAGCGCCGGCACGCCGAAGACCGCATGCTCCTTGAGCATCGGCAGCGTCAGCACCAGGTTGATCGCGTACTGCCGCTCGCGGTGGGTGCCCATCTCCTCGGCCAGCGCGCGGACGAAGGCCGGATAGAACTCCGCGAAGCGCGTCGAGCCGGGCCGCGTCGCGGGCAGGTCCTCGACCATGATCGTCACGCCGTCGCCCAGATACTGGCGCTCGGCGAAGCCCGGCATCCAGGCCTTCACGTCCTCGGTCCAGCCGGGCAGCGGCGTGTCCAGGATCTCGCGCGTGCGCACCGCGAGCTGCCGCGCCAGGCGCTGCCGGGCCGAGGTCCATTGCTCCGCGGTCGGCGCGAGCAGGAATCGCCAGTCGTTGGCGTAGAGCGCCAGGTCGAGCTTGGTGCCGTGCCGTCGCGCGGTGCGCGCGAAGGCGGTGTGGGCCGTCGAGGTCGCCCACCCGTCCGGCCGCGCCAGGTCCGCGTTCAGCGGCAACGCGAAGACGCTGAGCCGGTTGATCAGGTTGAAGTTCATCCACTGCGGCTGCACGTCGTTCATCCAGGTGGGATAGAAGGCGTAGAGCGGCTGGTCCACGCGCTCGGCGGCACAGCCGCAGCCCGGCTGGCCGGACCAGTCGAGCGCCTTGGACGGCAGCAGCGGCCGCTCGACGCGCGCGGCCTTGGCGAGCCAGCTCTCCAGCCCCGGCGGCAGCAGCCAGGGCCGCACCTGGTCCAGCGGCAGTTGCCCGGCGGCGGCCGATGCGGCGGCCGCGGCGTAGCTGGGCGCGGTAGGGTTCTTCGTGGGGTCCGTGCAGCGGGTGAGGAAGTCCTCGGCATCGGGCGCCTTCTGCTTGAGCCGGCGCGCCTCGTTCACCATCACGCGCGACACATGCAGGCAGACCCGCGTCCGCACGGCGGCCTCGAAGAGGTCGCGCGCCGGGAACTCCTGCTTCAGCATCGGCTCCAGCGCGACCACCAGTTGCGCCTGTTGCGCCTCGGTCCAGGACAGGTCGTCCGGCAGAGGGGGCAGGGGCGCGGACGCGGCGGGCGCCGGCGGCGCCACCACGGCGGCGGGCGCGGACGCCGCCAGCGCCGGGTCGACGAGCTCGCCCTCGGGCGGCATCGCGGCGCTGTCGGAAGCCGCGCCGCCCGCGGCCGCGGCCTTCAAGGCCTCGAACGCCGCCTTGGGCAGCAGATAGGTGATCGCCACCGGATCTCGCCGGGCCTGCAGGTCGCTGTGCGCGTCCAGCGTCGTCAGCTCGCCGAGCTCCGGCATCGAGGCCGCGGGCGCGGAGGCCGGCGCCTTGCGCGCGGTCGGCGGCGGCTGCACGCGCAGATCGAAGGCCTGGCGCAGGCGGGCGCCGGCGCGGTCCTGCACGGCGACGACGAACCGGCTCACCTGCGGCTGCTCCGGCGTGCCGGCGACCAGGCCGCGGGAGCCGAGGGTCAGTCCGTTGGGCAGGGCGCCGTCGACCAGCGTGAACTGGTAGGGCGGGCGGCCGCCCTCGATGGCGATCAGCTGCTCGTAGGCGCGGCCCTGGCGTGCCGGCGGCAGGGCCTCGGGCGGGCGCAGGAGCCGCAAGGGCGCGTCGGCGCCGCAGCAGGCCGCGCCGCAGGCGCCTTCCGAGGTGGCCCCGCCCGGGAAGGGCGAGGAGCCGGCGGGCATCGGGCACGAGACCCGCGGCTCGGCCGCGACCGTGGGGGCGGCGAGCGCGGCGGAGGCGGCCGCCGCGACGGGCGCCGAGGAGGCCGAAGAGACCGAGATGGCCGCGGTGGCCGGGGGCGCCATCCACGCTGACGAGGCGGCGCGCGGCGTTGGCGCTCGTGATGTCGAAGCCGACCCCGACCCCGAAGCCGAAGCCGAAGCCGGAGCCGACGATGCCGGCGACGACGACGATGCCGATGCCGATGCCGATGCCGATGCCGATGCCGGCGCGGCGGCGGAGGGGGGCGCCAGGGTCGTGTCGCCCCGCGGGGAGGACGCGCCGACGGCCGACAGCGCCGTGATCGTGATCGCGCCGAACAGGGCGCCGAGCGCGATCGCGCCGAGGTACCGCGGCGGCGAGGAATGCGGGCTCACAGCGTTCTCCCTTCCTTGCCCAGTTCGCGCGCGATGCCGGCGCGCAGTTCCGCGGGCGAGATCCGGTCCCGGCCGCGCCGCAGGCTGGCCAGCGCGGCATGGCGGATCACGTTGGCGATGGCGCCGCCGGACAGCGCGTAGCGCTGCGCGGTCCCGTCCAGGTCGACGTCCTCCGTCCAGTGCCGCGCGTCGAGCATGCCGCGCCACAGGCGCAGGCGCTGCTCGGCGTCGGGCAGCGGGAAATGCACCATCGACTGGAAGCGCCGCGAGAACGCCTCGTCGAGGTTGCCGCGCAGGTTGCTCGCCAGGATCACGATGCCGGGGAAGTCCTCGATGCGCTGCAGCAGGTAGGCGATCTCCTGGTTGGCGTGGTGATCGTTGGCGCTCTGCGCCGCGCCACGCTTGCCGAACAGCGCGTCCGCCTCGTCGAAGAACAGCACCCAGCGCCGGTTCTGCGCCTGATCGAAGACGCGCGCCAGGTTCTTCTCGGTCTCGCCGATGTACTTGGAGACGACCATCGACAGGTCGATCCGGTAGACGTCCGCGTTGGCGGACTGTCCGATCAGCGTCGCCGTGAGGGTCTTGCCGGTGCCCGGCGGCCCGTGGAACAGCGCGCGATACCCGGGCTTGAGCGCGCGCGCCAGGCCCCAGTCGCGCATCAGCCGGCCGCCGTCGCTCATCCAGGCGCGGATCTGCTCGACCTCGTCCATGACCTCCGGCGTCAGGACCAGGTCGTCCCAGGTCAGCGCGCTGGTGATGCGGCGCGCGGGGAACTGCAGGCTGTGGTCGGGCTTGTCCGCGTCGCCGGTGCACAGGCGCTGAAGCGCCTCGTCGCTGAGCAGCAGCAGGCCCGCCAGCCGGGGCTCGCCCGGCGGCGGGCTGTCCACGCGCAGGTAGCCCGCGTCGCTCAAGGGTTGCGGGCCGTCCAGCCAGGCCAGCAGCGCGAAGCGCGCCGGCAGCGAATCGTCGGCGACCAGGAAGGCGGCGGTCTCGCCGGTGGGCAGGAAGCCGCCGTGCGCGAGCGCCTTGATGCCGCCGAACTCGGTGAAGCCGCGGTCCAGGTGCTGATTGCGCATGAAGAAGAGATCCAGCGTCGCCGGTCGCAGATGCGCGGCCATCGCCAGCGCGAGCACCAGGCGATGCGTCGCGGTCATGTCGAAGTCCTCCACCCAGCGGCGGAGCTCGCTGCCGGCCGGCAGCGCCGGCGGAGGCGGCAGCTCGGCGAGCATGCGGGTCGCGGCATCGAGCCCGCCGCCGCCGCCGCCGTCGTCGGCGCCGCGGTCGTCCCGGCGATCCTCCTGCCGGAAGTGCCAGGCCAGACGGCGGTCGAGCGCCCGCGCCAGCCAGTCGAGCTCGAGCCCCAGCGCGCGGACGTGCGGGGTGTCAGCGCCATTCCACATGCAGCGCTCCTTGCATCCAGGGCAGGCGGATCGTGTGGAAGCTCCACGGCAGGCGATCCAGCAGGACATCGAAGCCGCGCGTCTGCACGCGCAGCCGCCAGCGCCGCGCTTCGCCGGCGGGGACGCGCTCCTCGTGCAGCCGGCCCTGGCGTTGCAGGAAGCTCTCGCGCAGTCCGGCGACCGAGGTCCGGCCCACCGCCGACCAGTGCGCGATGACCGCGCTCAGCAGCTGTTCCAGCAGCGTGGCGCGCTCGTCGTCGAGCGGGGCGGGCAGCGGCAGTACCGTGTCGGATCCGACGCCGCAGAGCAGCCGCGACAGCGCGGTGCAGGACTCGTCGGGCGGCGCCGGCTCCGGACCGTGGCACAGCGCCTGCAGGCACTGGACGCCGGCGGCACGCGCGGCGTCGTCGACGAAGCGGCCGTCGCGGACCAGGTCCAGGTGCTTGAACAGCCGCTCCGCGTAGGCCGCGAGCAAGACCTGACCCGCATCGTCGACCCACACCGGTTCGCGCTCATCGGGCCGCCGGGCCGGACGGGCGGACGTGTCACGCGTGACGACGGGACCGTCGCTGTCGGCGAGGGCGTCGGCGGCCCCAGGCGCGCCCAGGGCGCGCGGCACGGCCTCGTCCTGGTAATGGCGGCGCAGGGACGCGGCGTCCGGGCTCAGGCCTCGGATGAACAGGTGGCGGCACAGGCGCCGCCAGTGCTCGGCGAGCGCCGCCGCGGGCTCGCGCACCAGCCCGCGCAGCCAGCCCTCGAGCCGCCCCGCGCGCTGCCGCAACGGGCCCGCCATCGCGCCGAACTGCGCCTGCAGCATCCGCCAGCGGCGGTCCTCGGTGAGCAGGTGCAGCCAGCGATCGCAGCCCTGCGCCGTCTCCAGCAGCCGCGCCAGCCGAAGCCGCTGCGGCCAGCGCCAGCGGCCTTCGTGGCAGGCGCGCTCGAGGTGGAGCAGGGCGTCATCCGTCGCGTCCGTCGCGCCGGCGCCGCGCCGTCTCGGCGGCGGCGGGCGATCGTCGGGGCCGAGCGCCGAGGAGGAGGGCGCTGACGTCGAGGCCGGCTTTCCTCGCGACGACATCGGCGGCGGGTCATCCGCGTCGTCCCAGTCGAGCCAGGCTTTCCGCCACAGCGCGAGCCAGCCTGAATGCTGGTCCGGCGGCCGCTTGCCCTCGGCGAGGTGGCGCAGGCTGGCCTGCATCAGCAGCGCCTGCAATCGGCTCGGACCGGGGCGATGGGTGGCAGGCGCCTCCCGGTGCAACCGCAGCGCGGTCTGCCGGAGGGACTCGGCCCAGTGCTGCCCGGCCGAGGCCGCGAGCTCGGGCGCGGGTCGCGGGCTCATCGCACCCAGCAGCACGGCCATGCTGGCCGGCTCCAGCGCGAGCGACCAGGTCCGGCGCTCACGCCGCTGCATCGCCCAGGCGCGGAGCCGCCGGCGCAGCAGCATCGGATGCGAGGCGGCGAGCTGCGTCAGCAGTCGGCGCAGCCGGTCGCCTTGACCCGGCCGACGCTGGCGGAGCAGGCCCTGCAACTGGATCAGCGCCTGTTCCCAGGTGCGGCCCGGAGATGCGGCCACGGTGTCGGGCAGCGCGGCGACATCCATGGCACCGGTTCGTCCGCCCACGAGCAAGGCCACCAGGCTGCCGGCGCGCGGCGCGGCGCCGAGGGCACCCCCCATCCCGCCGATCCCGTCCGGGCCTGCCGATCCGTGGAAACCGCCGAAGCCGCCCGCGCCGACCCCGCTCGCGCCGTGGCGTCCGGCACCCCCACCGCGTCCGACGCTGCTGCCGTCGCCGCCCGTGTCCGATCGCCCGCCGCCGGCGAGCGCCGCGAGATCGCCGCGCCACCCGCCGCCCAGCGCGTCCGCGAGCAGCGCGCGCCAGGTCCCGAGCAGGGCCCGGCGTCCGCGCCCTCCAAGTCCCGCGCCGCGCGCGTCCCACAGCTGCTCCAGCGCCGCGACGCGCAGCGCCTGCTGCAGACGGCCACGCTGGTAGGCGCTGAGCCGGCCGCGGCCTTGCAGCGGCAGCAGCACCTCGTCGTCCATCTGTTGCAAGGTGGCGGCCAGGCGCGGGTCACGCTGCGCGACCAGCGCCTGCAAGCCGCCGTGCGGCGTGATTCGCGACAGCCGCGCGAGCAGCCGGTCCCGCGCCGGGTCCTGCTGCAGCGCGCGCCACAGCGCCGCGCCCTGGCGATGCGCCAGCCGCGCCAGCCAGCCCGACAACGCGCGCCGTCCGCTCAGCGTCAGGCCCCAGGGCAGGTGCCCGTGGCGCAGGTAATGGAGGAACTGGTCGACCTCGTGCCGTTCGCCGTCGCCGCGCGCGATGGCAAGCGGTGGATGCACCGGCGCGTCCTGCTGCAGCGCGGCGCGCGCGAGCTCGGCCTTCAGCGAGCGGGTCAGCCGCTCCAGCCATTGACGATCGTCCTGATGGCGGTCGAGCACGCCGAGGTCGAGCGTCAATCGCGGCAGGACCCAGACCTCGCCCGGCGGGCAGGCGCCGTCGAAGCAGTCCTCGATCGCGGCGAGGCCGTCACGGCGCAGGAAGCGCATCAGCCGGTCATGCAGCTCATGCGCGCCGCGGGCCTCGCGCTCATTGCGATGACCGAGCTCCAACCGCAGCGTCTCGACGCGATGCGTGGGCCTCGCGGTCGTCCCCGGGGACCCGGCGAGGCGAGGGTGTCCGCTCATGTCCGGTCTCCGGGCTCGGAGGTGCCGGGCCGCATCGAGGGTCCCGGGCGCCGGCGCTGGAACCAGCGGCCGAGCGCGGACGCCGCCTCGTCGAGCGCGCCGATGAGGTCTGCCGCGGCCTCCCCGGCGAGCAATGCCGTCTCGTACGCTCGTCGCTGATCCAGCCACTTGACCCACCGATGCTCGAAGGTCAACAGGTCCCGCGCGTCGAGCCACACCAGCTCGCAGCGCAGATGCGCGGGCGCCTCGCGCTCCAGCGCCTGCGCGGCGAGCATCCGGAAGCGCTCGTCGCGGCCGCGCGCGGTCCAGCCGGCGAGCACCACGCTGACACGACGATCCGCGTCGGTCAGCGCCGGCACCTGGGAACCCTCCGGGGTCGGCGCGCCGACGGGCCGCAACAGCAGATGCTCGACCAGATGCAGCCCCTCGCCGTCGGCCTGCAGCAGGCAGGCGGCGGCGTGCAGCTCCCGCGCGAGCCGCAGCGCCGCGTCCTCGGCCATGCCGTCGGCGATCACCCAGTCGCTGTCGTTGTCCGCGATGAGGCGCAGCCGGCCCGCCTCGTCATGGCGGAAGCGGCCGGGATCGACGGCCGCGCGCAACAAGGCGGGCGGCACTCGTGCCAGGTCCTGTCGCGCGGCCCACGCCCGGAGCCTCGCGGCGAGCTCCTTCCAGTCCACCGCCGAGCGGGGCAGTCGCGGCAGCGCCGGATCGAGCAGGCGTCGCACCGGCTGCCGCCGGTCCTGTGTGGACAGGGCCTCCACCCGTTGCGCGCCGGAGGGCGCCCTGTCCGCCGACGGCGCCCCGTCATCCGACGGCGGCCGCGGCCGCGGTGAGCGCCGCGACTCGCGCTCGAAGCGCACGCCGTGCTTCTGCAGCGTCTCCAGCACGAGAGTCAGCCGCCGGCTCTCCGTGCGCGCCAGCCCGAGCATCAACCCGAGCCGCTCCTGCAGGGGCGGTGTGTTGTCGAGGTCGCCGAACAGTGGTCGGCCGTAGTCCGCGCCGGCGCCACGATCGCGGCCCAGGCGGATCACGCGCCGCATGAACTGCCGCTTCTGCGCGAGCAGGTGCCGCCGCCACGCGTCCGGCGCGTGATAGCGCGGCAGGCCGTCGAGCACGGTCTGGTCGAGCACCTCGCCGTGCAGCGCGAGCTGGAAGTCGAGGAAGCGATGCCGGCGCTCGAGGCGGTCGGCATCCAGCGCGAGGTCGTCCTGCGCCTCGCGGCGATTGACCAGGTACAGCGACTCGACCCCGGGGAGCTGCGCGTCGCCGGGCCATTCATGCCAGTAGCTGCGTGAATCCGGATCGTCGAGCGCGAACAGCCGCGGCAGTTGCTCGCGCTGTTGCTGGGCCTGGTTGAGGCCGAGTTCCAGCAGGGCCGCATAACCGGCCCATTGCGCGCGCAGCCCCGGCTGCGCCGCGTCGCGCAGTTGCAGCGCCTCGTGATACAGCGGCGGCAGCGCGCCGACGGCGGCGAGGTGCCCGTCGCGTCGCGCGGGCAGGGGCGCAGGCGCGTCCAGGCGCTCGCCGCCCATGGTCTTCGCGGCCTCGGCCCGCAGGATCGCCGCGTCGCGCGCATGGTCGACGCGGCGCTGCAGCGCGAGCTGAGTGAGCAGGGCCTCCTCCGGCAGCTGCACCCGCAGCCCGTCGCGCCGCACGACCCAGCCGCGCAGCTCCTCCGGCGACGACGGCCAACGCAGCCGCAGCGCCCAGTCCCGGCCGCGCCGCGCGACGCTGCCGGGCGGCGCGGTGAGGTCCTCGGGACGGTCGTCGCCGTCGATGACGGCGCGCAGCCGGAGCCCTTCGACGCTCGCCACGCCGGGCACCTCCTGCAACAGGCGGCCCAGGTCGCTGGCGTACAGGAAGTCATCGTCCTCCGCGAGCCAGCGGCGCTCGGCGCGCGTCGTCGGCCGCCCCATGGGCCCGCCGGGCAGGTCGGGATCGTCCGCCAAGCCGGCCGGCGGCTCCGGATCGTCCTGGCCGTCGAGCGGCGTCTGCACGCGCCGGGACATGCCGGCATCGCAGCGCCGCAGCACCTCGGCCAGCAGGTCGCCGAGGTCGCGCTCGCCGGTGACGCTCAACTGGACGTCCAGGCGGACCCAGCGCGGCGCGAGCAGCCGCGGCGGCTCCGCCAGGTCCTCGCCCAGCGCGCGGGCCGCGTGGAAGGCCCGCAACGCCCGCTCGCGCAGGCGGCGGTCACCGTCGGGCCGGTCGGTGCTCGCCTGCAGCGTCATCCGCCACAGGCCGACGGCCCGGCCGCGCCAGTCCTTCAGCGCGTTCATGGCGAGCTGACGCGCCCCCGGCAGCGCATGGCCCAGCCACAGGCGCCAGTCCGCCTCGCTCACCGGCCGGCAGGGCAGCAGCGCCTCCCGGTCGTGCAGGCCGAGCCGCTCCCAGGCCGCGAGCGGCGACGCCTCGTCGAGGCCCAGCAGCGTCGGCACCGGCTGCCGCGCGGCGAAGACGTCCTCGGTGAGCGCGAAGCACAGCGCCTCCAGCAGGCTGACGCCGGGGTCGTGCAGGTTGTAGTCGGTCCACAGGTCGCCGCTGGCGGCCTGCGCGCGCTCGATCGCCAGCGCGCGCAGCGCGTCGAAGCCGAACGCGTCGGGCTCGGCCTTGCGAGGAATCGTGCGGGGCAGGGACGCCGCGCCGCGAGGCCGGTCCGGCATCGCGTCCCGAAGGGCCGATCGCGCGCTCATGGATCGACTCCCCAGCTCGGGTCGGGCTTCGCGTCGTCCGCCTGCATCTCCGGCCAGAACCACAGCTTGGTCAGCTGCACGCGCAGCGGCACGTCGTCGCCGAAGCGGCAGCCGCTGCGGATCTGCAGCTGATAGCTCGCGTTGCGGCCCTGGCTGCCGAGCCAGCGCAGCTCGATCTTGTCGCAGCGCCGGCCCCACCAGGCCTGGGTCTGCCGGATGCCGCGCCGGCTGCCGCGGCTGGGGAACCAGCTCGGCGTCGGGTTGTAGGTGCTCAGCGCGATCGCGTGCACCAGGCCGAAATGCCCGCTGTGCGGCAGCCCCGCGCCGGCCATGACCTCGAAGCCCTGGCAGCCATGCAGCTTGGGGGTCAGGTCGTGCCACTGGCCGTCGGCCTTGAGCGCCTTGTGCAGCGCCGGGTCGATGGGCAACGTGCCGAGCCGGCCTTCCGCCGCCGCGACGCCGCGGACGTCGAGCCGCGCGCGCGGGTCCTCGGTGCCCAGACCCACGCGCTGCCGGCCATCGAGCGTCATCGCCGGCGGCCGCGGACGATCCGTCGTCCCGCCGGCCGCGTCGGGCGCCGCGCCCGGCGCGACGTTCACCGGCGCGTGGAACTGCAGCTGGTCGTTGACGCGGCCCAGGCGCATCTGCCACAGCGGATCGTCGGGCTGCTGGTCGCGATAGAAGCTGATCAGCGCGTCATGGCCGATCGGCGCGTACAGCTGCTCGCCATGCTCGACGGTCTTGCGGAAGCCCTCGTCGTTCATGTTGAGCATGGAATCGATGAGGGCCTCGAAGTGCCGCTGCGACGGCATCTGGCCGTCGCGGAAGTAGTTCTTGAGGGTCTCGCGGTTGACGGTCTTCATGCGACGGCCCGCCCGATGATGAAGCTGCCGCCGACGCTGAGCTGCGCCAGGCCGCTGACGGCCGGCCGCTCGCCGGGGTCGTCGGTGAGTTCGAGCAGGTGGCCTCGGGTGGGCAGCGCCAGGCTCCAGGGCGCGCGCGGCCGCAGCACCCGGTCGCCGCGCGCCGAGTCGCCGAAGCGGAACAGGCCGCCGTCATCCCGGGTGACCTGCAGCAGCGAGACGCCGCCGACGGCCTCGACGCCAGGCTGCGCGCGCAGGTAGGCCTCGACCTCCTCGGCGCGCAGGCGCCAGTCGAAACGCGCGGTGAGTCCGCCCGGGCGCCACGGCGACAGGAAGTCCCGCAGGGCCTGGTTGAGCTCGCGCAGCCGGCGGCCGGCGGGTTCGCCCGCAGCCAGCCGCAGCGTGCCGCGGACCTGGATGCGGTCGTAGGTGGCGTTGCGCACCAGCAGCGCGTATCCCGGCGCCATCCGTGGCAGCAGGAAGCGCCGCACCCGCAGCAAGGTCGCCGCGTCCAGGCGCGGCGCCTCGGTGCCGTCGACGTCGTGACCGGGCGGCAGGGCCGGCACGACGACCACCACGATGCGATCGTCGCGGCCGTCGCCGTCGCGGCCCATGCTCCGGTCCGAACGGCGCGAGGAGCGCGGCAGGCACTTGACCTTGAACACGCCGGGGAAGGTCTCGAGCACCAGGCGCTCGATGTCGCCCGGCGTGACGGCGCGGTCGCGGTGGCGCAGCCGCTCGGCGACGCGCTGCTTCCAGGCGCCGCGATCCTCGGCCAGGCGCTGCGGCAGCGACGGCCAGGGCTGGCGGATGCCGGCCAGGCCGGGCACCGGTGTCTGCGCCGCGCGGATGCTGCCGGGCGGCAGGACCTCGTCGCGCGGCGGGCCCTCCAGCCGCACCGCGACGCCGTTGGCCCACACGCCCTTGATGGCGGCGAGCAGGTCGAGGTCGGCCGGCCCCTGACCGTCGCCGAGCAGCCGCAGCCAGAACAGACCCGGCGGCAGCGCGGGGCAGTCCGCGCTCATGCCGGCGGGCAGGTCCAGCAGCACCAGCCCGCTGCGCAGCAGGCCGTCCGTGGCGTCGAGCAGCACGCGATGCGGCTCCAGCGTGCGCCAGTCGCCGTCGCACCAGGCCTGCCAGCGCAGGGCCGGGCCGGGCCGGCCGAGCGACTCCGCCGCCGACTCCGCGCGCAGCAGGAACAGCAGGCTCAAGGTCCCCGACGGCGCCTGGCCGGACAGGCCGATCAGCAACTGGCCCTCGGCCGGCTCGGCGGGCAGCACCGTCACCGCGTGCCGGCCCGGGAGGTGGCGCAGCGGCAGCACGCCGAAGGGCGTCAGATGGAAGAGCTGGCTGGACGCGCTTTCGCCGCCGCCGGGGCCGCTGCCGGCCACCAGCCCGGCCATGCCGAGCTCCGTGGCGCCGGGCCGCGGCAGTACGCGCTCCTGGGCGGTGTAGTCCACGCGCAGCGAGGCCAGCACCGGGGTGTAGGGCGCCAGGGGCGGGGGCAGCGGTGTCTTGCGGCGGCTGTTGGCGGTCAGCCGCTCGCCGAGCACCCGCGGGTAGAGCGCATGGCCGAAGCCGGCCGACGGGCCGTCGAGCCGCAGGCGGAAGAAGCCTTGCCGGCTGCGCAGCGAGTAGTCCGCGCCGGTGGCCTCCGGCTGCGGCGCATGCAGGCGCAGCCAGGCCGGCGAGGACAGGTCCAGGGTCTGCTCCTCGTCCGGCCGGCCGTCCACGGTCGCGGGGAACAGGGCCATCGAGGGCAGGTCCGCGTTCTGCCAGCGGCCGTCGCGCAGCAGCTCCGCGCGGACGCGGAAGACGTCCGGCGTCCACGGTCCGTCGGGATAGCCGTCGTACTGCTCGGCGAGCCCCAGCGCCGGCAGCGACGCGTAGCGCAGGCGCGCGCGCAGTCGGGTCAAGGGCTTGCGCATCAGCTCCACATGACTGAACTGCAGATAGGCGCTGGTGTCGGGCAGCGGGCCGAAGGGCAGGAAGGGCTTGCTCGGATCGAGCTGGCCGAGCTGGTTGTTGATCTGCACCGAGCGCAGCCCCTGGACATCGACGACCACGCGCACCGCGGCCAGCGCGAGCTGCTGCAGCAGGCTCGCCGGGAAGAGCCGGCTGCGGCCGTCGAGCAGCAGTTGCAGCACCGGTTGCGCCGGCCAGCCCGGGCCGTGGATCGCGGGCCTGGCGATGCCCACGGCGGGCAGGTCCGCGCCGATCTGCAGGCGCAGCTGCAGGCCGCGGATGCCGTCGGAGGGCCAGGCCACCAGCGCGGCGCCGAGCTCCAGCCATCCGGCGTCACCGCTGGCGCGCACGCGCCACGCATCGTGGAACACGCGGTTGAAGATCAGCGAGCGCTCCAGCGGCTGGTCGTTGTAGAGCATGGCCAGCGGGTCATCGACGTCGACCGCGGGCGGGCGCAGCCCGGCGCGATCGAAGACGTGGCGCGCATGACGGCGCAGCAGCGCGAGCGCGCCAGGTTCGAGGTCCTCGGCCGTGCCGCAGAGCCACACCGCCAGCAAGCGGCCCAGGCGCCGGGCGAGGGCGTCCGGATCGGCGCTCGCGAGGCAGCGCGCCCACAGGTAGGCGAGCCAGGGCTGCCGCCCGAGCGGGGGGCAGAGACGCGTCACGCGGCACCACAGCCGGTCCTCGCGCTCGCGCGGGCCGGGCTCCGGTTGGCCGGAGGCGGCGTGCGCCACCCGCTCGAAGGCGCCCGCCGCGAGGAACGCGGCCTTGCCGTGGTCCTCGCTCACCGGTGTCGGCAGCGCCGGACCGGCGATCTCCAGCGTCAGCTGCAGGCGCCGCGTGCCCTCGCGCAGCAGCAGCAGGGGCGAGGCGATCGCCAGGCCCAGCCGCGCCGGCTGCGAGGCCACGCCGCCGCCCAGCGCGGGCCAGGCGGGCGCGCGCGATTCGGCGGCGGACTCGGGCGTGGGCGGGACCAGGTCCGCGGCGGCGATGCTGCTGGCGTAGCCGTACTCGCGCTGCGGCGAGATCAGCGGATCACGCATCTGCCGCAAGCTCAGCAGGCGCGCGACCCGCAGCGGCTGCAGGGCGGGTGGCTGCTCGATCACGAAGCTGCGACTGCCGCGCGGCAGCGCCGCGACGAAGCGCTGACCCGGATCGAGCGGGACCGGCTCGGCCAGCAGCGGCGCCGCGTCGAGCACCAGCCAGACGCGCTGCGGCCCGGCCGGATGGCGAGGCAGCGCCAGGCGCTCCGCGTAGTAGTGATCGACGAGCCGCTCGTCGAAGGCGTTCAGCGGCGCGCGGCTGACATGCAGCAGCTGCGTCCAGGCGAGCAGCAGGCCCATCGACGGATCGTGGTGCCCCCCGGCCAGCGCGGCCTCGAAGCGCTGCGCGGCCAGCTCGCGCAGCCGCAGCAGCACGCGGCACAGCGCGAGCCAGAACAGCCGGTCGTCGCGGGCGGGCAAGGCGGCCGGCGCCGCGTCGCCCGACCGGCCCCCTCGCCAGTCGGCATGCCAGGCCGCCAGCGGATCGGGCGGCCCGCCGCGGACCGCCGCGGCGGCGGGCGAGCCGCTCGCGTCGGACAGCAGCGGGCGCAGCCGGGGGCCGAGTTGCTCGCGCACGGCTTCCCCCAGCCACGCCGCCACCGGGCGGAACAGCCGATCGTCGTGGGGCCGGGCTTCCGCCTGCTCCCGCAACGCCCCGTACCAGCGGTCGACCCGCCGCGCCAGCCCAAGGCATTGCGCGCGCAGCGTCGCGTCGTGCCACGGACCGTCGTCGCGCAGCCGCGCCTGCCAGGCCGCCACCGGCAGCGTCGCCAGCTCGGCCATCAGCATCGCGCCGTCCCGCTCCAGCGCGTCGCTCCAGCGTCCGGCCGCGCGGCCCTGCGCGTCCACGAAGCGCAGTTGCCGCGCCAGCGCCTGCACGCGCACGAGGCGATCGGCCACGCGCTGCTCGTCCGGGCGCGCGTAGCCGGGCGTCAGCGCCGCCGGCAGCCGTTGGTCCTGTTGCGATCCCGGATGCATGGCCGCTCCGCGCTCAGCCGGCCAGGACCGGGTGCGTGGCCTGGTCCAGGTACAGCGGATAGATCATGTTGTGCCGCGTGTTGGTCGTGCGCACGTGGTAGTCGAGCTCCAGCAGCAGGGTGCCGAGATCGTCCTCGGACACGCGGATCGCCAGCCGTTCCAGCTCGATGCGCGGCTCGAAGTGCACCACCGCCTTCTCCAGCATCACCCGCAGCTCGGTCAGCGTGTGGTCGTTGATCACCTCGAAGACCATCTGATGCAGCGCCGTGCCGTAGGCGTGCTGCATGACGCGCTCGCCCCGCCGGGTGCGGAACAGGATGCGCAGGCTTTCCTCGATGTCCTCGACGCCCGCCACCATGACCGCGCGGCGGTCGGCGTCGAAGCGCGGGGGGAAGCTCCAGCCACGGCCCAGGAAGTTCATCTCAGCCTCCGATCATCACGGTGAAGAGGCCCAGCGCGATCTGCCCGCCATGCGCGGTCGCGTCGCCCATGCGCGCGGCCGGCCGGCCACCGATCATCACCGTCGCCGATCCCTGCACGATCGCGTCGGGCGGACCGACGCAGACCGCGGTGTCGCCGACCACGGCCGCCGGCAGCTTGCCCACCAGCACGGTCGGCACGCACGGGCCGATCACCGGCCCGCCGACATGCGGGACGGGCGGCAGGCCGGGCGTCGCCATCGGGCAGGTGTGCAGGTCGGTGAGGCGGGCGGCGGGCGGCATGGGGCGGGTCCTCGGGCTCAATTGATCATGACCATCGCGCCCTTGACGATCGTCTGTCCGGCGGCGGACAGCTCGGCCGCGGCGGAGCCCTTGCCGGTGAAGGTCATCTTGGCCTCGGCGGTGATGTTGGCGCCGCTGGCGCTGATGTCGGCATCGCAGTTCAGCGTCATGCCGGTGGCGGCCTTGAGCGACATCGTCGTGCCCGCCGTGATCGAGATCGCCTTCGGGCTGTCCAGCGTGATGCCGCCGGGCGCGAGCTCCACGCTGTTGCCGTTCTCGTCCTCGAGCCGGATGCGCTTGTTCTTGTCGTCCAGCACGACGGTGTTCTTCCCGGGCGTGACGAGGGTGATGATCTTGTCCTCCTCGTTGAACTCGAGGCGGTGCAGGCAGCGCGTGACGATGGCCTTGGTGTTGTTCTTCGCCTCCGGCGCGTAGGGCATCTGGTGCTGGCTGCTGTACAGGGCGCCCAGCACCACCGGGAAGGACGGGTCGTCGTTGAGGAAGCCCACCAGCACCTCGTCGCCGATCTCCGGCACGAAGAAGTGGCCGAAGCCGCTCGACGCATGCGCCTGCGCCAGCCGCGCCCAGATGCCGGGCGCCTCGGCCTGCAGCGCGGGCAGGCGCAGCTGGATGCGGAACTCACCGAGCGGATCCTCGTCCAGCTTCATGACGACGCCGACCTGCAGGCCGCTGACGCCGGGGACCAGCCCACCATTGGCGGGCGCGGCGACATCGGCGCGCTCGACATGCCAGTCGGCGTGACGGCCGAACTCGGCGTGGGTGGTCCATTCCCCGTCGGTCAGCTCGTGCTGGACCGCGGTGAGGTACACGTGGCCGCCGAATCGCGCGCCCAGGCCGTTGAGCGCCATCACCGCGCCCGGCACCGCCGCCGCGTGACCCTGGAAGCCGATGCGGCCCTGGCGCCGCGCCAGCGTCGCGCGGGTCTGCGCCGCGCTTGCCCAGACGTCGAGCGCGTCCTTGCCCAGCGGCGCGCAGCTCTGCAGCGGCAGCGGGTCCAGGCCGACGATCGCGGCCAGGTCCGAGCCCGACAGGTCGCCGCCGTCGGGCGGGTCCGAGGGGGGCTTGGACTCGCCCGTCAGCACGTCCTGTTGCGACGGGTCCCAGCTGCTGGCCTGCACCGAGGTCCACTGCGTGCGGGCGTCGATGTCGGCCTGGAAGTCGATCAGGTCGCGCCCCCAGGTCACCCCCAGCACCGGGGCCTGGTCGAAGGCCGGCGGCTCGACCACCAGGTCCTCGCCCGCCATGTGCAGCACCATGCCGGTGGCGTCGGCGCGCGCGACGATGAAATCCCAGTCGCAGCAGTGGTGCTGGGCGAGCTCGGGATGCTGCACGGTGGTGGCGGTCACCTTCGCGCTGACGCCGTGGCGGCTGAGCAGCGTCTCCAGGATCGCGCTGTCCTTCTGGTCGACGTAATGGGCGCTGCGGCGGCCCAGCGTCGCGCGGAAGGCGGTGTGGCGGCAGTCGATCTCCAGCCGCGCGTAGTTGTTGCCGCCGACCTTGAAGCCGGTGCGCACGACCACGCCGCGGAAGATCGCGACGAGGTCGTCGTCGCCGTAGCCGGCCTTGACGACGATCGCCGTGCCGGGGCGGAACAGGGCCCCGTCGGCGATCTCCAGCTTGCCCGTGGTCATGTCGCCGTCCGCGATGACGAGCCGGGCCCAGGAGATGGTGTTCAGCGCGTGCCGCACGCTGACCGAGATCAGCGGCAGCTCGGCCTGGTCCTCGCCCGCGCTGCTGACGACGACGCGCAGCGCGCCGGCGTCGGTGAGGGCGGGACTGGGGGCGGCGGCCGGCATGGTCGTGCTCCTCAGGCCAGCGGCGGGAAGTGCAGCCGCGTGCCGGGATCGAGGCGGCGGAAGCTCGACAGGCCGTTGAACGCGGCCACCTCGGGGTAGTAGCGCGCGTCGCCGTAGATGCGCAGGCACAGCAGCGGCAGGGTGTCGCCGGCGACGACGAGCACGCTGTGGCTGAGGTCCGGCGAGGACGGGCTGGCCGACAGGACCTGGTCCTGCGGCGTCGCGAAGCCGGTCATCGCCAGCTCGACCTTGGCGCGCAGCGGCGCGCCGCCCGACTTGAACAGCGTGTAGGTCGTGTTGAAGGTGGTGAGCCGGCAGTCGAAGCTGAGCTTCCCCCAGCCCACGCGCAGGTGGTTGGGCTCGTGGTCCTTGCCCTGGTACTTGTAGATGACGGCGCACATCGCGTCGAGCTGGCCGGCGACGTCGTCGGGCTGGTCCTTGCGCGGCGGGATCACGCCGGTGCCGTCGAACACGACGCTGAAGGCGATCCGGTCCGGGTTCATCGCCGAGAACCGCGTCGCGTTGTTGGTCTGGCCCAAGGTGCGGCGGGTGTTGTAGCAGATGCTGCGCGTGTGCGAGAACTCGGCCGGATTGATCATGAGCCGGTAGGTCTTGCCGGAGATCGGTTGCGGTGGGTCGCCGGAGATGTCCAGCGCGGTGATCGTGAGCGGTTGGCTGGCCATGCGTCACCGTTCGGTGTGGGCGCGCAGCTGCTCGCGCAGCCACAGCTTGCAGGCCGCCAGGATCTCCTCCTTGAGCGTCTCCTTGTCCTCGCACGGGTCGTCCTCGCCGCCGCCGCAGCCGCCGGCGGCCTTGGCGCCGCCGGAGCGGGGCCTGGCGCGCGCGCCGTCCCGGCCGTCCGCGTCGACCTCGTCCTCGTCGTCCGGTCCGCCGCGCACCTGCGCGCGCAGCACCAACTGGCGAACTTCCAGCGTCATGTCGGGCTCCTCGCCGGCGCCTGGTCCGGCCTCGTCATTGCGGCCCCCAGCAGTCGCGGTAGGCCAGCTCGATCTCCTCGATCGCCACATCGTTCTTCATCGCGTCGAAGGGCGCCATCGTCCAGCGCACGGGGAAGGCGCCGTTGCAGGTCCAGACCTGCAAGGGCGCGAAGCTCGCGTCGAGCAGCTGCACCTTCACGTCGACCAGGTCGAGCGGCCGCTCCATGCCGCCGCGCAGGCTCAGCCGGCACCAGGTGACGAAGGCCGAGTCGCGCTCCACCAGCCCGCGCTTGAGGATCAGCCGGCGCGCCTTGGGGCGCGTGGGCAACTGGTGCACGAAGCGGTTCTCGCCGCCCTCGACCAGCTCCTCGGTGTCGAGCGTCTGGTCCATGCCCGAGACCTCGCGGAACGAGCAGGGCAGCGGCCCGCGGTGCTGGGGCAGGTTCAGGAATTCGACCCGGAACGCGAAGGCCGGCGGCGGATCGCCGCGCGGCGGGACGTTGTCGCCCTGGATCAGCTCGGCGAAGTCGACCACGGCTGGCTGGCCTAGCGTGGGCTCAGGCGTTGGCGATGGTGAGGCCCTCGTGGGCGATCTCGATGGTCTCGACCGCGACCTCGTTGCCCTCGGCCTTCAGGTCGGTGCCCGTGATCTTGGTCGGCCAGGCATTGGTCAGCGTCCACACCATCGTCGGCTTGCCTTCCTCGTCGAGCAGGCTGATCGTCACCGGCAGCCGCTTGATCGTGTTCATCTTGATGGTGTTGAACCATTCCCAGAACTTGTTGTCCGACTTGAAGACGCCTTTCTTCATCGTGACGTTGCCGTACTTCTTGAGGCCCGGCATCTTGATCGGCGAGAAGACCGGGCTGTCGCCGTGCCGGTACTCGATGGGCTGGGCCTCGACGTCCAGCCCCGAGACTTCCTCGAAGGACAGGACGGCCGAGTCCCACTTCACCTGGAAGTGGAACTTCGGCAGGGGCCAGACATTGGTGGATTGCTTGGAACCGTCATCAGCCATTTCGGTTGCTCCCTAGGGTCGTGGATCCTGTCGCGGATCTGTCGTGGGTCGTGGGGGTCGTCGCCGGGGCGCCGGGGATCAGGACTTCGGCATCTGCTGCTGGAAGGTGATCTCGATGAACTCGGCCGGCCGCACCATGGCGACGAGCACGGTCACGCGCAGGATGCCCTCGAGGACGTCGTCCGGGGTCATCGTCTCGCCCAGGCCGACATGGACGCTGAACGCGTCCTCGGGCACCGCGCCCATGAGGCCGCCGCGCTTCCAGATGCCGGTGAGGAAGTTGGCGATCATGCTCTTGATGGTCACCCAGGTATTGGCGGTGTTGGGCTCGAAGACCAGCGCCTTGGCGGCGAGCTTGCAGGACTCCTCCAGCATGATCATCGTGCGGCGGACGTTGACGTAGCGCCAGTCCAGGCTGTTGCCGTCGAGCGTGCGCGCGCCCCAGACCAGCACGCCCTCGCCGATGAAGCTGCGGATGGCGTTGATGGACTTGCCCTGCGCGGTGACGTTGAGGTCCTCCTGCTGCTCGGCCGAGATCGACACCGTCGGCGAGATCACGCCGGACAGGCTGACGTTGGCGGGCGCCTTCCAGACGCCGCGGCTGTTGTCCACCATCGTGTAGATGCCGGCCATGGCGGGGCCGGGCGGCATGACGTTGAGGTGGCGGCGCGCCTCGTTGAGCACGGTGTTGAAGACGCCGCTGACGCTGGACAGCGTCTTGTTGAGCAGCGCCTTGCGCGCCAGCACGCCGGCCTTGATCTGGTCGGGCGTCGGGTCCTTGGCCTTGGGATCGGTCTTCTTCTGCTCGTCGAAGGCGGCCTTGACCTGGGCCTCGAAGTCGGTGTCGACGCCGGCGATGGCGTCGGCCATGGCCTTGTCGCGGGCCGGCGCGTCCTCGGCGGGCTTGGCGTCCAGGCGCAGCTCGGCCAGCATCAGCGACTTCAGCGTGGCGATGCTGTCCTTGTGGATGTTCTCGAAGCTCAGCTCCTTCTCGCCCACGATCGAGGTGTTGAGCCAGGGGTAGTAGGCGACGGAGAAGTCGAGGTAGTTGATGCCGAGCTTGTCGCGGAAGGTGTCGACCGGCGCGAGGTTGTCGTTCAGCGCCTTGTCGCCGTTGTAGATGTCGAGGATCGCGATGCGGCTGCGCATCTTGCCGCCGCAGTGGGCGAGCATGGCCTGCTGCACGTCCTTGCAGTCGTCGATCGTCTTGAGGCTGACCGCCTCGGGCACCAGCACCATGGTGGGCTCCTGCTCCTTGAGCAGCTCGTCGATGCCCTTGGTCATGAGCTCCTTGTCGAGCTCGTCCTTGTAGGTGCCCACGGAGACGATGTAGCAGGGCCCTCCGCCGTTCTGATAGAAGTGGCGCAGCGCCTGGTAGAGGCCGAAGCGGCCGCCCTCGACGCCGTCGGCCTGCTGGATCACGAAGCCCTGCGGATCCTTGTCGCGCTCGGCCACCGCCTGGAAGTCGGCGGACTGGCCGTCGGCGGGCGCGGCGATCTTGAAGACCGGCTTGGGCGGTCCGCCGAAGAACTGGTGGTACTCGGCCATCGAGCTGATGCGCCACGGCTTCATGGCCAGCGGCACGTTGCGGTTGTCCGCGTACTCGGTGTGGCCGATGAACGCGGGCACGGCGGTGGCGACTTCCACGACCGAGTTGGGGAAGGCGTTCTTCTCGACGATGTAGACACCAGGCGTTTTCATCACGGCCATGGCTGGCTCCTTCGGCATTCAGCGGTTGAGGAAGATTTCGTGGACCGGCCGGCGGCGGCCGTTGCGGTGCTCGCAGATCAAGCCGGCGGGCGCGGCCAGGGGAACGGGGGTCAGCAGGCGGCGCGAGGCGCCGTCGGTCTCGCGCAGCTCCAGGCGCAGCGCGCCGCGCTCGCGCAGCGGCAGGCGGCGCGTGGAGCGGAAGACGGCGGCCACGCGGCCGTCGTCCAGCGTCTCGGGCTCGTCGCGGCGGAACTCGGCGCGGCCCTCGCGCTCGACGAGCGCCATCGGCACGTCCGGCCAATCGCCGACGAGCAGATATTTCCAGGTGCTGCGCCGCGCGGGCAGGCACAGCGTGGCGCGCAGCGGCAAGGCCGCGGACCACGCCGTCAGCCCGCCGTCGGCAGCGCCGGTGCCCGCGCTCCTGATGGCGCTGGCGACGGCGTCGTCCGCCACGAGCCGATGCCGCGCGCGCCGGTCGGTGTAGAGCGCATGGCTCGGATCGCCGGCGCGCAAGGTCCACGCGAGCACGGGCCGCTCACCCGGCGGCAGGCGGAGCTCGTCCCACAGGCGCGGCAGCTGCGCCTCGGACGCGGCGATCAGCAATGCGCCGTCGCGCTGGCGGACGATGAGCTCATGGCGGCGCAACCACGCGGCGCAGTCGGGCTCGGGCTCGAAGCGCAGGCCGCGCGCGAGGCCGCCATCGAAGTAGTCGTGCTCGACGCGCAGGCGCAGCAGCTCGACGAAACGCAGCGGCGCGCTCATGACAGGTTGCCGCGCACGTCGCGGTCGGTCTGGTTGATGAGGATGTCGCGGCCGCGGGCCCACTGGCCGTCGACGCTCACCAGGCGGATGCGATAGAGCACCGAGGGCAGGTAGCGGCCGCTGTGGATGGACCAGAGGCTGTGCATCTCGGCGCTGCTGAGGTTCTCGATGTTCAGCGTGAGGCGCTCGAGGGCACTGTCCATCTCGGGACAGTTCAGGTGGTCCATCACGGGACGGGCCTGGAAGAACGCGATCGCGGCCGAGAGGCACTTGAGCGCCTCGGTGTAGTTGGTGCCGCTGAAGTTGGCGGCGCACATCACCAGCAGGTTCAGATAGACCGGTTCCGGCGACTGCAGGCGCGACTGCAGCCCGCCCGGCGCGGCGGCGCGGTGGGCCAGCATGTCGCGCTCGATGCCGGCGAGGAACATCACCAGCTTGTTCTGCGCCAGCGGCACGGGGCCGCCGTTCTGCTCGAGCAGGTTGGTCAGCACGACCAGGTCCTCGTCGGCGCCGAGGCGATGACGGAGGTGCTGGTTCAGTTGCTGGGCGACCTGCTTGAGGGCGGCGTCGATCATTCGAGACCCTTGGGTTGGCGATCGGATCCGGAGGTCCGTGCTGGTCCGGCAAGGGTAGGGCGCGGGTCGTGCCGGTCCCATCGGCAATCGTCTGATTCGGCGCGGCGGAAGTGCTGAGATCGCGGGGCGGGATCGGACGGTCGCGCAGGGAGCATCCGCGCGGTCATCGCGCCGGTACCGCCGCGGGCGGCGGGTCAACGGGCCAACGGATCGAGGGAACAGCGGATCAGCGGATCAACGCGGGGGGCGGGCGTCGAGCGAGGTGAGGCCCTCGCGCAGCGCGAAGCGGGTGAGCTCGGCGATGCTCTGGATGCGCAGCTTGGCGTAGACGTGCTCGCGGTGGGTGGCGACGGTCTTGGCGCTGACGTGGAGCTGGTCGGCGATCTGCTGGGCGCTGTAGCCCTCGGCGAAGAGCTGGACCATCTCGCGCTCGCGGGGGGTGAGCTGGGTGATGGCGAGCTCGCGCGGATCCTGGCGCATGCCGGCGAGCGTGCCCTGCAGCAGCTCGCCGCTGATGAACACCTGGTCCTGCATGACGCGGCGCACGCCTCGCACGAGCTCGTCGAAGGAGTTGTCCTTGAGGACGAAGCCCTGGGCGCCGGCGTCGATGGCGGCGACGACCTCGCGCGGGAGGGCGCGGGAGGAGAGGCAGACGGCCTTGCAGGCGATGGGCTCGGCGCGGATGCGGCGCAGGGCCTCCAGGCCGTTCATGACCGGCATGTCGGTGTCGACGAGGAGCAGATCGGGCCGGTGCTCGCGGGCCAGGCGCACGAGCTCCAGCCCGTCGCGCGCCTGGGCGACGACGTCGATGTCGGGCTCGCGCTGGAGCAGCGCGACCAGGCCGTCGCGGACGAGCAGATGGTCGTCCGCGACGATGACGCGCAGCCGCGTGGCGACGGGGGCGCGGGCGGGGCGCGTGCTCGCGAGGGCCTCGGCCAGCAATCGCCGCGTCTGCAGCGCTGCGGAAGAAGGCGGGTGCACCTGGTCGAGCTCACGCAGCGCCTGCGTCAGCAGATGGGTCAGTTGTTGCATGGATCCTCCCTGCCGGCGTTCCGCCGTGTCAGCCGCTCTTCAAGGCGGACGCGCAGGGTAGTGAGCCGGGTCGCGGGGCGTCAACCTGTGAGAGCTTGCAGGAGGGGATCGAAGAATCGATGTCGGGATGTCGGGCGGAAATACGTGGGGCGCGAGGCACCACGGAGGGGCGGTGAACGGCGCGGTCCGCGGCGCCGCCGTGTCCCCGGATCGGTGTCAGGCGACGCCCGACAACCGCTGCCGTCATTGATCGACTTGCCGCCGGGCGATCCAAGCGGGAACATCCGGGGAAGACATTCCGCATCCGGAAGCCTTCGGGGAGCCTGGGACATGAACACGCCCATCGTCTTGCACGGCCACTGCGCCTGCGCCCGCGCCGAGTACGCGGCCCACGCCATCGACCTCACCGCCACCGTCTGCTACTGCGAGATCTGCCGCCGCATGTCGGGCGGCGCCGGCATGGCCTGGCTGCCCATCGATGCCGCGACCTTCCGCGCCAGCGGCTCGCTCACCGCCTGGCGCGGCACGGACGGCCTGGAGCGCCGCTTCTGCCCCCAATGCGGCAGCGTGATCATGAGCATCGAGGCCACGCACTCGGCCGTCGCGCATGTGGCGGTCGGCACGCTGGACGACCAGCGCCTGATCAAGGGGACGCGCAGCGTCTCGGTGAACTGTCGACCGAGGTGGGACGCGACCCACACGCTCACGCTCCAACCCGCCGATCCCCGCGACGAGGGGTCCGAGGTCCCGTCCCCGCACCAGAGCGCCAGCGACGCGGCCCTGCACGAGGCGCTGGCGAACGCGCCGGACGGCTTCGTCAGCATCGATCCGCGCGGGCTGGTCATGGAATGGAACCACCAGGCCGAGGCGATCCTCGGCTGGACCTACGCGGAGGCGATCCGCCGGCCGCTGCACGAGGTCATCATCCCGCCCGAGATGCGCAGCGCCCATCTGCGCGGCATGGCCCGGCTGCAGCACACCGGCGACGGCCCGATGATGCGCAAGCACTTCGAGGTCGACGCGCTGCACAAGGACGGCCGGCGGGTGGCGGTCCATCTCTTCGTCACGCCGGTGAGGATGGACGGGGGCGTGGGCGCCACCGCCTTCATCCGGGCGGCCGAGGAGACGGTTGCCGCCCCCGCGCCGGTCGTCGCTCCCGCGTCGACCTGAGTCTCGGACGGACCGCACGCGCCGCGCTCGGCGCGCGCCGGTCGAATCGCCGCGATCGGCGCGCCACGATCAATGCGCCGCGGCGGTCTTCTCCGCGACGGCCGGCGCCTGTGCCTCCGCCTTCTCTCGGATGCTGGCGACCTCGCGTTCGCTCACGGGCGCGGCGCGGTTCTCCCAGCCCTGGCGCAGGAAGGTGGCCAGCGTCGCCACCTCGCTGTCGGACAGGCGATGGCCGAAGCCCGGCATCACCAGCACCGACGGCGCCTTGGCCGTCGAGGGTGTGGCCGCCCCCGTCAGGATCACGTGGATCAGCGCGCTCGGGCTGTCGGCGTTGACCACCGTCGCGCCGTCCATGCGCGGGAACACGCGCTCCGCGCCCTGGCCGGTCACGAAGTGGCAGGCCGCGCAGTTGTCCAGGTAGAGCCGCTCGCCCAGCGTCAGGTTCACCGCGGCGGTCAGCTTGCGCTGCGTCTCGGCCGCGCCCTGCGGCTGGACGTCGGCGGCGCGGTCCTTCACCGGCGACAAGGTCTTGAGATAGGCCGCGATCGCGTGCAGATCAGCGTCCTGCAAGTGCGAGGTGCTGTGCTCGACCACCGAGGTCATCTCGCCCGCGACGGCCGCGGTGCGGTTGCGGCCGGTGTGCAGGTAGTCGACGACGTCCTGCTCGTTCCAGCGCGGCAGGCCGCGCAGCGAGGGCACTTCCCAGCCGCCCAGGTCGCCGCCGGAGAGAAACTTCTCCTCCGCGCTGCCGTAGGCCTTCTCGTTCATCGCGAAGCCGCGCGGCGTGTGGCAGCTGCCGCAATGGCCCAGGCCTTCGACCAGATAGGCGCCGCGCGTCACCTGCTCGTTCCAGCCGGGCTGGCCGCGGAAGGGCTTGTCCGCGCCGAAGAACCAGTTCCACAGGCCCATGCCCCAGCGCTGGTTGAACGGGAAGCTCATGTCCGTGGCCGGCGGCACCGAGGCGTCCGCCTTCACGCCCTGCATGAAGAAGGCGTACATCGCGTGGATGTCGGCATCGGTGACCTTGGCGTAGCTCGGGTAGGGCATGGCCGGGTACAGGTGCTGACCGTCCGCCCGCCTGCCCTGGCGCACGGCGTCGGCGAACTGCTGCTCGGTGTAGGCGCCGATGCCGTGCTGGCGGTCCGGCGTGATGTTGGTCGAGTAGATCAGCCCATGACCGCTGTCGATCGCCAGCCCGCCGGCGAAGGCGGCCTGGCCCGGCGCGCTGTGGCAGGCGATGCAGTCGCCGGCGCGGGCCAGGTATTCGCCGCGCTGGATCAGCGCCGCGTCGATGGGGGCGGGCGTCGTCGGCTCGGCGGCGGCCTCGGCCTCGGGCAGGCGGTGCACCGCGTAGGCGGCGACCAGGCCCAGCGCCGCGGCGGGCAGCACGAGCCCGAGCATCGCCGGCACGCGGGCGAGCAGGGAGGACTTGGGGGACTGCGGGGTGTTCATCGTCGTCGTGCTCCGCTCAAGCCTGGACCAGCGGGCCGGGGTTCTTGAGGTACTGCTCCTTGATGGCCTTGGCCGCCATCAGCGTGATGGCGCCGATGGTCGCGGTCGGGTTGGCCTGGAAGTTCTGCGGGAAGGCATTGCCGCCCGGCACGAAGACGTTGTGCACGTCCCAGGACTGCAGGTACTTGTTGAGCGCCGAATCGCGCGGCGACGCGCCCATGATGGCGCCGCCCACGTTGTGCGTGGATACGTACTTGGTGATGTCCCAATGCGCGTCCAGCGCCAGGAAGTTCTCGTTGATCGCGTCCGGGCCCAGTTCCTTGGCGATCCTCAGCACGATGTCGCGCAGATAGCGCTGCAGCTTGAGCTCGTTCTGACGCCAGTCGAAGGTCATGCGCAGCAGCGGCATGCCCCACGGGTCCTTGTAGGTCGGATCCAGGTCCAGGAAGTGGCCGCGGTAGGACATGCAGGTGGTGGTGATGCTCACGCCCATCGAGCGTCCGTACCAGTCCACCATCCCTTCCTTCCAGCCCTTGCCCCATTGCGGCGTGCCCTTGGGCAGCGCCGCGCCGATGGGCGCGCCGGTGGCCTGCGAGCTGTGGATCTTGGCGCCGCCGATGAAGCCCAGCTTGATGCCGTCGTCGAAGTTGCCGGGGGAGATGTCGTTGAACATCTCGCCGGTCGCGCCGGCGGTGGCGAAGGGATTGAAGTGCTTGTCCTTGAAGAACAGCGTCGCGCCGCCGTTGGACAGGAAGGCGTAGTTGCGGCCGATGGTGCCGGTCTCGGTCACCGGGTCATAGGGCTTGCCGATGCCCGACAGCAGCATCAGGCGCACGTTGGCGAACTGGAAGCTGGACAGGATGACGATCTTCGCGGGCTGGAAGACCTGGTTGCCGCGCTCGTCGACATAGGTGACGCCCTTGGCGGTCTTCTTGTCGGCGTGCAGGTCCACGCGGATGACGTTGGCGTTGACCTTGTAGTCGAAGTTGGGCATCCGCTTGACCACGTCCAGGATGGTCGTCTGCGGCGAGGCCTTCGAGTAGTTCAGGCAGGGGTACTTGCTGCAGTAGCCGCAGTAGTTGCAGGGCGCGAGCTGCGCGCCGTACGGGTTGGTCCAGGCGCGCGAGACGTTGGCCGACGGATTCGGGAAGGGGTGGTAGCCGAGCTTGCGCGCGGTGTCCGCGAACATCGAGCAGTTCAGCGTGTCGTGCAGCGCGGGCAGCGGGTAGGGGCTGGAGCGCGGGCCCTCGAAGGGGTCGCCGCCGGGCTGGATCTTCCCGCCCAGGTTGCCGGTGGTGCCGGACAGGCCGCAGACCTTGTCGAAGAAGTCGAAGTGCGGCTCGATCTCGTCCCAGGTGAAGGGGAAGTCCTTGATCCGCATCTCGGGATCGAGCTTGCCCTTGCCGTAGGCCTGGTCGGCGTAGGTCTTGAGCTTGATGTCGGTGGGCGTGGGGCGGATCAGCACGCCGGTCCAGTGCAGGCCCGAGCCGCCCACGCCGGTGCCCGGCGCGAAGGCGCCCCACTTGCGCGTGGGCAGCGCGGTTTCCGAAGTGTTGTAGCGCACGGTCAGCGCCGCCTCCTTGGGCGTGGCGAAGACCTTGTTGCGGGTCGCGTAGGCGTACTGGTCGGCCGGCTTGGGATAGGCGAAATCCGAGGGCGGACGGTCCGGACCGCGCTCGAGCGCGCGGACCTTCAGCCCGGCCTGCGCCAGTTCGATGGCCATGAGGGAGCCGGCCCAGCCGAGACCGACGATGACGACGTCGACCTCGTCGTTGGTGATGTTTGCCATGACGTACTTCTTGTGGAGCGGACGCCGTGCGGCGTCCGGGAGCGGCCGGTCCTCGCGGGGAGGGGCCGCGCTCGGGAGGGGAGGCCGGGCCTCAGGCCCGCTTGCCGCTCAGGCTCACGGGGCCGAGCGGGTACGGACGGTCGTGCTGGTCGATCCATTCCGTGTAGGCCGCGCGGGCGCCGGGGAAGCCGATCGCGACCCAGGCCTTCATGTCCTTGTTGCCGCCGTACATGGGGTCGGCGAGGTAGCCGTTCTTGGTGTCGGACAGCAGCTGCCCGAAGAACTGCGAGGCCTTGAGCGTGTCGTCGCCCAGCTCGGCGAACTTGACGTCGTTCTTCTGGAGCGCGGTCAGGAGCGCGTCCTTCTGCTCGGCGCCGAGCTGCTCGAAAGGCTTGCCATGCAGCTTGCGCGCGGCTGCCTGCGACAGCCGGATGCCGATGCGGTAGGTCTCCTGCGGCGAGTGCGTCATCTGGAAGCCCAGCGTCGCGGGCGCGTCCGGCTTGTGCGGGCCGGCCATGTAGACGTCGTCGCCCAGGCCGCCCTTGAGCTGCTGGTCGATGAACACCGGCACGTTGGTCTCCAGCGCGCCCGGGCCCTTGCCCTCGGCGGGGATCAGGCGGTCGCAGGCGGCGAGGAGGAAGCTCCATTCGGCGGCGCTGAAGAAGACCGGCTGATAGCGGGACAGCTCGGTGCCTTCGAGGCCCTTGGCGCGGCTGCTCAGGGGCAGCGCGACGATGGGCACGGCGGCGGCGGACGCCAGCAGCAGGGTACGGCGCGTGGAAACGAGTTGGGACATGACGGCTCTCTGGGGAGGTGGCTCGGAAGGCTGCCTGGCCGGGCGTCGGGAACGGAGTCGGGGCGCTCGAGAACGGGGCGGAAACGGCGGATACCCCGCTGCCATTGAATTGGTAGCGGTACCGTTTGGGGCCGTATTATGGTTCTCCCTAGGTCACGTTCAGGCCAAGTTTTTCGCTATCCGCACGGCCGTGAGCCGGAAGTCATGGGGGTCGCGGCCGCCAGGACGGTGACGGCGGCCGCGACCGGAAAGCGCGTCGACGGTCGAGGCCTCAGCGCGCCGCGGCCGCCACGGCCTGCGGCACGTTGCGGAAGCTGATGGCCAGGCGGTTGTAGGTGTTCATCAGGCCGATCGCGATCGTGAGGTCCGCCAGCTCCTTCTCGCCGAAGACGGCTCGCGCGGCGGCGAAGTCGGCATCGGGGACGCCGGTCGTGGCGACGCGCGTCACGGACTCGGCCCAGGCCAGCGCGGCGCGTTCGCGGGCGTCGAAGAGGGCGCCACCTTCGTCCCAGACCTGCACCAGCGCGAGCTTCTCGACGGCCACACCTTTCTTGAGCAGGTCGCGGGTGTGCATGTCCAGGCAGTAGGCGCAGTGGTTGATCTGCGAGATGCGCAGGAAGACGAGCTCGACGAGCTCGGGCGCCAGGCCGCACTGGGCGACATAGCCGTAGACGCCGCCCAGCGCCTTCACGCCGGCGGGAGAGACTTGCATGTAATCGAGACGTTGGGTCATGGGAGGCTCCAGGGGGAAAGGGAGAGGGAGAGGGAAAAGGAAAGGGGCAGGGTGAGGCGATCGGGCGAGGCCTCCGGGCGAGGCGGCCTCGCGATTCGTTGGAGGGATTCTTGGCCTTCGGTGGTGCAATGAGAAGCACCAAGAATCGTCAAACGCGCTGTACCACGATGACACCCTCACCGCTCGAACTCCGGCTCGACAAGCATTCGCCGGTGCCCTTGTCCGATCAGATCCATCGCGGCATCGCCGCGGCCATCGAGCGCGACGTGCTCAGCGCCGGCATGCGCTTGCCATCGTGGATCGACCTGGCCGCTCAGCTGGGCGTCGCGCGCGGCACCGTGCGCGTGGCCTACGAGAAGCTGGCCGCGGCGCAGCTGATCGAGGCCTCGCGGTCGGCAGGGACGCGCGTCGCGCATCGGCCGTCGACGATGGGACGCGCCATCGGCATGGGGCTCGATGCCCATGGGGGCGCGGCTGCCGGCTCAGGGGCAGGTCCAGGCGCGGGCGTCGGTCCCGGCGTCGACGCCCGCATGGCGGTCGGCGTCTCGCCGGCGGCGATCGACCCGGGGGCCTTCGTCTCGATGTACCGGGAGCTCACCGCCGGACCGGGTCTGTTCCAGCCGGGGATCCCGTCGCGCGACAGTCTGCCGGCCAAGCTCATGACGAGGCTGCGCGCGCGGGCGCTGCCGGCGGAGACCAGCGGCGCGCCGCTCTATCCGGATCCGCGCGGGGAGCTCGCGCTGCGGCGGGAGATCGCCGGCTACCTGGCGATCGCGCGCGGGATCGTGTGCTCGCCCGACCAGATCCTGGTGACCGCCGGCTATGCGGCGGGACTGGGCCTCGCGCTGCGCGCGCTCGGTGTGGAGGGCCGTCGCGCCTGGATGGAGGAGCCCGGCTTCTTCTTCACCCGGCATGCGCTCGGGCTGGCCCGGCTCGAGACCGTGCCGGTGCGCGTGGACGAGGAGGGGCTCGATGTGGAGGAGGGCTGTCGGCTCGCGCTGGATGCGGCGCTCGCCGTGGTCACGCCGGGGCAGCAGGCGCCGCTCGGCGTGACGATGTCCTTGCGACGGCGGCTTCAGCTGCTCGACTGGGCCGAGCGGACGGGCGCATGGATCGTGGAGGACGACTACCTCAGCGAGCTCCAGCTGCAGGGCCGCGCGGCGCCGGCCCTGGCCTCGCTGGACACGCGGGGGCGGGTGCTCCACGTCGGCTCGTTCAGCAAGACGCTGGATCCGCGATTGCGGCTGGGATTCCTGGTGGCGCCGGTCGCGCTGCTGCCGCGGCTGGCGGAGGTGGCGGCCTGTCTGGCGCCGCCGCCCGGGCCGGCGGTCCAGCAGGCGATCGCCGGCTTTCTGCGCGAGGGGCACTACCTGCGCCATCTGCGACGCACGAAGCGGCTCTACCTGGCGCAGCGCGACGCGTTGATCGCGCAGTTGCAAGGCCTGGGGCTCGAGCACCGCGCCGCCGCCTTGGCCGTTCTGGTCCGCACGCCGGAGGGCGCGTCGGACCTGGCGCTCGCCCGCGCGCTGTTTCCCTTCGGCATCTCGCCGGCGCCGCTGTCGGTCTGGTACGCGCGTCCGGCGCTCGCGCGCGCCGGGCTGATGCTGAGCGTGGCGACCGCGCCCGTGGCGCAGATCGAGCGCGGCTGTGAACGGCTGAAGGCGGTGCTCGACGCGCATGGCGCGTGAGTGCCCGATCACCGATCACCGATCACCGATCACCGATCACCGAGCGCCGAGCGCCTATGCCGGGCCCCGAGGCTCGTGCTCGTGCTCGGCGACGAGGTCGGTCGTCAAGCCACCTTGAAGACGGCCACGACCTCCTCGAGGCGCTGGGCCTGCTCGCGCAGCGAGGAGGCGGCGGCGCTGGACTCCTCGACCAGGGCGGCGTTCTGCTGCGTCATCTGATCCAGGTTGGCGACGGCCTGGTTCACCTGGTTGATGCCGTCGCGCTGCTCGGTCGCGGCGGCCGAGATCTCGCCCATCAGGTCGGTCATGCGGCCGACGCTGGAGACGATCTCGCCCATCACGTCGCCGGCCTGCGCCACGTCGGCGCTGCCGGCCTCCACGGTCTCCACGGACCGGTTGATCAGCGACTTGATCTCCTTGGCCGCCGTCGCGCTGCGCTGGGCCAGGGTGCGGACCTCGCTCGCGACGACCGCGAAACCGCGACCCTGCTCGCCGGCGCGCGCCGCCTCGACGGCCGCGTTCAGCGCGAGGATGTTGGTCTGGAAGGCGATGCCGTCGATGGTGCCGATGATGTCGTTGATGCGGTTGGACGACTCGCTGATCTGGCGCATGCGCTCGATCACCTGGTTCACCACCTGACCGCCGCGGGTGGCCGCGTCGGCCGCGCCGCCGGCCAGCTGGTTGGCCTGACGCGCCGTGTCGGCCGACTGGGCCACGGTCCCCGTCAGCTCTTCCATGCTCGAGGCGGTCTCCTCCAGGTTGGAGGCGGTCTGCTCGGTGCGCGCCGACAGATCGGCGTTGCCCACGGCGATCTGCGAGGACGCGCTGGACACGGACTCCACGCCGTCACGCACCTGCGCGACCACCGACTTGAGCTGCTGGACCATGCGCAGCAGCGCGGTCTGCAGCTGCGCGACCTCGTCGCGGCCCTGCACCCGCAGCGTGCCGGTCAGGTCGCCCTCGGCGACGGCCTCGGCCAGTTGGACGGACGCGGCCAGCGGGCGTGTCAGGTTGCGGGTGATGACGACGGCCAGGGCGGCGCCGACCGCGATGGCGAGCGCGCTGACGAGGCCCACGGTCCAGCGGCTGTTGCGGAAGATCTGGTCGCCTAGCTCGTCGGCCGCCTTCGCGCCCTGGTTGTTGAGGTCGACCAGGTCCGCCGTGGCCTGGTTCAACGCGTCGTAGCGCGGCAGGCCGTCGATGGCCAGGATGCGCTTGGCGGTTTCGTCGTCGGCCGACTTCGCCGCGGCGACCATCAGCGCGCTCTGCTCGAGATAGCCGGCCCACGCGGCGCGGATCTCCTTGAGCTTCTGCGCCTCGGCGGGGGAGCTGATCATCGGCTCGTAGCCGTCGATGGCCTTGGCGACGTCGGCACGGGACTGGTCGATCTTCCTGGCGTCGGCCACGCGGGCCTCGCCGGAGGACACCATCATCCGGTACTCGCGGGTGCGGAAGCGGCTGATGTGCTGCTGGATCAGCTGGGCCTGCTGGGCCGAGGGCATCCAGTTCTGGGACATGTCGGTGGACACGTCGTTGACCCGGCCGAGCTGGATCACCGCGGTGACGGCGACGATCAGCGTGAAGAGAAGGACCGAGCTGAAGGCCAAGGCGAGCTTGGCGCCCACGGACAGACGCGAGAACATGACGGACTCCTGGGGTCGAGGGGGGAGGCGGACCTGACGGGCTCCGGTCGCCGAGGCGGCGGATTGTCATCAGGGTCTCCCCGCGCGAAGCGGCAGGAATCGTCGTTCGGCGGGAGTTTCTTGACGTCGGCGTGACGGGGCGGCCGCCACCCGCCCGAAGGGTCTGTCTCGCGCCCGCCTGGCGACCCATCGACGTGTACGTCGCACGACGCCGGATCGGCGGCCGGGCGCCGTCGTTCGACGGGCTCGGCATCGGCGGCGCGGCGCGGCGCGGCGCGGCGCGGCGCGGTTCGGGGTCCCCCGAGGGCTCAGCCGTGCGTCGGCACGATGAGGATCTTCCCCTGGCGTTCACCGGCGGCGGCCGCGGCGACGGCCTCCTGGATCCGCGACACGTCGTAGGTCGCCTGGATCGGGGCGTGCAGGTGGCCGGCGGCGATCTGGCCGGCCAGCTCGGTCAGCAGGGTCAGTTGTTGCCCCAGCGGCGCCTGGCGGAACCAGCGCGCCAGCCAGAAGCCCTTGAGCGTGATGTCGCGGAAGACCAGCTCGCGCGTGGAGACCGCGCAGGGTTCGCCGCTGAGCGCGCCGTAGTTGACCAGCGTGGCGCCCTCGGCCAGGCAGGCGGCCAGGCGGCGCGTCGCCGCGCCGGCGACGGCGTCGATGCCCAGTTTGATCGGCGCGCCCTGGGTCGCGTCCTTGACGCGCTCGGCGAGGTGCTCGCCGTCGACCAGCACCACGTCGCCGCCCAGGGCCCGCACGCCCTCGACCGCCGACTCGCGGCGGACGATGTTGACCGTCCGCAGCCCGCGCAGCCGGGCCAGTTGCACCAGGTAGCCGCCGACGCCCGAGTTGGCGCTGTTCTGGATGACCCAATCGCCGGGTTGCAGCTCGGCGAAGTCGCTCAGCAGCAGCGAGGCGGTCGGTGGGTTGACCGTCAGCATGGACAGCTGCGCGGGATCCGCCTCGCCGGGCAGCGGCAGCAGTCGGGCCGCGGGCGCCACCACGTGGGACGCCCAGGTCCCCAGGCCGGGCGGCAGCAGCACCGTCTGGCCGACGGCGGGGCCCGCCGTGTCGGGGCCCAGCGCGACGACGCGGCCGACGCCCTCGCTGCCGCCGACGGCGGGCAGCGGCGGCAGGATGCCGTACTGGCCGGTCAGCGTGAGCACGTCGCTGGGATTGATCGGCGCGGCGAGCACCGCGACCAGGGCCTCGCCCTGGGCAAGCACGGGCGCCTCGAACGGCACGGCGCGGATCACGTCCTGCGGCACCGGGCCGCGGCTGTCGTACTGGGCTTTGAGCAGAGTCGTCATGGGGAAAGGGCCGGGTGGGCGGCGGAAGGTGGTGGGATGGGTGGCATCGTAAAAACTCCGGACCCTTGGCGGAAGATGGTGCAATGGCCAAATTCTTTTGTCGAAACGACAATGCCGATCCTGAGGTCTGCCCTGACCGACCCGACCCGACGCGACCCGGCCCGGCCCGGCCCGCGTGCCGACGCCGGGACCTGATGCCGCGCCGGACCCCGTTCCGGCTTTCGACCGTCCTCCGAGGAGCCCCACCGTGGACCGACTGCGCGCCATGCACTACCTGCTCAAGGTGGCCGACCTGCTGAGCTTCTCCCGCGCGGCGCAGGCCCTGGGGATCCCCGCTTCCTCGGTCTCGCGCCGCATCGCCGACCTGGAGGCGGCGCTCGGCGTCGAGCTGCTGCACCGGACCACGCGCACCGTGCGCCTGACCGAGGTCGGCCGGCTCTACGTCGAGCAGATCCGCGCGGCGGTGGACCTGCTCAAGGACGCGGACGAGGCGGTCACCCAACGGGACGATGCGCCGCGGGGCACGTTGCGGATCAGCGTGATGCAGGGCTATGGGCAATCGCGCGTGATGCCGGTGCTGCGCGAGTTCCAGGCGCTGCATCCCGACCTGGTGCTGGACGTGCACCTGAGCGACGCGGTGGTGGACCTGGGGCGCGATCAGGTGGATCTCGCCATCCGCGGCGGGCGCCAGCCACAGGACCGCGTGGTGGCGCGCAAGCTGGATCCCAACCGCTTCGTGCTGGCGGCCTCGCCGGCCTACCTGAAGCGCCACGGCCGGCCGGCCTCGCTGGAGGATCTGGTGGCGCATCCGGCCCTGATGTACCGCGGTCCCAACGCGATCATCAAGTGGCAGGGGCGCGACGCGGACGGCTGGCGGGAGCTGCCGATGTCACCGGCCTTCGTGACCAACGACGGCGCGACCTTGATCGGCCTGGCCAGCGAGCATCGCGGCCTGGTGCTGCTGCCCGAGTGGTCGCTGGAGGCGGCGTTCCGCGAGCGCCGCCTGACGCGGGTCGAGATGGCCGCCGACGTGTCGGTCAGCCGGGAAGGGGAGTCGGGGATCTATCTGCTCTACCTGCAGCCGCGCTTTCGCATCCCCAAGATCAAGGTGGCGGTGGACTTCCTGGTGGAGCGGCTGGGCGGCGCGCGCGGCTGAGACGGGCCGCGCGGTCCGGGCGGGCGCCCGCGGGGCGGGCGCCGAGGCTCAGAACGCGCTCTTGACCACGCCCCCGTCCACGCGCAGCGCCGCGCCGGTGGTGGCGGACGCGAGGGGGCTCGCCACGTAGGCGACCAGCGAGGCGACCTCCTGCGGGCTGGCGAAGCGCTTGATCAGCGAGGTCGGGCGGACATGCTCGAAGAACTCCGCCTCGACCTGCTCGAAGGGCTTGTCGTTGACGCGGGCCATGTCCTGCACGAAGTCGCCGACGCCGCGCGACTTCGTCGGGCCCGGCAGCACGCTGTTGACCGTGATGCCGGTGCCCGCGACCGATTCCGCCAGGCCGCGCGACACCGCCAGCTGCGCGGTCTTGCTCATCCCGTAATGGATCATCTCGGTGGGGATCTGCACCGCGCTCTCGCTGGAGATGAAGATGATGCGGCCCCAGTTCGCGCGCTTCATCGCCGGCAGCACCAGTCGGGAGAGGCGCACGCCGCTCAGCACGTTGACATCGAAGAAGCGGATCCAGTCCTCGTCGGGGATGTCCTCGAAGGCCTTGGGCTCGAAGATGCCGAGGTTGTTCACCAGGATCTCGATGCCCGGGAAGCGGCGCACGACCTCCTGGGCCGCCTCCGCGCCGCTCAGGTCGCCGGCGAAGGCCTCGGCCGGGCCGCCGGTCTCCGCGCGGATCCGGGCGGCGGCCTCCTCGGTCGAGGCGGCCGAGCGCCCGTTGACGATGACGCGGGCGCCTTCCTGGGCCAGCGTGCGCGCGATCGCGTAGCCGATGCCGGCCGTGCTGCCGCTGACCAGGGCGAGCCTGCCCTTGAGTTGCAGATCCATGTCGATGCTCCAGGCGTGGTGGTGTCGATGCCGGAGGCTAGCGTAGGCGCTGGCGGGCGGCACGGTAACCACACGAAGCTCAGGCCCGGCCTATGCCGAAAGGGCAGGCTCCCGGAGCGGTCAGCGTGGCGTCACGCGCCGCGGACGGCCTTCACCTCGACGGGCCGCAGGTCGATGGCCGAGCGGTCCAGCACGCCGTTGACGTACTTGTGGCCGTCGGTGCCACCGAAGGACTTGGCCAGCTCGACCGCCTCGTTGATGGCGACCTTGTAGGGGATGTCGATGCAGTTCTTCAGCTCGTACGCGCCGATCATGAGGATGGCGTGCTCGATCGGGGACAGCTCGGTCGTCTTGCGGTCGGCGTGGCGCGCCAGGACGGCGTCCAGGTCGGCCGCTTCCTCGATCGCGCCGTAGAACAGCTTGTCGAAGTGGCCGCGGTCGGCCTTGTCGAAGCCGTCCTGCTCACGGGTGTGGGCGTCGATGACGGCGGGTTCCTCGCCGGTCACCAGCCATTGATAGATGCCTTGCAGCGCGTGCTCGCGCGAGCGGCGACGGGCCGACTTCGCGGGGGCGCGCTTGGCGCCCGGCTTGGCGTTGGACTTGGCCGCGGGCTTGCCGGCGGGCGTGGTGTTGTCGTTCTGGGTCACTTGAGTTCTTTCAGGAGCAGCGCCATTTCGACGGCGACGGTGCCGGCATCGCGGCCCTTTTCCTCGGCGCGGGCCCAGGCTTGCGGCTCGTCTTCCACCGTCAGGATCGCGTTGGCGATCGGCAGGCGGTGATCCAGCGTCAGCCGGGTCACGCCGGCGCCGCTTTCGTTGGCGACCAGCTCGAAGTGGTAGGTCTCGCCGCGAATGATGCAGCCCAGCGCCACGAGCGCGTCATAGCGGCCGCTGACGGCCATGGCCTGCAGGGCCACCGGCACTTCCAGCGCGCCGGGCACGGTCACGTGGCGGATGTCGCCGGACTGCACGCCCAGGCGTTCGAGCTCGGCCAGGCAGGCCTTGGCCAGGGTCGAGGTCAGCGTCTCGTTGAAACGTGCCTGGACGATGCCGACGCGCAGTCCGCGTCCGTCCAGGGCGGCCGTCTGGCCCTTGTCGGATCCTTGCATGGGGTCCTCGTCTCAGCAGTTGGAGGGGGACGAGCCGGGCGCCCGTTCCGAGGCCTGGAAGCCGGTGACCTCCAGACCGTAGCCGGTCATGCTGGGCATGCGGCGCGGGCTGCCGAGCAGCTTCATCTTCTGCACGCCGAGCTCACGCAGGATCTGGGCGCCCACGCCGTAGGTGCGCAGGTCCATGGTCTGGCGCGGTTCGGCCGACGCGGCCGGCTGCAGGCGCGCGAGCAGCGATTCCGCGTCCTCCCCGCAGTTCAGCAGCACGGCGACGCCGGAGCCCTCGCGCTGGATCGCGGCCAGCGCGTCCGGCAGCGGCCAGCTGTGGCCGCAGCGGCCGGCGTCCAGCAGATCCATCGCGGAGAAGGGCTCGTGCACGCGCACCAGCACTTCCTGGTCCTGCGTCCACTGGCCCAGCGTGAGGGCCATGTGCAGGTTGTCGGAGCGGTCGCGGAAGACGTGGCATTCGAAGCGGCCTTCGCGCGTCTCCAGCGGGCGCTGGGCGATGCGCTGCACGATGGACTCGTTGCGGCTGCGGTACTCGATCAGGTCGGCGATGGTGCCGATCTTCAGGCCGTGTTCCTTGGCGAAGATCTCCAGGTCCGGCAGACGGGCCATGGTGCCGTCGTCGTTCATGATCTCGCAGATCACGCCGGCGGGCGTCAGGCCCGCCATGCGCGACAGGTCGCAGCCGGCCTCGGTATGGCCGGCGCGCATCAGCACGCCGCCGTCCTGCGCCTGCAGCGGGAAGATGTGGCCGGGCTGGACCAGGTCCGAGGCCACGGCGTTCTTCGCGACCGCCGCCTGCACGGTGCGGGCGCGGTCCGCCGCGGAGATGCCGGTCGTGACGCCGGTGGCGGCCTCGATCGACACGGTGAAGGCGGTGCCGTGCTTGGTGCCGTTGCGGGTCGCCATCGGCGGAAGCTGCAGCTGCTCGCAGCGATCGCGCGTCAGCGTCAGGCAGATCAGGCCCCGGCCGTACTTCGCCATGAAGTTGATGGCTTCCGGCGTGACGTGGTCGGCGGCAAGAACGAGGTCGCCCTCGTTCTCGCGGTCTTCCTCGTCGACGAGGATGACCATGCGGCCGGCCGCCAGTTCGGCGACCAGCTCGGGAATCGGAGATATTGGCATAGGGCGGGATTGTAGGCGGGCGGGCCGTTCGTCCGGGCCGCCAGGGTTACACGGCGCCCGGCCGCAGGCGCAGCCGCAGGTCGCCGCCCAGGAGGGCGCTGTCGACGATCCGGTAGCGGGGCGCCTGGTCCAGCGCCGTCAGCGCGCCCAGGTCCGCCATGCCGCGGCCGTCGCCCATCAGCATCGGGGCCAGGTAGACGAGCACCTCGTCCACCAGCCCGGTCCGCAACAGCGAGCCGTTGAGCCTGTAGCCGGCCTCGATGTGCAGCTCGTTGACGCCGCGGGCGCCGAGGTCGCGGACGGCGGCGGCCAGATCCACCTTGCCGCGGGGATCGGTCAGCGAGACCAGCTCGGCGCCGCGGTCCTGCAGGGCGCGCCCCCGGTCGCCCGGGTCGGGCAGGGCGTGATAGATCAGCAGCTCGCCGGGCGGGGCCAGCAGCCGGGCGTCGGTCGCCAGCTCCAGGCGGGAGTCGATCAGCACGCGTCGCGGCTGGCGCGCGGTCTCGACGTCGCGGACATCCAGGCGCGGGTTGTCCTCGCGGGCGGTGCCGATGCCGGTCAGCACGGCGCCCGCGCGGCGGCGCCAGGCATGGCCGTCGCGCCGGGCCTCCGGTCCGGTGATCCATTGGCTGACGCCATTGGCCAGCGCCGTGCGGCCGTCCAGCGAGGACGCGACCTTCAGGCGCAGGAAGGGGCGACCGGTGCGCATGCGGGACAGGAAACCGATGTTGAGCTCGGCGGCGCCGACGGCCAGCGGGTGCGAGGGCGGGATCACCTCCGCGACGATGCCGGCCGCGCGCAGCCGTGCGGTGCCTTGTCCGCCCACCAGCGGGTTGGGATCACCCAGCGCGATGACGACTCGGCCGACCCCGGCCGCGGCCAGCGCGTCGCAGCAGGGCGGTGTGCGGCCGTGGTGGGCGCAGGGTTCGAGCGTCACGTAGACGGTGGCGCCGCGGACGTCGTGGCCGTGGGTCTGGGCATCGCGCAGGGCCATGACCTCGGCGTGGGCCTGGCCTGCCGCCTGCGTGTGACCCTGGCCGAGCACCCGCCCGTCGCGGTCGACGATGACGCAGCCGACGCGCGGGTTGGGGTCGGTGAGACCGACGGCCTGCTCGGCCAGGGCGAGTGCCCGGGCCATCCAGGCCTCGTCGGCCGGGGAAGGGGCTGCGGCGTCGGCATCGGGGGAGGCGACGGCGATGTGGGGAGTCGCGCGGAGGGTGTCCCCGTTAGAGGGAGAAATGGGGGGCTGGCCGGTGCCGGGAACTTGCATGGGACGCAGTCTAGCGGTGCGGTCGGGCGCGAGCAGCAGCAGACCGGAAAGGGCCGGGTCGAGGGCGGAGACCAGGCTGTCCAGGGTCAGCGCGCGGGCTCGACCGGCGCGGTCGGTCCAGGTCACGCGCAGGTGCACGGAGCGGGCGGGGAGCGGGTCCTCGTCGAGGTCGGGTGTGGCGGCAGGGATCGCGGAGGGATCCGGCAGGGTCTCGGCCGCGGCGGACCGCCCCGCGAGCTGGTATGTCGCCGAGGGACCTTCCCAGATCAAGGCCGGGTCAGGCCGGCGCGCGTCGACGCGCCAATGCTCCAGCTCATTGCGGACCAGGCGCAGCGCGGCATCCTGTTGCCGCGCGTCGTCCGCGGCGAGGCGCATGTGGAACTGCAGGGCGAGGAGCGACGCCATGCCGATCGCCAGCAGCGCCAGCGACACCAGAGCTTCCACGAGCACGATGCCGCGAGGGGCGATGCCGGGGATCGCGCGGGCATGGGCCTTCGCGCCGTCGGCGTCGCGCGCCTGGAGTCGCTTGTCGCGTGGGGAGGGGGTGTCGGCGGGCATGGTGAGATCCCTGGGGTGATCCGTCAACGCGTCGGCGTCCATCCGCCCGGCACCGGCAGGAAACTGCCCATGCGGCGGCTGATCTGCTGGAGTGCGGCGGCGTCGTGGACCAGCGCAACGTTCGAGCCTCTGTCGATCACACCGTCGGTGACGACGGCGCCACGGATCGACGCGGCCAGACCCGCGGGCGGGTGCCAGCGCACGCCGTCGCGCGCGTAGAGCAGGCCGCGCAAGGGCGCTGCGGTCGACAGATCGAGGCGACCGGTGGCGATCAGCACCAGCGGCCGACCATCCGTCGCGACGGACGGCAGGTCCGACAGGCGCGCATCGCCGTCGACCCACAGCAGGCGTCGTCCGCGCGCCAGCGCCTGCGATATCGCGGGCCCGCAATCCGGACCGCAGCGCAAGCGGGTCACGGCGGGCTGGCTGCGATAGCGCGCAGGCGGCATGCCGAACACGCGGGTGAACGCGTCGACGCCTTCGAGGGTCGGTGTCGAGGGCGGGTGGCGCAGGGCGCTGAGCAGGGCGATCTGCTGCGAGACTTCCGCGACACCGCGTGGGCCGTCGCGGAGGTCGTCGCAATCGATGGCGACGTCGCTGCAGCCCTTGGCCACGAGCAGCAGCATGCCGGCGGCGGCGCCGTTGCCGAAGCGGATGGAGAAGAAGGGCTGGGCTGCCGGGGCGGGTCCAGATGCGCTCGCGGCGGTGGCGCCGCAGCGACAGACCCATCGCAGTGGCCCGGTGTTGACGCAGTCGGCGACGCTGGACGCGGCGCGGTAGTGGCCGTCGCTCCCGATGCTCAGGAAGCGCTCGCGGAAGTCGCTGGCCGCGGCACCTGGGGGTGGGGAGGCATTGGCCGTTGTGGCCGATGGGGGCGACGTGCCTGATGCGTCCGACCCGCCGGTGTCCGGAGCGACATCGCTCGCGGCGTCGCGCAGCGCGGGGCGGCAGTGGTCATCGACGCGGCCGGTGTTGAGCATGGCCAGGGTCCAGGCCAGCCCGGCCTCCGCGGCTTCCGCCGCCGCGGCCCCGCGCAGATCGTTGGCCGCGACGCGCTGGGCGCTCGCCAGTTGGCGGGCGGCCCAGGCCGCCGCCAGCCCCAGGGTGGTCAGCAGGACCACGCACAGCGTCAGCGTTCCCAGGCCACGAAGACGATGCCGGGCTTTGCGCGAGTGCGAGGGCCTGGTGGGGGTGGGAGCGGCGCGCGACATCATGGGCAGGTCTCCGAGAAGCGATCGTTGCGAAGGCGGGTGAGGGCGTCGAGGCGATGCCGGACGCGGCGGTCGTGCACGGCCTCGGCGTCGATGAGGATCCGGAGCTCCAGCACGCTCAACGTCGCGCAAGGGCTGCCCACGGGCACCTCGACGGGATTGAGCGAGACCTGGAACGCGAGCACGCGCAGCAACGCCGGATCCGTCAGCGGCTGGTACCGGCCGCCGACGAGCTGCTCGACGCGGCCGTCGGCGAGGCGGAACCCGGAGGTGTCGCTCGCACTGGCGCGGTAGCCGAGGCGCTGGCCACCGGCGTCCACGCTGATGGTCCCGAAGGGATTGCGGGCGGGCGAGGGGTTGTCCTCGCGCCAGAGGCCATCCTGTGCGCGCTCCCAGTAGCCGGAGCGGCGCAGGTCGCGCTGCATCAACTCGGCGGTGGCTCGCAGCTCCTGCTGGACTTGCAGCTCGAGCATCAGACGGTGCTGCTCGCCCAACTGAAGACCCGCCATCGCGAAGGCGCCGGCCATCAGGATCAGGCCGACCGCCAGGCCCACCAGGAGCTCGATCAGCGTGAATCCTCTTTCACGGCCGCGATGGCGGCGTACCGTTGCCGTTGCCGTTGCCGTTGCCGTTGCCGTTGACCGAGGCAGAGGCAGAGGCAGAGGCTGAGGTAGAGGTAGAGGTAGAGGTAGAGGTAGAGGTAGAGGTAGAGGTAGCGCAGGCGCTTGCGGCGGCGCCTGTGGCGCGCTTGATGGGGTGCTCATCGAGGCGCTCACTGTGGCCAGCAGGTCGATGCCTGCACCGAGCCCCGGTCGTCGAAGGCGGCGAGGCGAACATCACCGTCCTCCAGACGCAACGAGATCGTGTGGCAGCCGCGGTCGGCGGCCTGGCTGCCTTGGGCTTGGGCTTCGATGCCAAACCGCGTCGCGTCGGCGCCTGTGATGCGCAGCCGATAGAGGCCGTTACGGGTCAGCGCCGGCTGCCCGATCTCGTCCAATCGTTCGGCGTAGCGCGGATGCTGCGAGCGATGGCGCTCCTGCGCGAGCTGCGCGGCGAGCAGCGCCTCGCGGGCCTCGGCGCGGCGGCTGCTCAGCACCTGCTGGCGGAAGCTCGGCAGCGCCACTGCGGTCAGCACCGCCGCGATGGCGACCGCCGCCAGCAGCTCGATCAACGAGAAACCGTGATGCACGAGCGACCTCATGCGCACCTCGGCAGCAGGTTGGTCCCGCGGTCGGGCGAGCAACTGCGGACGCGACCCGTCAGGCTGACGACGTGGCGGACGGTGCCGATGCCCTCGATCGCGACGTCGATGGAGCCCGCCACGGACACCGTGCCCTGGCGACCGCTGAAGAGCATCGACGGCACGTTGGATCTCACGCTCGCGCGACCGCGAGCGGCCGGCCAGCTGGTCTGACGAATGGCCTGGGCCTCGCCCTCGCAGGTGGGAGGCGCCTGCATGCGGCAGCTGCAGCTGTTCAGCGGTCCGGTGTGCAGCACGTAGCAGGTGGCGCCGGCGCCATCGTCGGAGAAGCGCAGGATCACGTTGCGGCCGCCTTGCAGCGCCTCGCTGCGGGCCAGTTGCAGATCGGAGAGCACCGTCCGCGCCGCGCTGGACAGCCGCGTTCGCCAGAGCCATTCACGCAGCTCGGGCGCCGCCATGGTCGCCACGATGGCGATCAGCGCGAGCGCCACCAGGGCCTCGATCAGGCTGAAGCCGAGGGCTCGCCCACGACGCAGCCGGGTGCGTCGCCGGTGACGGCGGCAGGCGCGGGCAGTCGGCCAGTGGCCGGGGCGGATCACGGAGGCGAGGGCGAAGGGCACGTCGGAACTCCCGGAAGGTCGTCGTTGTCGCCGCGATCGGCGATGACGAGAACTCTAGGAATCGGCGCGCGAGCGCGCGTCGCCTCGAAGGGGGGGAGGGCCGGCCGCCTGAAGAGGGGCCGCCTTTGGGGGAGGCGTGCAGACCGAACCGAATCGCGTCGCGGTCGGCCATGAAAAACGCGCCCTGGGGGGCGCGTTTCATGATGAAGGGCTCAAGCGCGGGCCGTTGGGGCCGACTTGCCGGTCCGGGTCAGATGTCCCGGATCAGCTGTCGAAACTCGTCGACGTCCTCGAAGCTCCGGTACACCGACGCGAAGCGCACGTAGGCGACCTTGTCGATGCGCTTGAGCTCGCGCATCACATGCTCGCCCAGCTTGGTCGACGGGATCTCCCGCACGCCGCTGGTCAGCAGCTTCTCCTGGATGCGCTCCAGCGCGGCGTCGATCTGCTCGATGCTCACCGGCCGCTTGCGCAGCGCCAGCGACATCGACGCGCGCAGCTTGCTCACGTCCAGGTCGGCCCGCGTGCCGTCCTTCTTCACCACCATGGGCAGGGCGATCTCGGCCCGCTCGTAGGTCGTGAAGCGCTTGTCGCAGGACTGGCAGCGCCGGCGGCGGCGCACCACGTCGCCCTCGTCGGACTCGCGGGTCTCCGACACTTGCGTGTCGCCGTGGCCGCAGAAGGGGCAACGCATGCGCCGCGGTCCTCGATCAGCGGTAGACCGGGAACTGACGCGTCAGCTCGGCCACCTTCGCGCGCACATTGGCCAGGTTGGCCTCGTCGTGCGGGTTGTCCAGCACGTCGGCGATCAGGTGGGCGGTCGCGCGGACCTGCTCTTCCTTGAAGCCGCGCGTGGTCATCGCGGGCGTGCCCAGGCGGATGCCGCTGGTGATCATCGGCTTCTGCGGGTCGTTCGGGATGCCGTTCTTGTTGCAGGTCATGTGGGCCGCGCCCAGGATGGCCTCGGCTTCCTTGCCCGTCAGGTTCTTGGGGCGCAGGTCGACCAGCATCACATGGCTCTCGGTGCGGCCCGAGACGATGCGCAGACCGCGCTCGATCAGCGTGTCGGCCAGGACCTTGGCGTTGGCCACGACCTGCTGCTGGTAGGCCTTGAACTCGGGCGACAGCGCTTCCTTGAAGGCCACGGCCTTGCCGGCGATGACGTGCATCAGCGGACCGCCCTGGATGCCGGGGAAGATCGCCGAGTTGATCTTCTTGGAGATCGCTTCGTCGTTGGTCAGGATGATGCCGCCGCGCGGGCCGCGCAGGCTCTTGTGGGTCGTGGAGGTCACGACGTCGGCGTGCGGCAGCGGGTTCGGGTAGACGCCCGCGGCGATCAGGCCGGCGTAGTGGGCCATGTCGACCATGAAGTAGGCGCCGATCTCCTTGGCGATCTTGCCGAAGCGCTCGAAGTCGATGCGCAGCGCGTAGGCCGAGGCGCCCGCGATGATCAGCTTGGGTTTCTTCTCACGCGCCAGGGCTTCCATCGCGTCGTAGTCGATCTCTTCCTTGTCGTTGAGGCCGTAAGAGATGACGTTGAACCACTTGCCGCTCATGTTCAGCGACATGCCGTGGGTCAGGTGACCGCCCTCGGCCAGGCTCATGCCCATGATGGTGTCGCCGGGCTGCAGCAGCGCGAAGAACACGCCCTGGTTGGCCTGCGAGCCGCTGTTGGCCTGCACATTGGCGAACTCGGCGCCGTAGAGCTGCTTCAGGCGGTCGATGGCCAACTGCTCGACGATGTCCACGTACTCGCAGCCGCCGTAGTAACGCTTGCCGGGATAGCCCTCGGCGTACTTGTTGGTCAGCTGGCTGCCTTGCGCCTCCATGACGGCCGGGGAGGTGTAGTTCTCCGAGGCGATCAGCTCGATGTGCTCTTCCTGGCGACGCGTTTCCTGCTGGATGGCCTGGAAGACTTCGGCGTCGACGTTGGCGAGGGTCTGTTGGGTGCGGTCAAACATGATGATGTCGTCTCAAGGGTTGGCGCCACCGGCCGGATCGCGAGCCGCGCGGTCGCCTGTGCGACCCGAGGTCGGTCCGGAACGATGGAGGCCCAGGCGAACGGCACGACGGCCGGAGGACATCCCCAGCCGCTCGCGCTTCCCGGTGGTGACCCACCTCGGGCGACGCCGACCTCGTGCGGATCACGAGTCCGGGCGCCCTGATCGCCAGTTGCGCGAAGCGTGCAGTGTAGCCGCACCGATGCGGGGCGCCGACCGAGGGCGCGCCATTCATGCGTCGCGCGCGCGGGTGACGCGCGGGTGGGCGGCGAGCGCGGGCTCGCCAATGAAAAACAGGCTCCGTCGGAGCCTGTCGGTCGGGAGCCCTCGGGCTCAGCGCATCACGGTCATCGCGACCTGCTCGCCGCCGGTGGACGGGGCCGAGGCCGGCTCGCGGATCGGGCGCGGCGCCGACGGGCTGACGCTGCGGCCCGAGACGACGGCCTTGAGCAATTCCTGCTCGGCCAGCACGCGGCCGGCGTAGCCGGTGTCGTCGGGCAGGTTGGCGGCGCCGACGTAGCGGCGCAGGCCTTCCTCGAGGCTGCCGGCGCGCTGGATGCATTCCTTCAGCACCTGCACGCCGACGCGCAGGTTCGTGATCGGGTCGAAGGCAGCCAGATTGCCACCGAAGGCCTCGTACTTGTCGTCGTGCACCCGCGTCATGACCTGCATCAGGCCTTGCGCGCCGACGGCGCTCTGGGCGAACGGATTGAAACCGGACTCGATGGCCATCACCGACAGGATCAGCGTGGGATCGACGCGGGCGCGCTGGCCGACGTCCCAGGCTTCCTTGACCAGGCGGCTGACCGGTTCCGGCGCGACCTTGTAGCGGCGCGCCAGGTAATTGGCCACGGCGGCCTGCTGGCGGGTCAGCTCCTTGGGATCGACCGCGGTGGCGCGGGTGATCGCGTCGGGCTCGACCATCAGGGCGAGCGTGTCGCCGGAGGCTTCCACGCGGGCTTCATGGCGCGCGTTGAGCCAGCCCAGCACCTGGCCTTCCAGTTGCTGGCGCATGTCCGGCTGACTGGCGAAGACCAGGCCGATGGCGACCACGGTGAAGCCCAGCAGGGCGAGGGTGTTGTGGCTGACGACCAGGAGGCCCTGGCCGATGTCCTTGACGAAAAGCACCAGGGCCGTGCGGGCCTGGCGGGGGAGGGATAGCAGGTCTGAACGCGCTGTCATGCGACTCCTTTCTCCGTTCACGCCCATCGCGAGTCGGCCGGTGCGCGGATGCGGTTCACCGGGCGGACAGCTCTGGGGCGTGGCGATAATGGGCCGGGTCGGGCGTCGTCGGCGGCCTGGAGGGCTCTCAGAGGGCTCCAGGCGACTGGTGCGACAAACGGGCGATCCAGCGTCCATTGGCAGCGTCGGTTCTCGCTTCCCATGCGAGGACCGGGATAACCCTGGGGGCCAGGGCAGGCCGCGATTCTATGGATCATCAATAACCCGTCAACCGTATGGGGCTTGTTCTTAAATACTTTTGGTTATGAAGTACCGAGATCTGCGTGACTTTGTGGACGCTTTGGAAGGCATGGGCGAGCTCCGCCGCGTGGCCGATCCGGTGTCCCCGAATCTGGAAATGACGGCCCTGAGCGACCTGGTTCTCAGAGCGGAAGGACCGGCCTTGATGTTCGAGCAGCCGACCGGCTACCGCATGCCGGTGCTGGCGAATCTGTTCGGCACGCCGCGCCGGGTGGCCTTGGGCATGGGCGCCGAGTCCACCACTCAATTGAGGGAGGTCGGACAGCTGCTGGCCAGCCTGAAGGAGCCCGAGCCCCCGCGCGGCCTGCGCGACGTGGGCAAGCTGGCGCAGATGGCCAAGGCGCTGTGGGACATGAAGCCCTCGCAGGTGAAGCGGCCGGTCTGCCAGCAGCAGATCTTCGAAGGCCCGGACGTGGACCTGAAGCGCCTGCCCATCCAGACCTGCTGGCCCGGCGACGTCGGCCCGCTGCTGACCTGGGGCCTGGTGGTGACGCGCGGCCCGCAGGGCATCCCGAATCCGCGCCTGCGCCAGAACCTCGGCATCTATCGCCAGCAGCTGATCGGCAAGCGGCAATTGATCATGCGCTGGCTGGCGCATCGCGGCGGCGCCCTCGATTTCCGCGACTTCGCGATCGCGAATCCGGGACAACCTTTCCCGATCGCGGTGGCGCTCGGCGCCGACCCGGCGACCACGCTGGGCGCGGTGACGCCGGTGCCGGATTCGCTCTCCGAGTACCAGTTCGCCGGCCTGCTGCGCGGGTCCCGGACCGAGGTCGCCGACACCGCGGTGGGTGAGGGGGGGCGCATGCTGCAGGTGCCGGCCTCGTCGGAGATCGTCCTGGAAGGCCACATCCCGCCAGCGCCGGCCGGTTTCACCGGCCACAGCGAGGACGGCATCCCGCTGAAGGAGAAGGGCGGCTACCTGCATGCGCTGGAGGGGCCGTACGGCGACCACACCGGCTATTACAACGAGCAGGACTGGTTCCCCGTGTTCGAGGTCAGCCGCCTGACCCAGCGCGACGACGCCATCTACCACTCGACCTACACCGGCAAGCCGCCGGACGAGCCGGCCGTGCTGGGCGTGGCGCTGAACGAGGTCTTCGTTCCCATCCTGCAGAAGCAGTTCACGGAGATCGTCGACTTCTATCTGCCGCCCGAGGGCTGCAGCTACCGGATGGCGGTCATCTCGATCAAGAAGGCCTATCCGGGGCACGCGAAACGGCTGATGTTCGGCCTGTGGAGCTTCCTGCGCCAGTTCATGTACACGAAGTTCATCGTGATCGTGGACGAGGACGTGAACATCCGCAGTTGGCAGGACGTGATCTGGGCGATCACGACCCGCATGGATCCGGTGCGCGACACGACGCTGGTCGAGGGCACGCCGATCGACTACCTGGACTTTGCCTCGCCGGTGAGCGGCCTGGGCGGGAAGATGGGGCTGGACGCGACCAACAAGTGGCCTGGCGAGACGACCCGCGAGTGGGGTCGGATCATCGAGATGCCCGACGAGCAGAAGACCCGCGCCGCCGATTTATATAGGCGTTTGTTCGGGGGCTGAGATTCCCTGGTTCCTAGGGATCAGGGCTTGAAAGAGCCATGGCGCCTGCCTAAGGTTGTCAGGCCTTTCCGGCACTTCCTCTGGCGCAGTCTCTGCGCGCCAGGAGCCCTGCGGCAAATCGCCGTGGAGCCCCAAAGGCGGCTGGTCCGCCCACCCCTCCCAGTTCGGCATACCCGGCTCGGAGGGGTTTCTCGTTCTTGGGACGGCGTCGCGGCCGAGGGCTCAGTGCCCCGCCACGTAGCCCAGCCATTCGTAGCCGAGGTAGCGGGCCCGCGCCGCGCCCTCCTGCGACGGCAGGAAGTCGCGCCATTCCCAGTCCGGCAGCGGCACGTTGATGGGCGCGGCGACCAGTTGCACGTCCGGCGGCAGCGCCTCGCGGAAGGCGCGCAGCGCGCGGCGCATGTGCACGTCGTGGGTGACGACGATGACCCGGCGGATCGGCTGGCCGCGCAGCAGCGCGGCGGTGTAGAGCGCGTTCTCGCGGGTGTCGCGGGCCTTGTCCTCGACCCAGGTGACGTGGAAGCCGAACTCCTGCTGCGCGGTCCGCTTGGCCAGCCCGGCTTCGGTGGAGCCCTCGTGGTGGGAGGCGGGCGGCGCGCCACCGGTGAACAGCAGCGGGATCGAGGTCTGGCGCGACAGCCAGATGCCGTAGCGCAGCCGCTCGATCGAGAGCGGCTTGAGCTGCGCCGACCCATATTCCGGCATCAGCTTGCGCGCGCCGGCGCCAAGGACGACGATGACGCTCTGCTGCGGCGGCAGGTCCTGGAGTTGTTGGACGCGGATCGCCTGCTGCGGGCCCAGCAGACGCTCCTGCAACCAGAGCGCGCCGAACTCCGTGCTGCCCACCCAGACGGCCACCAGCCCGAGGACGAACAGCCCGCGAGCGAGCCAGTGGTGGCGCCGGCGCAGCCACCAGGCCAGCAGCAGCAGCGGGAAGGCGCCGGTCGGGGGTAGCAGAAGCGCCGCGACCGCGTGTGTCAGTTCGTTCATCAGGTGCCAGGTGTTGAGCCCGCCAGCATAATCACCTTCCTTGACGACTTGTGGGCTTTGCTCGTGCTGTTCTCCGCTCTTCCCGTCTGGCCCCGTCGCATCGCGCGCGTCGCGCTCGGGCTGGTGCTGTTCCTGGTCGCGGTCCTGCTGATCGCCTGGATCGCGCTGCCGATGTGGATCAAGGGACCGGGCCTGCGTCTGGCCACCGAGCAGCTCGGCCGCGCGGTGACCTTGAGCGACGCGCGTTTCAAGCCCTGGCGCCTGGCGCTCGAGCTCGACGGCCTGAGCATCGCCGGCCCGACCGCCGACGCGCCGCCGCTGCTCGCGGTGCGGCGCCTCGAGACGGCGGTGTCGCCGCGCTCGATCTGGCACCTGGCCCCCGTGCTGTCGGCGCTGAAGGTCGAGTCGCCGCGGGTGCGCGTGGCGCTGCTGGCCGGCGGCGGGACCGACCTGGACGACATCGTCAAGCGCTTCGCCGCCGCGCCGAAGCCGGCCCCCGCGGCCGACGAGGGTCCGGCCGAGGCCGCCCTCTACAACATCGAACTGACCGACGGCGAGCTGCGCCTGGACGACCGGACCGCCGGCATGGTCCACGAGCTCAAGGCGCTGCACCTGGGCATCCCCTTCCTGTCGACGCTGGACGCGGACGTCGAGGTGCATGTGCAGCCCCGCCTGTCGGGCCAGCTCAACGGCATCGGCTTCCAGAGCGAGGGTCAGGCCCAGCCCTTCGCCGAGACCCGCAGCGCCAGTCTGACCGTCAAGCTGGACGCGCTGGATCTGTCGGCCTACCGCGCCTACTGGCCCAGCGAGCTGCCGATGCGGCTCGCCAAGGGCTTGGTGGACGCGCAGCTGACGCTGGACTTCACGCAGCCGCCCCAGCAGGCGCCGTCGGTGAAGCTCAGCGGCAAGACGGCCGTGCGGGACCTGTCGCTGCAGCGCCGTGACGGCGAGGCCTGGGAGGACTGGCTGCGCTGGCAGGCCTTGTCGATCGACCTGGCCGATGTGCAGCCGCTGAAGAAGCAGGTGCTGCTCGGCGCGGTGACCCTGACGAAGCCCGAGCTGATGATGGGCCGCGATGCGCAAGGGCGCCTGTGGCTGCCGGTCGCCGATGGCGCGGCGCCGGCGAGCAAGCCGGCCCGATCCGCCTCGGGCGATCGGGCGGCCGGCCCGGCGGTCGCGGCATCGGTCCCGGCCGAGACCGTCGCCGCCGCCGTGAAGACGGTCGCCGCGGCCAAGGCGGCCGCGGGCTCGGCGCCGGCCTCCGGTGCCGCCGCGACGAAGGCCGCCGATGCCTCCGCCAGGTCCGCGCCCTGGCATGTCGGTGTGCAGCGCTTGGCGCTGACCGACGGTCATGTCGGCTGGGAGGATCAGGCCGTGCGACCTGCCGCGCAATGGCGCGTCGACGATCTGGACATCCAGGGCACGGGGTTGAACTGGCCATTCACGGCCAAGGCCGCCCCGGTCACGCTGGCGGCGCGGATCGCGCCGGAGGGTGCCAAGGAAGGCGCCAGCCTGAGCGCCAAGGGCGAGCTCGGCAGCGCCGGCATCGCGCTGGACTGGGCGCTCAAGGATCTGGGGCTGTCCGGCTTGTCGCCCTATCTGAAGGCGACCACGCCGCTGCTGGTCGATGGCAGTTTCGCGACGCAGGGCGCGCTGCGTGCCGGTCCGAACGGCGAGGACCCCAGGATTTCGTTGAAGGCGCTGTCGCTGGACGGCCTCAAGGTCGCCGATGGCCGCACGCCCGTGCTGGCGATGAAGCGGCTGAGCCTGGATCAGGCGGAGATCGCGCTCGACGCCCACAAGCTGACGGCGGGACGTTTGGCGTTCGTCGCGCCCGAGGCCAGCATCGGCCGCGACAAGGCCGGCCGCTGGAGCTGGGACGCGTGGATGCCGAGCACCGCGACAGTGGGGCAGGGCGCTGGCGCGCGCGCCGCTCGCCGGGACGCGCCCGGCCGTGATCGACTGACGCTGGAGCCACCGGCGCAGGCCTCCAAGGTCTCGTCCCCAGCGACCAGCGACGCGGGTCCGGCCTGGTCCGCGCAGATCGGCGAGATCGCCGTCGAGGGCGGGCAGGCGACGCTGCTCGATCTCGCCACCCATGTGCTGGCCGACGAGCCGGCGCGCCCGATCGGCGTGCAGGAGCTGGGCATCAAGGTCACCGGCATCGACTGGGACGGCCGCCAGCTGCGCAAGCCGCTGCCGGTGACGGTCGCGGCGACGCTGCGCCGGCCCGATGCGACGCGCCGCAACGCGCGTGAGGTGCCCAAGCTCCGCTGGGAGGGGCAGGTGGCGCTGGCGCCGCTGAAGGTGAACGGCCGCCTGAGCGCCGAGCACCTGCCCCTGCACTGGGCGGACCCGTATCTGGATCCGTCCATCGGCATCCACCTGCAGCGCGCCGAAGGCTCGGTGCGGGCCGGCTTCAGCTTCACGCAGACGCCCAAGGGCCCCGACGTGCAGGCCGGCGGCGAGCTGCTGATCGCCGATCTGCGCTTGCGCCAGGCGCGCCTGCAGGACGGGCAGCGGCGCTCGGCCGAGGACCTGCTCAGCTGGACCGGCCTGAAGCTCGCCGGGCTGAAGCTCAAGCTCTCGCCCGGCGGCGCGCCCGACGTGACCATCCAGCAGGCGGTGCTGGACGACGTCTACGCCCGCCTGATCGTCAACGAGCAGGGCCGGCTCAACCTGCGCGACCTGCGCCAGACCGAGCAGGGTCAGGCGGTGGCCGCGGTCGCGGGCACGCCGGCGGCCTCGGCGCCGGTGGCGGTCACGGTGGCGAGCGCCACGTCGGCGCCGGGCGGCGCCGCCAGCGCGGCCCAGGCCGCCGCGGCCGGCGAGCCGCCGCTGCGCCTGAGCATCGGCGAGACCCGAGTCAACGGCGGTCGCGTCGATTTCAACGACCGTTTCATCAAGCCCAACTACAGCGCCAACCTCAGCGAGCTGACCGGCACGCTGGGCGCGTTCTCGGCGGGCTCGGCGGCGATGGCGCCGTTGCAGCTCAAGGGCAAGGTCGAGGGCACCGGGCTGCTGGACATCAGCGGCCAGCTCAACCCCAGCGGCGCGCCGCTGGCGCTGGACATCACCGCCAGCGCGACCGACATCGAGCTCGCGCCGCTGTCGCCCTACGCCGGCAAGTACGCCGGCTACGCGATCGAGCGCGGCAAGCTCTCGACCCGCGTCCATTACCAGATCGATCCGGGCGGCAAGCTGGTGGCGGACAACAAGATCGTGCTGAACCAACTGAGCTTCGGCGAGCGCATCGACAGCCCGACGGCGACCAAGCTCCCGGTGCGGCTGGCGGTGGCGCTGCTCAAGGACCGCAACGGCGTCATCGACGTCAACCTGCCGGTGAGCGGCTCCCTCAACGATCCGGAGTTCAGCGTCGGCGGCCTGGTGCTCAAGCTGATCGTCAACCTGCTGACCAAGGCGCTGACGGCTCCCTTCTCGCTGCTCTCGGGCGGCGGGGGCGCGGACATGAGCCAGCTCGAGTTCCAGCCCGGCACCGCGGTGCTGGCGCCGGCGGCCGCGCAACGGCTGGAGCCGGTGGCCAAGGCCCTCACGGACAAGCCCGCGCTGCAGCTGAGCATCACCGGCTGGGTCGATCCGCAGGCAGAGCGCCGCGCGGCCCAGGCGGCGCGGCTCGAGGACGCGATGGTGGCGGAGCGCCGCCGCGAGCTCCGACGCTCGCAGGTCACGCAGGTGGTGAGCGGTGCCTCCGACGCCGCCGCCGATCCGGCGACCGCCCCCATCACGCTGGATGACGCGCAGCGGACGCGGCTGCTCAAGGTCGTCTACGACGGCGCCAAGCTGCCCAACAAGCCGCGCAACCTCATCGGCCTGGCCAAGGACATCCCGGCCGACCAGATGCGACAGCTGCTGATGGACAGCTACGTCGTCACCGACGAGCAGCTGCGCGAGCTGGCGCTGCAGCGCTCGGTGGTCGTGCGCGACGCGCTGATCGCGCGGGGCGTGCCCAACGCGCGGATGTTCCTGGCCTCGCCCAAGCAGCACGCGGCGGGCGACGATCGCGGCGGCGACAAGGACAAGCCCTGGCAGCCGCGCGTGGATCTGGCGCTGAGCGCACAGTGACCGCGGCGGCGGGCATGGGCTCGCCTATGCTCGCCACCCGCCGGGCTTGAACCGGCGCCGCGCGGCCCGATGTGGGGCTGTCGCCAACTTTCGAGGACATCGCCATGACCACCACCCCGAATCCCGCCCCGCTCGGCCCCGGCGAGGACCTGATCACCCTGGGCGGCGGCTGCTTCTGGTGCACCGAGGCGGTGTTCCTGCGCGTCAAGGGCGTGTTGTCGGTCGAGTCCGGCTACACGAACGGCGAGATCGAGCGCCCGAATTACGAGCAGGTCTGCGGCGGTCGTACCGGCCACGCCGAAGTCGTGCGCGTGCGGTTCGACCCGAAGGTGGTCAGCCTGACCGACCTGCTGCAGGTCTTCTTCACCATCCACGATCCGACGACGCTCAACCGCCAGGGCGCCGACGTGGGGACGCAATACCGCTCGGGCATCTACTACACGCGGCCCGAGCAACTGGCCGAGATCCGCCAGGTCGTCGACGAGGCGCAGCGCGCCCACGGCGGCAAGGTGGTGACGGAGGTCCAGCCCGAGCAGAACTACTGGCCCGCCGAGGCCTACCACCAGGACTACTTCGCCAACCACCCGGAGCAGGGCTACTGCGCCTTCGTCGTCGCGCCCAAGGTCGACAAGTTCCTGCTGAAGTTCCGGGAACTGGTGAAGTCCGATTCGCCCGCCTGACGATGGCGACCGGAGTACCCCCTCTCCCGCTTGCGGGAGAGGGCTGGGGTGAGGGTCTTCGAGCTGCCGCGCCGGGCGACGGTCCCTCGCTGATCGAGCTGCACGACGTCCGGATGCGCTACGGCGCGAACGAGCTCCGCTTCCCCGACTTCTCTTTGCCCGCCGGCGCCCACCTGCTTCTGCGCGGCGCCTCCGGCAGCGGCAAGAGCACGCTGCTGGCGCTGATGGCGGGCCTGCTCACGCCCAGCGCCGGTCGCCTGACGATGGACGGCCAGGAGGTCGCCGCGCTGGCGCCGGCCGCGCGCGACGCCTGGCGCGGCGCGCGCCTGGGTTTCGTGCCGCAGCGCCTGCATCTGAGCGCCTCGCTGTCCGTCCGCGACAACCTCTCCTTGCCCTACGTCGCGGCCGGCCTCGCGCCGGACCTCGCCCGCATCGAGGCGGTGCTGGCTGAACTCGGCGTCGCCGCCTTGCTCGACCGGCGACCCCATCAACTGAGCCAGGGCCAGGCCCAACGCGTCGCGCTCGCGCGGGCACTGCTGCGCGCGCCGCGCTTCGTGCTCGCCGACGAACCCACCGCCAACCTCGACGACGAGGCCTGCGACGCGACCTTGACGCTGCTGCGCCGCGCGGCCGAACAGCATGGCCTGTGCCTGGTCATCGCTTCCCACGACGCGCGGATCGAGACGGCCTGGGCCGATTGGCCGGCCCTCCACCGCCTCCACCTGACTTCGGCCCGCGGTCCAGGTGTCATCGCGGATCGGGGCGAGGCCTTGCGGGCGCCGGCGCCGATCGCGCCCGTGAACGACGCTCCGTCATCTCCCGCCGCATGAGCCGTTCTCCCTTGAACCTCCCGCGCCTGGCCTGGCGCTACCTCTGGGCGCGTCCGATGCTGACGGCGCTCAACCTGATGCTGCTCAGCCTGGGGCTGGCCGCCATCGGCTTCGTGGTGCTGGTGAGCGAGCAGCTCGAGCAGGGCCTCAAGCGCGACCTCGCCGGCATCGATCTGGTCGTCGGCGCCAAGGGCAGCCCGATGCAGATCCTGCTGGCCGGCGTGTTCCACCTGGACCAGTCGACCGGCAACATCCCGCTCGCCACCGTGCGGCAGTTGCGGCAGCAGCCGCTGGTGGCGCAGGCGGTGCCGATCTCGCTGGGCGACTCCTACCGCGGGCATCGCATCGTCGGCACGACGCCCGAGTACCTCGGCCTGTACCGCCTGAGCCTCGCGCAAGGGCAGGGCTGGGCCCGGCCGATGCAGGCGGTGCTCGGCGCCGAGGTGGCGCGACTGTCCGGACTCCAGCCGGGCGACCGCTTCCATGGCACGCACGGACTCGCCTCCGGCGGCGACGAGCACGAGCAGGCCTACGAGGTCACGGGCGTGCTCGCGCCCACCGGTGGCGTCGCTGACCGGCTGGTGCTCACCGATCTGACCTCCGTGTGGGAGGCGCACGCGGCGCATGGCCATGGCCCGTCGGCGGGTGTCGCGGGCGAGGCTCGGGGAGGCCACGACCACGACCACGACCAAGGCCTTGACCAGAAGGGCAGCAACGACCACTACGGCGGCGAGGACAAGGACGGCCAGCACCAGGGCCACGACCATGACCACGACGGCAGCCAGGATCGCGACCACGAGAAGAGCCGCGACCACCACGAGGATCGAGATCGCTCCGGTGCGAAGGTGGGCGGATCGACTTCCCAAGGCGCCGAGACCGTCGACGATCCGTCGCTCGAGGTCAGCATGGTGCTGGTCCGCTACCGCAGCCCGTTGGCCGCGGTGATGCTGCCGCGCTGGGTGAACGCGCAGCCGGGGCTCCAGGCCTCGGTGCCGGCGCTGGAAACCGCGCGTCTGCTGAGCATGCTGGGCGTCGGCATCGAGGTGCTGCGGGGCTTCGGCCTAGTGCTGCTGATCGCGGCCTCGCTCTCGGTGCTTGTGGCGCTGCTGCACGCGGTGCGCGAGCGCCAGGGCGATCTCGCCATGCTGCGCATGCTCGGCGCGACGCCCGCCCGCGTGGCTGGCCTGATCGCCCTGGAGGCCTTGATGCTGGCGGCGCTGGCCACCGTGCTGGCGCTGGCCCTGGCGCATGCGCTCACGGGCGGCCTGGGGGCCGTGCTGGCGGCACAGCAGTCGGTCCGGATCTCGGGGACCTGGCTGTCCGCCTGGGAGGCGCTGGTGCCCGCGCTCGCCCTGTGGCTGGCGTTGCTGGCCGCCGCCTGGCCGGCCTGGCGCGGCTATCGCCTCGACGTCACCGAGCTGCTGCAGACGCCCCGCTGACCAAGCCGCCCCGTTGGCTGAGGCGCCAAGCTGCCCCAGGCGGCAAGGCGAGCCAGGCGGCACGCTGACCCAGTCGCCGCGGTCTGGCACTCGCGCAACGAGCGCGCTGCCGCGCCGCTTGCCCTGGTATCCGCTCCGTCGCTGCCGATCCCCGTCCGGCATGACCATCGGGACCCGCTCGAATGAGCGGATCGTTGGCGCGCGTTCGCTAGTCGCGCCTGATGCGAATCGAGTCGCAACATTTGCGATGCACAATGTCGCGCTTCATGTCCGCCTCCACCATGCGCTCCCACACGATCCTCGCCCCGTCGCGCCCGATGCCGAGCCCGCCTTTCGGCCGCGCCGCGCGCGCCGCCACGGCGACGATGGCCGCGGTGCTCGCGCTGTCCGGTCTGGCGCTCGCGACGAGCACGCCGGCCCGCGCGCAGGCCGGTGGCGCGGCGGTGCCGATGGGCTCCGGCCCCGGCTATCACGACCCTCGCAGCCCCTTCAAGCCGCTGCAGGAGATTGATGGCGTCGTCAGCTGGAAGCTGCTGTCCTCGGTCACCGTCAAGGCGGACAAGAGCAAGGTCATCCCGAGCTATCCCGCGGGCGTGCTCGCGCTGGACAAGCGCACCGTCAAGGTCCAGGGCTTCATGATGCCGCTGGAGCCGGGCGACAAGCAGAGCCACTTCCTGCTGTCCTCGGTCCCGACCAGCTGCTCCTTCTGCGTCCCCGCCGGCCCCGAGGGACTGGTCGAGGTCCGCAGCAGCAAGCCGGTCCGCTACACGCTGGACGTGGTGACCGTCGAAGGCCAGATGACGGTCCTCAACGACGATCCCTACGGCATGTTCTATCGCGTGACGCAGGCGGTGCAGACCGCCACGCCGGCGCGCTGAGCCAGCCCGCCGCCACCGACCGCCGCCCGAGCACCGCAGCCGACACCGACTCGATCGCCTCCGCCCGATGACCCGATCCGCCACCTCTCCGCTCACGCGCCCGCAGCGCTGGTGGGTGTGGCTGTGCCTGGTCGGCGTGCTGGGCTTCCAGGCCATGGGCCTGGTGCACCGCACCCAGCACGGCGGTGCGGTCGCGCAGCCCGTGCGCATCGCCCTGGCGATGGCGACCCTGGTCGCGCCCGCCGATGGCGCGCGCGCGCTGCCGGTGGAGGTCGGCGACATCGCCGACGTGGTGGGCATCTCCGACGCCGTTGACGTCAGCGTCGACGCGGTCAAGCTCTCCTTCGGTCACGTGGCCGGCAGTTCGGACTGCCAGCTGCTGGACCAGCTCAGCCAGGCGCTGAGCCCCATCGTCCAGGCGCTCGCCTGGACCGCGCTGCTGCCGGACTTCCCGGTCGCCGGGCCGCAGCCCCACGACGCCTCGCTCGCGCAGGTCTGGCGCAAGGCCGCCCGCGCGCCGCCGCTGGCCTGACACCGCCCCTTCCATCCGTCCCTTGATCGATCCGCCGCGCCCGCGTGCGCCCGGGTCGGCCGCGACCGTGGCCCTGGCCGCTTCGCGTCGGGAACCCTTCGAAGAATCAGATGGCGCCGCCGCGGCTGCCCATGACGTCGACCGACGTCCGTCCGCGCGCGGCGCTCCGAGAGCGTGTCCATGTCCACCATCGTCCCTTCCGTCCCCGTCGTTTCCCACCCGGCGTCCAGCGCCGTGGCCCGTCCCGCTGTCGGCGCCTTCCACGCGTCCGACCTGACCGACATCGCCGTGGTCTCCGCGCGCGCCGCCGTGCCGTTCCGCGCCACGGTGCTGATCCAGGCCGTGGGTCTGGCCCTGAGCCTGGGCGCGACCGCCGTCTGGGCCCAGCAGGCCCCGGCCACGGGCCCCGCCGACGCGCCCGAGGCCGCGACCGCCGACGGCGGTGCCGCCGCTGGCGGCGGCGCCAAGCGCAAGCAGCAGCTGGAGTCCGTCGTGGTCACCGGCAATCCGCTGAACCTGCGCGATGTCGTCGCCCCGGTGCAATCGCTCAGCGGCGACGCGCTGACCCTCAAGCGAGGCGCCAGCCTGGGCGACACGCTGGATGGCATGTCCGGCGTCAGTTCCACCTACTTCGGCCCCAACAGCAACCGTCCGACCCTGCGCGGCCTGGACGGCGACCGGGTCCGCATGCTGAGCAACTCGGGCGCCTCGGTGGACGCGTCCAGCCTGAGCTTCGACCATGCGTTGCCCATCGATCCGCTGGTCTTGACTCGCATCGAGGTGCTGCGCGGCGCGGCGGCGCTGCAGTACGGCGGCAACGCCATCGGCGGCGTGGTCAACGCGATCGACAACCGCATCCCGCGCCTGGTCCAGCCCGGCCTGAACGGCGCGGCCGAGGTGCGCCTGGGCGGCGCGTCCAGCGAGCGCGGCGGCGCGGTCGTCCTGGACGGCGGCACGAACCAGTTCGCCTGGCACGTCGACGCGGCGGATCGCCGCACCGACGACCAGCGCGTGCCGCGCTTCGAGACCGAGGACGGCTTCTCCCGCCGCGTCCGCAACTCCGACAGCCATGGCCGCAGCGGCGCGTTGGGCGGCTCCTTGCTGTTCTCGCAGGGCTATGCCGGCGTGTCGGTCGAGGACTATCACAACGAGTACGGCGTGACCGTCGAGCCCGACGTCCGCATCCAAATGCAGCGCCAGCGCCTCGCCACCGCCGGTGAATGGCGCGATCCGCTGCCGGGCCTGGCGCGCGTGAACTGGCAGTTCGCGAGCAGCCGCTACAAGCACCAGGAAGTGGAGGGCAGTGGCGCCATCGGCACGGTGTTCCAGTCCACCGGCAAGGACGGCCGCGTCGAGGCGCAGCACGCCGCGATCCAGACCGGCGCGGGCACGCTGTCCGGTGTGCTGGGCTGGCAATGGGAGCTGAGCGACTTCTCGGCGCTGGGCGAGGAGGCGCTGGTGCCCAGCACCAAGACCCGCAACAACGCGCTCTTCCTGATCGAGCAGTTCAAGTCCGGCCCCTGGAGCCTGCAGGCCGGCGCGCGCAGCGAGAAGGTCTCGGTCGCCTCGACCGGCGGCGACGAGGAGCGCTTCGGCGCGCCGGTGACCAAGCGCTTCAGTCCGAACAGCTTCTCGCTGACCGGCGCGGTCGAGGTGGGCGGTGGCTTCAGCCTGTCGGCCAGCGCGAGCAGCAGCCAGCGCGCGCCGACCTTCTACGAGCTCTTCGCCAACGGCGTGCACGTGGCCTCGGGCGCCTATGAAGTGGGCGATGCGAACCTGGGGATGGAGCGCGCCAGGGCGGTCGACCTGGGCCTGCACTGGAAGCAGGGCGAGTCCAAGTGGAGCGTGCAGGTGTACCAGACGCGCTTCTCCAACTACCTGGCGCTGGACGCCAGCGGTCGCGACATCACGCAGCCGGGCGAGGATGGGGGCTCCGAGACCTTCCCGGAGTACGTCTACCGCGGCGTGCGCGCGCGTCTGCATGGCGTGGAGCTGGAGGGGCATCAGCCGCTGCCGTCGCTGGCGGGCTGGAACCTGACGCTGGGCACGACGCTGGACCTGGTGCGTGGCACCAACCTCGACACGCATGAGGCACTGCCGCGTCTGGCGCCGATGCGGGCGTCGCTGTCGCTGCAGGCGGAGCAGGGGCCGTGGCTGCTGCAGGCCACGCTGATCGGCGCGGCGCGGCAGGACAAGGTGCCGGCGCTGGACACGCCGACGGCGGGCTACGGCCTGCTGCGACTGAATGTCGCGCGGCACTTCGAGCTCGGTGGCATGGACGCGATGTGGTACGTCAAGCTGGACAACCTGGCCAACAAGCTGGCCTACAGCGCCACCAGCGTCCAGACCATCCGCGAGCTGTCGCCCTTGCCAGGTCGGAGCATCTTTGCGGGCCTGCAAGTCCGGTTCTGACGCTTGGCCCCTCTCCCACTGCGTGGGAGAGGGGTTGGGGTGAGGGCGGTCGCATGCCAGAGCCTCCCGGCTACTGCGATTGGCGCTCTCGGCTTGCCCCGTCCCTCACCCCCCGCCCTCTCCCGCGCCGCGGGCGAGGGGGCCGCGCGGCTCGCTGCCAATCGTGAGGCCCGATCACCGTGCACGCCCTCTCCCGCCGGGCGGCAGAGGGCGGGGGCTCGCGTCAGGGCGCCAGTCGTTCCCTGATCCACCGGCCCTCGTCCAGCCGATAGACCAGCCGATCATGCAAGCGCGACTTCCGTCCCTGCCAGAACTCCCAGCGCTCCGGTACCAGCCGGAAGCCGCCCCAGTGCGGCGGGCGCGCCGGGTTCAGGCCGTGCTGCGCCGCGGCCTTGGCGGCATTCGCCACCAGCACCGCGCGCGATGAGATCACCTGGCTCTGCGGCGAGGCCCAGGCCCCGAGCCGCGAGTCCAGCGGGCGGGACTGGTAGTACGCATCGGACTGCGCCGCGTCGACCTTCTCGACGCGGCCCTCGACGCGCACCACCCGTTCCATCTCGACCCAGTGGAACTGCAGCGCGGCGAAGGGGTGCTGGTCCAGCTCCCGGCCCTTGCGGCTGTCGTAATTCGTGTACCAGACCAGGCCGCGGTCCTCGATGTCCTTGACCAGCACGATGCGGGTCGAGGGCCGCCCCTGCGGGCCGACGGTGGCCAGCGTCATGGCGTTGGGTTCGGGGACCTGGGCGTCCAGGGCTTCCTGGAACCAGAGGCGGAACTGGCGCAGCGGCTCGGGCGCGGCCTGCTGCTCGTCGAGCTCGTCGCGCTCGTAGCTCTTGCGGAGGTCGGAGAGTTTGTCCATCGGCGGAGTATCGGGCGAATCCTTAAGTAAAGCTCCCACTCGTGAAACTCCGGGTGCGGGCGCCCCGGGAGGGCGGGCATGCTTGCCGCCATCGGAGCCGCGCCTCAGAAGCCGGCCTCAGGGGGATCGGGACCACACCAGAAGGAAGTACGCATGAATCAGCGACGACCCGTCGTCGTCGTGCTTGCGGCAGGGCGCGGACAGCGCTTTCGCGGCGAGGGGCACAAGCTGGAACAGGTCTTGGGAAACGACACCGTGCTGGCGCACACGCTGCGCCAGGCGATGGCCTCGGACTTGCCGTTGCTGGTCGTCACCTCATCCGCGTTGGCACCGCTGGTCCGACGTCATGTGGCTTCGCGCGACATGCTGGTCTTGCCCGACCAGGATCGCCTCGGCCGTCCCGCGCCGCTGGGCATGGGTCATTCCATCGCGGCTGGCGTGGCCGCCACCGGCGATGCGCCGGGCTGGCTGATCCTGCCGGCCGACATGCCCATGCTGCGCGCCAGCACGCTGCTGGCGGTGGCGCAGGCGCTCGAGAAGGACCCCATCGCCTTCGCCCAGTACCGCGGCCGGCGCGGTCATCCGGTGGGCTTCAGCGCGGAGCTGTTCTCCGAGCTCGCCGCCCTGCAGGGCGACGAGGGCGCGCGGCGCCTGCTGGCGCGCTACCCGGCGCAGGCGGTCGACGTCGACGATCCGGGCGTGCTGGTGGACATCGACACCGTCGAGGACCTGCGGCAGGTGCAAGGCGATCCGAGCCAGCCCCAGCCCACCGGGACCGGGCTGCGCGCCGCGGGCTGAGCGCCGCGGTCACCCGCCGCGTCTCGCGCGCTGATGGATAGCGGGCGCTTCACGCCGATCGTTGGAAGCATCCGCGGCGCCGCCGGCCATGCCGACCTCACAGCCCGTTCGTCCGGGCCAGCGCGAGCTGGCGCTCGAGCGCGCGGTCATGGATGCCGTGCTCGCGCAGGGCGGTGACGGCGCGCTGGAGGTAGTCGAGCGTCGTCCCGTACCGACCCCGCGCATGCCGCAGGATGTGCAGCAGGCGCTCGTCGGGGATGTCGCCGACCCAGCCCGGGCTGCGTCGCGACAGCGTGAAGGCCAGCGCCTTGCGCACGCCCAGGCCGTCGCCGCAATGGCAGTCCAGCCAGCGCGGCACGTAGGTGCCGACCACCATCTCGCGCAGCCACAGCCGGTGCAGGGTGGCTTCGCTGTCCTCGGGCGCGACCCGGTAGACCAGGCCGCGGCAGCTGCCGCCGGAGAGCAGCGTCATCACCAGGCCGGGCTCTTCCGCGCTGCCCCGGTTGACCAGCGAGCGCAGCCGCAGCGCCCGGTGATAGCCCTGGACCTTGGCCACGACGGTCTGCGCCGGCACGAAACCGGGGTTCCACATCAGCGAGCCGTAGGCGAACATCATGAGCCCGTGCTCGCGGTCCCATTGACGCTCGGCGACGGCGAGCAGGGCTTGGCAATGGGCGGGGAGGTCCTCGAGGCGGGCGCCCTCGAGGGGATCGGGAGAGACAGACGACATGGGCGGCCATGCTGCCACAGGGTGGCCGTCGAGGGAGCGGAGCGCGGCGAGCCCGCGCGCCTCGCGAGGACTCGACGGCTCCCCGGCGCCCATCGAGGTCTGCATGGGGGCGCGCGCGCGGATTCGCCCCGGCCGAGGCCCGGGAACGCGCCCTGCCGCATCGGGGCCGATCGCCCATCCCGATGCGCTTGTAACTCGCTTGTACCTGGATTTGCCTGTCGGAGAGGGGCGCCACGCCTCCGGGGCGTGTAATATGGTTACCAATCAAACCCTGGCCGAGTTACATCGGCAGTCGGCATGAACAAGACGCTTCTCGACGTCACCGCGCGCATCAAGGCGCGCAGCGCCGCTTCCCGCGAGCGCTATCTGGACCTCATCGAGCGCATGGCGGGCCGCCAGCGCGGCGTGCAGCGCCTGGGCTGCGCGAACGTCGCCCACGCGGTCGCGGCGATGCCGGCCAACGACAAGCTCCGCATCGTCGCGGAGAAGGCGCCCCACCTGGGCATCGTGACGGCCTACAACGACATGCTGTCGGCGCACCAGCCCTACGAGGGCTACCCGGCCCTCCTCCGCGACGAGGTCCATCGCCACGGCGCCACCGCGCAGGTCGCGGGCGGCGTGCCGGCCATGTGCGACGGCGTCACGCAGGGCACGCCGGGCATGGAGCTCAGCCTGTTCTCCCGCGACACCATCGCGATGGGCACGGCGGTCGCGCTGTCGCATGACGTGTTCGACGCGGCGCTGCTGCTGGGCATCTGCGACAAGATCGTCCCCGGCCTGCTGATCGGCGCGCTGCACTTCGGCCATCTGCCCTGCGTGTTCGTGCCGGCGGGGCCGATGAGCTCCGGCCTGTCCAACAACGACAAGGCCAAGGTGCGCGAGCTCTACGCGCAAGGCAAGGTCGGGCGCGACGAGCTGCTGCAGGCCGAGTCCCAGGCGTACCACGGCGCCGGCACCTGCACCTTCTACGGCACGGCCAACAGCAACCAGATGCTGCTGGAAGCCATGGGCCTGCACGTGCCGGGCGCGGCCTTCGTCCATCCGCATGACGGGCTGCGCGAGTCGCTGACCCGCGAGGCGGTGCGCCAGGCGCTGAAGATCATTCCGCAAGCCGACTACACGCCCATCGGCCGCATGGTCGACGAGCGGACCATCGTCAACGCGATGGCCGCGCTGCTGGCCACCGGCGGCTCCACGAACCACCTGATCCACTGGGTCGCGGTGGCGCGCTCGGCGGGCATCCTGATCGACTGGAGCGACTTCTCCGACCTGTCGTCGGTCGTCCCGCTGCTGTCGCGCGTCTACCCGAACGGCAGCGCCGACGTGAACCAGTTCCAGGCCGCCGGCGGCCCGGGCTTCGTGATCCGCGAGCTGCTCGGCGCCGGCCTGATGCACGGCGACGTGCTGACCTCGGTCGCGGGCCAGGGCCTGAGCGCCTTCGCGCGCCTGCCGCATCGCGCCGAGGATGGCTCGGTCCGCTGGACCGATCTGCCCGCCGCGAGCAGCGACGAGACCGTCGTGCGCACGGCCGCGGCGCCGTTCTCCCCGACGGGCGGCCTGAAGCTGCTGGCCGGCAACCTGGGTCGCGCGGTGATCAAGGTCTCCGCCGTGCCGGAGGACCGCCACACCGTCGAGGCGCCCGCGCGCATCTTCGACAGCCAGGAAGCGATGCAGGCGGCCTTCAAGGCCGGCGAGCTGGAGCGCGATGTCGTCGTCGTGGTCCGCTTCCAGGGCCCGCAGGCCAACGGCATGCCGGAGCTGCACAAGCTGACGCCGCCGCTGGCGGTGCTGCAGGGCAAGGGCTTCAAGGTGGCGCTGGTCACCGACGGCCGCATGAGCGGCGCCTCGGGCAAGGTGCCCGCGGCCATCCACGTCAGCCCCGAGGCGCTGGCCGGCGGCCCGCTCGCCAAGCTGCGCGACGGCGACCTGGTGCGCGTGTGCGCCAACAGCGGCGAGCTGAGCGCGCTGGTGCCGGCCGCCGAATGGGACGCCCGCGGCAACGCGCTGATCACCGACGACGCCGTCATCGACAACGGCGCCGGCCTGGGCCGCGAGCTGTTCGCCGGCATGCGCCGCAATGTCACCTCGGCGGAAGAGGGCGCCGTCACCTGGCTGTGATCCTGGCGATCGCCCGGTCGACGCGGCAACGGCTCCTCGGGAGCGGTCGCGTCGACCCCGTCGCCCCACTCGATTCGACTCTGAGGATTTCTGCATGAGCTCCAAGCTGGACACCCTGAGCCTGGCCGACCACGGTCCGGTCATCCCCGTCATCGTCATCGATCGCGTCGAGGACGCCGTGCCGCTGGCACGCGCGCTGGTCGCCGGCGGCGTGAAGGTGCTGGAAGTGACGCTGCGCACGCCGGTCGCGCTGGAGGCGATCGCCGCCATCGCCCAGGCGGTGCCGGAGGCCATCGTCGGCGCCGGCACGCTGCGCACCGCCGCTGACGCCGCCGCCGCGAAGAAGGCCGGCAGCCGTTTCGCGGTCAGCCCGGGCTTCACGCTCGAACTTGCCAAGGCCTGCGAGGCGCAAGACCTGCCCCTGCTGCCTGGCGTGTCCACCGCCAGCGAGGTCATGATGGCGGCGGATGCGGGCTATCGCTTCCTGAAGCTGTTCCCGGCCACGGCGGTCGGCGGCGTGAACCTGCTCAAGGCGCTGGCGGGCCCCTTCGCGGATGTGGCGTTCTGCCCCACCGGCGGCATCACCGTGCAGACGGCGCCGGACTTCCTGAAGCTGCCCAACGTCAAGGTCTGCGGCGGGTCCTGGCTGACGCCGGCCGACGCCGTCAAGGCCGGCGACTGGGCTCGCATCACGCAACTGGCCCGCGAGGCCGCCGCGCTGCGCGGCTGATCAGCGCTTCGGCGGATCGAACACCAGGCACGTCGTGCTGGCGTGCGCGTAGAGCTTGCCGTCATGGCCGATCAGATCGGCCTCGGCGGTCGCCATCTGGCGGCCGACGTGACGCACCCGTCCGACGGCGCGGACGACCGGCACGCGCTCGTTCAGGGCGCGGACCAGATTCAGCTTCAGTTCCAAGGTCGTGTAGCCGCGGCCCGGCTCCATCGTCGTGTGAACGGCACAGCCCAGGGCTGAATCCAACAGCGTCGCATACCACCCGCCGTGCACCGTGCCCATCGGGTTGTAGTGCCGGAACTTCGGCGTGCCCTGGAAGATCACCTCGCCCTTGGCGACACGCAGCAGCGTGAAGTCCAGGGTCTGCGCGATGGGCGGGGGAGGGAGCTTCCCATCCAGCATCGCCTGCATCTGCTCCAGACCCGTCAGCCCGGCGATCTCCGCCATCGTGGCCACGCCATGCTCCGGCCGGATCTTGGCCCGTACCTGCCTCTCCTCCTCCAACCACTGCGTCAGGATCGCGTCGGCTTCGGCCGTCGCCGTGGGATGGACTGCTGCGTTCATGTGAACTCCGTCGAATGCTTGTGCCTGCAATGGTTGCAGCTACAATCATTGCCTGTCAAGCAGCGAGGTGACACCCCATGAACGCGACGGTTACTTCCTCCCGGGCCGCAGGCGCCGCGCCGGCCTCGCAAGGCGAGCCCCTCTCGCCCAAGGGCTGTACCAACTTCAAGCTTCGCCAGCTGACCCGCCTGGTCTCCAACCACTGCGAAACCCACTTCGCCGAGACCGGCCTGAAGACCACCCAGTACGCGCTGCTGTCGCACATCGTCGTGCTCGGCCCGATTCAGCCGAGCGAGCTGGCGCGTCGCATGGACCTCGACCTCTCGACGCTCTCGCGCAACATCCAGCCGCTGCTGGCGATGGGGCTCGTGGAGATGCTGCCCGGTGCCGACGCCCGCAGCCGTCAGCTGCAGGCGACGGAGGAAGGGCACGCCCGGCGCCGCCAGATGAAGGCGACCTGGAAGCGTGCCCAGCTCTCGCTCAACGAGCGCTTGGGCGATGAGCGCGTCCAGCGCCTGCATGCGCTGCTCGATGAATGCGCGGCGCTGATGCGCGGGGATGTGGCCGTCGAGGAGCTCGACGGCCTCGACACCTGACCCTCACGCTCCCGCGCTCGGGTCTCAGGTCTCAGGTGTCAGGTTTCAGGTCTCTGCGCTCAGGCCGCAGGTCCTGGGTCTCAGGCCTCCAGACGGAACACGCCGAGCGCCGCGCCCACCTCGCGGGTCTGCGCCTGCAGGTGATCTGACGATCGCGCCAGGTCCTCGACCAGACCGACGTTCTGCTGGGTGATGCCTTCGAGGTGACGGACGGCGCCCGACACCTCCGAGATCCCGTCCAGCTGCGTCTGCGCGCTGCGCTCGATGTCCTCGATCACGCCACCGAAGCGCTCGACGGTGGCCAGGGTGTCGGCCATGCTGCGGCGCGCCTCGTCGGTCTGCCGCGCGCCCGCCTCGACCTTCTCGCCGGAAGCGGCGATCAGCTGCTTGATCTCGCGCGCCGCGTCGGAGCTGCGCTGCGCGAGCGCGCGCACCTCGCCGGCGACGACCGCGAACCCACGGCCATGCTCACCCGCCCGGGCCGCTTCCACCGCGGCATTCAGGGCCAGCAGGTTGGTCTGGAAGGCGATGCCCTCGATGAGCTGCGTGATCTCGCCGATGCGGGCCGAGGCCTGCGCGATCGCCTGCATCGTGTCGTTGACCGAGCGCACGTTCCCGTCGCTGCGCCGCGCCGCCGCGCCCAGCTCGGCCGCGACCTCGCGTGCGCGATGCGCCGTGTCGCGATTGCCGCGAACCTCGTCGGTGATGCGGGCCATGCTGGCGGTGGTCTGCTCCAGGCTGGCGGCCTGTGATTCGGTGCGCTGCGCCAGGTCGTGGTTGCCCTGGGCGATGGTCTCGGAGACGCGCAGCATCTGCGTCAATTCATGCTGGGTGTCCGACACCAGCGCGCGCAGGTTGACGCGCAACTGGCCCAGCGCGCCCTCAAGCGCCACGGTCGGGCGGCTCCGATCGCTGCCGTCCACGGAGCGATGGGCGCGCGGCTGGCTGAGATCGCCCGCAGCCAACCGGTAGGCGACCCGCTGGCTCTGGCGCAGCGCGGCGCGATGGCGGCCCGGTTGCAGCAGCGCGGCGAGCGCGCCCAGCGCCCGTCGCCACATCGGCGCGCGGACCTGGCCGCCGCGCAGCGTGGGGCCGGCGACGCGGTCGCGCTCGGCGGTCTTCATGCGGGCATAGAGGGCCTCGGCCACGCGAACCTGCTCGCGTGACGGCGCGGTCCGCACCGAGAGGTAGGCCACCGGCACGTCGCCCTGCAGCAGCGGCGTCACGTTGGCCATGACCCAGTAATGGTCGCCATCCTGACGGCGGTTCTTGACCACGCCCGACCAGGGGCGGCCGCCCTGGATCGTCGCCCACAGATCGCGGAAGGCCTCCTCCGGCATGTCGGGGTGGCGGATCAGGTTGTGCGCCTTGCCGATGAGGGCCTCGCGGGCGAAGCCGCTCACCGCCACGAAGGCGTCGTTGCAATGCAGGATCCGACCCTTGAGGTCGGTGGTCGACACCAGCGCGCGACCCTCGGGCAGCGGGAACTCCCGTTGCGTGACCGGCAGATTGGTTCTCATCGATGCGTCCCCTGTACGGTAGCTCTTGACTTGGATCAAGACGCAGCATCGATGAGTCAGTCCGGGGCCAACTTGAGCAATATCAAGTCATTGCGGGTTTGCCAGGAACGCGGGACGTGCGGCGTGAAGGAATGCCGCGAAGACGAGGTCGCTCAGTCGAGCGTGACGATGACCGGGGCGTGATCGCTGGGCTTGGGCAGCTTGCGCATGGCGCGGTCGATGGTGCAGGCGGTGACGCGGGACTTCAGCGCCTGGCTCACGAGGATGTGATCGATGCGCAGGCCCTTGTTCTTCTGGAAGCCGAGCATGCGGTAGTCCCACCAGCTGTAGCTCTTGGGCGGCTGCTCGAACATCCGGTAGGCGTCGGTCAGGCCCAGGTCGATGAGCGCCTGGAAGTGCGCGCGCTCCTGCGGGGAGGTGTGGGTCTGGCCGACGAAGGCGGCCGGGTCGTAGCAGTCGCGGTCCTCGGGGGCGATGTTGAAGTCGCCCATGATCACGAGCTTCTCGTGCTGCTGCATCTCGGTGGCGAGCCAAGCGCGCAGGCCGTCCAGCCAGGCCATCTTGTAGACGAACTTGTCGCTGTCCAGCGCCTGGCCGTTGGGGAAGTAGGCGCCGATCACGCGCACGTCACCGACGGTGCCCGCGATGAGCCGCGCCTGCTCGTCGGCGTAGCCGGTGATGTTCTTGACGACGTCGGTGGCCGGGGTACGGCTCAGCAGGGCGACGCCGTTGTAGGTCTTCTGACCGAACCACTGGACCTGATAGCCGGCCTCGCCGATCTCCAGCGTCGGGAACTTGTCGTCGGTGAGCTTGGTTTCCTGCAGCACGAGCGCATCGACAGGATTCGCCTTCAGCCAGTCGAGCAGCTGCGGCAGGCGCACGGCCAGGGAGTTGACGTTCCAGGTGGCGAATTGCATGGTGTTCTGTGAGTTCTTGAATTCATTGAAGAAAGACGGATGACCGTCTTTCGGGAAATGGGTTGGCGACCGGCCCGGCTGCCAGCGGACGCCTTGGCGGGGAGCCTTGGGCTCCTGCTGACGCGCCACCATGCCCGATCGTATCCATTCACGTCGCGGTCGGCGGCGATGTGCGGCACCCGATTGGCCTGTCTTGCGTGAGTCTCCTTGCCGTCGCCGAGCGGACTTGGGCTCTTCGTGGCGGGGTGGTGGGCGACGAAGTGAGGGGCGAACCCGGCGCGGATCACCTACAACAACGGCGTGCCGGTGAGCATGAGCCTGGCCAAGGACGCCAGCAACACGGCCAACCCGCTGATCAGCGACATCTAGTGGGAGCCCTTCGGTGGTGTGCGCAGCTGGCAGATGCCGCTGAACACGGGCGCCAAACTGCAGGAGCGGGTGTATGACCCGTACGGTCGCCTGGTGCGCTATCCGCTGGGCTCGGTGGTGCGAGACATCACCTATGACGCGGCTGATCGCATCGCCAGCTACACGCATCTGGATGTGGCCACCGGCCAGGTGACGGCGGAAGCGCAGGCACTGAACCAGAGCTTCGGCTACGACGAGCTGGGCCGACTCACCAGCATCACCACGCCGTCGGCGAGCTGGACCATCGGCTACGACGCCAACGGCAACCGCACGGGGGTGACGCTCAACGGCGCTGCGTCGACGTACTCAACGGAGGCCACGAGCAACCGGCTCTCCGGCATCAGCAACCCCACGCGCAGCTTTGGCTACGACGCGGCGGGCAATACGCTGAACGACACGGGCATCGCCTACACGGCGAGCTACGGGCTGGACAACCGGTTGGCGACGCTGACGAAGGCGGGGGCGACGACTTCCTTCAACTACGACGCGGCGGGGCAGCGGGTGCGCAAGGTGACGGGCGCGTCCAAGTCGCATTTCGTGTACGACCAGGACGGGCAGTTGCTCGGGGAGTACAACAGCACGGGCTCGGCGCTGCAGGAGTTCGTGTGGCTGGGCGGCACGCTGATGGCGGTGCTGACCAACTCGACGACGGCCGAGCCGCGGGTGTATTACGCGTACTCGGACCACCTCAACGCGCCGCGGGTGATCGTGAACGCGGCGGGGGACGTACGCTGGAAGTGGTTCTCGGAGCCCTTCGGCACGGCGGTGCCGGAGACGATCCCGAACTCGCTGGAAAACCTGGTCGTCAACCTGCGCTTCCCCGGCCAGTACTTCGACAAGGAGTCGGGGCTGAGCTACAACTACTTCCGGGATTACGACGGCACGACGGGGAGGTATGTTCAAAGTGACCCCATCGGGCTGAACGGGGGCATCAACACGTATGCGTACGTCAATGGCAATCCGCTAAGCAGTATTGACCCTCTCGGACTAGCTCCCGACGCGGCTTGTGTTGCGCGAGCCGCCGCAGTGGGGGCCTCGTGCGGTGGTGTCGTTGGTGGGGTGGCAGGAGGAACAGCTGGAGCCGTCGGCGGCGGTGCGGCTTGCACTCTTGTTGCCCCAGGCGTCGGAACTGTGGGTTGTGGCGCGGCAGGGGGAGTCGCTGGAGCAACTGCCGGAGCTGCTAAAGGAGCGATTTTTGGCGCTGCTGTCGGTGCTGCTTACGGCAGCTTGACTTGTAAGGAATCAGGCACAGGTTCAGACACGGGGAAAGATTCGGAAGAGTGCAAACGAGAGCGGGAAGCTGCAGAGCAATATTGCCAAGACCTTTACGACGGGGGCTATAAGCCAACGCGCGGTGGCAGAGGAATTGGCGATACGGACATCCAGACCTGCATTAGAGGGCGAATATCAGAGAGGTGTGGCGGAACTCCGGTTGAATGGGAGCCTCGCAAGCAACCAAAAAGAAAATTCTGGTGACTGGTGATATGAAATCTATTCAAGACCTGAGGCAAGAGGTTTCCATCCTTCGAGCGCAAGATAAATTTCAAGAAGCCGTTCACGCCTGCGATGCATTTATCAGGGCGGACGATTCATGTTTTGCTGCTTATGCGGAGAGAGCTCGCCTCAATTATTCTCTTGCAAGATACCAAGAGGCTTTCGAGGATGTGAAAAAGCAAATGGAGTTGCGCCCCGAGAGCCCTAGCCCGTATTACACCAGGGCTAGGTGGAGCCTGGCGTTGGGAGATGAAAAGTTGGCCGCTGCTGATGCGGGCTTCATTATTGCCTCTGGTGATGAGTATTTTCTCTCATCTGCATATTTTATTAGAGCGCTAGCCAATTGCTACCTTGGAAAAAAGGTGGAGGCCATGGCTGATTGTTTGCGCGTGCCTATGGGCTTTGATATGGGGGTTGAAACAAAAAGCTTGGGTTGGCGAGTTATGTCTCGGGAAGAACTGCTTGCCCTAATTGGCCGTTAGCCTCGTAAAGCGGTGTCGTTCGCTAATAGAGCAGTAGATGGACTTCGGCTGCAGCGTTGTCTGGCGGAATAGTCCCCCAGAAAAAACCGCCGCAGCCAGGGAGGCCGCCTTCGTCTTCGTTCCGCAACCCCGCGTCGCGCCTCAGGAAAACGCCGGCAACTACGGCGGATGGGTGCCTGGGCGGAGCTACGGTCAATCTGACCCCATAGGGCTGGCGGGTGGCATTAACACCTACGCGTACGTCAACGGCAATCCTCTAAGCCATACCGGCCCACGCGGGCTAGCACCGACGAAGGCAGTCATTTGGTTGGTCAGGATTTGCAAGAAGGGCATCGAGAAAATCCGCCTAGTCAATTTTGAAGAGGCGGTGCAACTTGCCAAGAAGGGCGAAGCCCTTCAATCAAGTCGCAAGGTGATGGAGCAGGTCGGAACCACTGCTAGCGAAGGCCGTCCGGTAATCAAGGATGAGGTGCGCCGTGACAGGTTGACCGGAAGCACCGAGGGACGCCGCCCCCACTATCACGTGAACCCTAGAAACGGTGGACACCTCTTCTACAGCATCGCGGCAGCTGTCACGCTCGCCGGCCATGTGGACTGTGAGGACTGCGCTTTGGCCTATGTTGCGGAGGGGCAAGATTTCTTCAATCCGCTATCGCTGTCCACGGACTTGATGGACCTGACAGGCATTGGAGCCCCCGATTGATTCAAATGTTTTGCGTTTTCCTGGTTGGTGAGCCACTTCTTCGCGAAGGCGATACCGAAGAGTTCGGGTTTTATAGAAACGAGTATGTCGCGGCCTTGTCGGAGGGGCGAGCCGTCGCTGCAGAAAAGGCCAAGACGACGAGGCGGCTTGAACGCAAGGGCATCCGATTCATTGAGGGGAAGCCGTTCACTCTAAAAGTGGAAGACATTAAGCCTCGGATGCCTCCTTGGAGACTTATTCGCAACGAAGGCTTCTTGTTCTTCCCGGTTAATTAGTCTGATTCGCTCTGATGCCTGCTTCGCGGGCCGCAGAATGGGTCCCTGGAGAAAAGTTGCCGCATCTTCTGGGCTTCCTGGCGCTTGAGCGCACAGTCCCCGCGCGAAGGCAGCCGCGCGGTTGTAGGAGCGCCGTAGCCGAGCTCCATGAGCTCAGCGTGCATCTGCTTCAAGGCGCGCCGCTGCGTGCGGATCTTGCCGGACTCGGTCTTGAGCCACTGCGCCTGCTTCTCCGCGAGCGGATCGAGCCGGCTGTGGCTCTCGCGCTTGGCGTACGACGGCTCCTCGTCGTCGCTGCGCAGGTACTTCCGGATGGTGTTGCGAGACAGGCTGGTGCGCCGGGCTTTTCTCGGATGGACAACTGTTCACGCAGGCCCCATCGCCTGTTGACACCAAGTGTCGCCACGTCAATCCCTCCAATGCTCCTGACCTGCCCCCCGCCTTTCTCTCACCGCCTCCCCGGAACCACCGGCGAGACCGGCTCGGCCGGCGGCGGGCGCTGCGGCGTCACGCCCTTGCCCCAACCATTGCCCATGCGGGTCTGCGTCGCGGCGATGTTGGCCTGCCCCAGCGCGTTGTTGGGCCGCTGCGCGATGCGCTCGGCCGCCAGCCGGGGATCGCCCGCCGGATCCGACGCGCCGGCCCGCGCGGCCGGCGGCATCAACTGCCGGGTCAGACAGTCGTAGGCCGGCGCGCGTTCGCCGTTGACCTCGACGCTGACGCAGGAGGGCTCCCGGGCCGGCGCCGAGGCCGACGGACCGGGCGCCTGCTCCCGTCCCTGCGCCCGGACCGACGCCGACACCGAGAGGAGAACGCTGCTCGTCACCAGGGCGAGCAGGGCGAGGCGCTTCGCGGGATGCCTGTTCATCCCGGCAGTGTGCGCCGCCGCGACCCGATCGCGTGTGACCGTGCCATGACCCCGACGCCGATCCGGCCATCGACCGGGGCTGCCATGAACTTTTCATGACAAACGGCAGTCCGCGCCCGTCCCACCCGTCTAGGCACTCGTACACGGCGGTGCCCGACCCGGCGCCGCTTCGAGCGGGCCGAGGGCCGCCACCGAAGAGGGGCGCCATCGGACCCCGTCTGGGAACGATCGAGTCAATCCATGCACAAGCACAACAACGGCGCGCCCTGGAGCCGATGGCGCGCGCTCTGTCTGGCGGCTGCCGCCGTCGGGGGATCGGGAGTGGCCGCGGCGCAGGATGCGCCGCCGGCCTCGGCGGCCACGCCACCTGACGCGCCCGCCGCGCCGCCAGCAGCCCATGCGGCCAACGGGGCCGACGCGACCGAGCGTCGCTTCGACGTCCAGGAGTACATCGTGCGCGGCAACACCGTGCTGGACATCCGCGCGATCGAGGCCGCCGTCATGCCCTTCCTCGGGGCCGACCGCAGCCAGCGCGACCTGGAGGCCGCGCGCGACGCGCTGCTGGCCGTCTATCAGGCGCGTGGCTTCCAGTCGGTGTACGTCGACCTGCCGGAGCAGTCCGGCCAGGACGGATTGATCTTCCTGCTGGTGAGCGAGACCCGCGTCGGCCGGCTCCGCGTCTCCGGCGCGGAGTACAGCTCGCCGATCGCGCTGCGCGACCAGGTGAGCGCGCTGCGGGAAGGGCAGGTGCCCGACTTCAACCGCGCCCAGGCCGAGCTCGCCACCCTGAACCAGAGCGGGCGCCAGGTCGTGCCCCTGGTCAAGCCCGGGGCGCTGCCCGGCACCATGGACGTGGACCTCAAGGTCGAGGACCGCAAGCCCTGGCGCCTGAACGCCAGCCTGAACAACGATCGCAGCGCCGACACCCGGCCGCTGCGCCTGTCGCTGGCCTTCAGCCACGACAACCTCTGGCAGAAGGGCCACAGCCTGTCGCTCAGCTTCTTCGGCGCGCCGCAGGACTTCGGGCAGAGCAAGGTCTGGTCCGGCTCCTACGCCGCGCCGGTGGCCGGCACGCCCTGGGGCTGGGAGCTGTCGGGCTACCTGTCCGACAGCAACGTCGGCACCACCGGCGGCACTACCGTGCTGGGCAAGGGCCACGCCGTCGGGCTGAAGACCACGTACACGGTGCCCGGTGGCGGCGACTGGTGGCAGACGCTCAGCCTGGGGCTGGACCTCAAGGACAACGAGGAACAGCTGCGCATGGGCACCAGCGGCGACCGCGTGCCGCTCAAGTACGCGCCGCTCACCGCCGCCTACGCGGGCTTCGTGCAGGGCCCGTCCTCGCAGGCGTCGATCAACCTGCAGCTGGTGGCCGGCACGCGCAGCCTCTTCGGCTACGGCAGCGGCGGCGCCGCCTTCGACTACAAGCGCTACAAGGCCTCGCCCAGCTTCCTCGTCCTGAAGGGCGACACCACGCTGAGCGTGGACCTGGGCTGGCTGGCCAACGCCCAGCTGGCCGTGCGCGCCAGCGCGCAGATCAGCGATTCGGCGCTGATCTCCAGCGAGCAGATCGCCGCCGGCGGGCAGAACTCGGTGCGCGGCTACCTGTCGGCCGAATCCACCGGCGACTACGGCGCCGTGATGTCGGTGGAGCTGCGCACGCCGGCGTTGTCCCGCGGCTGGCTGGAAAGCGCCCGCGGCTACCTCTTCGCCGACGCCGCCCACCTGCGCCTGCACGACCCGCTGCCCGAGCAGCAGAGCCGCTTCACGCTCGGCTCCGTGGGCGTGGGCGGCTCCATCCGCATCGGCACCAGCGCGTCCGGCCGCCTGGACCTGGGCGTGCCGCTGCGTCAGGGCCAGCGCACCGAGCGCCACGACCGGCGCCTGAACTTCAGCCTCACGGCGACCTATTGACCGCGGCCGCCCGGCGCCCGCGTTTCCAGATCAACACCTGACCCCCAGCCGCTCCTCCCGGAGCACCCGGAGATCCTTCATGCGACGCTTCCTTCTCGTCGCGCTCACGCTGCTGAGCGCGTTCCTGCCGGGCCTGGCCCACGCCTGGTGGCAGCCCGACTGGGCCTACCGCAAGGCCATCACCATCGACGCCACCGCCAAGGGCGCGCCGCTGGGCGGCGCCGCGGGCCGCGCGCCCGTGCTGGTGCGCCTGCACACCGGCAACTTCAGCTTCGACGGCGTCAACGAGAACGGCTCGGACCTGCGCTTCGTCGCCGGTGACGACAAGACCGTGCTGAACCACCAGATCGAGCAGTTCGACCCGCTGCTGGGCATCGCGCTGATCTGGGTGGACCTGCCGCAGCTGCCGGCCGATTCGTCGCAGTCGCTGTGGATGTACTACGGCAATCCCAAGGCCCCGTCCTCGGGCAACGGCCAGTTGACCTTCGACCCCGACTACGCGCTGGTCTATCACTTCGCCGAGTCCAACGCCGCGCCGCGCGACACCACCGCCTACGGCAACCACGGTCAGACGTCCATCGTCAGCGCCGACGCCGCCGTGATCGGCAAGGGCGCGCGCATGGGCGGCGACGCGCTGCGCCTGCCGGGCTCGCCCTCGCTGGCCTGGCGCGAAGGCGCGCCGCTGACGGTGTCCCTGTGGGTGCGCCCCGAGCAGCTGGGCGCGCAGCAGGCGCTGTTCGTGCGCCGCGACGGCGCGCACGAGCTGCTGCTGGGCGTGGACCAGGGCGTGCCCTTCGTGCAGGTGGACGGCCGGCGCAGCGCGCCGGGCACGCCCATCCAGGCGGGCCAGTGGTCGCACGTGGCCTTGCGCTCGGACGGTCACCGGCTGTCGCTGCTGGTCGGCGGCCGGGTCGCCGCCACGCTGGAGGCCACCACGCCGGCGCTGAGCGGGTCGGCCGCGATCGGCGCGGACCTGCCCGCCGACGGCGGCGCCGCGCGCCTGACCGCGCTGAACGGCCTGATCGACGAGCTGCGCGTGTCCAAGGTCGCCAGGCCGGACGCGCTGCTGCTGGCCGACGCGGTGTCGCAGGGTGCCGATTCGCGCCTGATCGCGATGGGCGCCGACGAGCGCCAGGCCGGCAAGAGCCACTTCGGCTTCATCGTCGCGGCGATGCCCCTGGACGCGTGGATCGTCGTGGCCATCCTGGGGCTGATGATGCTGGGCTCCTGGGCCATCATGATCGGCAAGGGCCGGCGCTTCGGCGCCACCTCCCGCGCCAACCAGGCCTTCATGCAGCACTTCCGCGCCGCCGCCGGCGCGCCGCTGGACCAGCTCGCGCGAGATGGCAGCGTCGACGCCGGGGTGCGCGGCGATTCCTCGCTGTGGCGCCTGTACGAGGTCGCGGTGGAGGAACTGCGCCGCCGCCACGACCTGGGCTACGACCTCAACGCCGTGTCCGCCGCCACCATCGGCGCCATCCGCGCCGCGATGGACGGCGTGATGGTGCGCGAGAACGAGCAGATGAACCGGCGCATGAACTGGCTGTCGACCACCATCGAGGGCGCGCCCTACGTGGGCCTGTTCGGGACGGTGATCGGAATCATGCTGGTGTTCGTCGTCGCGGCGATGGCCGGCGCGGTGGACATCAACTCGGTCGCCCCGGGCATGGCCGCGGCGCTGCTGTGCACGGCCGCGGGCCTGGGCGTGGCGATCCCCGCGCTGTTCGGCTACAACTGGCTGGCCTCGCGGGCCGAGGCGATCGGCGCGGACATGGCCGTCTTCGTCGACGAGTTCTCCACCCGCCTGGCCGAAGAGCAGGGCGAGGGCCGCCATGAGCGCGGCGCCACCCTGCGGAGCGCCTGACCATGGCCGCCCCCAAGTTCGGCGTCAAGCGGCGCGGCGGCGGCATCAACATCACGCCCTTCGTGGACGTGCTGCTGGTGGTGCTGGTGATCTTCATCCTGACCAGCAACGCCAGCATTCCCGGCATCAAGGTGGAGCTGCCCAAGGCCAGCGCCTCGGTGCCGCTGGAGAAGCCCAAGACCAAGGCCATCACCATCGACAACGCCGGCCAGGTCTTCCTGGACGCCTACCCGGTGACGCTGCCGGAGCTGGAGGAGCGGCTGCGCACCGAGAAGGCGCTGTCGCCCGACTTCCCCGTCATCGTGCGCGGCGACGCCTCGGTGCAGTACGCCAAGGTGGTCGAGGTGCTGGACCTGCTGCGTCGCATCGAGCTCAACCAGGTCGGCCTGGTGACCGGCAAACCGGCCTGAGGGAGCGACCGTGAGCCAACCCGCTCCCTTCTCGCGTCCGACCGGTCCCGCCGCGACCGGCGTGCCGCCGTCGCGTCCGTCCGCGGGCGTGCCGGTCCCCGCGCCGTCGCCGCTGTTGGTGTTCTGGCGCCGTCACGGTGGCCGCACGATCGGCGTGGCGCTGGTCGCGCTGCTGGCGGCCGGCGTCTGGTACCTGCTGTCGGACACGGCGGCCAAGCGGCGTGAAGTCGCCGCGCCGCCCACGTTGATGCTGCCGCCGCCCCCACCGCCGCCGCCCGAGCCGGAGAAGCTGCCCGAGCCCGACCCGATCAAGCCCGAGGTCGTGCCCCCCGAGCCCACCCCGGTGGAGCCGCTCGAGGCGCCGGTCGAGAACGCGCCGCCCAACCCGTCGCAGGACCTGGGCGACCCGGTCACCATCGACGGCGCCGCGCAGGCCGGCACGGACGGATTCGGCGTCTCCGCCGGGCGTGGCGGCGGCATGGCCGGCGCCGGCCGCGGCGGCCTGGCCAGCGGCAGCTACGGGCGCTACGTGTCCAGCGTGCTGCAGCAGGCGGTGACGCGCGACGCGCGCACCCGCACGCTGGCCTATCAGGACGTGCGGCTGTTGCTGTGGCTGGACGAGCAGGGCCGACCCACGCGCGTGGAACTGGCGCGCGGCTCCGGCAACGCCGCCACGGACGAGGCCTTGCTGGCCGTGGTCCGCGGCATGGACGGCATCGGCGAGAAGCCGCCCGCCGGTCTGAGCTTCCCCATCCGATTGACCGTCACCGGGCGCCGTCCGGGCTGAGGCGCGCGCCGCGCCACCGACCGTCGCCCGATGCCTTCTTCCATTTCCTTGTTGGACGATCCCATGAACTCTGCATTCCCCGAACGCGGCCGCCCCGCGCGCCGCGCGCTGGCCACCGCCGTCGCGGCCGCGCTGACCCTGGCCACCGGCGCCGCGCTGGCGCAGGCCCCGGCGCCGACCGCCGCCGCGCCGTCCGAGACGGCCATGATCCGGCTGATCCGCGGCCTCATCCAGAGCGGCGCGCTGGCCAAGGACGTCGGCGAGGCGCTGCTGGCGCAGGCCCAGGCCGAGGCGATGGCCGGGCAGCAGGCGCGCGGGCCGATGGCGGCCGGCGCTGCCGCCGGCGCCGTGGCCGCGGGCCCCGCCGCGCTCCGTCCCGAGCCGGGCGACGTGCGCGTGGCCCACGTGCCGCAGACGGTGCGCGACCAGCTGCGCGACGAAATCAAGACCGAGGTGATGGCGCAGGCCCGCACCGAGGGCTGGGCCGCGCCCAACGAGGTGGCGCCCTGGACCAAGCGGATCCGCGTGGAGGGCGATGTGCGGGTGCGCAACGAGTCGCGCCTGTTCTCGGCCAACAACAGCAACATCGAGATCGACTGGGCCGCCATCAACGCCGGCAGCGGCTACGACGTCAACAGCAACACCAACGTGGCGCTGCCGCCGCTGGTCAACACGCGGCAGGACCGCCGGTCGCTGTGGCGCACGCGCGCGCGGCTGGGCGTGGTGGCGGACCTGTCCGAGGCCACGCAGGCCGGCGTGCGCCTGGCCACCGGCGGCGACGACAGCCCCGTCTCCACCACGCAGACGCTGGGCGGCGGGCTGGGCAAGAAGTCGATCTGGCTGGACCAGGCCTGGCTCTCCCACAAGCCGGTCGACTGGCTGACGCTGCAGGGCGGCCGCTTCGGCAACCCCTTCATGTCCACCGACACGCTGTTCTCGAGCGATCTCAACTTCGACGGCGTCGCGGCCAAGCTCGAGAAGGCCTTCCCGGTGGCGCGCACGACGGTGTTCGGCACCGTGGGCGTGATCCCGCTGGAGTACAGCGCCGACAGCTTCCCGCGCACCAGCCAGACCAAGATGCGCAGCGACAACAAGGTGCTGTTCGGCACCCAGATCGGCGCGGACTGGCGCGTCAACGAGGCCAACCGGCTGCGCGCGGCCCTGGCCTGGTACGACTTCGACAACATCGCGGGTCGCCTGTCCACCGCCTGCCAGCTCTACGCCGGCGAGGACCACTGCAGCACCGACTGGACGCGTCCGGCCTTCATGCAGAAGGGCAACACGCTCATGCTGTTGCGCAACATCGCCAGCAACCCGACCGACCCGGCCAACACGCGGATGCCGCAGTACGTGGGCCTGGCCTCGCGCTTCGAGCTGCTGGACTTCAACGCGCGCTGGGACACGCGGGTGGCCGACGGCATGGACCTGCGCCTGGATGCCAACCTGATCCGCAACATGGCCTTCGACACGAAGCGCATGCTGGCGCGGTCCAACGGCGGCATCGTCAACAACTTCGGCGCGGGCGGACCGTCCGGCGCGCTGCGCAGCGGCCGCAACGCCTACTACCTGCAGGCCACGCTGGGCGCGGGCGCGCCCACGCGCGCGGGCCAGTGGAACCTGCAGCTGGGCTACAAGCGCATCGAACCCGACGCGCTGCCCGACGCCTACAACGACTCCAGCTTCCACCTGGGCGGCACCAACGCGCGCGGCTACTGGCTGGGCGGGTCCTACGCCTTCGACCGCGACGCCTGGTTCACCGGCCGCTGGATCTCCAGCAAGGAGGTCTTCGGCCCGCCGGTGGCCATCGACCTGCTGCAGGTCGAGTTCAACACCCGCTTCTGAGGAGCTCGCCATGAGCCATCCCATTCCCTGTCCCCGTCCCGCCCGGGCGGACGGCCGACGGCCCGCGCGCGGCTGGCTGTGGACCGGCGCGCTGGTGCTGCTGGCCCAGGCCGGTGTCGCCACCGCCCAGTCCGGCGGCCCCAGCATGGAGGAGCGGCTGCGCACCCAGCTGCGCGCCACCACCACGCAGCTGCAGCAGGCGCAGGCGGAGCTCGCCGAGCTCAAGAGCGCCGGCGGCGGCAAGTCCGCCAAGCCCGGCAAGGCGGCCCCGGCCGACGACGGCGCGCTGACGGCGCTCCGCAAGGACCTGACGCAAGCCCGCGCCCAACTGGCCACCGAGCGCGAGGCGCGCGAGCGCCAGCGCGACGACGGCCAGCAGCTCAAGGCGCAGACCGAGGCCGCGATGCAACGTGCGGCCGAGCAGCTCAACCAGTACCGCGCCGCCTATGACGAGCTGCTGCGTCTGGCCCGCGCCTCGGACGCCGACCGTCAGCGCCTGGGCGCCGAGCTGGTCGCGCAGCGCGGCGTGGTGGCGCGGTGCGAGGCGCACAACGCGCAGGTGTACGACGTGAGCCAGGAGCTGCTGCGCGCCTACGAGACCATGGACGCCACCACCTTGCTGCGGGTGCGGCAACCCTTCGCGGGCCGCATCCGCGTGCGCTTCGAGGAGGTGGCCCAGCAGTTCGGCGACCGCCTGCACGCGGGGCGCTTCGACGCCCGCGCTGTCAAGAGCGAGGTGGAGGGCAGCACGCCCGCGCAGGTGCCGGCACCGGCCCAGGCGCCGGCGGAGTCCCCCGCGAGCGACGGGGCCCGTGCGCCGTCGACGCCCTCGGCGCCCTGAACGGCGCCGAGGCGCCCGGAGGGTCGGACGCAAGACCCGACCCCCTCACGTCACCCCCGACGCCGACATCGAGCCGTCCCCGCTTGCCGGTGTCCGCGGTCTTCCTCTTTCAGCTTTCATCCTTGAGTTGTTCCATGACCGAGACGATCACGACCCCCTCCCGCGCCGACCAGGCGACCCTTCCCGCCGATGACCTGATCGCACCGCTGCGGACCGCCGTGAGCGCGCGCGAGGTGGCCGACGCGATCCGCGCGTCGGGCTGCGCCGTGTCCGAGATCGAGCAGGACGGCATCGTCCACCTGCACAGCGCCAGCCAGGGCCTGGGGTTCCAGGTGCTGTGGGGCAATCGCGCGGCGGCCGACCGCTTCGTCGACTTCACGCTGAGCTGCCCGCTGCGCGTGCAGGGCGGGGCGCTGCCCGAGGGCCTGACCGACGAATGGCATCGCGCCCGTCGCTTCGCGCGCCTGGCGCGCCACGGCGAGATGCTGGTGCTGGAGATGGACGTGGTGGTGGCCGGCGGTGTCGGCCCCGAGTACGTCGGCGTGGCGCTGCGCCTGTGGATGCAGATGATGGGCGAGTACTTCGTGCATCTGCGCAACTACCGCGCCTCCGAGACCGGCGCCGTGTCGCCGGCCGCCGTCGAGCCGTCGCTCGCCACCGCCGGTTGAGCATTCGCACGCGACGCGCACGACGCGGCGGACTGCCAACGATGTGTCATTCCCGTTTCACTTGCGTTGGGAAAAGTTGCTGTCGCCATGCGCCGCATGGCCGACGACAACACGCAACGCGCGACCGGACCGGGCGCGGCGGCCCGCGCCGCCGGCTCGCGACGGAAGTGGGAGAGGCACATCTCGGTGGGAGCCATGGCGGCAGGGCTGAGGCGCGCGTCGGCGCTGGCCGCGGGACTGGGCGTGAGCGCCGCGGTCCTGGCCGGCGGCACGACCCCGCCCGCGACCAGGGCCACCGCGGGAACGGCGTCGGCCGCGCCCGCGCGGGCGTCCATTGCCGCGTCGGCCTCGGTGCCGGCGCCGCCCGGCGCCTCGGCCTCGTCGCAGGTGTTCGACATCCCCGCCCAGCCGCTGGCGACCGCGCTTGAGCAGTTCATGACCCAGACCGCGCATTCCGGCCTCTACGACAGCACGCTCGTGCGCGGGTGGACCTCGCGTCCGCTGCGCGGCGCGCGCGTGCCGGAGGCCGCGCTGCGCGAGCTGGTCGCCGATACCGGCCTGACGGTCCGCTACACCGCGCCGGACGTGTTCACGCTGACGGTACCCGCCGGTCTGCCGCCTCGCCCGGCCGAGCCCGAGCTGGAGGATCCGATCCAGCTGCGCGCGGACTACTTCGCCAAGTTGCAGCAGGAGGTGCACCGCGCCCTGTGCCGCCAGTTCGAGACGGCCGCGCCGCCACGGCGTTTCGCGCTGAGCCTGTGGATCGGTGGCGGCGGCCGGGTGACCCAGGTGCTGCTGCTGGATTCCAGCGGCACCGCCGCGCGCGACGCCCGGCTGACGCAGCGCCTGCGGGAGATGCGCCTGACCGCGCCGCCGCCGGCCGCGGCGATCCGCCAGCCGGTGACGCTGATCGTGCGGCCGAGCGAGGACGCGCCGGACCTGGGGTTCTGCGATGACTGACGCGCGCGTGGACCTCGCGTGGGTCGTGGCCCGCGTCGTCGGAGAGAGGCCACGTCGATGAGCACCGGCACGACCTCGCTGGCGACGCTCAAGGCCTTCCTGGTCTCGCACTACGACGAGCTCAAGCAGCGCCTGACCTTCCGTCTGGGCAACGCCGACATGGCCAGCGACGCGATGCAGGAGGCTTGGCTGCGCCTGCATGCCAAGGAGGGCGCGCAGGCGCTGGACGAGCCCACCGTGGCGCATCCGGCGGCCTACCTGTTCCGCATGGCCTTCCACATCGCCGTGGACGACGAGCGCCGCGCCGAGCGCCGCCTGACCTGCAGCGAGGCCGAGGACCTGCTGGACCTGCACGAGCTGCACGACCCCGGACCCGGCCCGGCCCGCATCGCGGAGGACCGTCAGCGGCTGCGCCAGGTACTGGCCGATCTGGAGGCGTTGCCGCAACGCCGTCGCGACATCCTGCTGGCGTTCCGGCTCGACGGCCTGTCGCGCGAGGAACTGGCGGCGCGCTACCAGATCTCGCTGCGCACCGTCGATCGCGAACTGGAGAAGGCCTATGCGTTCTGCGTCGAGCAGATGCGCCAGGTCTGACGCGATGGTGCCGCGCCGCGCCCCCATCCCTCCACCGCGGTCCTTGCCGGGGTCGGCTCGGCGCGCGGTCGAGCGCGGTCCGCTCGACCCGCCCGATCGGGCCATGCCCGGCGACCCGATGGCAGCTTTGGCGCCGTCGATCCGTCTTAGCGAGGGCGGTCGGCGCAGCGACCCGCGCCGCCTCCGATCCATTCCCGCCATCCACCATGCCACGTTCCGCCTCTGAGTCCCCATCGCCGCGCCTGCAGCGCGAGGCGGACCGCTGGCTGCTCAAGATCAAAAGCGGCCAGGCGACCGCGCGCGATGTGGCCGCGCTGCGGCACTGGCGCTCGCTGAGCCCCGCGCATGCGCTGGCCTTCGACCGCGCGCGCCAGGCCTGGGACGCGCTCGGCGCGGTGGGCGAGGCGTGGCGCGTCATGGGGCCCACCGCCGCCGCGACCCCGGCGCCGCGACCGGCGCGGCGCCTGTTCCTCGGCGCGGGCCTCGCGCTGGCAGGCACCGCGGCCGCGGCAGCGGCGGTGTACCCGCCGCTGGGCCTGTGGCCGTCGCTGCAGGAGCTGCGCGCGGACCTGCGCACGGGGCCGGGCGAGCGCCGCCGGGTCGAACTGGCCGGCGGCAGCTGGCTGGAACTCAACACGCGCACGGCGGCGGGTCATCAAGCGGCGCCGGGTGAGGAGCGGGTGACCCTGATCGCCGGCGAGCTGATCGCCGTCGGCCCGCGACTCCCCGGTGGCCCCGCCATCGGCGTGCGGACCGGTGAGGTGCGCGTGATGCTGGCGCGCGGCGCGGCGGACGGCGATGCCGACGCCGTCGCCGAAGCGCCGCAGATGCAGGTGCGGCTGGCCGAGGACGGCGTGTACGTCACCTGCCTGGCCGGCGCGGTGGAACTGCACCATCCCGCCGGGCTGGCGCGGCTGCGCCCGCGCGAGCGGCTGCGCTTCACGCCGCAGGTGCTGGGCGACGCGCAGGTGGTCGACATCGAACGGCTCAGCGCCTGGCGCCACGGCGTGCTGATGTTCCGCGACACGCCGCTGGCCGAGGCGGTGGACGAGATCAACCGCTACCGCGCCGGCCGCGTCGTCGTGATGAACGAGGCCCTGGCGCGCCGGCGCCTCAGCGGCACCTTCCGCATCGAGCGGCTGGACGAGGTCTTCGACCAGTTGCAGGCCGCGCTGGGTGCGCGCGTGCGCCGCATGCCCGGCGGTCTCGTGCTGCTGGGCTGAGTCCGGTCGCCCGGGCGCTCGCCATCGGGCGAGCCCGGGCGCTGTCACAAAAATTTCAAGCGCCGAAGTGGCAGTTTCCGCCCCGGCAAACACGACACAGACGGACAGGACGGAGGGCTCCCGAGGGGCCCGTCCGCTCCGCATACACACCGACCCTGTCCGACGACCCCACACGAAAGTGTTCTCCATGCAAGCCCGCTCCCCGCTGTCCCGCCGTCCGGTTGACTCCCTCGCGCGCCGTCGCGCGCGGCGCCTGCGCCTGATGTCGCGCCGGCTGACGCCAGTGGCCATCGCCGTGCTGCTGGGCGCCGGCGCGCTGCCGGCGCGGGCGCAGCAGGCTTTCAGTCCGGCGTGGTTCGCCAACAAGGGCGCGGCGCAGAACCAGGCCGCCGCCACCGGCAGGCTGCCCAGCGGCGCCCCGGCCTCGGCGCTGTCCCAATCGCAGGCGCAGCAGCAGAAGGCGCGCGAGCAGCTGCAGCTGTCGGTGCGCAACCTGGGCCTGGCCGCGCAGGCCATCGCCGCGCAGCAGGCCCGCCAGGCCGACGCGCGCCAGCAGGCGGGCGCGCAACCCGCCACCGTGCCCGACGGGCTGGGCAAGGGCGGTCTGCAGGTGGACACGAACAGCCTCACCGCCGGATGGCTCAACGCCAAGGCGCCGACACAGCAGACCGCGGACGGGCGCACCACCGTCACCATCGCGCAGACCGCCGACCGCGCCATCCTGAACTGGGAGACCTTCAACGTCGGGCGCAACACCACGGTGGCGTTCGACCAGCAGGCCGGCTGGAGCGTGCTCAACCGCGTCAACGACCCGCTGGCGCGCCCCAGCGAGATCCAGGGCCGGATCAAGGCCGACGGCACGGTGCTGATCGTCAACCGCAACGGCATCGTGTTCGGCGGCACCAGCCAGGTCAACACGCGCAACCTGGTGGCCGCGGCTGTCGGCCTGGCCGACGCGCAGTTCAAGAAGGGGCTGTTCAGCGACGCGCAGGGCAGCGCTTATGTCCCCACCTTCGCCAACGCGCTCAGCAGCACCGCGAGCAGCTTCAGCCACGCGGCGGCCACGGGCCAGGTGGTGGTAGCCGCGGGCGCCACCATCGCCACCTCGGCGCCGACCGGCGTCACGGAGGGCGGCGGCTACGTGATGCTGCTGGGCCAGACCGTGCGCAACGACGGCAGCATCGCCACGCCCAGCGGACAGGCGCTGCTGGCCGCGGGTGATGCCTTCGTCGTGCGGCCCGGCATGAGCACCGAGGCGAACCAGACCTCCAGCACGCGCGGCAACGAGGTGACGCCGCTGCGGCTGCCGACGCCCACGGGCACTGGCACTGGCACTGGCACTGGCACTGGCACGCCGCCGCCGTCCATCACCGGCCAGGTGACCAACACGGGCCTGATCCGCGCCGAGACCGGCGACATCACGCTCACCGGCCACGACGTCCGCCAGGACGGCACCGTGGCGGCGACGACGTCGGTGCACACGCGCGGCACGGTGCACCTGGTGGCGGACGCGACCGACACCACCAGCCGCGTCAGGCTGGGCGGCGACGGCGTGACGGCCGTCCTGCTGGACGAGAGCGCCACCACCGCGCTGGACGTGCAGCGCCAGGCGCTGGTCAAGGACAGCGACAAGACCGTGGGCGACGTGCCCGACCGGCGCGACCAGTCGCTGGTGCGCATCGTCAGCGGCGGCGATGTGGACTTCCGGGGGCGCTCGCTGACGCTGGCCACCGGCGGCCAGATCCTGGTGGACGCCGCCGGCACCAGCCGCGTGGCCGACGGCGCGCTGCTGGACGTGGCGGGCGCCGTGGGCGTGCGCGTGGCCATGGAGGCCAACAACGTCCTGATCAACGTGCAGGGCAACGAGCAGCGCGACGCCGCGGGCAACCGCGACGACAAGTCGCTCAACAACAGCGACATCTGGCTGGATCGCCGCGACCTCGTGCTGGTGCCCGCCGGCAAGGGCTACGACACCGACCGCTGGTACACCGCCGGCGGTCTGCTCGAGGTGGGCGGCTACCTGGGCATCACCGGTCACGGCATCGGCGAGTGGTCCGCGCAGGGCGGCACCGTGCAGTTCGGCGGGGGCGCGCTCACCACCGCGCGCGGCAGCTCGATCAACCTCTCCGGCGGCACGCTGGACGTGCAGGACGGCCGCGTCAACCAGACCTTCCTCAAGGGCGCCGACGGCCGGCTCTACAACGCCTCCACCGCGCCCGGCGACCTGCTCTACACCGGCCTCTACACCGGGTACGAGACCTCGCATGCGCGCTGGGGCGCCAAGGCCAGCGAGAGCTTCCACAACCCGCTGATCGCGCCGTCGTCGCGGCTGGAGAACGGCTACACGGTCGGCCGCGACGCCGGCCGCCTGGTGGTGGCCACGAAGGCGGCGGTGCTGCAGGGCGACCTCGCCAGCGCCACCTTCCAGGGCGATCGCCAGCAGCGCGCGCGCGACGACGCGCTGGACGGCTACAACCAGGCCCAGACGGCGATGGCGCAGGGCGCGCAGCTGATCATCGGCAGCGACACGCCGGTCTGGGACAAGGCCTCCGGCCAGCTTCGCCACGGCCCCGGCGCGGTGGCGAGCGGCATTTACATCGGTGAGGTCAAGGCCGGCGCCACGCCGCAGGCCGGCCGCATCGATCTGGACGCGGCCTGGCTGAACGCGCAGAAGCTGGGCGCGTTCAAGGCCTATGCCACCGGTGAGCTGGTGGTCGACCAGGCGCTGACCGTCGCCACCGGTGGCGAGCTGGCGCTGCATGCCACCGACACCCGCATCAACGCCGGCCTCACCGCGCGCGCCGGGCGCATCAGCCTGGGCGACATGGTCGTGCAGAAGACCGACTCCGGCCAGGTCTGGCAGGACAAGCCCATCGGCGGTTTCAGCGCCGGCGCGCTCCCGCACCAGGTGCTGGTGGGCGACGGCGTGATGCTGGACGCGCGCGGGGTGTGGACCAACCGCCAGCACGACGAGCATCGCGCGGGCCTGGCCTTCGTGGACGGCGGCACCGTGTCCATCCGCGGCACCGGCAACGTGACGCTTGGCGCGGGCAGCCTGATCGACGTGTCCTCCGGCGCGTCGCTGGACGTGAACGACAAGGTCAATGGGGGCCGCGGCGGCAGCGTGACGCTGGCCACGGGTCAGTACAACGGCTCCGGCGCGCTGCTCCTGGACGGGAAGATCCGCGGTTCGGGCGTGAAGGGCGGCGGCGCGCTCAACATCGAGAACGGCACGCTGGTGAGCATCGGTGGCAGCCTGCCGGACGCCGTCGAGCACCTGCCCGCCGGCAAGACCAGCGAGCTGACCCTGCGCCTGGCCGCCGACGTCACGGTCAAGGCGGGCCAGGTGATCCCGGTGAGCTTCAGCGTGACGCTCACGCGGGTGGCGGGCGGCCAGGCCTTCCCGATCACCCTGCGTCCGGAGGTCTCGTCGAGCAAGCCGGTCACGCTGGCCGCGCCGTGGGTGCTGCCGGTGACGGTGCAGATCCAGAACGGCCCGGTGGTGTACGCCGGCACCACGCTGCCGGCCGGCACGGTGCTGCAGGGCATCTCCGACCTGCCCGCCGGCTACGTGCTGCCGGCGGCGGCCTTCCCCAACGGCCTGCCGGTGCCGCAGCAGATCTTCAGCTACACGGCCGGCAGCAAGACCGCGAAGGACCTCGTGGTGCCGCGCGGCACGCGGCTGCCGCCGGGCACGCGCTGGACGCAGGACGTGGCGGTGGAGTCCTTCCTCGCCATCGACCCGGCGCTGTTCCGTTCCGGCTTCGGCAGCTATGCGGTGAACGGCCGCGACGGCCTGACCGTGATGCCCGGCACCGCGCTGGACGTCGTCATGCCGGTGCTGCGCCTGGACCGCGAGGCCGGCCGTCTGCTGGCCAGCGGCGAGGACCCCGCCGGCGCGCTGACCGAATGGTTGCCGCCGCTGCGCCTGGACGACCCGGCCGCGCGGACCCACACCGCCCGCGCCGGCGCCAGCCTCTCGCTGAGCGCGGGTAACGTGCGCGGCGCCGGCGACCTGCTGGTGGGCGAGGGCGCCCGCATCACCGTGGACCCGGGCAAGACGCTCGCGTTGACGGGCAACGGTCAGATCACCATCGAGGGCGCCTTGACCGCGCACGGCGGCAGGATCTCGGTGCTGCCCGGCGACCTGGGCGAAGGCAACGCCGCCAACGCGCCCGACGGCACGCCCAACGCGCGCTCGCTGTGGATCGGCGACAGAGCGGTGCTGGACGCCTCCGGTCAGGCCTACACCGCCACGGACGGCGCCGGCCGACGCTACGGCCAGGTCCTGAACGGCGGCACGATCGAGGTCGGCGGCAAGTTCGACATCGACGCGCGCAACGCCGACGCCATCGACGCCTTCCTGGTGGTGCGCCCCGGCGCGCGGCTGGAAGCGTCCGGCGCGCAGGCCACGCTGGATCTGCCCGAGATCGGCACGACCACGCTGGCCAGTCATGGCGGCACGATCGCGCTGAGCGGCGCCAACGGCCTGTACGTCGACGGTCGGCTCAAGGCCGATGCCGGTGGCGCCGGCGCGCTGGGCGGTACGCTGGCACTGCGGCTGGAGACCCCCGTCTATCTGGGCGTGGGTCGCTTCGACATGCTGGGCACCGCGGTGAACGACGGGGTGCGGGTGCCGCGCGAGCTGGTGATCGAGCAGACCTACGGCGGCAGCGGCCTGTCCACCGACGCCAAGGCCGGCGAGGCCCACGCCACGCTGGCCTACGGCCAGGCCCGCTACGGCGCGGACGCGATCCGCGCGGGCGGCTTCGACACGGCCGCGCTGTTCGTCAATGGCCTGCTGAGCTTCGACGGCGACGTCAACCTGCGCCTGAACCAGGGGCTGTACCTGACGGCCAGCGGCGTCGGTCTGTCCGCCGCCGCGCCGCGCGACAGCGCCGTGTCGCTGGCCGCGCCGTATCTGCGCCTGTCGGGCAGCAGCCGGCGGCAGATCGACGGCTCGCTGATGCCCAACCCGGTCTTCGGCTCGCGCAACGCCGGCGCCGCCGCCGGCACGCTGGGCGTGCCGCTCGTCGCCGAGGATGCCCGCCTGACGCTGGCCGGCCAGCTGGTGGACGTGGTGGGCGATGTCAGCATGGGCGCGCGCGGCGAGATCATCCGCAACCAGGACGGGCCGCTCAAGATCGAGCGCGACGCCTTCGGCGACCTGCGCCTCCAGAGCCAGGGCGACCTGCGCCTGCGCGGCGCCGGTCTGTACTCGCCCGGCCACACGACCTTGGCGGCGGCGCAGGTCTACGGCAGCGGCACGGTGGTGGTGGGATCGGTCTCCAAGCTGGATCAATGGGGCACGCTGCAACGCAGCTTCGACCCGGACGTGTCGCTGGACATCGAGCGCGTGGGCACCACGCTGCCGGCCGTGCCCTACAGCGTCTTCGACACGCTGTCGCTGGAGGCCGGCGTCATCAACCAGGGCGGCGTGCTGCGCGCGCCGCTGGGCAAGCTCACGCTGGGGGCCGTGAGCAACGGCAGGACGACGCAGGTGAACCTGCTGCCGGGCAGTGTGACCTCGGTCAGCGCCAACGGCCTGACCATGCCCTACGGCGGCACGGTCGACGGGCTGAGCTACACCTACAACGGCGCCGACGTGGCCTACAACGGCGTGGGCTTCGAGCCCGCGCTGGTGGTGCGCTCGGACGCGCTGGACGCGCGGACCGGCGCGGTGATCGATCTCTCCGGCGGTGGCACGCTCACCGGCGCGGCCTTCCTGTCGGGCCGCGGCGGTTCCACCGACGCGCGCCTGAACCCCCTGGTGCAGCGCGGCGAGGGCCGCTTCGTGCTGCCCGGTCTGGGCACCAATCCCGTCTACGCCATCGTGCCGGGGGTGCAGCCCGGCTATGCGCCGGTGGGCGCGGAGAAGGGCGCCGGCGACCCGGCGCTCGGCCGCCAGATCACCATCGGGGCGGGCGTGCCGGGGTTGCCCCCGGGCACCTACACGCTGATGCCCTCCACCTATGCGCTGCTGCCCGGCGCCTTCCGCGTGGAGCTCAACGGCCTGGCCGCCAGCCCCGCCGCCTTCGGCAGCACCAGCCCGATGCGCAACGGCTCGTGGAGCACCTCCGCGCGGATGGGCATCGCCAACACCGGCTACAGCGACACGCTGCCCACGCAGGTCATCGTCACCAGTGGCGACACGCTGCGTGCCTACTCCCAGTACAACGAGACCAGCTACGCCGACTTCGCCCTGCAGCAGGCGGCCCGCGCGGGCGCGCCGCGTCCGCTGCTGGAGCGCGACGGCAAGGCGCTGGAGCTGGCGCTGACCGCGCCGCTGCCGGTGACGGCCCCGACCGGCTCCGGTGGCGCCACCGGGGCGGCCGGCGGCGCGGCTTCGGCCACGCCGACCCTGCCGGCCGGCCCGGCGCTGGTCATGGACGCCACCTTGCTCAAGACCCCGGGCAAGGACGGCAACGGCATCGTCGCCCGCCTGACGGGCGCGAGCAGCTACGAGATCCTGGCCGCGGGGGGCCGCCGAACGGACGGCTTCACCGGCGTGTCCGTGAACGCGGACGAACTCAACGCGATCGGCGCCTCGCGACTGGAGATCGGCGGCACGCTGAACTCCACCTACAGCGACTGGCAGACCGGCTCGCTGGCGCGGGCCAACGTGATCAACGTCGGGGGAGTCAACACCCGCGACATCACGTTGCGCGCCGGCGCCGAGCTGCGCGCGGGCGAGGTCTATCTGATGACCGGCTACGTGGCCGGCGGCATCGCGCTGGAGCAGGGCGCCAGCATCAACACGCTGGGCCAGGGGAAGGCGGCCTACGACGCCAGCACCGGCTACGTGCACAACCCCGGCCGCAGCGGCATGCTGATCGTCGGCAACGGCCGTATCCAGCTGCTGGCGCCGGACGCGCCGGACACGGACGGCCACGGCGCCGGCGCGATCGAGATCGGCACCTGCGCCGCCGGCGCGACCTGCGTCGGCGAGACGCGCCTGTACTCCGAAGGCACCATCGCCACCGCCACCGACAACCGCTTCGAGCTGGGCGAGTCGGTGCGCTACGGCACGCGCCAGCTGTCGCTGGCGCTGGGGGGCGTGAACGTCGGCACCAGCCAGGCGCTGGCCGAGGCGCGCGCGCGCGGCGCGCTGCCCGCGGGCCTGACCTTCAACCAGCAGGTGCTGGACCGCCTGCTGCTGGGCGATCCCGGTACCGGCGCGCCGGCGCTGGAGTCGCTGTCGCTGACGGTGCGCGACGCGGTGAACTTCCTGGGCGACGTCACCCTGTCCACCTACAACCCGTCCACCGGCGCCTCGGCGCTGCGTGAGCTGGTGCTGGTCACGCCCGCCATCTACGGCCTGGGCGACGCCGACACCACCGCCCGCATCCGCACCGACCGGCTGGTGTGGACCGGCACGCAGTTGCCTGCCGGCGCGGTGGCCGCGGGTGGCCCGGGTACCGGCTCGGGCCGGCTGGTGGTCGACGCGCGCGAGATCGTGCTGGGCTTCGGCTCGCAATCGCAGCCCGACACCGTGCGCCAGCACGACCGCCTGGCGCTGGGCTTCTCGGAGTTGGCGCTGAACGCGTCCGAGCGCATCACCGCCACGCACAAGGGCACGCTGTCGGTCTATCAGTCGCAGGGCGCGTGGGACGCGACCCGCAACGCCTTCGCCTACAGCGGCGGCAAGCTGAGCATCGCCACGCCGTTGCTGACGGGGGTGGCCGGCTCGGTGAGCAAGATCACCGCCGGCGGCGACATCCGGGTCACCGGGGGCGCCGGCGCGGCCAAGCCGGACAACGCCACGCTGGCCGGCGCACTCGGCGCCGAGCTGGCGCTCAACAGCCGCGACGGTCGCCTGTCGCTGGACACCGCCGTGCTGCTGCCCAGCGGCAAGCTGACGCTGGCCGCGCAAGGCGACGTGACGCTGGCCGACGGTGCGCAGCTGGACCTGTCGGGCCGCCGCATCGACTTCTTCGACACCAGCAAGTACAGCTGGGGCGGCGACGTGACGCTGGACAGCCGCGCCGGCGAGGTGCGCCAGGCCGCGAAGGCCTCGGTGGATCTGTCCGCCGAGAACAACCGCGCGGGCAAGTTGTCCGCCTTCGCCCCGCAGGGGACGGTGGCGCTGGCCGGCGCATTCAAGGGCGGCGCCAGCGGCCATTACGACGCCGGCGGCACCGAGGTGCCCTACCTGGCGGGCCGTCTGGAGGTCCAGGGGCGGCAGATCGACGACTTCACCGGCCTGAACGACCGGCTGACCAAGGGCGGCGTCACCGGCGCGCGGGCCTTCCGCATCGGACAGGGCGACCTGACGGTGGGCAACGAGCTCAAGGCGCACGAGGTGACGGTGGCGCTGGACAACGGCCACCTGACCGTGGCCGGCACCATCGACGCCAGCGGCGAGCCGGCCGGCAGCATCCGCCTGGCCGCCGGCCAGGGCGTGACGCTGGCCGCGGGATCGCTGCTGGACGCCAGCGCCGACGTGCTGCGCAAGGACAGCTACGGCCAGGTGATCGAGGCGCCCAACCGCGCCACGATCGAGGTCGACGCGGGTCGCGGCACGCTGGCCATCGAGTCCGGCGCGCGCCTGGACCTGCGCGTGGCCGGCACCCCGACCCACTACGGCACCGTGACCCTGAACGCGCCGCGCGTGGGCGGCAACGACGTGGCGATCGACGCGCGCGGCCCGGTCACCATCGACGGCGCGCGGACCGTGCAGGCCAACGCCTTCATCACCGACAAGAGCGCCGCGGTCGGCACCGAGAGGACGACGGACGGCAAGAGCTACCAGGTCGTCGACCAGGCCTACCTGGATCGCCTGCACGACCAGAGCGAGGCCTTCATGAACGCCGCGCTGCTCAACGGCGCGCTGATGGACGGCAAGCTCGCCGGGCTGCGCGCCTACCGCGATGCGTTCCACCTGCGCCCCGGCGTCGAGGTGGTGGCGGACACGGCCGTCAATCCGAGCGGCAACCTGCATGTGGACGGCGACATCGACCTGTCCCGCCATCGCTACGCCAGCGTCAACCCGCACACGACGCGCGTCGCCACGAGCTACGGCTCCGGCGAGGCGGGCGCGCTGGTGGTCCGCGCGCAGGGCGATCTGGACGTCTTCGGCAGCCTGACCGACGGCTTCGACACCAGCCGGCTCCCCGTCACCGTCGATGACCGGGGCTGGTACCTGACCAACGGCCGTCAGTTCTGGGGGGGCGACGTGGTGGTGCCGCACAGCGGCCATGTCACGCTGGCCGCGGGAACGACCTTCGTCGGTGGCAGGACGCTGAACTACGACCTGCCCATCACCGGGATGCTGGTGGCCGCGCGCACGCGTCTGCCGGTGCCGGCGCAGCTGGCGCAGCCGCTGACCGTGCCCAAGGGCACGGTGTTGGCCGGCGCGGTCAGCGACGCGAGCGGGCAGGTGCTGTACGCCGCCGGCACGGTGCTGGCCCAGACGGTGACGCTGCCCGCCAACGCCTGGCTGGGCGCGGGGCTGGAGCTGCCGGCGGCGGCCTCGTTGCGGGCGATGACCTGGCCGGCCGGCGTGGCGCTGCCGCGCACGCCCACCGCCACCACGGTGACGCTGGCCCGCGACCTGGCGCTGGACAAGGGCGCGCTGATCCCGGGCGAGACCAACGTCGTGCTGCCCGGCGGCGCCACCACGGTCGACCTGCGTCCGCGCGACGCCAATGGCAACCAGGGCCGCAACTACGCGGTGGCGCCCATGCTGGCGGCGGGGTCGCAGTCCTGGGACGTGACCCTGGTGGCCGGCGCCGACACGCAGGCGGCGGACCGCCTGACCGTGCTGCGCCCCGCCCAGGGCCATGGCCGCCTGCGCTTCGCCGACACGCACTACGGTGACGGGGCCAAGGTCATCGAGATCCCTGGCACCGGCTCGCCGGCGGTGTACCGCTGGTCCCCGGACGTGGACGTCGCGACCTGGGAAAGCATGGGCCTGTTCGACATCGTGCCGGGCGGGCAGATCGATCCGGCCTTCCTGCAGCTGATGCGGGACATGGGCTTCTTCTCGAGCTCGCCGATGGAACTCAACGACTGGGGTCTGGGGGCCGTGTTCGACGAACTGGTCCCCGCCACGCCGCCGGACAAGGCCCTGGTGAACGCACCGGTGCGGGAGGAGCTGTTCAGTGTCGTGCGCACGGGCACCGGCGATCTGCGCCTGGTGTCCGCCGGCGACATCGCCACGCGCTCGGTGTATGGCGTGTACACGGCGGGTACGCCGTCGGCTTCGCTGGCCCAGCCGGGGGCGGCCGATCCGTTCAACCAGGCGCGCAGCGTCGACACCGGCCTCGGCAACACCGTGCTGGGCCAGTCGGGCGCGTCGATGGAGCCGCTGGTCAACGGCGGCGCGCGGAGCCTGTACCAGGCCTGGTACCCGGAGCACGGTGGCAATCTGCTGCTGCGCGCCGGGGGCGACATCTCGGGCGACACCCAGGGGCGCGCCGTCGGCGTGATCCGCGAGGAGCCGCTGGGCTATGCCACCAACCGGCTGTCCGCCAGCTCGGCGGTGGGCAACTGGCTGTGGCGGCAGGGCACCGGCAGCGTGGGCGCCAGCGAGGGGGAAGCGGCCGTGCCCGCGGCCTGGTGGATCAACTTCGGCACCTACGCGCCGTCCACCACGGACAGCTACTACTCCAAGTTCGCGCTGATGCCGCGCCTGACCGGCTTCACCGGTTTCGGCACGCTGGGCGGCGGCAACCTCCTGATGGAGGCGGGGGCCAATGCCGGCATGGTGCAGGCGCGCGGCGACGACGGCTCCTACTACAACGTCCGCAGCACCGGCCTGAACCTGGCGGTGGCCAGCACCGGCCGTGTCACCGCGACCGGCGAGCTGGTGCAGACCGGCGGCGGCGACCTGGACATCCGCATCGGCGGTGGCCTGAATGCCGACCCGGCGCTGCGCTCCTTCACTGGCACGAACATCGTCGCGCCGGCCAACACCGTGGTGAGCGGCAACGCCCACCGGCTGGAGCTCAACGGCACTGTCACCGCGCTGCGCGGCGCGCTGCGCATGGAGACCGGATCGATCGGCGGGGTGGAGCTGCGCTACGGCGGGTCGGACCCCACCGACACGCGCGCCAGCAACGTCTTCGAATCCCGCGGCGCCGTGTCCTCCGGCGGCCCGGTGCTGGTGCTGGGCGACGCCACCGCCCACCTGGACGCGCGCGGCGACCTGGTGCTTGGCAGCGTGGTCGACGCCGGCCGGGTGCCGCTGCGCAGCAACGGCACGCCGTTCCAGGCCAACGGCGCGGCGTTCACGGGCAACGGCTTCAGCTGGTTCTCGCTGTGGACGCCGTCCACCGCGGTCGACCTGCTGGCCGCGGGCGGACAGCTCACGCCGACCTTGGCGCCGCTGGACCTGACCATGGGGCTGGACGCGCAGCCCACGGACATCAACATCGTCTACCCCTCCGTGTTCCGCGCCGCGGCGGCCAGCGGCAGCATCTACTACGGCAAGAGCACCGGCGCGTCCAAGGGCGTGTCGCTGGCGCCTTCGCCGGTCGACAAGGCCTTCACGGTCTCAGGCACCGGACAGCTGGAGTTGCTGGCGGCCCGGTCGCTGTACGCGGCGGGTTCGCAGTTCTCGGTGTCCGGCGCCGATCCGACCCTGCTGGTCAACCCGTTCAACCCTGGCTTCGTCGGCGCGGGCGACGCGCTGTGGTACGGCCGTCGCATGATCCACAACTTCAACGCCGACGCGTCGGGCTCCTCCGCGCTGTTCTCGGTCGGGAACGAAGGGATCCTGGGCTCCGCGCAGAACTACCCGCTGTTCTCGCTGACCCCGCCGACGGCCTCGGGCCATGTCTACGTGGGCCAGGAGCCGGCGCGCTACTACGCGGTCAGCGGCGACGTGGTGGGCCTGCGCACGGGCTCGGTGATCTACCGCGGCTTCTCGAACGGCTCGGTCGGGAAGCTGGCGCCCTGGTATGACGGCGGTGGCGCCGTGGCGGTGCGCGCCGGTCGCGACATCACCGACGCCGGCACGCCGCTGGGCAAGTACGAGAGCCTCTCCGACTACTACGGCTCCCTGGGATGGACCACGACGCCGAACCGCGCGGACCTGTCGGCACCGGCCAAGCCAGTGCCGAGCGAGCAGGGCTCCACGACCGGCAACCTGATCGTGCACACCAGCGCCGACGACGTGTCGGTGCTCGAGGCCGGACGCGACGTGCGCCACGCCAACTTCCGCATCGCCGGCCCCGGCCTGCTGGACGTGAGCGCGGGTCGTGACGTCTACATGGCCGACAAGGCCAGCCTGCACAGCCTGGGCCCGGTGGCCAACGTGAAGCCGGGGGACCGCAGCAGCGGCGCCTCGATCTCGGTGTCCGCCGGCCTGGGCGAGGCGGGCGCGGACTGGGCCGCCTTCGCCGCGCGCTACCTCGATCCGGCCAACCAGGCCGACACCGGCCGCCCGTTCGCGGACCAGCCCGGCAAGGCGCTGCGCATCTACAGCGGCGCGACGACGCTGGGGCAGTGGCTCCAGCAGCAGTTCGGCTACGCCGGCGACGAGGCGGGGGCCACGGCCTTCCTGGCGACGAAGCAGGCCGAGCTGGACAAGATCCGCGCCGCGGCGCTGGCCGCGGGCGGCTCGGCCGCCAGCCGCGACCTGTCGCGCGAGTACAAGCTCGAGGCGCAGCTGAACCTGGTGAACTGGCTGGACGGCCGCTTCGGCGGCGCCAACGGCCGGGGATTGCATTTCGACGCGGCCAAGATGGACGCCCGCGCCTTCTTCGCCAAGCTGCCGATCGAGCAGCAGCGCGCCTTCCTGCGCGAGGTCTACTACGCCGAGCTGCGCGCCTCCGGCCGGGAGTACAACCAGGCCGGTGGTCCGCGCGAGGGCAGCTACCTGCGCGGTCGCGAGGCCATCGCCACGCTGCTGCCGGAGAAGGACGCGAAGGGCCAGGCGATCGTGCGCCAGGGCGACCTGACGATGTTCAGCAGCGCGCTGTACTACGACCAGTTCGTCAACGGCACGATCACGCGCCGTCCCAAGCCGGGCTACACCTACATCCGCGAGGACGAGTGGATCGCGATGGGCTCGCCCGGCTACGACACGCCGTTCTACAAGGTCAACGACGCGGGCATCCACACCGACTTCGGCGGCAGCATCAGCCTGATGGTGCCGGGCGGCCGGGCGCTGGTGGGCGTGGACGGCGGCTTCAAGCCGGACGCGGGTTCGGGCGTGCTGACGCAAGGCGAGGGCGACATCAGCGTCTACGCCAAGGGCAGCCTGCTGCTGGGACAGAGCCGCATCTTCACGACCTTCGGCGGCAACATCCTGGCCTGGTCGGCCGAGGGGGACATCAACGCGGGCCGGGGCTCGAAGACGACGGTGGTGTACACGCCGGCACGCCGCGTCTACGACGCGATGGGCAACGTGGCGCTGTCGCCCAACACGCCCAACACCGGCGCGGGCATCGCCACCCTGAACCCGATCCCGGAAGTGCCGCCGGGCGACGTGGACCTGATCGCGCCGCTGGGCACGATCGACGCGGGCGAGGCCGGCATCCGGGTGTCTGGCAACGTCAACCTGGCCGCGCTGCACGTGGTCAACGCCGAGAACATCAAGGTGCAGGGCGAGGCGATCGGCATCCCGGTGGTGGCCTCGGTCAACATCGGCGCGCTGACCAACGCCAGCACCGCGGCCTCGCAGGCCACGGTGGCGGCGCAGGACCTGATGCAGCGCGAGCGCGCCGCGCAGCGCCAGGCGCAGCCGTCCATCGTCAACGTGAAGGTGCTGGGCTTCGGCGGCGAGTCCGCCGAGACGCCCGCGCCGGCACCGCGCGGGGCGACGACCAGCCAGGCGCCGCGCGCCACGGTGGAGGTGGTGGGCGACGGCACGCTCACCGCCGAGCAGCGGGCGAAGCTGACGGAGGCGGAGCGGCGCAATCTGCGACCGTGAGGAAGGGAGGCCAGGATGAGCGCAATGCCTGAAGAGCAACTCGACATTGAGGCCTATGCGAAGGCAGAGGCAGGCGCGGTCGTTTCGGTGCTGTCCAAGGTCATCGGTCCCTTCGGGGCGGCGGACGCTTCGGGCGACGATCCCATGGTCTTCGAGTTCCGGGGCGCCTCCGTCGTCGTGTGGGCGATCGAAGGGGGATTCCTGAGCGTCTGGGTGCGTGGGAAAACGCCTTGGTCGACCTGTGTCGGGCTGGGGCGATTCCTCGCGAAGGAGTTGCACTGCACGGTGCGATGCGATCCAGGCGCCGAGTTCCCGGAGCTCAGCCCGCATGCCAATGTCTTCCTCGAGATCGAGGCGGACCGCGAACGTCTGACGGCGTGGGGCTGATGGGCCGTCGTCGTCCCAGCCGGGCAAGTCCGTTTCGAGGCGGCCGGCTCGGTGTCCATGGCGAGTTGCTTTACTTTGCCAACGAGGTCTCGTCAATCACCCTTCGCGCGTGATGTCGAATGTGTATCAAACAGATACAGTCCTTCACTCCTTGTTCGCAAACGGCTTGTGATTTCGTCATTCGACGCTCAGGCCAGCGAACCGATCAGGGCAAACCCGGCGCGAGTCGGCGACGCAAAGCCTCCGGTCTCGAGCCGACGTCCTCCGCGATGTCGTGACGCGAGATAGCGGGGTTGCCGGACCGGATCTCCCCGGTTCGTGACGCATTGCCGCATCTGCCTGTCTGTCCTGGCTTGAAGAACAACGCCAAAAGAGTCGACGGGCGAGGGATGCAGAAGAAGTACGAGAAGCGGGCGGTCGCCATGGCGGCGCTCCTGACCACGACCTGTGCCG
>NZ_BCYP01000031.1 GCF_001598255.1 Mitsuaria chitosanitabida ATCC BAA-476 = NBRC 102408
ACTTCGACCACCACCGGCTCGCTGCGATGGCCGCTCTTGTCGGTCTGAACGACCGTGATCGAGTTGCGCCCCTCGGCAAGTTCGCTCGCCGGCACGCCTGCGCCATGACCCTTGTGCCAGGTCTTGCCACCGTCGAGGCTGTACTCCCACTCGGCATCCGGCAGCACGCCGGAGATCGGCACCCAACCCTGGCCGTTGATCGGAGTGCCATCCGAGGTAGGGACTGTGACGCGGGACGGGAAGGCATCACCACCGGAAGACGAACCAGGCGACTGCGGCACCTGCGCACGCTCCTTCGCGTCGTTGCCGCCGCCTCCAGCCGCCGCGACCAGACCGATCAGGCCCAGCGCTCCCATCCCTACGGTCGTCAGGCTGATGCCTGTCGCGCCCGCGCCGGACGCGCCGGCGACCGTCGTGATGCCTTCGGCGATCGCCTGTTCCGATGCGGACGTGGTTGCCAGAACAGCAGCGCCGTTCTCATCGGTCTTCTCCGTCGAGGGGTCCTCGCTGTCTGAAGACGGATCCTGCGTCAGTCGCGGATCGCCCTTCTCGTCGAGCATCCGCTTGGGGGCATGAGATGCGGCCCGAGAGGGGCCGTGCACGGCCCTGCGCACCGGATTGGCAACAGATCCGGGCCCGGACCCGGACGACATGTTTTGCGACAGAAGGATCGAAGTCATGGCGGCTCCCGAGCTTGTAAAGGATGGCCGCAGTGTCGAAGTCAGGAGCTTCGAGCTCCATGACCTCAATGAGTCAGAAACCAGAGATCAGATCCCTCATTTGAGCCATGCAGGCCCCGCGTTCTGATAGGTCCCGCATCCCGATCAAATGAGGTCGAGCTGGGCTGTCCGCCTCCCGCGGACCGGTGCCCGACGAAAAGCGAAACGCCCCGCGCGAGGCGGGGCGATGTGAGCGACCGACGTCCTATTGAAAGTGCGCTTCGTCAAGCCACAAAGATGTAGGAGCCGTCGGCCCACTGGATCGGGATGCGCGCCGTGACCGAGGTGATCAGGACGATCTCAGGATTCAAGAAATCCGATTGACTGTCCGTATCCACAAGGATGGCCGCCTGCCCCTCGTAGGTCCCTCGCTGGAAGGAGCGACTCGACACGTTTGACAAGCCTAGATCCCGCATGTCGATCTGATCCTTGCCGGACTCGAAGTCGATGAGGTACACGCCCTTGGTCCCGGTGGTGAACTTGAAGGTGTCGTAGCCGTCTCCGGACACCAGGGACAGGTTGCCACTCGGCGCCGTCAGGACGTCGTCATCGCCGGTGCCCAAGAGCGCACCGCGCACCGCGCGCTGGCCTTCCACCTGCAAGGCGGCAACGCCGTTCGCTGCACTGGCGGTGGTCAGGTTCCCGGCCCGGTCGCTGACCACGACTTGGTAGTACCCATCCGCCAGGCCGGACAGATTGGACAGGTCGATGGTGGCTCCGGCGCTCCCGACCTCGAGACGATGGCATTTGTCCGTCGCGAGCGCATCGAGAACTGCCAACGACGCCATGGGGCCGGCACTGACGGCGACGACATACACGGCCCCCGCTTCGTCCGGCGCGACCGAGGCACCATCGCTCGAGCTGGGCAGCGTGAGGGTCTGCGCGGCAATCTTGGTGTCCTTGACCAGGTCCATGCTGCTCGTCAACTGATTGCCGGCCAAGTCGATCTGGCGGACGATGACGTGATTGGAACCCTCGGCCAGCGCACTGCTCTCGATCTTCGAGCCGGTACCCGGCGTCCAGGTACTGCCGTTGTTCAGGCTGTAGTCCCACTTGGCACCCGCCTCGATGCCGGACACGTCGATGGCGGCATCCGAGGTCAGCCTGTCGGTCGTCGAAGTGCCGGTGTCGTTGGATACCTTCAGGGAAGGAGCGGCGACCTGCGTGTCCTTCACCACATCGACGCTGGTCGTCGCCCGGTTGCCCGCAACATCGGTCTGGCGGATGGTGATGCGGTTCGTGCCCTCGGCGAGTGCACTCGCAGCGATCGACGAGCCGGTGCCCTGGTTCCAGGTCGCACCGCTGTCCAGGCTGTAGTCCCACTTGGCGCCGGTCTCAAGGCCGGACACAGCCACCGAGCCAGTGCTGTTGATCGGATTGGCACCATTGCTCGATGCCACCGTCGGCGCCACCACCTGCGTATCCTTCACGACGTCGATGGTCTTCGACGCCTGATTGCCAGCAGGGTCGGTCTGGCGAATGGTGATGTGATTGATGCCTTCACTCAGGTCGCTGGCGGCGATCGAAGAGCCGATGCCCGACTTCCAGGTCGTGCCGCTGTCCAAGCTGTAGTCCCATTTGGCGCCTGTCTCCAGGCCGGACACGGCCACCGTGCC
>NZ_BCYP01000032.1 GCF_001598255.1 Mitsuaria chitosanitabida ATCC BAA-476 = NBRC 102408
ACCGCTGTCCAGGCTGTAATCCCACTTCGCGCCAGTTTCCAGACCGGACACAGCCACCGACCCGGTGCTGCTGATGGGATTGCTGCCGTTGCTCGGCGTGATCGTGGGCTGCGCGACCTGCGTGTCCTTCACGACGTCGATGGTCTTCGATGCCTGATTGCCGACAGAGTCGGTCTGACGAATGGTGATGTGATTGATGCCTTCACTCAGGTCGCTGGCGGCGATCGACGAGCCGGCACCCGGCTTCCAGGTCGCGCCGCTGTCCAGGCTGTAGTCCCACTTGGCGCCTGTCTCCAGGCCGGACACGGCCACCGTGCCGGTGCTGTTGATCGGGTTGGCGCCGTTGCTCGGGGTGATCGTAGGCTGCACGACCTGCGTGTCCTTCACGACGTCGATGGTCTTCGACGCTTGGTTGCCGGCGGTGTCGGTTTGGCGAATGGTGATGTTGTTATCACCCTCGGCCAGCACGTCGGCCGGAATCGAATTGTCGCTGCCCGGCGTCCACGTCTTGCCGCCATCCAGGCTGAAGTCCCACTTCCCGCCAGGCTCGATGCCGCTGACGGTGACGGATCCTGCGCCATTGATCGGACCCGCGCCATTGCTCGGCGTCAGT
>NZ_BCYP01000033.1 GCF_001598255.1 Mitsuaria chitosanitabida ATCC BAA-476 = NBRC 102408
ACCTCGACCACCACCGGCTCGCTGCGATGGCCGCTCTTGTCGGTCTGAACGACCGTGATCGAGTTGTTCCCCTCGGCGAGCTCGCTCGCTGGAACGCCTGCGCCATGACCCTGGTGCCAGGTCTTGCCCCCGTCGAGGCTGTACTCCCATTCCGCATCCGGCGACACGCCGGAGATCGGCACTTGGCCCTGGCCGTTGATCGGAGCGCCACCCGAGTCAGGCACCTTGACCGGCGGCACTGGGGAATCGCCACCTGAGGAGGCGCCCGGCGCCTGGGGTGTCTGCGGTGTCTGCGGTGTTTGAGGCATCTCGGCGTTCGGACTCGCCTTCGCGTCGCTTCCACCGCCTCCGCCGCCGGCCGCAGCGGCCACACCCACCACGCCCAGCGCGCCCAAGCCGACCGTCGTGAGACTGAGGCCGGACGCTGCCACGCTCGAAGCGCTCACCGATGTCGCGGTCGAGCTCGCGGCGCTGTCCACGACTGCAGCGGCATCGCCGCTGGATGACGTCGACAGGGCGACCGCGCCTTCGCTGTCGTCGTTCTCGTTTGGTCGGGTCACCTTCGCTGTCGGCCCGTCCTGCATGGACGATTTCTCGACGTCGTTCTCATGCGGTCGCTTCACGCCACGCCGAGTGGGATCGACGACGACACCGTTGATCTTGCGCGCCGACTCGGCGCCGGCTCCGGAGGACTTGCTCTGGGACGGGGTGGATGCGTTCATGACGGCTCTCGCTTGGGATGGAAGGCCCGCAGTGTCGAAGTCCGCGTCGTCGCACTCCATGGCTTCGACAGGTCTGCCGCTTGGGATCAACCTACTCATCTGAGCTACCGCAACCCCTCATTGCCGTAGTCCCGAACCTGCCGAGCACCGACGGGCATCCACCCGCACCGACCATTGCCCTCCAATCTCCCAACCGCAGCCACCAAGCAAAACGCCCCGCGCGAGGCGGGGCGTTCAGGCGTCGAAACGCGTCAGGCGATCATCGCCCTCACAGCGCGTTCATCTCCTTGAGCAGACGGTCCGCCTTGTCGACGACCTTCATCTGCCACAGCATGTAGCGCGCATCCAGGCAGATGCTGCGGTTCATGTTGTCGTTGAAGTCCCAATCGGAGATCACCGCGTCCAGCGTGCCGTCGAACAGCAGGCCGACCAGCTCGCCATTGCCGTTCAGCACCGGCGAACCCGAGTTGCCGCCCGTCGTGTCCAGCGTGGCCAGGAAGTTCACCGGCACCGAGTCCAGCGCCTTCACGCCGTACTTGTCGAAGGTACGCGCCTTGATCGCGGCCAATTGCTCGGCAGGCGCGTTGAACTCGCCCTCGCCGGTGTGCTTGGCCACGATGCCGCGCAGCGTCGTGAACGCCGTCCAGGTCGTGCCGTCCACGCCCGGGTTGCGGCCCTTGACCTGACCGAAGGCCACGCGCAGCGTGCCGTTCGCGTCCGGATAGACGGCCTGGCCGCGGCTGGCCTTGAAGTCGATCTCGGCTTGCATCACGGTCGCGTAGGCCTGCTGCAGGCGGCCCGCCAGGGCCTTGTCGCGGTCCTCGCGCGCCACCTCGTCGGCGTGCAGCGCGACGGCGGCCTTCACCAGCGTGTCGGCGCTGCCTTCGAAGTCGGCGGCGTCACGCGCCAGCCAGGCGGTGCGCGTGGCCTTGTCGGTCAGCTTGGTGCCGGCGTACAGCGCCTCCACGCGGGCCGTGACGGCCGCCGCATCCATGCCTGCGCTCACGCCCAGCGCCTTCAGGAAGGCGGGGTTGAGCTGGTCGGCCGGCTGCGCCAGGTACTGCGTCAGGAAGTGGGCCACGACCTTCTTCTCGGTCACCGCGTCGAAGCGGCGGTCCACCGTCTCCAGCGACTGCTTGCGGCGCAGCTGGTCACGGTCCTGGAAGCCGGACTTGCGCTCGGCGTCAGGCTTGCGGCGTTCCAGCGACTGCTCGTACAGCTCGGATGCGCTCTTGAGCAGCGTCGGCGTCGCGTACGACAGCAGGAACTCGCGGCGCGAGATGGCCTGGCGCTCGGCGATGACGCGCTCAGCCTCGGCCAGTGCCGGACCGTAGGCGGCGCGGCGCTTGGCATCAGCCTCGACCCAGGCCTTCATCTGCGCGTAGGCGGCCTGCTTGCGCGCCAGGATGTCGCTGCCGGTGTAGCTGGCGATCTGCCCCTGGTAGTTCTTGTAGTAGTTGTTCACGCCGGCCACGGTGTTGGCCAGCTGGATCTCGGCGTCGCGGCGGCCGGCGGTGGCCTCCTTGATCAGGGCGAGCTGCTCGCCCATGGTCTTCACGCGGGTGGGCAGGTCCGTCGAGAACGCGTAGTCCACTTCCTGGGGAAGGCGATGGCGGTTGGTGCGGCCCGGATAGCCGGCCACGGCCACGAAATCGCCTTCGTTCAGCGGCGAGCTCGCCAGCTTCAGGAAGTGCTGCGGCACGAAGGGCTTGTTGTCCTTGCTGAAGTCGGCCGGCTTGCCGTCCGGCCCCACGTAGGCGCGGTAGAAGCTGTAGTCGCCGGTGTGGCGCGGCCACATCCAGTTGTCGGTGTCGCCACCGAAGACGCCCACGCCCTCGGCCGGCGCATGCACCAGGCGGACGTCGCGGATCTCCAGCTGCTTGACCAGCTGGAACATCAGGCCCCCGTAGTACGAGCCGACGGAGCAGCGGTGGCCCGCGTCCTTCTCGCACGCGGCGACCTGCGCCTTCTGGTTGGCCTCGATCGCCTCGTAGCGGGCCTTGCCCTGCAGCGCGGCGGTCTTCTTGTCGATGATCTTGTCGGTGACGTCGGACAACGCGACGGTCACCAGGATGCGGCTGCCCGGCGCGGCCGGCAGCTCGTCCGCCAGCGAGGCGGCCAGGAAGCCGTTCTTCAGCAGGTCCTTCTGCGGCGTCGAGTTGTACTGGATGCTGCCGAAGGCGCAGTGGTGGTTGGTCACCACCAGGCCCTGCGGCGACACGAACGACGCCGTGCAGCCGCCCAGGCTGACCACCGCGCCCATCGGGTAGCCCAGCGGCTGCGACAGGCGCGCCGGGTCGAACTTCAGGCCCGCGGACTTCATGTCCTTGGCCACCAGCGGCAGCTGCTGCGGCATCCACATGCCTTCGTGCGCCTGCGCGCCGGACGCGGCCAGGGCCATCGCGGCCCACATCAGTCGTTTCATGAGAAGGACTCCTGTCCCATCCAAAAGTTGAAGGGCGGAACCATACACGAGCGACAAGCCCCTCTCCCATGTCGATCGGCACCCGCACATTCCCGGGGTTGCCGCTCGGATTTCCAAGAACGTGGGAGAGGTTTTTTCTGACCCGAAACTTACAATCGGGTTTTCCCTCGGTTCCCGCCGTCCCGGAGCCCCGCCATGACCTTGAACGAACTCAGCCAGGTGAAGCGCTGGATGGTGATGCACAGCGCACGCCACCCGATCGAACTGGCGGTCTGGAACCTCGTGCTGACGATCTGGATGCTGGGCTTCATGGGCGTGCCGGGCGCCCTGCTGACCCAGGCCTGGCTGGCGCTGCCGCTGTGCCTGCTGGCCTGGCTGCTGCCCATGGCCTACACCGGGAGCCGTCGCCGCCTGCACCGCGCGGGACGCCTGCGTTGCGACTGGCTCACCGCCCTGTGATCGCTCCGTGATCGCCGGCTGAGCGATCTCCGGTCCGAACGGCGCCCGTCCGGCGCCCGCGGTCGCTTCATCGGCTTGACACCATCGTCACTTCTGACGATGATTCGGCGCATGAAGTATCCAGGTGGCAAAGGCAAGACGTTCCAGCACGTCATCAACCTGATGCCTCCGCACCGGGTGTACATCGAAACCCACGTCGGCGGCGGCGCGGTCCTGCGCCACAAGCTGCCGGCCGAGCGTTCCATCGCCATCGATGCCGACGAACGGGTGATCCAGCGCTGGCGCTCAGGCGAGATCGAGGTCCCGCCCGGCGTCGAGCTGGTGTGCGCCCGCGCGGAGGATTTCCTCGCGCGCTACGCGTTCCAGGGGGACGAGCTGGTCTACGCGGACCCGCCGTATCACCCGGAGACGCGCCGGCAGCGGCGCATCTACCGGCATGAATACGACGCCGCGGACCACGCGGCGTTGTTGTCTGTGCTGGTGACCTTGCCCTGCAAGGTGATCCTGTCCGGCTACGCGCATCCGCTCTACGACGAGATGCTGCCCGGCTGGCGGACCCGCGAGTTCCAGGCCAAGACGCAGGTCGACGTCCGGACCGAGACGCTGTGGTTCAACTTCGAGCCGCCCGCGGTGCTTCATGACCCTCGCCATCGCGGCGACAACTTCCGCGATCGTCAAACCCTGAAACGGCGCCTCGAGCGCCTGCAAGAACGTGTCCACGCCATGGACCCCGTCGAACGCGCCGCGTTCGCGCAATGGCTGCACACCGCTTATCCAGCCGCTCTCCGGAGCGTCGCCCCATGACCCAGACCGTTGCCATCGTCGCGCGCGCAGGTTCCCTGCAGCGCGAACTCCCGAATCCTGACCAGACCCTGCTGACCGGTGTGCGCTGGGGCGCGCTCGACGAATTCCCCACCCCCGCCTACTGGACCCGGCTGGCGCTGGCGCACCGCCTGGACGCGGCGCCGCCCGCGGCCTCGGGCCGCTCGCTGGCCGAGGAGGTCGGCGCCTCGCTGCTGGGCGGTCCCGGCATCCCCGTCGCGCTGGGCGAGGCCGCCTTCACCCGCGTGCGCGAGCGCGGCGCCTTCGTGCAGCCGGGCATGTGCGAGATCACGCTGGCCGGCTGGCTGAGCGAGCCGCTGGAGGTCAACGGCAAGACGCTGAACTTCCGCTTCGCCGAGCAGAAGGCCCGCCACCTGGCCGCGGTGATGCCCGCGCTGCTGTCGGCTCCGGACTTCGCGGCCGGCTACGAGGTGCGCAACTGGCTGATGGCGCTCCCCGGGGTGGGCCCGAAGACGGCCTCGACCATCGTGCGCAGCTGGTCCGCGGCCGAGGATGTCGCCCTGCTGGACGCGCATGTGCTGCGCGTGGGCCAGGTGATCGGGCTGTTCTCGCGCAAGCTGACCGTGGAGCGGCATTACCTCGAGGTCGAGTCGCGCTTCCTGAAGCTGTGCGCCGCGATGGACCTGCGGCCGTCGGAGCTGGAGGCGGTGATCGCGCGCGAGATGAGCGCCTCGCCGGAGACGGTGCGCTTCCTGGCCGACCACCTGAAGGCGACCGAGACCGCCGCCCAGCCGGCCGCGCGCCGCATGCGCGAGCCGGAACAGATCGCGCTGGTCTTCACGGCCTGATCACCCGCCGGCGCGGTCGCCCCTCGCCGATCAACCCGCGAGCCGGAAGCGCGCCACCACCTGCGCCAGCTGAGCCGCCTGCGATTGCAGCGCCTCGGCCGCGGCGGCGGATTCCTCGACCAGCGCGGCGTTCTGCTGCGTCATGCCGTCGAGCTGCGACACGGCGGCGTTGACCTCGGACAGGCTCTGGGTCTGCCCGCCGGCGGTGGCGGCGATGTCGCGGATCAGGCGGCTGACCTGGTTCACCGCCTCGACCACCTGCTCCATGGTCGCGCCCGCGTCGCCGACGACGCGGCTGCCGTTCTCCACCTGCTCGACCGAGGCCGCGATCAGGGTCTTGATCTCCTTGGCCGCCTCGGCGCTGCGCTGCGCCAGCGAGCGCACCTCCGACGCCACCACCGCGAAGCCACGGCCCTGCTCGCCCGCGCGCGCCGCCTCCACGGCCGCGTTGAGGGCGAGGATGTTGGTCTGGAAGGCGATGCCGTCGATCACGCCGATGATGTCGCCGATCCGGCGCGAGGACTGCTGGATGCCAGCCATCGTCGTGACGACGCGGCCCACCATGTCGCCGCCGCGGCTGGCCACGCCGGCCGCGTCCTGCGCGAGACGGCTGGCGGCGTCGGCGCTGCTGGAGCTCTGCCGCGCGGCGTCGGTCAGCTGGTGCATGGCCGCGGAGGTCTCCTCCAGGTTGGAGGCCGCCTGCTCGGTGCGCGACGACAGGTCGCTGCTGCCGGTGGCCACCTCTCGGCTGGCCTCGGCGATGTGGTCGGCGCTCGCGCGGACCGTGGACATCGAGGCATGCAGCGCGTCGCGCATCTTGCCCAGCGCCCGCAGCAGATCCCCGAGTTCATCGGCCCGCGCGGCCGCGGTGACGTCGCGCAGATCGCCGTCGGCGATGCGGCCGGCGGTCTCGGCCGCGACCCGCAGCGGATGCGTGAGCGAGCGCGTCAGCAGCCAGCCCACCACCGCGCCGAGCAGCGTCGCCACGCCCACCAGCGACCAGATCGCCGTGAGCACGACGCGGTAGTCGCTGTTCGCCTGCGCGTGCGCCGCCACCGCGCCCTCGCCGTTGATGCCCACCAGCGCCGCCAGGCTGTCCGTCGCCCCCCGGAAGGCCGTGCGCGAGTCCCCGCGCAGGATGCCCACCGCCTCGTCGCGTCGCCCCTGGGTGAAAGCGGCGACATAGCGGTCCTGCGCCCGGTGATAGGTGTCGAGCTGACGCCGCAGCGTGTCGAAGGCCTGGCGCTCGCGCTCGCTCGCGACCAGACCGTCGTAGTCCTGGAGCAATCGCGGGAGCACCGTCCACTGCTGCACGAGGCGGGCGGCCTCGTCGGCGACCGCCTTGGCGTCGCCACCGACCAGCATCTGGAGCTCGGCGCGCCGCATCTGGTTCATGGATTCGCCGATCTGGCCGAGTTTCTGCGTGCTCGGCAACCAGTTGTCGGCCAGGTCGTCGACCTTGGCCTGCACCTGCGAGACGCGGCTGGCGCAGAAGGCGCCCATGGCCAGCATCAGCAGGACCAGCAGCGCGAAGCCCAGACCGAGCCTCACGCCGACCTTCAAGTCGGACAGCAGTCGCATGGCAGCCTCCCCGCGGCGCCATCCCGGCGCCCGCCACGCAAGCTATCACGGCGCCATCGACCCGTCATGGCCCCGGCGTGAGGGACAGCAAGGACCTCGCGAGTGCCGCCAAGGCCGAGGCCGACACCAACATGAGCGTGAGCGCCAATGCCAATGCCAATGCCAATGCCAATGCCGGTGCCGGTGCCGATGCCGATGCCGATGCCGATGCCAGAGGCGGTGACAGTACCAGTACCAGTACCAGTGCCGGTGCCGGCGTCAGAGCCGGGACGCCGCTCTTGCAGTGGCGACGCTCACGGCATGCGCGAGGTCGGGCTCTTGGCGGCCGTCCCCGCGGCGCCCTCGCGCGTGGCGGAGGCGACCGGGCGGCGCTGCCGGGCGGCGGCGATCGCGCGATCCAGGGCGGACTGCTCCGCGTCGATGTCCTTCAGCCAGCCCGCATAGGCCGGCCCGGCGTAGATGCGCTTCACGTCGGTGATCAGCTGCTGCGCCCGGGTCGTGCAGCCGGTGACGCGGTAGGCGCGGATGATCTCGACCAGGCCGTCCAGGATCGCGCCGTTGAGCTCGTCCAGCACGTCCATCGCCGCCTCGCGGTCCGACGGATCGCCTTGCGGCGACCAGGCCTGGTCGAGGTAGGCGCGCGCGTCGTCGTCGACCGGACGCAGGCTGTCGATGGCGCGCTCCAGCGAGGGGGCGGCGCAGTCGGCGCGGCCCCCCGCCGCGCCCTTGACGTAGCTGGCGGCGCTGGCCTTGACCTTGTCGAAGACGGCGCCGGCCCGGTCGATCGCCGCCTGGGCGCGCTGGTTGGCCTCGTTGGAGGAGAAGCCGCTGAGATCGTCGTCGGCGAACTGCGGCAAGGGCGTGGCGCCTGCCGGCAGGCCGCAGGCCATCAGACCGGCGACGCTGAGGAGCGCGAGGACGCGACGCATCATTGGGCGTCCCGCGGCTGGGTGCCGGCGGCTCCGGTATGGGGATTCACGTTGCCCAAGGTGCTGTAGTTGTTGTTGCGGGTGGCGTCGGGATTCGTCGCGTAGTGCGACGCGACGAAGCCGCCATCGCGGCGGTAGTGGGAGGCGACGAGATGCTCCGAGGTCGCGCTGGGCCGTTGGGCCCGGGCGAAGGCGCCGGTCGAGCGGTGGACGCTGCGGAAGCCGCTGTGCGGATGGGTGCCGGAACGCGTCCGGTCCCGGGTCGGGGCCCCGCCCAGGTCGGCCCGCTCGGCGCGGTGCCCGCTGGCGTGCGGCGCGCCCAGGTGGGAGGCATGGCCGGCATGTCCGCCGCCATGGCCCCCGCCGCCGCCCCGCGCCATCGCCTGCGCGCCGCACAGGCTCAGCAGCAGCGCGATTCCCGCGCATCGGATTTTCCCGGCCGTCTTCATCGGTCCACCCCTCTACCTCATCGGTCTGTCAGGACCGGCGGCAACTGTAGCCGGTCAGCGCCCGTCAACGGTCGAAAGCCCCGTCGGGCCGACAGACGGCGCCAGGGAATTCTCGAGGGCGGCCTCTCCCTCCAACGGCTCGGTCGACGACGCGCCCGACGATTCGGTCGGGGATTCAGTCGGGGATGCGGTCGAAGCCCCAAGCGACGACTCGGTCGGCGGTACGGGCGGCGAGTCGAGCGCCGCGGGCAGCCAGTAGCGCCGTCGCTGGGCCCGCTCGCATCCGGCGACGGGCGGCTCGCGGCGGTCACTGCGCCAGCGCCAGGCCCCGCAATCCACGCTGTTCAGGACCCGGGCGCCGGCCGCCCGATAGCGCGCCACGACCTCCGCCCTCGGATGTCCGAAGCGGTTCAGATAGCCCGACTGGATCGCCGCGACCCGCGGCGCGACCGCCCGCACGAAGGGCGCCGACGAGGAGGTCCGGCTGCCGTGATGCGGCACGACGAGCACCTCGGCCGCCAGCCCGCGCGCGCCCTCGCGGCGCAGCAGGCGCGCTTCCTGAGGCGCCTCGATGTCGCCGGTCAGCAGGACGCGGCGGTCGCCGGCGTCGATGCGCAGCACGCAGGACGAGGCATTGCGCTTGAGCGCCGTGCCCTCGCCCACCTCCGGCGCCAGCACCTCGAAGCGCACGCCGTCCCAGGTCCATCGCTGGCCGCGCTCGCACGGCGCGCCGCCCGGGACGGCGCCGAAGCGCCGCGTCACCGGCAGCCCCTGGAGCAGGCTCGCGTTGCCGCCCGCATGGTCCTGGTCGGCATGGCTGACCATCAGCAGGTCGATGCGGCGCTCGCCGAGCCCCCGCAGCAGCGGCAGCAGCACGCGCTGCCCGGCGTCGGAGCCGGGCCCCCAGCGCGGCCCGGAATCGAAGACCAGCGTGTGCCCCTGCGTGCGCACGAGCGCCGCGCCGCCCTGGCCGACATCGGGGAGCCAGAGCTCCACCTGCCCGGACGGCGGGCGCCCGACCGCGGGCCACAGCATCGGCACGCACAGCGCGAGGCCGGCCAGACGCAAGCGGCCGGGCCACGGCAGGGCCGCCGCGACACCACCCGCCAGCCCCAGCCCCTTCGCCCAGTCGGGCGACCACGGCGCGTGCCAGACGGCGAGCGGGAGATCGCGCAGCGTCTCCAGCACCAGGTTGAGGAGGCCGACGAGCCAGCTGCCGACGGTCCACAGCGGCGAGGCGATCGCGCCCAGCATCGCCAGCGGCGTGATCGCGTAGGTCACCAGGGGGATCGCCACCGCGTTGGCGAGCAGGCCCGCGGGCGAGAGCTGCTGGAACAGCAGCAGCGTGAGCGGCGCCAGGCCCAGCGTCACCAGCCACTGCGTGCGCCAGGCGCCGCGCAGCGCCCCCCGCAGACCCGCCTCGGGACGCAGGTCGGCCGCCATCAGCAGCGCGACCGCGCAGAAGGACAACCAGAAGCCCGGCTGCGCCAGCGCCCAGGGGTCGGCCAGGCACACGCCGGCGGCGGCGCTCAGGAGGCTCATCGGCCAGGGCCAGCGCGCCCCGCCCAGCCGCAGCAGCGCCAGGATCAGCAGCAGGCCGAAGGTCCGCTGCGCCGGCACGCCCCAGCCGGAGAACAGCGCGTACACCCCCGCCGCGGCGACCCCGATCCCCATCGCCGCGCGCGGCGCGGGCCAGCGCAGACACAGGCGGGCGCTGCGTCGCCAGGCCGCGCCCGCGATCGCCCCGGCGAGCCACGCGAACATCGTGACGTGCAGGCCGCTGACGCTGAGCAGATGGGCGACGCCCGTGTCCCGGTAGAGGGCCCAATCCCGAGCGCCGACCGCGCCTTGATCCCCCAGGCTCAAGGCGGCGAGCACGCCGATGCCGCGCCGCATCTCCCCTGGCGCCGCCTGGCCCGCGGTCCCGCCCTGCGCGGCGAGATGCCGCTCGATCGCGTCGCGCAGCGATTGGCGCAGCGCGGTCACACCGAAGCCGCCCGCCTCCAGCCGCAACTGGCCCTGGCGGCGACAGCTGCCCGCGGCGGGCAGGTCCTGCGCCAGCATCCACAAGGCCTGGTCGAAGCCCTGCGGATTCGCGAGGCCTCGGGGCCGGCGCAGCTTGACGGCCAGCCGCCAGCGCTCGCCGGCACGGGGGGTGGCGGGCATCTCGTAGCAGGAGAGCAGCACGCGGGGCGGTGGCTGAAGCGATGCGCCGGCCTCGGCGCCCCGCTCCGCGCCGTCGACGTCGAACACGAAGCGCCAGCCCTCCACCCCGCCCATCCCTTCGGTGCGCTGCGGCAGCGAATCGACCCGGCCGGTGAGGGTCAAGACCTGGCCCTCCAGCGCGACGGGCAGCACCTCGGCCATGCGCAGGCCGGCGCGCCACGCGGTGCTCCCGAATCCGCCCAATGCCGCGAGCAGCGCCCAGGCCAGCCAGCGTTCGCGGGCCCAGAGGCGCCAGGGCCGCGTGGGGATCCGCCCCGGTCCTCGCATGAGGACGGACGCGAGGTCGACCGCCAGCGCGATCGCGACCAGCGCCGTCGCCAGACCGACCGCCAGCCACACGCGGGCACCGGGCAGGACGGGCAGCAGGTGGACCGTCCCCATGCCGAGCAAGGCTGCTGCCGGCACCGCGCTCCAGCACCAGGACGGGGTGTAGGATCCGCGACGCAATTTTTCACTTCCGTGCAGATTCCCATGACCAGCTCCGTCTACGACCGCCTCACGCAACTCGGCATCACCCTGCCGCCCGTGTCCGTTCCGGCCGCGGCCTACGTGCCCTTCGTCCGCACCGGCAACCTGGTGTTCCTGTCCGGTCATATCGCGAAGAAGGACGGCAAGGCCTGGGTCGGCCAACTGGGCAAGGACACCGACACGGCCACCGGCAAGGCCGCCGCGCGCGCCATCGCCGTCGACCTGATGGGCACGCTGCACGCGGCGGTGGGCGACCTGAACAAGGTCAAGCGCATCGTCAAGCTGATGAGCCTGGTCAACAGCACCGGCGACTTCACCGAACAGCACCTGGTGACCAACGGGGCGTCGGAGCTCTTCGGCGAGGTCTTCGGTTCCGACGTCGGCGCGCATGCCCGCAGCGCCTTCGGCGTGGCGCAGATCCCGATGGGCGCCTGCGTCGAGATCGAGCTGATCGCCGAGATCGCCGACTGATGCGCGGCCTGAGCGCATCCCGCGTGCTGGCCTTCAGCGCGCTGGTGTCGATCGCGGGCGTGGCGGCGGCGCTGGTCGCGCAGTACCAGTTCAACGTCAAGCCCTGCCCCTGGTGCGTGATGCAGCGCGGGATCTTCATCCTGATCGCGGTCGTGAGCGGCCTGGGCTGGATCCTGCAGCGCGTGGGCTTCGCCCGCGTGCTGGCGCTGCTGCTGACGGCGGCGCTGGGCGTGGCCGGTCTGGTCGCGGCGGGTTATCAGCACGAGGTGGCCTCCAAGCTGGCCAGCTGCGACATGACCTTCGCCGATCGCGTGCTGACCGCGCTGGACCTGGAGGCCCGCCTCCCGAGCGTGTTCATGGTGACGGCCTCGTGCAACGAGGCCGCGGCGTACTCGCTGCTGGGCCTGCCGTACGAGATCTGGAGCGGCGCGCTGTTCACGCTGATCGCGCTGCTGAGCCTGCTGGTGCTCAAGCGCCGCGCGACGGGTCGTCGTTGAGCTGACATCGTCGATCGATCCCTGCGACGGGGCCTTCGGGCCCCGTTGTCGTTTCCGCGCGGGTGGCGCGGGCCCGATCGGGGAGGAAGCCCGATTCAACGCGCGGCGGTCCCGGGCTTCAATGACTCGAATCCGGGTCCTGCGTGAGATCCGTGTCGACGTGGTCACGAGATGTGTCGGCCGCGATCCGTCACCGCCCCGTCATGCCCTCCCGGCAGCATCCGCTGCTTCGCCACGACCCCGGAGACCCGCATGGACCGCCGCCGCTTCCTCCACGCCAGCGCCCTGATCGGTGGCGCCACGCTGCTGTCGCCGCATGGCGCGCATGCCCAGGCGCCGGCGCTCATCACGCGGGACGCCATGCGGCCGCAGATGCCGCACGGCATCCAGAGCGGCGATCCGATCGCCGACGCGGCCGTGATCTGGACCCGCGGCGATCGCCCGTCGCGGCTGTGGGTCGAGTGGTCCACCACCGCCAGCTTCGCCCACCTGCAGCGCGTGCGGGGCCCGCATCTGCTGGAGGACTCCGACTTCACCGGTCGCATCGACCTGCGCGGCCTCCCGGCCGGCCAGGAGATCTTCTATCGCGTCGTCCTGCAGGACCTGCGCAACGAGCGCGTTTTGTCCGAGCCCCTGCCCGGCCACCTGCGCCTGCCGCAGGCCGCCGGCGGCAAGGCCACGCGCGACGTCCGCTTCGTCTGGAGCGGCGACACCTGCGGCCAGGGCTGGGGCATCAACGAGCAGTGGGGCGGCATGCGGATCTACGAGCAGATCCGGCGCGTCAACCCCGACTTCTTCCTGCACTCGGGCGACACCATCTATGCCGACAGCCCCATCGAGGCCGAGGTCAAGCTGGCCGACGGCACGCTGTGGCGCAACCTGGTCACCGAGCAGACCAGCAAGGTCGCCGAGACCCTGGACGAGTACCGCGGCCGCTACCGCTACAACCTGATGGACGCCAACATCCGGCGCATGTCGGCCGACATCCCGCAGATCTGGCAGTGGGACGACCACGAGGTCACCAACAACTACTCGGACTCCAAGGACGTCGGCGGCGACGCCCGCTACAGCGAGAAGAACATCCCGCTGCTGGTCGCGCGCGCGACCAAGGCCTTCCAGGAGTACGCGCCGATGCGCCGCTTCGGCGACGCCGAGAGCGAGCGCATCTATCGCCACCTGCCGCAGGGCCCGCTGCTGGACGTGTTCGTCGTGGACATGCGCAGCTACCGCGGTCCCAACAGCGCCAACCTGCAGACCGAGGAAACGCCGGAAAGCGCCTTCATGGGCCGCCCGCAGATCGCGTGGCTGCTCGACGGGCTGAAGCGGTCCAAGGCGACCTGGAAGGTCATCGCGGCGGACATGCCCATCGGCCTGCACGTCAACGACGGCAAGGACGCCGAGGGTCGCGACAAGTGGGAGGCCATCGCCAACGGCGACGACGGTCCGCCGCGTGGCCGCGAGATCGAGATCGCGCGCCTGCTCAGCGAGATCAAGAAGGCCAGGCTGCACAACATCGTGTGGCTGACCGCCGACGTGCACTACACCGCCGCGCACTACTTCGATCCGGCGAAGGCGGCCAAGCACACCGACTTCCTGCCCTTCTGGGAGTTCGTGTCCGGCCCGCTGCACGCGGGCGGCTTCGGGCCGAACCAGGCCGACGGGACCTTCGGGATGCAGGTCGTGTACCAGAAGGGCCCGGGCTATGCGAACGCGCCGCCGAGCAGCGGATTGCAGTTCTTCGGGCAGGTGGACATCGATGCGAAGACGCGCGCGATGACGGTCACGCTGAAGGACCTGGAGGGGGCGTCGCTGTATACGAAGGTGCTGGAGCCGAAGCGGGGGTAAAGACCCTCACCCCGACCCTCTCCCGCAGGCGGGAGAGGGGGCCACCGAGCCAGGCGCCAGAAGCCATAAGCCTGGCGGCAGATGGCAGGTGGATCGGGGGCAGCTGGGATCGAGTCGGCGGAAGCCGGGGTGGGGGTGACGATTTTGGGACTTATGAGGAACCCCCACCCCGGCTTTCGCCGACGGGCGAGGTCCTCCGACGATGGCGGCTCAGCGCAACTCGATGCCTCGCAGCACGCCCTGCATGGGCGGCAGCTGCGCCACCAGCGACACGAGCTCGCGGATGCTCTCCGTCGCCGTCTTCGCCCGCACGCTCGCAATCTGGGTGCGCACGGTCGAGATGGCGACGCCGTTGCGTTGCGCGATCTCCTGGGGCTGCAGGCCATCGCACAAGGATTGCAGGACCTGCCGTTCCGCCGCGGTCAGCTGATGCTCGCGCGCGAAGGCGAGCATGGGCAGCTCCCCGCACAGGCTGCGTTTCCCGAGCACCAGCAGCGCCTGCCCGTGCCGCATCGCGCTGTCCTGCAAGGGCAGCACCGACAGCGACAGCCGCGCCCCGCCTCGTCCGAGGCAGATGAGGTGCCGCAGCCCGCGCTGCACGTCGGCCAGCGCCTGTTCCAGCCGCTGCTGGTCCAGCCGCTGCGGCGCCACCAGCGCGCCGTCGACGAGCTGCAGCGGCGAGCGCTCGTCGAGCTGCCCGCGCGCGCTGCTGTTGGCATAGAGCAACTGCCCCGTGCCGGTCACGAGACAGACCCCCAGGTCGATCTCCTCCAGCGCGTGGCGCCACCATCGATCCGGCGTGCCTCGCCGGCGTTCCGGCCCGCGATAGGACACGAGCCATCCCAACTCGGGGATCCTCCCCTGCGTACCGTCCATTGCGGCCTCCACTGATCGGCTTCTTGAACACCGAGCCCGCGGCGCCCGTCCGTCCGGTCTGAGGCCGGCTCCGGCAATTCGGGTGCCAGTGCGAATGTTAGGAGAACGCCCCGCGAATGCGTAGCGATGTTTGCGGACGCCGTCCCCCTAGGCCTGGGGGGCGGGGGATGTCGGTTTCCTTCGATGGAATCCGGCATCGGACCGGATCCGGCCCGGCGTCCCCGGATCGCGTTTCGGATCGACCCGGATTTCGGGAGTCGCCGTCCCCCGCGTGTCATGAAGCACCGTCTCGGTGCGCGAGAACGCGCCGTGGCCTCGCGTCGTCGTCGTCGTCGTCGTCGCGCCAGCCTGCGGGAACGCGCGAACGCGCCGCTGGTCTCAGCGCATGAAGCCCAGATCGCTGGCCGCGAAGTTGCCGATGTTGGGCAGCACCGTGCGCAGGTCCGTGGCCGGGACGCCCATCCACAGCGCCAGCGTCGCGGCGAGTTGGTCGACCGAGGTCGTCGGCAACAGACGGCCTTGGCCGACGTCGTCCGGGCCGTTGACGCTCACCGACGGGGCCGTCCCGTAGAAGCGGCCCCCCCGCACCGCACCGCCCATGACGAAGTGATGGGATCCCCAGCCGTGATCGGTGCCGTCGCCATTGGAGGACAGCGTGCGGCCGAAGTCGGACGCGGTGAAGGCCGTGACCTGGTCGGCCACGCCGAGTTCCTGCAAGGCCCCGTCGAAACTCGCCAGCGCCCCGCCGACCTGCTGCATCAGCGCCGGATGGCGCGTGCCCAGCGCGTCGTGCAGGTCGAAGCCGCCCATCGCGACGAAGTAGACCTGCCTCGTCATGCCCAGCGCCGAGCGCGCGGCGATCAGGCTCGCCACCATCTTGAGCTGGCGCGCCAGCGCATCGCCCGCGAAGGCCGTCGACAGCGTCGTGCCGCCCGTCAACGCGGTGCTCAGCGCCGCCTGCAGGTCGATCGAGCGCGCGGTCACCCGGTTGAGCTCCGATTCCATCGCATGCGTGCGGTCCTCGGTGATCAGCGCCTTGAGCAGCTTCGCGCAGGAGCTCGACCCGAACATCTGGCTGCCGATGCCGGTGATCGGCTTCTTGCCGCCTGGCCCGGTGAGGTACTGGAAGGCCGCGTCGCCCGCCTGGAAGATCGCGTTGCCCGAGACATTGATGCAGGTCAGCCCGGCACGTCCGTTGGCCGACAGCATCATGTCGGCCATGCGGCCGCCCCAGCCGGTGCGCGCGCCCTCGACGTTGGACGACTGCCAGAGGCTGGACTGGTCGTTGTGCGAGAACAGCTTGGGCGGCGCCGGAACCGCGCCGGACTTGTACTGGGCCAGGGTCATCGGCGCGGTCAGCGTCCCGATGTTCAGCATCACGCCGAGGCGGCCCGCGTCGAACACCGGCTTGATCGCCGACAGGCCCGGCGCCAGCGCCATCTGGCGGCCGTCGGGCAGCGCGAGGGTCGGCGACAGCGCCGTCGCCGCCAGCGCGTCGCGGCCGATCGCCAGCGTGGGCCGGATCGCCGCGTAGGCCTGGTAGTCGGCGGTGTCGTACGGGATCACCGTGTTGGCGTAGTCGTTGCCGCCATAGAGGAAGACGCAGACCAGCGCCTTGTAGTCGCCGCCGCTCGTGGCGGCCGCGGCGTCGCCGATCGCGGCGAGCTGCAGCGCCCAGGGCGCGGCCGCGCCGGCCACGGACACCGCCGAGGCGCGCTTGAGGAACTCGCGGCGGTGCAGCGAGGGCAGTCGGGACACATGGGCCATGGGAGAGTCTCCGGAGGGCGTCGCGCGGGGCGACACGCTCATTTCTGGATCTGGTATTCGGGGCAGGCCAGCAGCAGCATCCAGCCGGCGCGGGCCCGGTTGACGCGGCCGTCGTCGGTGGTCGCGCCGATGGTCGCGGCCGCCGCCGCGATGCGCTGCTGGGTCGCGTCCGAGATCGCGCCGCCGCCCAGCAGCAAGGCCTGGCGCGCCACCATCGCGCGCGGGTCGGACGCCAGCGCCATGTCCGCCGACAGGTCCGGCTTGGCGTCGCCCTGCCCGGTCGTCAGCAGCGTCTGCATGAAGTTCAGGTAGCCGGTCACGGTCACCTCGTTCAGCAGCTGGAACTCCGGCGCGGTGACGCCCGCCGTCGTCATGGACGAGTTCGGCGGCACATAGCCGGGCCGGTAGAAGTTGAAGACCGAGGGGCTGTAGAACGGGCTCTGGCCGAGCCGGGTCTCCGGGTCGCTGGTCTCGGGGAGGGTCCATTGGCCGGCGGAGCTCAACCGGATCGCGCGCGCCACCTGCACGAAGCGCAGCACCGGCTCGCGCAGCTTGCCGGAGTTGCTCAGGCCGGCGTCGATCAGGCGCGCCTCGGGATCCAGCAGCACGGCGCGCAGCACCGCCTTGAGATCGCCGCGCGCGCCCTGCCCGTTGTTGTTGAAGGCCTGCGCGACCCGCTGCACATAGGCCCGGCTGGGGTTCGAGCACACGAAGCGCTGGATCAGCTGACGACCGAAGAACGGGCCGACGTTGGGGTGGTTCGCGAGGATGTCCAGCGCCTGGCGCAGGGCGGCAGGGCCGTCGGCGCCGGCGGGGATGGTGGTGCCGAGCACCGTCTTCGCGCCACCGGCGAAGTCGGCCGCGTTGTGCGCCATCGGTCGGCGCATGAAGGAGGGATCGGCACCGTTCGGCGCGGCGGTGTCGAAGTCCCAGCCCGTGAAGGCGCGCGCGAGTTGCGTCACCGTCGTCAGGTCGTAGGTCTCGACCGGGCGGCCGCCCGCGCTCTGCACGCTGCCGTCCAGGTTGAGCTGCGCCAGGCCGATGGTGAACAGCTGCATCACCTCGCGGGCGAAGTTCTCGTCGGGCTGACGACCCTTGCCGTCCTCCTTCCTGCTGCCGCGCATCGCCAGGAAGCTGCCCATCGCCGGCGACAGCGTCACCGCCTCGAGCAGACCGCGGAAGGTCCCGAAGGCGTTGTCCTCGAGCAGGTCGGCATAGGCGGCCAGCATCATCGTGCGCCACGGCAGCGTGCAGCCGACCGCCGACACCACGAAGATCTCCGACAGCGCCAGCACCATGCGCTGGCGCAACTGGTCCGGCGAGGTGATGAACTTGCACCAGACGCTGTTGGGGAAACCGTCGAAGTTGGCGGCCTTCTTCGCCTCGGCGGCGTAGCCGTTGCGGGTGAGCCAGTCCCAGTTTGTCTCGCTGCGCGGCGCGAGGAACTGCAGGTCCAGCCAGGACGCGTAGCCGACGGACTTGAGCGTGGCGATGTCGGCCTCCGTCGCGCCGAACCCGGCCTGCGCGAGGAAGCGCGCGGCCTGGGCATCGTTGGGCAGCGGCCAGACGGGCAGCGGCGCGGGCGCCGGGGCCGGCGCGGCCGCTGCCGGTGCGGGCGCAGGCGCGGGCGCGGGAGCGGGAGCGGGAGCGGGACTCGGCGCGGGCATCGGCGCCGGCGCGGGGCTGCCGGTCCCCTCTGGCGTGGGCGCGGTGCCCGAGGGTTCGGCGGAGGGATCTCCACCGCCTCCGCCGCCGCCACAGGCGCTCAAGGCGGCGGCGGTGGCCGTCAGGGCGGCGGAAGACCAGGGGAATCGGAACATGGCGGCGGGGTGTCGGTACTGCTGACGCCCGGCACTCTAGGGAGTTCCGCCCTCCGGATCAGCCGCCCAATCGCAACAGCGGAAAGCCTCGGAAACGCATTCGGTTACCGTGGCTTTCGACCTCGACGCGGGCGCGTTTCCCCCGTGATCATCGGCCCTGTCGTCGATCGGGCGGTACTTCTTCCCATCCCGTCGAGCCAGGCGTGCGACTTCGCACGCGGCGGGCGCCACCCGGCGCGTGCGAGGCGGCCGCGGCCCGCCGTGTTCCCACCCCGCCGCGTCGCCTCCGTCGTAATTGACGACGACAAACCCGCCAGTTCCCGCGATCGCCGCCGATCTCAGGCCGCGAAGAGCCCGAGGTCTTTCTGGTTGAAGTTCACGATCCCCGGCAGCACCCCCGGCAGATCGGTCGGCGACACGCCCATCCACAGCGCCAGCGTCGCGGCCAGTTGGTCGACGGCGGTGGTCGGCAGCAGCCGGCCCTGGCCGACGTCGTCCGGTCCGTTGACGCTCACCGACGGCAGTTGACCGTAGAAGCGCCCGCCCTTGACCGCGCCGCCCATCACCAGGTGATGGCTGCCCCAGCCGTGATCGGAGCCGTCCCCGTTGGAGCTCAGCGTGCGGCCGAAGTCCGAGGCGGTGAAGGTGGTGACGTTCTGCGCGACGCCCAGCTCGCGCAGCGCCGCGTCGAAGCTCGCCATCGCGTTGCCGACCTGGCCCAGCAGGCCCGGATGCTGCGCGACCAGGTTGTCGTGCAGGTCGAAACCGCCGACGGACACGAAGAACACCTGGCGCGTCGCGCCGAGCGCCGAGCGCGCGCCGATCAGCCGCGCGACCATCTGCAGCTGCGCCGCCAGGTTGTTGGTCTCGAAGGCGGTCTGCAACGTCTGCGAGGCCAGCGCCGTCGTCACCGTGCCCTGCGCGCTGATCGAGCGCGCGGTGACGCGGTTGAGTTCCTGCTCCATCCAGTGCGTGCGGTCGGCGGTGACCAGCGCCTTGAGCGCGTCGGCGCAGGCCTGCGAACCGAACACCGGCTTGGTCGCGCCGTTGACGGCGACCGCGCCGCTGGGGCTCATCTGGTACTGCACCGCCTGGCCGCCAGCCATGAACACGGCGTTGCCGGAGACGTTGACGCAGGTGAAGGTCGCGTTGCCGTTCCCACCGAGGAACTGGTCGCCCAGCCGGCCGCCCCAGCCCGAGGTTGCGCCCTCGGGCCTGGAGGACTGCCACAGGCTCTGCTGATCGTTGTGGGAAAACAGCTTGGGCGGCAGCGGCACGTTGCCGGCCTTGTACTGCGCCAGCGTGGTGGGCTGCATCAGCGTGCCGATGTTGAGCATCACCGCCAGGCGGCCCGCGTCGAAGACCGGCTTGAGCGCGGACATGGTCGGCGCCAGCGCCATCTGGCGGCCGTCGGGCAGCGCGACCGACGGTGTCAGCGCGGTCGCCGCGAGCGCGTCGCGCGAGGTGGCCAGGCTCTGGCGGATGGTGGCGTAGGCCTGGTAGCTGGCGGCGTCGTAGGGCACCAGCGTGTTGCCGTAGTCGTTCCCCCCGTACAGGAACAGGCAGACGATGGCCTTGTAGTCGCCGGGCGCGGCGGCGGCCGCGGCCTCGTTGATCGCGGCGAGCTGCAGAGCCCAGGGCGCGGCCGTGCCGGCCACCGACAGCGCCGAGGCGCGCTTGAGGAACTCGCGCCGGCGCAGCGCCGGCAGCTGGGAGATGTGGGACATGGCGGGTTTCCTCGCGAGTCGGTCAGGCGGTGGGGCGGGCGGTGGAGCGCGTGGGGGCGCCGCTCACTTCTGCACCTGGTAGTCGGGCGCGGCCAGCAGCAGCAGCCAGGCCGCCTTGACGCGGTTGAGCTTGCCGGCGTCGGTGTCCGCCTTGATCGAGCCGACGGCCGTGGCGATGGCGGTGATCGTCGCGTCGGCCAGGCCACCGCCGGTCATCAGCAGCGCCTGCCGCTGCACCAGCGCGTTGGCGTCGGCGGCCACGGCCAGGTCGGCGGTGTAGTCGGCCTTCATGTCGCCGATGCCGTTGCCGATCAGGCCCTGCATGAAGTTCAGGTAGCCGGCGACGGTGGACTCGTTGCAGAGCTGGAACTCCGGCGCGGTCACCGCGTTGGCGCCCAGCTGCGAGTTCGGCGGCACATAGCCGGGCCGGAAGAAGTTGAAGACCGAGCCGCTGCGCAGCGGGCTCTGGCCCAGGCGGGTGGCGGCGTTGCTGGTGTCGCCGATGGCCCAGAGGTCGCCGGGCGAGCTCATGCCCACGGTGCGGGCCCACTGGACCAGGCGCACGATGGGCTCGCGCAGCTTGCCGCCGCCGGGCGCGGTCGAGGGCTGACGGGCCTCGGGGTCGAGCAGGATCGCGCGGATCACCGCGCGCAGATCGCCACGCTGACCCTTGCCGTTGTCGGCGAAGACGGCGGCGATGCGCTGCACGTAGGCCGGACTGGGGCTGGAGCACACCAGGCGCTGGATCAGCTGACGACCGATGAAGGGGCCGACGTTGGGATGCGCGGCCAGCGTGTCCAGCGCGATCTTCATCGCGGCCGGGCCGTCGGCGCTGTCGGGCACGGTGACGTCGAGCACATGCTTGACGCCGGTCGAGAAGCGGCTGGCGGTGTTGACCATCGGCCGCTGCATGTAGCTGGGATCAGCGCCGTTGGGCGCGGCGGTGTCGAAGTCCCAACCGGTGAAGACGCGGGCCAGCTCGGTGATCTGCGACAGCGCGTAGGTGTCGGTCGTCTTCCCGTTGCTGAGCTGCGGCGTGCCGTCGGCGTTCAGCATCGACAGGCCGATGGTGAACAGCTGCATCACCTCGCGGGCGTAGTTCTCGTCGGGCTGGCGGCCGGTCTTGGGGTCTTCCTTGCGGTTGCCGCGCATGGCCAGGTAGACGCCCATGGCCGGCGACAAGGTCACGCCCTCGAGCAGCGCGCGGAAGCTGCCGAAGCAGTTGGCCTCCAGCATGTCCACGTAGGCGCCGGTGGCCAGACCCGGCCAGCTGACAGGCAAGCCGTTCATCGAGACGACGAAGATCTCCGACAGCGCCAGCACCACGCGCTGGCGCAACTGGTCCGGCGAGCCGATCAGCTTGCGCCAGAGCGTCGCGTCGACGCCGGCCAGGCTGTTGCGATAGGCGTCGACGGCATAGCCCTTGGCGCTCAGCCAGTCGTAGTGGCTCTGCGTGCGCGGCGCGGCGAACTGCTGGTCCAGCCACCCGGCGTAGCCCAGCGACTTGACGGAGGCGATGTCCGCGGTGCTCGCGGCAAAGCCCGCCTGCGCCAGGAAGCGCGCGGCTTGCGCGTCGGTGGGCGGGGTCGCGGTCTGGGGATTGGCGTCGGGGCTCCCCGCGCTGCCGCTGTCGGGGCCGGCGGCATCGCCGCCCCCGCCGCCGCAGGCCGCCAGGGCCGCCGTCGCCAGCGCGGCCGCGGCGACGCCAGCGGCTGCCCTCGGCAGGCCCGGCGTGTCGGCCTGGGGCTCAGGATTCGGGAGATCGATCTCGGCAAGGGTCGGTGCGGCAGTCATGTCGGCATCGGCTCGGAACGGCGGATGCGGGATCGTGACCAGGAGTTCGCCCAAATACACCGTCATTCGTACAACAGGTGAAAGACGTGGCAACAGGTCGTCACCGCGTGACTTCCGCACGGGCGGAGTTGTCCGGCGTCGGGTAAACGGGCAACAAAGCCGACACGCCGCGATGGGGACGGGTCTTGCCGCACCCCCATGAAAAAGGGCCAGGTCTTGCCTGGCCCCCTTCGCTTTCCGGGTCGGTGCGCGTCGCGCGTCAGATCAGCGGCACGCCGGTCTTGCTCTGCACGAACTCGCGGCTGACCTCGGGGGCCAGCTCCACCAGCTTCAGGCCTTGCGGCGTGACGTCCATGACCGCGAGGTCCGTGATGATGCGGTTCACGACGCCCACACCGGTCAGCGGGAGCGTGCACTTGGGGATGATCTTGAGATCTTCCGTGCCGTCCTTCTTGCGGGCGACGTGCTCCATCAGCACGATCACGCGCGGGACGCCGGCGACGAGGTCCATCGCGCCGCCCATCCCCTTGACCATCTTGCCGGGGATCATCCAGTTGGCCAGGTCGCCGTGCTCGCTGACCTGCATCGCGCCGAGGATGCTCAGGTTGATCTTGCCGCCGCGGATCATCGCGAAGCTGTCGTGGCTGCCGAAGATCGAGCTGCCGGGGATGGTGGTCACCGTCTGCTTGCCGGCGTTGATCAGGTCGGCGTCGACCTCGTCATCCGTCGGGAAGGGGCCGATGCCCAGCATGCCGTTCTCGCTCTGCAGCCAGACTTCCTTGTCCGAGGGAACGAAGTTGGCCACCAGCGTCGGAATGCCGATGCCGAGGTTCACATAGAAGCCGTCCTCCAGCTCCTGCGCGGCGCGTGCCGCCATCTGGTCTTGGGTCCAGGGCATGTCGATCTCCTCAGGCGGCGGGACGGATGGTGCGCTTCTCGATGCGCTTCTCGGGATTGGGGTTGTGCACGATGCGATGCACATAGATCCCCGGCAGGTGGATCGCATCGGGATCCAGTTCGCCGACCTCGACGACCTGCTCCACCTCGACGATCGTCACCTTGCCCGCCATCGCGGCCGCCGGATTGAAGTTGCGCGCCGTGCGGCGGAACACCAGGTTGCCGCTCTTGTCCGCGACATGCGCCTTCACCAGCGCCACGTCCGGATTCAGCGACCGCTCCATCACGTACTGGTGGCCGTCGAACTCGCGGATCTCCTTGCCCTCGGCCACCATCGTGCCGACGCCGGTCCGCGTGAAGAAGGCCGGGATGCCCGCGCCACCGGCGCGCAGCTTCTCGGCCAGCGTGCCCTGCGGCGTGAACTCCAGCTCCAGCTCGCCCGCCAGGTACTGGCGCTCGAATTCCTTGTTCTCGCCGACGTAGCTGGAGATCATCTTCTTGATCTGCCGCGTCTCCAGCAGCTGGCCCAGGCCGAAGCCGTCCACGCCCGCGTTGTTGGAGATGACCGTCAGGCCCTTGACGCCGCTGTCCCGCAGCGCCGCGATCAGCGCCTCCGGAATGCCGCACAGGCCGAAGCCGCCGACCGCCAGCAACTGTCCGTCGCCGACGACCCCTTCCAGCGCCGCATGGGCACTGGGATAAAGCTTGTTCATCCGTTGTCTCCTGTTGCTGTTCCCGACCGCCATCGCCTCACGCCCCCGGGCGCGATGTCGAGTGCGGCTCGAACTCCGTCGGCGAATCTACTACGTAAGGCATTACGTAAGCGCTACGTAGAATTGATTAAGCATCATCCCCCGCCAGCGAGCCAGACAAGGAACCCCGATGCCCCTCCCCCTCGACGAGCTGCGCGCGCAGATCCCGCGCATCTTCGCCCCCTGGATCGTCGCACTCGACCTCCAGCCCGTCCATGCGGAGGACGGGCTGCTCCGCCTGGAGATGCCGGTCGTACCCGAGCTCGTGCACGTGGGCGGCGTGATGTGCGGCCAGGCCAGCATGGCCGCGGCCGACACGGCCATGGTGCTGCTGATGATGAGCGAGCTCGGCGAGTTCCGCCCCATGACCACCGTCCAGCTGCAATCGAGCTTCCTGCGGCCCGTCTCGGGCGCGCGCTGCACGATCGAGGCTCGCCTGCTGCGCCGCGGCAGGAACCTGGCCTTCGGCCAGATCGATCTCCTCGACGAGCAGGGCCGGCTGGCCGTGCAGTCCACCACCACCTACGCCCTGCTGTGAACGCCGCCGTGAGCCTCGACTACCGCACCGCCTTCGACCAGGCGCCCATCGGACTGGTGATCTCCGAGAACCGCCTGATCAAGGACTGCAACCGGCTGCTGCTGGAGATGTTCGGCGCGCAGCGCGAGCAGCTCATCGATCAGAGCTTCGAGCTGCTCTATCCCAGTCCCGCCGAGTTCGAGCGCACCGGCGAGCGCATCATCGCCAGCCTCGATGCCGACGGCTATTACGCCGACGAGCGCGTGATGAAGCGGGTCGGCGGCGCGCGCGGCGGCGAGATGTTCTGGTGCCATGTGTCGGGCCGGGCGCTCGATCCGGCGCGGCCGCACGCCAGCGGCATCTGGAGCTTCGAGGACCTGTCCGCGACCCGACAGCTCAAGGCCGACCTCACCGCCCGCGAGCGCGAGATCGCCGCGCTGCTGATCGAGGGCATGACCAGCAAGCTCATCGGCCGCAAGCTGGGCGTGAGCCCGCGCACGGTCGATGTGTATCGCGCACGGCTGATGAAGAAGTACGGCGCGGCCAGCACGCCGGACCTGGTCCACCGCCTGCTGGTGTCATGAGCGCGTGAAGCGCCTGCGACATCGCGTCGGCGCCTGTCGCCAGCATGCGGGACGCCGTGACAAATTCCCGGGCGAGCCGCCATCACGGCCCCGGGCCGCGCCCGGATGGCGTGCCCGCAACATCGTTGCATGCGCTCACAACCGGGCGAAAACCCCGATCAACACGCGCATCGCGCAAGACCTGTCCCCGGATGTGCGATTTCATCGGTGATTTGCGGGGCAACCCGGGGATGCGCGCGTGATTTCTCGCGCACAATACGCGCCGTCCGGCCTTGGCGCCGGGCTTAACTTGCAAGAGTCCAATCGAATGAACAAGACCGAACTGATCGAACACCTGGCTTCCAAGCACGAGCTGACCAAGGCCGAAGCCGGCCGCATCCTGGAAACGCTGCTGGACGCCGTGGTCACCACGGTGAAGAAGGGCGGCGCCGTGTCCATCCCGGGCTTCGGCTCCTTCAAGCAGCACGCTCGCGCCGCCCGCACCGGCGTGAACCCCAGCACCGGCGACAAGATCAAGATCGCCGCCGCCAAGCTGCCGAAGTTCACCCCGGGCGCCGGCTTCAAGGCCGCCGTGGACCCGAAGGCCGCCGCTCGCAAGGCTGCCGCCAAGCCCGCCAAGGCTGCCAAGGCCGCTGCCCCCAAGGCCGCCGCCAAGCCCGCCAAGAAGGCCGCCAAGAAGTAATCACTTTTGGATCGCGCCGATCGCGGGGCCTGGCTCCGCGGTCCCGAACAAACCCGGCCTTTGCCGGGTTTGTTTTTTTGCTTCTACAGTTCCGCTCATGTCCGCCGCGCCCGATCTCCGCGTGCTGTCGCTCATCCCGCCGATGACGCAGCTCAACACGCCCTACCCCTCGACCGCCTATCTGACGGGGTTCCTGCGCTCGCGCGGCCTGCCCGCGGCGCAGCGCGACCTGGCGCTGGCGCTGGTGCTGAAGCTGTTCTCGCGCGAGGGCCTGCAGCGCATCCGCGCCGCCGTGCACGCGATCGCGCTGCCCGATCGCGGCATCGCCTCGCGGCTCTTCGACGAGCAGTTCGACCGCTACCTGGCGACCATCGCCCCCACCATCGCCTTCCTGCAGGGTCGAGATCCGACGATCGCGCACCGCATCAACACGCGGGCCTTCCTGCCCGAGGGCAAGCGCTTCGAGTCGCTGGAGGTCTACGTCTCCGAGGAGGGCGAGGATCCGCTCGCCTGGGCCTTCGGCGCGCTGGGCCTGCAGGACCGGGCCCGCCACCTGGCGACGCTCTACCTGAACGACCTGGCCGACGTGCTGCGCGAATCGGTCGATCCGCGCTTCGAGTTCGTCCGCTACGCCGAGCAGCTGGCGACCAGCCAGCCCACCTTCGATCCGCTGCGCGACGCGCTGGACGCTGGGACCAACCTGGTCGACGAGCTGCTGCGCGAGCTCACGCTGGAGGCCATCGACGCCGAGCGGCCCGACGTGGTGCTGCTGTCGGTGCCCTTCCCCGGCGCGGTCTACGCGGCGCTGCGCATCGGCCAGACGATCAAGCGCGAGCGCCCGCACATCCGGGTACTGCTGGGCGGCGGCTTCGTCAACACCGAGCTGCGCGAGCTCACCGAGCCGCGGCTCTTCGACTACGTCGACTACGTGACCCTGGACGCGGGCGAGCGGCCGCTGCTGGCGCTGCTCGAGCACATCGCCGGCAAGCGCGGCCGCCAGCGCCTGGTGCGCTGCTTCGTGCGCGAGTCCGAGGGCGAGCTGGCCGGCCAGGTCCGCTACATCAATTTCGCCGAGCCCGACGTGCCCTTCGAGGACGTGGGCACGCCGACCTGGGACGGCCTGCCGCTGCGCGACTACCTGTCGCTGCTGGACATGCTCAACCCGATGAACCGGTTGTGGAGCGACGGCCGCTGGAACAAGCTGACCATCGCGCACGGCTGCTACTGGAAGAAGTGCAGCTTCTGCGACATCACGCTGGACTACATCTCGCGCTACGAGGCGGCCTCGGCGAAGACGCTGGTGGACCGCATCGAGGCCATCGTCGCGGAGACCGGCCAGACCGGCTTCCACTTCGTCGACGAGGCGGCCCCGCCGAAAGTGCTGAAGGCGCTGGCGCAGGAGCTCATCGATCGCGGCGTGTCCATCAGCTGGTGGGGCAACGTGCGCTTCGAGAAGACCTTCACCCCCGAGCTCTGCCAGCTGCTGGCCGACAGCGGCTGCATCGCGATCAGCGGCGGGCTGGAAGTCGCATCGGATCGGCTGCTCAAGCTGATGCAGAAGGGCGTGTCGGTCGAGCAGGTCGCGCGGGTGACGCGGGCCTTCACCGAGTCCGGCATCCTGGTCCACGCCTACCTGATGTACGGCTTCCCGACGCAGACGGTGCAGGACACGGTGGACGCGCTGGAGTACGTGCGCCAGCTCTTCGAGCACGGCTGCATCCAGAGCGGCTTCTTCCACCGCTTCGCCTGCACGGTGCATTCACCGGTGGGACAGGACCCGGCGGCCTTCGGCGTGGAGCTGCTGCCGCTGCCGCCCTCCCCGTTCGCGAAAAACGACGTGGGCTTCGTGGACCCGACCGGCACCGACCACGATGCCATGGGCGAGGCGCTGAAGAAGGCGCTCTACAACTTCATGCACGGCATCGGCCTGGAGCAGGACGTGCGGCGCTGGTTCAGCGTGCGCGTGCCCAAGCCCAAGGTGCCACGCCACTTCATCGGCGAGGCGCTCGAGCGCGTGCATTGAGACGACGCGGCGCGCAGGCGCCCGCGTCGATCATCGTCTTCATCGGCTTTCCGCGGTCGTCGGCGGTCGTCGGCGACGAGCAGCCGGATCGTCAGCGCATGATCGCCGGCACGCCCAGCGTGGCCGGCGGCAGCGGTGCGGCGGCGGTCGGATCGGGCAGGCGCACCGGGCGCACATCCAGTCGCACGTCGAGCAACGTGACGTCGCGCGGATCGTCGTCGTCGACCCAGCCCTGCGTGTCGGATCCCCGATAGAGCCGGAACACGAAGCCGGTGCGGTCGCGCTCGCCGGTCGCGCCGGGCCGCACGCGGGCCGCCATGGCGCGGACCTCGCTGGCGGGCGATCGCAGCAGCTCGGTCATCGCCTGCACGATGCGGTTGTCGCCGAGGATGTCCGGCTGGAAGGAGTCCACCGGGCCGCGCGACGGCATCGGCTGTCCTTGCGCCGCGGCGCGGACCGGCACCACGGGATTGGCGGCGGTCTTGCGCGGTGCCGGCTCGGTGACGCCGGTGCGCAGGTCGTGGCGGTCGCCGCTGTCCAGATAGCTGAGCCGCGCGCCGCGCACGTTGAGCACGCCCATCGCGGGATCGCTGCGGGCATCGCGCAGATCGACCAGCAGCGCGCCGCGCGCGCCGATGATGTCCACGCGCTGGTCGTGGATCACCGCGGCGCTGTTCTCCTCCACGCCCAGTCCCAGCCGATAGCCCTTGGCGAGCATCAGGGGCAGCATGCGACCGATGCGGCCGCGCTTGAGGAAGTGCTGGTCGACGAAGAGCTGGTCGCCGATGAAGCCCAGGCCGCGGTCGACCTCCTGGCCGTCGCGCATCTGGCCGCGCATGACGCCCATGACGTCGAGCGCGTCGCGGAACATGACGCGACTCATGATGGCCGCGCCGGCACTGGTGCCGGCCACCACGCCGCCGCGGCGGTAGACCTCCCAGATGGCCTCGAGCATCGCGGTGGGTCGGCCCTGCGGCTGCAGCGTGTCGACGATGAAGCCCTGCGCGCCGCCGGAGAAGAAGACCGCGTTGGACGCGCGCACCTTGGCCAGCAGCTCGGGGTCGGCGAGGTTCTTCTGCAGGTCCGCGCCCTCGAGCCGCGGCGCGACGGGGATGTGCTCGGCCTGCGCGCCGTGGCGCACCAGCTCGTCGATGATGGTCTGGGCAGAGCGCTCCGGCGCGACCGAGGCGGTCGCCAGCACCGCGAAGCGCGCCTTGCCCGGGCCACCGGCCTCGTCGACGATGCGCTGCCACACGGCGTCGTTGTCCATCCGCAGCGCGCCGCCGATGACGATGGCCGTCTGCGCGTGGGCCGCGCCCCCGCCGATCAGCGCCGCCATCGCGCCCAGCGCGATCACGCCGCGCCGCAGGGCGAGCCCGCGGACCCGCGTCGAGATGAAACGAAGTGCGTCCATGCCCCCTATCTTGCATATCCCGTGCCGGATGGGAAGCGGGCCCGACCTTCAACAAGGGGATGGGAGGGAAGACGCCACGCAGCGCCGGTCGCCGTGCTAGCGCGATGGCGCCCGACGCCCCTTCCACACCCTAGGGGATGACGCCCGTGCAGCGCGTTTCGATACTCGATCCACGCCACGCTCGGGCGAGCCGGGCCCCAGGGAGACCTCGATGACGACGCAGATCTACTCGCATCAGGATCTGATGCAGGGACGCACCAACTTCAATCAATCCGTCCCCGTGATCGCGCATGGCGACTCCTGGGGCTCGTTCGGCTCATTGCCGCCGTGGATCACCGGCAGCCTGTTCAACCAGATGGACTTCGGCAAGGACGTGGGCATCGTCAACTACGCGATGCCGGGGCAGCTGCTGCGCGACCTGCCCGATCCGCGCAAGTTCCCGACCTTCCACCTGGCGATGACGCTGCGCGGCATGCCGGACTGGCGCGCGATGCTGATCTCGGGCGGCGGCAACGACCTGATCGACTGGGCGCGCCGCGGGCCGGGCTACGACCTCACCCAGCGCGTGCTGCGGCACGCGGACGAATTCCTCCCGCCGGACCACGGCCCGTCGCGCTACCTGTCCCAGACGGGATGGACCCACCTGTGCGAGGAACTGCTCGACGCCTACCTGGACCTCGACGCGCTGCGCGACCAGAACTATCCGCGGATGGAGATCATCACCCACGTCTACGACTACATGACGCCGCGCTTCGCGCCAGCGGTGGGCGGGGTCTCCGGCCCCTGGCTGGCACCGGCGTTCACGAGCGCCGGCATCCCCGCGGGCGACTGGCAGGCCGCCGCGCGGGTGCTGGTGGACTGGTTCCACGATTTCCTGGAGCAGCGCGTCAAGACCACGATCGGCGGCTTCGTCGTGCTGGACACGCGGGGCGGCAGCGTGCCGGCGGCACCGGGCACGACCGGCATCAGCAACGACTGGGCGAACGAGATCCACCTGACGGCGGCGGGCTACCGCCGGCTCGCCACGGCGACGTGCAATCCGGATCTGCAGGCCCACGCCGCGCAGTGGACGACAGGCGAGATCGCTGACACCCTCGCCGCGCCGAAGTCATTGGACTTCGGGCCGAAGTCGACACCGGCGCCGAAGCAGGCGAAGACCAAGGCGAAAGCGAAAGCGTCGGCGAAGGCCGGATCCAAGGCGGCCGCCAAGTCCGGCGCGCAACGCGCGACGAAGGCCAAGCCCAAGGCAGGCGCGAAGCGGTCGACATGAGAGCGAGGCCGCGCGCTCAGCGGGCGTCGTCGCCCTGATGACGGCGCTTGCGGTTCTTGCGCAGGCGATAGATCAGCAGCGGCACGAAGACCGCGATGCCAAGGGCGAAGGGCGCGATGCCGCCGCCCTTGCCGGGCTGGTTCAGGCCGCGCAGCATGTCCATCAGCTGGCCGAAGCCGCTGACGATGAGCCAGAGGAAGAAGAGCGTGACCAGCGCCGAGAGCGCGAGGCCGATGAGGGTGCGTTTCATGAGAGGTCCTCAGCCGAGCTGCTCGCGCAGCCAGTCCGGCAGCGGAATCGACTTCTGCAGCGAGGCGTCCTGCCACACCGTGGTCGCCCCACCGGAGGCGTAGATCACGCCGGGCTCGTCCAGGCGTTCCAGCGTGATCCAGGTGTCGAAGCTCGACCGGCCCGGATTCGAGACGTAGTGCTTCGCGAGGATGTCGCCCGGGTAGGTCAGCTGACGATGGAAGTTGCAGAAGGCGTTGACGATCACCGGCCCCTGCCCCGCCGGCGCGGGCGCGCCGCCCAGGCTGTCCAGCCATTCGATGCGGGCCATCTCCAGGTAGCGGAAATAGACCGTGTTGTTCACATGGCCCATCGCGTCCATGTCGCCCCAGCGGATCTGGATGCGGGTTTCATGGACGAGCTTCTTGTCGTCGGGCAAATCGATGCGCATGGAATTTCAGCGGTGGCGGTGGGCAGCGTGGGGTGCGGGATCGGGCCCGCCTCAGGCGAGGCCCAGCTCCGCCTGGATGCGGGCGACGGCCGCCTTCAGTTCGTCGACTTCGGCGCGCAGCGCGGCGATCTCCTCGTCACGCGCGCTGCTCGACGCGGCGCCGCTCGACGACGCGGCCGAGGCCGTCGGGATCGCCGGCTCGCCGCTGAGCAGATGTGCCCAGCGCGCCTCGCGCGCGCCCGGCGCCTTCGGCAGCTTCACGGCCAGCGCGGGCTCGCGCGTGGCCAGTTCCTCGAGGAAGCCCTCCACCGAGGACACGTCGGCGAAACGGTGCAGGCGCTCGCAGTTGAGGCGCAGCTCCGCCGAGGTCTGCGGGCCGCGCAGCATCAGCACCGCGAGCAGCGCCTCCGCCTGGCCGGGCACGCCCAGCACGCGCCTCATGTTGTGCTCGAAGCGCGCCACCCGGCTGCCGCTCACGCTGTTCACCAGGCTCATGGCCTTGAGCTCGTCCAGCACCGCGGCCACGTCGGACTCGCTCGCGTTCATCACGGGCTCGCGCGCGGTCTTCTGGTTGGCGCCCAGCGTCAGGCTGTTCAGCGACATCGGGTAGCTGTCCGGCACGGTGGAGGCCTTCTCCACCAGCACGGCCAGCACGCGCGCTTCCAGCGCGCTCAGTTCTCTCACAGCCATCGGGCCCTTGTCCTCTTCTGTCTTTCTTCGTTCGATGGGCCGCGGCCGTCCTCCGACGTCGCGGCCGGAGACGGCTCAGACGCCGAAACCGTCGTCCGCCTGGATGATCGCGCCATTGATGAAGCGGCTCTCCTTGGCGCACAGCATCAGCAGCGTCGTGTCCAGGTCCTGCGGCGTGCCCACGCGCTTGCGCGGCAGCAGCTCCACCAGCTTGCGACCCTGGTCGGTCTGCCAGTGGTGGTGATTGATCTCGGTGTCGATGTAGCCGGGGCAGATGGCGTTGACGTTGATGTCGAACTTGCCCCACTCCAGGGCCATCGCGCGGGTCATGTGGACCACCGCCGCCTTGCTCATCGCATAGACGCCGATCTGCGAGAGCACCCGCAATCCCGCCATCGACGCGATGTTGACGATGCGCCCGCCGGTGTAGGTGCCCGGCGCCGCGCCGCGCGCCCGCGCCAGCATGCGCTTGCCGACCTCCTGCGCGACGAAGAACGCGCCGCGCACATTGGTGTCCATCACGTAGTCGAAGTCCTCCGGCGTCACGTCGACCAGCTTCTGGGTCGTGCTCACGCCGGAGTTGTTGATCAGGATGTCCAGCGTCCCGACCTCGGTCTCGGCGCGCGCCACGGCGGCCTTGATGCTGTCGATGTCGGTGACGTCCATCTGCACGACGTGCGCGTCGCCGCCGCCGGCCTCGATCTCGGCGCGCAGCGCCTTCAGGCGCTCCACCCGGCGGGCCGCCAGCACCACGCAGGCGCCGGACTTCGCCAGGGTCCTGGCGAATTGCGCGCCCAGTCCACTGGACGCGCCGGTGACGAGGGCCACGCGGCCCTCCAGATCGATGCTGTAGCTCATGGGGAGGTCTCTCGCAGAACTTCTCGTATGACCGGACAGGTGCCGGGCACGATAGCACGCGAGCGTCCGCCGACGATGATCCCCCTGCGACAGCCGCCGGCAAGCGCGCGATCGCCGGCGATCATGCGCGCCGTCGGCGATCAGCCGGCCATCACCGTCTCGATCTCGGTCGTCACCTGCGTCATCAGCTTGTGCACCGGGCACTTCTCGGCGACGGCGAGCAACTGCTGGCGATGCTCGTCGGTGAGCTGGTCCCCGACGAAGGTCAGCGAGGTCTTGAGCTTGTAGACGCCCTGCCGCTCCTGCGAGCCGTCGCGCTCCACCTCCACCAGCACATCCTCCACCGGGATGCCCTTGCGGCGCGCGAACCACAGCACCGTCAGCGCCTTGCACGCGCCCAGCGCGGAATCGTAGAACTCGTGCGGGTCCGGACCGGCGTCCTCGCCGCCGCCCTCGACCGACTGGTCCGCGATCAGGCGATGGTCGCGGATGCTCAATGTCTGCCGCATCGGGCCGCTCTTGTCGCGTTGGAGATGGATGGTCATGAGGTCCTCTGGTTGACTGCGGAAAGCGCGGGCCATCGTACGGTGCGCGCGCCCGCGCCGGGAGCCCCGTTCGGGTCGGTGCCCGCTCACCCGCGGCTGTCGACGCGCTTCTCTATTTCATAAAAAGCACGACCGTTCTTTTTTCCATTCACGCGGCTAGAATGCGCCGCAACCCGCCCCAGCCAGACAGCGAGCCGGCCTGTGCCGATCCCGCCGACCGGACGTGGCTCCCACGACTAGAACGAGCAAGGAAGACCATGACCTCCGAAGAACTCATCGCCCAGTACGGACCTCGCGACAGCATGGAATACGACGTGGTGGTCGTCGGCGGCGGTCCCGCCGGCCTGGCCACCGCGATCCGCGTCAAGCAGCTCGCGGCCGAGAAGGGCCAGGAGATCTCGGTGGTCGTGCTCGAGAAGGGCTCGGAGGCCGGCGCGCACATCCTGTCCGGCGCGGTCATGGATCCCAAGGCCATCACCGAGCTCTTCCCCAACTGGAAGGAGCTGGGCGCCCCGCTGAACCAGGAAGTCACCGGCGACCAGGTGCTGTTCCTCAACGAGACCGGCGCGAGCGAGACCCCGCAGTTCCTGATCCCGGGCTGCTTCCACAACCATGGCAACTACGTCATCTCGCTGGGCAACGTCACCAAGTGGCTGGCGCAGCAGGCCGAGGCGCTGGGCGTGGAGATCTTCGCCGGCTTCGCCGCCTCGGAAGTGGTCTATGACGATCAGGGCCGCGTCAAGGGCGTGGCCACCGGCAACGTCGGCGTCGGCAAGGACGGCGAACCGCACGAGGGCTTCCAGCTCGGCATGGAGCTGCACGGCAAGTACACGATCTTCGCGGAAGGCGCGCGCGGCCACCTGGGCAAGCAGCTGATCTCGAAGTTCCAGCTGGACGCCGGCAAGGACCCGCAGACCTACGCCATCGGGATCAAGGAGCTGTGGGAGATCCCCGCCGAGCAGGCCAAGCCGGGCCTGGTGGTCCACACCGCCGGCTGGCCCATGGACAAGGAGACCTACGGCGGCGGCTTCCTGTACCACCTGGAAGGCAACAAGGTCACGCTGGGCTTCGTGGTCGGCCTGGACTACAAGAACCCGTGGCTGTCGCCCTTCGAGGAGATGCAGCGCTGGAAGACGCACCCCTCGATCCGCAAGCACATCGAGGGCGGCAAGCGCCTGGGCTACGGCGCGCGCGCGATCACCGCGGGCGGCCTGCTGAGCCTGCCCAAGCAGGTCTTCCCCGGCGGCGCGCTGGTGGGTGACGACGCCGGCTACCTGAACGCCGCGCGCATCAAGGGCAGCCACGCGGCGATCAAGTCCGGGATGATGTGCGCCGACGCGATCGTCGAGGCGCTGACCGCCGGCCGCTCGCTGGACGAGCTGTCGGCCTACCCCGCCGCCTTCGAGCAGAGCTGGCTGCGCGACGAGCTGAATCAATCGCGCAACTTCAAGACCTGGTTCAAGAAGGGCAACACCATCGGCACGCTGATGACCGGCATCGAGCAATGGCTGCTGCCCAAGCTGGGCATGAAGAGCCCGCCGTGGACCCTCCACCGCGACAAGCCCGACCACGTCTACCTGCGCCCCGCGTCGGAGATGCCGAAGATCGCCTATCCGAAGCCGGATGGGAAGCTGACCTTCGACCGGCTGTCGTCGGTGTTCGTGTCCAACACGAACCACGAGGAGAACCAGCCGGCCCACCTGACGCTGAAGGATGCGTCGGTGCCGGTGAACGTCAACCTGACCAAGTACGCGGGCCCGGAGAGCCGCTACTGCCCGGCCGGCGTCTACGAGTTCGTGAAGACCGACGACAACGTCGAGCGCCTGCAGATCAACGCGCAGAACTGCGTGCACTGCAAGACCTGCGACATCAAGGACCCGACCCAGAACATCGTCTGGATCACGCCGGAAGGCGGCGGCGGCCCGAACTACGTGAGCATGTAAGCCACGCGTCGCGCGCTCGGCGCGAACGACAAGGCCCGCCATCGGCGGGCCTTTGCATTTGGGCGATCGGCAAGACCTGGCCCCGTGCGGCGCGCTCAGCGCGGCGAAAGCTCCCTCACCCAGCTCGCGAGCATCTGCTCCTCGAGCGAGCCGTGCTCCTGGTGCGCGAGGATGCGCGCGCGCTCCGCGGCGCTGCGGTTCTGGCTGATCTTGGCCTTCATCGTCCAGCGCTCCACCGGAATGCGGAAGCCGACGATCGCGCCCAGCATCTTGCGCTGGAAGTCCTCGGGAAGACCGCGCCATTGCGCGGCGTAATCAGGCTCCTGCGTCGCGATCAGACGCTTGAGCAGCGCATCCTTGCCCTGCTCGTCGTCGATGACGCGCACCGGCCCCTGGACCTGCAGGGTCAGGTAGTTCCAGGTGGGGACCGACAGCGGGGTGTCGTAGAGGCTGGGCGAGACGTAGGCGCCGGGCCCGTTGAACTGCACCAGCACCTGGTCCACCTCGCCGGACACCAGCGCCGCCACATGCGGATTCGCGCGCGCGAGGTGGCCTTCCAGCCACCAGCCCTCGCCCGCCGAGGGATCGCCGGGCGCGCCCCAGATCATGGGCACCGGCGTCGCCGACAGCCCGTGCACCGGGTCGATCAGCATCAGCGTGGCGAGCGGATGTTCCTGGATCATCAGCCGCGCATGCGAGAGATCCGGGAGGTCGAAGTGCTTGGGCGTGTACATGGACGAGGACTGTAGGCCACATCGCCCGCCGCGGGTCGCCTCGCCGCCCGATTCGTGACCACGATCACCACCGGATCCGAATGGCCGCCCGGAATGCAAAAACCCCCGCAGCTTGCGCTACGGGGGTTTCACATCTGGTTGGCGGAGACGGAGGGATTCGAACCCTCGATGCAGGTTTTGCCCACATACTCCCTTAGCAGGGGAGCACCTTCGGCCACTCGGTCACGTCTCCAACCGAAGAAGCTGCGACTATAGCATGGGAATTTGACCCCTCAACCGAAACTCCGGTTGAAAGCGATCATCAGGCTTCGATTTCCTGGTCCAGGTCGAAGGCGCGGTGCAGTGCTCGCACAGCCAGCTCCATGTACTTCTCGTCGATGACGACGGAGGTCTTGATCTCGCTGGTCGTGATCATCTGGATGTTGATGCCCTCTTCCGACAGCGAGCGGAACATCTTCGACGCCACGCCCACGTGCGAGCGCATGCCGATGCCCACGATCGAGACCTTGCAGATCCGCTGGTCGCCGACGACCTTGGCCGCCTGCACCGCCGGACCGACGGTCTTCTCCAGCAGCTCCATCGCGCGCTGGTAGTCGTTGCGGTGCACGGTGAACGAGAAGTCGGTCTTTCCGTCCTGCGACACGTTCTGGATGATGACGTCGACGTCGATGTTGGCGTCGGCCACGGGGCCCAGGATCTGGAACGCGATGCCGGGCTTGTCCGGCACGCCCAGCAGCGTCACCTTGGCCTCGTCGCGGTTGAATGCAATGCCGGAGACGACGGCTTGTTCCATGTTCTCGTCCTCTTCAAAAGTGATCAGGGTGCCGGACTTGGCTTCCTCGTTGATGTCGATGTCCCAGGGCGTGAAGCTGCTGAGCACGCGCATCGGCACGCGGTACTTGCCGGCGAATTCCACCGAGCGGATCTGCAGCACCTTGGAGCCGAGCGACGCCATCTCCAGCATCTCCTCGAAGCTGATGGTGCTCATGCGGCGGGCCTCGGGCACGACGCGCGGATCGGTCGTGTAGACACCGTCCACGTCGGTGTAGATCAGGCACTCGTCGGCCTGGATGGCCGCGGCGATCGCGACCGCCGAGGTGTCCGAGCCGCCGCGACCCAGCGTCGTGATGTTGCGGTCCTCGTCCACGCCCTGGAAGCCGGTGATGACGACCACGCGGCCGGCGTCCAGGTCGGCCTTGACCTTGGCGTCGTCGATGCTCTCGATGCGCGCCTTGGTGTAGGAGTTGTCGGTGGCCACGCCGACCTGCCAGCCGGTGTAGCTGACGGCGTCCATGCCCTCGGCCTGCAGCGCGATGGCCAGCAGACCGACCGAGACCTGCTCGCCGGTGGAGGCGATCATGTCCAGCTCGCGCATCAGCGCGGGCGAGGCGCTGGTCGGGGAGAGATCCTTGGCCAGACCGAGCAGGCGGTTCGTCTCGCCGCTCATCGCGGACGGGACGACCACCATCTGGTGGCCGGCCCGTGCCCACTTGGCGACGCGCTTGGCCACGTTGCGGATACGGTCGGTCGACCCCATCGAGGTGCCGCCGTACTTGTGAACGATCAATGCCATGGGAGTGTCAGATGACTGCTGAGGGACGTCGTGCCGACGTCCGCATTACCGCGGGAAGGAGGTGCGCCGCGACCACAGCGGACGATTCTAAGACGCGTCCCTGCCCGCAACGTCGCGACCCATGCGCGATCCGCATGCATCCGGCACCCAACGGAGGCTCATCTGTGCTTCGCCGCCGGCCGCGAACGCGCGCGCGTCGATGCCCAGGCCGGGCACGAACCGCAGCTGTCCGTCGACATAGATCAAGGGCCCTTCCCTCTGAACAGCGGGGATTCCCGCCGTCTGCCAGCATTTCTTGAGCGCGCGCGGCAGGCCCTTCGGGTGCGCCTGGAACTGCTCGCCGCCTTCGCGCGGGCGCAACTCGGCATTGCTGAGCGCAGAAAGCGCGATACCCCCCGTGGTCACGGGTTCGACATCGAAGGCACCGCCCCAGGCCGCCACGGGATGGCGGCCGGGGCGCGCGAGATCGAGGTGCATCGACGGCGCGTCGCCGCCGACGGCGATGCCCAGGCCCGCGAGCGACGCCGGCGGCGCCTCCACGCGCGCGGGCGCCACGGGCCGCGCCTGCACGAACAGGCGGCCCCGATAGAGATGCAGCTCGGTCGGACCCAAGGGCCAGCGCGCGACGGTCGCGGCGGGGACCTCGTCCAGCAAGCGGCGGATCAAGGTCGCCGGCGCGGTGCGACCCGAGGCGCGACGCAGCCAGGCCCGCAGCAGGTTCGACGCGCGAGCCGGGCTCAGCGCGCTCACGCTCGCCTGATCGAGACCGCCCTCGTCGGTCCAGCGCGCGAGGTCCTCCTCTGCGAGCTCCTGCTGAAGCGCCGCCGCCTCCTGCGCCCATTGGGCGGCATTGGAGAGCGCCGTCTCCGCGCCCGGGGTCATCGCGAGCAGCCCCGGCCACACCGCCTGCCGCAGGCGATTGCGGGCGAAGCGCACATCGGTGTTGCTGTCGTCGTCGATGAAGGCGAGCTGATGGGCGGCGACATAGGCTTCGACGGCCTCGCGCGGATGGTCCAGCCAGGGGCGCGCCCAGCACACGCCGTCGCGCCACTGCGCCCGCGGCATCGCCGAGAGCCCGGCCGTGCCCGCGCCGCGCAGCGCCTGGAGAAGGAAGGTCTCCGCCTGATCGCGGCGGTGATGCGCGAGCAGCAGCAGATCCGCGCCCGCGGCGAGGGCCAGGCCTTGCAGCGCGCGGAAGCGCCCGCCTCGGGCCCAGGCCTCGATGCTCTCGCCGGCGGCGGGCGCGCCGCTCAAGCGCTCATGGACCAGCGTCACCGGCAGGCCTTGCGCGGCCCAGGCGTCGACCTGCATCCGCAGGTGCGCCAGCCACGCGTCGGCGTGGGGACTCAGTCCATGATGAATGTGCAACGCCACCACGCGCTGACCCAGCGCGTGGGCCGCGACGATGGTGGCGTGGAGCAGCGCCGTGGAGTCCCGGCCGCCGCTGCAGGCGACCGCGATCACACGGCGGGTGGTCGCGGCGCCGGACGCCGCGGCGTCAGGATCAGCGGCTCTTGGTGTCGCCGAATCGGCCATAGGCCTGCAGGCGCTCGTAGCGGCGCTCCAGCAGATCCTTGGTCTTCAGGTCGGAGACCTGGCGCAGGGCGTCGCCCAGCGCGCGCTTCAGATTCGAAGCCATCTGCTTCTGGTCGCGATGCGCGCCACCGACGGGCTCGTTCACGATCTTGTCGATCAGGCCCAGGGCCTTCAGACGGTGGGCGGTGATGCCCAGCGCTTCCGCGGCTTCGGACGCGCGCGCGGCGGTCTTCCACAGGATCGACGCGCAGCCTTCCGGAGAGATCACCGAGTAGGCCGAGAACTGCAGCATCAGCACCTGATCGGCCACGCCGATGGCCAGCGCGCCGCCGGAGCCGCCCTCGCCGATCACCGTCGCGATGATGGGCACTTCCAGCTGGGCCATCTCGAAGATGTTGCGGCCGATCGCTTCCGACTGGCCGCGCTCCTCGGCGCCGATGCCCGGGTACGCACCCATCGTGTCGATGAAGGTGAAGACGGGGAGGCCGAACTTCTCGGCCAGCTTCATCAGGCGCAGGGCCTTGCGATAACCCTCGGGACGCGGCATGCCGAAGTTGCGCAGCGTGCGCTCCTTGGCGTCCGAGCCGCGCTGATGGCCGATCACCATGCAGGCCTGGCCGTTGAAGCGCGCCAGACCGCCGACGATCGCGGCGTCATCCGCGAAGTGGCGGTCGCCGTGCAGCTCCTGGAACTCGGTGAAGACTTCCGAGCAGTAGTCCAGCGTCTGCGGGCGTTGGGGGTGTCGGGCGATCTGATAGACCTGCCACGGGAGGACGTTCGCGTAGATGTCCTTCGTGAGCTGGTGGCTCTTCTTGCCCAGGCGGTCGATCTCTTCCGAGATGTCCACCGCGGACTCGCTCTGCACGTAGCGGAGCTCGTCGATCTTGGTCTCGAGCTCAGCGATCGGCTGCTCGAATTCGAGGAAGTGTTTCTTGCTCATTCAATAATCCACCGGTAGCGGATCAAGGCTCCGCCAAATGTACCATGTGGCCACCGAGCGATACGGGGCCCAGCCCTCGCCGAGTTCCCGGGCTTCCGCCCGTGACACCGGCTCGTCGCTGAAGTAATGCTGACTGATGCCCTTCAGCAGTCCCAGATCGTCCAGCGGCAGCACGTTGGGCCGCATCAGGTGGAAGATCAGGAACATCTCGGCGGTCCAGCGACCGATCCCGCGGATGGCCACCAGCTCCTCGATGATGGGTTCGTCGTCCATCTGCGCCCATTGGCGCACATGGACCTGGCCCGACTCGAAATGCTGCGCCAGGTCGCTCAGGTACTCGACCTTGCGGGCCGACAACCCGGCCCCACGCAGCACATCCTTGTCCAGCGTCAGCACCTCGGCCGGCTTGATCCGGTTCGAGGGGCCCGACATCAGTCCGGCCAGCTTGTCCCAGGTGCCCTGGGCCGCCTTGACCGAGATCTGCTGACCCACGATCGAGCGCGCCAGCGTCGTGAACGCGTCACCGCGGCTTTGCAGCCGGGCCTCGCCGAATTGCGGGATGAGCTTCTTCATGACCCGGTCGCGCTTGACCAGATGACGGCAGGCCTCGTCCCAATAGTCCGGGGTGACCCCGGCAGTCGCCACACGCGCCATCAGGCCTGGTCCCCGACTTTGGAGATGCGCACCCAGCTCGTGCCCGACGTGGAATCCTTCAGCTCGATGCCCTGCTCGACCAGCGCCTTGCGGATGCGGTCGGCCTCGGCGAAATCGCGGGCCGCCTTGGCCGCCGCGCGCGCGGCGATCTGCGCCTCGATCGCGGCCTCGTCCAGGCCGGCACCGGCTTGCAGGAAGCTCTTCGGTTGCTGCTGCAGCACGCCCAGCACGCCGCCCAGCGCCTTCAGCAGACCGGCATCGGCCGACGAGCGATCGCGGTTGACCTGGTTGGCCAGCTCGAACAGCACCGCCAGCGCGCCCGGGGTGTTGAAGTCGTCGTCCATCGCGGCCTTGAACGCGGCGGCATGGCCTTGCGTCCAGTCGATGGCCACGTCGTCGGCCTGGACCGCGTCCAGCGCCGTGTACAGCCGGCGCAGCGCGGTACGCGCATCGTCCAGGCTGACGTCGCTGAAGTTGAACGGGCTGCGGTACTGCGTGCGCAGCATGAAGAAGCGGATCGACTCGCCGTCGAACTTCTCCAGCACTTCCGCGATGGTGAAGAAATTGCCCAGGCTCTTGGACATCTTCTCGCCATCGATGTTCAGGAAGCCGTTGTGCATCCAGACATTGACGAACGGATGGCCGAAGGCGCCCTCGCTCTGCGCGATCTCGTTCTCGTGGTGCGGGAACTGCAGGTCCATGCCGCCGCCGTGGATGTCGAAGCGCTCGCCCAGCAGGGCGCAGCTCATCGCGGAGCACTCGATGTGCCAGCCCGGACGGCCCTCGCCCCAGGGGCTGGCCCACTTGGCTTCGGCGGGTTCCTCGGCCTTGGCCGACTTCCACAGCACGAAGTCCAGCGGATCGCGCTTGCCGTCGTCGATGGCCACGCGCTCGCCGGCGCGCAACTGGTCCGGGGACTTGCCGCTGAGCTTGCCGTAGCCCTCGAACTTGCGCACCGCGTAGTTCACGTCGCCGCCGTCGGCCTGATAGGCCAGGCCCTTCTGTTCGAGCTTGCCGATGATGTCCAGCATCTGCGGGACAAAGTCCATCGCGCGCGGCTCGTGGGTGGGCGTGGCGATGCCCAGCGCCGCGAAGTCGCGGTGCATGGCGGCGATCATCTCGTCGGTGAGCTGGCGGATCGTGATGCCCCGCTCCAGCGCCCGGCGGATGATCTTGTCCTCGATGTCGGTGATGTTGCGCACGAAGTTGACGTCGTAGCCGCTGGCCGAGAGCCAGCGATAGACGACGTCGAACGCGATGTTCATGCGCGCATGCCCCATGTGACACAGGTCGTAGACGGTGATGCCGCACACGTACATGCGGACTTTGCCCGGCTCGATCGGTTCGAAGGGTTGCAGCTGACGGGTCAGCGTGTTGTAGATGCGCAAGGAAGACATGGATGTGCCGCGCCGGACGCCCACTCCACCGGTCCGCCGCGGGCACGGGACGCCGCTACCACCGGGCCCGCAGCGTGCTGCGGGGCGTCGGAGTGCGGCGTGTCGTGCGGTGGGGGCGGGAGGGCCGGCCGGGTGACGAGCGGGAGACGAAAGCTCGCTCTAGAATGCCCGGCAGTATAGCGGCCCGACCATGCCAAGAATCACCCCCCTGCTCCGCTCGTGCTGCCTCGTCCTGGCGGCACTGGGCTTCGCTCCTCTGTCTCACGCCGCCGTGCTCGACGACGCCCAGGGCCTGTGGGCCGCCGGCAAGCGCGACCAGGCGATCAAGATGGCGGAGGACGCCCTCAAGACCACCCCCGAGGATCCTCGCCTGCGCTTCGCGCTGGGCACGATGCTGCTGGAACAGCAGCAGCTCGAGCGCGCCCGGGTCCTGTTCACCGGTCTGACCGAGGACTTCCCCGACCTGGCCGACCCCTACAACAACCTGGCCGTCATCCATGCAGCCCGGGGCGAGTACGAAGCCGCCCGCCAGGACCTGATGCGCGCGCTGGACCTGCAGCCCGACCACGCACAGGCCCAGGAGAACCTGGGCGACGTGCTGATGCGTCTGGCGCAGCAGGCCTACGAGCGCGCGCTCAAGCAGGCGCTGGGCGACGACACGGCGCTCAAGCTCAAGCTGCAGCGCGTGGTCGCGTTCAACAACGCCAAGGGCGCGCAGGCGCGCTGAGCCTCCTGCGCCGCCCGCGCGCCTCTTTCTTCATCTCTTTCACTGCCATCCGCACCATGAGGACATCCAAACTGCTGCTCGGGCTGGGCGCCGCCGCGCTGTCGCTGGCCTGCTCGCTCGCGCACGCGCAGGTCGTCAAGCTGTCGACCACGATGGGCGACATCAAGGTCCAGCTGGATCCGGAGAAGGCGCCCAAGACGGTCGCCAACTTCGTGGCCTACGTGAAGGCCGGTCACTACAACGGCGTCATCTTCCACCGCGTCATCGACGGCTTCATGATCCAGACCGGCGGCTACACGCCCGATCTGAAGCAGAAGCCGACCAAGGCCCCGATCCCGCTGGAGGCGGGCAACGGCCTGATGAACATCCGCGGCAGCATCGCCATGGCGCGCACCGGCGACCCCAACTCCGCGACGTCCCAGTTCTTCATCAACGTCGTGGACAACCCCGGCCTGGACCCGGGTTACGCGTCGGACGGCCGCGGCTACGCGGTGTTCGGCTACGTCACGGAAGGCATGGACGTCGTGGACAAGATCCGCGAGGTGCAGACTTCGAAGTCGCCGAAGAACCCGGCGTTCCAGAACCTGCCCAACACCCCCATCCTCATCAACAAGGCCACGGTCGAGAAATAAGGAGTCTCAGCATGAGCAAGAAAGTCGAACTGCACACGAACCACGGTCTGATCACGATCGAACTGGATGACGTCAAGGCCCCGGGCACCGTGGCCAACTTCCTGGCCTACGTCGCCAAGGGTCACTACGACGGCACCATCTTCCACCGCGTCATCAAGGGCTTCATGGCCCAGGGCGGCGGCTTCGAGGTCGGCATGCGCCAGAAGGACACGGACGCCCCGATCCAGAACGAAGCCAACAACGGCCTGAAGAACGACAAGTACACGCTGGCCATGGCCCGCACGAACGCGCCGCATTCCGCCAGCGCGCAGTTCTTCATCAACACGGTCGACAACGACTTCCTGAACTTCAAGAGCGAGTCCCCGTCCGGCTGGGGCTACGCCGTGTTCGGCAAGGTCATCGGCGGCCAGGACATCGTGGACAAGATCGAGAAGGTCAAGACCGGCCGCTCGGGCTTCCATGACGACGTGCCGGTCGATCCGGTCATCATCGAGCGCGCCGTCGCGGTCGAGTGATCCCGAGGTCCGCTGCTGACTTCCCGCTGCCGGGCCCGCTGACGTCGCTGGACGCGGCGCCGGGCTGGCGGCGGATCGACCTGCTGTCGGACCTGCACCTGTCGCCGGACATGCCGGCGACGCTGGCGCGCCTGCGAGGCCATCTCGCGGCGACGCCCGCCGACGCGGTCATCCTGCTCGGCGACATCTTCGAGGCCTGGATCGGCGACGACGCGCGCTGGCAGGCCGACACCTTCGAGCAGCACGCGCTGCAACTGCTGCACGACACCGCCAGCGGCCACGGCCGCGCGGACGGCCGGCCGCTCGCCCTCTTCTTCATGCACGGCAACCGCGATTTCGCCCTGGGCGAGCCGATGGCGGCGGATGCCGGCATGCGGCTGCTCGCGGATCCCACGCGGCTGAACGCCTTCGGCCGCGGCTGGCTGCTGAGCCATGGCGACCAGCTCTGCCTGGGCGACGTCGGCTACCTGCGCGCCCGCGCGGTGGTGCGTCGGCCCGAGGTCCTCGCGGCCCTGCGCGCGCTACCGCTCTTCGCGCGTCGCGCGCTGGCCCGGCATCTCCGGGCGAAGAGCCGCCTGCATCAGTCGGATCCATCGACCTGGGCCGACGTGGACGACGACGCCGCGCGCGCTTGGCTGCGCGCCTCCGGCTGCGACACGCTGATCCACGGCCACACGCACCGCCCGTTCACCCATGACCTGGGCGGGGGACTGACGCGCGCCGTGCTGTCCGATTGGGACTACGACGGCGCCCACGGTCCCGCCCGCGGCGACGTGCTGGTGATCGACGCCGACGGCCTGCGTCGCATCGAGCCGCTCACGCAGGCGCCGGCCGCGACCGGCTCGCACACGCATGCGCCCACCCGCCTGCCTGTCCCGGACTCCACCACGTCCGGCGGCGCGACACCGCGATGATCGGCGGCCTGCTCCAGCGCTGGCGCGAGCACCGCGAGCGCAAGCTGCTCGAGCGCTTCGCCATCGCCGAACCGCTGTGGCAGCTGACGCTCGCCCACTACCCCTTTCTTGCGCGCCGCGACGACGCCGATCGCGCCGAGCTCCGGCGGCTGTGCTCGCTGTTCCTGGCCTCGAAGGAATTCCACGGCGCGCGCGGCTTGGCGGTGACCGACGAGATGGCCGTGGCCATCGCCGCACAGGCCTGCCTGCCGGTGCTGCGATTGGGGCTGGACTGGTATGACCGCTTCCTCGTGATCGTGGTCCATGAGGGCGAGGTCGTGGCGACGCGCGAGGTCATGGATGAGGACGGCGTGGTCCAGGTCTACGAGGAACCGGTGGTCGGCGAGGCCCCCGGCGCCGGGCCGATGATGCTGGCCTGGAACGAGATCACCCCCGAGGCCGCCCACCGTCTGGAGGGCATGGATCCGGTCTACAACGTCGTGATCCACGAGTTCGCCCACATCTTCACGATGGACGCCCCGGAGGGCGCGGAGGGCCTGCCGCCGATCGCGGACAAGGCCTTGCGTGCGCGTTGGCAGGCCACGATGGAGGCCGAATGGGACTGGTTCTGCGGCCAGGTCGACGCGGGCGCGCCCACGCTCATCGACCCCTATGGCGAGAGCTCGCTGGAGGAGTTCTACGCCGTCGCCGTCGAAGCCTTCTTCGTCGCGCCACGCGAGCTGCTCGCCGAGCAGCCGCGGCTGTACCGGCTCTTCGTCGAGTTCTTCAGGCAAGACCCGGCACGCGGCTGAGCGCTCCGCGCTCATTCGTCCCGCAGCCGCTCCTTCAGGAAGTCCACGAAGGCCCGCACCTTGGGCGACAGATGCCGGCTGGTCGGCCACACCGCGTGGAAGCGGCCGGCGGGCTGGTCGTGGAGCGCGACCACGCGGCGCAGCCGGCCCTCCCGCAACGTCTCCCGCGCGAGGAAGTCGGGCAGGCAGGCGATGCCCAGGCCGGCGAGCGCCGCGCCGCGCACCGCCTCCATGTTGTTGAAGACCAGCGAGCGCCGCAGCCGCGGCTCGGGCGGGGTCTCGGAGAGCACCATGTCCGCGATGCCCTTGTCGCTCGCCGGCACGAGCGGCCAGGTCTGCAGACGCCTCGAGTTGGGGAAGCGAAAGCGGATCCCGTCATGGGCGGCGAGGTCCTCGACATGGCGCGGCTCCCCGCGGCGCGCGAGGTAGTCGGGCGAGGCGCACAGCAGCAGGCGGTAGGGCCGCAGCGGCAGGCTGACGAAGCGTGAATCGCCCAGGTCGCCGCTGCGGATCGCCAGGTCCACGCCCTCCTCGATCAGATCGACGAGGCGGTCGTTGAAGTCGATGTCGAGCTCGATCTCGGGATAGCGGCCGAGGAACTCCGGCAGCAGCGGCAGCAGCAGGTGGTAGGCGACGATGGGGACGCTGATGCGCAGCCGGCCGCGCGGCGCGGCGGTCGCATGCGCGACCGAGGCCTTGGCGTCCTCCAGGTCGTCGAGGATGCGCCGGCAGCGCTCGTGGAACTGGCGCCCCTCCTCGGTCAGCGCGAGCTTGCGCGTGCTGCGCTGGAGCAGGCGCACGCCGAGCTCCTGCTCCAGCCGCGTCACCGCCTTGCCCACCGCCGAGGCCGAGATGCCCAGCACCCGCCCCGCCGCGACGAAGCTGCCCAGATCGGCGGTGCGGACGAAGGCCAGCAGGCCGGAAAAGCCGGAGGAAGGATCCATCGCGTGGGGATTCTGCGGCCTCGATTCCATCCTTTCCTTCCAGAGTGATTGGAATCAAGGCCTGTTTTTCAATCAATCGATCGATCGTATCTTCAATCGCGAGATTGACTCGACCTGATCGGCGCCATGAGCTCCACGACTTCCCACCCCGCCTCCGCCTCATCCTCCCTCCCGACCGCCACCTTCGTTCCGCACGCTGCTTCGCCTGCCGTTGCGCCACACGCCCCACCGACTGTCTCGCACACCGTCTCGCCGACCGTTTCGGCCGCCGTCCCGCCCGCCGTATCGGCGCTCGCCACCGGCCGCGCCGAGACCGCGCGCCAAGGTCGCGTGCTCGCGTCCGTCTGCATGGCCTCGGCGACGATGCCGATGGTCTTCACCGGCGCGGCGGTCGCGCTCGGCGGCATCGCCGACGACCTGGGCGCCTCGGCGGCCGCGCTGGCCTGGGTGACCAACGCCTTCATGCTGACCTTCGGCGGCTTCATGCTGGCGGCGGGCGCGCTGGCCGATCGCATCGGCCGTCGCCGCGTCTTCCGCGCGGGCGCCCTGCTCTTCCTGATCGCCTCGGCGCTGCTGCCGGTGGCGCAGGCGATGTGGGCCTTCAACCTGCTGCGCGGCCTGCAAGGACTGGCAGGGGCGGCGATCCTCAGCAGCGGCGCCGCGCTGCTCGCGCAGGAGTTCGACGGCCCCGCCCGCACGCGGGCCTTCAGCTGGCTGGGGACGAGCTTCGGCATCGGCCTGGTCCTGGGGCCGATCTCCGCGGGCTTTCTGTCGACGGCCTTCGGCTGGCGCGCGATCTTCGTGCTGGTGATGGCGACCCAGGCGATCGCCCTGTTCATCGGCGCCGGCGCGCTGCGCGAGTCGCGCGACGACCAGGTGGCCGCCTTCGACTGGCCCGGCGCCGCGCTGTTCACGACGGCGCTGTCGGCGCTGACCTGGGCCGTGCTGCACGCGTCGGAGCGCGGCTGGTCGGATGCGGGCGTCGTCGCCGGGCTGGTCGCCTCGCTGATGCTCTTCATCGTCTTCGCCCGCATCGAGCACCGCAGTCCCGCGCCGATGCTGGACCTCTCGCTGTTCCGTTACCGGCGCTTCATCGGCATCCAGCTGCTGGCCGCCGCGCCGGCCTATGCCTTCGTCGTGCTGCTGGTGATGCTGCCGATCCGCTTCGCCGGCATCGAGGGCTTGTCCGCGTCGCTCACCGGTTGGCTGATCGCGGCGCTGTCGGCGCCGCTGCTGGTGCTGCCGCTGGTGGCCGGACGCGCGACGCGGTGGTGCTCGCCCTCGACCCTGTGCGGCGCGGGGCTGCTGGTCGCGGCGGCGGGGCTCTGGTGGCTGTCGCGGGCGACCGGCGGGATCGAGGCCCTCCCCGCGATGGCGCTGATCGGCATCGGCATCAGCGGGCCGTGGGGGCTGATGGACGGCCTCGCGGTGAGCGTCGTGCCACCGCAGCGCGCGGGAATGGCGGCGGGGATCTTCAGCACGGTCCGCGTGGCTGGCGAAGGCGTGGCGCTGGCGATCGTGGGATCGACGCTGAGCGCGTTGATCGCGGCGCGGTTGCCGGCGGAGATGCAGGCGGCGGCGCCGCTGCTCGCGACCGGGCGGCTGGGCGAAGCAACGGCAGTTCATGCGGCAATGTCGTCCGCGGACGTCGTGGTGGCTTATGAGCAGGCGTTCTCGCAGCTGGCGCAAGGACTGGCCCTGGTGACGGTGTTGACGGCGGTGGTGGTGCTGTTCTTCCTGCGTGGCGCCGCTCCCACGGTCGCGCGCTAGACCCCGAAGACCCCCACCCCTACCCTCTCCCGCAAGCGGGCGAGGGGGCAAGACGGTTCTGGCATGCCACGACTCTCTCCCCTGCCCCACTCCCGCGCAGCGGGCGAGGGAGTAAGACAGGCTCTGGTGGGCGACGGCCCTCACCCCAACCCCTCTCCCACTTCATGGGAGAGGAGCTCTCTTGGCCCCCTCGCCCGCTTGCGAGAGCGCGCTGGCGGCCCCCTCTCCCGCTTGCGAGAGCGCGATGGCTGCCCCCTCTCCCGCTTGCGGGAGAGGGTTGGGGTGAGGGTCTTCGGGCTCTTGCGCCCCCGCGGGAGCGCTTCTTGCCGCGCTGCGCGACCGGTCCGTTCCTGCCGCCGGGCGGGGCCGGGCCTCCCCATCGCGAGAAGAGGAGCACACGCATGGAAGCGGCATCGCTGAAGCTGGGACTGATCGGCAACTGCGCGGTGAGCGCGCTGATCGACGATCGCGCCCGCGTCGTCTGGGCCTGCGCGCCACGCTTCGACGGCGACCCAGTGTTCAACGCGCTGATCGATTCGCCCGAAGGCATCGGCCCCGACGGCACCTTCCAGGTCATGCTGGAGGACTTCTCTCACAGCGAGCAGGAGTACCGCCACGGCACCGCGGTGCTGCGCACGCGGCTCTACGACCTGCACGGCAACGCGATCGAGATCGTCGATTTCATGCCGCGCTTCTTCCTCTACGACCGCCCCTTCCGGCCCGAGATGCTGGTGCGACGCATCCGGCCGCTGCAGGGACATCCGCGCATCCGCGTGGTGCTCCGGCCGGTGATCCAGTGGGGCTCGGCGCAACCGTCTCGCACGCGGGGCAGCAACCACCTGCGCTTCGTCGGACCGGACTTCACCATCCGCCTGACCACCAACGCCCCGCTCACCTACGTCCACGACGAGACGCCCTTCGCGCTGGACATGCCGATGAGCTTCATCTTCGGCCCCGACGAGACCCTGGACCGCGCGGTCGAGGACGCGGCCCGGACGCTGGAGGAGAAGACCGTCAACTACTGGCGCGACTGGACCCGTCGTCTGGCGATCCCGCTGGAGTGGCAGGAGGCGGTGATCCGCGCGGCGATCACGCTCAAGCTCTGCCTGTTCGAGGAGACCGGCGCCATCGTCGCCGCGATGACGACGAGCATCCCCGAGGCCCCCGGCACGCAGCGCAACTGGGACTACCGCTACTGCTGGCTGCGCGACGCGTTCTTCGTGGTGCGGGCGCTCAACAGCCTGTCCGAGACGGGCACGATGGAGGACTACCTGCGCTGGCTGCGCAACGTGGTGGCGCAGTCGCACGACGGCCATGTGCAGCCGCTGTACGGGATCGGGCTCGAGAGCAAGCTCACCGAGTACATGATCCCGCACCTGCGCGGCTATCGCGGGATGGGGCCGGTGCGCGTCGGCAACCAGGCCTACGAGCACTTCCAGCACGACGTCTACGGCAACATCGTGCTCGGCTCGGCGCAGGCCTTCTTCGATCACCGCTTGCACCAGCGCGCGGGCGCCGACGAGTTCGCGCTGCTCGAGCGCGCGGGCGAGCGCGCCTTCGCCATCCACGACCAGCCCGACGCGAGCATGTGGGAGCTGCGCACGCGCTCGCGGGTGCACACCTCGTCGGTGCTGATGAACTGGGCCGCCTGCGACCGGCTCGCCAAGATCGCGCTGCAGCTCAAGCTGCCGGAGCGGGCGACGACCTGGCGCGAACGGGCCGACCTGATCAAGCGCAAGATTCTGGACAACGCGTGGAGCGAGCAGCGCCAGGCCTTCGTCGAGAGCTTCGGCGGCAAGGACCTGGACGCGAGCGTGCTGCTGATGGCCGAGGTCGGCTTCATCGATCCGCGCGATCCGCGCTTCGTCAGCACGGTGGACGCGCTGGAGGCGACGCTCTGCGACGGGCCTTACATGCGGCGCTACGAGGCGCCGGACGACTTCGGCAAGCCGGAGACCTCGTTCAACATCTGCGCGTTCTGGCGCATCGACGCGCTGGCGCGCATCGGGCGGGTCGATCAGGCCCGGGAGATCTTCGAGGCGCTGCTGGCGTCGCGGAATCACCTGGGGCTGCTGTCGGAGGACACCCATCCCGTCACGGGGGAGCTGTGGGGGAACTTCCCCCAGACGTATTCGATGGTCGGCATCATCAACGGGGCGATGCGGCTGTCGAAGGCGTGGGATACGAAGATCTGACGGGCCGGGACCCCGGAGACCCTCACCCCGACCCTCTCCCGCAAGCGGGCGAGGGGGCATCGTGATGGGCGTTTGGTGGATATCGACGGGCGCGGCAACGCGGGAGCGTGAGGGCGCGGGTATCGCCCCTTCCGGCGGTGCGTGGGAGAACGTTCAGGCTACGATTCCGGCCTCACGGAGTTGGACATGGTCACGACGATCAAGCGCGAAGAGTTCTGTTTTCTGGTGGTGGACGATTTCTCGACCATGCGCCGCATCATCGCGGGCCTGCTGCGGGAGCTCGGCTTCAAGAAGATCCTGGAAGCGGAGGACGGCAAGGTCGCGCTGCGCGTGATCGAGGGCGCCGCCGACTCGGGCGAGCCGGTGCACTTCGTGCTGAGCGACGTGAACATGCCGGTGATGAACGGCTTCGAGTTCCTGGCCGCGCTGCGCGGCAAGCCCGAGAGCGACCCGATACGGGCGCTGCCCGTGCTGCTGGTCACCGCCGAGGGCCGCAAGGAGGACATCATCCGCGCGGCCCAGCTCGGCGCGTCGGGCTACGTGGTCAAGCCGTTCAACAAGGACACCATCGGCGACAAGATCCACCTGACGCTCAAGAACAAGAACATCCTGGTGGATTGAGCACGATTGCACGACCGGGCGCCGCGATGGCGCGATCGGCTTAAGCGGCGACCCGAGGCGGTCGCCTTTTCATTTCCGACGGTCGCATCGACGGCCCCCGCCTCTCTCTGGAAATCGACATGTCTGGCCAAGCACTCACGCCCCTGGATCCCTCCCTCGCCGCGCGCCCCCACGACACCGTCGGCGTGGAGGTGCCCGAGGCGGTCATCGCCGCCTTGGGCGACTGGGCCCGGCAGGTCATGGAGAACGCCTCGGCGCCCCTGCGCGACAGCCTGTCCCGCACCGAGAGCGATCTGGCCTCGGCGCTGCACGCGAGCCAGCAGTCCGAGGCCGAGCGCGAGTCGCTGGGCACGCAGCTCGCGCAGGTGACCGAGGACCGCGATCAGGCGCTGGCCAAGCTGGCCGAGCGCGACGCGGCCATCGAGCGCCTCACCGTCGAGCTGCGCCATGCGCGCGACATCGCGTCGGACGCGCTGGTGGGCAAGGCCAAGGATCAGTTGGCCATCGCGGGCAAGGACTCGCAGCTGGCCGACCTGCGCAAGCAGCTGGAACGCCAGGTGGCGACCTCCGCCACCGAATCCGACGCACGCCTCGCGGCGGAGATGGAGCTGGTCGGCGCCACCACCGCCCGCGACAACTTCGCCGCCGAGATCGCCACGCTGCGCGCGCAGCTGGACGCGGCCCGCGCGGTGACGAACGCCGCCTGAGCGCGCTTCGGCGATCCGCGGCCTCGCGCCGCGATCGCCGCCATGAACCTGCGGTGCCAACGCTGCGGGAGGGGTGCCTGGTCAGCCCCGATCGGCACGCGTCCCGGTCAGCGCGGCTTGCTGGCCGCCTTGCCGCCCAGCTTGCCCACGCAGCTCGGGAACGGCGCCTGCTCGCCCTCGACGAGGCGGCAGATGCGGACCGGGGTCATCTCGGCGAGCCGCTTCTGCAGCAGCGCCTGGTCCAGCACCGGCTCGCGATTCATCGGCGCGGCGCGCGAGCCCCATTGCAGGCTGTACATGTTCTTGTCGCCCTTGAAGGTGGCGACGACGGTGATCTCGCTGGTCGGCTTCTTGTCCGAGGTCAGCGAGTGGCTGCCGCAGGCCAACGCCATGACATAGGTCTCGTGACCGGTCTCGGTCCGCCCCTGGCTCATCTCGCCGCCGGTGAAGGTCGTCGGGCAGGCGTCCTTGAAGCCCTTGGCGATGAACAGCGCATAGGTCTTCGCCGAGGCGTTGGGCAGCGAGGCGCCATCCTTGATCGCGGTCAGCAGCACGCGCTGCGTCCACGGCCCCTGGTCGGGGTCGGTGGCCAGGACCATCGCCCGCATGTACATCTGCCCTTGCGTGGTCTCCGCCTGCGGCTTGAAGGCCTGCGGCAGTCGCTGGGCGAAGACCTCGCCGAAGATGGGCGTGACCGCCAGCAGGCCCTTGGGCTGCACCTCGACGGGCGCCACCTCGGACTTGCCGGTGGCCGGCACGGCCAGCACGGCGGACGAGAACAGCAGGCCGAGGGCCAGCACCGGCGCCAGGGCCATGGGGTGGGGAGCGATGCGCATGGCGGCGATTGGAGCATGCGGCGCTCGCGCAGGTGTCTCGCCCGGGTGCGGCGCCCCTCAATCAGGTGGGGCGCGCGGACGCCGGGCGTGCGCGGAGAATCAGCCACCGCGCCCCCGAGGGGGCCGAGCCACCGAGGTCCACCCGCCAATGCCGACGCCACTGCCAGCCTCCCTCCTTCTCGACATGCCCGCCGGACGGCAGGACCCTGTGCCCACCCTCGTGCTCGCGCCTGGCGCCAGCTACCACCTGCGCAAGCCCCTGATGGATCGCCTCGCCCGGGTGCTGTGCGAGCGCGGCATCGCGGTCCTCCGCTTCAACTGGGCCTATCTCGACGTGACGCCGAAAGGGGCGCCCTCCGACGACCTGTCGGTCGAGCTCGCGGAGCTGCAGGCGGTCATCGCGTTCGCGCGTGACGACGCGCGTCTACGGACGGATCGCCTGGTCGTCGCGGGCAAGTCGATGGGCTCCGTCGTCGCCGCGCGTGCCTTCGCGGCCGATGCCTTGCTCGCTGGCGCGGTCCTGCTGACGCCGCTGCTGTCGCAGCCCGGTGCCGCCCCCCTCGCGACGACCGACGGCGCCGAACGGTACTACGGCGAGCTCCGGGCCGACCACCGTCCCTCGCTGCTCGTCAGCGGCGACCAGGACCCGTATTGCGATCCGCGCGACCTTCATCGATTCGCGACCGCCTCGACGGCGGCCATGCGCGTCGCCGTGGTGGACGGCGATCACGGCTTCGGGACCCCGGGGCTGACGGGCGATGCGGCCGATGCGGCTCTCGCGCGGTCGCATGACGTCGTCGCCCGACGGGTTGCCGACTTCATGGACACGGCGTTCGGCTGAGCGTCGATGTCGACGTCGGACCGCCTTTCTATTTCCTCTCCGCCGTCAGCGCCGCCGTGATCGCGTCCCGCAGCGGGAACAGGTGATCGTTCCCGTTGAACTCCGCGTCCGGGCTGTTGCCCGTGTGCACGATCACGACCTTCGCGATCGGGTCGACGAAGATGTTCTGCCCGTTCGTGCCCCATGCGAAGGACCGGCCGCCCGCCACCTGCGGGATCCAGATGTGCAGTCCGTAGTACGGCACCTTGGCCGGCTGCGGCTTGTCGCGACGCAGCGTCGTCATCTGCTCGATCCAGGCCTGGGGCACGACCTGGCGCTCGCCCACGCGGCCGCCGTTCATGAGGAGCAGTCCCAGCCGCGCATAGTCCCGCAGCGACGCGACGAACTGCCCTTGCACGCCCTCCTGCCCCGCGCGGTTCTTGACCCAGTAGGCCGGCGCCTGCGCGCCCATCGGCGCCCACAGCCGCTTGGCGAGGTAGTCGGTGTTGCTCATGCCGGTGCGCTCGCTGAGCATCAGCCCCAGCACCGCCGTCACCGCGCCGTTGTAGTTGAAGACCTTGCCCGCCGGATCCTTGTCCTTCTTCGCCGCGAGGTAGGCCCGCACGTCGGTGAGCGGTTCGATCATGGGATTCGTCGCCTGGTTGTCCGAGGTCTCGCCCGGCCGGAACGAATTCTTCAGCGCGACGCCCGAGCTCATGCGCAGCAGGTCTTCCACCGTGTCGTCGGCGAAGGCGCTGTCGCGGAAGTCCGGCAAGACGGCCGCCACGCGCTCGTCGAGCGACAGCCTGCCCTCGCCGATCGCGATGCCGATCAGCAGCGACAGGACGGTCTTGGACATCGACGCCGACAGCAGCGAGGTCGTGGGCTGCGCATGCTGCAGATAGCGCTCGTAGACGATCTGGCCCTCATGCATCACCAGGAAGCCGGTCGTGCAGAACTTGCCGAAGTAGTCCTCGAGCGGGATCGCCGTCGTGCTGCCGCGCGGCTTGTAGCTCACCGGTCCGAGCGCCTGCCCGGTCGGCAGCGGCTCGACAGTCGCGGCCGCCGGCGCCTCGTTGCGCGGGAACCGCTTCTGCGGGTCGAGGTAGACGCTCTGGCAGCCCGAGGCGGTCTGCGCCTGCGCGACACCGACGCTGCTCAGGACGCCGATCGCGGCACCGATCACGGTGCCCAGGCCGACGGCGACACGCGCCAGCCGACGAGTGTTCTGTTTCATGCTTCGCTCCCTTGGCGGCGCACGATACCGCGCCGGAGCGTCACGTCGAGGTGCCTTTCCTCAGGCCACCGTCGCCTGCGTCGGCGACAGCCTCGCAGGACGCCGTCAAGGCGGCGTCACGATGAGGTCGAGGGCCGCTCAGCCCGCCAGCAGCTGCCGCACGCGATCGCGGTGCATGCCGCGCAGCGCCGGCAGCAGCGCGCCGACGTCGGTGTACTCCGCGCCGGAAAGCGAGCGCGACAGGGTGTCCGCCAAGGCCCCGGCCTGCGCCGGCGCCAAGCCCGAGGCCGAGCGCGAGGCGACGGCGTCGAGCTGCTCGCTCAGGCGCTCGCGCGCCTGCGCGAGCTTGGGCTGGGCCTGCAGCAACTGACCCAGCGCCAGGCGCTGGCCCGCCGCATCCTTGAGGTCCCAGCGCTGCGGCTGCATCGCCTCGGGCGCCGGATCCAGCAGCGCGCGCACCGGCTGGCCGCTCGGGAAGCGCTTGCCCTCGCCGCGCAGCGTCATGCCGTCGCGCAGCGCCGGCCATTGCGACTCCGACACGCTGAACACGATCTCCTGGCCCTGCGTCTGCACGGTGAGGCCCGCGGGGGACAGGGCCTTGGCCAGCGCCTGCAGCTGCTGCTGCGTGCCCTCGCCGTCCAGCGTCACCGCGATGGCCACCGGCTTGCCGCTGCCGCCGTCCTGCGACTGCCCGGGCAGTTGCAGGCGCAGCGTCTCGCGTCCGCCCTGCTCCAGCACCGACAGGTCCAGCCCGCGCAGCTTGAAGCGCTGGCGCGAGGCGCCGTCCTGCGGCGCGGTCTGCAGGTCGCCGTCGACCCGGCCGGCCGCGTCGCGGCTGCGCTGCGACCACAGCTGGCGCAACTGGTCGACCTGGCTGTTCAGCGCGGCGGTGGGCTCGGCCTGGCGCGCCAGCGTGGCGCTCAGCCCGCCCTTGAGCTGCTGCATCGACGCCGCGAGGCGATCGAGGTAGTCCAGGCCTTGTTGAAGACGGCCCACCTGGCCTTGCGCGCCGGGCTCGCGCGCCGCGGGCGCGGCGTCGTCACCGCGCAGCGGCGTCGGCGCGAAGGTCGTCGGCGCGAGCGTCGAGGGCGACGGCGTCGCGACCGCGACGGACGACGCCTGCGTCGCGAGGCCGGCCGCCTCGGCGCCACCGGACCAGGCCGCGCGCTGCGCCCCGGGCGACAGCGCGTCCCCCGACGCGTTCAGCAGCCCGCGCTGCGCCGGCGCGGCCAGCGCATGGGACGGGGACGTCGTGGAGGTCGAGCCGGTGGTGGCGGGCAGCATCGTGGAAAAGCGTCGCGGAGAAGGTCGTTCGGAAGGGGCGGTCGGCGGTGGCGTTCAGTCGGTCGTGGGAGAGGCGCCGAGGCCGGGGAAGGCGCCGCGATCAGAGCGCGTCGAACAGGCTCAGCTGGCTGACCTTGGCGTAGGCCTTCTGCGTCGCCTGCAGCGCCAGCGTGTAGCTGTTCAGGCGGGTCGAGGCCTCGCCGTAGTCGATCTGGCCGATGTCCAGGGCGCTCTGCTGGTTCGCCAGGCTCACCGAGGCGTGGTTCGAGTCCAGCGTGGTCAGGATGTTCTGACGCCCGCCGAGCTGGCCGATCTTGCCGGACACCGCGTTCAACTGCTGGTCCAGCGCGTCGATCATGGCCTGCACGTTGGCATGCGCGCCGTCGGCCGTCACGCCGGGCGTCGCGAGCTGGCCCTGCAGCGCGTTGAGCTGCTGCAGGAAGCTGCCCATGGTCTCCAGCGAGACGTTGCCCGCGACGGTCATGTTGTCCGCCACCGCCACGTCCTGCGTCTGCGAGTTGCCCTGGAAGGCGTAGGCGGCATCCACCGTCGGCTGGTCGCTGGCGGTGCCGGAGAACAGGTAGCGTCCCTCGGCGTTCTTGCTGTTGGCCAGGAACAGCAGGCTGTCGTGCAGGGTCTTGAGCGATCCCGACATCGCGTTCAGGTCCGGCCCGGTGTTGCCCGCGTCGGCCGCCCACACCAGCAGGTCGCGCGTGGCCTGCAGGTCTTCCTTGATGCTGTCCAGCGTGACCTCGCTGGTCTTGAGCCGGCTCTGCAGCGCGCCGATGTTGTCGCGGTACTGTCCCAGCGAGGCCTCGTCGCGCGACAGGCGCGCCAGGCGCAGCGCCGCGATGCTGTCGTCCGAGGGCACCAGCACGCGCTGACCCGACGCCATCTGCTTCATCGCCTTGGCGATGCCCTCGTTGGCGGCCTGCAGCGCGCTGTTCATCGTCGTGTGGTACTGGTTGCTGGCGATGCGCATGGCGGTCCTTCGCGTCTCGGGGTCGGTCGGTTCAGTCGTCGCGCGGGGCTCAGCCCAGCATCTGCAGCGTGGCGTCGAACAGCTGGTTCGCCACCGCCACCACCTTCATGTTGGACTGGTACATCTGCTGGTACTGCATGAGGTTGATCGCCTCCTCGTCGCTGTTGACGCCGGCGCTGGACTTCCAGTCCTCCTCCGCCTGGTCGCGCACCGTGGTTGCGGTCTTCTGCGCGCCCTGGTTCAGCGAGCTCGCCACGCCCAGCTTGCCCACCAGCTGCGTGAACACGTCGCCGGTCACGACCTGCGCGGTCCCCACGGCGTTGCCGGCCGAGTCATAGGTGGTCATCGTCAGCGGCTTGTTCTTCAGCGCGACCAGCAGCTTCAGGTTGCCGCTGTCGCCGCTGACCGTGGGGCTGCTGGAGAAGGCCAGCTGGCTGGCGGTGATGCCGGTCATCTTGAGCCGGCCGCCGGAGGTGTCGAACAGCGGCGCGCCCGGCGTGGCCGCCGGCGGCGCGTAGCCGGCCGCCAGCTGCGTGTTGAAGGCGTTGCCCAGGCCCACGGCCAGTTCCTGGAGCGAGGTCTGCATCGGGCCCAGCACCTGCTTCTGCAGGTCGGCCAGGCCGCCCAGCTGGCCGCCCTGCCCCACGTCGCTCATCTTGAACGAGGTGCTGGCGAAGTTGACGGTGAGCTGCGACGGACCGTTGGCCGCCAGCGTGGCCGCGTCGGCGCCCACCACCAGCGGCTGGCCGCCCTTGAGCGAGACGCTCTTGGCGCCGTCCGGCGTGTCCACCACCTGCACGCCCACCAGGGCCGACAGGGCCTTGATCTTCTCGTCGCGCGCGTCCTGCAGGCCGGCGTCGTTGGTGCCGCCACTGCGGCCCGCGGCGATCTGCTTGTTCAGCAGCGCGATGTCCTGGGTCAGCGCGTTGACCTGGTTGATGACGCCGTCGCGCTGCGTGGCGATGGCGGTCTGCTGGTTGGCGAAGAGCTGCTGCAGCGAGTCGAAGCGCTTGACCAGGCCGTCGGCGGCGGTGATCACCGCCTCGCGCAGCGGACCCGATTCGGGCTGGACGCTGGCGGCGTTGAGCGCGGCGAAGAACTGGTCGATGCCGTTGTTGATGTTGGCCGTGTCGTCGGACATGACCTGCTCGAGCTGCGTCAGGTAGTTCTGCCCGGCCTGGTACTGGCCCAGCTGGCTGGTGGCCTGCCAGAGCTGCACGTTCTTGAAGTTGTCGGCGAAGCGCAGCAGCGCCGAGACCTGCACGCCCGCGCCGCCGGTGGGCGTCTGCAGCGAGCCCAGCAGCACGCCCGTGCGGGTGTAGCCCGGGGTCATCGCGTTGGCGACGTTCTGGCTGGTGGCGGTCAGCGCGGCCTGGGCGGCCTGGGCGCCGGTGAGGCCGTTGAGAAGCATGCTCATGGTGTCTGGTGCTCGTGCGTGAGGCCCTCGGGCCGGGCCGTCGGGCGTTTGCGTGAGGCCATCGGCGGGAGGCCGGTGGCGATCAGGCCGCTGTCTTCCCGTGGGAAGGCGACCCGGCGGCGCCGGAACTTAAGTCGGCGCCCGGCGCGCCGGCCGCGGCCCGGGCGGCCTGCGCCTGCGCGGCCTGTGGCAGGACCTGCCTGAGCATCAGGTCCGCGATGCCGAAGGCGCGCTGCTGGGCCAGCGTGTCGGCCACCAGGCCGTCGGCCAGGTCCAGCATGTCCTGGTTGACGCGCTTCTTGTCGGGACTGTCCTCGTCGGCCAGCGCGCGCGTGCCGGCGCGCATCTGGCTGATCATCTGCTTGATGAAGAAGGCCTCGAACTTGACGGCGGCATCGGTGGCCTTGGCCTGGGTGCGCGCGTCGACGGCGGGGAGGACGTCGGCGGCGGCGTCGCCCGCCTGCGGCGCCTGCTGAAGTTCGATCGATCTCGTCATGTTTTCTCCGTATTCCCCTCTCCCGCTGCGCGGGAGAGTGGTGGGGGTGAGGGCCGTCGCACGGCCTGAGCGCTCTTCGGGGTCTCGCGACTGACGCTCCCGGCCTGCACCGTCCCTCACCCCCCGCCCTCTCCCACTCCGTGGGCGAGGGGGCCGCAAGCGCCCGGCGCTTTCGAGGGGGTCTTCAGATGACCTGCAGCTCCCCCTCGATCGCCCCCGCCTGATCCAGCGCCTGGAGGATGGCCATCAGGTCGTCCGGATTCGCGCCGATGCTGTTGACCATGTCCACGATGGCCTGCAACGACGTGCCCGCCGGCCAGCGGAACATCCGCCCGTCGCCCTGGTCCACCTTGACCTGCGACTGCGGCACCGTGCGCGTCTGGCCCTGGCTCAGCGCGTTGGGCTGGCTCACGCGCGGCGTCTCGCTGATCACCACCTTGAGCGATCCATGCGACACCGCCGCCGGCCGCACCTTGACTCCGTCGGAGATCACGACCGTCCCGGTGCGCGAGTTGAAGATCACCCGCGGCAGCGCCTGCGCCGCATCGATGGACAACGCCTCCAGCTGCGCGACGAAGGCCACGCGCTGGGTCGGCTCCGCCGGCGCGCGCACCGCGACGCTGCTGCCGTCGCGGGTCGAGGCCACGCCTTCGCCGAAGCGGCGGTTCACCGCGTCGACGATCTGCGTCGCGGTCTGGAAACCGGGACGCTTGAGGTTGAGCACCACGTCGGGACGGGTGTCGAAATCGGTGGCGATCTCGCGCTCGATGGTCGCGCCGTTGGGCACGCGGCCGGTGGTCGGCGTGTTGACCGTGACGCTGGAGCCGCTCTGTCCCTGCGCGCTCAGCCCCGTGACCACCATGTTGCCCTGCGCCAGCGCATAGACCTCGCCGTCGGCGGCATGCAGCTCGGTCAGCATCAGCGTGCCGCCGCGCAGGCTCTTGGCGTCGCCCAGCGAGGACACGGTGATGTCGATGGCCTGGCCGCGCCGATAGCCGGCCGGGAAGCTGGCGCTGACCATGACGGTCGCGACGTTGCGCGACTTGGCCTCGGTCTTCTCCGGCAGCTTCACGCCGAACTGCTTGAGCAGGTTGGCCACCGACTGGCCGGCGAACTTCACCTGCGTGCTGTCGCCGCTGCCGTTCAGGCCCACCACCAGGCCGTAGCCCAGCAGCTGGTTCTCGCGCACGCCCTCGACGTCCACGAGCTGGCGCAGCGACTGCGCGGCGAAGGCGCCTCCGGCGGCCAGGCCCAGGCTCAGCGCGATCAGCAGTTTCTTCATGTCGGTCATCCTCGATGGGGCCGGTTCACCCGGGTCGGGTCGTTTCGGTCGGATCAGGCGAATCGATCGGATCGATCGGGTCGCTCAGATGGGATTCCAGGGACTGTTGAACCAGCGGCTCAGCCAGCCCGGGGTGTTGGCGTCGGCCAGCTGGCCGCGACCGCTGTAGGCGATGCGCGCGTTGGCCACGCGCTGCGAGGACACGCGGTTCTCGCTGTCGACGTCGGCGGGCCGCACGTAGCCGGCCACGCGCATCAGCTCCTCGCCCTGGTTCAGGGTCAGGCTCTTCTCGCCTGCCACGCGCAGCAGGCCGTTGCCCATCACTTCCTGCACGACGACGGTGATCGCGCCCTGCAGCGTGTTCTGCTGCGTGCTGCTGCCGCTGCCGTTGAAGTCGCGGTTGCCGTTGATGCCGTACGCGCGCGACTTGCCGTTCAGGTCCAGGCTGAAGTCGGAGCCGCTCTTCTTGCCGCTCTGCGTGGCGGCGCTCTTGCTCGCCTGCGTCGCCTCCTCCAGCACCACCGTCAGCACGTCACCCGCGCGGAAGGCGCGGGTGTCGGCGATCAGGCTGGCGCTGCGGCCCGCGACGAAGACGCCGCCGCCCTGCGGCCGCGGCGTGGCCGCGATCGGCAGCGGCAGCTGGCCGGGATCGGCGCTGGGCAGCTGCGGCGGCGCCATGGCGGCGCAGCCGGAAAGCACCGCCAGCGCGGCCAGGACGGAGAGCGGAGCGACGCGCTTCATGACGGCTCCGATCAGCGCGCGGCTTGCGCCAGCGTCTGCAGCATGTTGTCGGCGGCGGACAGCACCTTGGTGTTCATCTCGTAGGTGCGCTGGGCCGCGATCATGTCGACCATCTCCTCGACGACCTGCACGTTCGAGCCTTCCAGCGCGCCCTGCTTGAGCTTGCCCAGGCCGTTCTCGCCCGGGACGCCTTCGGTGGGCGCGCCGCTGGCCGCGGTCTCCTGGAACAGGTTGTCGCCCAGCGCCAGCAGGCCGGCCGGGTTCACGAACTGCGTCAGGCGCAGCTGGCCGATCTCCTGCGGCACCGCGCTGGTCGACAGCGTCGCGGTGACGACGCCGTTCTCGCCGATGGTGATGCCGGTGGCGCCCGCCGGGATGGTGATCTCCGGCTGGATGCGCTGGCCCTGGGCGGTCACCAGGCGGCCTTCCGGACTGGGCTGCAGCTGGCCGGCGCGGGTGTAGGCCGGACGACCGTTGGGGCCCTCGACCTGCAGGAAGCCGTTGCCCACGATGGCCACGTCCAGGTTCTGGCCGGTGGTCTGCAGGCTGCCGTTGGTGAAGACCTTCTGCGTGCCGACCATGCGCGTGCCGTTGCCCAGCTGCACGCCGGTCGGCGCCGCGGTGCCGTCCTCGGTCTGCGCGCCGGGCTGGCGCTCGACCTGATAGAACAGGTCCTCGAACATCACGCGGTCGCGCTTGAAGCCGACGGTGTTGACGTTGGCCAGGTTGTTGGCGATGGCCTGCAGCTTCGCGTCCTGCGCCTGCACACCGGTCTTGCTGATCCACATGGCGGGGTTCATCGGGGGCTCCTTCGGGGAATTCGGTTTCGGTTGTCGTGTCGGTCGGCGGTCGGTCCCGGGCGCGTCACTCGCGCACCAGGCGGTTGCCGGTCTCGGCCATGCTGTCGGCCGCCTTGTAGAGCCGCATCTGCAGCTCGAAGTCGCGCGCCAGGTTCATCGTCGCGACCATCTCCTCGACGGCCGAGACGTTGCTCGCCTCCAGCTTGCCGGCCGCGACCTTCACGGTCGCGTCGGCCTGCGGCGTGCTGCCGTCGCGCGTGACCAGCAGGCCGGCCTCGTTCTTGGTCATCTGCGAGAACGGGGGCTTGACCAGCTTGAGCCGGTCCACCGCCTGCAACTCGGTGCTGCCCGCGGTGAGGATGCTGACGGTGCCGTCCTCCAGCACCTGCAGCTTGTCGTTCGGCGGGACGACGATGGGACCGCCCTCGCCCAGCACCACGTGGCGGCCCAGCTTCAGCGTGCCGTCGGCGTCGACGGTGAAGTTGCCGCCGCGGGTGTAGGCCTCCTGGCCGTCCGGCCCGTCCTGCGCGACGGCGAACAGCCCGTCGCCCTGGATCGCCAGGTCCAGCTCGCGGCCGGTGTCGCGCTGGCTGCCGGCCTTGGCGCTCACCACGTCCGAGCGCTCCTGCGCCAGGTGGCGCGCGTCGTAGCCGTAGCCCTGCACCTGGGCGGCCGAGGCCTGCTCCAGGTTGGCGCGGAAGCCGGCCGTCTCCAGGTTGGCCAGGTTGTTGGCATGCACGGCCTGCGCGCGCTGGATGCGCTCGGCGCCGCTCATGACGGTGTAGATCAGGGCGTCCATCGTCGTGATCCGTTCAGGTCATCAAGGGGAGGTCGACGTGGCGCGGGCTCAGACGGCCTGCATCAGCGCCTGCATCATGTCGTTCTCGGTCGAGATCAGCTTGGTGTTGGCCTGGTAGTTGCGCTGCGCGCCCATCAGGTTGACCAGCTCGCCGGTGATGTCGACGTTGGACTGTTCCAGCGCGCCCGCCGACAGCTTGGCCGCCGTGCCCGCGCCGGGGCGCGAGTACAGCGCCACGCCGCTCTCGGCGCTCGTGGTCCAGCTGGTGTCGCTGATGGGCTTGAGGCCCGACTCGTTGGCGAAGGTGGCCAGCGCCAGCGTGCCCACGGTCTGCTTCTGGTTGTTGCTGTAGCTGGCGATCAGCGAGCCGTCCTCCGACAGCGTCGTGCCCGTCAGCGTGCCGGCGGCGTAGCCGTTGGTCTCGTTGGTGCGGGTGGTCGTGTCGCCGGCGAACTGCGTCAGGCCGGTGTAGTCGATGCTCATCGAGATCGGGGCCGCGCCGTTGGTGGGCGTGGCGGTGAGCGTCACGGCCGGCAGCGCCGTCAGCTGGCCCTGCGCGTCGAAGGTCATCGTCGCGCCCACGCCGGTCGGCGCCGCGCCGTCGAAGCTGTAGTACGCGCTGACCGCGCCCATGCCGGTCTTGACGAAGTACTGGGTGACGCTGTGCTTGGTGCCCAGCGAGTCGTAGACCGTCGAGGTGATCGAGCTGTTGAAGCTGCGCGGATCGTCCTTGTCGAAGGTGGCCACGGCCGGCACGGTCCAGTCGGCGCTGAGGTTGCCGTTGTAGGTCAGCTTGTCGCTGGGCTGGGCCGGGATCTGGCCGGTGGCCACCTTCAGGTCGCCGAAGGCGCCCAGGCCGCCGCCCTGCACCGGACGGCCGTTGGCGTCCAGCTGCGCGGCGTAGCCCTGCGCCTTGCGGCCCAGGCTGTCGACGACGAAGCCGTCCTTGTCGACGTTGAACAGGCCCACGCGCGTGAAGACGGTCTGGCCCGAGGTGTCGCGCACGGCGAAGAAGCCGCGGCCCTGGATCATCGCGTCCATGCCGCGGCCGGTGTTGAACAGGCCGCCGCCGTTCTCGATGCTCTGCGTGGTCGAGCCCACCTCGACGCCGGTCGGGTTGTTGCCCGCGTACATGGCGGAGAAGTTGCTGCGGCTGGACTTGTAGCCGTAGGTGCCGGAGTTGGCGATGTTGTTGCTGATGGTCTCCAGGCTGGCGTTGACCGCGTTGATGCCCGAACGTGCGATTTCGAAACTCATGGGGGCCTCCGAAGGCGTTGGAATCTGGGAACTGGAAGAACTCGGGGAATCGGGGAAGCGTCGGTCCGTCAGGACGTCGCGCGGCCCTTGAACTGAGTGATGGCCTGGCTGGACACCTCGCCCAGGCCGGCCATCTGCAGCATCACGTTGCCGTCGGCGGACAGGCGCACGCCGTTCAGGCGGGCGACCGCCTCCACCGCGACCGATCGCTTGTCGCCGGCCTCGAACTTCAGCGTGTACTGGCCGTCGCCCAGGCCCAGCTTGGCCGGGTCCAGGGTGAAGCGCTGCTCGCCCTTGCCCTGCGCGCCCAGGTCGATGCGCTGCTCCTTGCCGTCGCTGCCGGTGACGACCAGCGTGTTGGCCGGGCTGCTCGAATCCAGCGTGTAGCGCAGCTCCACGGGCGTGCCCGACAGCTGGACCTGCGACACCGCGGCCTGCAGCGTCGAGCCGACCTGCGCGCCCAGCGTCATCAGCTGCAGGCTGGCCAGCATGCTGGCGTTGGTCTGGCCCTGCGAGGTCAGCTTCTGCATGGACTCGACCTGGCTGAGCTGCGTGAGCTGGCTGACGAACTGCGAGGGATCCTGCGGGGACAGCGGATCCTGGTTCTTGATCTGCGCCACCAGCAGCGTGGTGAACAGGTTGCTCAGGCTGCCGTTGGAGGCGATGTTGTCGGTGCTCGTGCTGCTGCCCGAGCTCGTGTTGTTGTTGACGGTCGTGGTCATGGCGGGGTCCTCGGCGTTCGCTTCAGGCGTTTCAGGCGTCGCCCAGACGCAGCAGGGACTGCTGCATGGACTTCACACGGGAGAGCACCTCGACGTTGGTCTCGAAGGCGCGCGAGGCCGACAACATGTCGGTCATCTCGGCCACCGGATTGACGTTGGGGTAATAGACCTCGCCGTTCTCGTTGGCGAGCGGGTTCTCGGGCTCGTAGGCCTTGCGCAGCGGCTCCTGGCTCTCGACCACGTCCAGCACCTGCACGCGCGAGCCGGCGAGCTGCTGCTCGCCCAGGCCCTCGCGCGCGGCCAGCGCGGCGAAGACCGGCTTGCGGGCGTGATAGGTCGCGGCCTCGCTGCCCGACGCGGATTGCGCGTTGGCCAGGTTGCTGGCGATGGTGTTCAGGCGCACGGTCTGCGCGGACATCGCCGAGCCGGCGATCTGGCTGATCTGCTTGAAGGACATGGGGATCGCTCCTGGTGTCGTCGCTGCGGTTACTGGCCGGCGATGGCCTTGGCCACGCCCTTGAGCTTCATGTTCACGAAGGTCAGGCTGGTCTGGAAATCGAGCGCGTTCTGCGCGAAGGCGGCCTGCTCCACGCCCAGCTCGACGGTGTTGCCGTCCTGCGCGGGGTGGTAGGGCACGCGGTACAGCGCGTCCTGCGCGCCGGTGTCCAGCGGCAGCTCGCCGTCGAAGCCGTCGCCCGATCCGTCACCGTTTCCGAGGGCGGAGCGCAGCGACGCGGCAAAATCGATGTCCCGCGCCTGGTATCCCGGCGTGCTGACGTTGGCGATGTTGGAGGCGAGGACCTTGGTCCGCTCCGCGCGCAGACGCAGCGCGTCGTCATGCACCCCGGCCGCCTTGCTGAAATCGATGCTCATGCGCGACTCCCTTCCTTCCTTCGTTTCCGTGTTCCTGCCGAAGACCGCTCGCGCGGTCTCAGCGCTGTGTCTGATGACCGGTCTGACGGGCGCGGCCCTGGCCGCGACCGCCCCCGGTCAGGCGCCCGCCGCGTCGCGCGCCACCGGCGCCGACGCGCTCGAGGCGCAGGTGATGGACGCGGCCCGCGCCGCGCTGCTGGACCAGGCCCAGCAGAGCGGCCTGATCGCGCCCGAGGTTCAACTCACGCAGCCCGCCGCCCGCGCCCGCCCGACCTGCCCGGCCGGCTGGGACGTCGCGCTGCAGGACAGCCGCAGCCTGCTGCGGCTGCGCCTGGTGGCCCGCTGCGCCGACGACGCCGCGCGCGTGCCGCCGCAGGACTTCCTGCTGCGCGCCACGCTCAGCGCGGAGGTCCTGGTGGTGACCCAGCCGGTGGCCAGCGGTCAGCCGGTCACCGAGGACGCGCTGCAGCTGCAGCGCCGCGACATCAGCCAGACGCCCGACGCGCTGTCCACGCTGGAGCCCGGCCAGGCCGCGCGCAGCACGCTGCGCGTCGGCCAGTTGCTGCAGAAGCGGCTGCTGGCCGCGGCCCTCGTGATCAGGCGCGGCGACGCCGTGCGCATCCAGGCCTCGCGCGGCGGCGTCAGCGTGGAAGGCGCGGGCGAGGCGCTGGACAGCGGCGCGCGCCAGGCGCTGATCCGCGTGCGCAACAGCGCCAGCGGCCGCGTGATCCAGGCGCGTGTGCTCGAGCCCGGTCTGGTCGAACCCGCCGAGCTGCGCTGAGGCGCGCGCGAGACCGGCCGACGGCGCGACCGGCACGCCATGGACAGCCCGGGCGCCCCGGGCGCTCAAGGTCATGGCCCGGAGCCGCTCGCGCCGCGCGTTCATTTCGACGCTCCCTGCACCCGCGCGGCGACGCGCGCGAGTTTCTCCGCATAGGCCGGATCGGTGGCGTAGCCACCGCGTTGCAGCGCGGTGCCGTAGGCGCGCGCGTCGCTGCCGACGTTGAGCGCCCCCTGATAGCGCGGGCTCGTGCCGATCAGGCGGGCCAGGTCGTCGAAGGACTGGGCCGGCGACGCGTAGGCGCGGAAGGCCTCGCTGCGCGCGACGGGCACGCCCTGCTCGACCTCGGTCGTCATCGCCTGCGCGACGGCGCCGTTCCAGCCGGTGGCCTTGATGCCGAAGTAGTTGTGGCTGGGCGTGCCGTCCGCCGCGCGCAGGGGCGACTTGCCCCAACCGGTCTCCAGCGCCGCCTGCGCGGTCAGCACCTCGGGCGCGACGCCCAGCTTGGCGCCGGCCTGGCGCGCCAGCGGCAGCGTCTGGTCGATGAAGGCCTGGCGCTGCTCGTCGCTGACACCGCCGTCGACGACGCCGGCACCGCCGACGCCCCCCAGACCCTCGAGACCCAGCCCGTCCACGCCGAACGCGGACATCGCCTGCTGGCGTCCCCAGGCGCCCTCGGGGCTCAGCGCGGCGCTGCCGCCCACGGCACCGGAGGTGCCGCCGTCGCCTTGCTCGATGTAGCGCACGACCTCGCGATTCAGTTGCTGGAACAGCGCATCGAAGCGCTCCGCGCCCGCGCCGTTGCCCTGCACCGCGCGGCCATTCGCTCCACCGGCGCCGCTCATGCCGCCCAGCGCGGGGAACTCCCCGGCGCCGCGGCCGAAGCCGAATTCAGCGCTGCTCATAGACATGCTCCTCGCGGCCCAGCAACTGCTGCATCAGCGCCTGCTGCTCCGAGATCAGCTGCGCGTTGCGCAGGTTCAGCGCCTTGCATTCGCTCAGCGCCTGGTCGAGCGCGCGACGCAGGGCGGCCAGGGGCGCGGCGCTGGTGTCGGGCAGCTTCTCGATCAGCGTGCGCAGGTCCGGGCGCGCCTGGCGGCCCAGCAGCGCGACCAGCAGTTCACGGCGGCGCGCGCGCTGCGCGTCGAGCTCGGCGGCCTGCGTCAGGATGGCGGAGGACAGCTCGCTGATCGCCTCGGCCTGGTGGCTCAGCGCGGCGTGGAACTGGCGCTGCAGCAGCTCGCGCAGCGCGCCGTAGCCCTGCAGGTCCTCGGTCAGGCCGGCGTGCAGCTGGCGGATCATCTCGGCCGCGCTGCCGATGGCATGCGCGCGCTGGCGAGCGCCATCGGCGGTCAGCGTGGACGCGGCGCCCTGGGTGGCGGCCTTGGCCTTGCCCGCCTTCGACGCGGTCAGCAGCGCGCTCACGAGCGGCCTCCATGGAAGCGCTGGATCAACTGCGCCAGACGGTTCGCGTCGAAGCGGATCTCGCCCTTGGCCAGCGCGTCGCGCAGCGCGGCGACCTTGGTCTGGTCGACGTCGGGCATCGCGGCCAGGTCGGCCTGCGCGGGCTTGAGCAGATCGGTCTCCAGCGCGGCGGCCTGCAGCGCGGGGCTGGCGGTGGCGCCGCCCGCGGCGCGATCGATGGACTCCACCTGCGCGGAGGACGCGCCGGTGACGGGATTCAGCGGGCCGGAGGACGTGATCTTCATTCGTTCACCCTTGGATCTGGTGCGCATGCGGGGCCTCTCAACGCGAGGCCGCCGGCACGGCGGGCGGGGCGGCGGGCCGGTCCGCGACGGCGGACGCGGCGGTCGCGGAGGACGGAGCGACGGTCTTCGCCGGCGCGGTCGCGGGCTTGGCGGTGTTCGGGGTGCCGGACGCGGCACGGGCCGGCGCCAGCGCGCCGCGGAGCTGCTCGGCCGGATCCGGCGCGGGATCGCGCAGGCCGGCCGGGCCGTACAGCGCGGCGATGGTCTGGGCCTGCGCGCTGGTCAGCAGCATCAGCTCGATGCGGCGGTTCACCGCGGCGGTCGGATGCAGCACGTCCAGCGGCGCGGCGTCGGCCATGCCGCTGACCTGCAGCACGCTGGACTCGGGCATGCCGCCGGCCAGCAGCTCATGCCGCGCGGCCATGGCGCGATGGCTGGACAGCGCCCAGTTGGTGAAGGCGCCGGGGCCCTTGTCCTGGTAGGCGGTCGCGTCGGTGTGACCGACGATGAGCAGCTGGTTGCGGATCTCCGCCAGCAGCGGGCCCAGCTTGCGCAGCAGCGCGCGCAGCGGCGCGGCCGGCTGCGCGCTGCCGCGCTCGAACATGCCGCTGGCCTCGGTGTCGTGCAGTTGCAGGCGCAGGCCCTGCGGCGTCACCGCCGTGCGCAGATGGCCTTGCAGGCCCTCCTCCGCGGCCAGGCCGGCGATGCGGCGCGCCAGCGCCTGCAGCTGCTCGGGCGAATCCAGGCTGGGGCGGCCGACGCGCGCGTCGGTCGAGCCGTGCTGCGGGTCGCCCGCGCTGAGCTCCTCGCTGCGGGCCGGCACCGGGTGGCGCTCGATCATGCTGCCGCGCGAGCCCGCCGCCAGCGAGTTGGTCAGGCCCTGGCCGTCCTCGATCAGGTTGGCCCCGGCGTTCTGCAGCACGACCTGCATGCGCTCCGAGTTGCGCGAGGCCAGCAGCCACAGCACCAGGAACAGGCACAGCAGCGCCAGGCAGAAGTCGGCGAAGGCGACCTTCCAGGCGCCGCCGTGGCCCTCGTCGTCATGACGGCGCGAGGACCGCTTGACGATGGTGGGGTGGGCGTCGCCGCGGATGGGGCGGCCGCCGCTGGTCGCGAGTTCAGGCTGCACGACGCTCCCCTTGATCGCCCGGACGGCGGCGCGTGCCGGCGTCGTCGCCGTTGCCGTTCAGCGCGTCGATCCAGCCCTCCAGCTGCGCGAAGCTGGGCTTGATGTTGAGCTGCACCAGGCGGCGGCCCGCGTCGATGGCCAGCAGCGGCGGCTTGCCCGCCACGTGCGTGACCAGCACGACCTTGACCGACTCCAGCGAGGCGAGCTCCGCGTGCACCAGCTGCTTCATCATGTTGGACAGCGGGTCCATCACGCCGTAGCAGAAGAAGATGCCGATGAAGGTACCGACCATCGCGGCCGCGACCATCACCGCGATCTCGCCGGTGCCCGCGCCCTCGGCGACGTGGTTCATCGCCATCACGATGCCCAGCACCGCGGCCAGGATGCCGAAGCCCGGCATCGCCTCGGCGATCTTGTGCAGCGACTTGGACGGCTGCATCAGCTCGTCGTGGATGGCCTCGAGCTCCTGCTCCAGCACGCCCTCGAGCTCATGCGCGTTGATCTTGCCCATCGCCATCAGGCGGAAGTTGTCGACGATGAAGTGCAGCAGCTTGCTGTTCTGCAGGATCAGCGGATAGCGCTGGAACAGCGGGCTCTCGTGCGGCGCCTCGACGTGCGCGTCCAGGGCCTTCAGGCCGCCCGCCGCGGCCTGCAGCAGCTCGTACATCAGCAGCAGCAGCTGGCGCTGGAACTCCTGGCCGTGGCTGTTGCGGCGCACCAGCTTGCGCAGCTGCAGCAGCATCTCCGACAGCACGTGGCCCGGGTTGCCCAGCACGATGGCGCCCACGGCGGCGCCCACGATGATCAGCAGCTCCACCGGCTGCCAGATCACCTTGAACGAGCCGCCATGGATCATGAAGCCGCCGAAGACGCAGCCCAGCACGATGAGGATTCCGACGAGAGGTTGCATGTCCGTTCTCCGGCGCTCAGGCCTGCTGCAGGAAGGCGCGCATCTTGGCGAGCGCGGCCTTGTTGATCTGGGAGACGCGCGCCTCGGTGAGATCGAGCACGGCGGCGATCTCCTTGAGGCTGGCGTCGAATTCGTAATAGAGCTGGATGACCTTCTGCTCGCGCTCGTTCAGCGCGGACAGCGCCTGCGCGATCGAGCGCGTCACCATCAGCTGCGCCTCCGGGCTGCGGTGGTCGCTGGGCAGTTGCGCCAGCTCCTCCACCAGCTCGTCGAAGCTGGCCAGCTCCTCGGCCACCTCGGCCTGCAGGAAGTCCTGGTACTGCTGCGGCGTGAGCTTCAGGTGCGCCAGCACCTCGGCCTCGGCCGGCTCCCGGCCCAGCTGGCGCGTGAGCGCGCGCAGCGCGTCGCGCTGGCGGTGGCTTTCCTGGCGCACCGTGCGCGGACGCCAGTCCTGGCGGCGCAGCTCGTCGAGGATGGCGCCGCGCACGCGCAGCGCGGCGAAGGCGCCGAAGCCCGCGTCCGGCATGCCGTAGCGGCGCAGCGCCTCCAGCAGGCCCATCAGGCCGATCTGCTCCATGTCCTCGCGGTCCATCACCGCGCTGGCCTGCGCCGACAGCTGCCGCACCACGCGCTTGACCAGCGGCGCGTACTCGCGCAGCGTGCGCTGCTCGAGGTCGGCACCGAGTCCGGCGGAGGCGACGGCGCCCCATTCGGCGTAGGCGTGCTGCATGGCGCGTCCCGCTTATTCGATGATCAGCTTGCCGATGAGCGCCTCGGCGAACGGCGCTTCGCGCCGGTCCACCGCATAGCTCTCGGCATAGGCCTTGTTGAGCAGCCGGGCGAAGTCCTCGACGCTCATGGCCTGCGCGCCCTCGACCGTGTAGGCCGACAGCGCCTTGACCGCCACCGTGCGCAGCAGCGGCAGGTGGTCCTTGGTGCGCTTCTCCTGGTCGGGCAGCGTCTTGAAGACGATGTCCACGGCCATGTAGTGCGACACCGCCGAGCCGTTGGGCCCGCGCAGCATCACCAGCACCTTGTCCAGGGTCACGTACTTGTAGTCGGGCGCGGGCTTGCCATCGTCCTTGGCCGGGGCCTTGGCCGCCTCCTTGCCGTCCGCGCCCTTGGCGGTCGCGGCCTGGTCGTGCTGCATCCACCACAGCGCGCCACCGGCGACGCCCGCGGCGAGCACCACCACCGTCGCGACGATGGCGATCAGCTTGACCTTGCTCTTCATCGCATGTTCCTCGTGTTGCCGTCCAGCGCGTCGGCGAAGGCCAACGCGCCGGAACCGGCGGTGTCGTTGTCGTCGCCGAGCGCGCGGCCCGGCTGGCGCTGCGCCTCGCGCTGCTGGCCGCCGCTGCCCGGCTGACCCGCCGCGCCGTCGCGGCCGCGGCCGTCACCGGCCGCCTGCGCGCCCGTGGCGACTTGCACCGAGACCTCGCCCGCGTGGCGCTGCACCAGCTCGTGGCGCAACGGCTCGGCGATCTGGCGCAGCTGCTGACGGACCTCGTCATGGCTGGCGGACAGCTGCACCTGCAGCGCCCCGCCCTGCTGACGGATGTCGATCTCGATGCGGCCCAGCTGCGGCGGCTCCAGGTGCAGGCGCGCGCTGTCGCTGCGCTGCGCGATCTGGACCTGCAGCCGATCGCCCAGCGCCTGCATCAGCGGCTGCTGCCAGGCGTCGCGCGACGCGGGCAGCGCGAGCGTGGGTGCCGGGCCGGTGCCCGCGGCGGGCGCGGACGGGGCCGGCGTCATCGCGGCCATCAGGTCGGCGCTCCAGCGCTGCAGCCCCTGCCAGGCGCCGTCGGCATTGGCGGAGGTCGCGGTGGTCGCGGGCGTGTCGTTCGCGGCGACGCCTTGCGCCTGCAGCGACAACAGCCGCGCCGGATCGGTCGCCATCGCGGACGCGGTCGAGGGCTGCGCCATCGCGGCGGCGGCCGGGCTCGAGCCGTCCGTCGTCGCGGCCGGCGCCGGCGGCATGGCCGTCGGCAGCAGCGTCGGCATCAGCATCGACATCAGCGTCACGGGCGTCGATCCGGCCGGCGGTTGCTCGTCGTCATGGGGCTTGGCGGTCGCGTCGCGCTCGCCGTCGGCGCCCTCGCCCACCGCGCCGACCACGCCCAGCGCGGCCGCCTCGGTGCCGGCGACGCTGCCCGGCGCGCGGCCCAGGAGGCCGTCCAGCGCCTGCATCAGCGCGGCGTCGAGCACGTCGACCGGCTCGGCCGGCGTCGGTTCATCGGTGGGGACGGCGTTCGCGGCCTCGTCCGCCGGCGCCATCAGGCGGGCAAAGGGGCCAGCCTGGGCGGACCTGGCGTCGCTCGCGCCGGCGCCGTTCGCACCGTTCGTCCCGTTCGTGGTTGCCTTCGAGGCATTGCGCCCCGCGTCCTGTCCGCCCTTGGCGGAGGACGTCGGATCCGCGTCCTCGACGAGCGCGCCGGCGGCGGTCGCGTCGTCGCGCGCCGCGCGGGCGCTCGTGCGGGTATCGGTGGGGGCCTTGGCCACGGGCTGGGCCAGCGCGTTCGCGCGCGGGGTCGTCGTCATCGTCATGCTTGCGCCTCCAAGCCCCAGTCCTGGCTTTCCGCGTAGGCGGACCAGCCTTGGCGCTGCTGCTGCATCTGGTCCAGGGTCTGGCGGACGCGGTCCAGCTCGCGCTCGCACTCGCCGCGCACCTGCGCGTGCAGGCGGCGCAGCTGCTGCAGCGCGCCGCGCTCGCCGGGGCTCAGCCGGGAGGCGTCCAGGGTGCCCAGCAGCTGCGCCAGTTCGACGTCGGTGCGGGCGACGGAGGTCCAGTTGCGCGACGCGCAGGCGTCGCGCAGGCGCTCGCCCAGCATCTGCAGGCGGGCGGTGATCGGGGAGGAGGCCGGCATCGCGCGTCCCTCCTCAGGCCTTGCGGGCGAGCACGCCCTGCCAGCCGCCGCGGATCTGCGTCAGCAGGCCGCGGACCTCGTCCACCGGCGCGACGTCCAGGTCCACGCCGGCGCGGTACAGCCGCTCGGCGCAGTAGTCGTACAGCCGCGCCAGGTTGGCGACGACCTCGCCGCCGGCCTCCAGGTCGAGCGCGCTCGACAGGCCGTTGATGATCGCGACGCACTTCTCCAGGCTGGCCGCCTTGAGCTCGAAACGGCGCGCCTCGATGTGGGCGCGGGCGCGGGCCAGCTCGTCGAGCAGGCCGTCCATCAGCACCAGCACCAGCTGGAGCGGCGAGGCCTGCGCGGTCTGCGCATGCAGGTTGACGGTCTGGTAGCTCTGGTAGGCGTCGTGACTCATCGGTGGCGGGTCGTCTTCCCGGCCGTCAGGCCGAGACGGCGTCGAACATGCTGCCTGTGCCCGACAGTTGCGACTGCAGGTTCTGCAGCTGCGTGAACTGTTGGAGGTAGCGCTGGTACGCCTGGTTGTATTGGTCCGTCAGGCGGGCCTGACGGTCGTTGAGACTCTTCTGCTGCGCCTGGATCGAGGTCTGGCGCTGCTTGATCTGGCCGCTGGAGCTGTTGGTCCAGCTGTCGGCCAGCTTGTCGAGCGCGCCCAGCACGCCCGAGGACCCGCTCAGCGCGGTGGAGCCCATCACCTTGTCCAGCGCGTCCGGCGTCGCCGTCAGCGCCTTGGCCAGCTTGGTGCTGTCCAGGCTCAGCGAGCCGTCGCGGGAGACGCTCACGCCCAGCGTGCGCAGGTTGCTGCCGCCGTAGTCCGCGCGCAGCAGGTTGCCGATGCGGTCGCGCATGGCGCGCACGCCGGCGTCGCTGGCGAAGGCGCCGTTGGCGGTGCCGTCCTTGCCGACCACGGTCAGGCTGTCCAGCGCCTTCTCCAGCGTGTTGTACGCGTCGACGAAGTTCTGCAGCTTGGTCTGGGTGGCGCTGTCGTCGCGGGCGACGTTCAGGGTCACGGGCGCGTCGCCGGCGTTCTGGACCTTCTTCAGCGTGACGGTCACGCCCTGGATCGCCGTGACGGTGTTGCTGCTCTGCTGCAGGCGCACGCCGGTGCCCTGCGCGCCCAGCCAGACCACCGCGTCCTGCGCGCCGACCAGCTCCTTGCGCTTGGTCGTGTCGTCCAGCGCGGTCTTGAGCGGGCCCGACAGGCCGGAGGTGTCGATGGTCAGCTTGCCGCCGGCGCCGCTGACGCCGGAGCTCAGCATCAGCTGCGTGGCGCCGCCCACGGTCACGACCATGGCGGTGGCGCTGCCCTTGGCGGCGGTGTTGATGGCGCGGGCGATCTCGGTCTGCGACAGCGTGCCGTCGCCGTCGGCGTCGGCGCTGGCCAGGTCGACGTTGAAGCTCGTGCCGTTGGCCAGCTGGATGGACATGCTGCCCGGGCCGGCCGGCACCGCCGGCAGGTCCTGGAAGGCGACCTGGTGCGTGGTCGCCAGCTGCTCGACGAACAGCGGCGTGCTGGTCGGCTGCGCGCCCGAGGTCGCCGTCGCGGTCATGGTGGACGTGTCGCTGGGCGTGGCGCTGTACTGCGTCACGCTCTGGCCCGGCTTGGACGACAGCGCGGCCATGGCCGTCTTGAAGGCGCTCAGCGCGCTCTGCAGCTGGGTCAGTCCGGTCGACGCGGTCTGGGCCGCCTTGGTCTGGGCGTCCAGCAGGGTCTGCGCCGGCTGGACATAGGCGGTGGCCAGGTTGGTGGCGGTCGAGGTCGGATCGAAACTAGTGGCCATGACGGGCTCCTCCAGGGATTCCAGGGTTGGGACTTCCCTGGTGGAAGACGACCGGCAGCGGCCGGGACTTAAGGCGGCCGGACGAACGGGCGAGCAGGCGGGCGCGATCAGCCATGGCGACCCCGCGTCGTGTTCAGGGCGACCAGCGCCCCGAAGGCACTCAGCCCGCCGAAGGCGCTGTCGTTGCGGGCGCTCGGCGCCTGGCTGGCGATCTCGTCCTGGCCCTTCTGCTCGCGGCGGGCCTGCTCGACGCGGGCCTTGGCGTCCGCGCGCTCGACCAGCTGACGCAGGGTCTCCTGCTTGCGGGCGGCGGCCAGGGTCTCGGCGCGGACCACTTCCAGCTCGGCCTGGCCGCGGGCCAGTTCCTCGCGCTGGCGGTCGGCCCAGCCCAGCATGGCCTGCTTGTAGGCGGCGCTGTTCTGCGCCAGGCCGGGCAGCTGCGCGCCGGCCAGCGTGGCGTGGGCGCCCAGCGCCTCCAGCCGGTCGACCGTGCCCTGCACGCGGCGGCACAGCTGCTGCTGCGCGACGAGCCGGGCCTGCTGGCGGTCCAGCTGCAGCTGCTGCAGCTCGGCCAGGCGGCCGAGCTGGCGGCGCAGGGTGTTCTTGTCGGCGCTCATGCCAGCAGCTCCCGGAGTCGTTCCTGTGTCTGCGCCAGCGGCGCGCCCTCGTGGGTGCCCTGGTGCAGGAAGTGCTCGATGCGCGGCCACAGCGCGACGGCGCGGTCGGTGGCCGGATCGGCGCCGGGCACGTAGGCGCCCAGCGGCATCAGCTCGCGCACCTGCTCGAAGCGGGCCATCAGCTGCTTGAGCTCGCGCGCCTGCTGCTGCTGGGGCCGGTCGGCCACCAGCGCCATGCAGCGGCTGATGGACTGGGCCACGTCGATGGCGGGGTAGTGGCCGCGCTCGGCCAGCGCCCGGGACAGCACGATGTGGCCGTCCAGGATGGCGCGGGCGGTGTCGACCACCGGATCCTGCTGGTCGTCGCCCTCGGCCAGGACCGTGTAGATGGCGCTCATGCTGCCCTCGCCCTCCCCGTTGCCGGCGCTCTCGACGAGCTCCGGCAGCAGGCTGAAGACCGACGGCGGATAGCCGCGGGTGGCGGGCGGCTCGCCCAGCGCCAGCGCGACCTCGCGCCGCGCCATGGCGTAGCGGGTCAGCGAGTCCACCAGCAGCAGCACGTGCTGGCCCTGGTCGCGGTAATGGGCGGCGATGCTGTGGCACAGCTCGGTGGCGCGCAGGCGCATCAGCGGCGACTCGTCCGCCGGGGCGACCACGACGATGGCGCGGGACAGGCCCTCGGCGCCCAGCGACAGGTCGATGAACTCGCGCACCTCGCGGCCGCGCTCGCCGATCAGGCCGACGACGACCACGTCCGCGACGGTGTTGCGGGTGATCAGGCCCAGCAGCACGCTCTTGCCCACGCCGGAGCCGGCCATCAGACCGACGCGCTGGCCGCGGCCCAGCGTCAGCAGGCCGTTGATCGCGCGCACGCCGACGTCCAGGGGTTCCTCGACCGGCTTCTTGCGCAGCGGATTGACCTTGGGCGGGACCATCTGCAGCGGCTGGTCGCCACCGAGACGGCCCAGGCCGTCGATGGGTTCGCCCAGGCCGTTGACGATGCGGCCCAGCCACTGCGGGCCGATCATCAGCGAGGAGCGCTCCGGCGCCGGCAGCACGCGGGCGCCGGCGGCCAGGCCGTCGGGCTTCTTGAAGGGCATCAGGTAGGCGACCTGGTCGCGGAAGCCCACGACCTGCGCGGCCAGCCATTCGCCGGTCGCGCCGTCGCCCTGGGCCTCGATCAGGCAGCGCTGGCCCGTGCGCAGCGTGCAGCCGGACGCTTCCAGCAGCAGGCCGGACGCGCCGACGAGGCGGCCGGTGGGCGTGGCCACCGGCACGTCGCCGAGCTCGACACGACGCAGCGCGTTGCTGATCACGGCGCGACCTCCCCGTCGGTGGCGGTCGCGGCGTTCGAGACGGTCGCGGCGGCCACGGGGTCAGGGCTTGCCTGACCGTCGATCGTCGTCTCCGGCATCAGCTGGCCGCGGACCTGCGCCATCGTGGCGGTCAGGCGCTGACGGCAGCCGGCGTCGGCCTCGCGGCCGCCGGCGAGCACGCGGCACTCGCCCGGCTCCAGCGCGGCGTCGGCGCGCAGCGTCCATTCCTTGACGCGCTCCGGCCCCAGTTCCAGCAGGCGCTGGCGGTCCTCGGGATTCAGGAAGACCTCGACGCCGTCGTGCGAGGGCGGCATCGAGGACAGGGTCTCGTCGACCAGCGCCATCAACTGCGAGGGGCGCAGCGTCAGCTCGGCGCGGATGACCTGGCGCGCGACGCGCTCGACCAGCTCGACCACCTCGCGGCGCATGGCCGACTGGTAGTCCTGCTGCAGCTGGCACAGGTGGCTCAGCAAGGTGTCGACGGCGGCGACCGGGCTGGTCAGCAGCGCCCTGGCGTCCTCGCGGCCGGCGGCCAGGCCCTCGGCGTGGCCGGCCGCCTCGGCGGCGGCGCGGGCCTCGTCGGTGCCGGTGCCCAGACCGCTCGCGTAGCCTTCCTCGTAGCCCTTGGCCAGGCCTTCCTGGAAGCCTTGCGCCAGGCTGGCCTGCAGCTGCGCGCCGCTCTGGCCGTCCAGGGCGGCGGCGCGGCCGACTTGCGCCAGCGGCGGGAAGCGGTGCGGGCGCAGCGTCTTCATTCGACGACGTCCTCGGCGAACAGCTGGACCTGGATCTCGCCGGCGTCGGCCAGGGCCTTGACCTGGGCCATGATCTCGGCGCGCGCCTGCTCGACGCGGCTCAGCGGCATCGGGCCGCCGCGACGCATCAGGTCCTCGAAGCTCTGCGCCTGGCGGCGCGGCATCGCGGCCAGCAGCGCATCGCGCACCGGCGGCTCGGCGCCCTTGAGCGCGACCGCCCACAGCTCCATCGGGACTTCCTCGATGAGGCGGGTGAGCGTGGCCTCGCTCTGGCGCGACAGCATGAAGAACTCGTACATCGAGGTCTCGATCTCGGCGACCACCGCGGCGTCGTGCGCGCGCAGCAGCTCCACCATCTCCTGGCGCTGGCCGGGCAGACGGTTCAGGATCTCGGCGACCTGCTTGACGCCCTCGACCGCGGCGCCCTGCTGGCCCAGGCCGGACAGGCAGCGCTCGACCAGCTCCTCGAGCTCCGCCAGCAGCTCGGCGTCGACCTCCGACAGGCGGGCCATCTGCAGCAGCACGCGGTCGCGGCCGCCGGCGGCGCCCTCGGGCAGCGCGGCCAGGACCTCGCTGGCGAGCGTGCTCGGCAGGAAGGCCAGGAACACGGCCTGCATGCGCTGGTGCTCATGGCTGATCTGCTCGGCCAGCCACTTGGGCGAGGCCCACTGCAGGCGCTGCATCTTGGGACGGATGGCGTCGCCGTAGATGCTGTTGAGCACGCTGGACGCGATCTGGCCGCCCAGGGCCAGGTCCAGCGAGCGCTTGAGGTAGCTGCGCGACGCGCCGTGCACGCCGCTCTGCTCGCGGTAGTCGTCGAAGAAGCCTTGCAGGGCCGTCTTCACCCAGTCCACCTTGATGCCCGACAGGCGCGACATCACCTGCGTGACGTCCAGCAGCTCCTCGCGCGACAGGCAGCGAAGCACGGCGGCCGCGGGCTCCTCGCCCATGCTCAGCAGCACGATGGCGGCACGCTCGACCGGACTCAGCGACGCGGCGCTGCCGGGCGGAATGAAATCACTCGCTTCGGCCATTTTTCTTCTGCACCCATTGCTTGACGACTTCCGCCACCCGCTCCGGCTCCTTGGCCGCGAGCACCTTCAGGTGGTCCACCAGCACGTCCACCGGGGATCCCGGGGGCGGCAGCTCAAAGTTCTCCAGCAGCGGCGTCACGGCGGAGCCGGACTGCTGCACCGCGGCGGGCGCGCCGGCCAGGCCGGGCAGGCCCAGCGCCGGACCGCTGTCCGCGCCGAGCGCGGGCGCCGCGGCGGCCGCGCCACCGCTGCCCGGCAGCGGCTCCAGCGGCGTGATCTCGGGCGCGCCGGGGCGGCGCTCGGTCGCGCGGCTCGCGGCCTTGCGACCGCCCATGCCCAGCGCGTGCTGGCCCATGCGCAGCAGCGGACGCGCCAGCAGGAAGTAGCCCAGCACCGCGGCCAGCGCGTAGGCGCCCCAACCGCCGAACTCGACGAGCGTGTCGCGCTGCTGGTACCAGGGCTCGGCGATCGGCGCCTGCGGGAAGGCCAGCGTCGAGACGCTCAGCTTGTCGCCACGGTTCGTGTCCATGCCCAGGCCGCCGTTGATCAGGCGTTCGATCTTGGCGACGTCGGCCGGCGACCAGTCCTTCGCGCCACCGGGCGCGGCGGCGGTGTTCAGCAGCACGGCCACGCTCAGGCGCTCCAGGCGGCCGCGGCTCTTCTTCACCTGCGTGATCGAGCGGTCGTAGGCGTACTGGCGCGTCGAGGCGTTCTTGCGCGCGGTGTTGCTGTTGCCGTTGGCCGCGGCGTTGGGGTCCTCGCCCTGCGCGGCGGAGGCCGCGGCGGCGGCCAGCGCGGCCGGCGGACGGTTGCTCAGCGAGCCCGGCACGCCCAGCGCGATGCGCTCGCGGTCCTGCTCCTCGCGCATGGCCTCGTTGGTCAGCTTGGGCGCGTCGCCGTACTGCTCGCGGGTCTCCTGCACGCGGTCGTTGTTGACGTCGGCGGTGACGCTGAGGCGATAGTTCTGCTCGCCCAGCACCGGGGCCAGCAGCTCGTGCACGTTGCGGCGCACCTCGTCCTGGATGCGGCGCTGGGCTTCGTTGCCCTGGGCGCCACCGTCGAAGCCCTCGCTCATGTCGACGCGGGCCGACAGCAGGTTGCCCTGCTGGTCGACCAGGCTCACGCGGGCCGGCTCCAGATTGGCCACCGAACCGGCGACCAGGTTGATCGCCGCGGCGATCTGCTCGTTGTTGAGCGAGCGACCCGGCTTGAGCGTCAGCACCACCGAGGCGGAGCTCTTCTGGCCGTCGTTCAGCACGAACGAGCTGCTCTTGGCGATGGACAGGTGGACGCGGGCCGACTCGACGGCGTCCAGCGCCATCATGCTCTGCGCGAGTTCGCCCTCCAGGCCGCGACGGAAGCGGATGTCCTGCACGAACTGGCTCACGCCCAGCGGGTCGTTCTTGTCCATCAGCTCCAGGCCGGCGGGCAGCTTGGCGACCACGCCCTTGGCGGCGAGCAGCATGCGCGCGCGACCCAGCTCGGCCTCGGGCACCAGCACCTGGCCGCTGTCCGGATGAAGGCGATAGCCGATGTGCTCGGCGTCCAGCACCGACAGCACGTCGGCGGTCGGCACGTGCTCGCGCTGACCGAAGACGGGCTTGTAGCCGGCCTGGTCGCGCCACAGCAGCGTCAGCACCAGGGCCGTCCCCACGGCGGCCAGCACCAGCAGCGGCGCGGCGCCGCGCAGTCCGGCGCCGGCGGCCGGCGCGGCCTGGCCCAGGCCGCTGAGCAGGCCGCCCAGGCGGCGACGCCAGGCGGGCTGCTCGGCGTTGCCGCCGGAGAGGGTTTGCAGATCGTTCATCGCGTGTTTCCCGGGGGCCTCAGAGCTGCAGCTTGATCAGCTCGTCCACGGCGCCGACCACCTTGTTCCGCACCTGCATCAGCATGGAGAAGGACAGGCCCGCTTCCTGGCTGGCCAGCATGGCGCCGACCAGGTCGTCGCTCTCGCCGCGCTCGACCGCCTCCATGCGCGCGGCGGCGTCCTGATCGCGGTCGTCCACGCGGCGCAGCATCTGCTCGAAAGCAGGCATGGATGGGTTATCGCCCGCACCATGCGCCATGGACTGCGCGTCGCGCTGCAGACGTACGGCGTCCTGGTTCAGCAGCGATTCCATGGCCGATTGGCCGATGGCCGAATTGAGCGTCGTGACCGACATTCCTGGGCTCCCGAGCGTTGGCCGGCACGACTCGGGTTTTCCCGATCTGTCGTCCCGGCGACTGTTTCAGACTTCTCTGACCGATGCATCGGCGGCCCCTCCCATTACCTCAGGTTAATGGCTCAGAACCAGCCGTCATTTCATGAATCCCCTGATTCAGAAGATTCGATGAGAACCTCAATGTCGCCGCTTAATTTGACGCGCATTCGTTGCGCGTATTTTCTCCGCGACATATTCGACGGTATTTACAGACAGTTTCAACCACCGATATTCAGGCGAAGCGAATCCCTCGCGCCGAGTTTTCATAAACTCGGTAGCGATACCAACGCGACGACAACGCGTGAATGTCGGAAACCCCCTGGAGCGCCGCGGCTGCGCAGCCGCGCGGAACTCCAGGCGCCGCCAGGATCAGGCGGCACCGATGCGGGTCAGGGGGTGAAAAGCTGTCGGCGAATGACCATGTCCGTCCTCTCTGATGCAAGTGGCTTGCAGGGGCGGGCATCACCTCGGCGGGAGCCGAGCAGGTCACAACAGGCCCGGGTGGGGCCTGGCAGGCGAGTGCCTAGGAACCGCGCGTCACGCAGCCCACAGACTCAGGTCTGGCAACCCCGCTATCGTGATCCGGCGCTCCTTCATGAAGCGCGTCGGATGGTAGACCGGAGGCTTTGCGACCCCGACTTTCGTTCGGGTGTGCCCTGATGTGTCGGACTGTAGACGGTGTGTTCGTCCGCAACAAGAACCAATTGTGCACTGCGTCAAGGCAGGTTTCAGCGCCGTGAAGAAGTTCACGGTACGCGACACGAAACCTCCGCCGGACCGGACGCTGTGCGCCCGATCTGTATCGGTATTGATAAAGATGAAAAATAAAATACCTGCGGCTTGCCGGGATATGACGACGCGCCACTTCGGGGACTTAAATCGCTTTCCTGGTGCGCGTGCGATTCGCGACTCGTTGTTTGTGATTTATTCCTCCGACCGCTAACGTACACGTTTCCAATGCTGGTCTAAATCGCCATCGATTCCTAGAATTCGCGGGTTATGGCTGATTTCCTCATGACATTTGGATGACCTGCATCCGGAGCGTCGCCGGAAACGGCCCGACCCACCCGATCACCCCTCACCGGATCCACGATGACCCCATCGTCCCGCCCCACCCCGCCCGCCCGGCCTGTCGCGCTCGACACGCGCACCCTGGGTCGGCCGGTGCATCTGCTGCCCCAGGTCGCGCTGCGCCTGCGCGAGGCGCTGCAGCGCGCGCTGGTCCAGCCGTGGAACCGCCGCTATCACAGCCGCTATGAACTGCAGGCGCTGACGCTGCGGCCCTTCGCCGCCGGCCAGGACGCCGCGGCCCTCGCGCCGTCGGGCGTGGCACCGCGCTGGCTGCGGGCCAACGGTCCCGCCGGCCCGCTGGCCTGCCGCATCGACCGGCCGCTGGTGCTGGGGCTGATGGCGCGCCGCCTGGGCCTGGGCGCCGACACGGCCCTGGCCACCGCCGACACGCCGCCCACCGCCACCGAGGACCGCCTGCTGCACCTGCTGGCCGGCCAGTTCGCGGGTCTGAGCCTGCAATGGCTGGCGCTGGCCGCGCGTCCCGAGGACGAGGCCGAGCAAGACCTGACCCCGCTGGTCGACCTGCCGGCGCTGCAATCCGGTCCGCTGCCCACGCTGAACGACGCCTGGACGCTGACGGTGGCCATGCGCGACATGACGCCCGCCCTGCCCCCGGCGATGCCGGCGAACGCCTCCTTCAAGCCGGAGCCCGCCGCGGCCGAGCCGGAGGCCGATGGCGCCTACGAACAGGCCGATCCCGCCGCGACGCCGTCCGGCCCGGTCACGGCCGACGCGTCGACCGCCGCGCCGGTGGCGTCGCCCGCGCAAGACATGACTCTCAGCCTGATCCTGGACGGCGCCTACCTGCAGCCCCTGCTGCGCCGCCTGTCCGAGCAGCACCGCCCGGCGCGGTCCGGCTCGGCGGTGGGCGCGCCCCCGCTGACGCGCCGACTGACGCTGACGCTGCAGGCGCGGCTGCTGGAGCGCGAGCTGGACCTGGGATCCGTGCTCGACCTGGCGCCGGGCGCGCTGATCCCGATCCGACTGGCCGACGCGACCGTGATGGTCGAGGGCTCGGCGCTGATGAGCGCGGCCGTGGCCGAGCACCAGGGCAAGTTGTGCCTGACCTCTTTCCAAGACCTGGAGTGATTGATGATGAGCGATACCGATCTGATCGCGGGCCTGCTGGATGAACCGGTGCAGGACGTTCCGGTGATCGAGCCCAAGCCGGCCGGCCGCGACCTGCCCGCGCTGATGCGCAAGATCCCCGTGACGCTGACGCTGGAGGTCGGCGAGGCGCGTCTGTCGCTGCACGACCTGGCGCAGCTGCAGGCCGACAGCGTCGTCGAGCTGGACACCCTGGCCGGCGCGCCGCTGATCATCAAGGTCAACGGCACGCCCATCGGCCATGCGGAGGTCGTGGTGAGCGGCGACAGCCACGCGCTGCGCGTGCTGGACATCGACGGCCTGGACCTGGACCGGCTGGGCTCATGAGGTCCCGGATCGCCGCCACGCGCCCTGACGAGGCGGATCCGCGCGTCGCGCGGGCGCGCGCTCGCCCGAGCGCGCTGCCGGGGCGCGCCTTGACGCGCGTCGCGGCATTCGCGCTCCCGGCGTTGCTGGCCGTGGCCACCGGCCCGGCCCAGGCGGCGATCCGCATCGCCGGCGCCGGCGCGGGCGGCGGCGACTTCACGCTCAAGACGCAGGTCCTGGTCATCATGACCCTGCTCGGGCTGCTGCCCGTGCTGGTGCTCATGATGACGAGCTTCACCCGCTTCGTGATCGTGCTCTCCCTGCTGCGCCAGGCGCTGGGCCTGCAGCAGGGCCTGCCCAACCGGCTGGTGACCGGCGTCGCCCTGATCCTGACCATCCTGGTGATGAAGCCCATCGGGACGCAGATCTGGGAGCAGGCCATGCAGCCCTACGACAACGACAAGATCACGCTGGTGCAGGCGCTGCAGATCGCGGAGAAGCCGATCTCGCGCTTCATGCTGGCGCAGACCAGCAAGAGCGCGCTGGCGCAGATCGCGCAGCTGGCCGGTGAGACGAACGTGGCCAAGCCCGAGGAGCACAGCTTCCCGGTGAAGCTGGCGGCCTTCACGCTGTCGGAGCTCAAGACCGCGTTCCAGATCGGCTGCATGCTGTTCATCCCCTTCCTGGTGATCGACCTGGTGGTGTCCTCGGTGCTGATGGCGATGGGCATGATGATGCTGTCGCCGCTGGTGATCTCGCTCCCCCTGAAGCTGCTGCTGTTCGTGCTGGTCGACGGCTGGACGCTGACCGTCAACACCCTGATCTCCAGCGTGCGCGGGGTGGCGGGATGACGCCGGAGATCGCCACCGACCTGATCGGCGAGAGCCTGCACCTGACCATGCTGCTGGTGCTGGTGCTGATCCTCCCCGGGCTGGTGGTGGGCCTGCTGGTCGCGCTGTTCCAGGCGGCGACGCAGATCAACGAGCAGACGCTGGCCTTCCTCCCCCGCCTGATGGTGACGCTGCTGGTGCTGGGCATCGCGGGCCGCTGGATGGTGGGCCTGCTGATGGACTTCTGCGTCTCGATCTTCGAGCGCGCGGCGCAGCTCGTCACCTAGGGCCGCATCGTGGAGATCGACTTCAGCCAGCTGACGCTGTGGCTCAGCGCGCTGTGGTGGCCCTTCTGCCGCGTCGTGGCGATGCTGTCGGCGGCCCCCACCATCGGCGACGCCGGCATGCCGGTGTCCGCGCGCGTGCTGCTGTCGCTGGTGCTGGCCGTGGTGCTGATGCCGGTCTCGCAGTCGACGGCGCTGCACATCGACATCTTCTCGATGCAGGGCGTGCTGGCCGCGGCCGAGCAGGCCGTGCTGGGCCTGGCCATGGGCCTGACCTTCCACCTGGCGATGGCCGTCATCGGCGTGCTGGGCTTCCTGCTGTCCTCGCAGCTGGGCCTGGCGATGGCGGTGCTGAACGATCCGATCAACGGCAGCTCCTCCGACGTGGTGGGCGCGCTGCTGAACGTGCTGTGCGTGCTGGCCTTCTTCTCGATGGACGGCCATCTGCTGTTCACCGCCGTGCTCGGCGAGAGCTTCCGCGCCTGGCCCATCGGCGCGGGACTGTCCCTGCTCACGCTGCAGAACCTGGTCTACAACCTCGCCTGGGTCTTCTCCGCCGCGCTGCTGCTGGCGCTGCCCGTGGTGGCCGCGACGCTGGTGGTGCAGCTGGGCATGGGCTTCCTCAACCGCGTGGCCCCGGCGCTGAACCTGTTCTCGCTGGGCTACTCGCTGGTGACGCTGTTCGGGCTGTTCATGCTCACGCAGGTGCTGGCGCACGTGCCGGAGCACTACCTGCGCATGACGCAGCAGCTGCTGCGCACGCTGGAGCAAGGCATGCGCGGCGTGCCCGGACCGGGAGGCGCGCATGGCTGAGTCCGACAGCGCCGACAAGACCGAGAAGCCGTCAGAGCAGAAGCTGCGCAAGGCCCGCGAGCAGGGCCAGGTCGCGCGCAGCAAGGACATCGGCGCGGCGATCGGGCTCTTCGCGGGCCTGAAGCTGCTGACCCTGATCGCGCCCATGTACCTCGAGGACTTCGGGCGGCTGTTCCGGCTGGCGCTCGCGCCGATGGACGGTCCCGACGCGCTGGCCGGCCTGGACGGACTGTGGGGCGAGGCGGCGCTGGCTTCCCTGTGGCTGCTGGCCAAGCTGCTGATGCCGCTGCTGGCGCTGCCGGCGGCGGTGATCGTCGCGACGCAGCTGGGCGGCGGCCTCGTGTTCACGACCAGCCTGTGGGCGCCCAAGTTCTCGCGCCTGAACCCGATGTCCAACCTGGGCCGCTTCTTCACGACCAAGCATTACAGCGAGCTCGCCGCGACGCTGCTCAAGACGGGCGGCGTGCTGGTCGTGCTCTATTGGGTGACGACGAGCTTCGCCGCGCAGTACGTGCAGCTGCAGGCCATGAGCCTGCCCGACGCGCTGTCGCAGGCCGCGGCGCTGGTGATGGACGCGCTGCTGACGCTGGCCGCGGTGCTGATGGCCTATGCGCTGGTGGACGTGCCGCTGCAGCGCCTGCTCTTCCTGCGCCAGCAGCGCATGAGCAAGCAGGAAGTCAAGGAAGAGCACAAGCAGAACGAAGGCCGTCCCGAGGTCCGCCAGCGCATCCGGCAGCTGCAGCAGCAGCTGGCCAGGCGCAGCGTGCGCAAGGCCGTGCCCGAGGCGGACGTGGTCATCGTCAACCCCGAGCACTACGCCGTCGCGCTGCGCTACGACAGCCACAAGGCCGAGGCGCCCTACGTCGTCGCCAAGGGCGTGGACGAGATGGCGATGTACATCCGGTCGCTCGCGCGCGAGCACCGCGTGCAGCTGCTGGAGCTGCCGCCGCTGGCGCGCGCGCTCTACAACACCTCGCAGGTGCAGCAGCAGATTCCCGCCTCGCTGTACCAGGCGGTGGCGCAGGTGCTGAGCTACGTCATGCAGCTGAAGGCCTTCCAGGCCGGCCGTCGTCCGACTGAACCGAGCCTGGCGGCCGACCTGCCGGTGCCGCGACATCTCTCCGATCCGGAGTCCCCATGAAGACCAAGACCCCTTCCCCGTCGACCGCGTCCGCCTCCGGGCTCGCGCGCCTGGGCGCGCAGCTGCGCGACCTGCGCGTGGCGGCGCCGCTGTTCCTGCTGGCGATCCTGGCGATGGTGATCCTGCCGCTGCCGCCGGTGCTGCTGGACGTGCTGTTCACCTTCAACATCGTGCTGGCGCTGGTGGTGATCCTGGTCAGCGTGAACAGCAAGCGGCCGCTGGACTTCTCGATCTTCCCCAGCGTGATCCTGGCGACGACGCTGATGCGGCTGTCGCTGAACGTTGCGTCGACGCGGGTGGTGCTGCTGCACGGCCATGAGGGGACGCATGCCGCGGGCAAAGTGATCGAGGCCTTCGGCAACGTGGTCATCGGCGGCAACTTCATCGTCGGCCTGGTGGTCTTCGTGATCCTGATGGTGGTGAACTTCATCGTCGTCACCAAGGGCGCGGAGCGGATCTCCGAGGTCTCGGCGCGCTTCACGCTGGACGCGCTGCCCGGCAAGCAGATGGCCATCGACGCCGACCTGAACGCCGGCCTGATCAACCAGGAGCAGGCGCAGAAGCGGCGGCAGGAGGTCGGCACCGAGGCCGACTTCTACGGCGCGATGGACGGCGCGAGCAAGTTCGTGCGCGGCGACGCGATCGCGTCCATCCTGATCCTGATCATCAACCTGGTGGGCGGTGTCGCGATCGGCGCCTTCATGCACGGCGTGAGCCTGGGCGAGGCCATCCGCCAGTACGGCCTGCTGACCATCGGCGACGGCCTGGTCGCGCAGATCCCGGCGCTGCTGCTGTCGGCCGCCGCGGCCATCATCGTGACGCGGGTCAGCGACTCGGGCGAGTTCGAGCAGCAGGTCAGCGAGCAGATGCTGGCCTCGCCGCAGGTGCTGTACAGCGCGGCCGGCGTGATGCTGGTGCTGGCGCTGATCCCCGGCATGCCGTGGATGGCCTTCAGCGCCTTCGCGGTGGCGCTGGCCTACGCGGCCTGGCGCATGGGCGATCGCGCGCGGGACCGCGTCAAGCCCGCCGACCCGATCGAGGGCGCGATCCTCGCGGCCACGCCGCCGGAGATCGACTGGCGCGCGCTGCCCGTGGTGGAGGCGGTGTCGGTGACGCTGGGCTACAAGCTGGTGGGCCTGATCGACCCGGCGCAGGGCGAGCCGCTGCGCACGCGGGTGCGCGGCATGCGGCAGTCGATGAGCGAGACGCTGGGCGTGCTGCTGCCGACGCTGTCGGTGCGGGACGATCTGTCGCTCAAGCCGAACCAGTACTCGATCTCGCTGAGCGGCGCGATCGTGGCGCAGGCCGAGGTCTATCCCGATCGCCTGATGGCGATCGCCTCGGGTCAGGTCTGGGGCGACCTGGACGGCATCCCGGGCTTCGATCCCGCCTACGCGATGCCGGTGACCTGGATCGAGACCGAGCACAAGGCGCACGCGCTGGGCCTGGGCTACCAGGTGGTGGACGTGGCGAGCGTGGTCGCGACGCACGTGTCCAAGGTGCTGCGCGAGCAGTTGCCGGAGCTGCTGAAGTTCGACGACGTCTCGGCGCTGCTGGAGCGGCTGAACGCGATCGCGCCCAAGCTGGGCGGCGCGCTGGACAAGGCCTTCACGCATGCGCAGCTGCTGAAGGTGATGCGGCTGCTGCTGACCGAGAACGTCGCGGTGAAGGACATCCAGACCATCGCGTCGACGCTGGTGGAGAACGCCGAGGCGACCAAGGATCCGGTGCTGCTGGCCGCCGAGGTGCGCTGCGCGCTGAAGCGGCAGATCGTGGCGCAGCTGCAGGGGCCGCAGGGAGCCCTGGGCGCGCTGAAGGTGTTCAACCTCGGGAGCGAGCTGGAGAACCATCTGCTGAATGCGCTGAATCAGGCGCGCGCGGGTGGGGCGAAGGTGCAGCTGGACAGCTACCCGGTGGATCCGCAGCTGCTGTCGCAGCTGCAGCAGCACATGCCGGGCGCGCGGGATCAGATGAAGTCGCTGGGGACCGCGCCGGCGCTGCTGGTCATGCCGCAGGTGCGGCCGCTGCTGGCGCGCTACGCGCGGCTCTTCGCGCCGGGGCTTTCGGTGCTCTCGTACAACGAGGTGCCGGATCAGAAGGAGATCGCGGTCGTGGGGACTCTGGGCTAAGCCCTCGGTCCCTCAGCCCCCTCGCCCGCTGCGCGGGAGAGGGCGGGGGGTGAGGGCCGTCGCAGGCTGCGGAGCGTGAATCGCAGGCGGGCGAACAGCCAGGCTCTGGTGTGCCACGGCCCTCACCCCAACCCCTCTCCCGCGCAGCGGGCGAGGGGCAAGCCACGCGGACAGGCGATGGGCGATGGGCGATGGGCGAGGGGCAAGGCGCGCGCCAGGTCCCTCTGAAGCGCTTCGTTCTCGCGTGATGCCTTGTGTTCGGGGCTCCGGGGCCTAGAGTCCAGGTGGGCTCTCGCTGTCTTCCCGCGGCCGGGGCCAGGGAGAGTCCCATGAAGCGCATCCTGACCATCGCCGGCTTCGCGCTGGCCACCTTGCTCGCGCCGACCCCGGCGCGGGCCGCCTCCGCGGTCACCGGCGCGGTGAACTACGACGCGGCGACCAAGCTCTACACCTACACCTACACGGTCGACGCGAGCGCGCTCTCGTCGCAGGGCTACGTGGAGTTCGCCATCCGCGAGAACCTCCAGGCCAACTGGTCGGGGCCGATGCCCAGCCGCTGGACGCAACCCGACGGCTTCGGCTTCGTGATCCTCGCCGGCGGGGCGCCTCCGCCGCTGTCGATCTCGGGCTCGTACTGGTCGTGGATCAGCACCGAGGCCAACGCCACGTTCGTGGGGAATCTGGTGTTCTCCTTCTCGACGACGCGCGGCGTGAGCACCGACCCGGCCAACAACTTCTTCCTGTTCACCGGGGGCGGCACCAGCGGCCCGCCGGGCTACGAGGGCTTCGTCGACTTCGGCCACATCGTCGGTCCGTCGCTCGTCGACATCCCCGCGCCGACCTTCGTGCCGGAGCCCGGGACCGGCCTGCTGTGGTCGGTCGGGCTGCTGCCGGTGCTGTGGGCGGTGGGGAGAAGGCGGATCAGCTGAGGCGCGCGGGTGGGGCGCGCGGATCGAGCGCGCTAGGATGCGGCGCTCGTGCCAGCCGTGCGCCAGCCCTTCCTGATCTCCCATCGAATCGGAGTTGACGATGCGCAAACCCACCCGCGCCCTGCCCTTCCTCCTGGCCGGCGCGATGCTGCTGGCCGGCGCCGCCCATGCGGCGCCCGACGCCCGCGACCTCAAGCAGGAGGAAGCCAACCGCTCGCTGGTGGTCGACTTCTACGACCGCTTCTTCAACAAGCACGACGTGAGCGCCGCGAGCGTGGTCGCCGACAGCTACAGGCAGCACAACCCCGAGGTCCCCGACGGCAAGGCGCCGTTCGTGTCCTTCTTCAGCGGCTTCTTCAAGGAGCACCCGAAGACCAGCTCGAGGATCGTGCGCACCGCCACCTCGGGAGACCTGGTCTATCTGCATGTGCATTTCCGCGCCGAACCCACCGACCGCGGCTCCGCGGTCGTCGACATCTTCCGCGTCGAGAAGGGTCGGATCGTCGAGCACTGGGACGTCGTCCAGGACGTGCCCGAGAAGGCGGCGAACAAGAACACGATGTTCTGATCCACCCACGGCACCCGCGCGTGCCGCGATCCGGAAGCTCGTCGGGACGACGGGCTCCGGCGTCTGGCGACGCGCCGGGTCGGCCTCTGGCCTCGGGCCGGTGGCGGCGCCGTGCCACCGCTTGTCGCGTCAGCGACACCGCGCGATCCCACGGTAGGTAGATACCCGAAGTCGTACGACTTCTTCTTGAATCGAGTCATTGGTATCGCTACCATCAATTCCGATTGGTACCGCTACCAACACGTTCACCGCCACGATTCCTCCCGGAGACAAGTCCCGCCATGACCTCGCCCCAAGACCTGAAGACCACCATCTCCCACGGCCTGCTGTCCTTCCCGCTGACCGACTTCGACAGCCAGCTGAACTTCGCGCCCAAGCCTTACGCCGAGCGCCTCGAGTGGCTGATGCCCTATGGCGCCACCGCCCTGTTCGCCGCCGGCGGCACGGGGGAGTTCTTCTCGCTCGAGCCCAAGGAGTTCAGCGAGATCATCAAGGTCGCCGTCGAGACCTGCAAAGGCAAGATGCCCATCATCGCGGGCGCCGGTGGCCCCACCCGCGTCGCCATCCAGTACGCGCAGGAAGCCGAGCGCCTCGGCGCCCAGGGTGTGCTGCTGCTGCCGCACTACCTGACCGAAGCCTCGCAGGAAGGCCTGGTCGCCCACGTCCAGGCCGTGTGCAAGAGCGTCAAGTTCGGCGTGATCGTCTACAACCGCGGCGCCTGCCGCCTGACGCCGGAATCGCTGCTCAAGCTGGCCGACACCTGCCCCAACCTGATCGGCTTCAAGGACGGCATCGGCGACATCGAATCCTTCGTCTCCATCCGCCAGCAACTGGGTGACCGCTTCAGCTACCTGGGCGGCCTGCCCACCGCCGAGGTCTTCGCCGGCGCCTACCGCGCCATGGGCTGCCCGGTGTACTCGTCCGCCGTCTTCAACTTCATCCCGAAGACCGCCATCGACTTCTACAACGCCCACGCCGCCGGCGACACCGCCACCACCGACCGCCTGATCCAGGAGTTCTTCCTGCCCTACATCGCCCTGCGCAACAAGGGCCACGGCTACGCGGTCTCCATCGTCAAGGCCGGCGCCACCCTGATCGGCCACACCGCCGGTCCGGTCCGCCCGCCGCTGTCCGACCTCAAGCCCGCCGAGGTCGACGAGCTGGGCGCGCTGATCTCCAAGCTGGGTCCGCAGTAAGCGATCCCGGGGACGCAAGACCTGGCCCCGCGCCCGGCGTCGCGTCCCCTCCCCTTCAGAAGGCCGATGGCCACGGCGATCGGCGGCAGCCGGCGCGGGCGTCCAGCACGACCTGCGCGCACAGAGCGACGAGAGAGCAGTCCATGTTCAAGAACCTGATCAACGGCGAGTGGGTCGAAGGCCCGCGCGTTTCCCGCAACATCAACCCCAGCGACACGCGCGACGTGGTCGGCGAGTACGCCCAGGCCGACGTGGCCCAGACCCGCGACGCCATCGCCGCCGCGCGCGCCGCCTTCGGCAAGTGGAGCCTGTCCACGCCGCAGCAGCGCTTCGACATCCTCGACGCCGCCGGCAACGAAGTGCTGGCCCGCCGCGCCGAGCTCGGCGACCTGCTCGCCCGCGAGGAAGGCAAGACCCTGCCCGAGGCGATCGGCGAGGTCGTGCGCGCCGGCAACATCTTCAAGTTCTTCGCCGGCGAGGCGCTGCGCGTCGGCGGCGAGACGATCCCGTCCGTGCGCCCCGGCGTCGGCGTCGAGGTCACCCGCGAGCCCATCGGCGTCGTCGGCCTGATCACGCCCTGGAACTTCCCCATCGCCATCCCCACCTGGAAGCTCGCGCCCGCGCTGGCCTTCGGCAACACCGTCGTGCTCAAGCCGGCCGACCTGGTGCCCGGTTCCGCCTGGGCCCTGGCCGACATCCTCAAGCGCGCCGGTCTGCCGGACGGCGTGCTCAACCTGGTGATGGGTCGCGGCTCCGAAGTCGGTGCCGAGCTGCTCGAGAACCGCGGCGTCGACGCGATCAGCTTCACCGGCAGCGTCGGGACCGGCCAGCGCGTCGCGGCCGCCGCCGTCGCGCGCGGCGCGAAATTCCAGCTGGAGATGGGCGGCAAGAATCCGTTCGTCGTGCTGGACGACGCCGACCTGGACGTGGCCGTCGCGGCCGCCGTCAACAGCGGCTTCTTCTCGACCGGCCAGCGCTGCACCGCCTCCTCGCGCCTGATCGTCACCGAAGGCATCCACGACCGCTTCATCGACGCGGTCGTCGCCAAGATGAAGACGCTCAAGGTCGACGACGCCCGCAAGGCCGGCACCGACATCGGCCCCGTGGTCGACGAGCGCCAGCTGGCGCAGGACCTGGAGTACATCGCCATCGCCAAGGCCGAGGGCGCGACCCTGGCCGCCGGCGGCGAGGCGCTGCCGACCAACTCGGCGGGCGCGCCCGGCTTCTATCTGACGCCGGCGCTGTTCACCGAGACCGCGGCCTCCATGCGCATCAACCAGGAAGAGGTCTTCGGCCCCGTGGTCAGCGTGATCCGCGCCAAGGACTACGACGAAGCGCTGGCCCTGGCCAACGACACGCCCTTCGGCCTGGCCACCGGCATCGCCACCACCTCGCTCAAGCACGCGACGCACTTCAAGCGCCACGCGCAGGCCGGCATGGTGATGGTCAACCTGCCGACCGCGGGCGTCGATTACCACGTGCCTTTCGGCGGCCGCAAGTCGTCCAGCTACGGCCCGCGCGAGCAAGGCCGCTATGCCGCCGAGTTCTACACGACGGTGAAGACCGCCTACACCCAGGCGTGATGCGAGCCTGATGCAGACCTGATGCAGAACTGACCACGAGTCCGATCGCGCGCATGATCCGGGTCCAGGCCCGGATCGAGATGCGCGACGGACACGACGGGCCCTGGGGCGCCCGCCGTTCGCTGACATGGAAGCCGGCTGGAGATCTCCGCATGCGGAGACTCCCAAGAGACCGGCCCTCGATTTCGATCCGGAGACAACATGCAGTTATCCCTTTCCTCCTCCGCCGCCGGCACCGCCGGCCGCGTGCGCTACGGCGTGCTGGCGATGATCTTCATCGTCACCGTCCTGAACTACGCCGACCGCGCCACGGTCGGCGTCGCCGGTCCCGTCCTGTCCAAGGAACTGGGCATCGACGCGGTCCAGATGGGCTTCATCTTCTCGGCCTTCAGCTGGTCCTACGTGCTGGGCCAGTTGCCCGGCGGCTGGCTGCTGGACAAGTTCGGCGCCAAGCAGGTCTATGCCTGGAGCATCCTGCTGTGGTCGCTGTTCACCATGCTGCAGGGCTCGGTCCATTACATGGGCATGGATTCGATGCTCTTCGGCCTGCCGCTGGCGGTGAGCGCGCTCTTCCTCATGCGCCTGATGGTCGGCCTGGCCGAGTCGCCCTCCTTCCCCGCCAACGGCCGCATGGTCGCCGCCTGGTTCCCGGTGAAGGAACGCGGCACCGCATCGGCGATCTTCAACTCGGCGCAGTACTTCGCCACCGTGCTGTTCGCGCCGATCATGGCGTGGATCGTCCATGCGGTGGGCTGGTCCGAGGTCTTCTACTTCATGGGCGGCCTGGGCATCGTGATGAGCGTCATCTGGATGCGCACCATGCACAACAGCCCGGCCGAGCATCCCTCCGTCTCCGCCGCCGAGCGCGAGCACATCGAGGTCGGCGGCGCGCTGCTGTCCGGCAACGCGAAGTCCGGCAAGGCGGACAAGAAGGACGCGGGTCCCAAGCTCGCCTATCTGAAGCAGCTGCTGGGCAACCGCATGATGCTGGGCGTCTACATCGCGCAGTACTGCGTGAACGTCCTGACCTACTTCTTCCTGACCTGGTTCCCGATCTACCTGGTCAAGGAGCGCGGCATGTCGCTGCTCAACGCCGGCTTCGTCGCGGCGCTGCCCGCGATCTGCGGCTTCGCCGGCGGCGTGCTCGGTGGGGTGATCTCCGACTGGTTGCTGCGTCGCGGCCACTCGCTGACCTTCGCCCGCAAGGTGCCCATCGTGATCGGCATGCTGCTGTCGACCTCGATGATCGCGTGCAACTACGTGGGCATCGAGGCCGTGGTGGTCGGCATCATGGCGCTGGCCTTCTTCGGCAAGGGCCTGGGCGCGCTGGGCTGGGCGGTGATGTCGGACACCTCGCCCAAGGAGATCGCGGGCCTGTCGGGCGCGCTGTTCAACACCTTCGGCAACGTGGCCGGCATCGTGACGCCCATCGTCATCGGCTACATCGTGCAGACGACGCACTCGTTCAACGGCGCGCTGGTCTTCGTCGGCGCCCACGCGCTGGTCGCGGTGCTGAGCTATCTGCTCATCGTCGGCGAGATCAAGCGCGTCGAGCTCAAGCCGGTCTGACCGGCTCGCGCGTCGCGCAAGTCCTGACCCTCCCCAGGTTGATCCGACCCAGGAACCTCCCATGATCTCCTCCCCGCTGACCATCCAGATGCACGAGGCCGACAACGTGGCCATCGTCGCCAACGACGGCGGACTGCCCGAAGGCACGGTGCTGCCCTCCGGCCTGGTGCTGCGCAACCACGTGCCGCAAGGCCACAAGGTCGCGCTCGTGGACCTGCCGGCCGACGCGGCCGTGCTCCGCTACAACGTGCCCATCGGCTACGCGCTGCAGGCCATCCCGGCCGGCAGCTGGGTGCACGAGCGCCTGCTGCGCATGCCGCCGGCGCGCGAGCTCGAGGGCCTGCCCATCGCCACGGTGAAGGCGCCGGTGATGGCGCCGCTGGAGGGCTACACCTTCGAGGGCTACCGCAATGCCGACGGCTCGGTGGGCACGCGCAACATCCTGGCCATCACGCAGACGGTGCAATGCGTGTCGGGCGTGGTGGAGTTCGCCGTCGAGCGCATCAAGCAGGAGCTGCTGCCGAAGTACCCCAACGTCGACGACGTCGTCGGTCTGGAACACAGCTACGGCTGCGGCGTCGCGATCGACGCGCCGGACGCGGTGATTCCGATCCGCACGGTGCGCAACATCAGCCTCAACCCCAACTTCGGCGGCGAGGTCATGGTGGTGAGCCTGGGCTGCGAGAAGCTGCAGCCCGAGCGCCTGATGCCGCCGGGCTCCATCCCGATCGCGGATCAACGCGGCGAGCCCACGGTGACCGATGCGGCCGCGGCCGGCGGCCTCGACGTCGTGTGCCTGCAGGACGCGCAGCACGTGGGCTTCATGTCCATGATCGAGTCGGTGATGCGGCAGGCCAAGGTCCATCTGGAGCGCCTGAACGCGCGCCGTCGCGAGACGGTGCCCGCGTCGGAGCTGGTGGTGGGCGTGCAGTGCGGCGGCAGCGACGCCTTCTCCGGCGTGACGGCCAATCCGGCGGTGGGCTTCTGCGCCGACCTGCTGGTGCGGGCGGGCGCGACGGTGATGTTCAGCGAGAACACCGAGGTGCGGGACGGCATCGCGCAGCTGACGTCTCGCGCGTCCTCGCCGGAAGTCGCGGACGCGATGATCCGCGAGATGGCCTGGTACGACGAGTATCTGAAGCGCGGCAGCGTGGACCGCAGCGCCAACACCACGCCGGGCAACAAGAAGGGCGGACTGTCCAACATCGTCGAGAAGGCGATGGGCTCGATCGTGAAGAGCGGCAGCTCGGCGATCTCCGGGGTGCTGTCGCCGGGGGACAAGCTGCGCCGCGATCAGCGCGGGCTGATCTACGCGGCGACGCCGGCGAGCGACTTCATCTGCGGCACGCTGCAGCTGGCCGCGGGGATGAACCTGCATGTCTTCACGACGGGCCGGGGCACGCCCTACGGCCTGGCGGAGTGCCCGGTGATCAAGGTGGCGACGCGCAGCGACCTGGCGCGCCGCTGGCATGACCTGATGGACATCAACGCCGGCGAGATTGCCGACGGGGAGAAGTCCATCCAGGAAGCGGGTTGGGAGATGTTCCGGTTGATGCTCGACGTCGCCTCCGGGCGGCGCACCTGGGCGGAACGGCATGGGCTGCACAACGCGCTGGTGTTGTTCAATCCGGCGCCGGTGACTTGACGGGTCTGCGACGACCCCGAAAGACCCTCTCCCCTGCCCTCTCCCGCAAGCGGGCGAGGGAGTCGTGGAGCTCGCTGTCTTCGGTTGATCTCGGTGCAGGTTCACTCCCTCTCCCGCTTGCGGGAGAGGGCGGGGGTGAGGGTCTTCGGGCGCTGATGAACCCACGCCTCACGGCGCGGCCATCACCTGCCTGAACGACTGATCCAGGATCTCCGCCACCAAGTCCAGCAACTGCGAGACGTCGTCGCTCGGCAGCAAGTCGGCGGCCGGCGCCGTCGCGTCGTGCGCGCCCAGCAGCGCATGGAACGGCGTGCAGCCCAGCGCCGACGGCGAGAAGTTCTCCCCCAGATACCGATCGTCATAAGGCGCGACCGGCCGCGCGGTCAGATCGACCATCGTGCCCAGCATCCGCTGCACATTGCCGCGATGGTCGCGCGCCACCACCCGCCCCCGCGACAGCACCGTCCGGTAACCCGAACCGTTGCTCCGCAGCCGGAATCGCTGCTCATAGCTGTCGGTGAAGCCGTCGAAATGCGCCCTCAGCGACAGCATCATCGGCTCGAGGTCCTCCGGATGGACGCGGCAGCGCCAGAACGCGGTGCTGTCCGGCTGCTCCGGATGCGGGAAGCCCAGGTGCTCCTTCCAGCGCGGCGAGTAATGCACCAGCTCCAGCGGCGGATTCAGGTCCCAGACGCCGAAGGCGCCCTGCTCGACCGCCATCCGCCAGGTCCGGACTTCGTGATGACGGATCCCCATGGCGGGTGATCTTGCGCGAGGCCCCGGGGGTGGTCAATGTGGCATGCCCCCACGAACGGGGAATAGTGCCCGCGCGCCCGTTCAGGCGAGCGCCGCCACCAGTTCCGCCGCCGCGGCCAGCAGGTCCGGCGCCGATCGCATCGGCGGGAACGGGTCCACCGGCACCCACAGCGGCTGGCGCCGCCAGCTCAGGCGCTTGAGCCGGAAGCCCGCCCGCACCAGCGCCGCCAGCACGCGCGGCAGCTCGGCGCGCAGGGCCGTGAGCACGGCCTCGTGCTCGGCCAGCACGGTGATGGCCAGCGCGGCGCGCGAGCCCTGCAGCTGCAGGGCGACGGCCTCGCCCCGCCAGCGCAGCAGCACGCTCAGCGCGGGTTCGTCGTTCGGCAAGGTGCCCCCCGGCGATGACGAAGCCCCCTCCTCCGGCGGATGCCGATCCGCTGACGGGGTCGTGGGGCGATCCACCCGGACCCAGTACGGCAGCGGCAGCAGCCACAGCGGCTCTCCGGTCGGTCCGGCCGGCACCTGGCCATGGGCCAGCGCGATCGTCCAGGCGGAGACCAGCGCGGCGGGGGTGCGCACCGACGCGGCCTCCAGCATGGGCGTGCTCAGCAGTTGGCGGCGCCATTGCGCCAGGTCGGCGCGCAAGGCCGACAGCTGCCCCCAGGCGCTGGGCGCGACGCCGCTCCCGTTGCCGCCGTTCCCCGCGCCGGACGAGGTCCAGGCCCTCGACACCGACTCGCCGGCCGCGCGGCGTTCCATCACTTCCAGCTCCAGCCTCGGCGACACCGTGCGCACGCGCAGCAGCAACTGGTCACCGGGCTGCAGGTCGTCCAGCGGCGGCTCGATCAGCGTCAGCACCTGGCCGCTGTCCAGCGACTCCAGGCGCCAGCCGGCCTCCGGCGCGCCGGGCATGGGGCCGCCGGCCAGGCGCAGCACGCTGCCCGGCACCAGACCGGGGAGATCGCGCAGCACCGGCTGCAGCCGCGTCGTCGCGGTCACCGCGCCGACGGCGCCGCCGCTCGCGCCGGAGCCGATCGCCCCGATCGCGCTCACGCCGCCCGATGTCGATCCGGAAGCCGCCATGTCCCTCGCCACCTCCGCATGCGCTGCCGGAGCATCTCCGGCGGCCCGCCGGGCGCGTGGCGCTCGGCGGGCGGAATTCCCAAAGAGAAAGGCCGGACGTCGCCGCCCGGCCTTGCCGTGTCGATGCCCACCGGAAGCCCGGCGCGCGCGAGGCGCCCGGGGCTCCGGGGTCGATCGCGGACGATCAGCCCAGCAGGGACATGACCAGGCCGGACATGCTGTTGGACTGCTTCAGCATGGCGGTGCCCGATTGCATCAGCATCTGCTTGGTGGTCATCGTCGACGATTCGGCGGCGAAGTCCGTGTCCATGATCCGGCCCTTGGCGGCGGACGTGTTGGTGCTCATGTTCTGCAGGTTGTTGTAGACATGGTCCAGACGGTTGGCGGCGGCACCGAAGGTGGCGCGCAGTTCACCGACCTTGTCGATCGCGGTGCCGATGGTGGTCAGCAGCGTGTTGGCGGTGGCCGACAGTTCGGTACCGGCGGCCGGGGTGGCGGCGTACTGGGTCGAGATCGCGGCCAGCGAGGTCGTCAGGGCGGTCAGCTGCGTGCTGGCGTTCACCGACATCGTTTCGCCGGCGGAGGCGCCGATCTGGAAGTTCATCGCGGCGGACATCTTGCCCAGCGTGCCGTCGATGGTCGTGCCGTTCGAGAACAGCTGCGTGCCGCCGAAGGACGTGTTCTTGACGATGTTGGTCAGCTCGGTGCCCAGCGCGTCGTACTCGCCCTGCATGGCGGTCTTGTCGGTGGCGGTCGAGGAGGCCGAGAAGGCTTCCGTGGCCAGGTCCTTCATGCGCAGCAGGATGTTGCTGACTTCATTCAGGGCGCCTTCACCGGTCTGCAGCATCGAGATGCCGTTCTGGGTGTTGCGCTGGGCCACGGCCATGCCGCGGGTCTGGGAGTCCAGACGCGTGGCGATCTGCAGGCCGGCGGCGTCGTCCATCGCGCTGTTGACGCGGTAGCCGGTACCCAGGCGGGTCATCGAGGTGGCCAGGCTCTTTTGCGTCGAGCTCAGCGAGTTCTGGGTCGACAGGGCCGCGGCATTGGTGTGCAGGCTCAACATGGTGTTCGCTCCTAGAGAGTGGTCAAGCGCCTTCGCGCTTCGTTGGTCGGGGCATTCAGCTGCCCTCACCAGCACAAGACGACCTCCCGCCGGATCGACTTAAATCGCCGCGGCAAAAAAAGTTTCGCCGGCGCGTGGCCGGCGATTCCCTGGGGCCCGGACCGGGGTCCGTGCGATCAGCGCGCGTCGTACAGGTAGCGCCGCGTCAAGGGGACCGGGGCCGGCCCGCCGTCGCGCTTGCTGGCCAGGATCTGGTACAGGCCCAGCTCGCCGTTCTCGAACTCCAGCGCCGACGCCGCCATGTAGAGCCGCCAGATCCGGTAGTGCGCCTCGTCGACGTACTGCAGCGCCTGCTCATGGTGCTGCTCCAGCTTCGCCACCCAGGCCCGCAGGGTGCGCGCGTAATGCATGCGCAGGCCCTCCAGGTCGTGGAGCTCGAACTTCTGCTGCTCCATCACCCGCGTCACGTTGCTGACCCGGTCCAGTTCCCCGTCCGGGAACACGTAGCGGTTGATGAACTTGGACGACAGCGCCTGCCCCCAGCCGTCCTCCTCGTGGGTGATGCCGTGGTTCAGGAAGAGCCCGCCCGGCTTGAGCAGCCGGTGCACGCTACCGAAGTAGGTCGGCAGGTTCTTCAGCCCGACGTGCTCGAACATGCCGACGCTGGAGATCTTGTCGAACTGGCCCTGCATGTCGCGGTAGTCGCACAGGCGCACCTCCACCTGCCCCTGCAGGCCAGCGGCGGCGATGCGTTCCCGCGCCAGGTCCAGCTGCCGCTGGGACAGCGTGATGCCGACGGCCTTCACCCCGTAATGGCGTGCCGCGTGCATCACCAGTGCCCCCCAGCCGCAGCCCACGTCCAGCAGTTCCTCGCCCGGCTGCAGACGCAGCTTGCGGCAGATGTGGTCCAGCTTGGCCCACTGCGCCTGGGCCAGCGGCGTGTCCTCGGTCTCGTAGTAGGCGCAGGAATAGACCATCGCCGGGTCCAGCCACAGGGCGTAGAAGTCGTTGGACAGGTCGTAATGGAAGGCGATGGCCGCCTTGTTCTCGGCCCGCGTGTGGCCGCGCACCTGGCCCGAGCGCAGCTCCGCATCGCCGGCGCCGGGCGGCGGCGCCAGCAGCCGCACGGCCAGCCGCAGCCGGTCGCTCCAGGACAGGGTCAGCTCGGGGAGGTGGTCCTTGAGCTGCAGGGCGGCGAAGAAGTCGCCTTCCACGTCGATCTGCTGGGTGAAGTAGGCCTCGGCGAAGCGCAACGGATCCCGGCCCAGCAGCAGCTTGCGCAGGGCCGCCGGATCGTTGAGCACCAGCGTGAAGTCGGGCGCCACGCCCGGCGCCGCCTCGCGGCCCAGGCAGGTCTGCCAGTGGCCCAGCCGCAGGCCCATGCGGCCCGGGTAGGCGGAGAACAGCCGCTGCAGCAAGGTCAGGCCGGCGGGCGGCAGCGGAGGCGTGCCCGCGGCGCTGGCGATCGCCTCGGCGGCGCGGGCGGCCGACGGCGACGTGGGGGACATCAGTTCCTGATCCATGCAAGTCCTCGTCCGGAAGGGTCGAAAGCATGTGGGTCGGAAGCGGCGGAGGGTCAGTTCTTGCTCGCCAGCGGTCTGGCGGGACCTTGACCTGACGCCGGCGGCCCGGAGTCTTGAGGGCATATTAGCCACGCGCCCCGCCCTTTGGGGGCGGCCCCGGCCACCGGCCCCGCCCGGACAGGGGACTTTGGGCGACAGGCGCAAGCGACGTGCCCGGCCGGCCCGTTGCGCGCTCGCACGTCTCGCCCAAACGAGTCATCACAAGGCGGCCCGCCAGGGCCACAATCGGCCCCGATCCGGCCTCGCGAACAGACCGTGAACAGAGCGCGAAGGGGCCGCGAACAAAAAGCCAAGGAGTAGCCATGCCTCACGCGTTTGCCAACACCGTCGCCAGCTTCAAGACCGCTTCCGGCAAGTCCGGCAAGTACTACTCGCTGCCCCAGCTGGCGGCGAAGTTCCCGAACGTGAACCGCCTGCCGGTGTCGATCCGGCTGGTGCTGGAATCGGTGCTGCGCAACTGCGACGGCAAGCGCGTCACCGCGGAGCACGTCGAGCAGCTCGCCAACTGGCAGCCCAATGCCGCCCGCAACGAGGAGATCCCCTTCGTCGTCGCCCGCGTGGTGTTGCAGGACTTCACCGGCGTCCCGCTGCTGGCCGACCTGGCCGCCATGCGCAACGTCGCGCTGGCGCAGGGCAAGGACCCCAAGACCATCGAGCCGCTGGTCCCGGTGGACCTGGTCGTCGACCACTCGGTCATGATCGATTACTTCGGCGACAAGAAGGCGCTGGACCTGAACATGAAGCTCGAGTTCCAGCGCAACCGCGAGCGCTACGAGTTCATGAAGTGGGGCATGCAGGCCTTCGACACCTTCGGCGTCGTCCCGCCCGGCTTCGGCATCGTCCACCAGGTCAACCTGGAGTACCTGGCCCGCGGCGTGCACAAGACCGGCGGTGCCGACCCGGTCTACTACCCCGACACCCTGGTGGGCACCGACAGCCACACCACGATGATCAACGGCGTGGGCGTGGTCGGCTGGGGCGTGGGCGGCATCGAGGCCGAGGCCGGCATGCTGGGCCAGCCCGTCTACTTCCTGACCCCGGACGTGGTCGGCTTCGAGCTGACCGGCCGCCTGCGCGAGGGCGTCACCGCCACCGACCTGGTGCTGACCGTCACCGAGATCCTGCGCAAGGCCAAGGTGGTGGGCAAGTTCGTCGAGTTCTACGGCGAGGGCACCGAGTCGCTGTCCGTCCCGGACCGCGCCACCATCGGCAACATGGCGCCCGAGTACGGCGCGACCATGGGCTTCTTCCCCGTCGACGAACGCACCATCGACTACTTCAAGGGCACCGGCCGCACGCAGGAGGAGATCGAGGCCTTCGAGGCCTACTTCCGCGCGCAGGGCCTGTTCGGCGTGCCCAAGGGCGGCGACATCCGCTACAGCCAGGTCGTCTCGCTGGACCTGGGCGCGGTCGTCCCCTCGCTGGCCGGCCCCAAGCGTCCGCAGGACCGCATCGTCATCACCGATCTGGCCAAGACCTTCACCTCGCTGTACAGCAAGCCGGTGGCCGAGAACGGCTTCAACCAGCCGGCCGACAAGCTCGCGAAGCAGTTCCCGCTGGGCGGCGCGCAGAAGGGCCTGTCCATCGCCAACGGCGATGTGCTGATCGCGGCCATCACCTCCTGCACCAACACCTCCAACCCCAGCGTGCTGCTGGCGGCGGGCCTGTTGGCCAAGAAGGCGGTCGAGGCCGGCCTGAAGGTGCAGCCGCACATCAAGACCTCGCTGGCGCCCGGCTCCCGCATCGTCACCGAGTACCTGGAGAAGGCCGGCCTGCTCCCTTACCTGGAGAAGCTGGGCTTCACCGTGGCCGCCTACGGCTGCACGACCTGCATCGGCAACGCCGGCGACCTGACGCCGGAGATCAACGAGGCCATCACCGGCAACGACCTGGTCTGCGCGGCCGTGCTGTCGGGCAACCGCAACTTCGAGGCCCGCATCCACCCCAACATCAAGGCCAACTTCCTGGCCAGCCCTCCGCTGGTCGTGGCCTACGCGATCGCCGGCAACGTCACCCGCGACCTGATGACCGAGCCGGTCGGCCAGGGCAAGGGCGGCAAGGACATCTACCTGGGCGACATCTGGCCCACCAGCGACGAGATCCACGCGCTGCTCAAGCTGGCGCTCAATCCCGACGCCTTCCGCGCCAACTACGGCAAGGTCAAGGCCGAGCCGGGCAAGCTCTGGGAGAAGATCAAGGGCGTCACCGGCCAGGTCTACGAATGGCCGGCCAGCACCTACATCGCGCAACCGCCCTTCTTCGGCGGCTTCACCCAGATCCCCGAGGCCCAGGAGGCCGGCGTCAAGGGCGCGCGCATCATGGCGCTGTTCGGGGACTCGATCACCACCGACCACATCTCCCCGGCCGGCGCGATCAAGGAGGCCTCGCCCGCGGGGTCCTACCTGAAGGCGCAAGGCGTCCTCAAGGCCGACTTCAACAGCTACGGCTCGCGCCGCGGCAACCATGAGGTCATGATGCGCGGCACCTTCGCCAACGTCCGCATCAAGAATCTGATGATCCCGGCCAAGCCGGACGGCGCGCGCGAGGAAGGCGGTCTGACGCTGTTCCAGCCGGGCGGCGAGAAGCGCTTCATCTACGACGCGGCGATGGACTACATCGCCGCTGGCGTCCCGACGGTGATCTTCGCCGGCGAGGAGTACGGCACCGGCTCCAGCCGCGACTGGGCGGCCAAGGGCACGCAGCTGCTGGGCATCAAGGCGGTCGTGGCCAAGAGCTTCGAGCGCATCCACCGCTCCAACCTGGTCGGCATGGGCGTGCTCCCCCTGCAGTTCCGCGCCGGCGACAGCTGGGAATCGCTGGGCCTGACCGGCTCCGAGCTGATCGACATCGAACTGGGCGACGAGATCAAGCCGCAGTCCGAGGCCACGCTGGTGATCCGCGCCGACGGCGCGGCCGAGCGCCGCGTCCCGCTGATCCTGCGCATCGACACCCCGATCGAGGTCGAGTACTACCGCCACGGCGGCATCCTGCCCTACGTGCTGCGGCAGCTGCTGGCGGCCTGATCGCGTCGGCCGGAAACGGCCGGCCTCGGGGAACGGCCGGCCCCCAACGACAAAGGGCGCTGACCTCGCGGTCAGCGCCCTTGTTCATGGAGGCGGGGGCGATTACTTGCCGGTGCCGCTGTTGTTGGTCGGCGGCGTCGACGTGGTCGTGGCCTTCTTGGGCGCCGACTTGGCGGCCGGCTTCGGCGCCGGCTTGGTCGCGGTGGTCGCGGCCTTGCCGTCGACTTCCTGCGACGCGGCGGTGGAACCGCCCTGCACGCCCAGACGGCCGCCGGTGCCCAGGCCGCCCTTGACGGTCTGCGCCTTGTAGTTGCGCAGCGCCTTGACCATCTGGTTGTAAGAGTCCGCGAAGGCGGTCACGATGACCTTGCCGGCCGGGGTCTTGCCGTAGGCGCCACCCGCGACGGCGGCGTTGCCGAAGAAGCTCGCGCCGCCGATGCCGAAGTCGAAGTTCTTGGCCGTGCCTTCGGCCGCCGAGATCTGCACGCCCGAGCGGTTGTCCACCAGCAGCAGCGTGGTCGAGGCCTCGTTCTGGCTGATGTTGGCCGCCACCGCGGTCAGCAGGCCGATCGCGCCGGTGCCGATGCCGCCGCCACCGCCGCCGGTCTTGCCGGCGAACTGGATCTCGGGGCTCATCGTGTAGTCGGCGGCGACCATCTGGCCCTGGCCGAAGTTGCTGCCGGCGCGGGTCTCGCCCGACTGCATCAGGGCGCGCTCGCGCTCCATGTTGGCGAAGGCGCGGCCGCGCTCGACGATGACGAAGCAGTTGGACTGCTGGACCATCAGGCGCAGGACCGGCAGGGTGGAACCCAGCTGGCGCTCGCGCAGCTGCGCCCACCACGGGGCGTTGGTGTCCTCGAAGATCGCCAGCGTGCCCAGCGTCTCGTCGCAATGCTCGAGCTGGCTGTTCTTGTTCTCGGCCGTCGCGCCGCCGGCGGCGCCGGACACGGTGCCCTTGTTGTCACCCATGGTCGGCGCGGTGGCCATGCAAGCGGTCAGCAGCAGCGGGGACAGCAGGAGAGCGGACTTCAGCGCGGAGCTGGCGAGACGGGCGGGAGTGGCAAGCATGGAATCCTCCAGTTTTTATCGGAACGGGCGAGAGAAGCCGGACCGGTCAGAGACCTGGCCGGAACGGCCGGGGGGAGCGGGGTCGTCGTGTCGGGGCGCGCCGGATCGGGGACGGAGCCGAGGGGGTGCGCGACGCGAAGCGGGGGCGGTCCGGGATCAGTCGGCCGGCGTCGCGGGGGCGATGCCGTAATAGCCGCCGACCGGTTGGCCGTGCGGGTTGCCGATCCAGACGTTGGTGCCGAAGACGTCGGCGCAGCCGCCCCAGGCGATCTCCAGGGCGCGGGGGTCTTCGTTGCGGGTCTGCGCGTAGAGCGAGACGGTGCTGTCGGAGGGACCGATCGTGTAGCAGACACGGGCCCAGACGGCGCGGGGGGCGGAGGAAATGACCGGGGCGGAGCCCTCGGTGTCACCGTCGGAGGCCTTGGCGACCCACTTGGTGCCCCGGGTCGGACCCGGGTTGTACGTGAACACGTACGGGACTTGGGCGATCGCGGCGATCGACGCGGCGAGCAGTCCGGCTGCCATCAGGCCTCTGGCCATCATTTTTTTACTCCCCCTGCATGATTCTGAGATCAAAGGATGGCGCGGATTGTTCTGTGGCGCATCGGAAAAAGCGAGGCCCCCATCGTGGTGGATGCCACGGAACCCTAGACGGAGGGATGGCGCGCGGTGCGCTCTTGAGGCTGCCCGGCACGCAGGCCGCACGAGACGCCGTACGGCATGGCCTGACCCCGCGATCGCGAGCAACGGCGCGGCATGGCAGGGAGCGGCGGGAGGGCCGATGGGCAGCGGGATCCCCGCGTCCCGCGGGGAAGCGAGGGATCCTCCCGGATCCCTGCGGCGGTCAGGGACTTGGCGCGGCGCGCCCCGCGCACCGGCCTGCCCCGACGGGCATGACTTAGGTCATGAAGTGTTGCGGGGAGGTCTCAATCGAGGCCGACATCCAGGCCCCGCTCCTTCGCGAAGAGCCGCAGCGCGGGCAGCAGCGCGCCGATCTTCTCGGCCACGGCGTCGCGCACCGTGTCCACCACGACCTGCGTCTGACGCTCGATCTCGATGTGCACCTGCGCGCCCACGCCCTTCTCGCCGAAGGTCGTCATGCGCAGGGTCTCGGGGATCAGCCAGACCTCGAACCAGCCCGAGCCGTCGGCCTCGCGGCCGGCCTCCGCCACGGTGAGGCTGGCGCCGTTCACCGCGATGTAGCCCTTGGCGAAGATGTAGCGCATCCACGGGGCCGGGACGGCGAAGCGGATCACGTGGTTGTTGGCCGGCTGGCGCAGCGAGGCGATGGTCGCCATGAAGTCGACATGGCCCGACAGCGGGTGGCCGCCGATCTCCGCGCCGTCCTTGGCCGCGCGCTCGACGTTGATGCGGCCGCCCTGCGCCAGGCCGCCCAGCGTGGTCAGGTTCAGACTCTGCTGCATGACGTCGAAGTCGGCCTGCGTGTCGCCCTGGAGCGCGGTGACCGTCAGGCACACGCCGTCGCAGGCGACGCTCGCGCCGATCTCCAGGTCCTGGCAGAAGCCCTCGGGGAAGTCCAGCGTGAAGCTGCGCAGCCCCTCCTTGTCGGTGATCCGCGCGACGCTGGCGATGCCTTGGACGATGCCGGTGAACATGATGGGATCCTCCTGACGATCAGACGTGCGACGCGAACAGCTCGGGCGAGAAGCCCAGCGACAGGCGGCCGTCCGCCCACTCCACCACCGGGCGCTTGATCACGCTGGGCTGCTCGACCATCAGCGCCGCGGCGCTGGCGGCATCGGTGACGCCGGCCTTGGTCGCGTCGTCCAGCTTGCGCCAGGTCGTGCCGGCGCGGTTCAGGACCTTGTCCCAGCCCAGCTCGTTCATCCAGCCCGGCAGCTTGTCTGCGGGCACGCCCTGCTTCTTGTAATCGTGGAACTGGTAGGCGAGGCCTTGGTCGTCGAGCCAGGTGCGGGCGCGCTTGACGGTGTCGCAGTTGGGGATGCCGTAGACGGTGATCATGGGAGTCGGGACAGAGTCGGGGACAGCGGGATGCGAAGGCGGCACGCTACCATGAAGCGGATGATTCCCTGGCTCGACGACGACTCCCTGGACTTCCCGCCGACGCGGCGCGCGCTGGGCCCGCGCAGCGACGCGCCGGGCCTGCTGGCCGCCGGCGGCGATCTGCGCCCCGCCCGGCTGCGCGCGGCCTACGCCCACGGCATCTTTCCCTGGTACGGCGAGGGCCAGCCCATCCTCTGGTGGACCACCGACCCGCGCATGGTGCTGCGCACCGAGGACTTCAAGCTGTCGCGCTCGCTGCGCAAGACGATCGCGAAGTTCATGCGCACGCCCGGCTGCGAGATCCGCGTGGACGCCGCCACCGAGACCGTGCTGCGCGCCTGCGCCAGCACGCCGCGCGACGGCCAGGACGGCACCTGGATCGTCCCGGAGATGCAGCAGGCCTACCTGCAGCTCGCGCGCGAGGGGACCGTCCACAGCGTCGAGACCTGGATGGACGGCGAGCTCGCCGGCGGGCTGTACGGCGTCAACCTGGGCCGGATGTTCTTCGGCGAGTCCATGTTCATGCGCAGGACCGACGCCTCCAAGATCGCGCTGGCCGCGCTGATCTGCCTGTGCCGCGAGTTCGGCATCCCCTGGATCGACTGCCAGCAGCAGACCCGGCACCTGGCCTCGCTGGGCGCGGCACCTGTCACGCGGACCGCGTTCGAGGCCCATCTGGCCGCGCACACGGGCCTGCAGGCGCCGGGGGATTGGACCTATCATCCGCGCCTATGGGCCCACCTGGGCCTCACCGACGCCGCCCCACCGTGACGCACCCCAAGGAACTCCCGCTGGCCGAGCTGCAGTTCTATGCGACCGCGCCCTACCCCTGCAGCTACCTCACCGATCGCCAGGCGCGATCGCAGGTCGCCACGCCCAGCCACCTGATCCACGCCGACGCCTACTCGAGCCTGGTGGCGGCCGGCTTCCGGCGCAGCGGCATGTTCACTTACCGGCCCTACTGCGACGGATGCAAGGCCTGCGTGCCGATGCGCATCCCCGTGGCGGAGTTCCGTCCCAACCGCAGCCAGCGCCGCGCCTGGGCCCAGCACGCCGACCTGCAGGCCCGCGTCATGCGCCTGGGCTACAGCGACGAGCATTACCAGCTCTACCTGCGCTATCAGGCCGGCCGGCATTCGGGCGGCGGCATGGACCACGACAGCGTCGACCAGTACACCCAGTTCCTGCTGCAGAGCCGCGTGAACTCGCGGCTGGTCGAGTTCCGCGACGCGGCCGGGGCGCTGAAGATGGTGTCCATCCTGGACATCCTGGGCGACGGGCTGTCGGCGGTCTACACCTTCTACGAGCCCGAGGCCGGCGCCAGCTACGGCACCTACAACGTGCTGTGGCAACTGCGCCAGACGGAGGACCTGGGCCTGCCGCGCCTGTATCTGGGCTACTGGATCGCGCAGAGCGACAAGATGGCCTACAAGGCGCGCTTCCTGCCGCACGAGCTGCTCCGGGAGGGGCAGTGGGAACGCGTCGATCCCCGACAGACTTGAGCTTTCGCAAGGCGCGCGCCGGCCGACGACGCCGCCTGTGAACCGCTTCACGGCGCATGGCGCGCGGACGCCGCGCGCCGCGGCGCGACACCCACACAGGGCGCTCCAACACTCGACATCTCGTCCGGGAGCGTCCCATGAGCTTCTTCCGTGCCGCCGCGGCGGCCCCCCTGCTGATCACGCTGGCCGGCGGCGCCGCGGCCCAGGCCGGCGCCTCCGCCGCCCCTTCCGCGTCCCTGTCCGCGATGGACTCGACGATGCCGACGGGTCTCGGGGGCGTCCGCCACCGCCTCGCCTCGGCGCCCCGGCTGATGCTGCTGCCCGCCGCCGATCGCCTCGCGACGGATGCCTTCACCACCGCCCTTCTGCGCGGCGCGCAGGCGCGTCGCCCGGAGTTCCCGCTCGCGCTGACCACCCAGATCGGCGCCACGCGTCTGGCGGTGTCGCCGGGCGGCAAGGGGCTGCGGGTCCGCCTCACCCGCGCGTTCTGATGCCCCTCGCGGACGCGCGCCCGCGGGCAAACATTGGTCCCACATTGGTTTTCTCTGACAAAGCACCCGGTGCTTCAGAGAAAACCTCATTTGCGCCTCAACTGACGCCATTTGACGGTTACAGCGACATCATTACGGGGAGTTACTTGATGTCCGAGGGTTAACCTGAATGAACTGGACTCTAGTGGTATCTACATTGCATACCACTATGAGATCACTCGCGGTACCGATCTCCTAGCCGCAGCGGGCGACCGCCGGAACCCCGGCGCACACACGACCCGCGGACAGCACGTCGATCGCGAGGAATGACTTCCATGCCTGCACGCGCCTTCTCCCGGACCGCCCGCCGCGCCCTGCGCGCGCCCTGCCGTCTCGCGCCGATCCCGGCCCCATCGCTCCCGGCCGCGCCCACCCACCCCGACAGGTCCCCCGTCCCCGAATGGCCGGCGTGATGTCTCCGCGTCCGGCCGCGTTGGCCGGCTGACGTCCGTCCGGCCACCGGCCGGACAGCGTCACCGGCGCCTTTTCTTCCCCTCGAGCCCTGCCCCGCCGCGCTGCCTCCGCAGCCGCGGCGTGGCATCGCTCAGCCCTGCGGTCCGCCGCGCGGCCCCCTCGTCCCACAAGAGCCACAACACATCAAGGAGATCCCCCATGAGAGTCCGCCCCCACGCGCACCCCGCCTGGCCCCTGTTGCTGCCGCTGGTCGTGCCGCTCGCGCTGGCCCTGGCCTGCGGTTCGGCCACCGCCTACGACTGCAGCGGCGTGTCCGACTGGAACGCCGCGACCGCCTACGGCGGCGCGTCCGTCGTGAAGCAGAACGGCACCGCCTATCAGGCCAAGTGGTGGACCCAGAACAATGCGCCGGCGACCAACTCCGGGCAGTGGGACGTGTGGAAGGTGCTCGGCGCCTGCGACACGGGCGGTGGCGGCGGGACGAATCAGGCGCCGACGGTGTCGCTGAGCGCGCCGTCGGCGGGCACCAGCCCGACGGCGGGTGACGTGGTCACGCTGTCGGCCAACGCGGCGGACAGCGACGGCACGGTCGCCAAGGTCGGCTTCTACGTGAACGGGGCGCTGGTCGCCGAGGACACGACCGCGCCCTTCAGCGTGAGCTGGACGGCCACTGCCGGCGTGGCCGACATCACCGCCCGCGCCACCGACGACAAGGGCGCCACCACCACCAGCGCCGCGGTGCGCATCACCGTGCAGGGCCAGGTCACCGGCGACGAGCGCTGCCGGCCCGAGGGCCTGCTCACCACGGCCGGCACCGCGCCCGCCTACTGCAAGGTCTACGACGACCAGGGCCGCGAGAAGATGGGCGCCGACAAGCCGCGCCGCATCATCGGCTACTTCACCAGCTGGCGCACCGGCAAGACCGGCCAGCCGGCCTTCCTCGCGCATCAGATCCCGTGGTCGCAGGTGACCCACATCAACTACGCGTTCGCGCATGTGGATGCGGCCAACAAGCTCTCGGTCGGCGACACCGCCGATGCCGCCAATCCCGCCACCGGCCTGACCTGGCCCGGCGTGGCCGGCGCGGAGATGGATCCGGCCTATGCCTACAAGGGCCACTTCAACCTGCTGAACAAGCTCAAGAAGCAGTACCCCAACGTGAAGACGCTGGTGTCCGTCGGCGGCTGGGCCGAGACGGGCGGCTTCTACACGATGACGACCAACGCGGACGGGTCGACCAACACCGCCGGCATCAACGCCTTCGCCGATTCGGCCGTGGTCTTCCTGCGCCAGTACGGCTTCGACGGCGTCGACATCGACTACGAGTACCCCACCAGCATGAAGGACGCCGGCAATCCGGTGGACTTCGCCATCAGCAACGCGCGCCGGGCCGCGCTGATGAAGAACTACGTGGTGCTGATGCGCACGCTGCGCGCCAAGCTCGACGCGGCCAGCCAGGCCGACCAGCGCCACTACCTGCTCACGATCGCGGCGCCCTCCTCCGGCTATCTGCTGCGCGGGATGGAGGCCTTCCAGGTCACGCAATACCTGGACTACGTGAACATCATGAGCTACGACCTTCACGGCGCCTGGAACCAGTTCGTCGGGCCGAACGCGGCGCTCTTCGACGACGGGAAGGACGCGGAGCTCACGGCCTGGAACTACTACTCCAGCAGCCAGTACGCCCGCATCGGCTACCTCAACACCGACTGGGCCTACCACTACTTCCGCGGCGCGATGCCGGCGGGCCGCATCAACATCGGCGTGCCCTACTACACCCGCGGCTGGCAGGGCGTGACGGGCGGCACCAACGGCCTGTGGGGCCAGGCCGCGCTGCCCGACCAGAGCAAGTGCCCGCCCGGAACCGGCGGCGGCACGGTGCAGAAGTGCGGCGCCGGCGCGGTCGGCATCGACAACCTGTGGCATGACCTGGACGTGGCCAGCAAGGAAGTGCCGGCCGGCTCCAACCCGCTGTGGCACACGATGAACCTGGCCTCGGGACGCCCGGGCAGCTACCTGGCCGCCTACGGCCTGAACCCGGCGACGAATCCGGCCGACCAGCTCACCGGCACCTACGTCCGCAACTATGACGCGACGCTGGTCGCGCCCTGGCTGTGGAACGCGCAGAAGAAGGTCTTCCTGAGCATCGAGGACGAGCAGTCCCTGGGCGTGAAGGCGCAGTACGTCGCGGACCGCGGCATCGGCGGCGTCATGTTCTGGGAGTTCGCGGGCGACTATGCCTTCGACACCGCGCGCAACGAGTACTTCATCGGCAACACGCTGACCGCCCTGCTCTACAACAAGCTCAAGACCGCGCCGGCCTACGGCAATCGCCTCACGTCCGCGACGCTGCCGGCGGAGACCCTGGACATCGGCTTCGCGCTGGCCGGCTTCGCGCTGGGCGACAGCAACTACCCGATCACGCCCAAGCTCACGCTGACCAACAACAGCACGCAGACGCTGCCGGGCGGCGCCGAGTTCCAGTTCGACGTCCCGACCGCGATCCCCTCGACGGTGACGGACCAGAGCGGCTTCGGGCTGACGGTGATCAGCAACGGCTCGAACCCGTCCGGCAACAACGTCGGCGGCCTGAAGAGCGACTTCCACCGCGCCAGCTTCAAGCTGCCCAGCTGGCAAAGCCTGGCCCCCGGCGCGAGCGTCACGCTGACCATCAACTACTACCTGCCCATGCCCATGCCCAGCAACTGGACCGTGACCTTCAACGGTCGCAGCTACGCGCTGGCGCAGGAAGCGCGCCGCGGCGGCGTGCCGGCCGCGGCGGCGGCCAAGGCCTCGACGGCCAAGGCGGCCACCACGGCCGTGCGCAAGTGATCCCGAAGACCTCCCACCCACCAACCCCGACAACCAGGAGCTCGACATGACGAACCGATTGGCTCGCCTGCGCTGGATCGCGCTGGCCGCCGCGATGACGGCCGGCAGCGCCCACGCCTACGACTGCAGCGCCGTCCCCGAATGGAGCGCGTCGGCGGTCTACACCGCCAACATGCTCGCCAAGCAGAACAACACCGCGTACCAGGCCAAGTGGTGGACGCAGAACAACTCGCCCGCGACCAACGCGGGCCAGTGGGATGTGTGGAAGTCGCTGGGCGCCTGCGACACCGGCGGCGGCAACGACACCACGCCGCCCACCGTGCCGAGCGGCCTGACCGCCAGCGGCGCCACCACGACCAGCATCACGCTGAGCTGGGCGGCGTCGACCGACGCGGGCAGCGGCGTCGCCAACTACGAGCTGCTGCGCGGCGGCGCCTTGATCGCCTCGCCGACCGCGACGACCTACACCGACGGCGGCCTGAGCGCGGCCACCTCGTACAGCTACCAGGTGCGCGCGAAGGACAAGGCCGGCAACGTCTCGGCGCTGAGCGCCGCGCTGCTGACCAGCACCGCCAACGGCAACTGCGCCTCGGCCCCCGCCACCCCGGCCGGGCTGAGCGCGCCGTCCAAGTCCTCGACCGGCGTCAGCCTGAGCTGGAGCGCCGTCGCCGCGGGCCCGAACTGCACGGTGCAGTACCGCGTCAACCAGGGCACGACGCAGGTCTCGCAGGGCGCGGCCACCACGGCCAGCGTCGGCGGCCTGACGCCGGACACCAGCTACACCTTCACGGTGAGCGCCTTCAACCAGGCGGGCAGCTCGCAGCCCTCCGCGCCGCTCACGGTCAAGACCGACCCGCAGGGCACGGGCGGCGACAAGGTGGTGCTGGGCTACTTCGCGCAGTGGGGCATCTACGGCCGCAACTACCACGTGAAGAACATCGACACCAGCGGCTCGGCGGCCCAGCTCACGCACATCAACTACGCCTTCGGCAACGTGCGCAACAACCGCTGCGAAGTGGGCAAGGTGATCCCGAGCAACGAGAGCACCGGGGAAGGCGGCGACGCCTTCGCCGACTACAGCAAGGCCTACGGCGCGGACCTGAGCGTCGACGGCAAGGCCGACACCTGGGACCAGCCGCTGCGCGGCAGCTGGAACCAGCTCAAGAAGCTCAAGGCCAAGTACCCGAAGCTGAAGGTGCTGATCTCGCTGGGCGGCTGGACCTGGTCGCGCGGCTTCTCCAGCGCGGCGCGTCCGGAGAACCGGGTGGCCTTCGTGCAGAGCTGCGTGGACGCCTACATCAAGGGCAACCTGCCGGTGTCCGACGGCGCGGGCGGCACGGCCGCGGCGGCCGGCGTGTTCGACGGCATCGATCTGGACTGGGAGTACCCCAACGCCTGCGGCCTGGCCTGCGGCCAGCCGGAGGACCGGGCCAACTTCACCGCGCTGCTGGCGGAGTTCCGCAAGCAGCTGGACGCGGTGCGGCCGGGCCTGCTGCTGTCGATCGCGTCGGGCGCGGGGGTCGACAAGATCCGCCAGTACGACCCGGACCAGGTGCACCCCTACCTGGACTTCATCAACGTCATGACCTACGACTTCCACGGCGGCTGGGACACCATCACCGGTTTCCACTCCGCCCTGTACCCGCCGGCGAACGACCCGTCCACCGGCGACGTGAAGAAGTACAACACCAACGACGCGATGCAGGCCTTCCTGGACAAGGGCGTGCCGGCCAAGAAGCTCAACGTGGGCATCGGCTTCTACGGCCGCGGCTGGACCAACGTCCCGAACGTCAACAACGGGCTGTACCAGACCGGCACGCCGGCCCCGGGCACCTACGAGGCGGGCAACGAGGACTACAAGGTCCTGAAGAACCTGCAGGGCTACACCAGCCGCGTGGACGACGTGAGCAAGGCCCAGTGGATCTTCAACGGCACGACCTTCTGGAGCTTCGACACGCCGGCGACCATCGCCGTCAAGATGGCCTACGTGAAGTCCAAGGGCTTCGGCGGCGCCTTCTTCTGGGAGTTCTCCGGCGACGATCCGCAAGGCTCCCTGGCCAAGGCGGTCGGGACCGGACTGAAGTGAGGCAACGTCTCGCGCGTTGAGCGCGTTGAGCGCGAGGTCGTGAGGCGGGGCCGTCGATCGGTCCGGCCCTCACGGCCTGGCGTCCTGGCGACCTCGTCAGCCCAAGGCCTCGCGCCCGGTGATCCGGCGCGAGGCCTTTCTCATGCCGACGCGGCGGTCAGCGCCCAGCGTCCGAGATCGACATGGCGCGACTGGCCTTGCAGGCTGTCGATGAGGTGGAAGTCGGCCGCGTCCCAGCCGGGAACGATGAACGGCTTCGGCTCGATCGGCGTGTTGTCGTAGAAGAGCGTGAGGTGCGGCGTGAATTGCGGATCGGTCCGCAGGCCCGCGGCGCGCAGGCACTCGCCGAGCGCGGCCCGCAGGGCGCGGACCTCGTCGAGACAGCGTCCACCGCTGAGCACCAGCGGCAGGTTGCGCGGCTTGCGGCGGAAGCTGAGCAGCTCGTCGAAATCGAGGCGCAGCGGCGCATGCCGCAGCGTGTCCGCGGCGCCTTCCGCGAGTCGGCGGACCTCGGCCATGGTGTCGGCCTCGTCGTTCTGATCGTCGTACCAACCGAGGTGGTGCAGCGTCACATGCAGGCGTTCCGCCCGGCTCGGGCGCACGCGCAGGCCGAAGCGATGGGCGATCTCGTCGGACACGCCGCTCAGGCGCATCGCCGTCGCCGGGTCGGGCCGCAGACAGAAGAACAGGGCGTGAACGGTCACGGGCGCGCTCCGAGTTCCGGTTCAGCGTTCAGCGCTCAGCATGGCATGTCGCGTGCGCCGTGATCAGTGGCTCATTCGGCTTCCGAGGCGCGGCGCTCGCCCTGCTTCATCAGGTCCTCGACCTGCTTGCCGACCGCCTCGGGCCGCGGCAACGCGCCGTCGGTCGACGCGCCCGAGCCCGCGGCGGACGCGGCCGCGGGGGGCTTGATCGCCTGCATCTGATGCTTGGCGCTGAACATCACGATGGCCAGCACGATCACGAGTCCGAGGATGGAAAGGGCGCTGCGCATGAGGGGCTCCGGATGACGAATCGAATGGCACGGAGGATAACGGCCGCGCCGCGGACAGGGCGACTCAAGCAAGGAGTCGCGCCGGTCAAAACGTGGCAGGACACCGGTGAATCGCACTCGTGTGCGTCGTGGTCAGGAAGGAACGGCGAGCGAAGAATCAGGGCTTCATCACAGACGGAGGCCCTCATGCCTGCACCGACCGCAGAACTCTCCCCCCGCCACCGCATCGAGTTGCCGAAGGAACTGCGCAGCTCCCTGAACTGGAAACCAGGCCAGAAGCTGATGCTCATTCCGCACAAGAACGGTGTCTTCGTCGGGCCGCTGATCTCCCCTCAGGAGATCGCCGGCATCGGCAGGGGTGCCAACACCGAGGGCTATCGTGATCGCTCCGACCGCTACTAGCGCCTCGATCGATGACGCCGCGCCGGCATCGATCGTGATCGACACCTCGGCGTGGATCGAATGGATCGCGGACTCCGAGCTCGGTCGCCTCCTTGCGCCTCGCCTGGTTCGACCTGAGCAGTGCATCGTCCCGACGATGGTTCAGCTGGAGTTGTCGAAGTGGGCGCGGCGCGAGTTGAGCGAAGAGCAGCACGACCGCATTCTTCAACTGATGCAGCGCTGTCAGATCGAGCTCCTGGATACCGAGACCGCTCTGCTGGCCGCCTCAGCCAATGCGGCGTACAAGCTGGCCACCGCTGATGCCGTCATCTATGCGACGGCCTTGCGCCTAGGTGTCCAGGTCCTCACTTGCGATGCTCATTTCAAGGAACTGCCAGCGGTCGTCTTCCACCCTAAACGTCCAGATCCACGGCTGAGCCTGCCGGCAACATGTGAGCCACACGGACATTGGGAAGGCTGGCCCAAGTCGAGGCCCGCCGTCTCATGCACGGCGAGATCGCCGGCCTGAGGCCTTCTCCCCGCTGCCTCTGCCCTGGCGCACCCAGCGAAGGCGATCTTGGGATCGTGGTGCGAGACCGATCTCCAAACGCAAACAAGGGGCCCTCGGGCCCCTTGCTCATCTCATCGCGACTGCGATGCTCATTCCCACTCGATCGTCGCGGGCGGCTTGCTCGACACGTCGTAGGTCACGCGGTTGATGCCGCGGACCTCGTTGATGATGCGGCCCGAGCAGCGCTTGAGCAGGCTGTAGGGCAGCTCCGCCCAGTCCGCCGTCATGAAGTCGCTGGTCTGCACCGCGCGCAGCGCCACCACGTAGTCGTAGGTCCGGCCGTCGCCCATCACGCCCACGCTCTTCACCGGCAGGAACACCGTGAAGGCCTGGCTGGTCAGCTCGTACCAGGTCTTGCCCGTCGCCTCGTCCCGCGTGTTGCGCAGCTCCTCGATGAAGATCGCGTCGGCGCGGCGCAGCAGGTCCGCGTACTCCTTCTTGACCTCGCCCAGAATGCGCACGCCCAGGCCCGGGCCCGGGAACGGGTGGCGGTAGACCATCTCCGGCGGCAGACCCAGCGCCACGCCCAGCTCGCGCACCTCGTCCTTGAACAGCTCGCGCAGCGGCTCCAGCAGCTTCAGACCCAGTTGCTCAGGAAGCCCGCCCACGTTGTGGTGGCTCTTGATCGTCGTGGCCTTCTTGGTCTTGGTGCCGCCGCTCTCCACCACGTCCGGGTAGATCGTGCCCTGCGCCAGGAAGGTCGCGCCCTTGTGGCCCTGACCGCTGGCCTTGAGCTTCTCGGCTTCCGCCTTGAACACGTCGACGAACAGGCCGCCGATGATCTTGCGCTTGCGCTCCGGATCCGTGACGCCGGCCAGCTGGCCCAGGAACAGATCGGCGGCGTCGACGCGGATCACCTTCGCGTGCAGCTTGCCCTCGAACATGTCCATCACCATGTCGCCCTCGTTCAGGCGCAGCAGGCCGTGATCGACGAAGACGCAGGTCAGCTGATCGCCGATCGCGCGGTGGATCAGCGCCGCGGCCACCGACGAATCGACGCCGCCGGACAGGCCCAGGATGACTTCCTCGTCACCCACCTGCTCGCGGATCTTCGCGACGGCCTCGTCGATGTAGTTGCCCATGATCCAGTCGCCCTGGCAGCCGCCGATCTCGCGCACGAAGCGCGTGATGATGGCCGCGCCCTGCAGCGTGTGCGTCACCTCGGGGTGGAACTGGAAGGCGTAATAGCCCTTGTCCTCGTTCGCCATGCCGGCAATCGGGCAGCTGGGCGTCGAGGCCATCAGCGTGAAGCCCGGCGGCAGCGCGGTGACCTTGTCGCCGTGGCTCATCCAGACCTTGAGCATGCCGTGGCCTTCGGGCGTGCCGAAGTCCTGGATGCCGTTCAGCAGCTTGGTGTGGCCGTGCGCGCGGACTTCGGCGTAGCCGAACTCGCGGTGGTCGCTCCACTCGACCTTGCCACCCAGCTGCACCGCCATGGTCTGCATGCCGTAGCAGATGCCCAGCACCGGCACGCCCAGGTCCCACACCGACTGCGGGGCACGCAGCTCATGGTCCTCGTAGGTCGAGGCGTGGCTGCCCGACAGGATGATCGCCTTGGGCGCGAACGAACGGATGAAGTCGTCGCTGACGTCGTTGGGATGGATCTCGCAATAGACGTGGGCCTCGCGCACGCGCCGCGCGATCAGTTGCGTCACCTGGGAACCGAAATCGAGGATGAGGACTTTGTCGTGCATGGTCTTGTCTTGCGGATGCTTGGTAATCGGAAATCTGGGCGGCGGAAATCAGGTCGCCGGACGTCAGGTCGCGGCCTCGGCTTTGGCCTGAGCGGTCGGGCCGGGCTGAACCGGCGCATGGAAATGACGCCACGCGAAGAACAGCGACACCAGCTGCAGCAGCGCGCACAGATAGAAGGGGGCGCCCAGGCGCCAGTCGGTCTTCGGGAGCTCGGCCACCAGCGCCATCAAGCCCAGGCCGCAGATCGGGGAGATCACCGCCATCAGGCTGTTGATCGCGGCCACCGCGCCCATGGTCTCGCCCTGCGTGCGCGCGTCGGCGGAGTTGGAGATCAGGCTCTGCATCGCGGGACCGGAGGCGATGCCGGCGATGTTCAGGAAGATCGCGCCGACCATCATCCAGGCCTCGGTCGAGAGGCCCCAGATCAGGTTGGTCAGGATGGAGGTGGCCAGGCCGATCAGCACCAGGCGGCGCGCGCCCAGCCAGCGCATCAGCGGCTGCAGCAGCACGCCCTGCACGATCACCGACATCAGGCCGACGACGAACAGCGACAGACCGTTCTCGCGCGGACCCCAGCCGAATTTGTGCTGGTTGTAGAGCACCCAGCTGGTCTGGATGACGAGCTGCGCCAGTCCCGAGCAGGCGATCACGTAGATCAGCGGCCCCACGCCCTGCAGGTTGCGCAGGCGGCCCAGCGCGGCGACCGGGTTGGCCTTGCGCCAGTCGAAGGGGCGACGATGTTCAGGCGACAGCGATTCGGGCAGCACGAAGAAGCCGTACAGCCAGTTCATCAGCGCCAACGTGCCGGCGACATAGAACGGGAGGTGCAGGTCGATGCTGCCCAGCAGCCCGCCCATCACCGGGCCCAGGATGAAGCCCATGCCGAAGGCCGCGCCCAGCATGCCGAAGCGCTTGGCGCGGTCGGCGGGTGGGGTGATGTCGGCGACGTAGGCGTTGGCGACGGCGGCATTGGCCTGCATCGCGCCGGAGAACAGCCGGACCACGACCAGCATCCAGAGCGCGTTCGCCATCGCGGTGACGAAGAAGCTCAGGGCCAGGCCGCTGAAGCCGATCAGCATCACCTTGCGGCGGCCGAAGCGGTCCGACAGGCCGCCCAGGATGGGGCTGCCGAAGAAGTTGGCGATGCCGAAAGCGAACGCCACGGCGAGCTGCGCCAGCGTGTGCTGGGTCTCGCTCTGCGTGAAGGTGCCCACCAGCGGGGGGAGCACCGGGATGATCAGGCCGATCGACACCATGTCGATCAGCACCGCGATCAGGATGAACGACATGGCGGCCTTGCGGCCGCCATGTGCGTTCGGGTTGGCGACGGCCTCCAGGCCGCCGCCGGTCTTCGCCGAGTCGGACAAGAGACTCACTCCAGACGGTAGTTGGGCGCTTCCTTCGTGATCTGCACGTCGTGGACGTGGCTCTCGCGAATGCCGGCCGAGGTGATCTCGACGAACTCGGCCTTGTCATGCATGTCGCTGATGCTGCCGCAACCGCAGTAGCCCATCGCCGCCCGCACGCCGCCCGCCATCTGGTGGACGATGGCGACCATCGAGCCCTTGTAGGGGACGCGACCTTCGATGCCCTCGGGGACCAGCTTGTCCGCGTTGGGGTTGGTGGTCTCGTCGTTCTCCTGGAAGTAGCGGTCGGCCGAGCCGGCCTTCATCGCGCCGATCGAGCCCATGCCGCGGTAGCTCTTGTAGCTGCGGCCCTGGTACAGGATCACTTCGCCCGGGGCTTCCTCGGTGCCGGCGAACATGCCGCCCATCATCACCGTGCTCGCGCCGGCCGCGATGGCCTTGGCGATGTCGCCCGAGTAGCGGATGCCGCCGTCCGCGATCAGCGGCACGCCGGTGCCCTTGAGCGCCGTGGCGACGAAGTCGATCGCGGCGATCTGCGGGACGCCGACGCCGGCGACGATGCGGGTCGTGCAGATCGAGCCCGGGCCGATGCCGACCTTGACCGCGTCCGCGCCGGCTTCCACCAGCGCCAGCGCCGCGGCGCCGGTGGCGATGTTGCCGCCGATGACCTGGACCTGCGGGTAGTTCTTCTTGACCCAGCGCACGCGCTCGATCACGCCGGCGCTGTGACCGTGCGCGGTGTCGACGACGATCGCGTCCACGCCGGCCTTGACCAGCAGTTCGACGCGCTCTTCCGTGCCGTCGCCCACGCCGACGGCGGCGCCGACGCGCAGCTTGCCGTGGTCGTCACGGGCGGCATTGGGGAAGTTGGTCTGCTTGGTGATGTCCTTGACGGTCATCAGGCCGCGCAGCTCGAACGCGTCGTTGACCACCAGCACGCGCTCCAGCTTGTGCGTGTGCATCAGCGCCTTGCCCTCGCTCAGCGAGGCGCCTTCCGGGACCGTGATCAGCCGTTCGGCCGGGGTCATGATCTCGGACACCGGGGCGTCCATGCGGGTCTCGAAGCGCAGGTCGCGCCCGGTGACGATGCCGATGACCTTCTTGCCGTCCAGCACCGGGAAGCCCGAGATGCCGTGCTGCTCGCTCAGCTGCTTGACCTGGCGCACCGTGGTCGAGGCGGTGATGGTGATCGGGTCACGCAACACGCCGGACTCGTAACGCTTCACGCGGGCGACTTCCGACGCCTGCTGCTGCGGGGTGAGGTTCTTGTGGACGATGCCGATGCCGCCCTCCTGCGCGATCGCGATGGCCAGGCGGGCTTCGGTCACGGTGTCCATGGCGGCGGACACGAGGGGGAGGTTCAGGCGGATGCCACGCGTGAACTGCGTGGCCAGACTGGTGTCGCGCGGCAACACCTGGGAGAACGCCGGCACCAGCAACACGTCGTCGAAGGTGAGCGCTTTTCCGAGTAGGCGCATGTGGGAAGCTCCAGACGCAAAGGCGCATTATAGAGAAGCCGGGCGCTACACTCGCCGACGCCGGTAAATCCCACCGCAAAAAGAGCATTCCCCACGCCATGACGCTTCTTCGACACTCGCGCCTCACGACCGGTCTGCTGTGCGCGCTCGCGCTGCTGGCGCTGACCCCGTCGGCGCAGGCGCAATGGAAATGGCGCGACGCCGACGGCCGCGTCCAGTACAGCGACCGTCCGCCCCCGCCCAACGTGACCGACAAGGACATCCTGCAGCGTCCCTCCAACGTGCAGCGCCCCACCGTGTCCCCCGCGGCGGCCGCGGCGATGGGCGCCTCGGCCCCCGCCTCCGCCGCGTCGGCGCCGGGCAAGGCCGCGAGCGAGGCCTCCTCGCGCGAGAAGCTCGAGCGCGAACGCAAGGCCGCCGAGGAGAAGCAACGCACCGAGGCGATGGCCGAGAACTGCCGCAACTCGCAGAACCGCATGCGCGTGCTTGAGTCCGGCGTGCGCCTGCGCAGCGGCACGCAGACCGGCGAGTCCCAGCCCATGACCGAGCAGATGCGCCAGGACGAGATCCGCCAGATGCAATCGGTGATCAGCGCGAACTGCAAGTAAGGCGACGAGCGCCCGGGCATCGACGTGATGCCCACGTGAGAACGGCGACCCCAGGGGTCGCCGTTTCGCTTTCAGGGGGAGCGCCGGGACGCGCGCTCAGGCCTTGAGGCCGAGTGGCCGATGGCGCGTGACGATGCGCCGGCCGGTGTCCTTGTAGCGCTGCCGGCGCGCTTCCTTGGGATCGACCGTCAGCGGCCGGAAGATCTCGACCCGGTCGAGCTCGCGCAGCGGCGTGTCCAGCGGCTTCATGCGGCCCCAGATGCCGGCCTTGAGCGTGTCGATCGCGGCGGGCTCGAACCACCGGCTGGCCACCAGCGCCTGGCGCAGCGTGGCACCGGTGGGCAGGCTCAGGCACTGCTCGCGCAGCTCGCCCGCGACCGGACTCCAGAAGATCTCGATGCGCAGGACGTCCGCGCCGGACGGGTCGGTCGCCTCGGGTTCAGCGGGGGCCATAGACCTGTTCCGCCCGCTTCACGAAGGTGTCGACGAAGGTGTTGGCGATGCGGTCGAAGACCGGGCTGACGACGGCCTCCAGCGCGAAGCTCGAGAACGCATAGCGCAGCTCGAACTCGATCTTGCAGGCCTGCGGCTCGGCGCCGGGCGGCGTGCCGGGGCGGTTCAGCGGCAGGAACTGCCAGTCGCCGTCCAGCATCGAGAACGGGCCGTCGACCAGCTCCATGCGGACGCGGCGATCGGTCTCGTGGCTGTTGCGGGTGGTGAAGGCGTGGCGCAGGCCCGCGTAGGAGAGCGACAGCTTGGCGGTCATGCCGTCGTCGTGGCGCTCCAGGACCTCCGCGGCCGAGCACCAGGGGAGGAACTCCGGGTAGCGCTCGACCTGGGTGACCAGCTCGTACATCTCCCGCGGGGAATACCAGAGGAGGACTGTCTTCCGGACTTGCTTCATGGTGCTTCTTAGAATGGCGGGATTGTAGGCGGCCCGTTCGACCCCATCTGGTCGGTCGCCCCGCCGTCATCCGGGCGAGGCTCGCACGAGTCCGGCGAGCCCGCCCCACGCAGAAGAACACGCATCATGTCCATCGCAGAAAACCGCCGCGCCCGATTCGAGTACCACATCGAGGAGCAGTACGAGGCCGGCCTGGTCCTGGAAGGCTGGGAGGTGAAGGCCATCCGCGCCGGCCAGGTGCAGCTGCCCGACGGCTACGTGGTGATCCGGGACGGCGAGCTCTTCCTGATCGGCTGCCGCATCAATCCGCTGCGCACCGCGTCCACCCACGTGCACCCGCAGGCCGACCGCACGAAGAAGCTGCTGATGAGCCGCGCCGACATTCGTCGCTTGATCGGCAAGGTCGAGCAGCGCGGCTTCACGCTGATCCCGCTGGACCTGCACTACAAGGGCGGCCGGGTGAAGGCGCAGATCGCGCTGGCCAAGGGCAAGGCGCAGCACGACAAGCGCGAGACCGAGAAGAAGCGCGACTGGGAACGCGAGAAGGGCCGCCTGATGCGGCACAAGGTCTCGGGCCCCGCGAAGGACTGAGGCCCCCGTCGGGCCTCGTCGACGCCCCCTCGCGCAGCCGGCCCGGGCCGGCGATCCGGCCTCAGCCCGCGAGCGCCCCCAGCGCCTGCTCGATGTCCGCGCGCAGGTCCTCGACTTCTTCCAGCCCGATCGCGAAGCGGACCAGCGAGCCGCCCTCCTCCGGCGTCCACGGCAGCCCCAGCGAGCGGCTGCGGCTGAGGTCGTAAGGCACGACCAGGCTCATCGGCCCCGCCCACGAGTAGCCGATCCCGAAACAGCGCAGCGCGTCGACGAAGGCGTCGACGCGTCGCTGGTCATAGGCCGGCTTGAACACCACCGAGAACAGACAGCCCGCCGCGTCGGGGCTCACCTGGCGCCAGTAGGCATGGCCCGGCGAGTCCGCGAGCGCCGGGTGCAGCACGCGCGCGACCTCCGGCCGGTCCGCCATCCAGCGCGCGAGCACCCGCGTCGCCGCGTCCTGCGCGCGATAGCGCAGCGAGATGCTGGGCAGACCACGCAGGACCATCTCGACGTCGTTCTGGCCCAGGCCGTAGCCGAGGAACTCGTGCATCTCGACCAGCCGGCGATTCAGCGCCGCGTCGCGCGTGCAGACCGCGCCCATCAGCAGGTCCGCGCCGCCGGAGGGGAACTTGGTCAGCGCATGCATGGCGATGTCCGCGCCCAGTCCCGGGGCCAGCGCGGGCGCGACCTCGAAAGGATTGAAGGCGATGCCGCCGCCCCAGGTGTCGTCGATCGCGGTCAGGACGCCGCGCGCACGGCAGGCCCGCAGCAGACCGACCAGATCGGGGAACTCCAGCGTGATCGAGCCGGCGGCCTCCAGCCACACGAGCCTGGTGCGCTCGCCCAGCAGCGCCGCGAAGGCGGTGGCGTCGAGCGGATCGTAGAAGCGGTGCGTGATGCCGAGTCGGCTCAGCAGCCCGGTGGTGACGTAGCGGTTCTGGCCGTAGACGTTGTCGGGCAGCAGGACCTCGTCGCCCGGCTGGAGTAAGGCCATGCTGGTCAGCGTCACGGCCGACACGCCGCTGGGCGTGAGCACGCAATGCTCGGCGTGCTCCAGCGTCGCGATGCGCGCGGCCAAGGTGTAGGTGGTCGGCGTGCCGGGCAGACCGTAGCGGTAGCTGATGCCATCGCGCGGTCGCGGCGCGTGCAGCTCGGCGGTGCTGCTGAACAGCACGGTCGAGGCCTTCATGACCGGCACGGGCACGGCGTCCCAGCCCTCGGGCGCGCGGAAGGGATGGTGGATCAGGTCGGTGGCGATGCCGCGCTGGGTCACGGGAAGTCCTCGGGGATCTTGGGGGTGCGGCGATTCTCCGCCAGCCTCATCTTTTCCGAATCGGAACAGATGCTTGGACCCCGCGCGGTCTTCCCAGCCGGCACGCGCTTGGCGAGAGTGCGTCATCGTTGCTCTCCGATCACGACCCATGACCTGCTCTCCCCTTTCCGCCCTGCGCGCCGCCGCGCGTGCCACCGCGCTGATGGGCGCCATCGCCCTGCCGTCGCTGCCCTCGTGGGCCGCCGACCTGCCCGCCGGCATGGCACCGGCGGTCAAGACGGGCACGGCCGCCGCGACCTCCCCGATCACTGCGATCGACGCAGCCACCGTGATCGCCGCGCCGCCGCCGGCCTCCTCCGCCACAGGCACCGCCTGGTCCCCCAGCTGGATCGCGCCGCCGCAAGCGCTGTGGTCCGGCGATTTCGCGCTGCCGACGCTGGTGCCCTTCCAGTTCCGCGACCAGACCGTGCGGCAATCGCTGCGGCTGAGCGTGGGCGGTGAGCGCTTGCGCGTGGAGTTCAGCAACGAGTACGGCAGCACCCCGCTGCGCATCGATGCCGCGACGGTCGCCCGACCCGCGGCAGCCGCCGGTGCCGGCGCGGGCATCACCGCGGACTCGCTGCGGCCGCTGCGCTTCGGCGGCGCCACCTCGGTCGCGGTTCCGCCCGGTGCCCGGGTCGTCAGCGATCCGGTCGACCTGCCGGTGCGGGCACTCGAACGCCTGTCGATCTCGCTGTACCTGCCGGGACCGGTCGCCCCCTCGACCTTCCATTGGGAGGGTCGGGACACCGCCTACGTCGCCGCGGGCAGGCACGTGGCCGACACCGTCTGGCCCGACGGGGGCGAGACCATGAGCCCTCGTGTCTTCCTCGCCGGCGTGCGCGTCGAACGGCACGCGCCGCCCGCGACCGTGGTGGCGATCGGCGACTCGATCACCGATGGCAACGGCTCGACGCCCGGCACCGATCGGCGCTGGCCGGACCGACTGGCCGAGCGGCTCGCGCCACGCGGCGTCGCGGTGCTGAACGCGGGCATCTCCGGCGGCCGGCTGCTCAGCGACGGCATGGGGCCCTCGGCCCTGGCACGCCTGCAGCGCGACGTCCTGGGCCAACCCGGCATCCGTGCCGTGATCGTGCTGCTGGGGACCAACGACATCGGCTACCCGCGGGGCCCCTTCTCGCCGGACGAGACGCCCATGACCGCCGAACGCCTGATCGCCGGACTGCGTCTGCTGATCGAGCAGTCCCACGCGGCCAACGTGCGGGTGATCGGCGGCACCATTCCGCCGAACGAGCAGTCGCTCGCGGGCACGCCCTTCGAGGGCCACCACAGCGCCGCGAAGGACCGTGTGCGGCAGGACGTGAACCGCTGGATCCGCACGTCGGGCGCCTTCGACGGCGTGGTCGATGTCGACGCCTTGCTGCGCGATCCGAAGCGGCCGTCGCGGCTGGCGCCGGCCTGGGACTCGGGCGACCACCTGCATCCGGGCGATGCCGGGTATGCGGCGATGGCCGATGCCATCGACCTCGCCCGGCTGCTCGGGGAGTGAGCGTCGAGCCGCCCCGCGCGGCGAGGCGCATCGCATCGCGGGCCCCAAAAGCAAAGGACGCGCCGAGGCGCGTCCTTGTCGTGGCCAGTTCGGTCCGAGGACCGACACCGTCGATCAGATCGGCAGCGCGATCAGGTCATGGCCCTCGGCGCCGACGATGCGGGCGCGGGTGAACTCGCCCACGCGCAGTTGCTTGCTGGCCTTCTCCGGCGGCAGCAGTCGGACAGTGCCGTCGATCTCGGGGGCGTCCGCGTAGGAACGGCCCACGCCGCCCTTGCGGCCCAGCGCCGGCGCCGAGTCCACGAGCACCTGCATGGTCGCGCCGATGCGGCGCTGCAGCTTGGCGATCGAGACCTCCTCGGCCACGGCCATGAAGCGGGCGCGGCGCTCCTCGCGGACCTCGTCGGGCAGCGCGCCTTCCAGCGCGTTCGCCGGCGCGCCCTCGATCGGCGAATAGGCGAAGCAGCCGGCGCGATCGATCTGGGCCTCGCGCATGAAGTCCAGCAGGTACTGGAACTCGGCCTCGGTCTCGCCGGGGAAGCCGGCGATGAAGGTCGAGCGGATGACCAGCTCGGGGCAGATCTCGCGCCAGCGCTGGATGCGCTCGAGGTTCTTCTCGCCGTTGGCCGGGCGCTTCATGCGCTTCTGCACGTCCGGATGCGCGTGCTGGAACGGGACGTCGAGGTACGGAAGGATCAGGCCCTCGGCCATCATCGGGACGATCTCGTCGACGTGCGGGTACGGGTAGACGTAGTGCAGACGAACCCAGGCGCCGTAGGGCTTGGCGATCTCGCCGAGCTGGGCGACCAGATCGAACATGCGGGTCTTGACCGGCTTGCCGTCCCAGAAGCCGGTGCGGTACTTGATGTCGACGCCGTAGGCGGAGGTGTCCTGGCTGATGACCAGCAGCTCCTTCACGCCGGACTCGAACAGCGCCTTGGCTTCCGACAGCACGTCGCCGATGGGGCGGGAGACCAGGTCGCCGCGCATGCTCGGGATGATGCAGAAGCTGCAGCGGTGGTTGCAGCCCTCGGAGATCTTCAGGTAGGCGTAGTGCTTGGGCGTCAGCTTGATGCCTGCGACGCCGCGGGCCTCGGGGACGAGGTCGATGAAGGGGTCGTGCGGCTTGGGGACGTGGGTGTGAACGGCGTCCATCACCTCCTGCGTCGCATGCGGGCCGGTGACGGCCAGGACGCTGGGATGGATCTCGCGGACCATGTTGTCCGTCGTGGGGCCGGCCTTGGCGCCGAGGCAGCCGGTGACGATGACCTTGCCGTTCTCGGCCAGGGCCTCACCGATGGTGTCCAGCGATTCCTTGACGGCGTCGTCGATGAAGCCGCAGGTGTTGACGATCACCAGGTCCGCGCCGGCGAAGGTCTTGGACGTCTCGTAGCCCTCGGCGCGCAGCTGCGTGAGGATCAGTTCGGAGTCGGTGAGCGCCTTGGGGCAGCCGAGCGAGACGAAGCCGATCTTGGGAGCGGCGGCCTTCTTGTCGGCGGAGAGGTCGTAAGTCGTTGATTCCATTTGAATTCCGCCGGAAGGCCTGGCTGGGAGCTGGGGCGGCATTCTACGTCAGCCGCTCAAAACGGAGGCGGCAGGATGCCGCATCCCCCCCGATCTCAGCGCGGCAGCGACCGCCCCTGCTCCCCGAAGCGGATCGAGATGACCTTGCCCTCACGGATCCGGACGAAGGCGGGCAGGTTGCCGTCGCCGCGCTCGTAGAGCCATTCATCGGTCGGCAGGCAGTTCAGCTGCGGCACCGGCTGGACGGGGACATAGGTCCCCGGCAGCACGGGCTGGGGCGGCTGCGGCGGCGTCGAGTAGACACGGGCGCAGTAGGCATCGGCGATCGCGGGCTGCCCGCAGGCGCGCAGCAGCCAGACCCGGGCGTCACCTTCGCGGACGTTGCCCTGCGTGCATTGCAGCGATTGCGCCTGGGCCGCGGTGCCGGCCGCCAGCAGCGTCAGCGCGGCGGCTGCCTGGATCAGTCGGCGTGGCAGGATGCTTCTTGTCATTCGTTCTCCCTGGAGGCGGACGACGGGAACCGTCGGTCCGAAGCCCGGGCAACGGCCCTCGGAGAGGCGGCGTTGACATGCGCGAACGAGGCCCGGCCACGGCATGTCGCTTGCTGACCTGCCCGGAACAAGGAGAGTCCCATGCACCTCGAAGGTTCCTGCCATTGCGGCAGCGTCCGTTTCTCGGTCGAGTCAGCCGAGCCCGTGCCCTTCATGCGCTGCTACTGCTCGATCTGCCGCAAGACGGCGGGGACCGGCGGCTATGCGATCAACCTCGGCGCCGATCATCGGACCTTCCGGATCCTTCAGGGAAAGCGTCACCTGAAGGTCTACCGCGCCGTCATCGACGGCCGGGAGAGCACCGGCCAGCGCCACTTCTGCGGGCGCTGCGGCACGGCACTCTGGCTCTACGACGAGACCTGGCCCGACCTCATCCACCCGCACGCGGGCGCGATCGACACGCCACTGCCGATCCCGCCCCAGTCGGTGCACGGCCTGCTGGATTCGAAGGCGCCGTGGGTCCAGGTGGAGGGGAAGCCGGGCGACGCGCGCTTCGCGCATTACCCGGACGAGTCGCTCGCCGAGTGGCATCGGCGGCATGGGCTCTAGCGGTCCGCGATCGGGCGACGAGGCGCCGGCGCGAGTCGCGTCAGACGCCAGCTCGCCGCCCCGCGGCGATCACTTCTTCGGCGGACCGGGCGGGAAGCCCGGCATGCCGGGGAACATGTTGCCGGCGCTCTGGAACTGCTCCTGCATCTGCAAGAACAGGTTCTTGGACTGCTCCAGGTAGTTGCCCATCAGGCCCTGCATCATCGGCGCCTGACCGCTCATGAACTGCGACCACAGCTGCGGGTCGAACCCGCCGCTCTTACTCTGCTCGGCGAAGCGCGACTGCATCTCGCCGAAGGCCTGCAGGTTCTTCTCGAGGTACGCGCCCATCAAGCCCTGCATCGCATGGCCGTAGAAGCGGATGATCTGCGCCAGCAGCGGCGTGGAGAACATGGGCATCCCGCCCATCTCCTCCTCCAGGATGATCTGCAGCAGGATCGAGCGCGTCAGCTCGTCGCCGCTCTTGGCGTCGCGGACCTCGAACTCCAGCCCCTCCAGCACCATCTTCTTGACGTCGGCCAAGGTGATGTAGCTGCTGGTGTGCGTGTCGTAGAGCCGCCGATTGGGGTACTTCTTGAGCACCCGCGGACCCTTGGGTCGCGCGGGGTCGTCATTGCCGGGGGCGGTCTTGCCGCGTCGGGCCGTCACCATGCTGTCTCCTCTGAGGGTCTTGAAACCCATTCTAGGAGGCCGCCGACAAGCGCCCCGCCGGGTGGTTTCCCTCGCTGTGCGGGAGGCGGATCGCGCCCGGTCCGCGCCCGCGCGCCCCGGACCGGGGCGCCAGGGTCATGGCTTGACGTTGCCGTCCTTGATCACCTTGGCCCACTTGGCCTGCTCGGCCTTCTGGAACTCGGCGAACTGGGCCGGCGTGTTGGGCGTGTACTCCAGACCCAGCGCCTCCATCTTGGCCTTGACCTCGGGCATCGCGACGATCTTCTGCACCTCCGCGTTGAACTTGGCCACGGTGGACGCCGGCGTGCCCGCGGGCATGTAGAAGGCCTGCCAGCTCGACACGTCGAAGCCGGGGACGCCGGACTCGGCCAGCGTCGGCACGTCGGGCAGCTGCGCGCTGCGCTTGGCCGAGGTCACCGCCAGCGCCTTGACCTTGCCCGCCTTGATCTGCGGCAGCGCCACGGTCACGGTCTCGAAGCTCATCGGCACCTGGCCGCCCATCACGTCCTGGATCGCGGGCGCGCTGCCCTTGTACGGGACATGCGTCAGGTCGGCACCGGTCATCAGCCGGAACACCTCGCCCGACAGATGCTGGGAAGTGCCCTGCCCGGCCGAGGCGAAGGTGATGTCGCCCGGCTTGGCCTTGGCCGCGGCGACGATGTCCTTGACGGTCTTGGCCTGCGAGCCCGGACCGATCAGCAGCACGTTGGAGATCTTGCCCAGCAGGATGACGGGCGCGAAGTCCTTGTCGGCCTTGTAGGGCATCTTGGGCAACAGGGCCGGATTGATCGCGTGCGTGGCGATGGTGCCCAGCAGGATGGTGTTGCCGTCCGGCGCGGACTTGGCCACGCTGTCCGCGCCCAGCACGCCGCCGGCGCCGGCCTTGTTGTCGACCACGAAGGTCTGCTTGAGCGAGAGCTGCAGCCGCATCGCGATCTCGCGCGCGATCACGTCCGACGTGCCGCCCGGTGCGAAGGGCACCACGATCTTCACCGTCTGGCTGGGCCAGTTGTCCGACGCCTGCGCGCTCGTGCCCACCGACACGGCCGCCAGCGCGGCCACCGACACCATCACGCGGGCGCCCGCCCGGAACACCGATTTCATCTCGCTTGTCTCCATCCTCGTGGCGATCCGGCCCGCTCCGCGATTGGATTGGTACCGATACCATCGTTGTGATGGCGCCGATGGTATCGGTACCTTCGCGGGCGTCAAGAAGGCGTGAGTAAGGGATTCTCCGGGGACGAAGACCCTCACCCCCGCCCTCTCCCGCAAGCGGGCGAGGGAGTCCGACCGAGGCCTCTTCGGAGAGAGGCCACGCCGCCGTCAAGCGCTGGCGCGCTGGACCAGCTCGAAGCCGATGTCGATGGCGCGGCGCTCGACGGGGCCGTCGGCGCGGTCGAGGATGAAGCGCGCGGCCTGGCGGCCGATGGCGAAGCCGTCGATGCGGATCGTCGTCAGCGCGGGCTCCAGATCGCGGGCGAGCGCCAGATCGCCGAAGCCGACGATGGCAATGTCCTCGGGCACGCGCAGGCCACGCGCCTGCGCCTCGATCAGCACGCCCAGCGCCAGCGAGTCGGAGCTACAGAACACCGCGTCCACCCCGCCCGGCCGGTCCAGCAGATCGGACAGCCCGCGGCGGCCGCTGCCCAGCGTGGTCGGCGTGGCGACCGTGGCCACCGGCACCTCCTCGACGCCAAGAGCACGGGCCTGTTCCTGGAAGGCATGGAAGCGACGCAGCGCGCGCTCGTCGCTGCCGGACACGCCGGCCAGCTTGCGCCGCCCGCGCTCATGCAGATAGCTCGCGACCTTGCGGCCCACCTCGACGTGGGAGAAGCCCACCAGCATGTCGATGGGATCGTCGCTCTGGTCCCAGGTCTCGACCACGGGCACACCGGAGGCGCGCAGCCGCGTGCGGGTCTGTTCCGAATGACTCGTGCCGGTGAGCACCAGCCCGTCGGGACGGCGACCGATCATCGCGTCCAGCCACGCGTCCTCGCGCGCGTTGTCGTAGCCGGTCTGGCCGAGCAGGACCTGGTAGCCCGCCTCGAACAGCGCCTCGGTCAGGCTCTGCACGGTGTCGAGGAAGACGGGGCCGGCGATGGTCGGCACCGCCAGCCCCACCATGCGGCTCTTCATCGAGGACAGCGCGCCGGCGAGCAGGTTGGGCACATAGCCGGTCTTGCGGACCGCCTCGGTGACGCGCTCGCGCACTTCGGGCGAGACCTGGTTGGGCGTGTTGATCGCGCGCGAGGCCGTGATGGGGGCGACGCCCGCGATCTGCGCGACGTCGCGCAGCGTCACGGCACCGCTGCCCTTGCGGCGGCGGGGACGGGGGAAGGATTCGTTCTCCGACATGGGCGCCGATCATAGGCGTCGGGGGGCGCCGTCGCGAGGGTTCGCGCTGGAGTCGGCGCTCCAACCGACCGAGGCGCCATCGGCACGCATCGGGCGGCCGTGAGCGTGCGCCTCGGCGCGCGGATCAGGTCGTCGCGACCACCGGGCAGCAGACCTCGATGTGCTCCCGCACACGCGTGAACGCGGCGCGGGCGGCAGCCTCGGCGCGCTCGATCTCGTCGGGTGTCAACGGCACGCCGTCGAGCTGCGAGACGAAGTCCTTCCAGCCCATCGCGCGACCGCCGGGCAACGGGGCCAGGTGTTGCGCACCGCAGGTGGCGTCCAGGCCCAGCCCCGCCGCGGCCTTGAACAGGAACGCCGCGCCGAGATGCGAGCCCTGCTCCACGTACAGCCAGCCCAGGGCCGTGGGCAGATCCAGCGGTGGCGTTGCCGCGTCCGCCGCCATCTGCGGGGAAGGAGATGGGGAGGTCGACAGCACCACGGGTTCGTAGCAGATCGGCACGGCCTGTCCGAGGTCGCCGAGGTCCGCGATCACCGCGTCCAGGCGTTGCCGACCGCGCAACCCGGGCAGCATCCGTTCCAGCATCGACGCCTCGAAGATCGGCGCCACATCACGGTGAAAGCGGTACTGCACCTGCAGGAAGGCCGCATAGCGCGCTCGCGAGGCGAAGGGCTGGAAGGCCATGAGGCGTTGGTCCAGGCCCTCGTGGTCACCGCGGGTCGCGGCCTTCAGGCGTTGGCTCAGAGGCATCGGGGTCGCGTGGGTCATGGCGGCCCAGGGCAAGGATCGATCCTGGATCACAGCCGGTTCGGCCAGCGTGGCCCTGTGCGGCACTCGTCTCGCCAAAGCAAAAAGCCCGCATGAAGCGGGCTTTTTGCAGAGAAATCTCCCGAGGGAGTTCCTACCGTTTGGTAGGCGCGATTGGATTCGAACCAACGACCCCCACCATGTCAAGGTGGTGCTCTAACCAACTGAGCTACGCGCCTGAAATACTCGGCCGACGGTGGTCAATCCGCGGGTCCGGAAAACAAATCGCCCGTCTGACCGGGCGATTTGCTTGAGGGGTCCCGAAGGACCTTCCTACCAAATCTGGTAGGCGCGATTGGATTCGAACCAACGACCCCCACCATGTCAAGGTGGTGCTCTAACCAACTGAGCTACGCGCCTAATGCAGCCTCGCAGTATAGACCGGAATCCGAGACCATTCCAAGAATCGACCGGAAATTGAGCGAATAGCGCACGATCAATTTCTCCGCGTCCGTCGACGCCCTTCAACGTCGCCGCGCGCTCCTCACCCCGGACAGCTGCGACAGCGCCACCAGCGTCTGCTGGAGCCGCTGCGCATCGCTCACCTCGACGGTGAAGTTCATCCTCGACAGGTCGTTGCGCGCGGGCTTGCCCTTGCCGCTCTGCTGGTTCACCGAGATCACGTGGAGCTTGTCCTTGGCGAACAGCTCCAGCACGTCGCGCAGCAGGCCGGGCCGGTCGGCGGCCTCGACGACCAGGTCGACCGGGTACTGCGCGGTCTTGCCTTGCCGATCCGGCGCAGGCTCACCCCAGGCCACGGCGATCACGCGTTCGGGCGAGGTCTTGGCCATCTGGCGCAGGTTGGAGCAATCCGCCCGGTGGATGGCCACGCCCTTCCCTCGTGTCACATAGCCCGCGATCACGTCCGGTGGCGCCGGCCGGCAGCACCGTGCCAGGCTGGTCAGCAGCGAGTCCACGCCCACCACCAGCACGCCGCCCTTGGGGGTGCGTCCTTCCGAGGCCGGGCTGCGGGTGTGCTTCTGGACGAGCAACTCCTCCTCGTCCGCTTCCGGGACGGGCGGACGCAGCAAGGTCTCGATGTTGCGCAGCGAGTACTCGTCCTTGCCGACGACCTCGAACAGCGCATCCGCGCTCTTGAAACCCAGCCGAGCGGCCAGGTCGTCGAGCTTGACCGCCGTCTTGCCCTCGCGCTGCAGCAGCTTCTCGACGAGCTCGCGGCCCTTGGCGATGGTGTGCGTCTGCACCTGCGCGTTGAACCACGCGCGGACCTTGGCCTTGCTGCGCGGGCTCTGCAGATAGCCGAGCTCCGCGTTGAGCCAGTCCAGCGAGGGACCGCCCTCCTTCAGCGCGACGATCTCCACCGTCTGGCCGCTCTTGAGCGGCGTGTTCAGCGGCACCATCTGGCCGTCGACCTTGGCGCCGCGGCAGCGGTGACCCAGGTCGGTGTGCAGCGCATAGGCGAAGTCGATCGCGGTCGCGTCGGCACACAGCTCCACCACGTTGGCCTGCGGCGTGAAGACGTAGATGCGGTCATCGAACGCGGGGCCGCTCTCGGTGATGTAGTCGCGCTCCCAGGCCAGCAGCTGGCGCAGCACCGCCTTGCGGGCCTGCGCGACCTGCTCCTCGAACTCGCCCGCGGCGGTGACGCCGGCGTAGCCCTTGGTGCCCGCCTCCTTGTAGGCCCAGTGCGCGGCCACGCCGTGCTCGGCGTGCTCGTGCATGGCGCGGGTGCGGATCTGGACTTCCATCGGCCGGCCGTCCGCCGCGATCACCACCGTGTGCAGCGACTGGTAGCCGTTGGGCTTGGGGCGGGCGATGTAGTCGTCGAACTCGCCGTCGACGGGGGTGTAGAGCTCGTGCAGCCGCGCCAGCACCGCGTAGCAGTCGGCCACCTCGGCCACGACCACGCGCAGCGCGCGCAGGTCGAAGACCCGTTCCAGCGTCAGGCCCTTGCCGCGCATCTTCTTCCAGATGCTGTACAGGTGCTTGGGTCGCCCCTGCACCTGCGCGGCGATGCCTTGCGACTGGAGCTCGCGCTCGAGCGCGGCGCGCACCGCCTCGACCGACTGCTCGCGCTCGACGCGCTTCTCGTGCAGGCCCTTGGCGAGCTGGTGGTACTGCTCCGGCTCCAGGAAGCGGAAGGCCAGGTCCTCCAGTTCCCACTTGATCTGCCAGATGCCCAGCCGGTTGGCCAGCGGCGCGAAGACCTGCAGCGACTCCGCCGCCAGATCGCGCGGGCACGGGGTCTTGCTGGCCGCGAACCAGCGCAGCGTCTGCAGCCGCGAGGCCAGGCGCAGCAGCACCACGCGCAGGTCGCGCGAGAACGCCAGCAGCATCTTGCGCACCAGCTCGGTCTGTTCCTGCTTGCGCTGGTCCTCGACCTTGGCCTCGCGCGCGGCGCGCTGGATCTGCACCAGACGCCGCGTGTGACTGACCAGGCTGGCGTCGCTCTCGCCGAAGGCCTTGGCGACGATCTCCTCGGGCTTGTTCAGGTAGTCGCCGGCGTAGACCAGGTAGGAGGCCGCCTGCATCGAGGGGGCCGCGCCCACGCCCGCCAGGATCGCGGCGACGCCGTCGGCATGCGCCAGCGCCTGCTCGCCCGTTCCCAGCAGATGGTCCGCCAGCAGCGGTTCCGCGAAGGCGCGCGCGCGGCGCACCGGATCGATCTTCTCTTCGGTCTGCGGCGTCGCGGTGGGGAGCCGGCTCGGCAGGTCCCCGTCGAGCAGCGCCACGATGGGCGCCGCCGGTTCCGGGCGCAGACCCAATTCGGTCTTCATGCTTCTCTCAATCGTGTCCCGGCGCGGCGCTCGTCGGTCCCCCGCGCGCGCCGCCGGACGTCATCCGCGGTCGAGGAATTGCTCGACCACCTGGATCTGTTCCTCCCGCACCAGCGTCGGCGCATGGCCGACGTTCGGGAACTCGTGCAGTTCGGCCCGCGGGCCGCGCTGCGTCATCAACTCGGCGGTGGCGCGGGTCAGCAGGTCCGAGTCCGCGCCCCGGAGCAGCAGCGTGGGCACGCGCACCGCGTCGTAGGCGGCCCAGAGCTGCGCCTCGCCGGCCTTGGCCAGCTCGGGCGTCAGGCCGGCCAGGCCCTGGCCGATGCGCGGGTCGTAATGCAGCCGGCAACGGTCGCCGTCGGGCTTGAACATCGCGCGCGACAGCGCCAGCCATTGTTCGTCGGTGTGCTTGCCGAAGCCCTCGGAGACGCTGCGCAGATAGTCGGCGCCCTGCTGGCAGTTCTCGAACTGCGGCGCGCGGCCGACATAGCCGGCAATGCGCTGCAGCGCGGCGAACTCGATCGCCGGTCCCACGTCGTTGAGGATCAGCCGGTGAATGGGGCTGGCCGGCATCGCCGCCAAGGCCAGGCCGATCAGCCCGCCCATCGAGGTGCCCAGCCAGTCCACCTGCGTCGCCCCGACCCGCGCCAGCAGCGTGACCATGTCGGAGACGTACTGCGGCAGCTGATAGTTGCGGGGGTCGCCGAGCCAGTCGGACTCGCCGCGACCGACCACGTCGGGACAGATGACCCGGTAGCGGTCGCTCAGGCGCTGGGCCAGCACGTCGAAGTCACGGCCCTGGCGTGACAGGCCATGCACGCAGACCAGCACCCGCGGGTTGTCGCTGCGCCCCCACTCCCAATACGCCACCCGGTGCAGGCCGCAGGGGCTCAGCGCCTGGACTTTTTTCAACAACGGTTCAGCCATCGCTCGTATCCTTTGCACCCATCCTAACAACCCTGAAGAGGACCTCGCATGTTGAAAGGAAAGACGGCGCTCGTCACCGGCTCGACCAGCGGCATCGGATTGGGGATTGCCCTGACCCTGGCCGGGCAAGGCGCCAACATCGTGCTCAACGGCTTCGGCGACCACGAGGGGCCCAAGGCCCAGATCGAAGCACTGGGCGTCAAGGTCGGCTATCACGGCGCCGACATGAGCAAGCCGGCCGAGATCGAGGCCATGATGCAGTACATCGACGAGGCGTTCGGTGGCTGCGACATCCTCGTGAACAACGCCGGCATCCAGTTCGTCGCCAATGTCGACGAGTTCCCCGCCGACCGCTGGGACGCGATCATCGCGATCAACCTGAGCTCGGCCTTCCACACCATGCGGCTGGCGCTGCCGGGCATGAAGAAGCGGGGCTGGGGCCGGGTCATCAACATCGCCTCCACGCACGGGCTGGTCGCCTCCGCCGGCAAGTCGGCCTACGTGGCGGCCAAGCACGGGCTGGTCGGCCTGACCAAGGCGGCGGCGCTGGAGACGGCGCAGCTCCCGGTGACGGTCAACGCCATCTGCCCGGGCTGGGTGCTGACCCCGCTGGTGCAGAAGCAGATCGACACCCGCGCCCAGAACGAGAAGCTCGATCCCGCCGAGGCCAAGCGCCAGCTGCTGGCGGAGAAGCAGCCCTCGCTGCAGTTCACGACGCCCGAGGAGCTGGGCGCGCTGGCGGTGTTCCTGTGCTCGGACGCGGCCATCAACGTGCGCGGCCAGGCCTGGGCGATGGACGGCGGCTGGACGGCGCAATGAGCGCGCGCTGATCCGTTCGGATCCCCCCATGAAAAACGCCCGGCCAAGCCGGGCGTTTCTCGTCGCGGGGGAGACCCGATCAGCGGGTCATCACCACGTTGCCGCTGACGTTCACCGTCACCGTGGCCTTGCCGGACTCGACCGGCAGGGCCTCGTCGGCGCTCGCGGCCATGGCCTTGAAGCGCGGCGCCGCGGCCATCATCAGCTGCGGCTGGTCGGCGTTCACGCTGACCTCGCCGATGCGGTAGTTCGTGTAGCCGAACTGCTGCGCATAGGTCGCGGCCTTGGCCTTGTAGGCCGAGATCGCCTGCGACACCACGTCGCCCTCGGCCTTCTCACGCGCCTCGCGCGACAGGCCGTAGCCGACGTTCGCGATGGACAGCGTCTGGATGCGGCCGCTCAGGCGGGAGATCGACTCCATGTCGCGGCCCTGCACCAGCAGCTCGACGCTGCCCTGCCAGCCGGTGATCTGGGGAGCGCTGCTGCTCGTCTTTCCGTTGCCGTAGCGCGGATAGACCGACAGGTTGCCGGCCTGCAGCTCGACCTGGCCGGGCTTGGCGACCTTGCGCGCTTCGGCCAGGGCGGCGTCCAGCGCCTGCTTGAGCTCGTTCTGCACGGCGGTGGCGTCCTTGCCCTCGCGCGTCGTCGAGAAGCGCAGCTGCAGCAGGTCGCGCGGGACCTCGGTGGTGGCGGAGGCGCTCAGGTTGAGCACGTCCGTGCGGGGGGCCTCGGCGCGCGCGGCGGCGGGGACCAGGGCAACGGCGCCGGCGGCCAGCAGGACGCGGGTGAGCGCCTTGGTCTTGGAAGTTCGGATCATCAGGGTTCCTCCGTAGTTGTGCCGTGGGGCGGCCAGCATAACGGCTGAGGAATCGATCACGGTTGACGCTTTCCGTGCACCGTTTGTGTGCCGTTTGTTAAGACCTTGTAGGGCGCAGGTTGGCCTGTTACAAAAGATGTAACCAACCCGTAAGGACTGATGCAGCCGGCAAAACCGGCGGAAAACTGCCCTTAAAGTCCCGCTGTTACAAATTCAGGAGTGGCCTCGCCATGCAAAGCCCAACCCGCCCCAACCGCATCCTGGTCGTGGACGACGACGCCCGCATCCGCGACCTGCTGCGCCGGTACCTGGCGCAGGAAGGCTTCGAAGTCCTGCTGGCCGAGGACAGCAAGGCGCTGAACAAGCAGCTGACCCGCGAGACGGTCGATCTGATCGTGCTGGACCTGATGCTGCCCGGCGAGGACGGCCTGTCGATCTGCCGCCGCCTGCGCGCCGCCGGCGACAGCACGCCCATCATCATGCTGACGGCCAAGGTCGAGGAAGTGGACCGCATCGTCGGTCTGGAAGTCGGCGCCGACGACTACCTTGCCAAACCCTTCAACCCGCGCGAACTGCTGGCCCGCATCAACGCGGTGCTGCGTCGCCGTCCGCCGCCGGAAGCCCCGGGCGCGCCGTCCAAGGAGCCGATGACGGTCCAGTTCGGCCCGTTCGAGTTCGACCTGGCGCTGCGCCGCCTGGCCAAGAACGGCGAGCCGGTCCCGCTGACCACCGGCGAGTTCTCCATGCTCAAGGCCCTGGTGCGCCACCCGCGCCAGCCGCTGTCGCGCGACAAGCTGGCCATGCTGGCCCGCGGCCGCGAGTTCGAGCCCTTCGACCGCAGCCTGGACGTGCAGGTCTCGCGCCTGCGCAAGCTGCTGGAAGAGGATCCGGCGCAACCGCGCTTCATCCAGACCGTGTGGGGCGTGGGCTACGTGTTCGTGCCCGACGAGGCGGCCTGATCCCGTGACGCCGCCCCGTCTGGCGCTCAACCTGTTCTGGCGCACCTTCGCGCTGCTGGCCCTGCTGCTGGCCGCCGGGGTGCTGGCCTGGCAGCAGACCTTCAAGGCGCTGGAGGCCGAGCCCAAGGCGCTGGAAGCCGCCCAGCAGCTGGCCGGCCTGGTGAACCTGTCCCGCGTGGCGCTGTCCAGCACCGACGCGATCAACCGCGTGGCGGTGGTCAAGTCGCTGGCGCGCAGCGAGGCGGTCCAGGTCGAGGTGGCCGAGGCCACCGACCGCTGGCTCCCCTACGAGAACAGCCCCTTCGCCCAGCGCCTGCGCAAGGAGCTGGTGTCGCGGCTGGGACCGCAGACGGTGCTGGCCAGCGGGCTGAACGGCGTCTCCGGCCTGTGGGTGCGCTTCGATGTCGGGCCGGACCAGTTCTGGCTGCAGACCAATCCGGCCCCGCTGTCGACCAGCTTCTCCAGCAACTGGTGGTGGATCGCGATCGCGCTGGGCGCGTCGCTGCTGGGCGCGGCGGCGATCGCGCGGCTGATCAACCAGCCGCTGCGCGAGCTGTCCATCGCCGCCAGCCGCATCCGCGAGGGCGAGTACGACTCGCGCCTGGACGAGAGCACCCTGACCAGCGAGATCCGCGAGGTCAACATGGGCTTCAACCGGATGGCGCGCGAGCTGGCCAAGATGGAAGAGGACCGCAGCGTGATGCTGGCGGGCATCTCCCACGACCTGCGCACGCCGCTGGCGCGGCTGCGGCTCGAGGCCGAGATGAGCGTCAACGACGAGCAGGCGCGGACCTACATCGCGCAGGACATCGACCAGCTCGACGCCATCATCAACAAGTTCATGGACTACGCGCGCCCGAGCGAGCTGCAGCTGCAGGCGCTCAACCTGCGCGAGCTGGTGGAGCGCGAGGCCCAGGGCTTCCGCGATCCGCAGCAGATCCAGATCTCGGTGCGGCTGTCGGCGGCGCTGCGCATCTGGACCGATCCGACCGAGTTCGGCCGCATCCTGCTGAACCTGTTCGAGAACGCGCGCCGCTACGGCCGCTTCGAGGACGAGCCGGCGCGCGTGGAGGTCACCGCCGAGGCCGACAGCGCCTGGGTGCTGCTGACGGTGCGCGACCGGGGGCCGGGCGTGCCGCCGGACAAGCTGGCCAAGCTGACCACGCCCTTCTATCGCGGCGACAGCGCGCGCACGGCGGCGACCGGCGCGGGCCTGGGTCTGGCGATCGTGGAGAAATCCGTGCAGCGACTGGGCGCGCAACTGCGCCTCGCGAATGCCGACGACAGCGGCTTCGTCGCGCAGCTGAGGCTCAAGCGGGCGAGCGTCTGAGCACGTGAGCGCGCGAGCGGAGGGCCGTCAGCCCGGCTGACCGCGCGCGCGCCGACGAGGCTCGGCGGCCTCGCGCGCGGCGATCTCGGCCCGCATCGCGGTCAGGATCGCCTCGCTCTTGTGCTTCAGGTGCGTGCGCAGGATGCCCGCCATCGCCTGGGCGTCGCGACGCTGCAGCGCGTTGAGCATCCCTTCGTGCTCGGCCATGGCCCGGCACCAGATCTCCTCGGTCATCGGTGAGGCGAAGCGGATGCGCCGGATGCGCGCGTTCAGCATGGCGTACTGGGCCGCCAGCACCGGGTTGCCGGTGGCCGCCACGATGGCCTCGTGGATCTCCCGGTTGAGCGCGTAATAGGTCGGCAGATCCCGGCGCTCGAAGGCCTCCCGCATCCGCTCGTGCAGGGCCGTCAGCGCGGCCATCGCCGGCGCGCTCATGCGTTCGCAGGCCTGCTCACCGGCCAGGGCCTCCAGGGCGCCCGTGACGGCGAACAGCCCTTCCACCTCCTCCAGCGACACCTCGCGCACCCGCGCGCCGCGATTGGGCAGCAGCTCGACATGGCCCTCGGCGGCGAGCACCTTGAGCGCTTCCCGCAGCGGGGTGCGCGACACGCCGAAGCGCTCGCAGAGCGCGGCCTCCGGCACCTTGCTTCCGGGCGGCAACTCCCCCTGCACCAGCAGCTCGCGCAGCGAGGCCACCAATCCCGTGTGAACGAAATCCTTGGACATGGTGGCGATTATGAATTCATTCCTCATCTCCACCCGGTTCCTTCGCCACTTCTACAGCGACGCTTCCCAGGGAGTGAATTCATCTCGTTGACTTCGCTGGATGCCAGGCCTACATTGATTGCATTCATTAGGCCCAATGAATCTCCACAAACCGTCAACCATCGCCGATCAAGGACGAAAATGAATTCACTTCAACACGGCATCCAGGAAGTCCAGGGATCCACCCACGACGCGCAGCGCTACGTGAACGCGCTCGGGCCCCGCGGCGTCATCGGCGTGATGACGCCGGGGCCCAACGTCAACGTCGAGAACGAGATGATGGACATGCGGCCCGCCGGCGTGATCAATGCCGTCGACCGCTACTACGTGCCCAACCAGCGCATCGCGCAGGACGAGGACTGGTCGATCATCATGCGCAACGTCACCGCCCACCTGGACGACTCGGTGCGACGGCTCAAGGAGGCGCTGATCGACCACCTGGTGCTGGGCATGTCCTCGCAGAGCTACATGGGCGGCGAGCGCGGCAGCTTCGCGTTGCAGGCGCATCTCGAGCAGCTCTCCGGCGTGCCGGTGACCATGGGCGCCCAGTCCGCCGAGCAGGCCTTCCGACTGTGCGGCGCCAGACGCATCGCGCTGCTCACGCCCTACTACCCGGTGATCGAGCAGAACGCGGTGAGCTACTTCAGCGCGCGCGGCTTCGAGGTCGTCCACGTGGAGGGCCTGAAGTGCAAGAGCATCATCCACGTCGCCTCGCAGACCTACCAGGAACTGGCCGAGGCCACGTTGCGCTGCCACGCGGCGCGGCCGGACGCGATCCTGCAGCTGGGCACCAACCTCGCCTACGCGCAGGTGGCCAACGACGCGGAGAAGTGGCTCCGCCTGCCGGTCTTCGCGTCCGGTCCCGTCATCTACTGGTCGGCGCTGCGCAAGATGGGCATCCAGGACCGGATGACGGGATTCGGCAGCCTGATGGAATTCCACTGAGCCCCTGCCCCGCGTTCCCGTTCTGGCCGGTGCCGCGAGCGAGCCGGCCGGCGCGCCCAGGCGCGCCGATCACGAGGAGACCCCCATGACGAATCCTTCCCGCCGGCGCCTCCTGGGGCGCCTGCTGTCACGGGCCGGCCTGATGGCGGCGTTGGCGCCACCGGCGCTGGCCCTGGCCCAGACCGCCCCCGCCGTCGGCGCGCCGACGGACTGGCCCACGCGGCCGATCTCGCTGTTGGTCGGTTTCGCGCCGGGCGGCGGCACCGACCTGATCGCGCGCCAGATCGCACCGCGCCTGTCCCAGCTGCTGGGCCAGTCCGTGGTGATCGAGAACCGCGCCGGCGGCAGCGGCACGATCGCGACGGGACAGGCCGCGCGCGCCAGGCCGGACGGCTACACGCTGCTGCTGGGCCATGTCAGCTCCAACGCGATGGTCCCCGCCATCACCCAGGTGCCCTACGCGCCGGCCACGGCCTTCACGCCCATCCTGCTGATCGGCAGCGTGCCGCAGGTGGTGGTCGTGCGCGCCGCCGCGCCGCCGCGCAGCCTGAAGGACTTCATCGCGTGGACCCGCGACAAGCCGGGCGGCGTCAACTACGCGTCCTCCGGGGCCGGCACGCAGCAGCACTTCGCCGCGGAGCTGTTCCAGCAGGCGACCGGGACGACGATGACGCACGTCCCCTATCGCGGCAGCGGCGCCGCCCTGACCGACCTGCTGAGCGGTCAGGTCGACGTCAACTTCGACACCGTGCCCACGGTCCTGCAGCAGATCCGCTCGGGCCAGTTGCGGGCGCTCGCGGTGACCTCGCGCCAGCGGGCGGCGAGCCTGCCGGAGGTCCCCACGCTGATCGAGTCCGGCGTGCCGGACTACGAGATCGGCGCCTGGTACATGCTGATGGGGCCGGCCGGCCTGCCCCCGCCCGTCGTCGAGCGCCTCGCCGCCGCGATGCGCCAGACCCTGGCCACGCCAGAGGTTCGCGCGAGGCTGGAGCAGCTGGGCACCGAGATCCGCATCCTCGGCCCCGCCGACGCCCAGGCCTATCTGCGCGCCGAGATCACGCGCTGGGCCCGGCTGGCCGCGGCCAAGCACATCAAGCCCGATTGAGCGGAGGACGGCCCCATGAGCACACCTGACACGACCTGCCTCCCGTCCTCGCCATCCCGCCGCCGCGCGATGCGCGCCGGCCTTGTCGCCGGCGGCGCGGCAGCGGTCACCGTGGCGACCGGCTGCGCGTCCACGCGGCCGCCGACGGCCTCCAGCGCCCCGCTGCGCTGGCGCATGGCCACCTCCTGGCCCGCCTCGCTGCCCTTGCTGAACGACTGCGCGCAGGACTTCGCGCACCTGGTCCGCGACGCATCGGGCGGACGGCTGTCGATCGAGCTGGTCGACCCCGCCCGCCACGGCCGACCCGTCGGGTTGCTGGCGGCGGTGCGGGACGGCGAGTTCGAGATGGCGCACACGACGGCGCAGTACTACGCCGCGCAGCTGCCGGCCATCGACTACTTCACCGCCATCCCCTTCGGTCTCACGCCCGTCGAGCAGGAAGGCTGGCTGGCCGAAGGCGGGGGGCAGGCCTTGTTCGAGTCCCTGCTCGCCCCGCTCGGCGTGGTGCCGCTGACGGCGGGGCACACCGGCATCCAGATGGGCGGATGGTTCAACAGACCCATCGCCACGGCGGCCGACCTGCGCGGCCTGCGGATCCGCATCGCGGGCTTCCCTGGACGCGTGCTGGCACGCGTGTGCGCGACGCCGGTGAATCTCCCGCTCGGGCAGATCATCCCGGCCTTCGAGGACGGCCGCATCGACGCCGCCGATGTCGTGGGGCCGGCCGTCGACGCGACCCTGCCGCTGTCGCGCCACGCGCCCTACTACATGGCGCCCTGGCACGAACCCGACGTCGCCTTGCACCTGTTCATCGACGCGGGCCGGCTGGCCACCCTGCCCGACGACCTGCGCCAGATCGTCCGGCAGGCCGCGCAAGCCGCCTCGATGCGCTCGATGGCCCGCGCGAACGACCGCAACGCGGTCGCGCTCGCGGCCATGCGAGCCCGCGGGCAGGACATCACCCCCTGGCCCGCGGAGGTCCTAGCGGCCCTGCGCCGAGCGGCCGCGGAGGAACTGGCCGCCGATGCCGCGAGGCATCCCGACGCGCGCCGGGTGATCGACAGCCTGCTCGGCTACCGGGCTCGCGTGCAGGCCTACAGCCTGGCCGCCGACCAGGCGGTGTTCCAGGCGCGCGGGGCGTGATGACCGTGCCGGCGCTCAGCCGGGCTGGCGCACCAGCAGGCACACGGCCCGCGCCTCGATGGCCTTGCCTTCGCCGACCGGACCCATCTTCTCGGCCGTCTTGGCCTTGACGTTCACCTGGTCCAGCGCGATCTCCAGCACCTCCGACAGCCGGCGGCGCATCGCGTCGATGTGCGGCGCCATCTTCGGCGCCTGCGCGACGATGGTCGTGTCGATGTTGCCGATCACCCAGCCCTTGCCGCGCGCGCGGCGATAGGCCTCGGCCAGCAGCACCATCGAGTCGGCGCCCTTGAACTCGGCCGCCGTGTCGGGGAAGAGCTTGCCGATGTCGCCCAGCGCGGCCGCGCCCAGCAGCGCGTCGGTGATCGCGTGCGCCAGCGCGTCGGCGTCGGAATGGCCCAGCAGGCCGTGCGTGTGCGGGATGGTCACGCCACCCAGGATCAGCGGGCGGCCCTCGACGAGCTGGTGCGTGTCCCAGCCCTCGCCGATGCGGAAGTCGTAGTTCATGTGCGGTGCCGCGTCGCGGACGTCAGGATCGATGGGAAACGGGCAGCGAGGCGCCTCGGCCTCACTGCGCGCGCGGATGCGTCACGACCAGCGGGCCGCCGCGGGTGACGATCATCGTGTGCTCGAACTGCGCGGACAGGTTGCCCTTCACGCCGGACAAGGTCCAGCCGTCGGACTCCTCGTCCACCCAGCGGCTCTTGGTGGAGAGGAAAGGCTCGATGGTGATCACCATGCCCTCCTCCAGGATGCGGGTGTCGCTGGCGTCGTAGTAGCCCGGGATGGTCTTGGGCTCCTCGTGCAGCGCGCGGCCGACGCCGTGGCTGCACAGGTTCTCGATGATCTTGAACTTGTGGGCCTTGGCGACGCGCTCGATCGCATGGCCGATGCGGTTCAGCCGCGCGCCGGGCTTCACTTCCTTCATCGCCTGCTCCAGCGCGTACTGCGCGGCGAAGACCAGCTGGGTCTTGGTCGGCGTGGTGGGCGGGACGATGCGCGTGCCGCCGGTGTCGGCGAAGTAGCCGCCCAGCTCGGCCGACACGTCCACGTTGACCACGTCGCCCTTCTGGATCACGCGGCTGCCGGGGATGCCGTGGGCGGCCTGCTCGTTGATGCTGATGCAGGTGGCGCCGGGGAAGTCGTACATGACGCGCGGCGCGGACTTGGCGCCGAACTCCTCCAGCCAGCGCGCGCCCAGGTCGTCGAGCTCGCCGGTGGTCATGCCGGGCCGGATCGCGTCCAGCATGCGGCGCAGCACGGTGGCCACCGCTTCGCCGGCCAGCTTCAGGCCCTGGATGTCGTCGTCGGATTCGATGGTCATGCGCGGCTCCTCAAGAGGCGTTCGGCGAGCGCGAAGTCCGCCGGATAGGTGACTTTGAAATTCTCGATCGAGGCTTCCACCAGCCTCGGCGAATGGCCCAGCGCCTCGATGGCACTGGCCTCGTCGGTGATGCCGTCCCGCGGACCGGCGAGCGCCGGGGCCAGCAGCCCCAGCCGGAACATCTGCGGCGTCTGCGCGGCCCACTTGCCGCGGCGGTCCACGGTCGCGGCCACGCGGGCGCCCTCGCCCTCGGTCACGACCGCGTCCTTGAGCGTGTCGGCCACCGGCAGCGCCAGCAGCCCGCCGACCTCGTCGTCGTCGCAGGCGTCGATCAGCGCATCGACCCATTCGGGGCGAAGCAGGCAGCGGGCGGCGTCGTGGACCAGCACCCAGTCGTGCGGCTGGGCGCCGCGCTCGCGCAGCGCGCGCAGGCCGGCGGCGACCGAGTCGGCCCGCGTGGCGCCGCCGTCGCGCGCGATCCAGCCGCGCTCGCCGACGAAGCCGGGGACGGCGGATTCGAACTGGTCGTCCTCGGGCGAGAGCACGACCAGCGTCGCCTCGACGCGCGCGACCCGCGAGAGCGCGTCCAGCGTGTGGGCGATCAGGGCGCGGCCGGCCAGGGGCACGTACTGCTTGGGGCGGTCGGCGCCGGAGCGGCTGCCGACGCCGGCGGCCGGCACCAGCGCGTAGCAGCGCGGCGTCAGGCCGATCGGAAAGGAAGTCATGGGGCGCGATTGTAGGGAGGGCGATCGGCGAAAATCCGCGCTTCCCGCGATCGCCCTGCCCGTCCCACCGTGTTCTCCATCGCCGACCTCCGCCGCCGCCTGACCGCCCTGGGCGCCAACGACGCCCACGCCGGGCGCGTGCTGCGGCATTGGGTGCAGGCGCGGCCGCTGACGCAGGGTCGGCGCCAGCTGGAGCACTACCTGCCGCTGGCGGTGCGCGAGGCGCTGCCCGCGCTGATGGACGAGCTGCACGGCCTGGCCACGCTGGTCGAGCGCCATCCCGGCGAGGACGGCTCGGCCCGTCTGCTGGTGCGGCTCACCGACGGCCAGACGGTGGAAAGCGTGCTGCTGCCGCGCGATGGGCTGTGCGTGTCCAGCCAGGTCGGCTGCGCGGTGGGTTGCCGCTTCTGCATGACCGGCAAGGACGGGCTGCTGCGCCAGGTCACCAGCGCCGAGATCGTCGCGCAGGTCGCGCTGGCGCGGCGCGAGCGGGCGGTCAAGAAGGTCGTGTTCATGGGCATGGGCGAGCCCTCGCACAACCTGGAGGCGGTGATGGAGGCGATCGAGCTGCTGGGGCTCGAAGGGAACATCGGCCACAAGAACCTGGTGTTCTCGACGGTCGGCGATCCGCGCGCGTTCGAGCGCCTGGACCAGGGGCCGGTGAAACCGGCGCTGGCGCTGTCGCTGCACACCAGCAAGCCCGAGCTGCGGCGCGAGCTGCTGCCGCGCGCGCCGCGCCTGACGCCGCGCGAGATCGTCGAGGCCGGCGAGCGCTACGCACGATCCAGCGGCTATCCCATCCAGTACCAGTGGACGCTGATCGAGGGCGTCAACGACGGCGAGGACGAGATGGACGGGATCGTCGCGCTGCTCAAGGGCAAGTACGGCGTGCTGAACATGATCCCGTACAACCGCGTGCCCGAGCTCCCCTTCGCCCGCCCGGACTGGGACAAGGCGCGCGCGATCGCCCGGCGGCTGCATGAGCGCGGCGTGCTGACCAAGCTGCGGGATTCGGCCGGCCAGGACGTGGACGGCGGCTGCGGCCAGCTGCGGGCGCGCAGCCAGGAGACGCCCGCGTCGATGCGGGACGCCCGCCGCGCGATCCCGATCGCGCCGGTCCGGCCGGCGTCCTGAGGCCTCCCCGATCGGCTCGCGACCCCGATCCCCCGTGCGCTGGCCGACGGGGTTGCCGACTGCCGTGCGCTCCTGTCACGCCCTGTCGCCGCCCGCTCCCTACAATTCCCCTCGGCCCCTTCCCGGGGCTGTCCTCATTTGTGCGCCATGCAGCTGTCCTCGATCTCTCCCGGCAAACGCTTCACCCTGCCCCGCCCCGTCGGCTCCGCCGACGCGCTGTTGCTGTCCCGCTTCGCGCGGCAGCAGGTGGCGGCGGGACGCCTCACGCTGATCGTCACCGCCGAGCCCGGTGACACCCAGCGCCTGGAGGACGAGCTCAAGTTCTTCGCGCCCGAGCTGCGCGTGGCCGTCTTCCCCGACTGGGAAACCCTGCCCTACGACAGCTTCAGCCCGCACCAGGACCTGATCTCCGAGCGCCTGGCCACGCTGTGGCGGCTGCAGCAGGCCGGCGGCAAGCCGGTCGCCGAGCGCGACCTGGACGTCGTGCTGCTGCCCGCCACCACCGCGCTCACGCGCCTGGCGCCGCCCTCGTTCCTGGCCGCCACGACCTTCAACTTCCGCCAGAAGCAGCGCCTGGACGAGTCCGGCCTGAAGCAGCAGCTCACGCTGGGCGGCTACCAGCACGTCAGCCAGGTCGTCTCGCCCGGCGAGTACGCGGTGCGCGGCGGCCTGATCGACCTGTACCCGATGGGCTCGCCGGTGCCCTACCGCGTGGATCTTTTCGGTGACGAGGTGGACTCCATCCGCGTCTTCGATCCGGACTCGCAGCGCTCGCTGTATCCGGTGCCGGAAGTGCGTCTGCTGCCGGGCCGCGAGTTCCCCATGGACGAGGCCTCGCGCAAGGCCTTCCGCGCGCGCTGGCGCGAGAAGATGGACGGCGACCCGACCAAGTCGCGCATCTACAAGGACATCGACACCGGCCTGGCCACCGCCGGCATCGAGTACTACCTTCCGCTGTTCTTCGACGAGATCGCCAGCGTCTTCGACTACCTGCCCGCCGAGGCCGGCCTGGTCCTGCATGGGGAGGTCGACGACGCGCTTCAGCGCTTCTGGACCGACACCCGCGAGCGCCACCGCTTCCTGCAGCACGACCCGGACCGCCCCATCCTGCCGCCCGAGGAGATCTTCCTCCGCCCCGAGGACTTCTTCACCGCCACGCACCGCCATGCCGTGCTGTCGGTGCGCGGCACCGACGCGGTCGACTACGCCCGCCCGCTGCCCGACGTCAGCGTCGAACGCGGCGCGCAGGAGCCGCTCGCCCGCCTGGCCGCCCACCTGAAGCAGACGCCCTACCGCGTGCTGCTGCTGGCCGAGAGCGAGGGCCGGCGCGAGAGCCTGCTCGAGCTGCTGCGCGACAACAAGATCGATCCGCCTTCGGTCAAGGACCTGGCGGAGTTCGAGGCGAACCGGGACGAGCGCTTCGCGATCACCGCAGCCCCGCTGGCCGCGGGCTTCTTCTGGAACGAGCCGGACGATGGGCGCCAGATCCAGCTGCTCACCGAGACCGAGCTCTTCGCCACCACCCCCACGACTCGCCGGCGCCGCAAGCAGGAGCAGGTCAGCGACGTCAACGCGCTGATCAAGGACCTGTCCGAGCTCAAGGTCGGCGACCCGGTGGTGCACACCAATCACGGCATCGGGCGCTATCTGGGCCTGATCAACATCGACCTGGGCGACGGCCCCAGCGAGTTCCTGCACCTGGAGTACGCCGACAAGGCCACGCTCTACGTCCCCGTCGCGCAGCTGCACCTGATCAGCCGCTACACCGGCGTCAGCGCCGAGGAGGCGCCGCTGCACAAGCTGGGCTCGGGCCAGTGGGACAAGGCCAAGCGCAAGGCCGCCGAGCAGGTGCGCGACACCGCCGCCGAACTGCTCAACCTCTACGCCCGCCGCGCCGCGCGCGAGGGCCATGCCTTCCGCTACTCGCCGCACGACTACGAGGCCTTCGCCGCCAGCTTCGGCTTCGAGGAGACGCCCGACCAGCGCGCCGCCATCCACGCCGTGATCCAGGACATGATCAGCCCCAAGCCCATGGACCGGCTGGTCTGCGGCGACGTGGGCTTCGGCAAGACCGAGGTGGCGTTGCGCGCGGCCTTCGTCGCGGTGATGGGCGGCAAGCAGGTCGCGCTGCTGGCGCCCACCACGCTGCTGGCCGAGCAGCATTACCAGAACATCGCCGACCGCTTCGGCAAGTGGCCGGTGAAGGTGGCCGAGATGAGCCGCTTCCGCTCCGCCAAGGAGATCAAGGCGGCGATGGAGGGCCTGGCCGACGGCTCCATCGACATCGTCATCGGCACGCACAAGCTGCTCTCCAGCGACGTCAAGTTCAAGCGCCTGGGCCTGCTGGTCATCGACGAGGAGCACCGTTTCGGCGTGCGCCACAAGGAGGCGATGAAGGCCATGCGGGCCGAGGTCGACGTGCTGACGCTGACCGCCACGCCCATCCCGCGCACGCTGGGCATGGCGCTGGAAGGTCTGCGCGACCTGAGCGTCATCGCCACCGCGCCGCAGCGGCGTCTGGCGATCAAGACCTTCGTGCGCAGCGAGACCAGCGGCACCATCCGCGAGGCGGTGCTGCGCGAGCTCAAGCGCGGCGGCCAGGTCTACTTCCTGCACAACGAGGTCGAGACCATCGAGAACCGGCGCATGAAGCTCGAGGAGCTGCTGCCCGAGGCGCGCATCGTCGTCGCGCACGGCCAGATGCCCGAGCGCGAGCTGGAACGCGTGATGCGCGAGTTCGTCGGCGGCAAGCACAACGTGCTGCTGTGCTCGACCATCATCGAGACCGGCATCGACGTGCCCAGCGCCAACACCATCGTGATCAGCCGCGCCGACAAGTTCGGCCTGGCGCAGCTGCACCAGCTGCGCGGCCGGGTCGGGCGCTCGCACCATCAGGCCTATGCGTACCTGATGGTCCCGGACGTCGAGGGCCTGACCAAGCAGGCCGCGCAGCGCCTGGACGCGATCCAGGCGATGGAGGAGCTGGGCTCGGGCTTCTATCTCGCGATGCACGACCTGGAGATCCGCGGCGCCGGCGAGGTGCTGGGCGAGCACCAGAGCGGCAACATGATGGAAGTCGGTTTCCAGCTCTACAACGAGATGCTGTCCGAGGCCGTGCGCTCGCTCAAGGCCGGCCGCGAGCCGGATCTTCTCAGCCCGCTGTCGGCCACCACCGAGATCAACCTGCACGCGCCCGCGCTGCTGCCCGACGCCTACTGCGGCGACGTGCACCAGCGGCTGTCGCTGTACAAGCGGCTGGCCACGGCCGATCGTGCCGAGCAGATCGACGCGATGCTGGAGGAGATCACCGATCGCTTCGGCAAGCTGCCGGCGCAGGGGCAGACGCTGTTCGACACGCACCGGCTGCGGGTGCTGGCCAAGCCCTACGGCGTGATGAAGATCGATGCGGCGCCCAGCGTCATCAACATCAACTTCCGGCCCAACCCGCCCATCGATCCGATGCGCGTGATCGAGCTGGTGCAGAAGAACCGCAACATCAAGCTGGTGGGCAATGAGAAGCTGCGCATCGACAAGGCGCTCACCGATCCGAAGGATCGGGCGCATGCGGTGCGCGAAGTGCTGAGGCTGCTGGGCGCGCCGGTGAAGCAGGACTGAGGGCCCCGCTCGGGCGCGGACGGCCCGCGCTGACTCGAACTGCTGGAAGGCGTCACGCACGTCGACCAGTTCGGGTCAGTGCGCGATCGATGACCGATTCCTAGACTGCTGGCTTCTCAACTTCGGGAGAAGCCGATGCCCCAAGTGATTGTCGATCTGAGGAATGTGCCCCTGCCCGCCCATGTCCGGGAGATGAGCGAGGACGAGGACGACGGGTTCTACGAAATGATGGTGGCGGAGCGGGAGGCGCGACATCGCGGCATGGAGAACATGCCTCGTTGCCTGGCCTGCCCCCATCTGCCGCAGAACGAGGTCGAGCCCGACCTGGACGATTTCTCTCTCACCCTGATCGAAATGCGGCGCCATCGACGCGTGGCCTGCCATGCCCAAGGCGATTGCGACGACTGCCCCTATCTGCCCGAGAACTACGGCAAGCCGGTCCGATTCCGGGTGATGGGCGTGGACGATTGGGGCGACAACGTCGCCGCCGAACAGATTCGTCTCGCGCGATTCCAAGACTGGGAGGCTCGTCATGGCGCCGACTAAACCGCTCTTCATGCTGGACTCCAACATCGTGAGCGCGCTGGTCGAGCCCGAGGGGACGCCGCGGCGCGAGCTCTGCGAACAACGCTTGGCGCAGCTCGACGGCGACCTCGCGATCAGCGTGGTGGTCGACGCGGAAGCCCGAGCGGGATTCCGCAAGAGCATGTCGATCCGCAAGGAGGCTCGATTCCTCGAGCTCAAGCGCCGTATACGTGTCGAGTACATCGACCGCGATCTTGAGATCGCGGAGATCTACGCCATCGAGCGGGCCGCGCTGCTGCGCGCAGGGCTCCCCCTCTCCGAGCTCGACACCTTCATCGTCGCCCATGCGATCGCGCTCGGCGCCACCCTGGTGAGCAATGATCGGTCGATGTCGCGCGTGGAACGGCTGAAGCTGGAGAACTGGTTGTTGCCGGAGCCCACGCGGTCGCGTCGCTCTCCCGGTGCGGCCGAGCCGATGGCCGACTATGCGGCGGGGCTGCGCCCCTGGACAGCGAGGGCCCCTCAATCGCCGGGTGTCTGGATGACACACGCCGATATGGCCTCGTACGCGCATGCGCATGCACAATGAATCGCCTCCCGGCGAGTACGCTAAGCTCCCGCCCGTCCCCGCCGGCCCATCGTCCTGATTGCTGGCGGAACCTTCCGCGTTCCGTATCCGCGGTTCCATGTCCGCATTCCTGTCTCCGCCCCAGGCGCCGCCCGCATGACCACCTCGCCGTCCTCCTCGTCGACCGATCCCTCGGTCTCCCTGACTCCGCTCGTGCTGCAAGGCTTCACGCCGCCGCTGTCGCTGGGCGGCTTCAAGCTGGCCGCCTTCGACATGGATTCGACGCTGATCACCATCGAGTGCATCGACGAGATCGCCGCCGCCGCGGGCCGCAAGGCCGAGGTCGCCGCGATCACCGAGGCCGCCATGCGTGGCGAGATCACCGACTTCAAGGACAGCCTGCGCCGCCGGCTGGCCCTGTTGAAGGGTGTCGGCGAGGACGCCCTCGCCCAGGTCCTGCGCGACCGGCTGCGCTTCAACCCCGGCGCGCGCGAACTCTGCGCGGCGCTCAAGGCAGCGGGCCTGAAGTTGGTGCTGGTGTCCGGCGGCTTCACCTACTTCACCCGTTTCGTCGCCAGCGAACTCGGCATGGACTTCGTCCGCAGCAACGAGCTGGAGATCGTCGACGGCCAGCTCACCGGCGGCCTGGTGATGCAGGACTGGGGCGACATCTGCGACGGCGAGGAGAAGCGCAGGATGATGCTGGCCTGCGCCGAGCGCATCGGCGCCACGTCCGCGCAGTGCATCGCCGTCGGCGACGGCGCCAACGACCTGCCCATGATGGGCGCCGCCGGCCTGTCGGTGGCGTACCACGCCAAGCCCAAGGTGCGCGAGCAAGCCATGGTGGCGATCAACGACGGCGGCCTGGACCGGCTGCTCGACGTCCTGCGCTGAGGCCTCCGCGGCCCACGGGTCGCCGTCGATGTCGCGGGCATCGGGTGCAATCGGTCACGCGACGGGGCGTTCGACCCACAGGGCGGCGTTCGTGGTCTTGTAGCGGCGCGCCATCCCTGCCATGCTGCCCGAATTGACAGGGAGCAGCGATGCGAGAACAGCACGCGACCAGGACGGACGAACAGGCGTCCATCGACCATTTGCAGCGTGACGTGCTGGAGGCGGTGGCCCTCGGCCGGCCGCTGACGGCCGTCATGGACCTGCTGTGCCGCGGCGTCGAGGCGCTGGCACCGGAAGTGCTCTGCTCGGTGCTGTCGGTCTCGCCCGAGGGCGTCGTGCATCCGCTGGCCGCGCCCAGCCTGCCCGCCTCCTACAGCGCGGCGCTGGAGGGCCTGCAGGTCGGCCCGGAGGTAGGTTCCTGCGGCACCGCCGCCTGGCGGCGCGAGGCCGTCGAGGTCACCGACATCGCCCAGGACCCGCTGTGGCGCAACTTCCGCGAGCTGGCGCTGTCCCACGGCCTGGCCGCCTGCTGGTCCACGCCCATCCTGACCGGCCACGACCAGGTGGTCGCGACCTTCGCCCTCTACTACCGCGAACCCCGCGGCGCCGCCCCCTTTCACCGCCAGATGGTGCAGGCCTGCGCGCAGCTGTGCCAGATCGCGTTCATGCACGACCGCCATCAGCGCGAGATCGAACGCCTGGCCTACTTCGACGGCGTCACCGGGCTGCCCAATCGCACGCTGCTCGGCGACCGCGCCCGCCAGACCCTGCTGCTGGCGACCCGCGCCGAGGCGCCGGTGTCCCTGCTGCTGCTGGACATCGACCGCTTCAAGACCGTCAACGATTCGCTGGGCCACGCGGTCGGTGATCAGGTCCTCCAGCACATCGCCGCGCGCCTGCTGCGCGTGCTGCGCGACAGCGACACCCTGGCCCGCATCGGCGGCGACGAGTTCGTCGTCCTGCTGCCCGGCTGCATCGCCGAGGACGCGATGCACGTGGCCGCCAAGCTGCGCGCGGCGCTGGAGGCGCCGATCCCGCTCGACGGCAGCCACGCGCGCGTGCAGCTGACCGCCAGCATCGGCGTCTGCGCCTTTCCCAAGGACGGCACCGACCTCGACCAGCTGCTGAAGAACGCCGACATCGCGATGTACGAGGCCAAGCGCGCCGGCCGTGACTGCGCGCGCTTCTTCCTGCACGCGATGAACCAGGCGCTGGACGAGCGGCTGGACATCGAGGCGGCGTTGCGCCACGCGCTCTCGAACCACCTGCTGCAACTGCACTACCAGCCCAAGGTGCGGGTCGCCGACCGCCGGCTGGTCGGCGTCGAGGCGCTGCTGCGCTGGCACGACGCCGCGCGCGGCTGGGTGCCACCGGACCGATTCATCCCGGTCGCCGAGGAAAGCGGCCTGATCAACGCCTTGGACGCGTGGGTGCTGGAACATGGCTGCGCGCAGCTGGCGCGCTGGCGGGCGGCGGACGTGGACGTGCCGGCGTTGTCGGTCAACGTCTCCCCGCAACGCTTCCATCAGGACGATGTCGCCGCCCATGCGCGCGCGGTCCTGGCACGCCACGGGCTCGCGGCGCAAGACCTGACCCTGGAAGTGACGGAGCGCCTGATGCTCGACGACACCAGCCGGCCGCGGGAGCAGCTGCAACAGCTCAACGAGATGGGCGTGGGCGTGTCGGTGGACGACTTCGGGACCGGCTACTCCAGCTTGAGCTACCTCAAGCGCCTGCCGGTGACCGAGCTCAAGCTGGACAAGAGCTTCGTGCGCGACCTGGAGCAGGACGCCGACGACCGGGCGCTGTCCAGCGCCGTGATCGGCATCGGACGCTCGCTCGGGCTGACCGTGGTCGCCGAGGGCGTCGAGACCGAGGGGCAGCGAGAGATCCTGCTGGGCATGGGCTGCGAGGCGGCCCAGGGTTGGCTGTTCGGGCGACCGATGGCCGCGGACGCGCTGGCCGCGTGGATCGCGGAACGCGCCCGCGACGCCTGATCGCCCACGCGGACCACGCGAACCGCGCGCGGGATCACACGGCCGGATGCACCGGCTTGGGCGTGACGACGATGCCGTCCTCGTCCGCGTAGAGCCAGTCGCCGGGGCGGATCCACACGCCCTCGATCTGCACGGGGACATCGGCCAGGCCTTGCTCGCGACGCTCGGTCGGCATGGGCACATGGCCCAGCGCGAAGAGGCCCACCGAGGCGGCGCGCAGTTCCTCCAGATCCCGGACGGCGCCATGGATCAGCAGGCCGGCCCAGCCGTTCTTGGCCGCGCTGACGGCCAGATTGCCGCCGACCAGCGAGCGCCGCAGCGATCCACCGCCGTCGACGACCAGCACGCGGCCGGCGCCGAAGCTCTCGACCGCGGCCTTCACCAGCGAGTTGTCGTCCAGGCAGCGCACCGTGGCCACCGGCCCGGCGAAGCGCGGGAACCCGCCGTAGCCGCGATACAGCGAGCCGGGCAGCCAGCGGGTGTCGCCGCTGCTGTCGGACTTCAGCGAATCGCAGAGGTCGCAGGTGGAGAAACGGATCGCGGGGGTCGGGGTCGTCATCGCGGGGCTCCTGGAGCCTCCGCGCTGGGCCGGAGGACTCGGCGGTCGGGGGTTCGGAAAGGGATCAGGCGGGGGCCTGCACCTCGATGCGCTGGCCGTTGAACTCGATCACTTGACCCGCGCGGATCTTGGCGGTCTTGCGCAGCTCGACCTGGCCGTCGACGCGGACCTGCCCTTCGGAAATGAAGTGCCGGGCCTCGCCACCGCTGCCGGTCAGCGCGGTGGCCTTGAGCAGCTTGTCGAGTTCGATGAAGTCGCCGCGCAGGGCGAAAGGGATCACGGGTGCAGACATCGGCGCATTGTCCTTCAGCCGGTCGGTGGGTCCGTCGGGCCTCGCGGGTCCTGCGGCGCGGGGACTTGTCCGTCGGCGTCAGCCGCCGGCCAGGCGTCGCCGCGCGGCCTCGCGGATGGTGGTGAGGGTGGCGCGGCTGGTGGAGACATCAGCAGGCAGCTTCAGGTGCAGCAAGGTGGGGGTCTGCGCGGCGATGGCCTGGCGCAACGCGGGCTCGACGTCCGCAGTGCGCTCGGCGCTGAAGGCCTGCCAGCCGAAGGCCCGCGCCATCGCGGCGAAGTCGGGGTTGTGCAGGTCGCTGCCGCTGACGCGGCCGGGGTACTCGCGTTCCTGGTGCATGCGGATGGTGCCGTAGGTGCCGTTGTCGACGACCACGCAGATCAGCTTGCGCGCGCCATGGGCCATCGCGGTGGCCATCTCCTGGCCGGTCATCAGGAAGTCGCCGTCGCCCGCGATGTTCACCACCCAGCGATCCTGCTGCAGCACGCTGGCCGCCACCGCGGCCGGGAAGCCGTAGCCCATGGCGCCGCTGGTGGGCGCGAGCTGCGTCCGCCCGCCCTGATGCAGCGCGGTGTAGCGGTGGAAGCGGTGCAGCCAGCCGCTGTAGTTGCCGGCGCCGTTGGTGAAGATGGTCTCGGCGGGCAGCAGGCGGTCGAGCGTGCGGATCACCTCGGTCATGTCCATCGGGGCCACGGGCTGCGCCTGCTGGTTGCGCTGGTAGTCGGCATGGGCCTCGCGGGTCCAGTCGAGCCAGGGCAGCTCCTGCGCGCCGCCGGGCGGACGCAGCTGCTGCAGCGCCAGCGCCGCCGTGCTCATGCTGGCCTGGATCATCTGGTCGGCGGCGTAGACGCGGCCCAGTTCCTCCGCGCCCGCGTGGATGTGGACCAGCTGCTGCGCCGGCCGCGGCGCCTTCAGCAAGGTGTAGCCGCCGGTGGTCATCTCGCCCAGACGCGGGCCGATCGCCAGGATCAGGTCCGCGTCCGCGACGCGGCGGGCCAGCGCCGGGTTGATGCCGATGCCGACATCGCCCGCATAGAGCGGATCGCGGTTGTCGAACAGGTCCTGGAAGCGGAAGGCGCAGCCGACGGGGAGCTGCCAGGCCTGCGCGAAATCCTGCAGCGCGACGGTGGATTCGGAGGTCCAGCCCCCGCCGCCGGCGATGACGAAGGGCCGCTGCGCGGCCTCGAGCCGGGCCTGCAGCTCGACGAGGTCGGCGGGCGCCGGCCAGGCCACCGCGGCCTTGGCCCGCGGCAGCACGGGCGCGTCGGTGAGTTGCGTGAGCATGTCCTCGGGCAGCACCAGCACGACCGGGCCGGGACGTCCTTGCAGCGCCGTGTGGAAGGCGCGGGCGACGTACTCGGGCAGCCGGTCGGCGTCCTGGATCTCGCCGACCCACTTGGCCATGCCCAGCGTGCCGGGCCCGAACATCTGCCGGTAGTCGACCTCCTGGAAGGCCTCGCGATCGCGTTGATCGCTGGCCACCTGGCCGATGAACAGGACCAGGGGCGTGGAGTCCTGGAAGGCGGTGTGCAGGCCGATGCTGGCGTTGGTCGCGCCGGGCCCGCGGGTCACGAAGCAGATGCCCGGGCGACCGGTGAGCTTGCCCTGCGCCTCGGCCATGAAGGCCGCGCCGCCCTCCTGCCGGCAGGCGACGAAGCGGATGCGGTCGCGGTGCTCGTGGAAACCGTCGAGGACGGCGAGGAAGGACTCGCCTGGAACGCCGAAGGCGGTGTCGACGCCTTGCTCGATCAGGGCTTCGACGAGGACATGGCCGGCGGAACGCGCGCCGGCTCGCGGAGGGCTGCTGTTCATGGCGGACGACTGTAGCGAGCGGATCCGTTCGTGCAAGCGGGATGCGCCTGAGAGGGTCACTTCTTGCGGCCAAGCAAACTGTCGACCACGCCCATCAGCTTCTCGCCGACCAGCGAGTACGCGTTGTCGGCCGCGACATCCTTCTTGGCGGACACGCCGCGCAGGATGGAGATCACCAGCACCGTCGGCACCGAGAACAGCGCGATCATGATGGCGATGAACACATGCCAGGACGACGTATCGGCGCCTGGCACCGGGCACTCCACCATGTGCAGGACGTCGTCCGCGAGATCCGAGATAGGGATGCAGTCGAAGGGCCAGATGCCCATCTGGCGAAGCACGACCATGACGCCGATCGCGTACAGCGCGCCCGCGATTGCGAGGCCACCGTAGGCGCTGGCTCGCTTGAGCCGGTAGTCCAGATGGGCGAGATCGAATTTCCTCAACTCGGTCGACGACGGCGAGTCGTCGTCGAAGTAGTACGCGGGTGGGACGATGGTGGGCTCGCCTTCCTCCGACGCGGGATCCTGATGGCTCATTTCAGCATCCCCTTGAAGTGCTCGCGAACCACGTCATCGAGGATGAAGGCCTGCCTGTTTCTTCGCGCCTGGTCCCAAGGTCCACCCGGCACATGAGCCAAGGTCGACAGACGTCGCTCGGTCAGACGACCATAGCGATCCAGCACCTGCTCAAGCACGTCCCAGAAGCGCTCGTCCTTGCGAGACGGCATCAACGCCTGGAACGCATTGGTCGTGACGTCCGCGAAACGAATGCAATCTCGGATCGCGTCCCTCCTTCTGTTCTTGAGCCGATGAAACAGCGCATCGAAGACCGGTCCGTACTCCCACGCCTCGGGTCGCTCCCGGACGGCGGGGACGCCATGCAAGGCCAGCAGCCAGGCATGCGTGAAGAACACCAGTTTCTGGATCTTCAGGTGGTTGACGAAGATGCCCTTCTCTCTGGCTCGAAAGATGACGGCATTGGCGACGACGAAGGTGGAATAGGACATGGCGCGACGACTCCAAGGCCGTCGACTCTATCGACCGCGTCCATGCTTGCAAGCGCGCATCCAAGGGCGTTGCGCCTGGGTATCAGCATCGCCGAAACACCCGACTCGAATGCGCGTTTCCCTACCCAGGACCTACCGCCAACCGTCATTCGACTCCCCTGAATCAGGCGTCCGAGCGACCTGTGGAAGGCAATTCCCGAGCATCCCGCTCGGGCTCATCACCGACGCTCAAGGGTCAGGCCTTGCGCACCACGCTCGCCGCCGCGATGCCCATCAGCAGCGCGATCGACGCGCCCCAGAACACGCCGTTGTTCCAGTGGCGGTCCATCATCGCGCCGAAGATCGGCGCGGCCGTCGCGAAGCCCACGTCCAGGCCCGAGTACACCGTGCCGTACACCCGCCCCGTCGCCCCGGGAGGCGCCGCGCGCTTGATCAGCATGTCCCGCGAGGGTCCCGCCAGGCCCGTGCCGAATCCGGCCGTCGCGGCCGCCACCAAGGCCAGGCTCGCCGGCAGCCAGCCGGTCGCCGTCAGCGCCAGCAAGGCCGCGGCCGCCGCCATCGCGCCGGCGATGTTGCGCTCCAGGTTCTGCGACTTCGCCACCAGGAAGCCACCCACGATCATGCCCGCCGCGCCGGCCAGCATGTAGCCGGTCACCACGAAGGCGGTGCTCGCCAGGCTCAGGCCGTACATCGCCGACAACGCCGGCGAGGAGAAGCTCTGGATCGCGCTCAGCGCCGCGGTCGTGAAGAAGAAGAACGAGAAGCACAGCCACACCGAGGGCAGCTTCAGGAAGGCCATCGGGTGCTCGTCCACGGGCGCCTTCGCCGCGCCGGCCTTCTCATGGCCCCACGAGCCCTGCCGGTCGTCGATCGCGTCGCGCTTGAAGGCCAGCAACGCGATCACGATCAGCGCCCACAGCGCCGTCGCGGCGTAGGCGTAGCGCCAGTGCCCGGTGGCCTCATGGACCGAGATCAGCAGCACCGGCGCCAGCGCCCAGCCCAGGTTGCCGGTGATGCCGTGCACCGAGAACGCGTGCCCCAGCCGCTGCTGCGACACGCGCTTGTTCAGGATGGTGAAGTCCACCGGGTGGAAGGGCGAGTTGCCCAGCCCCGCCAGCGCCGCCGCCAAGGCCAGCCCGCTGAAGCCCTGCGCCGTGCCCGCCGCCAGCGAGGCCAGCACGAAGCAGCCCAGCGCCACGAACAGCACCGGCCGCGCGCCGGTCTTGTCCACCAGGAAGCCCGACAGCGCCTGCCCCACGCCCGAGATGACGAAGAAGATCGTCACCAGCAGGCCCAGCTCCGAGTAGCTCAGGCCGAACTCCCGCATGAACACGGGGAACAGCGGCGGCAGCAGCATGTGGAAGAAGTGGGAGGTGCCGTGGGCCAGACCGATCAGGCTGATGGTCTGGATGTCTCGCTTGGCGCTCTGCTCGGCGCTGAGCCCGAGGGCGGCGCCGGTGGCGGTGGTGGTGGCGGTGTTCATGGGCGACATGGTGACAGGGCCGCCACGACGGAATTACGATAGCCGGACAACTTCTGTCGAATTTCAGCCATGACCCGACCACCCGCATCGCTCCGGCAATCGACGCAGACCCGTGAGGCCTCGTCCGGCCCGGCGCCGTCCCCGAGGCGGAGCGCGTCCCGCGCGGCGGCGCCGCGGCCGCGCCGGCTGATGCCGTCCTCCGACGGCCAGGTGCCGGGCCGCTCCAGCGTGCCGCCGCTGGACCCGCGCCGCTTCGCCCCCAGCGCACAGCGCCCGGTGCGCGCCAAGTCCCGCAGCATGGCCGGCGACATGGACATCCAGGCGCACTTCCATCTCTGGGGCCAGCTGGTGTTCTCGGTGTCCGGCGTCGTGCGCGTCAGCACGGACCGGGCGACCTTCCTGGTGCCGCCCTCGCGCGCGGTCTGGATCCCGGCCGGCGTGATCCACGCCGTCACCGCCGTCGAGCGCTGCGAGCTGCGCACCCTCTACCTGCTGACACCGCCCGATGACGCCGAGGTCTGGCACGAGAACCGGGTGCTGGAGGTCTCCCCGCTGCTGCGCGAGCTGGTCGTGCAGTTGGCCCGCGACGAGATCGAACCCGGCGACGCGGTCACCGACCGCGAGGTCTGGCTCGGCAAGCTGATCCTGGACGAGATCCACCGCGCCCGCAGCCTGCAGCTGGGCGTCGCGCTGCCGGCGGACAAGCGCCTGCGCCGGCTCTGCGAGGCGGTGCTGGCCGAGCCCATGCGCCACGCCAGCCTGGACGACTGGGCGGCCGAGGTCGGCGCCAGCGCGCGCACCGTGTCGCGACTGTTCCGGCAGGAGCTGGGCAGCAGCTATGCCCAATGGCGCCAGCAGGCGCTGCTGGCCGAGGCGCTGCGGCTGGCGGCGCAGAAGAAGCCCATGCAGCTGATCGCCGCCGAGCTGGGCTATGCCAGCGCCAGCGCCTTCACCGCCATGGTCACCCGCACGGTGGGCATGCCGCCGAGCCGGTTTTTCGGCCAGGGCTGAAAGCGCCCTCGCCCGTCTCCCTACAATCCCGCCCCTATGGATCAGGTTCTCTACGACTTCGCCCGCCAGGACGCCGAAGGCGCCACCTGCACCGCCCATGCCTGGGCCAAGGTGCCGGCACCGCTGACCGCCCCCCAGCGCCAACAACTCAAGGCCCGCGCCGCCGAGCTGCTCAAGGCCAAGGGGGCCGTGCTGGTCGCCCATTACTACGTCGACGGCGACTTGCAGGACCTGGCGCAGGAGACCGGCGGCATCGTGTCGGACTCGCTGGAGATGGCGCGCTTCGGCCGCGACCACGCGGCGCAGACGCTGGTCGTCGCCGGCGTGAAGTTCATGGGCGAGAGCGCCAAGATCCTCAGCCCCGAGAAGCGCGTGCTGATGCCCGATCTGGACGCGACCTGCTCGCTGGACCTGGGCTGCCCGGCCGAGGACTTCAACGCCTTCTGCGACGCGAATCCCGATCGCACCGTCGTCGTCTACGCCAACACCAGCGCCGCCGTGAAGGCGCGCGCGGACTGGATGGTCACGAGTTCCTGCGCGCTGGAGATCGTGTCCGAGCTCAAGGCCCGCGGCGAGAAGATCCTGTGGGCGCCCGACCGTCACCTGGGCCGCTACATCCAGGAGCAGACCGGCGCCGACATGCTGATGTGGAACGGTGCCTGCATCGTCCACGACGAGTTCAAGGGCCTGGAGCTGGAACTGCTGCGCCAGGAACACCCCGACGCGATGATCCTGGTGCATCCGGAGTCGCCGGCCTCGGTGGTGGCGCAGGCGGACGTGGTGGGCTCGACCTCGGCGCTGATCAAGGCGGTGGTCGAGGGCAAGGCGCGTGAGTACGTGGTCGCCACCGACAAGGGCATCCTGCATGCGATGCGCCAGCTGGCGCCGGGCAAGGTGCTGATCGAGGCGCCGACGGCCGGCAACAGCGCCAGCTGCAAGAGCTGCGCGCATTGCCCGTGGATGGCGATGAACGGCCTGCAAGGCATCGTCGATTGCCTGGAGCGCGGCACCGGCGAGATCTTCGTCGAGGAGCCGACCCGCGCCAAGGCGCTGTCGTGCATCGAGCGCATGCTGGACTTCACGGCCGCGCTCAAGGCGAAGCAGGCCGGTCAGGCCGCCGGCGCGATGGTGCCGGGCATCGGCGCCGCCTGAGCTGACGCCCGTGCCGCGGGCTCGACCGGCGTGGCGACGGACGCCACCGCCGACCGGGCCCGTCGAGGGCCACGCCTCCAAGCCCCCGCGTGAACGAGTGTCCGCGGGGGCTTCTCATTTGCGCATCGCGGGGCCTATGCTGTGGCCATTCCCCCGTCATCCGCAGGACGCGCCATGGACTTCACCTCGCTCTACAACCATCACGAACGCGAAGTCTTCGCCGCGGTCATGGACACCGCGACGCAATATCCCGAGATCCATCGCAACTCCGAGCTGCTGGCCGATGTGGCCTGCGTCGCGCTGAACCGCCTGCCGCCGCGCTACATCCGGCACGCGGTCGACTATTCGTTCTACCTCACCGAGCAGGAACGGCTGGACGTCGACGCCGCCATCAAGGAGGCCGTCGGCTACGCCTTCAACTTCGTGCAGGCGCGCAGCGTGCTGCGCTCCAAGCCGCGCTGAGCCGCACCTCCAGGGCCAGCGCCATCGCCCGCCTCGAGGCCGCGGCGGGCGCCCTGGTCAACGCGTCTCGCCGTTGCGCACCAGCACCGTCGGCAGGCTGGCCGGGAGCGTCCGCGGATAGTCGCGGCTGTAGTGCAGGCCCCGGCTCTCGTGCCGCAGCAGCGCGGAGCGCACGATCAGCTCGGCGCAGTCCACCAGATTGCGCAGCTCCAGCAGATCGCGGGAGACGCGGAAGTTGGCGTAGTAGTCGTCGATCTCGGCGCGCAGCAGGTCGATCCGATGCAGCGCGCGCTGCAGCCGCTTGGTCGTGCGCACGATGCCGACGTAGTTCCACATCAGCAGGCGCAGCTCGTCCCAGTTGTGGGCGATGACGACCTGCTCGTCCGCGTCCTCGACCTGGCTCTCGTCCCAGCCCGGCAGCGGCGCCGGTTCCTGCGGGGGCTGCGACAGGATGTCGGTGGCGCAGGTGCGGCCCAGCACCACGCATTCCAGCAGCGAGTTGCTGGCCAGGCGGTTCGCGCCGTGCAGGCCGGTGTAGGCGGTCTCGCCCACCGTGTAGAGGCCCGGGAGGTCGGCGCGGCCGTGCAGGTCCGAGACCACGCCGCCGCAGGTGAAGTGCACCGCCGGCACGACCGGGATGGGCTGGCGCGCGATGTCGATGCCCAGCGCCAGGCAGCGCGCGTGGATGGTCGGGAAGTGTTCCTTGAGGAAGGCCTCGCCCAGGTGCGTGGCGTCCAGCCACACATGGTCCAGGCCGTGCTTCTTCATCTCGAAGTCGATCGCGCGGGCGACCACGTCGCGCGGCGCGAGCTCCATGCGCTCGTCGTGCGCGGCCATGAAGCGCGTGCCGTCCGGCAGCTTCAGATGGCCGCCCTCGCCGCGCAGCGCCTCGGTGATGAGGAAGCTGCGTTCCTGCGGGTGGTACAGGCAGGTCGGGTGGAACTGGATGAACTCCATGTTGGCGATGCGGCAGCCCGCGCGCCAGGCCATGGCGATGCCGTCGCCGGTGGAGGTGTCCGGATTGGTCGTGTAGCGGTAGACCTTGCCGGCGCCGCCGGTGGCCATCACGACGGCGCGCGCGGCGATGGTCTCGACGCGGCCGGCGTCCATGTCCAGCGCGTAGATGCCATAGCAGCGCGACTGCTCGTGGCGCTGCACGTGGCGGGAGGTGATCAGGTCCAGCGCCATCCAGCGCTCGCGCAGCTCGATGTTGGGGTGGGCCTTGGCCTTGGCCAGCAGCGCGTCGTGGATGGCCTTGCCGGTGGCGTCGGCGGCGTGGGCGATGCGGCGCACCGCATGGCCGCCCTCGCGCGTCAGGTGCAGGCCCAGCGGGCCCTGCTCGTCGGGCGTGAAGGGCACGCCCTGCTCGACCAGCCAGCCCACCGCGTCGGCGCTGCGCTCGGCGATGAAGCGGGCGGTGATCTCGTCGACCAGTCCGGCGCCGGCGTCCTGCGTGTCGCGGACATGGCTGTCGATGCTGTCGTCAGAGCCGAGCACGCCGACGATGCCGCCCTGGGCCCAGGCCGTGGCGGCCTCATGGAGCTCGCGCTTGGCGAGCACGATGACCGGCGCCTGTTCGGCGAGGTGCAGGGCCACGGTCAATCCGGCCAGGCCGGCACCCACGATCACGACCGGCGCCCCGGAAGAAGGGCTCGAAGCGGTCCGAACAGCAGCTGTCATCGTCATCGCCCGGTCATCGGGGCGTCATCGCTTGGGAGCAGCGATTCTAAGGACCGCCGTGGGTCGTCCGGTTTCAGCGGGGTTTCGCGGGGACGGACACCGCAAACTCGGGCCATTGAAGACAGCAGACCTCGCGGCAACGATGCACACGGGCCCACGACGACCTTCCCGCATGCATCGCGATCTCATCCTCACCACCTTCCTCGCGACGATCGTCCTCGCGTCGATGAACGTCGGGGAGCCTCGTCTCTTCATGCTCGGCGGCATCGTGGCGCTCGCCGTGCTGCGATGGGTGCTGGATCGCTGGAAGGACTAGTTTGATGGGCCAGCGGCCGCCAGGGCCTTCAGGTCCGCGATCAGCTGTCCCTGTTCATGCGCCTTGTCGTAGAACCCATCGGCGCCGTGACGCTCGCACAGCGCGCGGTAGAAGTCGGGATCGCGGCTGCTGAGCACGAACAGCTTGCCGGTGTAGCCCTCCTGCCGCGCGCGGCTCAGCACATGCATGCCGGAGCCGCCCTGCAGGTTGAGATCGACCAGCACCACGTCCGGCTGGAGCGTCGCGATCGCGGCGACCGCGTCGTCCTCGCGGTCCGCATAGCCGACGACGGTCACGAAGCCGACCTCGTCGAACAGCCGCAGGAACTGCTGGCGAATGAACTCCGAATCCTCGACGAGCAAGACCCGCATGCCCTCCCCTCCGCTCCTGGACCGGACTCCGCCGGCGACAGGCCATTCTGGCGCGCCCGCCATTCACCCACGGACGCCATGGGCGTCGCATTGGCAACGGGTCGTATCCGGGCGTGCGAACCTCAGAGCAGCACGGCAGCCACGACCGTGCAGACGCCGCCCAGCCCGGCGGCCGACGCGAGGAAAGTGACGTCGCGGCGCTCGCTGTCACCCTTCCAGGCCATCAGGGCCACGGCGGCCAATGTCGCGGTGAACAGGAGCCCGGCAATCACCGGCGTGCTGAGCGCTTCCACGGTCGTTCCTCGATCCGATTGACGAAAGGCCGCAGTGTGGGCGCCGCGCCGCGCCCGCTCAAGGTCGAAGTTCGGACCCGGCCGTTCGGCTTTGCCGATGACCCGATCCGATGGCCCGATCATCCGATTGCTGGTCCGTTCGTTGGCTCGTTGGCTCGGCGATTCGGCGATTCGGCGGCTCGGTCGCCCTGCAGCTCAGCCGCGCGTGATGGTCTTCGGTTCGAGGAAGGCCTCGAGGCCGGCCACGCCGAACTCGCGGCCCACGCCCGACTGCTTGACGCCGCCAAACGGCGCCAGCAGGTCCGGCGCGACTCGGTTGATCAGCACCGTGCCCGCCTGCAGCCGCGCGGCGACGCGGCCCGCGTGGAAGCTGTCGGTCGAGAACACGTAGGCGTGCAGGCCGTAGGGCGAGTCGTTGGCGATCGCGATCGCGTCCTCCTCCGAGTCCACCGGGATGATGGACAGCACCGGGCCGAAGATCTCCTCGCGCGCGATGTCCATGTCGTTGCGCACGTCGGCGAACACCGTCGGCCGCACGAACCAGCCCCGGGCCAGCCCCTCGGGTCGGCCCTCGCCGCCGGCGATCAGCGTCGCCCCCTGCTCGAGGCCGCGCCGGATGAAGTGCTGGATGCGGTCGTACTGCGCGCGACTGACCATCGGGCCGACCATCGTCGCCGGGTCCGCCGGATCACCGACCTTCAGCGCCGCGACGGCCGCCCTCACCCGCTCGATCACCTCGTCCATCCGCGCGCGCGGCACCAGCAGGCGCGTGCCGGCGACGCAGGCCTGGCCGCTGTTCATGAAGGCCGTGCCGATGGCCAGCGGGATCGCGGACGCCAGGTCCGCGTCGTCCAGCACCAGCGAGGCCGACTTGCCCGTCAGCGCCAGGCTGACCCGCTTCATCGTGTCCACCGCCGCGCGCGCGATCAGCTTGCCGGTCGGCGTCGAGCCGGTGAACGACAGCTTGACCACGTCCGGGTGGGTGCCGATCTCCGCGCCCGCGTCGATGCCGCGGCCGGTCACCACGTTGACCACGCCCGGCGGCAGGTCGGCCTGGTGCAGCGCGCGCGTGAAGACCTCGGCCTGCAGCGGGCTCAGCTCGCTGGGCTTGACGACGCTGGCGCAGCCGGCGGCGATGGCCGCGGCCAGCTTGCTGGCCATGGTGCCGGCGGTCGCGTTCCAGGGCGCGTAGAGCCCGCTCACCCCGACCGGCTCCATCACCAGCGTGGACACACCGTCCAGCCCGGCCGGCCGCTCGAAGGCATAGGTCGGCAGCAGCCGGGCCGCGTCGCCGAAGCACTGCGACGCGAAGTTGGCCACCCACTGCGAGCGCGCCACCGGGCCGCCGTACTCCTGGATGGTCGCGTCGCGGATCTCGTCGGCATGCGCCAGCATCGCCATCTGCAGCCGTTCCAGCAGCGCGATCCGCTCGGCCTTGGTGGCCCGAGCGAAGGCCGGCTGGGCCTGCTTCGCCGCCGCGATGGCGCGCCGCGCGTCCTCGCCGTTGGCCAGCCGCGCGCGGCCGATGACGGCCTCGGTGACGGGGCTGACGATGTCGACGACCTCGTCCCCGACGGTGGGGACGAAACGGCCGCCGATGTAGCTCTGGTCGACATTCCACATGATTCGCTTCCTTCTCGGAGGGAGGACGAGGGGGAACCCGCGGCCCGGGCGGGCCGCGATCCCTCGCCCGATGTCGCCAATGTAGGAAGCCGGGGCCTTCGCGATAAGCCATACGAAGGTAGATGGGTCGTCCCGGAAATCGAAACGCTAGGATGGCGTCCATGCCGATCCACGAAACAGAGCGACGAGGCCCGCCATGCAGAAGGACAGCCTGACCGAGTTCGAGGTGGTGCTCGCCGTCGCGCGGCGCCAAGGCTTCCGGCCGGCCGCCGTGGAGCTGGAGATGTCCACCTCCGCCGTCAGCAACGCCGTCGCCGGGCTGGAGGCGCGCCTGGGCGTGCGGCTGTTCCATCGCACCACCCGCAGCGTCTCGCTCACCGAGGCCGGCCGCGCCTTCGTCGACCGCATCCGGCCCGCGGTGACGCAGATCCAGGAGGCGGTGGCCGCCGCGGGCGATCGCGCTGGGCCGCCCGGCGGGACGCTGCGCCTGAACAGCTCGCTGGGCGCGGCGCTGATGGTGTTCCAGCCGGTGCTCGCGGAGTTCCTGCGGCGCCATCCCGGCGTGACGCTCGACGTCGTGACGGAGGGCCGCATGGTGGACATCGTCGCCGAGGGCTTCGACGCCGGGCTGCGGCTGGCCACGCAAGTGCCGCGCGACATGATCCGCGTGCAGATCGGCCAGCCGCTTCGCATAGTGGTCGTCGGCACGCCCGATTACTTCGAACGGCACGGCACGCCCGCGAAGCCGGCGGATCTGGTCCGCCACGCCTGCCTGCGCGCCCGCATGCCCAGCGGCTTGCCCTCGCCCTGGGACTTCCTGAAGTCCCGGCGCGCCAGGACCGCCGCCATCACGACGATCGACGTGCCGGGACCGATGGTGCTGGATTCGGCGCTGATGATGCGGGCCGCCGCGCGCGAGGGGCTGGGGCTGGCGCAGGTCGCCGAGTGGTATGTCGCCGAGGATCTGGCCAGCGGCCGCCTGCGACGCGTGCTGGACGACTGGGCGCCGCCGATGCCGGCGCTGTGCCTGTACTACTCCGGCCACCGGCACATTCCGCAGGCGCTGCGCGCGCTGATCGACCTCATCCACGAGCGCAACGGCCGCTGAGCGCGGCGCCTCCCGACGCCGTGCCCGGGCCTGTCCATCCACGGCGCCCGGCGGCATGGGAAGCGCCGGCACCGCGCTTGGCGCTTGGCGCTCGGTGCTCGGTCGCCGCTCCCCGGTCAGGCGGTCTTCTTCGCGACCAGCGTCAGGATGTCGTAGCTCGCGACGAGCTCACCGCGCTGGTTGGTGACCTGCACGTCCCAGGCGACCACGCCCTGCGGCGGCTGGTCCGGGCGATTGCCGCGGTCGATGCGGCGCTTGCAGGTCAGGCGCGCCTGGATGGTGTCGCCGATCGCCACCGGGTTGACGAAGCGCAGCGTGTCCAGCCCGTAGTTGGCCAGCACCGGTCCCGGCGCCGGCGACACGAACAGCCCCGCCGCCGCCGACAGCACGAAGTAGCCATGCGCGATGCGCTGCCCGAATTGCGTCTCCTTGGCGGCCACCTCGTCGAAGTGCATGTAGAAGAAGTCGCCGCTGATGCCGCCGAAGTTGACGATGTCCGCCTCCGACACCGTGCGGCGGTGCGTCAGCAGCGAGTCGCCGACCTGGACTTCCTCGAAGTACTTGCGGAACGGATGGATCGCGTCCTCGGTGACCTTGCCGCCGCGCACGTACTCGCCGGTGATGGCCGTCATCATGGTCGGCGAGGCCTGCACCGCGCAGCGCTGCAGGTAATGCCGCACCGCGCGGATGCCGCCGAGCTCCTCGCCGCCGCCCGCGCGGCCCGGGCCGCCGTGTTTGAGCATCGGCAGCGGCGATCCGTGGCCCGTCGATTCGCCGGCCGCGTCGCGGTCCAGCACCAGCAGCCGGCCGTGGAAGGCCGCCGCGTGATAGACGGCCTGCGCCGCCAGCGCCGGGGTCTTGGTGATCACCGAGCCCACCAGGCTGCCGCGGCCCTTGGCCGCGAGCGCCAGCGCCTCGTCGAAGTCGCCGTAGCTCATCAGGGTGGACACCGGGCCGAAGGCCTCGACGTTGTGCACCGCCTCGTTGCGCATCGCGTCGCGGCACAGCAGCAGCGTCGGCGGGAAGAAGGCGCCGTCGCCGACGCCCTCCCCGATCGGCGCGAAGCCGTCGCGCTCGCCGTAGACGATCTCGTTGCCCTGGGCCAGCAGCGCCAGGCGCTCGGCCACGTCGGCCTGCTGCGCCTTCGACGCCAACGCGCCCATGCGCACGCCCTCCACGGACGGATCGCCGATCTTGATCTTGGCCAGGCGCTCGCGCAGCGCCGCGGCCACCGCGTCGATCTGCGCCGCCGGCACGATGGCGCGGCGGATGGCCGTGCACTTCTGGCCGGCCTTGGCGCTCATCTCGCGCAGCACTTCCTTGACGAAGAGGTCGAACTCCGGATCTCCGGGTTGGACATCCGGCGCCAGGATCGAGCAATTCAGGCTGTCCGCCTCGGCGTTGAACGGGACCGAGCGGCGGATCAGGTTCGGATTCACGCGCAGCTGGGCGGCCGTGTCGGCCGAGCCGGTGAAGGTGACGATGTCCGTCTCCTCCAGCCGGTCCAGCAGGTCGCCCGAGCCGCCGACGATCAGCTGCAGCGCGCCGGCCGGCAGCAGGCCGGACTGCTCGATCAGGCGCACGCAGGCCTCGGCGACATAGCTGGTCGCGGTGGCCGGCTTGACGATGCAGGGCATGCCAGCGACGAAGCTGGGCGCGAATTTCTCCAGCATCCCCCACATCGGGAAGTTGAAGGCATTGATGTGCACGGCGACGCCGCGCTTGGGCACCAGCACGTGGGTGCCCATGAACTGGCCCGCCTTGCCCAGCGCCTGCGCGGGGCCCTCGTGGACGAGGTTGCTGGAGGGGAGCTCACGGCGGCTCATGGACGCATAGGCGAAGAGCGTGCCGATGCCGCCTTCGATGTCGATCCAGGAATCGGGCCGCGTCGCGCCGGTGTGGGCGGAGATCGCGTAGAGCGCTTCCTTGCGCTCCATCAGGTAGGCGGCGAGCGCCTTCAGGATGGCGGCGCGCTGCTGGAAGTCCAGCGCGAGCAGCGCGGGCAGCGCCTGATGGCGCGCGAAGTGCAGGCTCTCGCCGAAGTCGATCTCCTCGGCATGGGTCTGCGCCACCAGCCGGCCGTTGACGGCGCTGTGCAGGCCGCGCGCGGCGGTCGAGCCGATCCAGCGACCGGCGATCAGGCTTTGAAGAATGGGGGTGGCGCTCATGAACAGCTTTCTACAGGGGCCGCGCTCCGCTCAACAGCGTCAAGCGCAGGGTGGATTTCGCGTACGAGCGGCGTCGCGAGCGGGTCGAGGTTGGGCCTGAGGCGCGGAGCCGTACTCCCGTACGGCGAGCACCGCAGGCTCAAGATCGGCCCGCGCAGTAGCCGAGCGTGCGCGAAATCAGGGTTGGAACTTCCAGGTACCGCCTTCGATCTTCACCATGACGCGAGCGCGCTGGTCCAGACCCAGGTGGTCGTTCGGCGACATCGTGAACACGCCGTGCGCGCCGGGCAGCTCCTTCACGCCCTCGAGCGCATCGCGCAGCGCCGCGCGGAACTGCGGCGTGCCGGGCTGGCCCTTCTTGAGCGCGTTCGGGATCGCCGCCTGCAGCAGCAGGCCCGCGTCCCAGGCGTGGCCGCCGAAGGTCGACACGCTGCCCTTGCCATAGGCCTTCTCGTACTCGGTCACATAGGCCTTGGCGCTCTTCTTGGCCGGGTGGTCGGCCGGCAGCTGATCGACGACCAGCACCGGTCCCGAGGGCAGGAAGGTGCCCTCGACATCCTTGCCGCCGACGCGCAGGAAGTCGTTGTTGGCCACGCCGTGGGTCTGGTAGTACTTGCCGGCGTAACCGCGCTCCTTGAGCGTCTTCTGCGGCAGCGCCGCCGGCGTGCCGCTCCCGCCGACCAGGACCGCGTCGGGCTTGGCCGCGAGGATCTTCAGCACCTGGCCGGTCACCGAGGTGTCGGTGCGGTTGTAGCGCTCGTTGGCGACGATGCTCAGGCCCTTGCTGGCGGCGACCTTGTTGAACTCGCCGTACCAGCCCTCGCCGTAGGCGTCGGCGAAGCCGATGTAGGCCACCGTCTTCACGCCCTGCGCCTGCATGTGGCTGGCGATGGCCAGGGCCATCATGATGTCGTTCTGCGGCGTCTTGAAGACCCACTTCTTCTTCGCGTCCATGGGCTCGACGATGCGCGCCGAGGCCGCCATCGAGATCATCGGCACCTGCGCCTCGGCCACCGCGTCGATCATCGCCAGCGAGTTGGGCGTGACGGTCGATCCGACGACCACGTCGACCTTGTGCTCGGTGATCAGCTTGCGGGTGTTGGCCACCGCGGTCGTGGTGTCGGACGCGTCGTCCAGCACGATGTAGTTGACCTTCTGGCCCGCGATGGTCTTGGGCATCAGCGCGAAGGTGTTCTTCTCCGGAATGCCCAGCGACGCGGCCGGACCCGTGGCCGAGACCGTCACGCCGACGTTGATGTCGGCCCAGGCGCTGCCGCCCACGCCCATCAGCGCGGCGCCGGCCACCGCCAGCAGGGTCTTCTCGATGCGTTTCATGTCGTCTCCTTGGGAATATGTTTTCAGGAACGCAGATTCAAACGAGGTACTACTCCAGCGACTTCATACATCCCGATCGCCGCAGGCGATGCTCCCTCGCGAAGCCTTCACGAGACTTGCGGCGAGGCCTGGCCGAGACTGTCGCGCTCGTGACGCGAGGCCAGGTCGGTGAGCTCGGTGCGCACCGCGCCGAGCCCGCCGAAGAACAGGTCCGCCACCATCGGCGCCACCGCGTCGTAGGTCAGCGCGCCGTCCGGCCGCAGCCAGGTGAAGGTCCAGTTGATCATGCCGAACAGCAGCATGGTCAAGGGTTTGTGCAGATGCGCGCCGCGCAGCTCCGGCCGCACGGCGGCCACGGCGTCGGCGAAACGGCCCACCACCTGGCGCTCGACCGCGACCATGCGCTCGCGGTGCGCGTCGTCCAGGAACTTCAGGTCCTCGGTCAGGACGCGGTGCTCGTTCTGCGCCTCGCCATAGGCCTGCACGAAGCGGTGGATCAGCGCGCGCAGGTGCGGCTCCGGCGCCAGGGCCTGGGCCGTCACCTCGTCCACCAGGTCGACCAGGTGCTGCAGATGGTTCTGGCAGATCTGCGCGAGCAGCTCGTGCTTGTCGCGGACGTAGTGGTACAGCGTGGGCTTGCTCACCTCGCAGGCCTCGGCGACCTGGTTCATCGAGGTCGCGGGGAAACCCTGGTTGGCGAACAGGCGCGCGGCCTGGGCGAGGATCTCCTCGCGGGTGGCATCGAATCCGGCAGCTCTACCTCTGGCCATGGGACGGTCTTTTCCTTGTGCGTCAGCGTTCGTCGAACGAGATCACGACACGCGGGGTCAGGGCATGCGCCTGACAGCTGAGGATGAATCCGGCCGCGACCTCGTGCTTCTCGAGGGCGAAATTCTTATCCATCCTGACCTCGCCGTCGATCAACTTGCAGCGGCAGGTGGAGCACACCCCCGACTTGCACGAGAACGGGACGTCCATGCCGGCCCGCGCCGCGGCGTCCAGCAGGCTGGGATCGCTCTTGCGGAACTCGATCTCGCGCGACACGCCGTCGCGGATCACCACCACCCTGGCGGCCTCGGCGTCGTCCGCGTGCACCTCGTGCGGCGCCGGGCGGCCGGTCTGCATCTCGGGCGTGCCGAAGCGCTCGATGTGGATGCGCTCCTCGGGCACGCCGGCCTCGCGCAGCGCGGCCTCGGCCTGCTCGTTCATCTCGAAGGGGCCGCAGACGAAGACCTGATCGATCGTCCCCGCCGGCACCGGACCCGCCAGGAAGCCGGCCAGCTTCTCACGGTCCAGCCGGCCCGCCATCAGCGGCGAGTCCACGTGCTCCCGCGAGAACACGTGATGCAGCGTCAGCCGCGTCATGTAGCGGTTCTTCAGGTCCTCGAGCTCTTCCTTGAACATGGTCGAGGCCGGGCGGCGGTTCCCGTAGATCAACGTGAAGCGGCTGCCGGGTTCGCGCGCCAGCACCGTCTTCATGATGGACAGGATGGGCGTGATGCCCGAGCCCGCGGCGATGCCGACGTAATGCCGCGCCGTCGCCGGATCCACCGGCACGTGGAAGCGGCCCTGCGGCGGGAAGACCTGGATCTCGTCGCCGGCCTTCAGGCTGCCGTGCACCCAGCTGGAGAAGGCCCCGCCATCGACCTTGCGCACGCCCACGCGCAGCTCGCCGTCGTCGATGCCCGCGCAGATGGAGTAGGAGCGGCGCAGGTCCTGGCCGTCGACGTCGCCGCGCAGGGTCAGGTATTGCCCCTGCGTGAAGCGGAAGGTGTCGCGCAGCGCTTCAGGCACGTCGAAGCAGAGCACGACGGCATCGTCGGTGTCCTGATGCTTGGCGCTGACGCGCAGCGGATGAAAGTGCAGGCTCATGGCGTGACTCGGAATGCGGTGGATCGGTGATCGGTGGGATCGTGCGGCGCCTGTCGACGGGGAGCGACGCCTCAGATCGGCTTGAAGTGTTCGAAGGGCTCGCGACAGGCGAGGCAGCGGTACAGCGCCTTGCAGGCCGTCGATCCGAAGGCCGAGAGCTGCTCGGTGTGCGTGCTGCCGCAGCGCGGGCAAACGATGGCGGCGCCCGCGTGCCGGCGAATGATGCGGATGCTCGCGGTCTGGCCTTCGCTGCCCTGGCCGCCCTCGCCCAGATGCGCGGGCGGCGCGATGCCGTAGCGCCGCAGCTTCTCGCGGCCCTCGTCGGTGATCCAGTCGGTGGTCCAGGCGGGGGCGCGCCGCATCGTGATCGTCACCGTGCCGAAGCGCGCCAGCGCCTCGCGCACGTTCTGCTCGATGGCCTCGGTGGCCGGGCAGCCGGAGTAAGTCGGCGTCAGCACGACCTCGACGCCGTCGGCCGTCTCGACCAGATCGCGCACGATGCCCAGCTCCACCAGCGACACCGCCGGCACCTCGGGATCGAGCACCTGCGACAGCACCTCCCAGGCGGCGGACAAGCGCCCGCAGCCCAGGTCGCTCGCGCCGTCGCCCGCCGCGGGGCCGACGCGCGTCGACGACCTCTGCGGCGTGAGCGGCGTCAGCGGCGTCAAGGACGCCAGCGCATCCTGCAGCGACGGCGGCAATGACGACGGCGACGATGAGGACGAGGAAGCCATGCTCATGCCCGATCCTGAATTCACCACACGCCGCCGGGATAGGCGCGCTGCAGCGACTGCATGGTCGCGAGCATGTGGCCCATGTGCTCGCTGTGGATGCCGTGGCGGCCGGCGTAGACATGCGGCGTGTCCTTCGGACGCGCCAATCGCGCCTCGGCCAGCACCTCGTCCATCGCCGCGTCCCACTCGGGCTTGAGCGAGGCCCAGGTCGGGCCCAGGCCGCTGGTGTCGGCGGCGATGTCCACGTCGTCGGCCGCGAAGAGCTCGTTCACGTAGGGCCACAGCTGCGTCAGCGCGGCCTGCATGCGGCGGGTGGACTCCTCGCTGCCGTCGCCCAGGCGCACGACCCATTCGGCCGCGTGCTGCAGGTGATAGCGGACTTCCTTGACCGCCTTCGCCGCGATCGCGGCGACCTCGGCGTCCGACGAGTGCTGCAGCCGCGTCCACAGCGGCAGCAGCCAGCAGGCCGCGACCAGGTTGCGCGCCTGGGTGAAGGCGAAGTCGCCGCGCGGCAGCTCCATCAGCACCGGGTTCAGGTAGTGGCGCTCCTCGCGAAGGAAGGCGAGCTGGTCCTCGTCGAGCGGCTGCTCGTTGAGCTGGCCGGCACGCGTCAGCAGCGCGCGGGCCTGGCCCAGCAGGTCCAGCGCGATGTTGCCCAGCGCCAGGTCCTCCTCGAGGATGGGCGAGTGGCCGCACCACTCGGACAGCCGGTGCGACAGCACCAGGCAGGCGTCGCCCAGGCGCAGCAGGTAGTGGACGTCGGCGCGTGCGCCGGGTTGGATGGAAGCGGTCATCGTCCGGTCCTCACATGTGGTCCAGCGACGGGGGCAGGTCGTAGAAGGTCGGGTGGCGGTACACCTTGTCCTCCATGGGATCGAAGTAGCTGGACTTCTCGCCCGGGTCCGAGGCGACGATGGCCGAGGACGGCACGACCCAGATGCTCACGCCCTCCTGGCGGCGAGTGTAGACATCGCGCGCCATCTGCAGCGCCATCTTGGCGTCGGGCGCGTGCAGGCTGCCGCAGTGCTTGTGGTCCAGGCCCGCCTTGTTGCGGACGAAGACTTCCCACAGGGGCCATTCATTGGCGCCGGTTTGCTGGTTGATGCTCATGATGAGGGGCTCGGAAATTCGTTGGAGTCGCGGAAGGCGCTGAACGCGGAGAACGCGATGGATACGGGGACCTGAGGAATCCGGGTCGACGCTCGACCGATCCGCTCAGGCGGCCTGCGCCGCGGTGGCGCGCTTGCGGGCATGGGCGAGCGCGGCCTCGCGCACCCACTCGCCCTCGTCCCAGGCCTTGACGCGCGCGGCCAGGCGCTCGGTGTTGCAGGGGCCGTTGCCGCCGACGACGCGCCAGAACTCGTTCCAGTCGATCGCGCCGAAGTCGTAGTGGTCGCGCTCGGCATTCCACTGGAGCGCGGCATCGGGCAGCGTCACGCCCAGCAGCTCGGCCTGCGGCACCGTGGCGTCGACGAACTTCTGACGCAGCTCGTCGTTGGTCAGCCGCTTGATGCCCCAGCGCATGGACTGCTCCGAATTCGGCGAATCCTTGTCCGCCGGTCCGAACATCATCAGCGACGGCCACCACCAGCGGTTCACCGCGTCCTGGACCATGGCCTTCTGCGCGTCGGTGCCCTCGCGCATCATGACCAGCAGGCTCTCGTAGCCCTGGCGCTGATGGAAGGATTCCTCGCGGCAGATGCGGATCATCGCGCGGGCATACGGGCCGTAGGAGCAGCGGCACAGCGGCACCTGGTTCATGATGGCCGCCCCGTCCACCAGCCAGCCGATCACGCCGATGTCGGCCCAGGTCAGCGTCGGGTAGTTGAAGATGGAGCTGTACTTGGCCTTGCCGGTGTGCAGCGCGTCCAGCATCTGGTCGCGGCTGGTGCCCAGGGTCTCGGCGGCGGAGTAGAGGTAGAGCCCGTGCCCGCCCTCGTCCTGCACCTTGGCCAGCAGGATGGCCTTGCGCTTGAGCGTGGGGGCGCGCGTGATCCAGTTGCCTTCGGGCAGCATGCCGACGATCTCGGAATGCGCGTGCTGGCTGATCTGCCGCACCAGCGTCTTGCGGTAGTGCTCGGGCATCCAGTCCTTGGCCTCGATGAAGTCGCCCTCGGCGACGCGGGCCTCGAAGGCCTCCTCGCGCTGCTGCTCCTCGGCGGTCTGCAGCTTGGCGGCCTGGTCCTGGGGACCGATGCTCATCGCTTGCGTGTACATGGATGCTCCTTGCTTGCTCATGCCCGCCGATGCGGCGCGGCGGCTTGCCGCGGACCCGGCGGCGTCCTCGTGGGAGCGCCGCCCGACCCGCCGACGGGTTACTTGCTCTTGGGACGGTTGTCGACGACGCGCCGGGCTTTCCCGACCAGGGTCCGCTCGATCGAATCCGGTGCGCCGACGGTGACCTTGGTCGACACGCCGATCAGCGTCTTGATGCGGTGCTGCAGCGACTTGGACGCCGTGCCCGCGTCGCCGCCGGAGGCCGACAGCTCGCAGCGCACCTCGACCTCGTCGAGATGACCGCTGCGGTTGACGACGATCTGGTACTGGCCCGACAGCCCGGGCTCGGCGAGCACCAGTTCCTCGATCTGCGTCGGGAACAGGTTGACCCCGCGGATGATCAGCATGTCGTCGCTGCGGCCCACGATCTTGCCCATGCGGCGCATGCTGCGCGCCGTCGGCGGCAGCAGCCGCGTCAGGTCCCGCGTGCGATAGCGGATCACCGGCAGCGCCTGCTTGCTCAGCGAGGTGAAGACGAGCTCGCCTTCCGAGCCCTCGGGCAGGACCTCGCCGGTCTCGGGGTCGATGATCTCGGGATAGAAGTGGTCCTCCCAGATCACCGGACCGTCCTTGGTCTCGATGCACTCGCTGGCCACCCCCGGCCCCATCACCTCGGACAGGCCGTAGATGTCGACCGCGTCGATGCCGGCCTTCTGCTCGATCTCGCGCCGCATGGCCTCGGTCCAGGGCTCGGCGCCGAAGACGCCAGTCTTGAGCGAGGACGCCCGCGGGTCCAGGCCCTGGCGCACGAATTCCTCGATCAGCACCTGCATGTAGCTGGGCGTGACCATGATCAGGTCGGGCTTGAAGTCCTGGATCAGCTGGACCTGCTTCTCGGTCTGGCCGCCGGACATGGGGATGACGGTGCAGCCCAGGCGCTCGGCGCCGTAATGCGCGCCCAGACCGCCGGTGAACAGGCCGTAGCCGTAGGCCACGTGCACGATGTCGCCGCGGCGCGCGCCCGCGGCGCGCAGCGAGCGCGCCACCAGATCCGCCCAGGTGTCGATGTCCTGCTGCGTGTAGCCGACCACGGTCGGCTTGCCGGTCGTGCCCGAGGACGCGTGGATGCGGGAGACCTGCTCGCGCGGCACGGCGAAGAGGCCGAAGGGATAGTTGTCGCGCAGGACCTGCTTGGTCGTGAACGGGAACAGGCGCAGGTCGCTCAGGTCCTTGAGGTCGGAGGGATGCACGCCCTTGGCGTCGAACGCGGCCTTGTAATGCGGCACGTTCTCGTAGGCGTGTTGCAGCGACCAGCGCAGGCGCTGCAGTTGCAGCGCGCGGAGTTCGTCCTGGCTGGCGCGCTCGATGGGCTCGAGGTCGTCGGGCTGGAAGGTCTTCACCGTCATGGGGCTTGTCTCCTGGTCCTTCCGAGGCGCTCAGCGCGCGGGCGCCAGGTCCGGCACCACGGGCTTGCCCTTGATGCGATAGGACTTGCCCCGGAAGACCGCGATCAGTTCGTCGCGTTGATTGGTGATGCGGATGTCGTAGACGCCGGTGCGGCCGGACAGCGAGATCTCGCTGGCGCGCGCCGTCAGCACGTCACCGGCTCGGGAGGGCGCGACGATGTCGATCGCGAAGCCCGAGGCCACCGTCATCTCGTTGTGCGAGTTGCAGGCGAAGGCGAAACAGGAATCGGCCAGCGTGGTCACGAAGCCGCCGTGGCAGATGTCGAAGCCGTTGAGCATGTCCTCGCGCACCGTCATCGACAGCGTCGCGCTGCCCGGGGCGATCGCGTCGATGCGCATGCCCAGGCCTTTCGACGCGCGGTCGTTGGCGAACATGACGTCGCGCACCGCCTCGGCGACGCGCTGGGGATCGAGGGGCGCGCTCATCAGCGGTCCTTGAAGACGGGGGGGCGCTTGCTCAGGAAGGCCGCCGCGCCCTCGAGGTAGTCGTGCGCGTAGCCGAGCTGGCTCTGCATCCGGGCCTCGAGCTTGAGGGCGTCCTCGAATTCCAGGTCCATCGAGGCGTCCAGCGCCTGCCGCGTCTGCACCAGCGCGCGGGTCGGCATCTTCGACAGCTTCTGCGCGACGACCATGGCCTCGGACATCAAGTCCGCATCGGCCACGCAGCGCGCGATCAGGCCCCATTGCTGGGCTTGCTCGGCGGGGAGCTTGTCGCCCAGCAGCGCGAGCTGCAGGGCCCGCGCCCGGCCCACGAGCCGCGTCAGCAGCCAGGTGCCGCCGCAGTCGGGGACCAGGCCGATCTTGGAGAAGGCCTGGATGAACGATGCCGATTGCCCGGCCAGCACCAGGTCGCAGCCCAGCGCGAAATTGGCGCCGGCGCCCGCGGCCACGCCGTTGACGGCGCAGATCGTCGGCACCGGCATGCTGCGCAGGCGCAGCGCGAGCGGGATGTAGTAATGGTCGAGCAGGTTGCCGATGTCCTTGGCCTTGGGCTTGCGGTGGACGTCGACCTCGCCTGTGTGCTCGTCGAATTCGGGTTTGATGTGGGGATCGGACAGATCCTGGCCGGCGCAGAAGGCGCGGCCGGAACCGGTGATGAGCACCGCCCGCACGTTCGCGTCGGTGGCGGCCTCGTCCAGCGCGATCCGGAGCTGGCTCAGCAGTCCGGTGGTGAACGCGTTCAGCGCCTGCGGCCGGTTCAGCGTCAGGACGCGAACCGCGCCTTCGGTGCTGATCAGCAGCGGGGCCTCGTCGGCGCCGCCAGCGGCGGCGGGCGTGTGGGCAGTGCTCATTCGGCTTGTCTCCTCGGCCTGAGGGGGATTCAGCTTTTTCAGCTTTTGTTGATCGGCTTCTATTTACCGACCGGTCGGTAGATACTACGAGTCATTCGCTCGCACGACAAGGTCGATGACCTAGGGTTACCACCAAGATTCACGTCATTGACCCGCGAAGCCGCCAACAATCGCCCGGGGATCCGAGCCCGTTCGGGGACGGAACCAGGAACGAATAGGCGATTCCCGCCGAGGAATCCAGACAAGGAGACTGCATGCCCTGCTACGCCATCGACGGCTTGTCCCCGGTCGTCCATCCCAGCGCCTACGTGCATCCGACGGCGGTGCTGATCGGGGACGTGATCGTCGGACCGGGCTGCTACGTCGGTCCCGTGGCCGCGCTGCGCGGCGACTTCGGCCGCATCCGATTGATGGAAGGCGTGAACGTGCAGGACACCTGCGTGATCCACGGCTTCCCGGACTCGGACACGGTGGTCGAGACCAACGGCCACATCGGCCACGGCGCGGTGCTGCACGGCTGCGTGGTGCGGCACGACGCGCTGGTGGGCATGAACGCGGTGGTGATGGACGAGGCCGAGGTCGGCGCGTACAGCATCGTCGCGGCCTGCGCCTTCGTGCGCGCCGGGCTGAAGCTGCCGGAGAAATCGCTGGTGGCGGGGCTGCCGGCCAAGGTCGTGCGGCCGCTGACCGAGGACGAGATCCGCTGGAAGCGCGCCGGCACCGAGACCTACCAGGACCTGGCGCTGCGCTGCAAGGCGAGCATGGTGGAGGTCTCCCCGCTGAGCGAAGAGGAGCCGGACCGGCGCCGCCTCGCCGTCGGCGGTCCAAGAACGCTGGTGGCGACCCGGCGCGACGAGGGCTGAGCGGAGGCGCGCGCCGGGACGGCGCTCAGGCCAGTTCCGCCCGCTTGATCTCCACGCGATCGACCAGCGCGCTCACCAGGCCGGCCGTCAACCCGTGCACGCTGGTGCCCGAGCACGCCGCCGCGCCGGCCGCGACGGCCCAGCGCAGGTGCTCCTCGGCGTCGTGCTGCGGGCCGTTCATGAGGCTGTAGAGCAGCCCGGCCATCGACGCGTCGCCCGCCCCGATGGTGTCGCCGACGGTCTCCAGCCGCGGTGGCGCGGCGCTGAGGTCGCCCTTGGGGTGGAAGAGCTGCGCCCCGCGCTCGCCCAGCGTCAGCATCACGATCGCGCGGGGGTTCCAGGCGGCGATCTGGGCCAGGCCCAGGTGATGGTCGCGGCTGCGGAAGAGCCCGCGCAGGTCCTCGTCGGAGACCTTGATCACGTCGGCCATGCGGCACATGCGCTCGAGCGTGCGGTCGTAGCGCGAGTCCATGGTGATGCGGTAGTTGGGGTCGTAGCTGATCTTGACGCCCTCGTCCTTGAGCGACTCGGCCAGCGCGATCAGCCGCGCGGCCAGCGGCTCGCGGGTCAGGCTGATCGAGCCGAAATGGGCCCAGCGCAGCGCGCGCCGCCAGCCGGCGGGCAGCGCGTGCGGGCGGAAGTGCAGGTCGGCGCTGTCGTCGCCGACGAAGGCGTACTCGGGCGGATCGACCTGGTGGACGTAGGCGATCAGCGGGGACTTGGCGAACTGCTGGATGAAGCGCAGGTCCAGGCAGGCGTCGGCGCTGGCCTGCCACAGGTCCTGGCCGAACGGGTCCTTGCTCAGCCCGCCCGCGAAGGCGCTGAGCTGCCCCAGGCGCGACATCGCGATGGCGACGTTCCAGGGCGATCCGCCACTGCGGCTGCGCCAGTCGTCGGGACCGACGCGGATCATGTCGGTGAGGGCCTCGCCGAAGGAGACGAAGCTGGCCAGGTCCGCATGGACCACGGTCGTGGGGGTCAAGCTCATGGAGCGTGATTCGACTCCCAAGGACGCCGTACGGCAAGTGGAAGGTCCTACAGGGTGACGATCGACCGGCCCGGCGGTGAACAAGCGCACAGTGCGGGCCTTCCCGCGGGAGCACAGTCGCGCGCGAAAGCGCCCGGACGGGCAGGGACGCGCGCGCGGCGGCACAATCCCACCCCATGACCGATGGAGTGATCCCGCTGCTCGACCTGCGCCAGTCGGGGCGAGCGCTGACCGTGCCCCAGCCCCTGCCGCCCGCCCGCCCGGGCCCCTGGCTGGACGCGCGCGGCCGGCCGCTGCGCGATCTGCGCATCTCCGTCACCGACCGCTGCAACTTCCGCTGCAGCTACTGCATGCCGAAGGACGTCTTCGACAAGCATTACCCCTTCCTCCCCCGCAACGAGGTCCTCAGCCTGGAGGAGATCGCCCGCGTCGCGCGCATCTTCGCGGGCCTGGGCGTGCAGAAGCTGCGCCTGACCGGCGGGGAGCCGCTGCTGCGGCGCAACCTGGAATCGCTGATCGCCCAGCTCTCGGAGATCCGCACGCCCGAGGGCCTGCTGCTGGACCTCACCCTGACGACCAACGGCTCGCTGCTGGCGCGCAAGGCGCAGGCGCTCAAGGACGCCGGCCTGCAGCGCATCACCGTCAGCCTGGACGCGCTGGACGACGCGATCTTCCGCCGCATGAACGACGTCGACTTCCCGGTCGCGGACGTGCTCGAGGGCATCGCCCGGGCGCAGGCCGTGGGGCTGGCGCCGGTCAAGGTCAACATGGTGGTCAAGCGCGGCACCAACGACGACCAGATCCTGCCGATGGCGCGCCACTTCCGCGGCACCGGCGTGACGCTACGCTTCATCGAGTACATGGACGTCGGCATGAGCAACGGCTGGCGCATGGACGAGGTGCTGCCCTCCTCCGAGGTCCTGGCCCGCCTGCGCGAGGACGCCGACCTGATCCCGCTGGCCCCGACCGCGGAGGGCGAGACCGCCACGCGCTGGGGCTATGCCGACGGCAGCGGCGAGATCGGGCTGATCTCCAGCGTCACGCAGGCTTTCTGCGGCGACTGCAACCGGGCGCGGCTCTCGACCGAGGGCCAGCTCTACACCTGCCTGTTCGCCGGCGCCGGTCACGACCTGCGCGGGCTGCTGCGCGGGGACGCCCTCGGCGAGCCCCGCACCGACGACGAGATCGCCGCCGCGCTGGGCACGATGTGGACGCGGCGCGGCGACCGCTACTCCGAGCTGCGGGCCTCGATGCCCGCCGCCGAGGCCGGCTCGGCCCGGCGCGTCGAGATGCACTACATCGGCGGCTGATGCGCGACCCGCGCGACGCCACCACCGCGCTCATCCTTTGCGGAGGCCGCGCCACCCGCATGGGCGGCGTGGACAAGCCGCTGCAGGCCTTCCTCGGTCGGCCGCTGGTCGAGCATGTGATCGAGCGCGTCGCGCCACAGACGGACGGGCGGGTGCTGATCAGCGCCAACCGGCACCGGGACGCCTACGAGCGCTTCGGGCATCCGGTCCTGGCCGACACGCTGCCCGACTTTCCGGGGCCGCTCGCCGGGATGCTGGCCGGGCTGGAGGCGCTCGCGCGGACCGAGCCCGAGGGCTGGCTGCTCTGCGTCAGCGGCGACAGCCCGTGGCTGCCGGCGGACTTGCTGACGCGGCTCGTCGAGGGATTGAGTCCTGTCACGCTCCCACCCTCTCCCCTGCCCTCTCCCGCCCCGCGGGAGAGGGAGTTGGACTCCGCGATGGCGCTCGGTCGTGAGGGGCCGGGGCTGCCGCTGCGCAGTCAGCCGCTGGCGAGCCTGATCCACGTGCGCCATCGCGATACGCTTGCGGCCGCGCTGCACGCCGGTGAGCGGCGCGTCGAGGCCTGGCTGCGGACGCTGCCCCTGGCGCTCGTCGCCTTCGACCGGCCTCAGGACGAGAGAGCCTTCGCCAACATCAACGACAGGAGCGAGCTTGAGCAACTCGAACGACTCCCGCCCGGGGACCGCTGAGGCGGCGCCTCCGCCCGCCGATGCCGCCAGCACGACTGGCGCTGTCCGCACCACCGGCGCCAGCAGGGCGACAGGCGCCGCTGGTGCCGCTGATGCCGCTGGTGCCGCTGGTGCCGCGAGCGTCGCGGACCTGCCGCTGATCCGCCTTCGCCTGCTGACCGAGCCGGACCTCGTCGCCTACAAGGCGCTGCGCGACGCGATGCTGGCCGGGCATGAGGAGGCCTTCACCTCCGACGCGAGCACCGAGCGCGCCCGCGAGGCGACCAGCTACCGCGCGCGACTGCATCCGCAGGCGGGCGGCAAGTCCCTGTTCACGCTGGGCGCCTGGATCGGCGACCAGTTGGTGGGTGCGCTCACCGTCGAGCACGAGAACCGCGTCAAGGTCCGCCATGTCGCGCACCTGATCGGGATGATGGTCGACGACGCCCACGCCGGCCGCGGCATCGGCGGCCTGCTGCTGCGCCAGGCGCTGGAGATGCTGCGCCGCGAGCCGCTGCTGGAGACGCTCACGCTCAGCGTCACCGCCGGCAACGAGCCGGCGATCGCGCTCTACCGACGCGCCGGCTTCACCCGCTACGGCCACCTGCCGCGCGCGATCCGCCTGTCCGACGGCCGCTATTACGCCAAGGACCTGATGAGCCTCGATCTGAGGCCCTGATCCGCCGCCTCCCTTCCGTGGCCGAGTCCTTCGGTGTCCGCGGCATGGCGGTCGGCAGGCGTGGCGCTCGACGGGCTCGCCCTTGATCGAGCCGCCGTCCTTCGACCGGCGCCGTCGGCGCTCCCGGTCGGCCTCAGCCGCAGGAGGCGCTGGGGCGGGCGATGATGTCGACGTCCACGGTCAGCTCGTCCTGGATGGCGAGCAAGCCTCCGAGGACGGAAAACGGCGCGATGCCGAAGTCGCTCTGCCGCAGCACCAGCGCGCCGACCGCGCGCAGCGGGCCGTCGCCGACGGGCCGCTCGACCCGCATCGGCACGTCGAGCACCCGCTCCGTCCCATGCCACGACACCGCCAGCTTCAGCGCCAAGGTCGGGAAGGCGCCGGCCACCGCCGTGCTGCGGATCGTGATCGTCGGGAAGCGCTCGCCGTCGACCGCCCGGATCATGTTGGCCCGGGTGCCGGCGATGTCGCCCTCGGTGGGCCGGCTCGCGAACTCGTCGCCCAGCGCGGCCCGCCACTCGGGTCGGTCGATGACCAGGTCCTCGAGCTGGAAGCCCAGCTCGACGCCCGCGCCGGCCAGACCGTCGGCCGGCAGAAAGACCCGGCCGTCGACGCGGTCGAGCCCGAGCACGTGGTTGTGGCCGGCCTTGGCCAGCCGCCCCGCGCGGAACACGTGCAGGCGGATCGGCGAGGCCGCCGCATCCACCGCATAGAGCCGCCCCTCGCCGCGCTGCTGCGCCGCCAGCCAGCCCGGACAGGCGGCGGCGGTCGCGATCGCGACACCGCCCCCCGTGACCGGGGGAGTCGCCGTCGCGCACCCGAGCACGATCCCCGCGGCGCCGATCGCCGCTGCCATCGCCCGTCGGGGCACCTCGCTTGCCACGCTCACCACTCGCATAGGGGTAAACCAAGTGTTGTCACGCCGGCATTTTGAACGGCACAAACAAGCCGGTCGCACTAGCATTGCCACATTGCCCTTCAAAGAATCGAACGGAGACCGCCATGGCACGACAAGCCACCGACCTGATGGCGCAATACGCCGCGTACCACCGCGACCGTCGCAACATCGCCACCCACTTCGTGGGCATCCCTTTGATCATCTTCGCCGTCGGCGTGCTGCTGGCGCGAGCGCAGTTCCACGTCGCCGACTGGACCGTCAGCGCGGCCTGGATCGCCTGGGGCGCCGCGACGCTGTGGTACCTGACGCGCGGCAACCTGGTGCTGGGCCTGGCCACCGCCGTCGTGAACGCCGTGCTGATGGCGCTGGCCCATCCGCTGGCGGTGGGCTCCACGGCTTCCTGGCTGGGCTGGGGGCTGGGCAGCTTCCTGGCGGGCTGGGTGATCCAGTTCATCGGCCACTATTACGAGGGCCGCAAACCCGCCTTCGTCGACGACCTGGTCGGCCTGCTGGTCGGTCCGATGTTCGTGGTCGGCGAGGCGCTGTTCGCACTGGGCTGGGGCCGCGACCTGCTGGCCGAGATCGAGCGCCGTGCCGGTCCGACCCACCTGCGCGATCTCACGCATCCGGCCTGATCCCCCTCGTCGACCCTGGCCGCCTCGCCGGTCGTCCTCCCGGCGTCGCCCCTTCGAGGGAGACCCGGGGGCGGAGCCCCAAAGAGGTGGCACCCCGAGGGGGTCGGGTCTTGCGCCGCGCCGCCAAGCCGCTTATCTTGGCCGTCAGCCCCGGGACGCACGCCGGGGCCGTTGCCTGATTCGACCTGTTCGATTGCGTTGTTCCTTGCTCGCCAGGAGGCCCCATGAAACCGGTGTCCGATCTGCTGAAGAACCGCGGTCCGAGCGTCTGGCGCATCACGCCGGAGGCGACGGTGTTCGATGGCCTGCACCTGCTCGCGCAGCACGACGTGGGCGCGCTGCTGGTGATGCAGGACGAGCGGCTGCTCGGGATCTTCTCCGAGCGTGACTACACGCGGAAGATCGCGTTGCAGGGCCGTGACTCGCGCCACACGCAGGTCAAGGACGTGATGACGCCCAACGTCTTCGTCGTCAAGCCCAACACCGACTGCCGCGAATGCATGCGGCTGATGAGCCAGCGCAAGATCCGCCACCTCCCGGTGGTCGAGGGCTCGACGGTGGTGGGCATGCTGTCGATCCGCGACCTCATGGACGACATCATCGCGGACGACGAACTGACGATCGCGCAGCTCCAGAGCTACATCTACGGATAGGGGCGAAGGCGTCCGAACCGCTCATTCCCCTCGCCCGCGGCGCGGGAGAGGGGCAGGGGTGAGGGCCGTCGACGTCAGCGAGCCCAGAACTGCAACGCGTCCGCCGCCCCCTCCTTCTGCCTCGGTGGCTTCGCCAGCGTGCCCGATGGCCGCGGGGTTCCCAACGCGATCCACCCGAGCAGCGTTTCCCCCGGCTCGCAGAACGCGGCGACCAGCCCCGGATCCCGCGCCTTCGCGCCGCTGAGCATCTTCCCGCCGAAGCCCAGCCCATGGGCCGCGTTGAGGAAGTTGGTCAGCGCCCCGCCGACGCAGGCCCATTGCTCATGCGCCGGCACCTGCGGATGGCCCATGTCGATGCGCGCGACCACGGCCACCGTCATCGGCGGCAGCAGCGCCCGCTCCTCGTCCATCGCGACCCCGGCCTCGTCCTTCCCCGCCCGGCGCGCGGACTCGCCGAACAGCGCCGACATCGCCTGGCGCGCCTCGCCCCGCACGACCTTGAAGCGGAACGGCACCAGCGCCGCGTGGTCCGGCGCATGCAAGGCCGCCTCGACCATCAGCCGCAGTTGATCCTCATCGGGCCCGGGCGCCATCAGGTGCTTCGGCCCCACCGAGCTCCGCGTGAGCAGCAGCTTCAATCCTTCGTCGTTCATGTCGATGTCTCCTTGCCGATCAGCGATCCGCCGCCCCCCGCTCATCGATTCAGCTTCCGCCGTGCCGCATACGAGCAGGCGTCCACCAGCATCACCAGCGCCAGCATCGCGATGAGCACGGTGCAGGTCTCGCGCATCTGGAAGAGGCTCAAGTGCACGCTCAACATCTGGCCCAGCCCGCCGGCGCCGACCACGCCCAGCACGGCCGCCGCGCGGATGTTGTTCTCCCACCGGTACAGCGTGTAGCTGAGCAGCTGCGGCGCCGCCTGAGGCAAGGTCGCGTAGGCAAAGACCTGCCAGCGCGACGCGCCCGCCCAGCGCAGCGCCTGCGCGGTCTGCGGCGGCGCGTTCTCCAGCGCCTCCGCCATCAGCCGGCCCAGCACGCCCGTCGTGTGCAGCGCCAGCGCCAGCGTGCCCGGCATCGGCCCCAGGCCCGCCGAGACCAGCAGGACGGCCGCCCACACCAGCTCGGGCACCGAGCGCAGCGCGTTGAGCAGCAGGCGCGAGAGCCACCGCACCGGTCCCTCCGGCCGGCTCGCGAGCAAGGCCACCCCCAGCCCGGCCACCGCCGCCAGCACGCTGCCCAGCGCCGACATCGCCAGCGTCTCCAGCGCGCCCTCGCCGACGCGGACCAGGAAGGCGGGCGTCATCAGTGGCGGGAAGAACTCGGCGACGAAGCGCCCCATCTGCGCCAGCGCTTCGGCGCACAGCAGGTCGCCCCATCGCACCGGCAGGCTGACGAAGCTCGCCGTCGTCAGCGCGAGCAAGGCAGCCAGCAGCACCCACAGACCGACACGCGTCGGCGGCCGGCCCGGCATCTGGTGCGGCTCGGCGCCCTGCCCCGCCGCGCGGCCGGGCCGCAGCCAGGCGCTGATGCGGTCGGCCAGCGCGACCAGCGCGATGAAGACCAGCAGGATGGTCGCGACCTCGCCGCCGGCAAACATCTTCGTGGCGTTGTCCAGTTGCTGTCCCAGCCCCCCCGCGCCGACGAAGCCCAGCACGACCGAGGACCGGATCGCGCATTCCCAGCGGTAGACGGTGTAGCTGATCAGCTCGTCGGCGCAGCCCGGCAGCGTGCCGAAGAGCAGCGCCTGCAAACGGCCCGCGCCGCCGCGCAGCAGCGCCTGCGTGGGCGTGGCGTCGGCGCTCTCGAGGATCTCGGCGTAGACCTTGCCCAGCATGCCGCCGTAGGACAGCGCGATCGCCAGCACGCCCGCGCCCGGCCCCAGGCCCAGCACGCGCACCAGCATCAGCGCCCACACCAGCTCGGGCACCGAGCGCAGCACCACCAGCACCGTGCGCACGGTCCAGCGCAGCGCGGCCGGCATCGTGGCCATGCGGCCGGTCAGCGAGGACACCGACAAGCGCGCCGTCGCCAGCAGCGCCAGCGGCACCGCGATGACCCAGGCCATCGCCAGGCCCACCGTGGCCATCGCGACGGTGCGCCAGGTGTCGGCCGCCAGCATCGCGAGGAACTCGGCGTCCACGCGCGGCGTCAGGAACTGCGCGCCGAATCGCCAGGTCGCGCGCAGGCTGCGCTCGTCGAGCAGTTCCCAGGGACGGAACTCGCACCACACCAGCAGCGGCCACATCAGCGCGAGCAGCGCCAGCGTCGTGCCGATGCGGCGGGTCGCCGCGGGATCGCGGCGCCACGGAGCGTCGAGCGCCATCGCCGAGCTCATCGCCTCACCGTCCCAGCGCCTGCGCGTGATTGCGCGGCAGGCCGGGGTCGGGCTCGACGACGGCGGGCGACTCGTCCTCGTCCAGGCCCGCGTAGAGCTCGGCCAGACGCTGGCCGTCCAGGCCCTGCGGCGGACCGTCGTAGACCAGGCGCCCCTCGCGCAACGCGATGATGCGCGGGAACAGGCCTCGCGCCAGGTCGATCTGGTGCAGGCTGCAGATCAGCGTGCGGTCCTGCGCCCGGGCGGCGTCCTGCAGCACGCCCAACGCGCGCTGGGCGCGCTGCGGATCGAGCGCCGAGAGCGGCTCGTCGACCAGCCACAGCCGCGCCCTGGACACCAGCAAGCGCGCGAGCGCGACCCGCTGGCGCTCACCGCCGGAGAGCTGGTCCACCCGCGACCACAAGCGGTTGCCGAGCTCCAGCCGGTCCAGCGCGTCGAAGGCGAGTCGGGCCTGTTCGGCCGAGGGGCTGAACAGCATGCGCAGGCTCTCGCCGAAGGACGCGCCGGGCAGGCGCCCCGCGAGCACCGCGGTGGCGACGCGCTGACGCGGCGGCAAGGGCGGATGCTGCGGGGCGAGCATCAGCTCGCGGCGCAGCCAGTGTCGATCGCGATGCGACAGCGCCCAGGCGTCCTGCCCCACGAGCCGCAGCGAGCCCGCGGCCGGACGCAGCGCCAGCGCCAGCGCGTGCAGCAGCGAGGTCTTGCCGGCGCCGGACGCGCCGATCAGCGCGACCTGCTCGCCGGTCTCGATGCTCAGGGAGAGCGGCTGGACGAGGGTCTTGGGACCGGCCTGCAGATGCAGGTCGTCCAACTCCAGGAGAGGCATGGGGGAGGTTTACTTCAGCAAGCCCGCGTTCTCGGCGGCGGCCTTGATGCCGGTGTAGTTCTCGGGCTTGGTCGGCACGAACTTCGTCGCGCGCTGCAGCTCCAGGATCTCCTTGCCCTCGGGCGTCGCCGGGCTGAGCTTGAGGAAGGCCGCCTTGAGCTTGGCCTGCAGCGCCGCGGGCATGTCGGCGTGCACGCTCCAGTTGTAGTCGTAGAACGGCGGCGTCGTGTAGAAGACCTTGACCGCGCTGGTGTCGACCTTCTTGTCGGCGACCAGCTTCTCCCAGACCGAGATGTTGAGCGCGCCCGCGTCGACCTTGCCCGAGGCCACGGCCGCGACGGTGGCGTCATGGGCGCCGGAGAAGGAGACGCGCTTGAGGTCGGTCTCGGGGTTGATCTTGGCCGCCAGCAGGAAGGAGCGCGGCATCAGGTGGCCCGAGGTCGACGACGCGGAGCCGAAGCTCAGGGTCTTGCCCTTGAGGTCCTCGAGCTTGGTGATGCCGGAGTGGGCGTCGGTGACGAAGACGGAGCGGAACTTCTCGTCCTCCTCGCGCTGGACCAGCGGGACGATCTTGCCGCCGGAGCGCACGTTGGCCTGCACGAAGGTGAAGCCGCCGAACCAGGCCAGGTCGATCTTCTTGTTGACGACGGCCTCGACCGCCGCGGCGTAGTCGGTGACGGGCGTCCACTCGACCTTCACACCGAGTTCCTTCTCCAGGTACTTGCCCAGCGGCGCGAACTTGCGGGCGAGTTCGGTCGGCGACTCATCCGGAATCGCCGTCACGCGCAGCACCTGCGGCGCGGTCTGCGCCTGCGCCGCGCCGCCGAAAGCGGCAGCGACGACGGTGGCGGCGGCGAGGCCCTGCAGCGCACGGCTGACTTGGCGAAGGAGCTTGGACATGGCGAGGTCTCTACGGGTGGTGAGGAAGGAAGGAATCGCGAGAGGGATCGCGAGAGGAACGGCGAGAAGGATGGCGGAAGGAAATGGGAGTCGAACCCACCCGGCGATGCGTGGCATCACCCACCAGATTTGAAGTCTGGCCGACCCACCAGGGTCGTTTTCCTTCCTGTGATCGTGGCCTGTTCATGCGGCTTGCGAGGCGTGGGCGACATCGCCCGGCGCGTCTTCGTCGATGAACAGCCGGCAATCGGTCCGGAGCCGATGCGCGTCGCCGACGCGCCTCAGCAGCCCGACCTTGTCGAAGAACTCCAGCACCTGGATCGCGCGCTTGCGGCCCAGGCCGCTGCGATCGCGGAAGGCCGCGGCGGTGACGTCGCCATCGCCGCCGATGGCCGACTCGCGCGCGATGCGGGCCAGGTCCCGGATCGCCGGGGGCGCATAGTACAGGTCCTTCACGACCTGGAACAGCTCGCCGCGCTGCGCGAGTCGCGCCAGCGTCGTGCGCACCAGCGCCTCGGGCTCCGCGGTCTGCTTGGCGAGATCGCGCGCCCAGGCGCCCTCGAAGCCCGCCGTGTTCAAGGCCGGCGTCATCTTCTGCGCGAGCCGCTCATCGAGTGCCGACAGTTGCACGCCGTGCTCGGGCCGATGCGCTGCCGCGCCGGTGATGGCGACCTGCCCCGCCGCCGCCATGCGCTGCACGAGGGCGCGCCAGAGGGGCTCGGCCATGCGCGGCGCGGCGAGCCGACGCCAGCGCGCCAGATCGGGTCCGAGCTCCTCGGGTTGATCCTGGTGATAGCGCTCCAGGCGCTGCAAGGCGATGTCCGTCCACTGCGCCGTCTGCGCCGCACCCAGCGCCCACGCCGGACCAGCCGCGCCGGAGACCACGGCGCCGACGATGGGGTCACCCACTGCTTCTCCCGCCTGTGGGAGCGCGGCAGAGAGCCCGAAGATCCTCACCCCAACCCTCTCCCGCAAGCGGGCGAGGGAGTCGGAAGGCTCGTTGTCCTTAGAAGGCTCGTTGTCCCCGGAAGGCAAGATGTCTTCGGAAGGCTCTTTGTCTTCGGAAGGCTCTTTGTCTTCGGAAGTCTCGTTGTCTTCGGAAGGCTCTTTGTCTTCGGAAGTCTCGTTGTCTTCGGAAGGCGAGATGTCCTTGGAGGCGCTCGGTGTGCTTTGGCCCCCTCTCCCGCCAAGCGGGAGAGGGCTGGGGTGAGGGTCTTCCTCGTGGATCAGCGCCGCTCGCCCCCCCGTCGCCACGCCCTGCCCGGCGGCGAAGCGCGCCAGGTCCACGCCCATCGGCGCCTGGCGCAGCAGGCCGCTCAGTCGCTCGCTTACCGTCGGCGCGGCGAGCGCCACCAGCTCGCCCAGGCGCAGCGCCGTCCGCCGATACCGAGCCGGCCCCTGCGGATCGAGCACCACGCCTCCCGCCAGCGCCCGCGTCGCCGACGCGTCGCGGAGCACCACGCGATCACCGGCCCAAGCGCCGACCGGCCGATGCAGCACCAGCTGCACGAAGGCCTCCTCGCCCGGCGCGACCGCATCGAGCGCCCCGCCGCCGACCGCCCCCAGCACCGCGACCGACCCGGTCACCTGCTCCGCCCCGATGTGCACATGCACCGGCGTCCCGCTGCGCAGCGGCTTCGTTTCCTCCGCCCAGAGCCGCAAGCGCGCGTCCAGTCGGTCGGTCCACTGCGCGATCTCGGGCGCGGCCAGCCATTGCCCGCGCGCGACCTCATCCTTGTCGATGCCCACCAGCCCGATGGCCACGCGCTGTCCGGCCGTCGCGCGCTCCGCCGCCGCGTTCTGCGCATGCAGGCTGCGCACGCGCCCCCGCCGCGGCGCCTGGCCCGGCGCGGGCGGCAGCAGCAGGAGCTCGTCGCCGATCGCGACCTCGCCCGCATGCGCGGTGCCGGTGCAGACCGTCCCCACGCCGGCGAGACTGAACACCCGATCCACGGCCAAGCGGAATCCCTGTCCCGCGAGTTCCCGCTTCGGCAGCGCGAGCGACTCGGCGACGAGGTGTTCGCGCAGCTCGCCCACGCCCTCGCCCGCCGTCGCGGCGACCTCGAAGATCCTCGCATCCGCCAGCGCCGTCCCGGCGAGCAGCGCGCGAATCTCATCGCGCCGCCGCGCGCGTGTGGCGGTATCGACGCGATCGCACTTCGTCATCGCGACCGTCCCGCGCGCAATCCCCAGCAGCGACAGCAACGCGAGATGCTCGCGCGTCTGCGGCATCACGCCGTCATCCGCGGCGACGAGCAGCAGCGCGTGGTCGATGCCGGTCGCGCCCGACAGCATGGTGTGCACCAGGCGCTCATGACCCGGCACATCGACGAAGCCGATGCGCGAAGCACGCGCGCCCGGCGCGGCCCCGTTCGGACTCGCACGCCCAGCCGCAGTCGCAGTCGCAGTCGCGGTCCCAGTCCCAATCCCAGTCGCTGCCGCAGTCGACGAGGATGCCGCCGCCCCCGACGCCTCGACGTCCAGATAGGCATAGCCCAGCGCGATGCTGATCCCGCGCTGCTTTTCTTCCGGCAGCCGATCCGTGTCGACGCCCGTCAGCGCCTTGACCAGCGTCGTCTTGCCATGGTCGATGTGACCCGCGGTGCCGACGATCACGCCAGCGCCTCCCGCAGCTGCGGCAACTGCGCGATGAACTCCGGCTCCTCGCGCCCCTCATCCAGGCAGCGAAGATCCAGCCACAGCTCATCCGCCTGCACCCGCGCGATCACCGGGAGCGGCAGCCCCCGCAGGGCCGTGACCAGCTCATCCAACGCGCGCCCCACGCCGCGCTTGCCCGGCAGAACCGGCGTGAGCACCAGCCCTGCCGAGGGCAGCGTCTCCACCGGCAGCGAGCCCGAGCCGATCTGCCCGCGCATCGCCGCGGCGCGCACCGCGAAGCGCGGCGCCACCGCCGCCGTGACCTTCTCGATCAGCCGCTCCCCCTGCGCCTCGATCTGCTCGACCGGCCGCGTGAGCAGCCGCAGCGTCGGCAGATCCGTCGTCAGGCGATCCGGCTGCAGATAGAGCCGCAGCGTCGCCTCCAGCGCCGCCATCGGCAGCTTGGACATGCGCAGCGCGCGCTTCATCGGGAACTTGCGGATCTTCTGCACCAGGTCCTTGCGGCCGACGATCAAGCCCGCCTGCGGTCCGCCCAGCAGCTTGTCGCCGCTGAAGGTCACCACATCGCAGCCGTCGGCGAGCATGCGCTGCGGCAGCGGCTCGGCGGGCAGGCCCCATTGCGACAGGTCCACCAGCGAGCCGCTGCCCAGGTCCGTCAGCAGCGGCAGCCCCGCCGCATGCGCGATGGGCGCGAGCTCGGCCTCGCTCACCGACGCGGTGAAGCCCTGGATCGCGTAGTTGCTGGTGTGGACCTTCATCAGCAGCGCGGTGTCCGGGCCGATCGCGGCCTGGTAGTCGCGCGCATGGGTGCGATTCGTCGTGCCGACCTCGACCAGCCGCGCGCCCGCCGCCGACATCACGTCGGGCATGCGGAAGGCGCCGCCGATCTCGACCAGCTCGCCGCGCGACAGCACCGCCTCCTTGCCGCCCGCGAGCGCGGCCAGGCTCAGCAGCACGGCCGCCGCGTTGTTGTTCACGACGGTCGCCGCCTCGGCGCCGGTGATCTCGCGCAGCAGGTCCTCGACCAGGCTGTCGCGGTCGCCGCGCTCCCCGCGCGCGAGGTCGAATTCCAGGTTGTTGGGCGAGCCCATGCAGGCCAGCACCTGCTGCAGCGCCTCGTCGGCCAGCAGCGCGCGGCCCAGGTTGGTGTGCAGCACCGTGCCGGTCAGGTTGATCACCCGTCGCATGCGCGGCGCCAGGCGCCCGGCACAGCGGCGCTCGAGCTCGCTCGGCAGCTCATGGAGGCGCTGAGGCGGCAACGCGCCGGACAGCGCCAGCTGACGCCACTCCTCGAGCAGCCGACGCGCCTCGGCCGCGACGAACGCGTGACCGTGCCGCGCCATCAGATGCGTCACCGCGTGATCGCGCAGCAGTCGGTCGACGGAGGGGAGATCCTTGGGGGCCGCGGACGCCATCGGCGTCACCGGGGAGCCTGCCGTCGGACCATGAACCATGGATGCCTCGGGCTTCATGCTCACTGACCTCCGGGATCGGGTGGGGGGTCGGCCTCGCCGAGCACCAGCATCGGGTTGAAGCCGTGGCGCACCACGCCCAGCTCGCCGATCAGCAGATCCAGCGTCAGCGTGGCCAGGTCGTCGGCCAGAGGCTCGACCTGCAGGTCCTTCTCCATGTGCACCTGCTTGAGGTAGTGCCCGCAGGTTTCGCAGCACTCGGCCTGGACGACCTCGGACTTCCTGTCGTCCTCGTCGACCAGCGCCTGGAAGCTGATGCCCTTGGTGCCCTGGCAATGCGCGCACTTGATGCGCACGTAGTGCCACTGCGTGCCGCACAGCGAGCAGGCCAGAAAGCGCAGGCCCGACTGCTCCGCGCCCACGCGCGTGATCGAGGCCACCGGCCGCGAGCCGCAGCAGGGGCAGACCGTCGGGTCGTCGATGAGGCCGAAGGGCGCGAGGGTCTCGGTATGGTCGCCCCGCTCGAAGCGGGCCTGCAGCTGCTGCACCAGACGGGTCCAGTGCAGCTGCAGCGCGGCCGCGATCAGCGGCGCGGCGGCGGGGTCCAGACCTGAGGCGCCGCCGGCGAGCAGCGCGCTCGCCTGCTGCTCCAGATAGGCGTCATCGGCCTCGGCGAGTTGCTTTACCAGTGTCCGCGCCGCCTCGGGAATCGCGCTCCCCGCGAGCGCGCCCAGCAGCGCGCGCAGTTCCTCGCGCCAGACGGGATCGCGTTTGTAGAGCTGCGCATCCAGCGGGGGCTGTCCGCCCGCCATCGCGGCACCCAGCGCCATCTCGTCGGGCAGCTTCAGCGGACGCGGCTGCTTCAGCCGCTCGTGCTGATGCCGAGCCAGCTCGGCCACGAAGAGCAGATAGTCCCGCATCGCATGGCCCTCGGCCAGCTGACGCAGGCGCATCGAGCGCTCGATGAAGAGGCCGGGCTCGGGGAGTCGCAGCGGCGCGGCGCGCGCGCCGGCGTTCACCGCGATCTCCTCCGGGGTCATCAGGCGGATGGTGCTGCTGGCGGTCATGCGCGCGGACGTTCCTTCATTTCCTTGTGCCACAGCGGATGGTGGTGGGCGGCCCAGGTGTCGGTGACCGTACCACGGGTCATCGCCCGGAACGAGCCCTTGACCCAGATCGCCGCATAGACATGGATGATGATGGTCAGGATCAGGATCGCCGCCGACGCCGAGTGCAGCACCACCGCGATGCGCCGCATCAGGATGTTCCCCTCGGGGAACCAGGCGTGCCAGAACATGAAGCCCGTCACCAGCAGGATCAGCAGCGACACCACCATGACCCAGAACACGATCTTCTGACCGGCGTTGTACTTGTGGGCCGGCTGCACGCCCTCTTTATGGGCGCCGGAAATCATGCCCGGACTCTGCCGCATCCATGTGGAGTCGACCGAGGTCCACAGGTTGTCGCGCCACATCTTCAGCGCCAGGAAGAAGAACGCCAGCACCATGCCCAGTCCCATGTAGGGATGCAGGACGCGGGTCCACGGGCCGCCGCCGAACAGGTTGGTCAGGAAGAACAGGCTGGGGTGGAAGAAGGCCAGGCCCGAGAGCCCGGCGCACAGGAACAGCAGCACGACGATCCAGTGGTTGATCCGCTGGCTGTCGCGATAGCGTTGCAGCAAGGCCATGATGGTCTCCTGGCTGATGAGCTGTTGACGGTGGGCGGATCAGAGGCCGCCGTCCGGCGGGACCCGGGACGAGGGATCGCGGCCCGCGCGCAGGTCGCGCTCGCGCTCGTAGGCCAGTTCCTCGTCGGCGTCGGGCTCGTCGTGTCCGGTCTTCTGCGGGCCCACCTTCATGTAATGGAAGAAGCCCGCCACCGCGGCGCCGATCATCGCGGCCACCGCCAGCGGCTTGGCCGCGCCCTTCCACAGCGACACCAGCGGACTGATCTGCGGGTCCTTGGGCAGGCCGTGATACAGGCCCGGCTGGTCCGCGTGCTGCAGCACGTACATCACGTGCGTGCCGCCCACGCCCTGCGGGTCGTAGACGCCGGCGTTCTGATAGCCGCGCTCCTTGAGGTCGACGAGGCGCTCGGCGGCGTACTCGTGCATGTCCTCTTTCGAGCCGAACTGGATCGCGCCCGTCGGGCAGGCCTTCACGCAGGCCGGCTCCAGGCCGACGCCGACACGGTCCGAGCACAGGCTGCACTTGTAGGCCTTGTTGTCGGCCTTCGAAATGCGCGGCACGTCGAAGGGGCAGCCGGTCACGCAGTTGCCGCAGCCGATGCAGTGCTCGGAGATGAAGTCCACGATGCCGTTCGTGTACTTCACGATCGCCCCCGGCGACGGGCAGCTCTTGAGGCAGCCCGGATCCTCGCAATGCATGCAGCCGTCCTTGCGGATCAGCCACTCCAGCTTGTTCTCCTGCACCTCGACCTCGGAGTAGCGCATCACGGTCCACGACTGCGGCGACAGGTCGCGCGGGTTGTCGTAGGTGCCGTGGTTCTCGCCGATGTCGTCGCGCAGGTCGTTCCACTGCATGCAGGCGACCTGACAGGCCTTGCAGCCGATGCACGCCGAGACGTCGATCAGCTTGGCCACCTCGGTGACATGCTTGCGCGCGTCCGGGCTGGGCAGCGTGGTCGCGGAGCGCTTGGCGATGTCCAGGGATTGCAATGAAGACATGGCAGCGCTCCTCAGGCTTTCTCGATGTTGACGGTGAAGCTCTTGAACTCCGGCGTCTGCGTGTTGGCGTCGCCCACGAAGGGGGTCAGCGTGTTCACGAGATAGCCGGGCTTGGCCACACCGACGAAGCCCCAATGGTTCGGCAGCCCCACGGTGTGCACCCGCTTGCCGCCGACGTCCAGGGACGCCACCCGCTTGGTCACCACCGCCACGGCCTTGATGTAGCCGCGCATGGAGCTGACCTTGACCTGATCGCCGTTGGCGATGCCCTTCTCCTTCGCCAGTTCCTCGCCGATCTCCACGAACTGCTGCGGCTGGATGATCGCGCTGGTGCGCACGTTCTTGGTCCAGTAATGGAAGTGCTCCGTGAGCCGGTAGCTGGTCGCCACATACGGGAACTTGTCCGGCGTGCCGAACTGCTCCCGATCGCCCTTGAACGCGCGGCCGGCCGGATTGTTCTTGGCCTTGGCGTTGTTCGGGTGCATGGGATTGGTCGTCAGCGGCGACTCGAAGGGCTCGTAATGCTCGGGCAGCGGTCCGTCCACCATGCCGCTGGGCGCGAACAGCCGCGCCACGCCCTCGCCCGTCATGATGAAGGGCCGCACCGCGTCCTCGTCATTGGGGTTGGCGTCGGGCCGGATGTCCGGCACGTCCGAGCCGCCCCACTTGTCGCCCATCCAGCTGATGAGCCGACGCTTGGGGTTCCAGGGCTTGCCCGTGGGATCGACCGAGGCGGCGTTGTAGAGGATGCGCCGGTTCGCCGGCCAGGCCCAGGCCCAGTTCAGCGTCTGGCCGATGCCCCACGGATCGCTGTTGTCGCGCCGCGCCATCTGGTTGCCCGCCTGCGTCCAGGCGCCGGCGTAGATCCAGCAGCCCGAGCTGGTCGTGCCGTCGTCGCGCAGCAGGCCGAAGCCGGACAACTGCTCGCCCGCCTTCTGCAGGACCTTGGTCGGGTCCTTGGGGTCGGTCACGTCGGCCAGCGCCTTGCCGTTGTATTCCATCGCCAGCTCCTCGGCCGAGGGGCTGTTGGGAATCTTGTAGGGCCAGGTCAGGTTGACGATCGGATCGGGGAAGGCGCCGCCGTCCTTCTGGTACATCGCCCGCAGGCGCAGGAAGATCTCCGCGATGATCTCCGCGTCGCCCTTGGCCTCGCCCGGGGGCTCCGCGCCCTTCCAGTGCCACTGCAGCCAGCGGCCGGAGTTGGTCAGCGAGCCGTCCTCCTCCGCGAAGCAGGTGCTGGGGAAGCGGAACACCACCGTCTGGATCTCTTCGGACTTGACGTCGTTGTGCTCGCCGTAGTTCTTCCAGAACTCCGCGGTCTCGGTGTTGAGCGGATCGATGATCGCGAGGAACTTCAGCTTGGACAGGCTCTCGACGATCTTCTTCTTGTTGGGGAAGGACCCCACCGGGTTGAAGCCCTGGCAGATGTAGCCGTTGATCTTGCCCTGGTGCATCAGCTCGAAGGTCTGCAGGACGTCATAGCCCTTGTCCCACTTGGGCAGGTAGTGGAAGGCCCAGTCGTTCTCCTTGGTCGCGGCCTTGCCCCACCACGCCTTCTGCTGGCTGACGAAGAACTTGGGATAGTTCTGCCAGAAGCTCATCTGGTTGGGGCGCAGCGGCTTGGTGGCGCGGGTCTTGTAGTAGGTCTCCAGATCCTGCTCGGAGTCCTTGGCCAGCGACATGTAGCCCGTCAGCGAGGTCGACAGCAGCCCCAGGTCGGTCAGGCCCTGGATGTTGCTGTGGCCGCGCAGCGCGTTCATGCCGCCGCCCGGCAGACCGATGTTGCCCAGCAGCAGCTGCACCAGCGCGCCGGTGCGGATGATCTGCGAGCCCTGGCTGTGCTGCGTCCAGCCCAGCGCGTACATGATGGTCATGACGCGGCCGGGGACCGAGGTGGTGGCGATCTGCTTGCACACCTCGAGGAACTTGTCCTTGGGCGTGCCGGTGATCTCGCTGACCTTCTCCGGCGTGTAGCGCGCGTAGTGCTGCTTCATGACGTTGAGCACGCAGCGCGGGTGCTGCATCGTCATGTCGACACGGGCGAAGCCCTTCTCGTCCATCTCGTAGGCCCAGGACGCGTTGCTGTACGCGCGCTTGGTCTCGTCGTAGCCGGAGAACAGGCCCTCCTCGAACTTGTAGCCCTCATTGATGATGAAGGGCGCGTTCGTGTAATGCCGGACGTACTCGGTCTGGATCTTGTTGTTGCTCAGCAGGTAGTTGATGACGCCGCCCAGGAAGGCGATGTCGGACCCCGCCCGCACGGGGGCGTAGTAGTCGCTCATCGCGGCCGAGCGCGTGAAGCGCGGGTCCACGACGATGAGTCGCGCCTTGTTGTGCTTCTTGGCCTCGATGACCCACTTGAAGCCGCAGGGGTGCGCCTCGGCGGCATTGCCGCCCATGATCAGGACGAGGTCGGCGTTCTTGATGTCCACCCAGTGGTTGGTCATCGCACCGCGGCCGAACGTCGGGGCCAGACTGGCCACCGTCGGTCCGTGTCAAACGCGGGCCTGGTTGTCGAACGCGAGCATCCCCGTCGCGCGCATCGCCTTGTGGGTGATGTAGCCCGACTCGTTCGAGGATGCGGAGGCGCAGATCATGCCGCTGGACAGCCAGCGGTTCACGACCTTGCCGTCGGCGTTGTTGGCGATGAAATTCGCGTCGCGGTCCGCCTTGAGCAGCTTCACGAAGCGGTCCATCGCCTCGTCCCAGCTCACGCGCTTCCACTCCTTGGCGCCCGCCTCGCGGATCTCGGGGTACTTCAGGCGGTTCTCGCTGTGGACGAAGTCCAGCAGGCCCGCGCCCTTCGGGCACAGCGTCCCGCGATTGACCGGGTGATCCGGATCGCCCTCGATGTGGATGATGTTCGCGGCGACGTTCTTCGCGCGATCACCCAGCGAATACATGATGATCCCGCAGCCCACCGAGCAATAGGGGCAGGTGTTGCGGGTCTCGGTCGCCCGGGCGAGCTTGAACTGGCGGGTCTCGGCCAGTGCAGCGGTTGGAGAGAATCCCAACGCGACGAGGCTGGAGCCCATGACGGCCGCCCCGCTCACCCGGAAGAAGTGCCTCCGGTTCATGTCCATGTCGTGCCTCCTGGGGCGGCGTCGTTGCCGGCCTGGGGTGAATCACGCGGCCGACACGCGGCCCGCTCGGCTATTTCGACACAAACGATGGGCTTTGTCCAATGCGGAATCACCCCCGGGACGCATGGAGAAGACGCCCAACGCACCGGAAACTTTCCGGGCGTGCGCCCGATGGATTTGTGCGCTGCGATCCCCCTCCTTCGGGAGAGGCGCGCTCTTCACTGGCGACTCCTCCGTTGCGGCGCAGCATGAAAAATGGCCGCACGCGGCGGCCACCCGAATGACGAGCGATGGGGTCAGGTGTTTTTCGAGATGGTGATGGTCGGGAACTTCGACGAGTAGTCTTTCGCCTGCCCGGCCAGCTTCACGGCCACCTTGCGCGCGATGGCCTTGTAGGCCTGCGCATGCGGGCTGTCGGGCTCGGCGACCACCGTCGGCTTGCCGCTGTCGGCTTGCTCGCGGATCGACAGCGCCAGCGGCAGCGAGCCCAGCAGCTCCTGGCCGTACTGGTCCGCCATGCGCTGGCCACCGCCGCTGCCGAAGATGTGCTCGGCGTGGCCGCAGTTGCTGCAGACGTGGATGGCCATGTTCTCGACGATGCCCAGGATGGGCACGCCGACCTTCTCGAACATCTTCAGGCCCTTCTTCGCATCGATGAGCGCGATGTCCTGCGGCGTCGTCACGATGACGGAGCCGCTCACCGGCACGCGTTGGGACAGCGTCAGCTGGATGTCGCCGGTGCCCGGGGGCATGTCGATGATCAGATAGTCCAGATCACGCCAGCGCGTCTGACGCAGCAGTTGCTCCAGCGCCTGCGTGGCCATCGGGCCGCGCCACACCATGGCCTGATCGTCCTCGACCAGGAAGCCGATCGACATCAGCTGCAGGCCGTGCGATTCCAGCGGCTCCATGGTCTGGCCGTCGGTGCTCTCGGGCCGGCCGTGGATGCCCAGCATCAGCGGGAGGCTGGGGCCGTAGATGTCGGCGTCCAGCAGGCCGACCTTCGCGCCCTCGGCGGACAGCGCCAGCGCGAGGTTGGCGGCGGTCGTGCTCTTGCCGACGCCGCCCTTGCCCGAGGCCACGGCGACGATGTTCTTCACGCCGGGCAGCAGTTGCACACCGCGTTGGACCGCGTGCGCGATGATCCTGGACGTCAGGCCGACGCTGACATTGCCGACGCCCGGCACCGTGCGCGCCGCGGCGACCAGCGCCGCGCGCAGGCCGTCGATCTGGCTGGCGGCCGGGTAGCCCAGTTCGATGTCGAAGCTGACCGAGTCACCCTGCACCTTCAGGTTGCGCAACTGCTTCGTGGTGACGAAGTCGCGGCCGGTATTGGGGTCGACGACCTGTTGCAGCGCCTGCAGCAGCGTGGCTTCTTGAATCTGGGACATGGGCGGGGAATCGTAGAAACTCGTTCGGGAGAACGACGCCGCCGGACCGGGGCGTCGCGAATGGCGCGAAGTCTAGCGGGAATGACAAAAGGGGTTGCAACTTGCGCTGCAACCCCTTTTATTTGGTGGGCCCTGAAGGATTCGAACCTTCGACCAACGGATTAAGAGTCCGCTGCTCTACCAACTGAGCTAAGAGCCCGAAATTCTTTGCTTCCTCAGCGATTCTTTTGAATCACTGCGAAGACCGCGAGTATGTCAGATATTCAGACCGCTTGCAAGATTCTCAATCGAAAACTTTGCAGAGTGTGCGGTTGGTGGGCCCTGAAGGATTCGAACCTTCGACCAACGGATTAAGAGTCCGCTGCTCTACCAACTGAGCTAAGAGCCCCCAAGAATATCCAACTGAAGCAACTGGTGGGTCGTGCAGGATTCGAACCTGCGACCAACGGATTAAAAGTCCGCTGCTCTACCGACTGAGCTAACGACCCGAAGCCGTGCTTCAAGCAGTGAAGGCCGGGATGCCCCGACCTCCGCTGCGTCGCTTCGAGGTGTTTGCCCCTCAGCAGAGCCGCAGATTATAGGACGATTTTTCGCGGGTGCGCAAGTGCTTTCAAATACTTCGTCACCAGCTCCGCCGCGGCCACCATCCCGAAGCCCGCCGTGACCGCCACGCTCGATCCATAGCCGTGGCAATTCAGGTTGCCGTCGATGTCGCAGGCCTCCGTCCCTTCGGGGCGGGTGACGGGCTCGCGCGAGAAGACGCAGCGCACGCCCATCTTTCCCTGCTTCGCGCCCGCGTGGAACTTGCGCAGCCGCTGACGCAGGCTGGCCAGCAGAGGATCGTGCGTGGTCTCGGACAGGTCCAGGATCTCGACGTCCTGCGGGCGACGCTTGCCGCCGGCCGCGCCGATGCAGATCTGGGGAAGCTGATGCGCCCTCGCCCACGCGGCGAGCTGCGCCTTGGCGCGGACCTGGTCGCAGGCGTCGACGATGCCGTCCACCTCCACGCCGTTCAGCAGCGCGGGCCAATTCGACTCGTCGACGAAGTCCTCGATGGTGAGGACCTCGCAGCCGGGGTGGATGTCGGCGATGCGCTGCTTCAGCGCCTCGGCCTTGGCCATCCCCAGCGTGCTGCCGAGCGCCTGCACCTGGCGATTGATGTTGGATTCGGCGACGTGGTCGAGATCGACCAGCACCAGCCGGGCGACGCCCATGCGCGCCAGCGCCTCCACGACCCAGGAGCCCACGCCGCCCAGGCCCACGACGCAGAAACGCGCCGCGCGCAGCCGCGCGTAATCACGGTCGCCGTGCAGGCGGCGCAGACCGCCGAAGCGGCGCTCCGCGTCGGCGTGCGCGGCGTCAGGATCGAGGGGCCCGTGCCCGGTGTCGAGGGTCAAGATCGTCACGCGCCAGGGCGCGTCTCATGTCGAAGCGGAACGGGCCGACAGCGGGGGCGCGCTCAGCGCAGGCCGGCCTGGCGTTCCTTGGCGGCCTTGGCCGCCTCGCTGCCGGGATACGCCTTCTGCAGGTCGTCCAGGGTCTTGCGAGCGGACTTGTTGTCCTTGAGCTCGATCTGGCAGTTGGCGATGGCCAGCAGGCTCTCGGCCGCGCGCGGGTGATCGGGGTTCGCGGCGACGAAGGCCTTGAACGTGGCGATCGCGCCCTTGTAGTCGCGCTTGCCGTATTGCGCATTGCCCAGCCAGAAGCGGACCGAATCGCCGTAGCCGCTCGCCGGGAAGCGCGTCAGGAAGGACGAGAACGCCGACACCGCCTCGTTGAAGTCGCCGCGACGGATCTGGCCCATGGCCGCGTCGAACTGGCGCTTCTCTTCGGGGTCGGCCTGGAATTCCTTGCCGTCCAGGGACACCTTCTGCGGCTCCAGCGGGCGCAGCCGGTTGTCCAGCGTGGCCGACTGGTCGGCCACCTTGCGTTGGGTGTCGGACAGATCGCGCGCCAGCTGTTCGTTCTGCCCGCGCATCTTGGCGAGCTCCGAACGCAGCGAATCGATCTGTCCGGACAGATCCAGCAGACCGCGCCGGGCGGTCTCGAGCTGGCTCTGCAGATCAGCGATGCGAGCACGTTGCGCTTCCTCGCTCTGCGCCTGCTTGCTGCGCAGATCGAGGATGGCCTTGCGGGCCTCGTCGTCCTCGAAGAGCGCGGCGCGCGCGGGTTGCCCCGCCACGCCCAGAGCGAGCACCACGGTCAGCGCGGCGGCTTGCGCCACGGCGCCCAGATCGCGGCCGACGGAGAGTCGAGAGAATCGAGAAAGACGCAGCATGCTCATGTCACCGATTTACTTGTCGCGCAGTTCGACGCGACGGTTCTTGGCCCAGGCTTCTTCGGTGTGACCCGTGTCAGCCGGACGCTCCTTGCCGAAGCTCACCGGCTCGACCTGGTTGGACGACACGCCCAGCAGCGTCAGCGACTTGGCCACGGCCTCGGCGCGCTTCTGGCCCAGGGCCAGGTTGTACTCGCGGCCGCCGCGCTCGTCGGCATGGCCTTCCAGCGACAGCTGCAGCGTCTTCTTGTTGTTCAGACGCTTGGCGTGGTTCTCGATCAGCGAGCGGTAGTCGTCCTTGACCACGAAGCTGTCGAAATCGAAGTACACGACGCGCTGGTTGGACACGGCGGCGTCCAGCTGGGCGCCGAGGTCCACGGTCTGGACCGGACGCTGCGAACCGGCATTCGGGTCGGCCTTCGGCGGCTCGGCTTGCGCCACGGGGGCCTTCGTTTCGACCGGAGCCGGCTCATCCAGCTTGGTGGAGCTGCAGGCGGACAGGGCAGCCGCGGCCACCAGGCCGAGCATCAGTTTTTCGAATTTCATGGGCGTTCGCTCCTATGGGTCAAGGAAAGGCGGGGGGAGAAATGCAGGACCAGCCGGCCAACTGCGCCGCCGGTGAAGCCGCAAAGAAAGCAATTGTGAATCATCGGCTAACACAAAGGCGAGGCAGACGACACCTCGCGCAAGTCCCTATGCATGGGCGCGCTCGCGGCTCGCACAAGGCGGGCGAAGCGCGACGCCAACGTAGGCAAAGCGTGTGCCCGCGTGCGGCGCATGCATGGCGTCAGTTGCCGAACGGGCCCCAGGCCGGTTCGCGGATGTCGGCGACGTTCGGGGTGGCCAGCTTGGCCTTGACCTTGCCGTCCAGCGTCGAGGTCATCAGCACGTCCCGGCCGCCGGCGCGGGTCGCGTAGACGATCAGCTTGCCGTTGGGCGAGAAGCTCGGGCTCTCGTCGTCGCTGGTGTCGGTGATCTGCTGCACCTGGCTGCTGCCCAGGTCCATGACGCAGAGCTTGAAGGTGCCGCCGCCCACGCGCGTGATGTAGGCCATCGTGCGGCCGTCCGGGCTGATGGACGGGCTGATGTTGTAGTTGCCGGCGAAGGTGATGCGCTCGGCGCTGCCGCCGCTGGCCGCCATGCGGTAGATCTGCGGGGCGCCGCCGCGGTCGCTCACGAAGTAGATCGAGGCGCCGTCGGGCGAGTACACCGGCTCGGTGTCGATCGCCGAGGTCTGCGTCAGGCGCTTCACGCCCGAGCCGTCCTTGTTGATCACGAACAGCTGCGAGCCGCCATCGCGCGACAGCGTCATCGCCAGTTGCTGACCGTTCGGGGAGAACGCCGGGGCGCTGTTGCTGCCGCGGAAGTCCGCGATCTTGCGGCGCTTGCCGGTGCGCAGGTCCTGGATCCAGACCACCGCCTTGCGGGTTTCGAAGGAGACGTAGGCCACTTCGTTGCCGTCGGGCGACCAGGCGGGCGAGATGATCGCCTCGGGGCTGTTGAGCACGGTCTGCTCGCCCTCGCCGTCCGCGTCGGCGACGCGCAGCGAGTAGCGGGGGCCGGCCTTGTTCACGTAGACCAGTCGGGTCGCGAAGACGCCGCGGTCGCCGGTGAGCTTCTGGTAGATCGCGTCGGCGATCTTGTGCGCGGCCAGGCGCAGGTCGGCGGCCACGACCGGGACGCTCTCGCTGCCCAGGTCGCTGCCCTTGACCACGTCCCACAGGCGGTAGCGCACGTCGAAGCGGCCATCGGCCAGACGCGTGGCCGAGCCCGCGGCCAGCGCGTCGGCGGCGCGGGCGCGCCAGTCGACGAACTGGGGCTGGGAGGTCTCGGTCATGCCGGCCTGCCCGGGGACGAGGCTGAACTGGCCGCTGCGCTCCAGGTCGGCGCGGATGATCGCGGCCAGCGGTTGGCCGGTCGTGCCTTCGTCCTTGAAATCGCTGATCGCGATGGGCACGCGGCTGGCGCCGACACCGGCGATCTCGACGCGGAACTGCGCCCAGGCCGGCGTGCCGGCCATGAGCACGGCACCGAGTCCGGCCGCGCCGCCGAGCAGCGAGCGGCGCGTCAGTGCGGGCGAGGAGGTGGAGTCTTGGAGAGAGACGGACACGCCGCTGAGGTCAGCGGTCGCGGAACGGGAGATGGCGTTCGTTTTGGTGCTCATCGGCTTGCAGAACGAATGGAGCCCCGATTGTGCCCGAGGCCCGCGTCCGTGTTACAGATCGCTGTGGTTACAAAGGGCAAAGCCCTCGGCAAGGAACGCTCCCGCACGTCCTGGCACCCCACACCGCCCCGGTGCCCGGGCGAGCGCTTCGCTCACATCAGCACGATGTCGTAGTGCTCGGTCTGGTTCGTCGGCTCGGCGGTCAGCGAGATCGGCTTGCCGATGAAGTCCGAGAGTCCGGCCAGATGCTGGCTCTCCTCGTCGAGCAGCATCTCCACGACGTTGGCCGCTGCCACGACGCGGAATTCCTTGGGATTGAACTGCCGCGACTCGCGCAGGATCTCCCGCATGATCTCGTAGCAGATGGTCCGCGCCGTCTTGACCTGCCCGCGGGCGTCGCAGGTCGGGCACGGCTCGCAGAGCATGCGGGACAGCGACTCGCGCGTGCGCTTGCGGGTCAGCTCGACCAGCCCCAGCTGCGTGAAGCCGCCCACCGTGACCTTGGTGCGGTCGCGGTTGAGCTGCTTGCGGAACTCCTGCAGCACGGCGGTCTTGTGCTCCTCGCGGGTCATGTCGATGAAGTCGACGATGATGATCCCGCCCAGGTTGCGCAGCCGCAGCTGGCGCGCGATCGAGCCCGCCGCCTCGAGGTTGGTCTTGAAGATGGTGTCGTCGAAGTTGCGCGCGCCGACGAAGCCGCCGGTGTTCACGTCGATCGTGGTCATCGCCTCGGTCTGGTCGACGATCAGGTAGCCGCCGGACTTCAGGTCCACGCGCCGCGCCATCGCCCGGACGATCTCCGCGTCGATGTTGTTGAGGTCGAAGATGGGCCGTTCGCCGCGGTACAGGTCCAGCTTCGCGGTCGCCGCCGGCATGTAGGTCTCGCCGAAGGCGCGCACCACCTCGTACTGCAACTTGGAGTCGATGCGGATCGAGTTGGTCCGCTCGCTGGCCAGGTCGCGCAGCACGCGCTCGACCAGGCTCAGGTCCTGGTAGAGCAGGCTGCCGGGGGGCAGCGTCAGCGACTTGTCGCGGATCGAGTTCCAGGTCTTGCGCAGGTAGGCGATGTCGGCGCCCAGCTCGGCGTCGTCGGCCTCCTCGGCATTGGTCCGCAGGATGAAGCCTCCGGTGTTGCCGTCGTTCACGCCGGCCGAGACCAGCGTCATCATGCGCGCCCGCAGCGCGTCTCGCGTCTCGGGCGAACCGATCTTCTGAGAGATGCCGATGTGGTTGTCCTGCGGCAGATGCACCAGCAGCCGGCCGGCGATGGAGATCTGCGTGGACAGCCGCGCGCCCTTGGTGCCGATCGGGTCCTTGATGACCTGCACGGTCAAGGCCTGACCCTCGTAGACCTGGCGCTCGATGGGGATGGCCTGGCCGTTCTCCCCGTGATGGCCGCGCGGATGCACGCCGTTGAGGTGCAGGTCGGCCACGTGCAGGAAGGCCGCGCGCTCCAGGCCGATGTCGATGAAGGCGGACTGCATGCCGGGCAGCACCCGCGCCACCTTGCCCAGATAGACGTTGCCGACGAGGCCCCGCTCCAGGGTCCGCTCGACGTGCAGTTCCTGCACGGCGCCGTTCTCGACGATGGCCACCCGCGTCTCCTGCGGGGTCCAGTTGATCAGGATGTCTTCCATGTTCTTGTGCTCCAAGCGCTCTCGTCAGTCTCGTCGGACCTGCGGGCCTCGTGGCGCTCGAGGTCCACGAGACTGACGGGAACGCTCGGCGGGCCCGCGGCCCGCCTCCCTGTGCCCTGGCGCCCTCGCCTCAGACCTCGAAGCCGGCCTGACGCAGCAGCTCGGCGGTCTCGAACAAGGGCAGGCCCATGATGCCCGAATAACTGCCCTCGATCCGCTCGATCCAGGCGGCGGCCTGGCTTTGTATCGCATAGGCCCCCGCCTTGCCCATCGGCTCGCCCGAGTCGACATAGGCCTGGAGCCGCGCCGCGCCGATCTCGGCGAAGCGCACGTGGGACACGTTGACCGCGGCCAGCACCCGTCCGCCGGGCAGGCCCAGCGCGACCGCCGTCAGCACGCGGTGATCCTGACCGGAGAGGTCGGCCAGCATGGCCGCCGCATGGGCCGCGTCCTCGGGCTTGCCCAGGATGCGGCCGCCCAGCGCCACCGTCGTGTCGGAGCACAGCACCGGCGCCGGCGGCAGGCCGCGGCGCTCGCGACGCGCCAGCGCGGCGACGAGCTTGGCCTCGGTGACGCGGCGCACGTAGTCGTCGGGCGACTCGCCGGCGCGCTCCGCCTCCAGCGCCTCCGCGTCCTCGTCGGCGCCGGGCAGCAGCAGTTCGTGGCGGATGCCGATCTGCGTCAGCAGTTGGCGCCGGCGCGGGCTCTGCGAGGCGAGATAGACGAAGTCGGCGCCCGCCGGCGCATCGGCGCCGGTGGAGGTGACGGAAGTCGAGGTCGAATCGGAGGGGGCTGCGGCGCTCATGAGGACGGGGACTGGCTGGGGGAAGACGTCGTCCGGAGGCCGGCGCTCATTCACGGTGATAAGGATGGCCTTCCATCACCGACCACGCGCGGTACAGCCCTTCGGCGAGCAGCACCCGCACGAAGGCGTGCGGCAGGGTCAGGTCGGAGAGCCGCAGCTTCTCGTCGGCGCGCGACTTGATGCTGTCGTCCAGCCCATCGGGCCCGCCGATGAAGATCGCGACATCGCGACCATCGCCGCGCCAGGCCTCGATGCGCTGCGCGAGCTGCTTGGAGGTGACGCGATCGCCGCGCTCGTCCAGCACCACGCGCCGCGCGCCCTTGGGGCAGGCGGCGTCCAGGCGCTGGGCCTCGGCGGCCATCAGCTGCTCGGTGGACTTGCCGGTGGTGCGCGGCTCGGCCTTCACCGCCTTGAGCTCCAGCCGCATCTCGGGCGGGAAGCGCTTGGCGAAATCCTCGTAGGCCTCATCGGCCCAGGCCGGCATCTTCTGGCCGACCGCGCACAACACCAGCCGCACGGGATCAGGCCTTGGCCTTGGACTTCGTGCCGGTCTTGACCGTCGTCTTCTTGGCCGCGGGCTTGGCGACCTTGGCCGCCGGCTTCTTCACCGCGGGCTTGGCCGCGGCGACCTTCGGCGAGACCTTCTTGGTCGCCGGCTTCTTGCTGCCGACCTTGACGGTCTCCACCGGCGCGGCCTTCACCGCCGGCTTGCGGGCCGACTTGGTGGCGGGCTTGGCGGCCGCGGACTTGGTGCCGGTGGCCTTGGTCGCGGGCTTCCTGGCGGCGGGCTTGGCGGCGGCGGCCTTGGCCGGCTTCGCCGCGGCGGACTTGGTGCCCGTCGCGCGCGTGGGGGCCTTCTTCGAGGCGGAGGCCACGGCCTCGCCGTCGACCGACTTGGCCTTGGCCGGCTTCTTCGCCGCCTTCTTGGCCTTGGGCGCGTCGTCCTCGTCGTCCATCGGCTCGGAGGCCTTCACCAGGCGGGTCTCGCCGCTGGCGACCTTCATCTTGACCGGCTTGCCGCCCCAGATCTCTTCCAGGTGGTAGTACTGGCGGATCGCCGGCTGCATCAGGTGCACCACGGCCGCGCCGCAGTCCACGATGATCCATTCGCCGTTGTCCTCGCCCTCGGTGCGCATCACCTGCATGCCGCGCGACTTGACCGTCTCACGGACGCTGGAGGCCAGCGCCTTGGTCTGCCGGTTGCTCGTGCCCGAGGCGATGATCACCCGCTCGAACAATGGGGACAGACGCTCGGTGTCGAAGACCACGATGTCCTGGCCCTTCACGTCTTCCAGACCATCGACGATGGCACGTTGCAGTTTCTTGATGTCCATTCAGCTCTCACTGTAGAGACGGTGGCGGGCAATATAACCCGCGACCGCTTCGCCCACCACGGGCCTCGCGTCAGCACCCTCGGCCGCCAGACGGCGGGCCTCGGTGGATGACCATTGCAGCACCGGCATGTCCAGCCGGACCAGCCGATGCGGCCGTTCCAGCAGCGCCGCCGGCGCCCTCACCTCGTCCTGCGCGCGGGCCGCGACTGCCAGCCCCATGCGCTCGACCAGTTCCTCCCAGCCGTGCCAGCTCGTCAAGCCGGCCAACTGGTCCTGTCCCAGCACCAGCCACAGCCTGTCGTCGGGACGCGCCTGCTGGTACTCGCGCACCGACTCGAGCGTGTAGCTCGGCCCGGCGCGCCTCAATTCGCGATCGTCGAGGACGAAGCGCGCATCGCCGCCCGGCCCCTCGATCATGAGCCGCACCATCGCGGCCCGATCCTCGCCCGACGCCATGCGGCGTCCGGCCTTCTGCCACGGCTGGCCCGCCACGACCCAGCGCACCTCGTCCAGCGCCAGCCCCGTCAGCGCCGCATGGGCCAGCGCCAGATGCGCCCGGTGCACGGGATCGAAGGACCCGCCGAACCAGCCGACCTGCCGCGCGGCGGCCTTGTTGTCGCTCACGCCCACCCGCGCCTCAGAACCAGAGATGGGTGGGCGCCTCGTCCGCCCAGTCCCGCGGGCGGAGGAAGTCGCTGTACAGCTTCGCCTCGGGCGAGCCCTCCTCCGGATGCCAGTCGTAGCGCCAGTGCGCGACGGGAGGCATCGACATCAGGATCGATTCCGTGCGCCCGCCCGACTGCAGTCCGAAGAGCGTGCCCCGATCGAAGACCAGGTTGAACTCGACATAGCGTCCGCGCCGGTAGGCCTGGAACTCCCGCTCGCGCTCGCCGTAGGCCAGGCCATGGCGGCGCTCGACGATGGGCTCGTAGGCCGGCAGGAAGGCGTCGCCCACCGACTGCATCATGCCGAAGGCCGCGTCGAAGCCGCCGTCCGCGTGATCGTCGAAGAAGATGCCGCCCACGCCGCGCGGCTCGTTGCGGTGCTTCAGGAAGAAGTAGTCGTCGCACCACTGCTTGAAGCGCGGATACAGGTCCGCGCCATGCGGCTCCAGCGCCGCGCGGCAGGTGCGGTGGAAATGCTGGGCGTCGCGCTCGAAGCCGTAGTACGGGGTCAGGTCCATGCCACCGCCGAACCACACCACCGGCGCCGCGTCCACCGGGAGCGCCGCGAACATGCGCACGTTCATGTGGACCGTCGGGACGAAGGGGTTGTGCGGGTGCAGGACCAGCGACACGCCCATCGCCTCGAAGGGGGCGCCCGCGAGCTCGGGCCGGTGGGCCGTCGCCGAGGGCGGCAGCACGCGGCCGCGCACATGCGAGAAATTGACCCCACCGCGCTCGAACAGGCCGCCGTTCTCGATCAGGCGGACCACGCCGTCGCCCTCGAGGCGGCCACCGGGCTCGCGCTGCCAGGCGTCCATGAGGAAGGGCTGGCCATCCAGCCGTTCCAGCGTCGTGACGATGCGCTGCTGCAGTCCGAGCAGGTAGTCGCGCACCACTTCCGTATTCATCTCTGGTCTCCCTCGTCGCGCGCGGATGGTGTCGGGGCCGGCGCCTGGGCGTCCGGCTTCAACCGGATCAGTCCGGCGTTCTCGGGCCGCTTGCCGCGGCGGCCCTTCAGGATCTCGGCGAAGAGCGCGAAGTCCCGCTCGGGATCGCCGCTGATCTCGACGAAATCGGTGAACACCACGCGCTTCGTCGCGAAGTCGAACGAGGCCAGGCCCACGGGCACGCCCGCCTGCACGGCCACGTGGTACGCGCCGGACTTCCAGTGATCGACATAGCCCCGCGTCCCTTCGGGCGCGACGATCAGCCAGAAGTGCTGGTCGCGCGCCTTGGCCTCGCGCATCTGGGCCGCGGTGTCGCCGACCATGCCGTTGGCCGCGCGCCGGTTGATCGCCACGCCGCCGATGGCACGCATCCAGTGGCCGAAGACCGGCAGCCGGAACAGGCTGTCCTTGGCCCAGAACTTGAGCTGGAAGCCCAGGCTCCATTTGGCCAGAACGCCGATCGGGAAGTCCCAGTTCGAGGTGTGCGGATAGACCAGCACCACCCCCTGCCGCGCGGGCAAGCCCTGGCACACGACGCGCCACCCGAACAGGCGCAGCACCGCCGTGGCGAGCGCGCTGCCGTTCAGGAAGGGCGTCAGCGGGCCGGTCCAGCGGCGCGGGCCGCGGGCGCTCGCCAGCGCGCCAGCACCGGCGTCCGGCACCGCGCCGGGCGCGGCCGAAGCCGGGCTCGTCGCGGAGGCCGGAGAAAGGGGCGGTGGGTCGAAGCTCAAGATCGGGGTGGGGCGTTCTCGTTCGGAGCGAGGCTGGGGTCGGGTCCTGTCGCGCGGGTCCGGTCGTCGGCTCAGCGCTTGATGGCGCGGTAGCCGATGTCGTGGCGGAACTGCTTGCCGTCGAACTGGATGGAGGTCAGCGCCTGGTAGGCGTGCTGCTGGGCATGGCGCACGGCCTCGCCCAGCGCGGTCACGCACAGCACGCGACCGCCGCTGGTGACCAGCTGGTCGTCCTGCAGCGTGGTGCCGGCGTGGAAGACCATCGCCTCTTCCGAGTCCTCGGGCAGTCCGGTGATGACGTCGCCCTTGCGCGGCGACAGCGGATAGCCGCTGGCGGCCATCACCACGCCCAAGGCGGCGCGACGATCCCATTGCAGCTCGGCCTGGTCCAGCGTCCCGTCGGTCGCGTGCATCAGCACCTCGAACAGGTCGCTCTTCAGGCGCATCATGATCGGCTGCGTCTCGGGATCGCCCATGCGGGTGTTGAACTCGATCGTGCGGGGCTGGCCCTGCGCGTCGATCATCAGGCCGGCGTACAGGAAGCCGGTGAAGGGGACGCCATCGCGGGCCATGCCCTGGATGGTCGGCATGATGATCTCGTGCATCACCTTGGCATGCACGTTGGGCGTCACCACCGGCGCGGGGGAGTAGGCGCCCATGCCGCCCGTGTTGGGGCCCTGGTCGCCATCCTGCAGACGCTTGTGGTCCTGGCTGGTCGCCAGCGGCAGCACGTTGCGGCCGTCGCACAGCACGATGAAGCTGGCTTCCTCGCCCTCGAGGAACTGCTCGATGACGACGCGCGCGCCGCCTTCGTTGTGGACCACGCCCAGCTTGTTGTCGGCCAGGATCCAGTCGATGGCCTCGTGCGCCTCGGCCAGCGTCATCGCGACGACGACGCCCTTGCCCGCCGCCAGGCCGTCGGCCTTGATGACGATGGGCGCGCCCTGCGCGTCGACATACGCGTGCGCCTGCGCCGCGTCGGCGAAGGTCTCGTAGGCCGCCGTCGGGATGTTGTGGCGCTTCATGAACTCCTTGGCGAAGGCCTTGGAGCTCTCCAGCTGCGCGGCCGCCTTGGTGGGGCCGAAGATGCGCAGGCCGCGGGCGCGGAACTCGTCGACCACGCCGGCGGCGAGAAACGCCTCGGGGCCGACCACCGTCAGCGCGATCTTCTGTTCCTGCGCGAAGTCGGCCAGCGCCTTCACGTCGGTGATGGGGACGTTCTTGAGCTTGCTGTCGCGCGCGGTGCCGCCGTTGCCGGGGGCCACGAAGACCTGACTGACGCGCTCGCCCTGCGCCAGCCGCCAGGCCAGCGCGTGCTCACGGCCGCCGTTGCCGAGGACCAGGACCTTCATTCGGAAATGCTCGCGTTGTGATAGACCTCCTGGACGTCGTCCAGGTCCTCGATGATGTCCAGCAGCTTCTGCATGCGGGCGGCGTCGTCGCCGGTCAGGTCGATGGTGTTCTCGGCCCGCATCGTGACCTCGGCGATCTCGGCCTTCAGGCCGGCCGCTTCCAGCGCGTTCTTGACGGCTTCGAAATCACCCGGGGCGGTCAGCACCTCGATCGCGCCGTCGTCGTCCGTGACCACGTCCTCGGCGCCGGCTTCCAGCGCCACTTCCATGACCTTGTCCTCGGACGTGCCGGGAGCGAAGACCAGTTGGCCGCAGTGCTTGAACTGGAACGCCACCGATCCTTCCGTGCCCAGGTTGCCGCCGTACTTGCTGAAGGCGTGACGCACTTCGGCCACGGTGCGGACCCGGTTGTCGGTCATGCAGTCCACGATGACGGCCGCGCCGCCGATGCCGTAGCCCTCGTAGCGGATTTCCTCGTACGTGACGCCGTCCAGGTTGCCGGTGGCCTTGTCGACGTTGCGCTTGATGTTGTCGGCCGGCATGTTGGCCGCCTTGGCCTTCTCGATCGCCAGACGCAGGCGGGGGTTCATCGCGATGTCGGCGCCGCCGGCGCGGGCGGACACGATGATTTCACGCGTCAGACGGGTCCAGACCTTGCCACGCTTCTCGTCCTGACGGCCCTTGCGGTGCTGGATGTTGGCCCATTTGGAATGCCCTGCCATGTCCTGGTTCTCCTGTGACAACGGCCCGGAGAAAACTCCGGGCCGGTGCTGTGGTTGCTTCGTTAGACTGCGATTTTAGCTTTTTGCCTCTGGAGAATTCCGCATGGCCGACCCGATCCTGCTGGCCCGCCACGGCGACATCGAATGCGCGCTGCTCCCCGCGTTGGCGAACCGCCACGGTCTGATCACCGGCGCGACCGGCACGGGCAAGACGATCAGCCTGCAGAAACTGGCCGAATCCTTCAGCCAGATGGGCGTTCCGGTCTTCATGGCGGACGTCAAGGGCGACCTGACCGGCATCTCCCAGGCGGGCCATCCGTCGACCAAGCTGCTGGCCGTGCTGCAGGAGCGCGGCATCGAGCCCCCGCTGTCCCAGGCCTGCCCCACCACGCTGTGGGACGTCTTCGGCGAGCAGGGCCACCCCGTACGCGCCACGGTGTCCGACATGGGCCCGCTGCTGCTGACGCGGATGTTGGCGCTGAACGAGACCCAGGCCGGCGTGCTTCAGATGGTCTTCAAGATCGCCGATGACCAGGGCCTGGCCTTGCTGGACCTGAAGGATCTGCGGGCGATGCTCGCCCACGTCGGCGAGAACGCCAGCCAGTACACGACGCAGTACGGCAACGTCTCGGCGGCCAGCGTGGGCGCGATCCAGCGCGGCCTGCTCCAGATCGAGGCGCAAGGCGGGGACAAGTTCTTCGGCGAGCCGATGCTGGACATCCACGATTTCATGCAGACGGCCGACGGCCTGGGCGTGATCAACATCCTGGCGGCCGACAAGCTGATGGCGGCCCCGCGGCTGTACGCGACCTTCCTTCTGTGGATGCTGTCGGAGCTGTTCGAGACGCTCCCCGAGGTCGGCGACCTGGACAAGCCCAAGCTGGTGTTCTTCTTCGACGAGGCCCATCTGCTGTTCAAGGACGCCCCCGCCGCCCTGGTCGAGCGCATCGAACTGGTGGTGCGGCTGGTCCGGTCCAAGGGCGTGGGCGTGTATTTCGTGACGCAGAACCCGCTGGACATCCCGGACACGGTGCTGGGCCAGCTCGGCAACCGGGTGCAGCACGCGCTGCGCGCCTTCACCCCTCGTGACCAGAAGGCGGTCAAGGCGGCGGCGGACACCATGCGGCCCAAGGCCGGGCTGGACATCGCGATGGCCATCACCGAGCTGGGCGTCGGCGAGGCGCTGGTCAGCCTGCTCGACGACAAGGGCCGGCCCTGCATCACCGAGCGCGTCTTCGTCCTGCCCCCGGGCAGCCAGATCGGCCCGATCACGCCGGAGCAGCGCCAGGCGCTGATCCAGGGGTCGCTGGTGGCGGGCGTCTATGAGAAGCAGGTCGATCGCGAGTCGGCCTACGAGCGCCTCACCGGCCGCGCCGCGGCGACGCCGGCGGCGGCGGGTCGGGCGGACGGCGCGGCGCCGGCACCCCAGGGCGGGTCCGGCGGCTCGGGTGGTTCCATGGCCGACGAGGGCAACGCGGTCTTCCGCGGTCGCGCCGGCTCGACCCCGGCGGCGCCCGCGCCCCAGGCGCCGAGCGGCGGCGGGATGCTGGACGGTCTGAAGGATGTGCTCTTCGGTTCGACCGGCCCGCGCGGCGGCCGCCATGAAGGCCTGGCGGAGACGGCGGCCAAGTCGGCGCTGCGCTCGATCGGGTCCTCGGTCGGCCGCGAGATCGTCCGCGGCGTGCTTGGCGGCCTGCTGGGCGGAGGATCGAAGCGGCGCTGAAGCCGGGCGGGAGGTCTCCCGGGCACCGATCCGGCCGCGGACGGGCCCCGGCCCGCGCCAGCGGCGCCGCCGTTCGCGCCGGACGCCGACCGCTGGCGCCGCATCCCTGCGCTTCGTCGCAGGGCGATGGGCGGCCCGCCGCCGGTCCCCGACAGTCGCGCCATCCCCACCGCGACCTTCATCGGAGACCGCCATGCAACACGCCCCCTCCCTCCTCGACATCCTGGCCCACATCCCCCTGTTCGTCTGGGGCATCCTGGCCGCCATCGTCGCCATGGGCGTCCGGATGTCGCGCCCGATGACGATGGCCCCCAAGCGGGTGGTGGTCGTGCCGCTGATCTGGCTGGCCTTCGGCATCTGGGGGGTGAACAGCACCTCGGGACTGTTCAGCGTCGCCGGACTGGCCTGGGCCGTCGGCATCGCCACCGGCATCACCGTGATCCGCGGCATCGGCTGGCCCGGCCAGGTGAGCTTCGACGCCGCCACCGACCGCTTCCACGTGGGCGGCAGCTGGTTCCCGCTGGTCGTGATGCTGAGCATCTTCGTGATGAAGGCCTATGTCGGCATCACCCTGGCCGTGCATCCGGACGTCGCGCATCAGATCGGCTTCATCGTCGTCACCAGCGCCGCCTTCGGCCTGCTCAGCGGCTGCTTCCTCGGTCGCTCGATCAACATCCTGAGCGCGCGTCCGCGTGGCGTGGCGGCGGTGGCGGTCTGAAGACCCTCACCCCTGCCCTCTCCCGCAAGCGGGAGAGGGGGTAACACCGCACGGGCGTCATCGTGGCCCACACGCTGAGCGCCCCGGCGGCCCCTCTCCCGCTGCGCGGGAGAGGGGGCAAGACCAAGCGCTGCGCAGCCAGCCTCCACCTCGCGCCGTAAGACCAAGCGCTGAGCAGCCAGCCTCGACCTCGCGCCGAATGGCCCCTCTCCCGCTGCGCGGGAGAGGGGTTGGGGTGAGGGCCGTTGAAGTCAGCGAGCCCCACCCAGCCCCCTCTCGGAAGTCAGCGATGATCGCCACCACCTTGCCCCCGAGCCTGCCTCCCGCTCCACCCATGCCCCCGATGCACACCGTCGCCAAGCCGCTGACCGCCCGCTGGCTGCTCAAGCAGCTGACGATCGTCGTCTCCATCGCGGTGGCCATCTCGCTGGTGCTGGTCGCGGTGTTCCGCCAGCCGCCGGGGCTGACCCTGATCTACTGCTCCTTCATCTCGCTGGGCTGCACCTTCTGCATCAACGTGCTGCGCTACGGTCTGGCCTGGATCCGCCGCGCCGTGCTCAGCCGCCTCGGCCGCGTCCCGCGCCAGCCCCAGGACTGGACCGGATGGCCGGGCTGGCCGCTGATGGTCCTGTCGCTGCTGCTGGGCACGCCCGCCGGCTACATCTTCGGCGTCGAGATGGGCAACCTGGTCACCGGCCTGCAGGAGCGCAATCTGACCTCCGTCCCCTGGCGCAGCGCGGTGGCCGTGCTGGTGGTGTCGCTGGTGCCGGGCTTCATCGCGACGGTCTTCCTGCTCTCCCGTCACCGCCTGGCCGACGCCGAAGCCCACGCCGAAACCCTGCGCCGCCAGGCCGCCGAGACCCAGCTGCGGCTGCTCGAATCGCAGCTCGAGCCGCACATGCTGTTCAACACGCTGGCCAACCTGCGGGTGCTGATCGGCATGGATCCGGCACGCGCGCAGGCCATGCTCGACCACCTGATCGCCTTCCTGCGCGCCACGCTGTCGGCCTCGCGCGCCGAGCGCCACACGCTCAAGGACGAGTTCGCCCGGATCCAGGATTACCTGGCCCTGATGCAGGTCCGCATGGGGTCGCGGCTGCGCTTCGAGTTCGAGCTGCCGGCCGCGCTGGAGTCGCTCAGCGTGCCGCCGCTGCTGCTGCAGCCGCTGGTGGAGAACGCGATCAAGCACGGCCTGGAACCGCATGTCGGCGGCGGCACGCTGACCGTGCGCGCCGGCCGCGACGGCGACTGCCTGCTGCTGGACGTCGAGGACGACGGCGCGGGCTTCGATCCGGCGGCGCGTCCCGCGCCGGGTGGCGGCTTCGGCACGACGCAGGTTCGCGAGCGCCTGGCCGTCGCCTGCGGCGGTGGGGCCGGACTCGAGGTCCGGCGCCGCGACGGCGGCGGCACGCTGGCCCGCATCCGCATGCCGTTCCCGGGGGACGTCGACGCAACCGCCACGGTGGCCGCCGCCGGCGCCGCCTGACCCTGGCCGACTGTCTTGCCCCGACATCGACACCCAAATCCCTCTCATCCGGAACCGAGCCCATGCCCACCGCCCTGATCGCCGAAGACGAAGAACTGCTGGCCGCGCATCTGCGGCAGGAACTCAAGGCGCTGTGGCCCGCGCTGGAGGTGGTCGGGATGGCCACGCACGGCGAGGAGGCGGTGACGCTGGCGCTGCGCCACCGGCCCGAGGTGTGCTTCTTCGACATCCGCATGCCGGGCATGACCGGCCTGGAGGCGGCTGCGCAGCTCGCCGACGAGTGGCCGGACGGGACGCCCTTCCCGCTGCTGGTCTTCGTGACCGCCTACGACCAGTTCGCGCTCCAGGCCTTCGAGCGGGCGGCCGTGGATTACGTGCTCAAGCCGGTGCAGCGCGAGCGGCTCGCGCAGACCGTGGGCCGGCTGCAGGCGGCGCTCGCGCAGCGACAGGCGCCACCGGCGGCGCTGGAGTCGGCGATCGAGCAACTGCGCGGACTGCTGGGCGTCGGCGCGACGCCGTCCGTCGGTGCCTCGGGCGGCGCCTCGGCGGGCATGACGCCGAGCACGTCGGCGACCGGCGCGGTCGCGGGCGGCGCTTCGAACGCGTCGTCGGGCTCGACGACGCCGCTGCGTCACCTGCAGGTCGGCGTCGGCGACGCCATCGTGATGGTGCCGCTGGACGAGGTGGTCTATCTGGAAGCCGCGGACAAGTACGTCCGCGTGCTGACCGCCGATCAGGAGTACCTGGTGCGGATCTCGCTGCGCGAACTGCTCCCGCAGCTCGACGCACAGCGCTTCTGGCAAGTCCACCGCGGCCACATCGTGCATGTCGACGCGATCGATCGCGTCCACCGCGACGAGGCCGGCAAGCTCACCCTGCGGCTGCGCCGCCGGCCGGAGAAGCTGGCGGTGAGCCGGATGTACGGGCATCTGTTCAGGGCGATGTGAGCGCGGCCTAGGCCCATGTCAGATGGCGAAGGTGCTGCCGTCCCAACTCACCCTGATCGAGGTCGAGCCGCCGAGCGGCGTCAGGTTGAGGGTGAGCGCTTCGGCTGCTGGCCCGCCCCACAGAGCGAGTAGCAGGTCCCCGTTCGTCTCGACGCTCTTGCTGTAGCGGAACGTGGCGCCCGACGCCGCGCGAATCGAGGCAACGACCGCCGACAGGTCCAGTACATCCCCTTCGGCGAAGTTGTAGTCGAGGACAAGATCGGTTCTGGAGGTCTTGGGCTGTGCCGCGTCCCAGCGGAAGGTATCCGCACCCGCGCCGCCAGACAGCACGTTGAAGTCGTCGCGCCCGGCGAGCAGGACATCCGCGGCGCTCGTTCCGTTCTGGACACGGGGCATCGCCCATACCCAGTCGTTGTTGCCGGTGGGGGACCGCAGACTGATCCACGAAATGGGATCCAGCAGACCATCGACCTTCACCGGCACTCCCACCGCATTGCCGGCCTGATCGACGGCGTACAAGGAGAACAACTGGCGGTAGGTGAACTGCGCCGCGTTGCCATCGTCACCGAAGTCCCGCACGCCCAGCGCCTCCGCCGCGATGCCGAAGGTGCCAGCTGTCGCAAGCAGTCGCTCCGTGCCCCAGACATCGCTCTGATCGAAGTGACCCGGATCGATCGGATGACCTCCCTTGGCCTGGAGCACGAACTGCACGGCCTCGTTCGTTGTCACTTCAAGCGCGCCGCCCTTCTTCAGACGGGCACTCACGGTCGGAGCCGAGGTGTCGTAATCGAAGCTCAGGCTCTGATCGCTGCTCACGTTGCCGGCCTTGTCGATCTGCCGCACTCGCAGTTCATGTCGACCGTCGTGGGTCAGGGTCGACGCCTTGAAGCTCGACCCGGAGCCCTCTTGCCAATCCTGCCCGCCGTTGACGCTGTAGTACCAGCGACTGCCGGACTCCAGACCCAGCTCGATTCGTCCATCGGCATTCAGCGCGCCCGCCAGACGGAATTGACCGACGTCCGACGTCGCGTCGCCAGGCCGGAGCGCGTAGTAGGCGCTGAACGGCGTGGCCGTCTGCAGCGTCGGCGCCGCGACCACCGTGTCGACAGTGAAACGCAGCTCCTGCGTCGAACTCGTGTTCCCCGCCGCGTCGACCTGCCGCACCCAGACGACCTTCGCCCCATCGCCGCTGAACTCCGACGCGGGGATCTCCACGCCACTGCCCGTGCGCCAGGCCAGTTGGTCACGGCTGAACTGCCAGGTGGCCCCGGCCTCCAGCCCGCCGATGCTGACGCCGGCCTTCGAGGTGATGCCGTCGGTGGCGCTCGCGCCGGTGTCATCGGCCAGCGAGGCGGTCGGAGCGGCCGCGACGCGATCCAGCGTGAAGCTCAACGAACCGGTACCGACATTGCCCGCGATGTCGGCCTGGCGAACCTCGACGGTGTAGCTGCCATCGGTGCCGAACTCGGTCGCGGCGATGCGATTGCCACTGCCGGTCTTCCAGGCGCCGGTCCCGATGCGGTACTCCCAAGCTCGCCCCGTCTCGAGACCGCCGACGGCGATGGCTGCATCGCGGGTGATTCGATCGCCATCCACGCCCGTATCGCTCACCAAGGCCGCGCTGACCGCGGCCGCCTGCCGGTCCAGCGTGAAGTCCAGCGACGCTGAACTCACGTTGCCGGCGATGTCGGTCTGTCGCACGTCCACGGTGTAGCGCCCGTCCGCGGCGAACTCGGTCGCCGCGATGCGGTTGCCACTGCCGGCCTTCCACGCGCCGCCGCCGATCCGGTACTCCCAGACCGCGCCGGCTTCAAGGGCGCCGACGGCGATCGTCGCGTCTCGGGTGACCCGGTCCCCGGCGACGCCGGTGTCATCCGCCAGCGCGAGAGTCGGCGATGCGACGCTCCGATCGACGACGTAGGCCAGGTCGCTGATGGTGACGTTGCCGGCGACGTCGGTGTGCCGGATCTCCATGCGATGCGGGCCCTCGCCGCCCGCGGCCGTGGACGCGACACGGTCACCGCTGCCGGCCTGCCAGCCGCCCCCGTCGAGGCGGTAGTCCCAACGTCCGCCCGGCTCGAGACCTCCCACGATCAAGGTGCCGTCGCGCGTGACCCGATCGCCGGCCACACCCGTGTCGTCCGCCAGCGCCACGGTCGGCGCCGTGGCCACGCGGTCGAGCTGGAACTCGAACACCGTCGTGGCCTGGTTCCCCACCGCATCGGTATGCCGGACCTCCGCGCGCTGCCAGCCGTCCGGCGCGGACGAGAACTCGCTGCCGGCGATGCGGTCCCCGCTGCCCGCCTTCCACTCGCCGCCGTTGACACGGAACTCCCATCGGCCGCCGCGCTCGATGGCGCCCACGCTCAAGCTGCCATCGCGCGAGATGCCGTCGCCAGCCAGGCCGCTGTCGTCGACCAGGCCCACCGTCGGTGCCGCCGCCTGACGTTGCAGCTGGAAGACGAGACTGCCGAAGGCCTCGTTCCCGGCGGCATCGATCTGCTGGATGCGGACCGTCTGCGCGCCATCGGCCATGCCGTCGAACGCCGATCGGTCGATGCGATCACCATGCCCCCGCTGCCATTCGCCGCCGTTGATCTGGAAGTTCCAGATGGCGCCGGACTCCAGACCGCCGACGATCACGGTCGGGTCGTGGGTCCGACCGTCGTCCGCCACACCGGAGTCCACCGCCAAGCTGGCCGTCGGCGCGGCAACGCGGGTATCCAGCGTGAAGACCAGCGTCGCGCTCCCCCGATTGCCCGCGCCGTCGACGTGGCGGAGCTCGACCCGGCGCTCACCCGCCTGCGAACCGAACTCCGAGGCCGCGATCGTGTCACCGGTCCCGGCCACCCACGGGCCGCCGTCGAGCCGGTACTCCCAGAGCAGGCCCGCTTCCAGTCCGCCGATCTTCACCGTCGCGTCCCGCGTGATCCCGTCCGCGCTGGACAGCCCGGTGTCGTTCGCCAAGGTGAGGGTCACCTCCGCCGCCCGGGTGTCCAGCACGACGCGCAGGCTGCCGATCGGACCCTCATTGCCCGCGGCATCCGTCTGCCTGACCTGCACCTCCTTCGCGCCATCGCCGCCCAGTTGCGCGGACTCGATCGTCGTGCCCGTCCCGTTCCACCAGCTCACGCCGCCATCGACGCTGTACTGCCAGCGCGCGTCCGCCTCCAGACCGTCGACGCGGAGGGTGCCGCTGCTGCTCCAGCTGTCGGCGGAGGACGTGCCGGTATCCGCCACCAGCGACAGCGCCGGCCCCACCGGCGCGATGGTGTCCATGTCGAACTGCAGCTGCCCCGCGGCGCTGCGTCCGCCTTGTTCGTTGACCTGCGCCACCAGCAAGGTCTTGCTGCCGTCGGAGCCCAGGGCCGTTGGGATCAGCGCGGTGCCACTGCCCGCTTGCCAGGTCTTGCCACCATCGAGCGAATACTCCCAGCGTGCGCCCGTCTCCAGCGCGGCGACGCGGATCTCGCCCGCGGCGCCGAGCAGCCCGTCACGCGACGCCCCGGGCGCATGGAGGGTGAGCTGTGGCGTGGCCGGCGTCGGCACGGCCGGATCCGGCTTCGGTTCAGGCTTCGGTTCAGGGTCGGGATTGGGGTTGGGGTTGGGGTTGGGGTTGGGGTTGGGGTTGGGATTCGGTTCCGGCTTGGGATCCGGCTTGGGTTCGGGTTTGGACTCGGGCACGGGGTCAGGTGTCGACTCGGTTCCTGGCTTGGGTTCGGGATCGGGCTTCGGATCGCCCTGCGGCTTCGTGTCGCTCCCCGATGCGCTCATGACCGCCGCGGCCGACCCCGCGGTCAGCGCGGCGCCCAGCAACCAGGTCGCCATCGCGGCGACGGACTTCTCGGTCGAAGTCTCGTCCTTGCCATTCGACCCGGGGAGGGGTTCCGTCGACTCGCCACCGCCGACCACGGCCGGCCCGGGCGCCGAGGCGGGATCGGTCGCCGACGCCTCCGGCGGCGTGACGATGGCTTCGGCCTGCTCCGGCGTCTGTACGGTCTCGTCGTCAGTCGGGTGCGCCGCGTCGTGCTCGTTCTTGCGCCGACGCTCGACGTCCGGCGCGACGTCCGGCGCGACACCATCCGCGTCAGGCACGCCGGAACGAGCGGGTTGGTCGGGGGAAGGCATGAGGCCGTGTCGGGAGAACTGCATGACGGAGATTCACTGTGGTCAATGGAAAGCTGGCAGTATCAAAAGCACGCCTCCGCGCGGCCATCACCCATCACGGCCATCCCGGCCGACGCGACTCAACTTTTCGAAGCAGACGATCCCTAAAACGTCAGGGGCTCCCTGCCCACGTAGAATCTCCGGCCTCTCTCGAGACTCCCTAAATCGATGTCCAGCCACGACAAGACCGCCGGTGCTCCGGCGACCGACAAGACCGACGGCGCGGCCGTCAAGCCCAGCAACTTCCTGCGCGCCATCATCGAGCGCGACCTGGAGCAGGGCTTCCAGCCGCAGCGCCACTTCGCCGGCACGCCCGGCGACGCGGCGCACCAGGCCGCCGGTCCGCTGGACCCCGCCAAGATCCGCACCCGCTTCCCGCCCGAGCCCAACGGCTACCTGCACATCGGTCACGCCAAGGCGATCTGCCTGAACTTCGGCCTGGCGCGGGACTATGGCGGCATCTGCCACCTGCGCTTCGACGACACCAATCCGGAGAAGGAAGAGCAGGAGTACGTCGACGCGATCAAGGAGATGGTCGCGTGGCTGGGCTGGAGCTGGACCGCGCCGGACGGCCACGGCCAGCCGACCAGCCACCTCTTCTACGCCAGCAACTACTTCGACTTCATGTACCGCGCCGCCGAGTACCTGGTGTCGCAGGGCCTGGCCTACGTCGACGAGCAGACGCCCGAGGAGATGCGCGCCAACCGCGGCGACTTCGGCACGCCCGGCAAGAACAGCCCCTTCCGCGACCGCACGCCCGAGCAGCACCTGGAGCGCCTGCGCGAGATGCGTGACGGGAAGCACCCGGACGGCGCGATGGTGCTGCGCGCCAAGATCGACATGGCGTCGCCCAACATCAACCTGCGCGATCCGGCCCTGTACCGCATCCGCCGCGCGACCCACCACAACACCGGCGACCAGTGGTGCATCTACCCGATGTACACCTTCGCGCATCCCATCGAGGACGCGCTGGAGTGCATCACCCACAGCGTCTGCACGCTGGAGTTCGAGGACCAGCGCCCGTTCTACGACTGGCTGCTCGAGCGCCTGGCCGAGGGCGGCCTGCTGGCCCGCCCGCTCCCGCACCAGTACGAGTTCGGCCGCCTGAACCTGAGCTACGTCGTCACCAGCAAGCGCAAGCTGCGCCAGCTGGTCGACGAGAAGCACGTCGACGGCTGGGACGATCCCCGCATGCCCACGCTGGTCGGCATGCGCCGCCGCGGCTACACGCCCGAGTCCATCCGCGCGATGGTCGAGAGCACCGGCGCGTCCAAGACCAACGCCTGGATCGACTACTCGGTCCTCGACGGCTACCTGCGCGCCGACCTCGAGGGCAAGGCCGCCCGCGCGATGGCGGTGCTGGACCCGGTCCCGCTGAAGCTGCGCAACTACGCGGAGATCTTCGGCTCCCTGGACCATCGCGAGCCCTGCTCCGCCCCGGCGCACCCGCATGTCCCCGAGCTGGGCACGCGCGAGTTCAGCCTGGGCCCCGCGCTGTGGATCGAGCGCGAGGACTTCATGGAGGTCCCGGTCAAGGGCTACCACCGTCTGTTCCCCGGCAACAAGGCGCGCCTGAAGTACGGCTACGTGATCGAGTGCGTCGGCTGCGAGAAGGATGCCGACGGCCAGATCACCGCGGTCCTCGCGGACCTGGTCCCCGACACCAAGAGCGGCACGCCGGGCGCCGACGCGGTCAAGGTCAAGGGCGTGATCACCTGGGTGGGCGCGCACGAGGCCGTGGCCACCGAGCTGCGCCTGTACGACCGCCTGTTCACCGAGGCCCAGCCGGACGCCGGCGAGCGCAACTTCCTGGAGCTGCTCAATCCCGATTCCAAGCGCGTCGTGCGCGGCTACCTGGAGCCCTCGCTGAAGCACGCGGCGCCGGACACCAAGGTGCAGTTCGAGCGTCATGGCTACTTCGTCTCCGATCGCGTCGATCACCGGGCCGACGCGCCGGTGTTCAACAAGATCACCGGACTGCGCGACAGCTTCGGCAAGTGAGCGTCGACACATGAGCGTTGGCCGGTGATCGCCGGCCGATGAACGCCGGTTGACGGCCGTCGGCCAAGGACCGTCGACCAGCGAATCAAGGGGCGCCTCGGGCGCCCCTTCTTCATGGCGTCGTCCGGATCAGATCGGCAACCCCACGCCTTGCTGCAGGAGCGCGGCATGGGGCAGGTCCAGGTGCGGCGCGTTCAGCACCAGGGGCTTGGTGAAGGTCAGCCAGCCGCTGACGCCGCGATTGCCCGCCAGGTCCCATTGGCCGACCTCGACGGTGCGGGCACTGTCGCTCCGGGAGAACTGCGTGTCGTCGATCAGCCCGCCAGGACCGATGGCCGTCCAGGACTCCGTGGGGCCCAGCCGGTAGGCCCCGCGCACGGCGTCGGCGGCGAGCGTGACCTGGATGGTCGCGTCCGCGGTGATCCCGTCGGTCTTGTCGACGCCCGTGTCGTTGCGCAGCTTCACCGTGGCCGGCGTCGTCGGACCGACGCGGTCGAGCGTCAGGTCCAGGGCCGGACCTACGGGCCCCGCGTTGCCCGCCGCATCCTCGCGACGGACCAGCACCTGCCAGGCGCCATCGGTCCTCAGCAACTGCTGGAAGAACTCACCGCTGGACTCGCCTGGCAGCGGCGCCGTCCAGCTCGCGCCCTGGTCGACGCTCACCGCCCACAGGTCACCCGCCTGCAGACCGATGACGGACAGCAAGGGATCGTTGGTGATGCCGTCCGTGTCGTCGGCGCCGGTGTCGTTCTCCAGCGCGAGGCTCAGCGCGTCCAGCGGCGGCGTCATGTCGGTCTGGAAGTCGAGCGTGCCGAGGGTCGTGTTGCCCACCGCGTCGCGGACCTCCACGCGCACCGTGTGCGTGCCGTCCGGCAGTGCCATCCGCTGGCCCTGCGCGTCGATGGCGTCGAAGCGATCGCCGACGCCGTCCTGCCAGTCCCCGCCATCGACACTGAAACGCCAGCGGCCTCCGGGCTCCAGGCCGCCGACGGTGAAACCCCAGTCGTGGGTCAGTTGATCCCCCGCGATGCCGGTGTCCTGGGTCAGGCGCACCGAGGGCAGCTGCGGCGCCGTGGTGTCGAGGGTGAACTTCAGCGCCGCGATCTCCCCGGGCGTGCCGGCCTGGTCGACCTGACGCACCTGCAGATGCTTGTCGCCGTCCTCGCCAAAGACGCTGGCGGGCAGGCGGTCGCCACGCCCGCGGACCCAGCTCGCGCCGTCGTCCAGGCTGTACCACCAGGAGGCGCCCGGCGCGATGCCGCTGACCGCCACCGTCGCGTCCCGGGTCAGGACGCGGCCATCGTCCGGCGCGATCACGGCGGCCATCAGCGACACGCGCGGCGATCCCGCGGCCTCACCGTCGAGCCCCCCCGGCGGTCCCGCGTCCGGCCCTGACCCATCGGCGGGCGGGCGCGATCCGCCGGATCCGCCTCCGCTGGCGGCAGGGGCATCGCCCGACCCGCTCGATCCGTGCGAGCCGCTCGATCCCGTCGTGCCGCCCGAGGCGCCCGACTGATGGTCGCCGCCTGTGCCTGTGCCTGTGCCGGTACCAGTGCCAGTACCGGTGCCGGTACCGATGCCGGTGCCGGTGCCGGTGCCGGTGCCGACTACGCTCCCTGCGCCGGCCCCGCCGCCAGCGCTGCCGCTCGTGCCTTCGCCCGAGTCACCGGGCCGGGCGCCCTGCCCGCCTTCGGCGCCGGGCTGCGGCCCGCTGCCACCGGATGCGCCGGGATCGACAGGCGTCGGGGACGGACGCGGATCCGTCCCGACACCGAGGGCGCCGCTTCGGGCACCGCCGCCGCCGCCCGCGAGCAGCAGCCCGAGGGCCGCTGCTCCGCCCAGCGCCGCGCCCACCCATCCACCGCCGGGCGTCGCAGGGGCCGACGCCGTGGCGGCTGGATCGTCGAAGGCTTCCGCGTCGACCGCCGGGCTCGTACCGCCGAGGGCATCTTCAAGGGTGACCGCGTCCGGCAGGCCGGCCCCTTCGCGCGGCAGGTCTTGCATCGCATCAGGCAGCGCATCAGGCACCGCATCAGGGCCCGCGAGAAGCATCGCCTCGGGCATCGCCGCCGCGACGCCATCGCGCAGCGGCACCGTCCTTGCGTTCATCGCCGCCGCGCGGATCGCGCGGGGGGCCATCGGGAATCGGGAACCAGCCATGTCGAGAACTCCAGTTGAAGCTGAGGGGGGAGAAAACCGAGCGGCCAGTGTTCCGCCGACCGCTTGGCGGCGCATCTGCCTCGACCAGTAGCGAAGCGCGATCGACACACGGGTTCCAGTGGGGGACCGACTTGTCCACGGAGATCCGTGGGGCGTCCGCGTTCGTCCGCGCTTGTCCGGGGCTGTCCGCGTCTGTCCGACCGACTGTCCGCGGACACTCGTCCGCGCCACCAACCTTCAATCAAGCCATTGATTTCAAAAGGAAATCCCCTCCTCCACGGGCTGGCACGGCGCTTGCGATCCTGGAAGCCGACGCCACTCCGACCACCCACGGACACCTCATGATTCGCGACACCTCCGGCCAGGACCGCCCGCTCGAACGCTCGCATGGACGCCGCCGCCTGTGGCTGGCGCTGGCCGGCGCCGGGCTGCTGGTCGCCGCCTTCGCCGCCGCGCCCGCCGTGCAGCGGATGATGGGCAGCGGCAACTCCGTCAGCCTGTCGCGCCTGGGCGTCGCCGCCGTCGAGATCGGCCCGCTGGTGCGCGATGTCGCCGGCGAGGGCAAGGTCGTCGCCGCGATGAGCCCCACCGTCTACGCGCTGCACGGCGGCAACCTCGTGCTGCGCGTCAAGGCCGGCGACAAGGTCACCAAGAACCAGCTGCTGGGCGAGATCGACAGCCCCGACCTGCGCGCCAAGCTCGCCCAGGAACGCAGCAACGCCGACGCGCTGCGCACCGAAGCCCTGCGCGCCGAGGTCGACGGCCGCGAGCAACGCGCCGCCCTGCGCTCCACCTACGAGAACGCCGGCATCGACCTGCAGACCGCCCGCAACGACCTGGCCCGCCAGACCAAGGCCTTCGAGGCCGGCGCCGTCGCCGGCATGCAGGTCGAGAAGGCGCGCGACGCGCTGGAGAAGGCCCGCATCACCGCCGCCCACGCCGAGGCCGGCCTGGGCCTGAAGGACGACAGCCTCAAGTTCGAGCTGCAGGCCAAGCAGCAGGCGCTGCAGCGTCAGCAACTGCTGGTGCAGGACCTGGAGCGCCAGGTCGCCGAGCTGGAACTGCGCTCGCCGGTGGACGGCCAGGTCGGCCAGCTGCTGGTGGCCGAGCGCGCCAACGTCGCCGCCGGCGCCGGGCTGCTGACCGTCGTCGACCTGACGGCGCTGGAAGTCCAGATGCAGGTCCCCGAGAGCTTCGCCCGCGACCTCGCCATCGGCATGCCCGGCGAGATCTCCGGCAACGGCCGCCAGTGGCGCGGCCTGGTGAGCACCGTCTCGCCGGAGGTCGTGAACAACGAGGTCGCCGCCCGCATCCGCTTCGACGGCGCCACGCCCGACCAGCTGCGCCAGAACCAGCGCCTGTCCGTGCGCGTGCTGCTGGACAAGCGCGACAAGGTGCTGACCGTCGCGCGCGGCAGCTTCGTCGAGGAAGGCGGCGGCCGTTTCGCCTACGTCGTCGAGGACGGCCAGGCGGTCAGGCGCCCCATCCGCCTGGGCGCGCAGAGCCTGTCCAAGGTCGAGGTGCTGGAGGGCCTGAAGCCGGGCGACAAGGTCGTCGTCTCCGGCGGTCAGGCCTTCGACGGCGCCGAGCGCGTGACGCTCAGCCCGTGACGCCGCGCCATGGCAAGACCTGACCCTTCCGGATCCACCGACTCCCCCATCCACCCCGTCCCCTCCACCGACGCCGCGAGGAAACCCATGCTCAAGATGCAATCGCTGTCCAAGGTCTATCGCACCGAGATGATCGAGACCTACGCCCTGCGCGAGTTCAACCTCGAGGTGCGCGAGGGCGAGTTCGTCGCCGTGACCGGCCCCTCGGGCTCGGGCAAGACCACCTTCCTGACCATCGCCGGTCTGCTGGAAGCCTTCACCGGCGGCCGCTACGAGCTCGACGGCGTCGATGTCAGCGGGATGAACGACACGCAGCGCTCGCGCATGCGCAACGAGAAGATCGGCTTCATCTTCCAGGCCTTCAACCTGATCCCGGACCTGAACGTCCTGGACAACATCGAGGTGCCGCTGCGCTACCGGGGCATGAAGGCCGCCGAGCGCCAGCGCCGCGCCCGCGAGGCGCTGGCCCGCGTCGGCCTGTCGGCGCGCGAGCGCCACTACCCGGCCGAGCTGTCGGGCGGCCAGCAGCAGCGCGTGGCCATCGCCCGCGCGCTGGCCGGGGAGCCGCGCCTGCTGCTCGCCGACGAGCCGACCGGCAACCTGGACAGCGCGATGGCGCGCAGCGTGATGGACCTGCTGGAGGAGCTGCACCGCGACGGCGCCACCATCGTGATGGTCACCCACGATCCGCAGCTGGCCGCGCGCGCGCAGCGCAACGTGCACGTGATCGACGGCCAGGTCGTCGACATCGCCGCCGAGCTGCACATGGACGCCGCGATGCTGCGCGCCGCCTCGCCCGCCGCGGTCTGATCGCGCGCCCCACAAGGACATCATGAGAGTGCCCTTCCCTTCCTCGCGATCGGCCGGCGCCGCCCGTCCAGGCGGCGCCTCGACGGCGGACTCGACCTCGGCGAGCGCGATGCCCGCGGGCGCGCCGTCCGCGTCGCGGCGCCGCTCGCGGCTGCCGTCGCTGTCGCTGATCGCCGCCGTCGCGCTGGTGTGCGCGGGCTGCTGCTTCCCGGCCGCGGCGCAGGCCGAGGACCTGCTCGAGATCTACGACCTGGCCCGCTCGGCCGATCCCGTGCTGGCCGGCGCGCGCGCCGTGCGCGGTCAGCAGGGCGAGCTCGCCGTGCAGGCGCGCGCGGCGCTGCTGCCGCAGTGGAGCGCCCAGCTCTCTGAGCTGCGCAACCAGGACGACGGCACGCGTCAGCACCAGCTCACGCACAGCCTCAGCCAAGTGCTGGTGGACCTGAGCAAGCTGCGCGGCTGGGATGCCGCGCGCACGCTGGTCGACGCCGAGGACGCGCGCGTGCGCGCCGCCGAGGCCGATCTCTGCGCCCGCGTCGCGCGCGCCTACTTCGGCGTGCTGACCGCGCAGGCAACGCTGCAGACGGCGCAGGCCATCGAGGACGTGTACGGCCAGCAGGTCGCGCAGGCGCAGTCGCGCTTCGAGGCGCAGCTGTCGGCCTCCCTGGACGTCGAGCAGGCCCGCGCCTACTACGAGCTGGCCCGCGGCAACACCGCGGCCGTCCGCGAGGACCTGGCCGACGCGCGTCAGGCGCTGGCGCAGATCACCGGCCGCATGCCGGGCGAGCTCAAGCCCCTCGCGCCCGAGCTGGCCATGCTGATGCCCGATCCCGCCGATCCCGAGGCCTGGGTCACGCAGGCGCTGCGCGACAACCCCTCGCTGCAGGCCGCGGCGCTGGGCGTGACGGCGAGCGACCAGCGCGTCGCCGCCGCGCGCGCGGCGCACCTGCCGACGCTGAGCCTGGGCCTCGACGGCCAGCGCTTGGCGGGCAACGCGGTCGCGCCGCAGGACGCGGGCCGCTACAACTCGACCATCGGCCTGAAGCTGACCATCCCGATCTTCGCGGGCGGCGCGGTCGAGTCGCAGAAGCGCCAGGCCATCTACCAGCGCGAGCAACTGCGCGACGACCTCGAGGGCGCGCGCCGCGCGATGACCCGCGAGACGCAGGCGCAGTACCAGTCGGTGCTGTCGGCGCTCAGCCAGATGCGCACGGCCGGCGCCGCGGTGCAGGCGGCGGAGAAGGCCCTGACCTCCACCCGCAGCGGCCTGGACCTGGGCGCGCGCACGATGACCGACCTGCTGCTGGCCATCCAGACGCAGAGCAATGCCCGCAACGCCTGGGAACAGGCGCGCCACCGCTACGTGCTGTCCAAGCTGCTGCTGCAGCAGGCCGCCGGCGCGCTGGCCGAGCCGCAACTCGCGGCCGTGAACACGCTGCTGGTGGCGCCGCCCGCCGCGCCGCCGACGGCGCCGCCGATGTCGTCATCGGCCTCGCTCCCGACGTCCACGTCGGCCTCGACCGCGCCGTCGACGTCGTCCGCGGCCCTGGCCCCTGCCCTCACCACCGCCCGTCTCGCTCGCTGAGCCCGGAGGACCTGACATGCTGACCTACTACCTCGAACTGGGCTTCCGGGCCTTCCGCGCGCACCGCGGGCTGACGGTGCTGATGCTGCTGTCCATCGCGATGGGCGTGGCCGCCTGCATGACGACGCTGACGCTGTTCCACGTCATGTCCGGCGACCCGATCCCGCACAAGAGCGGCCGGCTCTTCAACGTGCAGCTGGACGCGGAATCCGCGCGCGAATGGAAGCCGGGCGACGAGCCCGAGCTGCAGCTCACGCGCTTCGACGCCGAGACGCTGCTGCGCGCCAAGCGCGCCGTGCACCAGGTGGCGATGACGGGCTCCTTCATCGCGGTCGATCCGGCCGGATCGGGCGACGCGGCGCAGCCCCCCTTCTTCACTGGCGCGCGCTACGCCTCGGCCGACTTCTTCGCGATGTTCGAGCCCGGCTTCCGCTTCGGCCAGGGCTGGACCGCCGCCGACGACACCTCGGAGGCGCGCGTGGCGGTGATCTCCAGCGAGCTCAACGACAAGCTCTTCGGCGGCCAGGACAGCCGCGGCAAGACGCTGCGCCTGCGCGACAAGGACTTCACCGTGATCGGCGTGCTCAAGCCCTGGCGCCCCGCCCCGCACTACTTCGACCTGACGCTTGGCTCCTACGCCAAGGCCGCGGACGTCTACCTGCCGCTGGCGACCTCGCTGGGCCTGCGCTTCGGCGCCTCCGGCAACATGAACTGCTGGGGCCGGTCGGACGGCCAGGATCCGCGCGCGCTCAACACGCCCTGCGCCTGGCTCCAGTACTGGGTGCAGCTGGACACGCCGCAGCAGGTGGCGGACTACCGCAACTACCTGGTGCAGTACTCCGAGCAGCAGCGCCAGGCCGGCCGCTTCGAGCGCCCGCCCAACCCCAAGCTGACCGCGGTCATGGACTGGCTGAGCCTGCGCAAGGTCGTGCCCAGCGACATCAAGCTGCAGGTCTGGCTGGCGTTCGGCTTCCTGGTGGTCTGCCTGACCAACACCGTCGGCCTGCTGCTGGCCAAGTGCCTGCGCCGCAGCGGCGAGATCGGCGTGCGGCGCGCGCTGGGCGCGCCGCGCTCGCAGATCTTCCTGCAGTTCCTGGTGGAGGCCGGCAGCCTGGGCGTGGCCGGCGGCTTGCTGGGGCTGGCGCTGACCTGGGTCGGCCTGTGGGTCGTGCGCCGCAACCCGTCCGACTACGCGCAGCTGGCGCAACTGGACTGGACCATGCTGGGCACCACGCTGGGCGTGTCCTTGCTGGCCAGCGTGCTCGCGGGGCTGCTGCCCGCCTGGCGCGCCTGCCAGATCACGCCCGCCATCCAGCTCAAGACGCAGTGAGCGCAAGGAGACATCGATGGACATCCTCCCTATCCTCTCGACGCTCAAGCGTCACAAGACCGCGGCCGGCCTGATCGTGCTGCAGATCGCGCTGACCTGCGCCATCGTCTGCAACGCGCTGTTCCTGATCTTCCAGCGGATCGAGCGCATCAGCGCCGACACCGGCATGGCCGAGTCGGAGCTGATCTCGCTGTCGCTGTCGAGCATGGCCCGGGTCGAGAACCCCGAGCCGCAGACCCAGGCCGACCTGGCCGCGCTGATGCAGGTGCCGGGCGTGGCCTCGGCGACGCTGACCAACCAGTACCCGTACGGGCGCAACTCAAACAACTCCGGCGTGCGCATCGAGCCCGGCGAGCAGGCCCGCAGCCGCGTGGTGGCGGGCCACTACACGGCCGGCCCGGGCCTGATCAAGACCATGGGGCTCAAGCTGATCGAGGGGCGCGACTTCCTGCCCGAGGAGTTCGTGCCGGGCTCCAGCCTGGACAACAACCCCAACCCGCGCGTGCCGGCGGTGATCATCAACAAGCGCATGGCGGATCGGCTGTGGCCCGGTGAATCGGCCCTGGGCAAGGGCATCTACGTCTACGGCGACCAGCCGCAACGCGTCGTCGGCGTGCTGGCCGAGCTGCCCTCGCCCAACCCGGGCTCGCAGGACGAGAACACGCTGCACACCATGCTGATGCCGGTGCAGCCCAGCTTCCGCGGCGGCACCTTCCTGATCCGCGTCGCGCCGGGCGCGAACACGGAGGGGGTGCTCAAGGCCGCGGTCGCCAAGCTGCTGGCCAACAGCCCCGGCCTGCGCCGCGTGGCCCGCGACCAGGACACCCTGCTGCAGCTGCGCGAGGGCTACTACCGCCAGGACCGCTCCATGGTGCTGCTGCTGGCGGGCGTGTGCGTGGGCCTGCTGATCGTGACGGCCTTCGGCATCGTCGGCTTGGCCAGCTTCTGGGTGCAGCAGCGCACGCGGATGATCGGCACGCGGCGCGCGCTGGGCGCCACGCGCGGCCAGATCCTGCGCTACTTCCAGACCGAGAACCTGCTGCTGTCCACCGCCGGCATCGCGCTGGGGATGATCGGCGCGTACGGGATCAGCCTGCTGCTGATGTCGCATTACGAGCTGCCGCGCCTGCCCTTCGTCTACCTGCCGGTGGGCGCCCTCGTGCTGTGGACGCTGGGCCAGATCGCGGTCTTCGCCCCGGCGCGGCGCGCCGCGGCGCTGCCCCCGGTGGCCGCCCTGCGCGGCGGCTGAACCGGCGCGGCGGATGCCGCGCCTCTCCCTCCGGCGCCCGGTCCGCGCGCATGTCCCGACATGACGCCCGGCCGGGCGTCACGCCCTTGCTATGCTGCGCTGCCCATGAGAACCGTCCTGATCATCGATGACCACGCCGGCGTCGGCGAGGCGCTGTCGCTGCTGCTCTCGCTGCACGACATCGAGCCGCTGGTCGCGGCCTCGCCCGAGGAAGGCCTGGCGAGGCTGGCCGAGCGCCGCGTGGACCTGGTGATCCAGGACATGAACTTCAGCGCGGACACGACCTCCGGCGCGGAAGGCCGCGCGCTCTTCCACCAGCTCCGCGGCCGCCACCCCGACCTGCCCATCATCCTGCTCACCGCATGGACGCAGTTGGAGCAGGCCGTGGCGCTGGTCAAGGCCGGCGCGGCCGACTACCTGGCCAAGCCCTGGGACGACACCAAGCTGCTGGCGACGGTCGAGAACCTGCTGGAGCTGGGCGAGAACAACCGCGAGCTGCGCCAGGCCCGCCACGAGCATCGCCAGCGCCGCGACGATCTGCGCCGCCGCTACCGCCTCGACGGTCTGGTCGCCGAGTCCCCCGCCCTGCTGCGCTGCGTGGAGCTGGCCTGCCAGGTCGCGCGCTCGTCGGCGCCGGTGCTGATCACCGGGCCCAACGGGAGCGGCAAGGAGCGCATCGCGGCCATCGTGCACGAGAACTCCGCCGTCGCCGACGGCGCCTTCGTCGCGGTCAACTGCGGCGCGTTGCCGGGCGACCTGATCGAGGCCGAGCTCTTCGGCGCCGACAGCGGCGCCTACACCGGCGCGGCGCGGGCGCGCGAGGGCCGCTTCGAGACGGCCGACGGCGGCACCCTGTTCCTGGACGAGATCGGCAACCTGCCGCTGGCCGGTCAGGTCAAGCTGCTGCGGGTGCTGGAGACGGGCCGCTTCGAGCGGCTGGGCTCGAGCCGCACGCGGCAGACGACGGTGCGGGTGATCTCCGCGACCAACGCGGACCTGCGCGCCATGGTGCGCGCCGGGACCTTCCGCGAGGACCTGTACTACCGCCTCAACGTCATCGAGGTGGCGCTGCCCGGACTGGCCGAGCGGCCGCAGGACATCCTGCCGCTGGCCGAGTTCTTCCTGGCCGGCCGCGCGACGCTGAGCGACGACGCCCGCGAGGCGCTGCTGGCCTATCCCTGGCCCGGCAACGTGCGCGAGCTCAAGAACGCGATCGAACGCGCCGCGCTGCTCGCGCCGGCGCGCCTGATCAGCGAGGCCGACCTCGCGCTGCCGGCCGCGCACGCGATGCACGGCGGCGCGGGCACGCGCAACCTGGACGAGCCCAGCCGCGAGGTGGTGCTGGCCGCGCTGGAGGCCGCGTCGGGCGTGGTCAGCCGCGCGGCGCAATCGCTGGGGCTGTCGCGTCAGGCGCTGTACCGGCGCATGGAACGCTACGGGCTGGACGCCTGATGGGCGCGCTGCCGGGGCACGCGGGCTGGCGCCGATCGCTGCGGCTGCGGTTGGCGCTCTTCCTGGTGGCCGCGGCGGCGCTGGGGCTGCTCATCCATGCCTGGCTGACGGTGTGGCCCATCCCGGCGCTGCTGCAGTCCCTGGGGCTGGCCGCGCCGGAGCACTGGAGCCTGGCCGCGCTGGCGCTGACCTTCGCGCTGCTGCTGCCGATCGCCTGGGCGCTGGCGAGCGCCCTGCTCGCCCCGCTGATGCGGCTGCTGCGCGCGCTGGAGAGCACGGTCCTGAGCTATCGCGACGGCGAGTTCGGCAGCGCCATCGTCGGCGAGGCCCCGGGCGGGTTGTCGGAGCTGTCCACCCTGATGCGGCTGCACAGCGAGCTGGGCCTGGCCCTGCGCGAGCAGCGCCGTCACCTGGCCCAGCGCGAGCTGCTGCTCGACACCGTGGTGCAGAACACCCCCGTGGCGCTGGTGCTGACCGACGCGCAGGAGCGCATCGCCTACGCCAACATCGCCGCGCGGCAGCTGATGGACCAGGGCCGCAGCCTGGCCGGCAGATCGCTCGACGAGGTGCTGCGCGACGCGCCGGACGACCTGCGCCAGGCCTTCGCCGGCGCGCAGGACGGGCTGTTCAGCGTGATGCTGGACGGGCAGGAGGAGCGCTACCACCTGTCGATGCGGGACTTCCGCCTGCAGGGGCAGCCGCACCGGCTGCGGCTGCTGCGGCGCATGACGCGCGAGCTGTCACGGCAGGAGGTCGCCAGTTGGAAGCGCGTGATCCGCGTGATCAGCCATGAGCTCAACAACTCGCTGGCGCCGATCTCGTCGCTGGCGCACAGCGGCGCGGAGCTGGCGCGGCGCGGCCAGCACGAGCGCGTGCCCGGCGTGTTCGCCAGCATCGGCGACCGCGCGCGGCATCTGCATGAGTTCCTGTCGGGGTATGCGCGCTTCGCCAAGCTGCCGGCCCCGGTGCCGGCGCGCGTCGACTGGCGGCCCTTCGTCGAGACGCTGGGCGCGCACCAGCGCTTCCGGCTGGTGGGCGAGCTGCCGGCCTCGCCCGGGCAGTTCGACGCGGCGCAGATGGAGCAGGCGCTGATCAACCTGCTGAAGAACGCGCACGAGTCCGGCGGGGCCGAGGAGGACGTGACGCTGACGGTCAGCGCGCCGCGCGAGGACTGGCGGATCGAGGTCGCCGACCGGGGGCCGGGGATGACCGAGACGCAGCTGTCGCAGGCGCTGCTGCCGTTCTACTCGACCAAGCGCAGCGGCACCGGCCTGGGCCTGGCGCTGGCGCGCGAGATCGTCGAGAAGCATGGGGGCCGCATCGCGATGGGCAATCGCGAGGGGGGCGGCCTGTGGGTCGCCATCAGCTGGCCGCGGGGCTGAGCCGCGGCCCGGGCCTCACTTGTAGAAGGCCTCGACCTTGCCCTTGAGCTTGATCATCATCGGCTGGCCCTTGCGGTCCAGCGTGCGGCCGGCCGGCACCTTGATCCAGCCTTCGGAGATGCAGTATTCCTCGACGTCGCGGCGTTCCTTGCCGTTGAAGAGGATGCCGATGTCGTGCTCGAACACGGCGGCCACGTGATGCGGGCTGCGCGGGTCGACGGACAGGTGGTCGGGGAGTTCGGGGCGGGTGGAGTCGCTCATGGACGGGTCACGCTGGGGTAATTCGGAAAACGCGCATTGTCCCGCACTCGCGCGGCCTAACATGCGCCGCATGAACGCCATCGCTGATTCAACGGCCGCCGCCGATGCCGCCGCCGATTCCTTCGCCCGCGTGCTGGCCGAGCTGAGCGCCGATCCGCTCACCGCGCCCTCGGGTTCCGCCGTCGATCCCGTGACGCTGGAGGCGCTGGCCGCCTTCCCGCGCCTGCTGGCGGCGCATTTCGCGCTGTTCCCGGTCGACGCCCGTCACTGGGCACCGGCCTCCTGGGACGGCGTGCCCAGCGAGCCGCTGACCGCCATCGAGCAGCTGTGCCACGTGCGGGACATCGAGATCGACGGCTATCAGCGGCGCATCCGGCGCACGCTGACCGAGGAGGATCCGCTGCTGGTGTCGCTGGACACGGACCAGCTGGCGCGCGACCGCCGCTACGGCGAGGACGATCCCGCGCGCGCGCTGGCCGCCTTCGCGGCCGCGCGGCGCGAGACGCTGGCGATGCTCGCGACGGTCACGCCGGCGCAGCTCCAGCGCCGGGCGCGCTTCGAGGGCTACGGCCCGCTGACCTTCAAGGCGCTGGTGCACTACCTGTGCAGCCACGACCAGCAGCACCTCGCGGGGCTGCAGTGGGTGCTGGGGCGGCACGACGCCGCCGCGATCCCGCGCTGAGGAGGCCTGGACCGGGCCTCGACCGCGGGGACGAGGCGCTCACTCGTCGCAGCGCTGGACCACCGGCGTCGCGTACTCGTGGCCGACGACGGCGCGGGCGAACAGGTAGTTCTCCCGCGCGTGATCGCTGAGCTGATCCAGTGCGACGTGACCGAACTCGTCGCAGGGGAAGGACAGTCCGCGTCCGGGATGGAACAGGGACTCGAAGCGCAGCAGGAAGCGGTCGCGGCACAGGCTGACGCGCACCGGTGAGGCGCCCTGGAGCGCGCTGAATTGAGAGGGGCTCATGGAGGGACTCCGCGGGCCCGTGGGGAGGTCGGACCCGATGAATCCACCTTAGACCTCGGTCCCCCCCGCCATGCGTGCATACGTCTCGATTTCGCCCGCTGTTTCGACGGATCCCCCTCACCTGCGTCATGGTGCGCGGACGCGAGGGGGCCTGGCTCGGCCGCCCTTCAGGCAGGCGCCCGAACCAGGCGAGCCCGCGCTTCCGGCGTCGCCAGGCACGAGCAGAGCGTTTCGTAACCCGGCGCGGCGGCGTGGGGCGCGACCAGCCGCGGCATCGCGTGGTTGGCGGGGCACAGCAGGATGGTCTCGCCAGGTCCGACCCGCGACAGGTCCAGGATCGACGACGAGCGCGTCATCGCGACCACGGGCGCCGCGCGGGCGCGGACGCGGCGGCGCAGCCAAGGCATCAGCGTCTCCTGCGTGGCACGGTCCAGGCCATCCTCGATCATGTCGATCACCAGCGACCGTCGGCCACCGGAGGCCTCGAGGGCGATCAGCAGCAGGCGCAGCGCCACGCTGTCCGTCGCGCCCTCCTCCACCAGCCAGCCCCGATGCGATTGCACCGCCTGGCGCTCCTCGTCGGCGAGGCCCGACCACGCCCGATCCAAGGCGTCGCCCTCGAATCGCTCCGGACCCAGCAGCATCGCTTCCGGGAGGCGCTGGGCGAGCCGATGCGCCAGCCGCGTCTTGCCGCTGCCCAAGGGCCCCACCAGATACATCAGCTGGCCGATGTCCATCAGCTCGAAGCGCTCGCCGGCCCAGGGCCATGGGAGATCGAAGGTCACCGTCGCCGCGGCTGTCTCGGCGCCGAGCGCCCGCTGCAGCTCGCCGTCGGGCAGGACGTGACCCCGGGCGAGCCTCTCGCGCAAGGCGCGCAGGCGCTCGACCGACGTCCGCAGCCCGTGAAACTCGGTCCCGAGCTCGGCCTCGCGCCGCGCCAGCGCCGCATCGAGTGCATCGGCATCGCCGGCGATCGCGCGCCCCACCTGCGCCAGGCCCAGGCCGAGCGCGCGCAAGCCGACGATGTCGCGCGCACGGCGCAGGTCCTCGGGTCCATAGAGTCGATACCCGGCTTGCGATCGCGCCGGGCGCAGCAGGCCATGCGCTTCGTACAACCGCAGCGCCTTGACCGAGACGCCCAGGCGTCTGGCCGCTCCAGCAGCTCGCAGGAACCCGTCGGGTTCCTTGGATTCGTCGGGCTCGCGGGGATCGTTCGGATGGGACATGGTCGGGAGATTCTCAGTGCGCGAAGTCCTCATGTTCCGGCCGGCCCCTGGGGCCGGGTCAAGCCCGGCGTCAGGCCGAACGCGAGCCGCAGCGCGGCGATCTCGTCCAGGCGGCCGCCCTCCTCCAGAAGCACCGCGCGCCGCGCCGGGTCGAGGTCGGCCAGGGTCGCGTCGATCACCGCCCGGTCGCGGGCCTCGTTGGGCTGGCGCCGCGCTTGGCCGTGCTCGCGGAACGCTCGGTCCGAGGCGCCGGCCAGGCGGGCCGCGGTCTCGATCGCGCCTTCGCTCAGATGCAGGCGCCCCAGCGTGTCGAGCGCCGTCCAGACGCAGGTGTCGAAGAGCAGCGGACCCAGCCGCCGCGCGCATTCGTCGGCGACCTCGCGCGCCCGGGCCGCGTCGCCGCGCTCCAGCAGCGCGCCGATCAGGTTGGTCAGCACCACCGCGTTGAGCGCCGTCGGCGCCGCGCGCGCCATCCGGGCCCGCAGGGCCTCGCCCTCGCGGATCGCATCGTCGACCCGGCCGTCCACGCGCGCGAGGTCGGCCAGGTTGGCCAGGCCGCGATCAATGCCGGTGTCGTGCCCGTCGCGCCGGCTCACCGCCACCGCGGCCTCGAAGGCGCGGCGCGCGCCGTCCGGATCGCCACCGCTGGTGCTGAGCGTCGCCTCGGTGGACCAGCCGCGCTCCAGCACCGCCGCCGGCCAGTCCGCCTCCTCCAGCGCGCGCGCCCGGTCCAGGGCCTCGCGCGCCACGTCGCCGTCGACCCGCCAGTTGAAGGCCAGCTCGACCAGCGCCAGATACTCGCCGCGTCGGTCGCCGAGCTCGCGGTGCAGCGCCGCCGCCCGCGTCGCGGCGTCGCGCGCCGTCGCCGGATGGTCGACCGCGTGCCCGCGCGCCATCGCCTCCCAGAAGCGCGCCCGCACCGCCGGCTCCGGATGCTCGTCGACCAGCGCGACCAGCTTCGGCGCGATCGCCCGCGCGCGGTCCTGGGCCTCGCCCAGCACCCAGGCCGGCCAGGACGACGCGAACAGCGCCACCGCCTCCATCGGCGCGAGGTCCAGCGCCGTCTCCAGCGCGGGCCACAGGGCGACGAGCTCCGGCTCGTAGCGGGCCCGCCAGGCGGCCTGCGGCAGGCGCCAGTGCTCGCCGTAGGCCTCGTCGAAGAGCCAGCGCAGGCCGCGGCACCAGCGCGCCCGCATCGCCTCGGTCTCGCCGGCGGCGTCCATCTGCTCGCGCGCGAAGATCCTCATCGTCTCCAGCAGGCGCAGGCGTCGCGGCGTCACCGGCTCCACGCTGACCAGCGAGCGATCGTCCAGCGCCAGCACCGTCTCGATCACGCGGGCCGCCGGCAGCAGGTCGTCGGCCAGCACCAGCGCCGCGCCCTCCAGCGAGAAGCTCGCCGGGAAGACGCCCAGGCGCCGCAGTACCAGCCGCTCGCGCTCCGACAGCAGGTCGCAGGACCAGGCCAGCGCCGCCGCCAGCGCGTTGCGCCGCGTCGCGCGCTGCGGATCGCCGGGGGCCAGCAGCGTCAGCCGCTGCGGGAGGCGAGCCTCCAGCCCGTCCAGGCCCAGCGCGTGCACCCGCGCGGCCGCCAGCTGGATCGCGAGCGGATTGCCGTCCAGCCGGCGGCAGATGCGCTCGGCGGCGGCATCGTCCCAATCGCGTGAGCCGGCGCGCCCGGCGACGGCATCCTCCCAATCGCGTGAACCGGTGCGCCCGGCGACGGCATCGCCCCGGTCGCCCAGGCTGGTGTGTTCGGCGGCGCCCTCGTCCCGTGGGCTCAGGCCGGCGCGCTCGGCCAGCAGGCTCATCGCGTCCTCGACCGGCAGCGGCGCGAGCCGCATCAGCCGCTCCCCGTCCACGTGCAGCGGCAGCTGGCTCGTGACCAGCACCGTCACGCGCGGCGTCGCCCGCACCAGGGCATCGGCGACCGGACCGGTCTCGTCGACGAGGTGCTCGGCGTTGTCCAGCACCAGCAGCAGCGCCGCCGGCGCCAGGCGCGCGATCAGCGCGTCCAGGGTCGTGCCGTTCCTGGGGGTCGCGGCATCGCCATCGACCTCGCCATTCGCGGCGCTGTGCGTCGCCGGAGGGGCCGCACCCTTCGCCGGGTCCTCGCCCAGGCTCAGGCCCAGCGTCCGGGCGACTGCCGCGGTCACGTCGCTGCGCGGCGGCAGCGCGGCCAGGTCCACCCACCAGACGCCGTCGGGATGCCGGTCCCGCACCGCCGTCGCCATGGCCTGCGCCAGTCGCGTCTTGCCGACGCCGGCCTCGCCGCACAGCGTCACCAGCGGCGCCTCGGCGTGCAGGCGGGTGAGCTCGGCCAGTTCCTCGACGCGACCGATCAGCGGCGGCAGACGCACCGGCAGGTTGCCCGCGCGCACCCCGCCGGGCGCGGCCGGGTCGGCGACCTCCGCCACCGGCAGCGCGAAGCGATAGCCGCAGCCCGCGATCGTCACGATGGCCCGCGACCCGAGCGCCTTGCGCAGCGCGGCGATCTGCACCGCGAGGTTGTTCTCCTCGACCACGACCCCAGGCCAGACACGCCGCATCAGCTCGTCCTTGGACAGCAACCGGCCGCCGTGCGCGACGAGCGCCACCAGCAGCCGGAACGCGCGCGCCGTCAGCGCGACCGTGGCGCCGTGCCGGAACAGCAGGCGCTCCGCGGGGAGCAGCTTGAACTCGCCGAAGCGGTACTGGACGTCGGGAAGCGGGTCGCCCTCGCGGAGGGCCGTCGAGGCGCGCGGCGCGTTCCCGGCGTTCCCGGCGTTCCCGGCGCTCCCGCGCGACGCCTCCACGGGCGCTCCGCCGGCGGAGCCGGGGGCGGACAGACCGCTGGCGCGTGGATCGGGCATGGGCGTGGGCACGCGGCCCGAGCCGATTTCAGGCCGATTTCATGCGGATTAAAGGACGGCCGCGGGCGCTGCGGCGAGCATGACGTCAGGCCGGTCCACCACCGCGGACCGGTCCGCGACAACCGATCAACAAGGAGCCGATCATGCCCAAATACGTCATCGAGCGCGACATCCCCGGTGCCGGCGCGCTCTCCGCCGCCGACCTGCAAGCGGTGTCGCAGAAGTCCTGCGGCGTGCTGACCGACCTCGGTCCGTCCATCCAGTGGCTGCAGAGCTACGTCACCGACGACAAGCTCTACTGCGTCTACATCGCCCCCAGCGAGGCGCTGATCCGCGAGCACGCCAGGATCGGCGGCTTCCCGGCGGACCGGATCTCCCGCATCCACCGGGTCATCGACCCGACGACCGCCGAGTCGGCCTGACCTGTCCGGGCCCGTCCCGGCCCGCCCGCGCGCGAACCCGCCGCGGCGCGCCGTCTCCCGACGGCCCGCGCGGCCCGGGCCTCAGCCGCCCGCCTTCTTCGGCGCGTAGCCCGCCTGCGTCAGCCAGGCCATCACCTTCTCCAGATGATCGCCCTGGATCTCGATGGTGCCGTCCTTGACGGTCCCGCCGGTGCCGCAGGCGGCCTTGAGCTTCTTGCCCGTCTCGGTCAGCTCGGCCAGCGTCAGCGGCAGGCCCAGCACCACCGTCACGCCCTTGCCCTTGCGGCCGGCCGTCTCGCGCCGCACGCGCACCTTGCCGTCGCCCAGCACCGCCGACGCGGCCTGCGCCGCGCAACGGCAGTCCGCCTGCGCCTGACGGCATTTCGGGCAGGTGCGGCCGCCCTCCGTGGAATAGACCAGTGCCATGGCGTTCAGGGCCTCAGTTCACGCGCGAAGAACGCGTCGATGGTGCGATACAGGTGCAGCTTGGCGCCACGGCCGGCGATGCCGTGCGCCTTGCCAGGATAGATCATCAGGTCGAAGGGCTTGGAGACGTTCTGCAGCGCCTCGGTCATGCGCAGCGTGTGCTCGAACAGCACGTTGTCGTCGGCCGTGCCGTGCACGATCAGCAGCGGCTTCTCCAATTGCGCCGCGCGCGCCACCAGGTTGGCCTGGCGATAGGCCAGCGTCTGGCCGCCCTTGCCGTCCTGCGGCAGGCCCAGATAGCGCTCGGTGTAGGCGGTGTCGTAGAGCGTCCAGTCCGTGGGCGGCGCGACGGCGACCGCGGCGGCCAGCGGCGTGTCCGCGTCCAGCATCGCGCGCTCGGCCAGGAAGCCGCCGTAGGACCAGCCGAAGAAGCCGATGCGCTTGGGATCCACGCCCGCGACCTGCTTGGGCAGCTGACGCACCGCGGCGAAGAGATCGCCCACGTCCACGACGCCGAAGGCCTCGTGGTGCGCGCGCGTGAAGGCGCGATCGCGGTTCTGCATGCCGCGCGTGTCCAGCGTGAACACGCCATAGCCGCGACGCTGCCAGTAGGCGATCAGCGCGGTGTCGCGGTTCCAGTTCCAGTTGGTCGTCGACGTGCCCGGGCCGCCGTAGGCCATGGTGATCACGGGGTGCGGACCGGCCTTGCCGTCCAGCGGCGCGAAGTACAGCGCGTTCAGCGGCGTGCGGCCGTCGGCGGCGGTGATGTCCACCACCTGCGGGGTCGGCAGGATGCGCGCGAGCAGCGCGTCCGGCGCGTCACCCGGCAGCGCCACGGGCTGAGCCCCCGCCTTCACCGACTGCAGCGACAGCGCCGGTGGCTCGCCCCAGGCGCCGCGCGTGACCAGCAGCTGGCCGCAGTCGCCGTCGCCGCGGGCGTCGCGCCATTGGCGCGCCTGGGCGCCGTCGAGCGCGCGGCTGTTGCCGGCCAGGTCGATGGCGAAGAGCTCGCGCGAGCGGCCGCGATCGCGGGCCGCCGCGTAGACCACGGTCTTGCCGTCGGTGCAGATGCGATGGGCGACCGGCTCCGGCTCGTTCGTCAGCGGGCGGCGCGCGCCGGTGCGGCGGTCCAGCAGCAGCAGCTGGCGGCGGCCCGAGGCCTCGCTCGACCACAGCAGCGCCGGCTGCCCGGACAGTTGCAGGCCGTCGATCTCCATCAGGTCGTCATGCACCTCGACCCAGGCGGCATCGCGCTCCTCGGTCACCGTGCGGCCCAGGCCGTTGGCGTACTCGGTCAGGGTCAGCTGGCGCTGGTCGCGCGTCAAGGTCTGCAGCCAGGGCGTGCCGTCGCCGAACCAGCCGGCGCGCGCGACGTATTCGGCATCGGCGGCCAGCGGCAGCGGCGTCGCGCGGCCGTCGTCGACCTGCAGCGTCCAGGCGCTCACGCGGGCGTTCTTCTCGCCGGCCCCCGGATAGCGCTGCTGCGTCATCGTCGTGCGGTCCGAGAAGATCTGCGCGCGCGTCTTGACCGGGACCTCGCTCTCGTCGACGCGCAGCGCCAGCAGCTGCCGGCCGTCCGGCGACCACCAGTAGCCGCGCTGACGGCTGAGTTCCTCGGCGGCGATGAACTCGGCCAGGCCCCAGCTCACGGTGTCGCTCGCGCCCTTGGTCAGCACGCGCGGCGAGCCCGAGGCGTCGAGCGGCTGCACCCACAGCTCGCCGCCCTTGACGTAGGCGATGCGGCTGCCGTCGGGCGAGCAGCTCGGGTCCTGCTCGGGCACCTGCTCGTCGTTCGTGAGGCGCTGGGCCTTGGGGCCCTGCTCGGTCAGACGGACCAGGTAGAGATCGCCCGACAGCGGGAACAGCAGCGTCTTGCCGGAGGGACCGCACCACTGATAGCTGGTGATGCCGCCCTGCGAGATGCGCTTGCGCTCCAGCGCCATGCGCTCGGCCTCGGTCAGCTGCTGGCTGCGGCCGCCCAGCACGTCGGGCGCCGACACCAGCTTGCGTGGCGCGCCGCCGGCCGCGGGCTGGGCCCACAGCTCGAGCTGATCGCTGTCGGAGGCCGACGGACGGAGGTAGCTGACCCAGGCGCCATCGGGCGAGATCTCCGCCTGGCGGGTCAAGCGGCCTTGCAGCGGTGGATCGGCGAAGACGCGCTCCAGCGACAGCGGCGTCACGTCGCCGGCGCCCGCGCCATGGGCAGCGGCGGTCGTGGCGACCAGCGGCGTCGGCTTGGGCGACTTCATGGCCACGGTCGCGGCCATCGGGAACAGCGGGGCCAGCGCGGCGGCGAGGGTCACCAGGCGCGGGGTCAATCGGTAAGCGGTCATGCGGCGATCAGCGTGTCGCTGTCTTGTCGTGAAGGGGCAGGGGCACCGGGCGCGGTCGGGACTGCGCCCCCGGCATCGGCATCGGCATCGGCGGAAGGATCGGTGTCGAGGTCGCTCTCGCAGGCGTTGAAGGCGTCGACGGGCGCGACATCGGCGTGGTCGGCGTGATCGGCGTGATCCTCGATGTCATCGGCCTCGCCGGTGGTCCTTGCGGCGTCGAGTGTCGGATCCAGCGTCTGGCCGAAGAGGGTCATCGCCAGCAGGTCCGGCGCATTGATCGTGCGCACGCGCTGGTAGGTCTCCTCGGCCTCGGGATAGTGGCGGCGCAGGTAGTGGAGCCATTGCTTGAGCCGGCCGGCCTGGTGCTTGGTCGCGACCTTGCGGCGCACTTGCGCGAAGAAGCGCTCCATGAGCGGGATCACGTCGCTCCAGGGCAGCGGCGTCGCGCCCTGCCCCGGCACGTCCCGGCCCAGCGCGGCGCGCACCGCGAGCGCCAGTCCCGGATTCGCGACCATGCCGCGCCCCAGCATCAGCGAGCGGCAGCCCGACTCGCGCAGGCATCGCAGCGCGTCCTCGACGGTCCACACCTCGCCGTTGGCGACCACCTCGACGCCCACGGCCTCGCGGATCACGGCGATCTGGTCCCAGAAGGCCGGCGGCTTGTAGCCGTCGCGCTTGGTGCGGCCGTGCACGACCAGTTCCGACGCGCCCGCGGCCTCGATGGCGCGCGCGCAATCGAGCATGCGCTCGCGGTCCTCGTTGCCCAGCCGCATCTTGGCGGACACCGGTACGTGGGCGGGCACCGCGCGGCGCACGGCGCCGACGATCTCGCCGACCAGCTCGGGTTCGTCGAGCAGCACGGCGCCGCCGCGATGGCGGTTCACCGTCTTGGCCGGGCAGCCGAAATTGAGGTCGATGCCCTCCGGGCCGAGCTCGGCCAGGCGCGCGGCGTTCTCGGCCAGGCACGGTGGGTCCGAGCCCAGCAGCTGCGCCCGCACCGGCACGCCGGCGTGCGTGCGGCTGCCGTTGAGCAGCTCCGGCACGATGCGTTTGAACACGCGGGCCGGCAGCAGCTGGTCGGTGACGCGGATGAACTCGGAGACGCAGCGGTCCACGCCGCCGACACGGGTGAGCGTGTCGCGCAGCATGTGGTCCAGCAGGCCCTCCATGGGCGCCAGAAGAATCATCGGAGGCAAGGTGAGCGAGGGGCGCGTCCCAGGATCGCGGCGCTCGTGGCGCGCGGCCTGTGAACAAGCGGCGGCGGGAAACGCGAGAGCATAGCGGATCGTCCACACCGACTGTGGATAAGCGCGTGCACAGCCTGCGCAGGAATCGCGCAAGCCGTTGATCTCAAAGGAGATCCTCTACCGTGCTCAAAAAAGTGGCAAGGTCATGAATCGGGCGCTCAGCGCCCGGGTTGTTTCGCTGACGCGTCGGATCAGCGGGCGCCTTCAGGCGGGCCGCCGTCGTCGGTGCTCGCGGGGGCGTCGCCTTCCCGCTTGAGCCGCTTCTCCTCGGCGTCGCGCACGCTGAGCCACAGCCTCAAGTCGAACTCGAGCTGGCCATAGGACGGCTCCATGTGATGGCACAGCGCATAGAAGGCCTTGTCGTGGTCCATCTCCTTGAGATGCGCGAGCTCATGCACCACGATCATGCGCAGGAAGGCCTCGGGCGCCTCGCGGAACAGCGTGGCGACGCGGATCTCGCGGCGCGACTTGAGCTTGTTGCCGTGGACCACCGTCTGGCGGGTGTTCGTGCCCAGCGCGTGCTGGATCACCTTGAGCTTGGCGTCGTAACGGACCAGCGCGAGCGGACCGGCGTTGCGCATGAAGCGCTGCTTGAGCTCCTGGGTGTAGTCGAACAGCGCCTTGTCGCTGCGGACCTCGTGCGCCTCGGGATACTTGCGCGCGATCAGCGGGCCGAGCTCGCCGTCGTCGAGCAGCCGCTGCGCCTGCTCGATGAGCGCGGGCGAATAGCCCTGGAGATACTTCATGGGAACAACTTCGACAACAGGGCCCCGATCTCCATCAAGACATCAAGACATCAAGACATCGAGACATCGAGACATCGAGACATCGAGACATCGAGACATTGGGACATTGGGACATCAAGAACGGCCCCTCAACGAGAACGCCTGCGCGGTGGCAGCCCCCTCTCCCGCTGCGCGGGAGAGGGCGGGGGTGAGGGCCGTCGCAGCGCTCAGCCCGCGGCCATGGCCGGTGCTGGGTAGTGTCGCGCGACCCATCCCTCGAAGCGCGCGAACATCGCGTCCTCGCCGCCGCCCTCGTTGTCGGCCAGCACCTCGTCCCCATGGACCACCAGCACGCGCGCGTCCAGCGGCAAGCCGTCATCGGTCCGCTCGCCGCGTCGCGCCGACGCCTCCAGCAGATCCCGCGCCGCGGCCCAGCACTGCTCGACGGTCTCGTCGCAGGCCTCGGCCAGATATCGCGCGCTGAAGCCCTCGCCCGTGAGGCGACGCAGCGTCGCGTCGTGATCGATGCTGTTGCCCGGCGCCCAGTAGTGCTCCGCCAGCGCCGGCCCGATGGCGGGGTTGTCGGTGAGGTAGCCATCCCGCCGCAGGAAGAAGGCCCGCGTCTGATAGACCGCCATGTGCGCCAGCAGGTAGCCCTGGTACGACGCCGCCGACTCCTGATTCAACAGATGCGGGATCGCCAGGAGGGGGCGCGGCGCGCGGTCCACGCCCAGGATGCGGCGCTCCGTCGCGCGGGCCAGGGCCAGCACCGCCTCGGGCGTGCGCTCGTCGTCGGACATCGCGTACAGCGCGGCCTCGAAGTAGGGGACCGCCGCGATGGCCCGCTCGTCGAACGCACGCATCGGCTGCGTCGCGGCGATGCGGTCGCGGATCAGCGCATCCGGAATGGCCTCGCCATCGACCGTGCGGGCGTAGCGCTTGAGCCAGTCCGCATCGCCCAGCAGGCTGTCGCAGAACATGGACTGCGTCTCCGCATAGGCCATCGAGGTCGGCGCGAACTCCTGCGAGAAGCAGGGCGAGTTCTGCGCCACGTTGGCGAAGTGCGCCGCATGGCCACCTTCGTGGAACAGCGTCAGCATCGCGCGCGCGCCGCTGCCGACCTGATCGGGCTTGGCCTCGGCGGTGAAGTTGATCTCGCCCGGATGCCAGTGGCCGCGCTCGTCGATCCAGGTCGGCAGCGGCCCGTGGCAGAACCCGTTCTGGTACTTGCCCGGCCGCTGCAGCAGGTCCAGCCGCAGCGTCGCGCCACGGTACTGGATGCCCAGTCGGCGGAAGCTGCTCACCCAGCGGCGCAGCGCGGGGCCGAAGGGCATGTACGGATCCATGCGCCGCGTCACGTCGCCGGCGCTGTGGAAGCGCAGGTTCCAGGGCTCGAGCGCGTCGGCGCCGTGCGTCGCGACGAGCGCGTCGTGCGCGCGACGCTGCGCGGCCTCGGTGCGGGCGGTGAAGTCGTCGAGGATGTCGAAGAGCTGCTGCCTGCTCATGCGCTCGTTCTTGCGCAGCTTCATCTCGAAGTAGTCACTGAAGCCCAGCGCCCGCGCCAGCCGGTTGCGCAGCGCGACGATCTCCAGGAAGCCGTTCTCCAGCACCCAGCGCTCCAGGTCGTGCAGGGCCTCGTAGGAGCTGCGGCGGCGCGCCTCGTCCGGATTGGTGCCCAGGTTGGTCGACAGCATGGTCAGCGTCGCGGGCTCCCGCTCGCCGCGATCGTTGATGTGCGTCGGCGCGTAGTCCTTGCGCCTGGCGAAGAGGAGGCGCTCGGCCTCGATCAGATCGGCCATCAGGCGGCGGCCCTCGTCGCTGTCGATGATGTTGGCCTCGAACACGCCCAGCCAGCCGCGCAGGCCGTGGGTCAGCGCCTCGCGCTCGTTCGATGCCGGCGCGGCCATGACCGCGGCGAGATGGGCGCGCGTGTCGGCCAGGCGCGCGGGGTCGGAGATGAAGGCCTTGTAGTCGGTCTCGGCGCGGCCGAAGCCCTCGTGGTCCTCGCTCGTGGCCATGTAGGTGGCCCAGAACAGGTCCTCCTTGCGCTTGTGGACCGTGACGTAGTCGTGATTCAGCCGGTCGAAGAAGGCCCGCGCGGCGGCGAGCGGGGCGGATGCCGCGGAGATCGGTGTCGAAGCCATCGGGCGAGCTTAGCGCACAGGCATCATGGCGGCCATGCGTGACGACAGCGACCCGCCCTGCCCCAGTTTCATCGTCGAGCTCCAGCCCCAGGGCTGGCGCTTCGACGCGCCCGTCGACCAGTCGCTGCTGCTGGCCGCGCTGGACCACGGCCTGCGCCTGCCGCACTCCTGCCGCAACGGCACCTGCCGCGCCTGCATCGCCCGGCTGGTGTCGGGCCGCGTCGAGTACCAGGTCGAGTGGCCGGGGCTGTCCCGCGAGGAGAAGGACGAGGGCTGGATCCTGCCCTGCGTGGCATGCGCCCGCACCGACCTGGTGCTGGATCAGCCGCAGGCGATCAATCTGTTCGAGGTCCCGGTGCCGCCGGGCGCAGTGGGGGGTACTGCCGCGCTCCCACCCTCTCCCCTGCCCTCTCCCGCCCCGCGGGAGAGGGAGTAATACGGCGCCGCGCGTCGCCCCGAGTCACTCCCTCGCCCGCTTGCAGGAGAGCGAGTGAACAAGCATCACGCTGGACGGCCCCCTCGCCCGCTTGCGGGAGAGGGAGTGAACAAGCATCGCGCTGGACGGCCCCCTCGCCCGCTTGCGGGAGAGGGCTGGGGAGAGGGTCTTCGCGCGCTGGCGCGAGCGTGGGGCGGATGAGTCGCTACGGGTACGCGGTCCCGCCTTCCGCGCCGTAGTTCACAGCTTCCCCCCTTGTTCCCTCGATCAGGATTAACCCGGAGCAGGCAGCATTCTGTCCGTTCAACAAACATGTCGGGGCCGACCCGTTGACGGGCCGGCCCGACCTCATGCGAGCTCCCCCGAGGACGAGAAGGACAAGAAGGACGTCGAGATGCTGAATCTGAATCAATGGCGGCTGCGTAGCCGCGTGCTGGCGGGCTTCGCGCTGGTGATCGTGCTGATGGCGGTGGCCTCGGCGGTGGGCGTGGTCCGCGTGTCGATGCTGCATCAGCGCATCGAGCACCTGGTCGACGTGGACATGCGCACGCTGGAGCTGTCGCGCCAGTGGGCCGGTCTGACCGAGGGCAACATCCAGCGCCGCATCGTGCAGATGGTGGTCGACGACGAGAACTTCGTGAAGGCCTTCACCTCGCGCTCCAAGGAGCTGTCGGCCCGCATCGACGCGATCCAGAAGGAGCTCGACGACAGCATCAAGGAGCCCGAGGGCGCCAAGCTGATCGACGAGATCGGCGCGGCCCGCAAGAAGTACCAGGACGCCCGCGAGATCGTGCTCAAGGCCAAGTCCGCCGGCGAGGACGTCAAGCCGCTGGCCGCCAAGCAGCTGATACCGGCGATGAACGACTACCTCGCCGCCATCGACCGCTTCGCCGAGCACACCCGCGATCTGCTGCAGACCGCGCGCACCGAGGCGCAGGCCGAGGCCGAGAGCACCCGCACGCTGGTCATCGGTCTGATGGTCGTGGCCATCGCGCTGGGCGTGGGCATCGCGCTGGTGATCACGCGCTCGGTGACCGAGCCGCTGTCGCACGCTCAAGCCCTCAGCCAGGCCATCGCCGACGGCGACCTGAGCCGACGCGACTCCGGTGAGGTCGCCGGCACCGGCGGCGACGAGGTCGCCGCGCTGCGCCGCTCGCTGCGCGAGATGCAGGCCAAGCTGGCGACGACCATCTCGGGCGTGCGCACCGCCGCCGATCAGGTCCGCCACGCGTCGACCGAGATCGCCACCGGCAACGCCGACCTGTCCAACCGCACCGAGCAGGCCGCGAGCAGCCTGGAGGAAACCGGCGCCGCGATGGCCACGCTGGCCGAGGGCGTGAAGCTGAACGCCGATTCCGCGCGCGAGGCCGACACGCTGGCGCAGACCGCCTCGCAGGTCGCCGGCCGCGGCGGCGCGATGGTGGATCAGGTGGTCTCGACGATGAACGAGATCCAGCAGTCGTCCAACAAGATCGCCGACATCATCGGCGTGATCGACGGCATCGCCTTCCAGACCAACATCCTGGCGCTGAACGCCGCGGTGGAAGCCGCGCGGGCCGGTGAGCAGGGCCGCGGCTTCGCGGTGGTGGCGGGCGAAGTGCGCTCGCTGGCGCAGCGCAGCGCCGAGGCGGCCAAGGAGATCAAGACGCTGATTTCGGCCTCGGTCGAGCGCGTGGACGGCGGCTCGCGCCTGGTCGGCGAAACGGGCGCGACGATGCGCGAGATCGTCTCCAGCGTGGAGCGCGTGACGCGCATCATCGGCGAGATCTCGGCCTCCAGCGCCGCGCAGTCGCTGACGCTGGGCGAGATCGGCCAGGCGGTGCGGCAGCTCGATCAGATGACGCAGCAGAACGCGGCGCTGGTCGAGGAATCGGCCGCGGCGGCCGAGTCGCTCAAGGACCAGTCGGCTCAGTTGGTCGACGCGGTGGCGAGCTTCCGGCTCTGACCACCGGGGAGGTCGCCCGGCTGCGCAAGCCGGGCACCGCCTCCTCGCAGGCATCGCGAACCCTCGGGGGCACCCCGTTTGCGCGGCCTCCGGAAGGTGCCCTCCCCCAGCGCGGCCCAGGGCCGCGCTTGTCATTGGGGGACAGGTCTTGCGTGGCCCGGGGTCAGGCCTTGCGGATCTCCGGCAGCTCGATCTTGACCTCGAGCACCTCGAGGTCGTCCTGCCGCTCCATGTGCACCTTGATGTCGTCGGGATTGATCGACACGTACTTGGAGATCACCGCCAGCAGCTCGCGCTGCAGTTGCGGCAGGTAGTCCGGGCTCGTGCTCCGGCCATTGCGTTCATGGGCGAGGATCAGCTGCAGACGCTCCTTGGCGACGCTCGCGGTGCTTTTCTTCTCGCCCAGGAAGAAGGACATGAATCCCATGGGGTCTCCCTCTTTCTATCAGCGGCTGAACAGGCGCTTGAAGAAGCCCGGCTTGACGGCCTCGACGAAACGCATCGGCTTGTCCTCGCCCAGGAAGCGGGCGACGACGTCCGTGTAGGCCTCGGCAACATCCGTGCCCTTGAGGTGGATCGCCGGCAGGCCCTGGTTGGAGGCCTGCAGCACGCTCTCGCTCTCGGGGATCACGCCGATCAGCGGCGTGCGCAGGATCTCGTGGATGTCCTCCAGCGACAGCATCTGGCCGCCCTCGACGCGGTTGGGGTTGTAGCGGGTGATGAGCAGATGCTCCTTGACCGGCTCCTTGCCCTCGATCGCGCGCTTGGTCTTGCTGTTGAGCATGCCCAGGATGCGATCGCTGTCGCGCACCGAGGAGACCTCGGGGTTGGTCACCACCAGCGCCTCGTCGGCGTAGTGCATGGCCATCAGCGCGCCCGTCTCGATGCCGGCGGGGGAATCGCAGACGATGTAGTCGAACTCCATGGACTTGAGCTCGTCCAGCACGCGCTCGACGCCCTCCTGCTTCAGCGCGTCCTTGTCGCGCGTCTGCGAGGCGGCCAGGATGTACAGCTTGTCCAGCTGCTTGTCCTTGATCAGCGCCTGGCCCAGCTTGACCTCGTCGTTGATGACGTTGATCAGGTCGTACACGACGCGGCGCTCGCAACCCATGATCAGGTCCAGGTTGCGCAGGCCGACGTCGAAGTCGATGACGGCGGTCTTGTAGCCGCGCATCGCGAGGCCGGTGGCAAAGCTGGCGCTGGTCGTGGTCTTGCCCACGCCGCCCTTGCCGGAGGTCACCACAACGATCTTGGTCATGGGTCGAGGTCCTTCTTTCAATGTGTCTGGTAGGGATGGTCCGCGGGCCTCAAATGCCCAGCGGCTCCATCAGCAGCTTCTCGCCGTCCAGGCGGACCTGCGCGGCCTTGCCCCGGACGTTGTCCGGCAGCGGGTTCTCACTGGTGCGGTAGATGCCGGCGATGGCGATGAGTTCCGCCTCCAGCACCTGCGCGAAGATGCGCGCCGACGTGTTGCCCCGCGCGCCGGCGATGGCCTTGCCGCGCAGCGGCGCGTAGACGTGGATGTTGCCGTCGGCGAGCACCTCGGCGCCGTGGTTCACCGCCGCCAGCACGACCAGGTCGGCGCCCTTGGCGTAGACCTGCTGGCCGGAGCGCAGCGGCTTGTCGACGTAGACCGTCTTGGCTTCCGCCGCCACCGGCACCTCGACCGGGCGCTCGACGACGACTTCCTTGATGACCTGCTGGACGACCTTCTCGACGCGCGGCTCGGCGCGGACCGGCTCGTCCGGGGCCTCGGCCAGGCCGAGCTCGGCGGCCTGCGCCAGCTCGGCGGCGTTGGCGCCGATCACGCCCACCGGCTGCAGCCGGTGACGGCGCAGCAGCGGCAGCAGCGCGGCCAGGTCCACGCGGGCGACCGGGGGGGAGCGACGCGGCGGTGTCGGGGATCTCGACGGGGGATGCCGATTCGAGGCTCAGCTCGCCCTGGCCGTCCGCGGCGGCCACGGCTTCCACCGCGGCGCTCGCCGGCTCGGCGGCGATGCCGGGTTCGGGAGGAGGCAACTGGCTCAGGTCGATGAGCAGCGGATCGTGATGGAAGGCGTCCGGCGTCTCGCCCAGCCTGGTCGCGAGCTCGCGGTCCAGGGCGGCCGGATCGGCCGTCCGAAGGACGCAGGAGAGCAGGCTCAGGGAAGCGCTCTTCAGTTCAAAAAGGTCCGGAGACTTGCTACCCGCCGCTGCCTGCGTCATGAAAGAAATGGGGAATGCGATTGCAAAGGCGCGAATTCTATCGGTCCCCGCGAGGCCTCCTTTTAGGGGCCTTCCTGGTGGTGTCGCGGCCGCGGCTGTCATGGGTCGGTCGCGCCACTGCCACAAATTAGGGCAAACCACCGAAATACCGGTGGTGACAAGCACTTGCGATCGCCGTCGCCAGGTGACACACATCCTTGTCCACAGGCGCGGGGGACAGTTCCGCCGGACGGGGGAGGCGAGAGTCCGCCAGCGGGTCGCCTCTTCCAGGGTCAGGCCCGCGCTGTCAACCTAAAAATCGTGGATCCGGGGCTTGACTTATCCCCATCGGGCCGATCTCCCCCTGCCCCGCCCCGACATGCTGCATCGCAGCTGCTGGTTTTCCCGAGACCGCGCTAAGTGATTGATTCGTATGGCGAGATTTTCCTTGCCCGGAAAAGTGGCACGGAACTTCAGGGGTCGCGCAATCAAGGGCTTAGAGCGGTCGTGGGCAGGTTTCCCACACAGTTATCCACAGCCTCTGTGGATGGTTTCCAAGGGTCTTTGAAATCAAGGATTTAGCGCCCACCCTTGAACCGGCGGACGAGGTCGGCCCCCGCCTTTCACGCCCTCCCGGGGGTGTCGGAGACCCGCGACAGGGGGCGGAACCGTTACAAGTCCGGTCACGGACCGGTGTGCGGAGGGGGCGCCGCCGGGGCGAATGCCGTCATGAATGCACCGGCGAAGGTCACGAATCCGACATCCGGGGGCGGAGAGCGTTCGCAAGACGGCAGCAATGCCCTGACCGCAAGCCGTGGGACAGGTGGGCAAGGGGTGATCCCGCTAGAGTCCCTCATTTGATCGCGACGCGCGGGGCGGGCCCGCCACCGGGCGGCGCGAGCCTCCTGGTCGATCGCACGAAAGGCGAAACGATGGGCGTGCTCTCCAGGATCCGGAAGGAATGGTTTCTGCTGGCGCTGGTCGGCGCGGTCTGCCTGGCCAGCGTCTGGCCGGAGCTGGGCCGCAGCGGCGGCCTGCTTCAACTGCAGGCGGTGAGCAACTGGGGCGTGGCGCTGGTGTTCTTCCTGACCGGCCTGGGCCTGTCCGCCGCGGCGCTCAAGGATGGCGCGCTCAAGTGGCGCGTCCACGTGCTGGTGCAGCTCAGCACCTTCGTGCTCTTCCCGCTGCTGTGGTGGGGCTTCACCGCGCTGTTCGGACGCTGGCTGCCGCAGGACCTGGCGCTGGGCTTCGCCTACCTGTGCGCGCTGCCCTCCACCATCTCCTCCTCCGTCGCGATGACGGTGCTGGCCAAGGGCAACGTGCCGGCCGCGATCTTCAACGCCAGCGCGTCCAGCCTGCTCGGCATCGTCCTGACGCCGGCGCTGGTGGCGCTGATGTCGGGCGCCAACGGCGCCACCCTGCCCTTCGGCGAGGCGGTCTGGAAGCTGACCGAGCTGCTGCTCCTGCCCCTGGTGGCCGGCCAGTTGCTGCGCCCCTGGCTGGCGGGCTTCTACGCGCGGCACAAGGCGCGCATCGCGCTGGTGGACCGCTGGGTCATCGTGCTGCTGGTGCTGTCGGCCTTCAGCGACTCGGTCGCCTCGGGCCTGTGGCGCGACCACGGCGCCGAGCTGCTGATCAAGGCCGCCCTGGGCGCCGCCTTCTTCCTGGCCGTGGTCATCGTGCTGAGCCGCCTGGCGGCGCGCGCGATGGGGCTGTCGGTGGAGGACGAGATCGCCGCGGTGTTCTGCGGCTCCAAGAAGACGCTGGCCTCGGGCGTGCCCATGGCCAAGCTGCTGTTCGGGGCCCATCCGGCGGTGGGCGTGATCGTGCTGCCCATCATGTTCTATCACCAGCTGCAGCTGATCCTGTGCTCCTGGCTGGCCCAGCGCTACGCCGCGCGGCTGCAGGTCGCGGCGCCCGTCGACGCGCCCCGGGCGCAGAACGCCAACGGCGCGTCCGTCTGACGCCTAAAATCGCCGGTTCCTCCGCCGTCGCCGGGGTCCCCGCGCGGGACGCCGGCGCCGCGGGACCGCTGCACGCACCGGCAGCCTTTCGCCAGGCTCTTATCGCGCCATGACACGCAAGCTCTTCGTCACCACCGCCCTCCCGTACGCCAATGCGAACTTCCACATTGGCCACATCATGGAGTACACCCAGGCCGACATCTGGGTGCGCTTCCAGCGGATGATGGGCAGCGAAGTGCATTTCGTCTGCGCCGACGACGCCCACGGCGCCCCGATCATGATCGCGGCCGAGAAGGCCGGGAAGACACCGCAGCAGTTCGTGTCCGACATCGCGTCGGGCCGCAAGCAGTACCTGGACGGCTTCCACATCAGCTTCGACAACTGGCACTCGACCGACGGCGCCGAGAACCACGAGCTGTCCAAGGAGATCTACCGCGCGCTGCGCGCGAACGAGCTGATCTCGGTCAAGACCATCGAGCAGTTCTTCGATCCGCAGAAGTCGATGTTCCTGCCCGACCGCTTCATCAAGGGCGAGTGCCCGAAGTGCGGCGCCAAGGATCAGTACGGCGATTCCTGCGAGGTCTGCGGCGCGGTCTACACGCCCACCGAGCTGAAGAACCCCTTCTCCGTGCTGACCGGCGCCACGCCGGTGATGAAGAGCTCCGAGCACTACTTCTTCAAGCTGTCCGATCCGCGCTGCGTGGAGTTCCTCGAGCAATGGACGCAGACGCCCGGCCGGCTGCAACCCGAGGTGCTCAACAAGATCAAGGAGTGGTTCACCAAGGACGAGGACGGCAACGGCGGCCTGGGCGACTGGGACATCAGCCGTGACGCCCCCTACTTCGGCATCGAGATCCCCGACGCGCCGGGCAAGTACTTCTACGTCTGGCTGGACGCCCCCATCGGCTATCTGGCCTCGCTGAAGAACTACTTCGGCAAGACCGGCCGTGACTTCGACGCGTTCGTGAAGGACCCGTCCACCGAGCAGATCCATTTCATCGGCAAGGACATCACCTACTTCCACACGCTGTTCTGGCCCGCGATGCTGCAGTTCAGCGGCCGCAAGACGCCCAACCACGTGTTCGTGCACGGCTTCCTGACCGTCAACGGCGGCGAGAAGATGTCCAAGAGCCGCGGCACCGGCCTGGATCCGATGAAGTACCTGGCCCTGGGCATGAACCCCGAGTGGCTGCGCTACTACCTGGCCGCCAAGCTCAACGGCAAGGTCGAGGACGTGGATTTCAACCCGGACGACTTCGTCGCCCGCGTCAATTCCGACCTGGTCGGCAAGTACATCAACATCGCCAGCCGCGCCGCGGGCTTCCTGGCCAAGCGCTTCGGCGGCCAGCTGTCGTCGGACGTCGGCGTCGAGGGCCGGACGCTGCTGGACGCGCTGCGCGCCCACAAGGCGACGATCGTCGAGCTCTACGAGACCCGCGAGTTCGGCAAGGCGCTGCGCGAGATCATGTTGCTGGCCGACCGCGTCAACGAGTACGTCGACCAGAACAAGCCCTGGGAGCTGGCCAAGCTCGAGGGCAAGGATCAGGTGCTGCAGGATGTGTGCACCGTCTGCATTGAGGCCTTCCGCCTGCTGTCCATCTACCTGAAGCCGGTGCTCCCCGCGCTGGTGGCCCAGGTTGAGACCTTCCTGCAGGTCGCCCCGATGAGCTTCGACGACGCGGACCGCGCGCTGGGCGGCCACAAGATCGGCGGCTACGAGCACCTGATGCAGCGCGTCGATCCCAAGCTGCTGGAGGCGCTGTTCGAGCCGCCCGCCCCGCCCAAGGTCATCCCCGGCGGCGAGGAGCTCGCTCCGGAAATCAAGATCGACGACTTCTCCAAGGTCGACCTGCGCATCGCCAAGATCGTGAAGGCCGAACTGGTGGAAGGCTCCGACAAGCTGCTGCGCCTGACGCTGGACGCTGGCGAAGGCCGGCTGCGCAACGTGTTCAGCGGCATCCGCAGCGCCTATCAGCCCGAGCAGCTGGAAGGCAAGCTGACGGTGATGGTGGCCAACCTGGCGCCGCGCAAGATGAAGTTCGGCGTGTCCGAGGGCATGGTGCTGGCCGCCAGCCACGCGGACGAGAAGGCCCACCCCGGCATCTTCGTGCTGGAACCCTTCCCCGGCGCGCAGCCGGGCATGCGCGTGCGCTGATCACGAGCCCCCACGGGGGCGGCCGAGGCGACCGCCTAGAATCCGCCCCAGTTTTGAACGAATCCTGTCTTCACGACATCACGAGACGACCATGCCGCTGTTCTGGAAGCCCTACAAGTCCGAGATCACCAACTTCATCGACGAGCTGAAGGCCAAGAAGCCCACGCTGGAAGCCGAGCAGCGCGCCGGCCGCGCCTTGCTGTGGGACCGCGAGCAGGACCGCCAGGCGCAAGCCGGCTACAACGACGCCCGCGTGCCGCAGCAGGCCTACGTCTACCAGACGAAGTCCGAGTGACGACGCGCGTCGCCGCGGAGCGATGAGCAACGCCGACGACAAGCCAGACACCGCCCTGACGCTGCCGGAGACCCCGGCGGATCAGGGCGGCGGCGCTTCCACGCCCGAAACCGTCGACAACGTCGCGGTGGCGCGGCTGTACGGGGAGCCGCTGTTCGCGCTCCCGCAGGACCTGTACATCCCGCCGGATGCGCTGGAGGTCTTCCTGGACGCCTTCCAGGGGCCGCTGGACCTGCTGCTGTACCTGATCCGCAAGCAGAACTTCAACATCCTCGACATCCCGCTGGCCGACGTCACGCGCCAGTACCTCAGCTACGTCGAGCAGCTGCGCAAGCACAACCTCGAACTCGCGAGCGAGTACCTGCTGATGGCGGCGATGCTGATCGAGATCAAGTCGCGGATGCTGCTGCCGCCCAAGAAGTCCGAGGACGGCGCGGAACCCGAGGACCCGCGCGCCGAGCTGGTCCGACGTCTGCTCGAGTACGAGCAGATGAAGCAGGCTGCCGTCAGGCTCGATCAGATGCCGGTGCTGGGCCGCGACTTCCTGCGGGTGCAGATCCACATCGAGCAATCGCTGGCCCCTCGCCTGCCGGACGTCCACGTCGACGACCTGCGCGCCGCCTGGGCCGATCTGATGCGCCGGGCCAAGCTCAACCAGCACCACAAGATCTCGCGCGAGCAGCTGTCGGTGCGCGAGTACATGAGCCACCTGCTGCGCAAGCTGCAGGGTCAGCGTTTCGTGGAGTTCGAGGACCTGTTCGAGCTGGACCGCGGACCGCAGGTGCTCGTGGTGTCCTTCATCGCGATGCTGGAGCTGTCGCGCGAACGCCTGGTGGAGATCACCCAGGCCGAAGCCTTCGCGCCGATCTACGTGCGGCTGGCCTACTCCCCGAGCTGACCCTCGCGCGGCCGCCGGATCACCGCCCCAGCCTCCGCAGGCGCCCCCCAAAAGCAGAACGACCTCCACTCGGGAGGTCGTTTCGTTCGACCGGGCGCCGGGCCCGCGCGGCGATCAGCGGAAGGTTGTGAACGCGGCGTTCGGTTGCCGTTGCACCATCTGGCCCACGGCCAGCACGGCCTGGGTCCGGGAGCTCACGCCCAGCGCCTTCAGCACGGCGGCCACGTGGTCCTTGATGGTCTCGACCGAGACGCCCAGCTCGCGGGCGATGATCTTGTTGGGCTTGCCCTGCAGCAGCAGCGCGAGCACGTCGGTCTGGCGGGGCGTCAGCTGCAGGCTCTCGAGGCCGGCGGTGGTCTGGTAGCCCGCCTGGCTGGCCAGCGCATGCACCTGCTGCAGCTTGGTCCCGACCGAGTGGCCCGGGCCGTCCGACAGCGGAATGGGCTGCGACTCCATCGGGGGCTCCGAGCCCAGCGACATCGGCGGCACGTAGATGCCGCCCGACATCACCAGCTTCAGGGCCTGCGCCAGCACTTCATTGCTGGTGCGCTTGGGGATGAAGCCCATCGCGCCCTGGTCGATCGCGCGGATGACGTCGCTGGCGCGGTCGGAGGCCGAGATGACCACCACGGGCAGGGACGGATATTGGGCACGGAACTCTTCCAGCACGTCGAACCCGCTGGCATCGCCCAGGTTCAGATCCAGCAGCACCAGATCGAAATCCTGACGCGACTTCAGCGTGTCACGCGCCTGAGCCGCGCTGTCGGCACCCAGCACCTGCACGTCGTCGCCCAGACCCTGAATGACGGTCTGCAACGCGGCCAGGATCAAGGGGTGATCATCGATCAGCAAAACCCTCACGCGTGTGTCTCCTTCGTTTGTTCGGACTTCCGGCGGCCCCTGTCGGACCGCCTCCAGATGCGTCCCTCGGCAAGTCTCCAGAGGGAAGGCGCCGATCATAGGCGGGCGACCCGGCACCGGCACTCCCCCTTACGGTGGCATCGCTACCGTTGGAAAGTTCTATTAGCGATCTTTACAACGGAATTTCGCACACACGGGTATCCCCTCGTGACCGCCTTCTACCGAGTGTTGCAGCCGATAAATCCGGTAAGCCGAATGATGAAAATGACACCACCGCGCGATGGCCGCACGGATACGACGTCGCGCGAATCGCACAGAGACCTTCACCGTTGGGTCCGCCTTGGCGGCGGGCTGAACGGTGAAACAGGGACAAGGCATCGGCGCGCGGACCGGGTCTGCCGACCGGATCCGCCCAAGACACCGGACACGCCGCGCGTGTTCAGCGCATCTGACGCGTCAGCGATTCGGCGACGCAGACCGGCTTGCTGCCGCCCTCTCGCTCGACGGTGACCTCCACCATCATCTGGACGCCGCCGTCGATGGCCTCCAGTTTCCTGAGCACGAAACGCCCCCGCAGCTTGCTGCCCACCGGCACCGGCGCCGGGAAACGCACCCGGTCCAGGCCGTAGTTCAGGCCCATGCGGACTTCCTCGACCCGGAAGGCCGTTTGATAGAAGCGCGGCAGCAGGCTCAAGGTCAGGAAGCCGTGCGCGATCGTCGCGCCGAACGGCCCCGCCGCGGCGCGCGCGGGGTCGGTGTGGATCCATTGCTGATCCTCGGTCGCATCCGCGAAGGCCTGGATGCGGGGCTGCTCCACGGCAATCCAGTCGGACACGCCGATCTCCTGGCCGATCAGCGATTCGAGTTCTTCCAGTCGTTCAAAGATCCGCATCATGCATTTGTTGGCAGTTGAGCGACTCGATGGTGCAACAGGGTCCGCGAGGTGCGCTGTCGCGTAGAGGTCAGAGACCGCTTCGATCTTGCTAGTTGAAGCAGATGGGTTGGTCAGAAGAGGCAATTCAAGGCGCGGAGACGGACTTCCAGAATCGCGGCCTCATCGAGCACAACCGCCTCACGACCATGCAACTCCGACACCGATTCACGCCGGCCCGCGACTGGATCCTGGCCGCCTGCCCTGTCCTCCTCACCACCGCCGGTGGCGCGCTCTTCTTCGGCCGCGCCGTCGTCGATTCCATACAGTCCACGCCGCACCCGGCTCTCGTCTACGTCATCTTCGGCACCCTGCTCATCGCGGTGCTCGGCGCGTGGGCGGTGCTGTTCCAGCTCCATCGCGACGAGCGCAGCGCCCAGGCCTGGGATCGCCTCGACACGCCGGCGTTCGAGTCCGCCCTGCGCGCCGTCCACCGCGGTTCACCCTTCCTCGACGCCTATGCGCTGGTCGCCAAGCGCGACCGTCGCTCCTCGGACGACGACCGTCGCGAGCTGGAGCGCCGCCTGCATGCCGGCGAACGGACCTACGGCGAGCGCCTGGCTTTCCCTGGCTTCATCGCCGGCGCGCTCGTGGGCCTGGGCCTGGTCGGCACCTTCATCGGCCTGCTCGGCGCCCTGAACGAACTGGCGCAGCTGTTCACCGGGATGACCGCGGGCAGCGGCTCGGACCCCGCCGCGATGCTGGGCGGGATGATGGTCAAGCTGCAGGCGCCGATGAAAAGCATGGGCACCGCCTTCATCGCCTCGCTCTACGGTCTGCTGGGCTCGCTGCTGCTGGGGCTGACGCTGGTGGCCGTGCAGAAGACCCGTCATCGCGTCGCGGGCCAGATCCACGACGTGCTGATCGATGCCTTCGACCGCGATGCCCGCGGCGCCCTGGCCCTGCCTCGCCTGCCCGGCGAGTCCGAGGCCGAGCACGCCCGCTGGCAGGCCGTCCTGGGCGGCATCGAGCTGCTGCGCGACGCCCAGGCCCGCGCGCTGGACGAGGCGCTCGCGCCCATCGCCCAGCTCGAGTCCTCGATCGCGCGTCTGGCGGCGATCGTGGCCGCCGCCCTCGATCGCGCGCCGGTCTTCCTGGATCAGGGCGCGCAACTGCGCGAGCTGATGGCCCGGCTCTGCAGCCTGCAGGAATCCGGTTCGCGCGAGCTGGTCCATGCCCTGCAGTCCCAGCAGCAGGCGAGCCAACGCCTGGTCGAACTGGGCGTGCTGTCCCAGGAAGCCGACCAGGCTGCCGCCGCGCGCCGTGATCACCGCGACGCCGCGCTCCAGCAATCGCTGCAGGACTGCCGCGACGCGTTCGACGACATCTCCGGCCGACTGCGCACCGTCCTCCTGGACGCCGGTCTGCCCGCCCGCGCCTGATCCGAGCCGGCGGCGCGCTTCGCACCGCCCGGTCGACCGTCGCCTCCCTCTTCTCTTTCATCCCTGGATCCGTCATGAGTTCGTCCACCTCCACCCCGTCCGTGCCCGCGTCCGCCGCACCGACCGGCAAGCGCCCCTCCGCCACCAAGATCTCGGCCCAGCTGTCCAAGGTCCGCGAGATCCGCGTCCTGGATACCGATCTGGTCCTCACGATGGACACCGGCGAGACCGCCGTGGTGCCCGACGGCGCGATCCGCTCGATGACCGATCCGGCCTTCGTCCTGCAGTTCGACGACAGCGAGGTCGCCGGCAGCGCCCTGCTCCGCCAGGCCGGCCGCATGGAGATCGGCGACCTGTCGTCGGTGGCGGTCAGCACGCCCGCCCGCCAGGACGATCCGCTGTGGTTGAAGGGCTCGACCGCCCGAGCCGGTGTCGCCGACTCGGCGACGGGCGCTGAATCGGCGGCGCCGACCGGCGCGCACGCCGCGGCCGCGCCGGCCACCAAGTCCTGGGCCGAGCAATGGACGCCCTGGGCCTCGCTGGCGGGCGCATTCGGTGGTGTCGCGATCGCCGCCGCCGGCAAGGGCTCGGGCGGCAGCGCGGCCTCGGTCTCGCCGGCGTCGTCCAGCGGGACGACGACCCCGACGCCCGCGCCAGCCCCCGCACCGGCCCCGGCCCCGGCGACGGAGCCGCCGGCGGCCTTCACCCTGTTCGGCTCGATCACCGGCGGGCCGGTGGTGACGGGCAACGACCTGCGCGTGGAAGTGCGCGACGACGCCGGCCGGCTGCTCGGCTCGGGCCTGGTGGACGGCAACGGCCGCTACCAGATCACCGGGATGCCGGGCGCCTACCGTGGCGCCCTGCTGGTCTCCGTCAACAGCGACGGCACGGCGCCCGACTACCGCGACGAGGCCACCGGCGCGCCGGTCAACCTCGGCACCCAGTGGCGCGCCGTCGTCTCGCGCGACAGCGAGACCCTGCTCAAGGCGAACATCACCCCGCTCACCGAGCTCGTCGTGCAAGGCCTGAACCTGGCCGACGGCAAGTTGCCGGCTCCCGCCGCGCTGACCAGCGCCAACGTCGCGCTCGCCAAGCTGCTCGGGCTGGGCGACACGGACCTGACCCAGCTGACTCCTCAGGCCACCATCGACGCCAACGGAGGCAAGACCTCGGCCAACGACTACGGTCGTGTGCTGGCGCTGCTGTCAGGCCTGGACACCGTCGCGGGCTCGCCCGGCGACAGTGGCGCGCTGGCCCTGCTGGCGCCCTTCATCGACCGGTCGGGGAGCGCTCCGACCTGGAAAGCGACGGCGGACGACGGCGCGGTGCTCGCGGATCGGCTGACGCAAGCCTTCAACGCCTTGTCCGCCAACGACCGCTCGGCCACCACGCTCGCCTTCATGAACAAGGCCTTCGGGCTTGCCCCGAGCGCCGCACCTCGCCTGACCGACGTCAGCCTCAGCGCGGTCGACGCGCAGGGCGCGGCGAAGCAGGACGCGCTGGGGGCCGGCGACAAGGTCCGTGTCGTGCTGGCCGCCGACGCGCGCCTGTGCGTGGTGGGAGACACCACGCTCGACCTGCAGCTCGGCGAGCGCAGCGTGCTGGCCCGCTTCGTCGGCACGACGTCCGACGGCGCGCTGGTCTTCGAGTACGCGGTGGCGAAGGAAGACTTCGCGGCGCCTGGCGAGATCCGGGTGACGGGCATCAAGTCGACGAACGGTGGCGGATTCGCCACCGCGGCCGGCACCGCGGCATCGCAGGACCTGCCGACGTCGGAAGGGAGCGCCGGCATCACCATCGGCGTCCCCATTGGCGCCGCTGACTGGTCGCTGGTCGGCGCGGACGACACCGGCCGCGACGCGGCGGATCGCGTCACGCAAAAGACGACCCTGCGGCTGGAGGTCACCGGCCAGGCGGGGCGCACCGTCCACCTGTTCGAGGACCTGAATGGCAACGGCGTGGTCGACCTCGGGGAGGAGATCGGCTCGACGGTGATCCGCAACGGCAGGACCACCGGCGTGATCTCGGTCGCGCTGGATCCGGGCCGTCATGCCTTGGGCGTGTTCCAGTCCGACAGCGATGAACGCACCGGCCCGACCTCTAGCCTCAAGGACCTGCTGGTCGACAACACGACCGACACGCCGCAAGTGCGACTCGCGGGCCTGCGGGCCACCGCGAGCGACGGCACGCCGCTGGCGCTGGAGAGCAGCCCGACGCTGCAGGTGAGCGCCGAGGTCGGCAGCGACGTCACGCTGTTCGTCGACGACAACGGCAACGGTCGCTACGACGCGTCCGACCGCGTGCTGGCGCGCTATCGCCAGACCGAGGCGCGGCAGACGGTGCAGACCGGACTGACCTTGAGCGACGGCAAGATCGCCATCGGCGCGGTCGCGACCGACGCGGCGGGCAACCAGGCCAGCGCGACCCCCGGCACGATCGCGATCGCCGCGCAGCCGGTCACCGCGCCCAAGCTCAGCCTGCTCGGCGAGGACGACACCGGCGACAGCGCCACCGACGGACTGACCCAGCGCACGGCCGTCCGGATCGTGGTCTCGGGTCAGGCCGATGCGCGCGTCGTGCTCTTCGACGACCGGAACGGCAACGGCATCGAGGACGAGGGCGAGCGCCTGACCACCGTCCCCCCGCGCGCCGGCGAGACCAGCCAGACGGTGTCGGTCACGCTGGCCGAGGGCGCGCACCAACTGCTCGGCTACCAGATCGACGCCTACGGCCGCAAGGGCGAATCGTCCTCGGCCATGGCGCTCACGGTCGATGCCACCGCCCCGGTCGCGCCGGGCATCGAGCTCGTGTCCACGAGCGACACCGGCGTCAAGGGCGACGGCATCACCGCCGCGCGGGACATCCAGCTGCAGCTGCGAGGCGAGGCCGGATCGACCTACTGGCTGTACGAGGACGCGAACGGCAACGGCACGACGGAAGCCAGCGAACTGCGGGGCACCGGCGTCTTCGACGCCACCGGACTGGCGACGCTCGACATCGCCGTCTCCCCGGGCTCGCCGAGGTTCATCGCGCTCTCGCGAGATACCGCGGGCAATCTCGGATCGTCCACGACCTTCGACCTGCGCGTGGTCGAGGGCCTCCCCCCCATCCTGGCACCCCAGGTGCTCCAGTTGGAAGCTCGCTCGATGAACGACTCCGATCCGGACGACAGCCTGCTGTCCAACGGTTCGCTCTATGGGGAACGTCTGACCGCGGCCCACCTGGGCATCGGCGACTTCGCCAGCCCCGCGGACGTGACCATCACCTTCGCGCAGATGGTGAACCTGGCGGTCTACCGGGACGGCCAGATCCTGGCGGACGCCGAGGCCTTCACCTTGCGGGAGCTGCTGGATGGTCACATCACGCTGCGCTACAACCAGTCCGCCGCGGCCCTGCAGGCGAGCGGCGCCTTCGCCGACGCCGAGTTCACGATCGCCCACCCGAGCGCCACCGCGGCGACGGAAACCCGCTATCTCAACCTCGCCGTCCAGCACACGCAGGGGGTGGTGATCTTCGGGGACGGCTCGGGCAACGGCGGCTCGACCACGCCGCTGTCGGGCGCGCCAGGCGGCTCGGGCGGCGCAGGTGGCGGCAGTGACGACCTGATCCTCGGCACCGCCCAGGCGGACCTGATCTTCGGGGACGGCTCGGGCGGCGGTGGCGGCGCCCGTGCGGGCGGAGGCACTGGCGCGGGGGGCAGCGCCGGAGCGGGGGACGACATCCTCCATGGTGGCGACGGGGACGACGTGATCTTCGGCGACGGCTTCGATGGCGACACCGGCCTCGCGGCCGGTGGCGCGGGCGGCTACGGCGGCGGCGGCGGTGGCGGCGGCAACACGTTCGGCGGCAATGGGTCGCCGGGAACGGGCGGTGTCGGGGCCGGTGCGGGCGGGCGCCCACTGGGCGACGGCCGCACGGTCACTGGCGACGCCACCAACCTGGGCGGCGTCAAGGCGGGCCTCTCGGGCATCTGGACCAGCGGCCGCGGCAGCGGCGGCGGGGGCGCGGGGGTCGGCAGCGGGTCGGACTACAGCGCTGAGTTCGAGGGCGCGGCCAACCCCTCGCTGAACCGCTTCGACAACACCGGTACCGCGAAGACCGCCATCGACGCGGCCCGCGCCGCCGTGCTGGACGGGCCGGGCGACGCGAACGCCGAGAACCGCATGTTCACGCAACGCATGGGCGCGGGCGACGACTTCATCGATGGCGGCGCCGGCAACGACGTGATCATGGGCGGTCTGGGCGACGACACGATCATCGGCGGCACGGGCAACGACGTGCTGTATGGCCGAGGTGGCTCGGCGCGCCGGCCCGACGATCTGGACAACGACACCTTCGTCTGGCAACGCCACGATGCCGGCCCGTCGGGCGCGGTCGACGTCATCCGCGACTTCGGCACCACCGAGGGTGATCGGGACCGTCTGCAGATCCTCAGCCTGCTGGAAGGGCGCACCGGCTCGGAGACCGATCTCTCGCCCTGGATCCGCATCCTGGACCGGGTCCAGGCGCCGGCCGGCGCCGCCGGCTCGGACGTGGGGGCGATCGGCACGCTGATCACCATCGACATCGACGGTGCCGGCGCGGGCCGGGTCACGCAGCAGATCTTCCTCACCGGGGTCTCGCTGCCGACCACCGACGTCAACGCGCTGATCGCGCAAGGCATCGTGCTGTGAGGCCGCCATGAAGACCTCCTCTTCCGCTCCCAACGTCTGGCCCGGCTACGTCGGCGCCACGGCGGCGCTCGCGATCACCCTGCTGCTGCTGATCGGGTTTCTCGGTGCCAACCTGTTCGTCCTGGGCGGGCACACGGGCGAAGTGATGGAGCGGGCCGCGGTGATCGCCGACGGCCTGCGTCCGCGGCAGGAGCCGTCGGCGGTGACGTCGTCGCTCACCGGTGGCGATCGCCGGATCGGCCTCGGCGGCCGGGGCGGCGCCCCTGGCGCATCGGTCCTCGAGGCCCAGCTTCGCGGGGCCACCGCCTCCGTTTCAGGCGCGGGGCCCGACGCCGATGCCGACCCCGACCCCGACCCCGGCGCTGGTGCTGGGGCTGACGCGGGCGCCGGCACGGGCCGCCGACCCGCGGCACGCACGGGTGAGGCGTCGACACCGGCCTGGCGCATCGCGCTCAGCTTCGACAGCCAGGCTTATCAACTGGACGAGGCCACCCAATCGGCGTTGCGCGCCGCGGTGGCCGATCTGGGCGAGAGGCCGCTGACGGTCGATGCCACGACGGATGCGCGAACACCAGGCAGCGCTCGGGCGGCTTTCGTGCGGGTCATGGCTGTGCGCAACGCGTTGATGGCAGCCGGCATTGCGGGGGACCGCATCCGGCCGCGCGTCCTGCCCGCCGCCGCCGCCGCTCGGGACGTTCCCGGTCGCGTGGTCGTCGTCTCGCTCGCGTCCTTCGCCACCGACAAGGAGACTGACCATGCACGCTGATTCGTCCCGCGATGCCCCGGACTTCTGGCCGGGCTATGTCGACGCCCTGATCAACGTGGTGCTGAACCTGCTGTTCGTCGTGTCCATCTTCGCGATGGCGATCGCGGCGACCAGCCTGTTGCCGCGGCTGGGCACGGGCTCGGCGGACTCGGCGCATGCCGGCAAGGTGGCGGGCTCCAGCGAGCCTCCCGAACTGGCCGCGCGCCCGTCCGCAACGCCATCGCCCCTGCGTGCGCAGGGCGAGGTACTGGCCACAGTCACAGCCACAGCCACAGCCACAGCCACAGCCACAGCCACAGGCACAGGCACAGGCACAGGCACAGGCACAGCTTCGGCTTCGGCTTCGGCTT